>NZ_MBSO01000073.1 GCF_001695835.1 Ensifer sp. LC11 | reverse complement strand
GAACCAGGCTGTCGAGCGTCACCATCTCGAGTGCGGTCTGTTCGGGAGCGGGTTTCTTCAACATAACCCAGTGAATCAAAAACCCCCGGCAAACGCCAGAGGTTTGTCAGCAGTCTGAGGGCGCCATGATGGCGCCCTTTCTCTTTGTGCGTCGACGGGTAGCGGCGCGGCTCAGAAGGGCGAAAGGCCGGTCGGACGGCCGTTCCATGATTGTCCGATCCGACCAGGGATGAAATCGATTACAAATCTTCGAGGAATCTGTGCCTTTGCCGGTTGCCCCTTGTCGAAAATCTGATAGCGTGCGGCACCTGTAACGTTTCAGGTTTATCAGTTTCAACGGAAACGGCGTGCTTTACGCCGTTTTCCGGCAGCTGGTCGGACGGGTCGACAGATCTTCGACCGTTCCATCGGGAGGAAAATCGGGATGAAGACCATCAAGGGGCCAGGGCTCTTTCTTGCGCAATTTGCCGGCGATGCGGCGCCATTCAACTCCTGGGACGCGATCACCAAATGGGCGGCGGACTGCGGCTACAAGGGCGTACAGGTCCCGAGCTGGGACGCACGGCTGATCGACCTGAGACAAGCGGCGACCTCCAAGACCTATTGCGACGACTTTGCCGGTACGGCGCGCGACAACGGCGTCGAGGTGACCGAGCTTTCCACCCACCTGCAGGGCCAGCTCGTCGCCGTGCACCCGGCCTATGACGAGGCCTTCGACGGGTTTGCGGCACCCGAAGTGCGCGGCAACCCGAAGGCAAGGCAGGCCTGGGCGGTGGAGCAGGTGAAACTGGCGCTGACCGCCTCGAAGAACCTCGGGCTGAACGCGATGGCGAGCTTTTCCGGCGCGCTTGCCTGGCCCTTCGTCTATCCCTGGCCGCAGCGGCCGGCCGGGCTTGTCGAGACCGCGTTCGACGAACTGGCAAAACGCTGGAGGCCGATCCTCGACCATGCCGAGGAAAACGGCGTCGACATCTGCTACGAGATCCATCCGGGCGAGGACCTGCACGACGGCGTCACCTACGAGATGTTTCTCGAGCGCACCGGCAACCATGCCCGCGCCTGCATGCTCTACGACCCCTCGCACTACGTGCTGCAGTGCCTCGACTATCTCGACAACATCGACATCTACAAGGACCGCATCCGGATGTTCCACGTCAAGGATGCGGAGTTCAACCCGACCGGGCGACAGGGTGTCTATGGCGGCTACCAGGGCTGGGTCAACCGGGCCGGGCGCTTCCGTTCGCTCGGCGATGGCCAGGTCGATTTCGGCGCGGTGTTCTCGAAGATGGCGGCCAATGATTTCGCCGGTTGGGCCGTGGTTGAGTGGGAATGCGCGCTGAAACATCCGGAGGATGGCGCGCGCGAGGGTGCCGATTTCGTCAAGCACCACATCATCCGCGTTACCGAGAAGGCCTTTGACGACTTTGCCGGCGCGGGCACCGACGAGGCGGCCAACCGGCGCATGCTCGGCATCTGAGGTTGGCGTAACCAGAGGGGGCGATTGCCCCTCTCCTCGGGTTTAACCCGAGGACTACCTCTCCCCGCAGGCGGGGAGAGGGGACGCGGACTGCGGCTGGCGTCGGATTGCTTAGGTTGGTGTTGCGGTGATGACGAGTGCGGGCGGGTGCCGCATGGTCCCTTCGCCCCGCTCGCGGGGAGAAGGAGCCGGCAGGCGGATGAGGGGCAGCTCACCGTCGGACAAGGGCAACTACTACGGCTGGATGAACAAGCCCGAGACAAACGAACAAACAACACACGAACGGAAACAGGGGAGACGATTATGGCAATCGAAGGAACGAGCGAGAAGCGCGAGCGCCGCATCCGGCTCGGCATGGTGGGCGGTGGCTCGGGTGCCTTTATCGGCGCGGTGCACCGCATCGCCGCCAGGCTCGACGATCACTTCGAGCTGGTGGCGGGCGCCCTGTCGTCGACACCGGAGAAGGCGGAAAGCTCGGGCCGCGAGCTTGGGCTCGATCCGGCGCGCGTCTACTCCGACTTCAAGCAGATGGCGATCCGCGAGGCGAAGCTGAAGGACGGCATCGAGGCGGTGGCGATCGTTACGCCGAACCACGTGCACTATGCCGCGGCAAAAGAGTTCCTGAAGCGCGGCATCCATGTGATCTGCGACAAGCCGCTGACCTCGACGCTATCTGACGCCAAGAAGCTGAAGAAGGCGGCCGACGAAAGCGACGCGCTGTTCGTGCTGACGCACAACTACACCGGTTATCCGATGGTGCGGCAGGCGCGCGCGATGGTCGAAAATGGCGAGATCGGCGCTATCCGGCTGGTGCAGATGGAGTATCCGCAGGACTGGCTGACGGAGAACATCGAGCAGTCCGGCCAGAAGCAGGCGGCCTGGCGCACCGATCCGGCCCGCTCGGGCGCCGGCGGCTCGACCGGCGATATCGGCACCCACGCCTATAATCTCGGCGCCTTCGTCTCCGGTCTCGAGCTGGAAGAGCTTTCGGCCGATCTCGACAGCTTCGTGCCCGGCCGCCAACTCGACGACAATGCCCATGTGATGATGCGCTTCAGGAAGAAGGACGGCGAGCGCGCCAAGGGTCTGCTGTGGTGCAGCCAGGTGGCGCCCGGCCACGAGAACGGCCTGATGGTGCGCGTCTACGGCACCAAGGGCGGGCTCGAATGGACGCAGAAGGATCCGAACTATCTCTGGTACACGCCGTTCGGCGAGCCGAAGCAATTGCTCACCCGGGCGGGTGCCGGGGCGGGCGCTGCTGCCAACCGCGTCAGCCGCGTTCCGTCAGGCCATCCGGAGGGCTACCTCGAAGGCTTCGCCAACATCTACACCGAGGCCGCACGCGCCATCTTTGCCAAGCGCAAGGGCGAAAAGGTCGATCCTGCCGTCACCTATCCGACCATTGATGACGGCATGAAGGGCATGGCCTTCGTCGATGCCTGCGTACAGTCATCCAAACGAAATGGTGCCTGGGTAAAGGTGTAACGAAACGCCGGAGCCGGCGAAAGGGCGGGCGTTCCCGCCCTTTTTCGCGAGTTGACATTTGCCTGTGCGGCCTTAGGCCAACCGGCGAAACACAAGACGACAACGTGGTCCCGCTGGCAGCGGGGCCGGAACGAGACGAGACAAAAGAGATGACCGATCCCAAGATCCTGGCTGAGCGATTCCCGGGCGATTTCGTATTCGGGGTGGCGACCGCCTCCTTCCAGATCGAAGGCGCCACCAAGGCGGACGGGCGCAAGCCGTCGATCTGGGACGCCTTTTCCAACATGCCCGGCCGCGTCTTCGGACGGCACAATGGCGATATCGCCTGCGACCACTACAACCGGCTGGACGCGGATCTGGACCTGATCAAAAGCCTCGGTGTCGACGCTTATCGTTTCTCGATTGCCTGGCCGCGCATCATCCCTGAAGGCACCGGCCCGATCAACGAGAAGGGGCTCGATTTTTACGATCGCCTCGTCGATGGGCTGAAGGCCCGCAACATCAAGGCCTTCGCCACGCTTTACCACTGGGATCTGCCGCTGGCGTTGATGGGTGATGGCGGCTGGACCGCACGCACGACGGCCTACGCCTTCCAGCGCTACGCCAAGACGGTGATCGCCCGCCTCGGCGACCGGCTCGACGCAGTCGCGACCTTCAACGAGCCCTGGTGCTCGGTCTGGCTCAGCCACCTCTACGGCATCCATGCGCCGGGCGAACGCAACATGGATGCAGCACTTCATGCGCTGCACTTCACCAACCTGGCGCACGGCCTCGGCGTCGACGCGATCCGCTCCGAGCGGCCGAACCTGCCTGCTGGCATCGTCATCAACGCGCATTCGGTCTATCCCGGCAGCAACAGCAAGGCCGACAAGGCGGCGGCCGAGCGGGCCTTCGACTTCCACAACGGCGTCTTCTTCGGCCCGATCTTAAGAGGCGAATACCCCGAGAGCTTCATGAGCGCGCTGGGAGATCGCATGCCCGCGATCGAAGACGGCGACATGGAGACGATTTCGCGGCCACTCGACTGGTGGGGGCTGAACTACTACACGCCGATGCGCGTCAGCGCCGATCCGGCAAAGGGCGCGGAGTATCCGGCGACGATCAACGCCAAGCCGGTGAGCGACGTGAAGACCGATATCGGCTGGGAAGTCTATGCACCGGCACTGGGCGCATTGGTCAAGACGCTCAACGCCAAGTACCAGCTGCCCGACTGCTACATCACCGAGAACGGCGCCTGCTACAACATGGGCGTCGAGAACGGCATCGTCGACGACCAGCCGCGGCTCGACTACATCGCCGACCATCTGTCTGTCACGGCCGAGCTGATTTCTGAAGGCTATCCGATGCGCGGCTACTTCGCCTGGAGCCTGATGGACAATTTCGAATGGGCCGAAGGCTACAAGATGCGTTTCGGCATCGTGCATGTCGACTACGAAACCCAGGTGCGCACCATCAAGAAAAGCGGTCAGTGGTACCAGGCGCTTGCCGAAGAGTTCCCGAAGGGCAACCATGGCTGATGGGCGGGCGGCCTCAATCCGCCCGCGACCAGAGCAACTCCGGTACGTCTGAATTTCCGTCCGGTGTTGCGTAAGTCCTAGGACGCCCCGCGAACCGGCAGGACCTCGAGGCTCTGCCGGTCGAGCTGGGCCAGTACTTCCTTGAAACCGTAGCGCGGCTTCCAGTCGAGCTTTTCGATAGCGGCACTCGGGTCGTAGACCCGGTCGATGGTGGCCGGCAGCGCCCAGCCGCGATCGGCAAAGGCTTGCGAGAGTTTCGGCGCGCGTTCGCGCAGGAGCCCGGCGGCATCCTCTGCCAGCCGGCGGCAGTCGGTCGGAAGCAGCGGCGTTTCGCCGGAGATGATGTAGCGCTGGAAGGCGGGCCCGCCATTGTCGAGCGCCGCCACATGGGCGGCGGCGACGTCGCGGGCGTCAATGCCGCGATGCAGCCGGTAGCCTGCGACGCGGTCGGCGGCTTCAGGGAAACAGCGCGACATGCGCAATACCCGCACATGCAAGGCGCGGTCCGCGGCGTTTTCGAGCAAAGCTTCGCCCGCAAGCTTGGTGTGGTGGTAGATGGTGTGCGGCTTCGGCGGCGTGTCCTCGGTGATCCAGGCGCAGCCGCCGTCCGCGACGGCATGTCCATAAAGCGCTGTCGTGCTGGTAAAGACGATGCGGCCGACGCCGGCCGATTGCGCGGCGGCGATCACCAGATGGGTGCCCATCACATTGACCCGCTCGAACTCCTGGTCGGCCACCGCATCGACATGCGGCGCATGCAGTGCGGCTGTGTGGATGACCGCATCGGCGCCTTCCATCGCCCGCTCCAGCAGTTCGCCGTCGACGAGATCGCCGACAATGGCGGTCGTGCCGAAGGGGGTGCGGTCGATACCGATGACATCATGGTCTGCGGCGAGTGCGTTATAGATCGCCCGGCCGATACGGCCTGAGCTTCCGGTCAAGACGATGCGCATTTCCTACCTCGTAACCCGTGCTCCTTGCCCGTTAGCACGAAACGCCGACGGGGGCAGTCCGTCCGGACGAGGATATCCAAGGTGGTGGCGCCGCGATGTGGCGCTTCTCAGGCGGGCGTGCGGCAAAAGAGCATGGTTTTGCCGCTCCTCAGCATATTCAGGAAAATCGTGCCTGTGAAACGGTCCGGCAATTCTCCATAAGGGCCGTAGATTATGTCGCATGCGGGCCATGCGGCGCCAAAGTTGAACTGACTGGTTGCTTGATGTTAGAGAAGTGCTCCCTGTTCCGAATGCGTTGTCGAATGTCGGCCTGACCAGACGCGCGTCCCATCCCGGCCAGCCCGGGATCATGAGTTTTGAACATCCGAGAGCACCTATGTACCCGCACAATTCGACTGCGCCACTTTCGGGGGTCTCCGAACGATGAGCGTTTCCGCCCAAAGCGCCACGCCACCCGCTGACGCGGCCGTCGTCTTCGACGGCGTTTCCAAGCATTTTCCCGCCTCCGGCCAAAGCGGTGCCTTTACCGCACTCGACACCGTTTCGCTGACCGTCGACCGCGGCTCGATCACCGGCATCATCGGTCGCTCCGGCGCCGGCAAGTCGACCCTGATCCGGCTGGTCAACGGGCTGGAGAAGCCGACAGGCGGCAAGGTTATGGTCGATGGCGTCGATGTCGGCGCGCTCGATGAGGCGGCGCTGCGCAGCCTTCGCCGCAACGTCGGCATGATCTTCCAGCATTTCAACCTGCTGTCCTCGCGCACCGTGTTCGGCAATGTCGCGCTGCCGCTCGAGATATCAGGCATGGACAAGCGCGCCATCGAACAGCGCGTCCGGCCGCTGCTTGATCTCGTCGGCCTTGCCGACAAGCACGGGCGCTACCCGGCCGAACTCTCGGGTGGCCAGAAGCAGCGCATCGGCATCGCCCGTGCGCTCGCGACTGAGCCGAAGCTCCTGCTTTCGGACGAGGCGACGTCGGCGCTCGACCCGGAGACGACCCAGTCGATCCTCGAACTCTTGAAGCGCATCAATGCCGAACTCGGCCTGACGGTGCTGCTCATCACCCACGAGATGGAAGTGGTGAAGGCCGTAACGTCGGACGTCGCCGTCATCGACCATGGCCGCATCGTCGAGCGCGGCCATACCTTCGACGTCTTCACTCATCCGAAGCACGAGACGACGCGGGCGCTGCTTTCGGGCCTGCCGGGCTCCAAGCTTCCGGATGCGGTGGCTCGCGCCCTCAAAACCCAGCCGGCGGCTGGCGATCGTGCCGTCGTGCGGCTCACCTTCTTCGGGGCCGCGGCCGAAAAGCCGCTGATCTCGCAACTGATCAAGTCCGTCGGTGCAGAGGTCAACATCATCGCCGGCACGATCGACGAGATTGGCGGCGCACCCTACGGCTCGCTGGTCGTTGCCTATGGCGCGGATGCGGAGACATCCGGGCGCGCCGAACGCTTCTTTGTCGAAAACGGCCTGGTCACGGAGGTGCTCGGTTATGTCGCCTGATATTCTCCTGCGCATCGGCGGCGCCACCGTCGACACCATCTACATGGTCGCCGTCGCCGGCCTGATCGGTTCGCTGATCGGGCTTCCGATCGGCATCTTCCTCGCGACCAGCGGCAAGGGTGAGCTCTTTCCGGCGCCGACGCTCAACCGCATCGTCGGGCTGATCGTCAACGCCACCCGCTCGACGCCGTTCATCATTCTGGTGGTCGCCATCATTCCCTTCACGCGGCTCCTCACCGGCACCTCGATCGGCACCAAGGCGGCGATCGTGCCGCTGACGATCGCGACCATTCCTTTTGTCGCGCGTCTGGTGGAAGCGGCGATCCGCGAGATCGACAAGGGGCTGATCGAGGCGGCGCGCGCCATGGGCGCGACCCCGATGCAGATCATCTTCAAAGTGCTGCTCGCAGAAGCGCGGCCGGCGCTGACCCTGGCGCTCACCATGACCGCTGTCAGCCTGATCGGCTATTCGGCGATGGTCGGCGCCGTCGGCGGCGGCGGGCTCGGCGATCTCGGTATCCGCTACGGTTACCAGCGCTTCATGCCCGACGTCATGCTCGTCGTCGTCATCGTGCTGATCGTGCTGGTGCAGCTCGTCCAGAGCGCCGGCGACGGCCTGGCGCGGCGCTTCGACAAGAAGAACCGCAAGACCTGACTTCCTCCCAAGACTTGAACGTGAACAAGGAGACACCCATGAAGAAGCTCATCATCGCGGCAGCGATTGCCGCTCTTACCGCCGGCACGGCACTGGCCGAGACCATCAAGGTCGGCGTAACGCCGGGCGAACATGCCCAGATCATGGAGAAGGTGAAGGAAGTCGCAGCCCCCAAGGGCCTCGACATCGAGATCCTCGAATTCTCCGACTACGTCGTTCCGAACCAGGCTCTGGCCGATGGCGACCTCAACGCCAACTCGTTCCAGCACCAGCCCTATCTCGACAACCAGATCGCCGATCGCGGCTTCGAGATCGTCAGCGTCGGCACCACCATCACCACGCCGATGGGGGTCTATTCGCAGAAGGTGAAGAGCCTCGACGAGATCAAGGACGGTGGAACGATCGCCATCCCGAACGATCCGACCAATGGCGGCCGCGCGCTGCTGGTTCTCGCTTCCAAGGGCCTGATCAAGGTCAAGGAAGACGCCGGCCTGAAGGTCACGCCGGCCGACATCACCGAAAATACGAAGAACATCACCTTCGCCGAGCTTGACGCCGCCCAGCTGCCGCGCTCGCTGCAGGACGTCGACGCGGCCGTCATCAACACCAACTACGCGATGGAAGCCGGTCTGCACCCGAAGAAGGATGCGATTGCGATCGAAGGCGAGAAGTCGCCCTATGCCAACGTCATCGCGGTGCGCAAGGCCGACAAGGATGCGCCTTGGGTGAAGACACTGGTCGAGGCCTACCACGATGAAAAGGTGAAGACCTTCATCAACGACACCTTCAAGGGCGCGCTGATCCCGAGCTGGTAAGCTCTCCCTTCGACAGGAAATCTGAACCGCGCGCTGCAATTGCGGCGCGCGGTTTTTCTTTGACCGCACGGCTCCCGAAGCTATCCTCCCGAGGCTTCGAGGAGGACGAACCATGAGTGTCATGAACGGCGGCTGCCTCTGCGGCGCCATCCGCTACGAGGCGAAGGGCAAGCCACTCTATTCCGGCTTCTGCCATTGCCGCGATTGCCAGCGAACGACCGGAACCGGCCATTGCTGCTACATGATCTTCGATCGCACTGATGTGACGATGTCGGGCACATGCCGTGGCTACGAGACGCGCGCCGAGAACGGCAATCCCTCGATCCGCTATTTCTGCGAAACCTGCGGCAGCCAGGTCTACGGCTCCGGTCCACCAGGCGATCCGCGCCTGTCGATCTATGCCGGCACTCTCGATGACCCCTCGGTGTTCCGGCCGACCGATGCGATCTTCACCCGCAGCCGCCATGAATGGGATCGCAGCGCGTTGGCGCTTGAGGAGTGCGAGGCGTTGCCGGGTTAGATGACGCGATGGGGATCGGGGTTTGGCTTGCCCCTCACCCTCACCCTCTCCCCGCAAGCGGGGCGAGGGGACGTGCCTTCGAGCGGCCGTCGCGAGCGGAGCCTTCGTTGCCATCCCGAGCCTGTCTGATGCGGCAGTTCGCGAACTGGAGCTTGATCACTGGATGGGGCGGTGCCGCGCGTCTCCTTCGCCCCGCCTGCGGGGAGAAGGTGCCGGCAGGCGGATGAGGGGCTTTCTCTGCGAAAAAGTTAGCTGCCGAGGTGGCGCTCGCCGCGCTTCTTGGCCAGCTCGATCTGTCTCTGGCGCTGGCGGTAGCGCTCGCGGTCCTCGTCGCTACGGATCTCGTAACAATGAATACAGGAAACGCCGTCCTCGTGGTGCGGCGAGGCAAGGTCGGCCTTCGTCAGTGGCTGACGGCAGGCGTGGCAGAGCGTGTGTTCGCCTTCCTCGAGGCCGTGGGTGACGGAGACGCGGTCGTCGAAGACGAAGCAGGCGCCTTCCCAGAGGCTTTCTTCCTGCGGCACCTCTTCGAGATACTTCAGGATACCGCCCTTGAGGTGGTAGACCTCGTCGAAGCCCTGCTCCTTCATGAAGGCGGTCGCCTTTTCGCAGCGAATGCCGCCGGTGCAGTACATGGCGATCTTCGGCTTGTTGTGCAGGCCGGTGTGATTGCGCACCCATTCGGGGAATTCGCGGAAGGTCTTGGTCTGCGGATCGACCGCGCCCTTGAAGATGCCGATCGCCGTCTCGTAGTCGTTGCGGGTGTCGATGACGATCGTGTCGGGATCGGCGATCAGCGCATTCCAGTCCTTCGGATCGACATAGGTGCCAACGATCTTGTTGGGGTCGATGTTCTCGACGCCCATGGTGACGATTTCCTTTTTCAGCCGCACCTTCATGCGCAGGAACGGCATGGAGGACGCCCGGCTTTCCTTGTGCCCCAGCGCGCCAAATTCAGGCTGTGCACGCAGGTATGCGAGCACGGCGGCGATACCGGCGTCGGTGCCGGCGATCGTGCCGTTGATGCCCTCATGGGCAATGAGCAACGTGCCTTTGACGCCGTTTTCGTCGCAGATGGTCTGCAGCGGTTCGCGGAATTCGGCGAAGCGCGGGAAGCTTGCGAAATGATAGAGCGCAGCCACCAGAAACTGGCCATGCGTCTCACCATGGGTCTCAGGGCGCGGAGTCGTGGAAATGTCGGTCATGGGCGGTGCAAATACAGCTTTCGCGCCGCAAGCGCAATCGTTGCAGGCGTGTGGGGTGCACTCTGTCGCGCTTCGGGACGATAGGTCGGGGCCAGCGCGCTAGCGCGCGGCATCCAGCCAGAGCAACCGGATCGTCCGGCTCTCTTCGTCCGGCTGCTCCTGAAAGACCGTTGCCGCCATCGTCAAAGCGTCCTCGCGCAAGGATTTCTGCCGGGCGATGACCGCGGCGATAAGATGCGCCTGGTCCTGGCTGCTGCCGGCAAGGCCCGGCTCCTCGTTGATCAGCTGGGTCAAGACGGCGAGGTCGTTGAGGTGGCCGAGCGTGTCGACCAGCTCTTTGGCCTCGGCGCGCTTGGCTTGCATGGCGGAAGGCCAGACCTCGCGCATGAGGCCGAGGTGCAAGCGGTAGTCCTGCGCCCGTTTGCGCAGTTCATGAAACGCCGTGGCTTCCGTGGTCGTTCCGCAGGCGCCCCTGGCGCGATCGGCCCGCCTCAGCGTTCGTCGCCATCCCTTCGTCAGCCGGTCGGCGGTCTTGCGGCGCCGATCGTCGAACGTCACTTCGCTGAGAGCCTGCAAGGCCTGCTCGCAATTGACGATGGTGGCGGCGACCCGATCCTGAATATCGGTGGTGCTTGCCGCGATGCGGTCGCGGCGCGTCGTCAGCCGCTCGCAGACATGGGCAAGGGCGTTCTCTTCCTCGTCGTTGCCGGCCGTGGCCTTGAGGTAATGCGCGTTTTCAACGAGCGCGGCCGCGTCGCGCACGGTCGAAAGGTTGCCGGCCATATCGCGAATGCGTGCATTCTCCCGTTCCCGGAACAGCGGGGCATCGGCGGCGACGAGGCGGTAGAGCGAGCGCAGACGTTTGAAATTCTTGCGGGCCTCATGAATGGCCTCGTGCACGCCTTCAGGGCAGCCTTCGAGGGTCATCACGGCCTCAGTGAGCTGTTCGGCGGCGATGGCACGAAAGTCGTCGGTAAAGGCCCGGCCGGGCCGAAAGGCATAACTCATGATAGGGGTTCCATCAGCCCCTCTGTGGCGAGGGACTGGTTGGAATAGCGGCGGTCGCCGGTGATTTCGCGCCCGATCCAGTTGGGCAGCGCCGGCACGTCCGTCTCGCGTTTCATCTCCACTTCGGCGACGATCAGGCCGCGAAGTTCACCTTCATAGACATCCACTTCCCAGGTAAAACCCTTGTGCGGGACACGATAGCGCCGTTTCTCGATGACGACGCCGACTGCCTGCGTCAACATCTCGCGGGCGTCGTCCATCGGCAGATCGTACTCGTACTCGTTTCTAACGAGTGCCGACTTGCCGATCTTGATGGTGAGGCGCGCCCACTTGTTGCCGTGGATACGCACGCGCAGCGACCGGTCGTCCATGGTCACGACATAGGCCTGCTTGAGGTCTATGCCCTTGTCCGCATGCTCCCTCCATCCGTCGGAAGCGACCAGGAACTTGCGCTCTATCTCCTTCGCCATGGATGCCCCGCGATTTCGAGAGGTTCGACGTGATCAACCTACCTCTTTCCGGCAAAGGCTCAAGTCATCTCTTTGTTGTATGGGGTGTTTTATCTTTTGCTTACGTAACAATGCCGCCGCCACGCGGCCTTCGGTCTCGACAAGCGGCGTCGAGCGGGGTATGCGGGAGGCATATTCAATCGTTTTAAAAAGGACGATCGGCATGAGCGCGAAATCCGACAGGCTACTTTCAACCCTCAAACTGGCGCCGGTCGTTCCGGTGCTGGTGATCGATGATGTGGCGACAGCCGTGCCGCTGGCGCGCGCGCTCGTTGCCGGCGGGTTGAAGGCGATCGAGATCACGCTGCGCACGCCGGCCGCTCTCGAGGCGATCCGGGCTGTCGCCAACGAAGTCGAAGGTGCCGTCGCCGGTGCCGGCACCATCCTCAATGCCGCCCAATTCGAGGCGGCCGTCGAGGCCGGCTCCAAGTTCATCGTCAGCCCCGGCACGACGCAGGAGCTGATCGATGTTGCCAACGATCACGACGTGCCGCTGCTGCCGGGGGCTGCAACCGCCAGCGAAGTCATGGGGCTGCGTGAAGAAGGCTATGAGGTCATGAAGTTCTTCCCGGCGGAGCAGGCCGGCGGTGCCGCCTATCTGAAGTCGCTGTCCTCGCCGCTCGCCGGCACGCTGTTCTGCCCGACCGGTGGGATCTCGCTGTCGAACGCGCGCGACTATCTGACGCTTCCGAACGTCGTTTGCGTCGGCGGTTCCTGGGTCGCGCCGAAGGAACTGGTCACCAAGGGCGACTGGGCCGGCATCACCAAGCTTGCGGCGGAAGCCTTCACGCTGAAGGGCTGAGCAGAGGTAACCGCTTTCTGATTTCAAAGGCCGGGCGAAAGTCCGGCTTTTTTATTGGGCGTGCATCTCTCGCGCGAATTTGTATTTCCGCTGCAACGTTCCTATGTCTCAATCCATCGACGGCGCGATTGCGGGCGGCGCGCCATGCCATTTGTCTTCACGCGCCCGGAACCGACAAGGAGCGAAACCCGATGTTCGACGCGAAGAAATTGCTGGATCAGTTTCTGGGATCGCAGGTGCCCGGTGCCGGTGGCTCGGTGCGCGATCGCGCGACCCAGGTGACGCAGCTTGCCAAGGACAATCCGCTGGCGACTGGCGCCATTGCGGCGGTTCTCTTGGGCACCAAGTCCGGTCGCCAGCTTACCGGCAACGCTGCCGTTCTCGGTGGTCTCGCCGCAATCGCGGGGCTCGGCTATCAGGCCTACAAGAACTATCAGGCCGGCACGACGCCGGGCGGTGCAACGGTCGCCAAGGGTGAGCCGGAACTGCTGCCGCCGCCGGCTGATTCCGGCTTCGCGTCTGCGCCGGAGGCTGTCAGCCACGATTTTGCCCTGACACTCGTGCGCGCCATGATCGCAGCCTCGCGTGCCGACGGCCATATCGACGAAACCGAACGGCAACACATCATGGACAAGCTGTCCGTTTCCGGCCTTTCGGCGGATGCGACAGCCTTCCTGGAAGGCGAGCTTGCCAATCCTGTCGATATCGACGCGATCGTCGGCGCGGCGAAGACGGAGGAGGAGCGTGTGGAAGTCTATACGGCGTCGCGCCTGACGATCGAGCCGGAAACCCGGGCGGAACGCGGCTATCTCGATCTTCTCGCCGGCCGCCTCGGCCTTCCGGATGCGCTGGTCGATCATATCGAGGCAACGGTTTCGGCTGCCAAGGTCCCGGCCTCCGCTTGACGACAGCATGCAGTTCCAGGAAAGCGCGCTGCGCGTTCTTCCTGGAACTGCCCCAACCTCTCATGGGTCCATCACCAGTTTGAATTTGTGTCGGTCGCCGCTCTGGCCTATGCCGGTATGCAGCAGATGAAGTACCACGGCAACTATTGCGCATCCCATAGGGCCCGCGTCGCTATGGGATGGAGGAGGAGCGGTCGATGCGTGATCTCAAGGATTGGAAGGGATGCCCGGCGCCGAAGGGCGTCACGCTGGAAGGTCGTTTCGTCAAGCTCGAACCTTACGAGCGTGAACGGCATCTGCAGGATCTCTGGGACGGGTTCGGCGGCCTGGCGATCAATCCGCTGCTGAAGTATTTCACACAGCCGGATTTCAAGGGGATCGAGGATTTCGATGCCTGGCTGACGGCCGCACAGGAGAAGTCCGGCTGGGTCACGGAGGTCTTCCGCGACAAGGCGACCGGCATCATCGTCGGCATGGCCAACTACATGCGTGCCGATCCGGCCAATGGTGTCGTTGAGGTGGGCGCTGTTGCCCATGGCGCCGCCATGGCGCGTTCGCCGCTCTCGACCGAAGTTCACTACCTGATGGCAAAGCACGTCTTCGAGGACCTTGGCTATCGCCGCTACGAATGGAAATGCCACAACGAGAACGAGGCGAGTCGCAAAACGGCCGCGCGCCTCGGCTTCACCTTCGAAGGCGTTTTCCGTCAGCACATGATATCGAAGGGCGGCAACCGCGACACGGCCTGGTTCTCGATGGTCGACGGCGAGTGGCCGCTGCTCAATGCCGCATTCGAAAGCTGGCTTGCACCTGCTAACTTCGATGTGGACGGCCGGCAGATACGTCGGCTGGAAGATATTCGCGCAGATCTGGAGCGGCAGGCGTCAAAATAGCGCCTGAAGCCCGCCCCTGCACCAGACAACGGCAAGGAAGACATGCAGAACAAGGAAAAGTCACCGGCGATCGCAGCTGCGATCATTCTCGTCGTCGCCGGCCTCGGCTTCTTCGTGCTGCCGTCGATCATGCTGAAGCTCGGCGACATTTCGCCCTGGCTTGCGGCGGTCTTCGGCGTGATCTTCGTGCTCGGCTTCTTCCTGCTGTTCTGGCTGAGAGCGCGCTACCAGCGCAAGCGCGGGCTTTGAGCCAGCGTGCCGGTGTCAGCTCTGCAGAGCCGCGCCGAGCAGGATCAATCCAAGAATGAGAACGAGCAAAGCGCCGGCAATCTCGATGCCGTTCGAGATGCGGGCCGCTGATGCCGTGCTCGACGCGTAACGCAGCGCGACGCCCTTGGCGGTGACCGCCATGGTCGCGAGGATCGAGACGGTGATCGCCGTGCCGATCGACATGGCAAAGACCGAAAGAACGCCGCCGAGATAAAGCCCGTTCAAAAGCGCGAAGGAGAGCACGATCAGCGCGCCGGAGCAGGGGCGCAGGCCAACGGCGATCACAGCCGACCACGCCTCGCGTAGCGCGAAACGATCGCCCCCAAGCATCGACGGGTCAGGGGCGTGGGCATGGCCGCAGCTGGCGCAGACTTCGCCGGGACCGTGGTGATGGCCGTCATGTCCTTGACCATGACGGTGGTGCGCATGATCGTGATCGTGGTGATGATGGTCATGGGCGTGGTGCGCATGCACCGGCGCATCGCCAGCCGCCGCCAGCGCGACCGACGGGCGCAGCATCGAGCGCAGCTTGCGCAGGAGCAGCCAGCCGCCGAAAGCCACGATCAGCGCGTAGCTTGCGATTTCTAGAGACCGGGTGGCATCGGTCATGCTGATCGATGACCCGCGCAGCAGCAGGTAGACCGCACCGATCAAAAGGATCGCGACCACGCCCTGCAGGATCGAGGAGAGGAACGAGAGCAGCACGCCGCGCTTCAGCTCCGTTTCATTGGCGATCATGTAGGAGGAGATGACCGCCTTGCCATGACCGGGGCCCGCCGCGTGAAGGACGCCATAGGTGAAGGAGAGCCCGACCAGCGACCAGAGCTGCCAGGGGTTTTCGCGCATGCCTTTCAGCGCATTGGTCATCAGGCGGTAGAAGCCCTGCTGCTCCATGTTGACCCAGGCGAAAAAGCCGCCGAGGAGGCCGGTGGTCTTGAACGCGGGCTCGGCCGTGCCGATGCCGAGCGGCGACTGGGCGGCTGCGAGCGTCGCGGAGAGGGCCGTGACAATCAGCGTCGCGGCGACCAGACGTCCGATCCTGCGGCTGTTCAGCATGTGATCTCGATCCTGGTTGCGAAGAGCTTCGACATGTCCGTGCCCGTCGGATCGTTCCAGAAGGCATCGGTCAAGGTGTTCTTGTTTTCAGCGAGTACCTCGTCCGGATCCGGGCGAACCACCTTGTGTTCACAGGCATTGATCTTGTCGCCGACAACAGTCAGATCGCCGTCGGTCGCAAAATCCATCGCCGTATACATGGTCGGATCGTAGACGCCGAAGGAGAGCTTGCCCTTGAGCGGCATCGGCTCGGCCGGCTTGACGGCAAACATCATCAGGAGCTGGCCGTCCTTGTAGTCGACCGTAATGCTCGCCGGCTTGTTGACCTTGATGGTTTTGCCGTTGTCGAGGATCGTCGTGTAGTAATTGTACTCCGACAGCGACTCCAGCACCGTCTGGCCGACTTCCGCCAGTTCGTCCGGATCCAGCGTCGCATTCGAGTTCTTGTCGAAATCGAGCACGACGCTCGAGGAAAACAGCTCGTCGAACCGCCAGACATTTCTGAGTTCGCTGACTTCATCCTTGTCGTCCGAGACGACTTCAAGGCGGGCTTCTGCAAAGATATGCGGATGGGCAAAGACCAGCGACGGCGCAAGCAGAGTGGCGAGGCCGGCCATGATGAGGCGCTTGGTTCTCATGAAGCGGCGATCCTTTCGGCCGCGGCAGCACAGCGCCGCGCATCAGATGTGGCGCACAGGGACGCCTTCGATTCGTTTCCGCAATGTACCGGAAATGGGACGGAATTGGGACTTTGCCGATCACATCAGCTGGTCGCCTCGGCTGGCCGTCTCAGGCAGCCCGCGCGGCTTGCGGAACCAGGCGTGCAGGAAGTCGACCAGCGTTCTGACCTTGGCCGGCAGATAGCGCCGGTGCGGATAGATCGCATAGATGCCGCGGTCGCGCGGCAGGAAATCGTCAAAGAGGGTCACGAGCTCGCCGCTCGCGATCTTCGGGCGGGCGATGAAATCCGGAATGATCGAGATCCCGATGCCGGAGACGGCAGCCCTGAGTGCCGCAAGCGGGCTGTTGACCTCGATCGGACCGCTGACGGGAACGGTGAAGGCAGAGCCATCGGGCTCGACGAAGCGCCAGTTGGAATAGGAGCGACCATTGGTGTCGAGAATGCAGGGGATCTTGGAAAGGTCGGTTGGGTGGCCGATCGGGCCAACCTTTTCCAGGAACTCCGGCGCCGCGCAGATCAGCACCTGGAAATCGTCGAGCTTGCGCGCAATCAGCGTCGAATCCTCAAGCCGGGTGATGCGGATTGCGACGTCGAAGCCTTCTTCTACGAGATCAACGAAGCGGTCGTCGGAAATGATTTCGAGCGAGAGTTCCGGATGCTGCTTGCCGAAGTCGACGAGCGACTGGCCGATCTCGGCATCGACGAAGGTGCGCGGAGCGGTGATGCGCAGCCGTCCCTTGAGATCGGAATTGTTGGCGCGCACGAGATCGGCGAGGTTGTCGATCTCCTTGAGGATTTCAGATGCGGTGCGGTAATAGGTGTGGCCGGCCTCGGTCAGCGAGAACTGCCGGGTGGTGCGGTTGAGCAAGAGTGCGCCGAGCTCGTCTTCGAGTTCACGCACATATTTCGACAGCAGCGCCTTCGACTTGCCGACACGCCTGGCAGCGGCCGAGAACCCCTCGGCGTCCACGACATCGATAAAGGCGCGGATGCGGGTCAGTGTGTCCATGGCAATCTTTCTTTCGTGCTCTCAATCGCATTGCGCCGATTCGATGCGAACGCCCCTTTTTGCGCCGATGATGCCGACGACAGATTGTCCGTCGCTTGCGCCTGTCGCACCGGTTTCGGCGGATGCGGCCGTATTTCGAAAATAACGACGCCTTTTCAATAATTTACGGCAGTGACCGATCCTGTGCAGATCGTTCAATGTTTGTGAACACCGCCAGTTTTGCCCGGCTGGAAAAAAATTCAACTGCCGTCGCGAAAAAACTCTTGATTACGACAGGCTTTTTTCTTACCTACGCCCTTGCCCAAAGTCGCACGTGCCTGTGGGTGTCCGCCGACCCTCGATTAGGTGAGGGTATCGGTAAGGTACCTGGAACTAACCCCTCCAGTCGCTATTCCGGCCAACCGGGAAATGCGAGGACATCTTGAAGCAACGACGGTGCGGGCCTTTCTGGTGTCTGCCGGCTTTCCAACAGCCGGGGTTACTGAAGAGGCACACCTTCATTGCCGGAAGTGCGGTTGGGTTATCCCCTCCAATCCATGGCAGACAAAGCCGAATTGAAGCCTAGGCGGGCTTTGATTCACCGTTCGCGCATCGAGCGCATGCATGGTTCCGGGGTCTCCACCGGCTGGTTCCAGCGCATGTGCGCGTATGCCCTTTGTCCTCCGTGAAAGCGGAGCATTTTGGATCAGGGGAATATGGCCATGACCACCGCACGCATTATCGACTTCCTCAACACCCGACGACCCGAAGGTCCGTGCCTCGTTGTCGACCTCGACGTCGTGCGCGACAACTTCAAGGCATTCCGCCACGCGTTGCCCGACAGCTCGATCTACTACGCCGTCAAGGCCAACCCGGCGCCGGAAGTCCTGCGTCTTCTCGCCGGTCTCGGCTCCTCCTTCGATTGCGCGTCCGTCGCTGAAATCGAAATGGCGCTCGATGCCGGTGCGACCCCGAGCCGCATCTCTTATGGCAACACCATCAAGAAGGAGCGCGACATTGCCCGCGCCTTCGCGCTTGGCGTCAATCTGTTCGCGGTCGACAGCCACGAGGAAGTCGAGAAGGTCGCCCGTGCGGCCCCCGGCGCTCGCGTGTTCTGCCGCGTGCTCACCGATGGCGAAGGTGCTGAGTGGCCGCTGTCGCGCAAGTTCGGCTGCGTTCCGCAGATGGCTGTCGACGTGCTCGTCTACGCCCATCAGCACGGCCTCGTTTCTTACGGCGTCTCGTTCCATGTCGGTTCGCAGATGACGAAGCTCGACGCCTGGGATGCGGCTCTCTCGGATGCCAAGCGCGTCTTCGTACAGCTTGCCAAGCGCGGCATCGAGCTGAAGATGGTCAACATGGGCGGTGGCTTCCCGACGAAGTACCTGAAGGACGTGCCCACGGCGGAAGCCTACGGCCAGGCGATCTTCGGTGCGCTGAAGAAGCACTTCGGCAACAACATCCCCGAGACCATCATCGAGCCCGGTCGTGGCATGGTCGGCAATGCCGGCGTGATCAAGGCGGAAGTCGTGCTCGTGTCGAAGAAGTCGGACAACGACGCCCATCGCTGGGTGTTCCTCGACATCGGCAAGTTCGGCGGTCTCGCCGAAACCATGGACGAGGCGATCCGCTACCCGATCCGCACGGCGCGCGATGCCGACGACATGGAGCCTTGCGTGCTTGCCGGGCCGACCTGCGATTCGGCCGACGTGCTCTATGAGAAGAACATGTATCCGCTGCCGATCACGCTCTCGATCGGCGACGAGGTTCTGATCGAAGGCACCGGCGCCTACACGACGACCTATTCGGCCGTCGCCTTCAACGGCTTCGAGCCGCTGAAGGCCTATGTGATCTGATCCGGTCTGCTCCCGCCCTTGGGCGGGAGCGCCATTTCACAATTCTTGTTCGGTCCGCCTGAAGCGGTTTTGATGACGGGAGGCCCCGATGGCCGCTGTTGTTGACGCCCTGCGCGCATTCTTTGCGCCCACCACATTTGTAATCGATGCCGAAAATCCGGGCGATGTCGTCGCGCGCGAGACCCTGCTCGACCGTGCCATGGGGCCGGAGCGCCGGCGCAAGTCGTCGGAGAAGCTGCGCAGCGGCCGTCTGCCGGCCGAAGGCCTCGCCTTCGTCGCACGGGACGCCGATGGCCATGTGATCGCCACCGTCCGGCTCTGGAACGTCGAGGCCGGCGTCAGCCGCGAGGGCCATGCCGTGCCGGCGCTGCTGCTCGGTCCGCTCGCGGTCGATCCTGAGCACGAGGGCAAGGGCATCGGCGGCATGCTGATGCGCGCGGCGATCGAAGAGGCCAAGAACCGCGGCCACGGCGCGATCCTGCTCGTCGGCGACGCCGCCTATTACGAGCGCTTCGGCTTCTTTGCGAGCCGCACCCAGCATCTGGTGATGCCCGGGCCGTTCGAGCGCGACCGGTTCCTGGCGCTCGAGCTTAGGGACAACTGGCTTGAGGGCTCCGCCGGCATGATCGTCGCCAGCGGCCGCAAACTGGCGATGCCGCCGGTCCGCCGCGCGGCCTGACGCCTTTCCGTCTCCAACCCTGCGGGGGCGGTTTCTTGGCTGCTCCCTCTCCGGTCCAAAGCGATCAGTGAGGGAGCAGACACTCCGCTCATTTCACGACCGCGATATTGCGGACTTAGGCCACGTCGGCGGTGGCGTGCGCGTCGTAGCACACGAAGGCAAGCTTGTTGCCATCCGGATCACGCACATAGGCGGCGTAGAAGCCTTCGCCGTATTGCGGGCGGAAGCCCGGTTTTCCCTCTTCGCTGCCGCCGCGCTCCATGGCGGTTTCAAACAGGCGATCGATGATGCCGGCGCTTTCCACCAGGAAGGCGGTCATGGCGCCGTTGCCGACCGATGCGGGCTTGGAGTCGAACGGGTAGCAGGCGAAGAAGCGCGGCGCCTTGCCGTCGTCCTTCCGGCCCCACGAGGAAACCTGTTCGTCGCAATAGCAGCGCTCCTGGCCGATCAACGCCATTATCGGATCGTAGAAGCGCTCCGCCCGCCTCAGGTCCGTCGTTCCGACCATCGTATAGCCGATCATGCTTGTCTCCTCGTCTTGCCCATTGCGGTGGCCCGTTTAGCTGGCCCGCTTTCGGTGGCAAGTCGTCTCACACCTCCATTGGCCATGCAACAGCGGTAATCGGGATCAGAAGGAGCCGCCAATGCGGGCGACGATGGTGTTGGCGCTGTAGTCCTGCGTCGGATCGGTCTCTCGCTGCAGCGCGTGGGCATACTCGATTTCGAGCTGCGGCTTCTTTTCCGGACCGAGCAGCAGCTTGGCCGTGACGGTCTCAGTCTTCCGTTCGTAGAGATAGTAATAATAGGAGGCGCGGCTTACCTCATAGCCGAGGCTCGCCTTGACCCAGGGATTGAAACGCTGGGCAACCGATGCGGAGACGGTGCGGGTGAGTTCGGCAACCGCGTCGTCGATATCGTCGATAACGATGTCCTGACGAAAGCCGCTGCCGATCTCGAAGCCACCGGATGTTTCCCACCTGGCCTCTGCGCGCAGGTAGGGCTCGGTGTAGCGGCTGGTGCTGCCGAGGTCGTCGCTCATCAGCGTGATCATGCCGGCTTCGCCGATGAGGGTGAGGCCGACGTCGAAGCGGCGGGCATAGGCAAGCGAGCCGCGTAGTGTCGTTGCCGGAAAGCGAGTGAAGCTGTCCTGCTCGTTGCCGGGAATGATCGAACGGTTGTACTCGACGCACAGACACAGCTCACCACCGGCAACAGGGCGGAAGTGGCTGATGCCGAAGGTTGCGAGCGCCACGTCCGGATCGAGCTTGGTCGGGCGAATGAGGTCGGTGGTGAATTCGGCGATGCCGCGCCGCCGCTCGTCGTATTTCGCCGAAAAGGCGGTTTTGCCGCCGAAGCCTTCGGCCGTGACCTTCGCAGCGGTTTGCGTCGAGTAGTCGACGGTGCGGTAGCCGATGATATTGTTGGGCAGCTTGAGGAACAGATCGCCGGAATCGTTGCGGACCGCGGCCGCCTCGATCTCCACCAGCAGACCCTTTCCGAGCGGAAGCGAATAGCCGAGCGTGCCGCCGGTGAGATGCGTGTCTGCGAAACGAAAGTCGGTGATCCGCCGCTCGAACTGCCGGATACCATAACTGAGCTTGCCTTCGCCGAGCTCAAGGCTGCCGCGCAGGCCGAGCTTGCCTTCCCAAAATGGTCCGGACAGGACCTGCGGATCCTCGAAAATGTTGCTGCTGTGGCCGTAACCGGCCGAGTAGTCGAGCGTGGTTTCGCTCGCCGCCGGGGAGGTCGTCGTGAGGAAAGCGAGAGTGACTACGGCGGCCGGGAATGATCGCATCCCCAATTCCTCAATCGATGCCTTTATAAGGATATGATGGAGTTACGTGGTTAATAAAACTTTATGTTGTAATTAGCGTTGCCGAATATGTGCTCGATTTCGCGACGGGAGTCCCGGGCGGAGGATTGTGGTACAATCGCTAAAATTGCAGATGTTATGCTTAACTGTTTATTATAACTCGCTTTCTTACTTGATTAATGAAATGCTAATTTTATCCTCTGAGTTGTGTACAGCAGGTACACGTCAAACAGGAGGTAAACCCATGACGATCAAGACAGTTTGCATCGCAATCGCAGTTGTGGCCGCCACCGTTTCGCAGGCGTCGGCCGGTGGTCTGAACCTCGGAATCCTGTCCGGCAAGAAAGTCAACGTCCTCAACGGCGGTATCGCCAACGGCATCGTCGTCGCACCAAGCGTCGATGTCGGTAACGTGCTTTCCGACAACAACATCCTCAACAAGTCGCTGAACGGAATTCTCTCCGGCAACGACGTCGATCTTGGTCTCGGCATCCTGTCGAACAACGGTGGTGGCAAGCAGCGCCGCCACTAAGGGCCAGCGGGGAAAAGCTGGCATCGTTTTCCGCCGGCATCCCGCATCAGCTGCCAAGGGTCGCTCCGAAACGCGTTCGGAACCGATAACCTGTTCCAACTTGCACCGTGATCCGTGACGCAGGGATGTAGGGAAGAACCTTCAAGGTGTTCTTCTCCGCCGCGGCTCGCATGTGCCTCAAGACGAAGAGCGGATGGTGTCCTCGGCGCCATCCGCCTTTGCGTGCCGAGGCCGATCCTTGCTCAGCGACATACCATCGAGAAAGGCGCGGCCCCGCGCCGACAGACGATACCCGACGGTCAGACTTTCCGTGAGCCCGAGTTCCTTCAGTTTGCGGATGCGGGTCTTGAGCTTCTGCTTCTCTACGCCGATCGCGGCACCCAGTTCGGCGGCCGTCGTTCCGTCGCGGGCGGCGATCAGTTGCAGCACCGGAAGCGTCCAGGTCATGCCCGCGCTTTGGTCAAGGGCGGCGAGCTGGCGTTCGATTTTCGCGCGACCCTCGCTGTGAAGGTCTGTCGCTTCCCTGAGCGCGATGCGCGGATCTTCGCCGGCAAGGTGGAAGCGGACGCGATAGCAAAGGCCGTCCGGTCGTGTGGCAAGCTCCTTCAAAAGCGCGCTGCGATCGGCATGGCCCGCCTGACGGGCTTCGTTGTCCGAGACCGCGTCTTCATTGATTTCCTCGACGGCATCGATGGCAAGAACGCCGATCGGAGTGCGCAGCGTGCCGCCGGTTTTAACGGTGGGCCTCGTCCAGCGCCGAAAAGCCAGGGTCACGCTGCCATCGGCGATGCCGGCGAGAACCTTTTCGCGAAACAACATCTCAGGCGGTCGCGCGGCGATAGAGGGCAAGCGAACCCGCAAGCGCCAACAGGGCGCCACCGCACAGCCGGTCAAGCCAGACCGCGCTGGAGCGCTTGAGAAAGGCGGCGGCCTTTGAGCCGAGCAGCGCGTAGCCAAACATCACTGAGAGATCGACGGTGGCGAAGACGAGCGCAAGAATGGCGTATTGCGGCGCCTGCGGCAGGGTCGGATCGATGAACTGCGGCAGGAAGGCGCTGAAGAAGAGGTAGCCTTTGGGATTGGTGACGGCGACGAGAAAGCTCTTGAGAAAGATGGCAAGAACGGAAGCGGGGGCGGCGCCTTCCGCATCATTTGCGACCTGGATCGTCCCTTTCGAACGCAGAAGCATGATGCCGAGGAAGGCAAGATAGGCGGCGCCCAGCCACTTGACGACGGTGAACCAGAATTCGGACGCCGCCAGGAGCGCCCCGAGCCCGAGGGCGACTGCGCCGATAAGCACGAAATCGGAGAGCACAGCGCCGATCATGCCGGCTATCGCCCGCTTGACGCCATAGCGCGAGCCGTTGGTGAGTGCAAGCAGGACGGTCGGGCCCGGTGTCGCGATGCCGATGAAGGCAACCAGTGCGAACGCGAGTATCGTCATCTCGGTCATGATGTCCTCCTTCTCCGTTGCCTAGTCGTCCCACAGCTTTTGCGCGTGTGCAATGACCTTCTGGTGCGCGTGCGATCGCTGCATTTCGGGTCGAATTTGACAGCGCGGATGGCATCTCCTATGGAAGGGCAGGGCAAGGGCCCCTGCCGTCCGCGAGCGTCATGCTTTGGTGAAGTCCCTTCTTTGAGACACGGTCAGCCGAAACGGCATGCGATCGGTGGCAATGCGGGCTCCCATCTTCAGTGATAGCATGCCGCTTGTGGAGACCATCTCATGACGCGCGGATCAACCACGCTTCCCTCGCTCGACGCCCTGAAAGACCAGGCCAAACGCCTGCGCGCCCGTCTTGCATCCGAAGGCGAAACCATCAGCCATTCCCGTTCACTCGAACTGATCGCTGCCCAATACGGCCAGCGCGACTGGAACACGCTTCACGCCGCCGTCGGCAACCGGCCGCCGTTTAACCCCTGGATGCTCGGTTCACGGGTGAAGGGCCACTATCTCGGCCAGCCCTTCGAAGGCGAGATCCTGGGTGCCCAGGCGCTGGCGACGCATCCAGGACGCTATCGCCTGACGATGAAGTTCGATGAGCCGGTGGACGTTGTCACCTTCGAGAGCTTCTCGGCCTTTCGCCAGAGGGTGATCGCGACCGTAGACGAGACCGGGAGAACCGTCGAGAAAACCTCGAACGGGCGCCCGCAGCTCGAACTCGAATGGTAGTGCCGCCGGCGCCGGCGATCATGCGGGGATCCCGCTTTCGACCCAGGCACTGGCTCCCGATCAACGTCCTCGAAGCGAGAAGCTTCGGGGACGTTTTGCGTTCTGGAACCGAAGCCATAGGCGTCAACACACCGTGTGGTTTTGCGTGCTGCTCGTGGCGGATCCCTTGATTTTCGACCTAGTTGCGAATGAGTTGCATTTGCATTATTCATGTAGATGCGAATGATTTGCAAAAACGATACGTGACCGGTCGCGCGCAATCGCGTGCGCGGGCGTTACCCGATCGCGAAAAGCCGATCGAGCAAAGGGTCGAGGATGAGTAAGGGGACAGGACAGGACCTGCTGCGACGGCGCAGTCTCCTGATGGGCGGGCTGGCGGCGGCGGGTGGAACGGCCATCTGCACCAGCGGCGCGCTCGGGCAGCAGCCGGCGCCCCATGGCGGCCACGGCGCGCAGGCGGGGGCGGCTGCTGCAGACCCGATGCCCGCGATGGGGCATGGCGCGATGATGACCGTTGGCGATGTCGACAGCGCCGTCAACGGCTTCGACCCGACGGACATGCTGACCGACTGGGATACGGGGACAGTGTCGACGCTCCCCGATGGGCGGACGCTGCGGACCTTCGAAATAACGGCCGAGGATCGCGAGATCGAGATTGCGCCCGGCATCAAGTTTCCCGCCTGGACCTACAATGGTCG
Source organism: Ensifer sp. LC11 (assembly GCF_001695835.1). Taxonomy (GTDB): domain Bacteria; phylum Pseudomonadota; class Alphaproteobacteria; order Rhizobiales; family Rhizobiaceae; genus Ensifer. The sequence continues at coordinate 176,626 of NZ_MBSO01000073.1, read as the reverse complement.
GGTACCGGGGCCGGCTCTGAGAGCCAAGGAAGGCGAGCGGCTCAGGATCGTATTCCGCAACTACGCGTCACACCCGCATTCGATCCATTTCCATGGCATTCACGCAGCGCGCATGGATGGCGTGCCCGGCGCCGGCATGGTCGACCCGGGCGACGAGTTCGTCTACGAGTTCGATGCCAAGCCCTTCGGCTGTCACCTCTATCATTGCCACGCCATGCCGCTGCGCCGGCACATCCACAAGGGCATGTACGGCGCCTTCGTCATCGACCCCGACCCGGAGCGTCGGCCGGAACATGCCGACGTCGCCCGTTCCAGGCTGCTCGGCTCGCCCGAAAATGCCGGTTGGCAGGAGCTTGTGATGGTGATGAACGCCTTCGACACCAACTTCGATGCCGAAAACGAGATCTACGCGGTCAACACCGTCGCGCATGCCTTCATGAAGCGGCCGATCCGGATCGTGCGCGACAAGCCGGTGCGTGTCTACCTGATCAACGTCATCGAGTTCGACCCGATCAACTCCTTCCATCTGCACGCCAATTTCTTCGACTACTACGACCAGGGAACGACGCTGACGCCAACGCTGAAGACCGTCGATCTCATCACCCAATGCCAGGCGCAACGCGGCATTCTGGAGTTCACCTTCGCTGAGCATGAACCCGGCCTTTACATGTTCCATCCGCACCAGACCGAGTTTACCGAACTGGGATGGGTCGGCATGTTCGACGTTGTGGAGGCGCTGGCATGAACGAGATGCTGCCGAGGACCGCGATCCGCGCGGCAAGGACCAATCTGGTATGGCTGGCGCTACCGCTGCTGGCCTTTGGTATCGCCGTTACCTGGATCCTGTCGACTGATCCGCTTTCAGGTTTCCGCAACGGTGCGCCACCGATCGAAAATCTGACCTTCGAGCGAACCGTGCTTGACGACGGCGGCCTTCGTCTGCTGGTTCGCGCCGGCGGTTCGGAACCGATGACCGTGGCGCAGGTTCAGGTGGATGATGCCTACTGGCAGTTCACCCAGGATCCGCCGGGTCCGATCGCGCGGGGCAAGGCGGCATGGCTGAACCTGCCCTTCCCGTGGATGCTCGGCGAGGCGCATGCCCTGAAGATTGTCACGAACACCGGCGCGACCTTCGCCCATGACATTGCCGTTGCCGTACCGACGCCGCAGGCGACATCAGGGCAATTGCTGCTGCAGGCTCTGGTCGGCGTCATCGTCGGCGTTCTGCCGGTGGCCGTGGGGCTGATGTTCTACCCGGTGCTGCGCGGCGTCGGTCGCGACGGCATGGCCTTCCTGCTATCGCTGACGATCGGCCTGCTCGGTTTTCTGCTGGTCGATGCGAGCGGCGAGGCGCTCGAGCTTGCCGGAGAGGCGGCGGCGATCTTCCAGGGGCCGGTCATGGTGGTGTTGGCGGGACTCGGCAGCTTCCTGATGCTGATGGCAATTGGCCGGCGAAGCGGTGCGCCGACGGGTCTGGCGCTGTCCACCTATATCGCGTTCGGGATCGGCCTGCACAATCTCGGCGAGGGGCTGGCGATCGGCGCGGCCTTTGCGGCCGGCTCGGCGGGGCTCGGCACCTTTCTCGTGCTCGGCTTTGCGCTCCACAATGTCACCGAAGGCATCGGCATTGCCGCTCCGATCCTGAAAAAGCGGCCGCCGCTGTGGGTCTTCGTCGGGCTCACACTGCTTGCCGGCGGGCCTGCCGTGATCGGCATGTGGCTCGGCAGTCTCGCGACCTCGGCGCAATGGTCGGCGCTGGCGCTTGCCGTCGGGGCGGGCGCGATCCTGCAGGTGATCGTCGAGGTGGGTGCCTACCTGATGCGCCAGAGCGACCGGCGGGGTGATGTCTTCCTGACGCCTCCCGTCATGGCCGGGCTCGCCGCGGGCGCCGCCTTCATGTATCTGACCGCCGCGCTGGTGAAGATCTGAGCCTTTCCGGCCTACCTACGAGTGCTGAACTTTCGATCGCTCGTCGGCAGAAACGGAAGGGCAAGCAGGGCGACAACGCTGAAAATCGCACCCATGACGAAGGTCGCAGCCGCGCCATATCCGTCCCAGAGCAGGCCGGCCGCAAGATTGGCGGCGACCACGGCCGCTCCGGTCGCCAGGTTGAACACGCCAAACGCGCTGCCGCGCAGATGGGAGGGGGCAGTGTCGGCGACGAGCGTCGCAAGAATGCCCTGCGAAAAGCCCATATGCAGGCCCCAGAGCACGATCGCCGCAAGGAAGAAACCGATGCCGTCGGTCGTTGCCAGCAGGAGATCGGCGGCGACGAGGAAGACGAGGCTCACGGCAAGCAGACCGCGCCGCCCGACGCGGTCGGAGAGCACGCCGACCGGATAGGCGGCGAGGCCATAGACCAGGTGCATGACGACCATGGTGATCGGGATCCAGGCGATCGAAAAACCAACCTCACCGGCGAGCAAGAGCAGGAACGCCTCGCTGAACCGGGCAAGGGTCAGCACCGAGGCGACCGCGATGACGAGCCAGACGGCCGGCGTGAGTAGGGTGATGTCCTTGAGGCTCGGAGTGGCCTTGCGTTTGTCGTCCGCCGGCGTCTTCGGTTCGCGCACGGCGGCCACGAGCAGGAAGACCGCGAGGAAGGCCGGCACGACGGCAATCCAGAACACGGTGGTGAAGCTGCCGCCGGTGGCCAGCATCAGGCCGATCGCCACCAGGGGGCCGACGAAGCCGCCGACGGTGTCGAGCGATTTCCTGAGTCCGAAGCTCGCACCGCGGATCTCCGGCGGCGTGACGTCGGCGATTAGCGCGTCGCGTGGGGCGCCGCGAATGCCCTTGCCGACCCGGTCGAGAAACTTGGCGCCGGCGACCATGGTGAGCGAGTCCGCAAGTGGAATGAGCAGCTTCGATAGCGCTGCAAGGCCATAACCGACGGTTGCCAGGTGCTTGCGGTTGCGGATGATGTCGGAGAAGGCGCCAGAGAAGAACTTCGTCACGGTGGCGACGGCAACGGACAGGCCCTCGATCAATCCGACCAGGGCGGCGGATGCGCCGAGACCGCTGACCAGGTAGAGCGGCAGCAAGGTCTGGACCATCTCCGAGGAGATATCCATGAGCATGCTGACGAAACCCAGAAGCCAAACGGTGCCCGGAATGGAAGTTGCCGGGCGCCAGGGTGAGGGAGCGATGGTCATGGGTGTCCGGATCGAGGCGGTTGAGATTTCTGGTGTAGACTACTCCCGTTATCTCATGGTGCGCAGAACCGAAAGTGCCGATCCTAAGCGGCGCCTCCAAGCACAAGGATCAGACGATCGTCTGGTCCATCTCGGCCGCCGGCACCTCGTCGACGCGGTGTATACGCACGACCGTTGCCGGCACGCCCGCGACCGTGGTGCGCGGCGGGATCGGCTTCAACACGACGCTGCCGGCCGCGACCTTGCTGAAGGCGCCGACCTCGATGTTGCCGAGGATCTTGGCGCCTGCGCCGATCATCACGCCACGGCGGATCTTCGGGTGCCGGTCTCCGGTTTCCTTGCCGGTGCCGCCGAGCGTGACATCCTGCAGGATCGAGACCTGGTCTTCGATGACCGAAGTCTCGCCGATGACGATGCCCGAGCCATGGTCGAGCATCACGGCCTGGCCGATGCAGGCGGCCGGATGAATGTCAGGGCCAAAGACGAGCGACGCGAGGTTCGAGAGCCAGTTGGCGACCTCTCTGCGGCCGTCGAACCAGAGCTGGTGGGCGGCGCGATAGATCTGCAGCGCCTGGAAACCCTTGAGATTGACGAGCACGTGCAAGAGGCCTGGGCAGGCAGGATCACGCTCCAGCACCGCCTGAAGGTCTGCTTCAGCGGCAAGCATGATGTCAGGGTTCGCAGCGAAAATCTCCGACAGCAGTGCCGCAAGCGATCGTTCCTCGACGCGTGCTACCGAGAGCGGGGCGGCGAGAACGCCTGCCAGCAGCTCGGCATTGGACCCGGCATCGGTGACCAGCGTAAGCGCCGGTGCCATGACCGGTTCTCTTGCCGCAAGCGCGCGTGCTTCCGCCCGGACAAGGCTCCAGACCTCGCCATCGGCAAGCGGCTCGGCGAGGGCACTCGCGTACCGTTGCGTCTCATTCAATGCGGTCATGGCGCACCTGTTATCCGGCGATATCGACGACGCCGCAGTCGCCCGCGGCCGAGCCGAAGGCGAGCTGGCGGCCATCCTTGTTCCATGCCATGGCGGTGATCGCGCCCTTGCCGGGGCGGCGCAAAAGCACCTCCTTGCTGTCGGCAAAGCGCGCACCGAGGATCATGCCGTCCTGATAGCCGATGGCGACGATGTCTTCGGCCGGGTGGCAGCAGACGGCGGTCACCATGATGTCGGCGCGGGTGCCGAGTTCGAGCGGCGCCTTGCCCATCGGCCCGTCCTTGCCCTGGAAGGGCCAGACGATGGCGGCCGGTGCGCCTGACGAGGCAAGCCACTTGCCCTTGGCCGACCAGGAGAGCGACTTCACCTTCGCCGGGTAGCCGGTCATGCGCATGTGGCGCGCTTCGGCGCCGGGCTTGGCATCGAGCTTCCAGCCATGCAGCGCGTTTTCCTGCATCGTGGTGACGAGGAATCGGCCATCGGGCGAGAAGGTGACGCCGGTGTGGGCACCCTTCCAATCAAGATCGATCGGCTGACCGGATGTGCCGACCCAATGCATCGACACGCCGTTGTAGCGCGCTGCAGCGACGCGAAGGCCTTTCGGCGCAAAGGCGAGGCCCTCGACCGTACGTTCCTCGGCGAATTCCTTTGTGGTGCCGTCGGCGAGCCGCACATGGGTGGTCTTGCCATAGGCATAACCAACAGACCCTTGCGGACCGGCGGCAACCTGGGCAATCCACTTGCGCGGCGCTTCGGCCACCAGCACGGTGGTCCCGTCCGCGGACGTGCGCATGACCTTGCCGTCTTCGCCGCCGGTCAGCAGCGTGTCGTTCGCGTCGTCGACGACGAGCGACAAGAGGCCCTCATGGACCTCCGTCGTCTTGTGGCCAAGGTCGAGGCGGTGGATGGCACCGGTGGCTTCAGCGAAGAAGGGGACACCTTTGAGAAAGGCCACGCCGACGACGTGACCTTCGAGATCGAGGGGAGCGACAGTCGGCATCAGTTCGGCTGCGCCTCGCAGGCTTTGAACGTACGCTCGAGCTTCTCGCGGTCGAGATCGCGGCCGATGAAGACGAGACGGCTCTCGCGCTTCTCGCCGTCCTTCCAGGCGCGCTGGTGATCGCCTTCGATGATCATGTGCACGCCCTGGACGACGTAGCGCTCAGCGTCACCCGCAAAGGCGATGATGCCCTTCAGGCGCAGGATGTTCGGGCCGTCCGTCTGGGTGATCTTCTGGATCCAGGGGAAGAAGCGGTCCGGGTTCATCTCGCCGCCGCGCAGCGAGATCGACTGCACCGTCACATCGTGGATCGGCGAGGGGGCATCGTGGTGATGATGATGGTCGTGATCGTGATCGTGATCGTGGTCATGATGATCGTGATCATGGTGGTGGTGATGGTCGTGACCGCAGTCCGGGCCGCAGACGTGATCATGGTCGTGATCGTCCTGGTCGAGGAAATGCGGATCGTTTTCGAGCGCCCTTTCGAGGTTGAAGGCACCCTGGTCTAGAACCTTGGCGAGATCGATGTCCGAGCGCTGCGTACGGTAGATGCGGGCCGACGGATTGATGACGCGCACGGTCGCTTCGATGCGCTCCAGCTCCTCGGGCGTGACGAGGTCGGTCTTGTTGAGCAGCACGACATCGGCAAAGGCGATCTGGTCTTCGGCCTCGCGGCTGTCTTTCAGGCGCAGCGGCAGATGCTTGGCGTCGACCAGCGCAACGACGGCATCGAGCTCGGTCTTGGCGCGCACGTCGTCGTCCATGAAGAAGGTCTGGGCGACCGGCACCGGATCGGCAAGGCCGGTGGTCTCGACGATGATCGCATCGAAGCGGCCGGGGCGGCGCATCAGGCCCTCCACAACGCGGATCAGGTCGCCGCGCACGGTGCAGCAGACGCAGCCGTTGTTCATCTCGTAGATTTCCTCGTCGGATTCCACGATCAGGTCGTTGTCGATGCCGATCTCGCCGAACTCGTTGACGATGACCGCGTATTTGCGGCCATGGTTCTCGCTGAGGATGCGGTTCAAAAGCGTTGTCTTGCCGGCGCCGAGATAGCCGGTGAGCACGGTGACGGGGATCGGCTTCTGCGGGGATGTTTCGGTCATGGGAACCTCTGGGATTTCCGGATGCGGGCGGGCACCCTAGTCGCGTTTCATATAGGAGATGCGGCGACGATGCGCAAATGGCGCCGGCGAATTTGCCGGTAGCGGGGCCATGACCACTGCCGGCCCGATAACCGTCCTTTCATGAAAATCGGCGAGAGTGCGGGCACATCGAAGGGGTTCCAGCGTGAAGACGATTTCCATCAACGGCCGGTTCCTGACCCAGCCGCTTACCGGCGTGCAGCGCTTCGCCCGCGAGATGACCCGGGCGCTCGACGCGCGCATCGCGTGCGGTGCCGTGCCGCATGCGCTGAAAGACGTGCGCTGGCGGCTGCTTGCTCCGGGGAAGGCGGCTGACGATCTGGATCTCAAGGCAATTTCGGTCGAACGCTTCGGTACCGGACCCGGCCATGTCTGGGAGCAGGGACCGCTCTACTGGCGGGCGCGCCGCGACACGCTTATCGGCTTCGGCGGCAGCGGCCCGGTGCTGCACGGCAATCAGGTGGTGGTGATCCACGACGTCACCCTCTTTCGCCATCCAGCCTCCTTCGGCCGCGGCTACCGGCTGTTTCATGGGGCGCTCGGATATGTGCTTTCCCGGCGGGCAAAGATCGGCACCGTCTCGAACTTTTCGCGCCGGGAACTGGCAGAGGTCTTTCGCGTGCCGGCTGCCGGCATCGACGTCATCTACAATGCGACCGATCATTTCGCAGCACTTCGGCCGGATGAAGGGATCATCGCGCGATTGGGGCTCAGCGATACGCCGTTCTTCCTGTTGGTCGGCACGCTGAAGCCCAACAAGAACGTCGAGTTCGCGGTCAAAGCCTTCGAGGCGTTTGGTGGCGGCGACCACAAGCTCGTCGTTGTCGGCGGCACCGATCCGTCGGTGTTTCGCGACATCGCCCCGACATCGAAGGGCAACCTGATCTTTCCCGGTCGCTTGACGGACGAGGAGATTGCCGGGCTGCAGCGTCAAGCCGTCGCCTTCGTTTTTCCCAGCCTCTACGAAGGCTTCGGCATTCCGCCGCTCGAAGCGATGACCCAAGGGTGTCCGGTGCTCGCCGCCGATATCCCGCCGGTCCGGGAGGCCTGTGGCGACGCGGTCCGCTATTTCGACCCGTTGAAGACGGAGGCCCTGGTCGAGGCGATGCGGATGATATCTGCCGACGGGGGCCTGCGTGCCGAGTTGACGCGCGCCGGTACAGACAACGCGAAGCGCTTTTCCTGGGATGGAAGCGCTGTCGTGCTGCTGAACCTGCTGGCAGCCGGCCGGCCGGCTTAGCCCGTGGCCGCGACGGCGGCGGAAGCCATCAAAGGTCCAGCATGCGAAGCGGATCCATCCGGCCGCGCAGCAGATCGAGAAACGCGATGGTGTTGCCCTTGAGACGGCCACGCCGGTCGACAAGGCCTTGCGGCTTGAGGCTGCCGGCGAGATTAGCGGCGATGTTGCCGCCCATCAGGCGCAGCGCCCATTTCAGGCTGACCGTGCCCTTGCGGAAGAGATAGAGCGGGTTGGCAACCTGCGAGTATCCGAACCGAAGCCCCGAGGTCCGGCCGCGCTTGTTGCCGAGATGCACGCCGCGCAGCGCCGACGATTTGACGATGCGGCCGTAGCGCGCGAGGCGGCGGCAGAAATCGACGTCTTCCTGCCAGCCGTAGAGCGGCAGGCGCTCGTCGAAGCGGGTGCCGGCCGCCGCAATGGCCGAAAAGCGGAAGACCATGTTGCAGCCATAGGCGTTGTAGACCGGTGTCGGCAGGCCGTCTGCGACTGTCGAGCCGTCTCGCCTCAGGATTTCCAGGCCGTCCTTAACCGCTATGCCCGGGCCGTGAATACCGTCGGCAAGAACAAGCCCCGTTGCGACGACGATATCGGGCGCCGCCTCGAACAGCTTCAAGGCCTGCCGGAGAAAATCTCCACGCAGTAGGAAGTCGTCGTCGAGAAAGACAAGAAGGTCGGCATCCCCGATGGATGCGAGAATGGCGTTTCGCTGTTTCGTCAGCCCGCGCTCACCCTTGACGATGGTGACCGGGATGGGCAGCGTCCGAGTGAAGGCCTCGTCGACATCGTCGGGCGCGCTCGGGCAGACAAAGATCGCGTCCGGCCGGCGCTCCTGCAGCGTCAGGTGCAGCAGGGTTTCGGAAAGGACCTCGCGGCGGCCCGCGGTGGCTATGCCGACGACGATGTTCATGAGGTGCTCCCCGCTTGTTTCGGCGGCGATCTAACCGGAAATTCGTGCAGTTTTTCTTAGCAGCTAGGCGGCGTCGGTTCGCGGAGCCCGCGTCATCAATCGCAACTGGTTGAGTGCCAGCAGGCAGAGAAGGCCGCCAACGACGATGCCGGCACCGATCGTGACATAGCTCGCCTCGCGGGACAGGGAAAAGGCAAGGGCGGCGGCGCAGAGCCCGGCAGCGGCCAGGAGTACCGGTGGCCAGGTGAGGTCGAAGGCAAGCGAGGCCATCAGTCGCAGGCCGACAAGGGCCGCAAGGATGGCTCCGATGGCGCCACCGCCAGCGAGAGCCGCATCATTCGCGCCAAGCAGCTCAAGGGCAATGAGGGCGCCGAGACTTAACAGCACGCAATCGACGACGGCGAGCAGCAGGATCAGCGCAAGGCGCTGCTTTAAGTGCAGCGGCGTCGGCGACATGATCTGCGTCAGCGTGCGCACAAGCGAAAGCACGATGATGGCGGGCGCGGTCGCGAGGAATCCCTCCTGCAGCTCCGGGCTGATGACGAGCCACGTGGCCGGCAGGAGGACGGCGAAAATGCCGGCGGCCATCATCAGCGCGAAGCTCGTCAGCAGTGCGTAATATTGGCCGAGCTGACGCCGCAGGCTTGCGCGATCTTCACCCCGGTCGTGTGCGGCGACGATCTCCGGATACTGGATCGCCTGCAGCGCAGAAACGATGAGCACGAACGGGCGTTGCAGGAGGTCAAGCGCGAGAAGCGCGCCCGCAGCGCCCGTCGTTCCGAGCGCCGATGTCAGGATCGCTTTCAGCGCCAAAGGTGCGAACATCGCGGCCGTCGCGGCGCCGGCCGAGACGCTGCCATAGACGAGATGCTTGCGCACCCGGGCTCTGTCGAGCGCCACGGCGGGGCTTGTGGCGGTGCGGTGCGAGAGAAAATATGCCAGAAGCCCGTAGGCGGCATAGCCGGCGAGAAGGCCCGTGACCGTCGGGAGAAAGCCTGGCGACACCAGCGCGCCGGCAAGCGTGCCGGTGGCAAGGATGGTCGCGCGCGAACCCTGCAGCACGGAGAAGGCCCGGAAATCCTGGCGGAACCGCAACATCGTCAGATGCAGGTCGCTGCCGCCCTGAGCGATCGAGACCAGACCGCCGACGAGCGCCACGACAGGCGGCACGCCGAAGAGCAAGGACGCGCCTGCCGCGACCAGGCAGAGGGCGGCGCAGGCCACGGTCTCGACCAGGATCGTGCGCCGTTCTGCCGCCTCGCTTGCCGCGTCCGGCCCCGGATAAAAGCGCGTGCAGGCAAACCGGACCCACTCGAAGGCGGCGATCGCCGCGAACTGGCAGATGGAGATGAACAGCGAGTAGCTGGCATAGTCGGCCGGCGCCAGCCAGTGGGCGACGACGATCAGCAGGCCGAAGGCGATGACGGCCTGGTAGAAATAGGCGCCGAGCGCAATGATCTTCGCCATGGGTTCTCTGCCCTACGCTTTCCGTTCGCGCATCTGATAGCGCAAAAGCGCAAAGAAAGTGTTTGCCGGGGCCGCCGTATCCGTTGTCAGCCGAGTTCGGCCGGATCGAAATCCCTGACATCTTCCAGCAATTCGAGAAAGCCTTTCACGGCATGGGCGATCAGCATCTCGCCGCGCGCCGCGGTCGCAACCGAGGCGTCGCCGGCGACGCCGTCGGCGTTGAGATCACGCATCTTCCAGCCGAAGGCGTGGGGACCGTAGGCGCGCAGGTGCTTGAAGCGCGCAGCAAATTCGCGCTGCCTGGAGGGGAAATGGCCCGCCTTCGTCATGTCGACCTTATCGGGATTGAGCGCCAGCATCACCGAGGTCTCGATGTCGCCGCCATGAATGTCGAGAGCCTTGTCCTCGGGCGAAATCCAGCCGTCCGGCTGGCCGAAGCGGGTCCAGCTTGTCGCAACCGCCAGGATGTCGAAGCGCACGCGCGCCTCTGTGGCGACGATCGTCATCAACGGCGAGTTGCCGCCATGGGCGTTGAGCATTACGAACTTGCGGATGCCCTGCTCATGGAGACTGGCGGCGATGCCGAGCCAGCGCTCGACCGCCTCGCCGTAGGCAAGCGAGCGGCTGCCGGCAACGTCCATGTGCTCGATCGAGTAACCGACCGGCTCGACCGGCAGGAAGGTGGCGGGGAGGTCCGTGGGCAGGGCGGCGATTGTTCGCTCGACGATGCCGCCGGCAATCAGCGTGTCGGTTTCGAAGGGCAGGTGGGGCCCGTGCTGTTCATGCGCGCCGAGCGGCAGCACCGCGATCCAGTCGCGCCGGGCGGCGGCTGGAAGATCGGTCGGATTGTCCTGCCATCGCGGCCTGGGCATCGACATTTCTCTTCGATCCTCCACGTCAATTGTCGTAAAATTGTTATTTGAGTCATACAGTTCGTAATCGCAAGCTGTATTGTTATAAGTGTGCGAGACGGGATTCGGCAGGAGGTCCAATGGGCAAGAAGAACAAGGCCGAAAAGAAGGGCAAGAACGGCAAGAAGAAGGACGAGTTCCTGGCCGATGAGCCGCACGATCTGGCCGCCATCCTCGTTCAAGCCGCGCGCTCCATGCGCACGGTGCTCTCCCGCAATCTGCTCGAAAGCGGCCTCTATGCCGGTCAGGACGGCGTGATGCTGGCGCTCGCCGAAACCGACGGCATGACCGCAGGCGGGCTTGCCACGAGGCTCGGGGTCAAGGCGCCGACCATGACCCGCACGATCGGCCGCATGGAGGCGCAAGGGTTTCTCGAGCGTCGCCCGGACGAGGACGATGCGCGGCTCACCAAGGTCTACCTCACCGAGCCCGGTCGCAACCGGCTGCAGATCATCGCCGAAGCTGGCCAGCACTCGGAAGCGCTCGCCACCCGCGGCCTGACCGACAAGCAGGTGCGCACGCTGATGAAGCTGCTGCGCGCCGTCGACAGCAATCTTCAGGCAGCGCGGGCGGCTGACTGACCTTCGTTCCCGCATATTGCAGCGGCGATTTAAACAGTTTAAATAGGTGTTTAAATTCCGGTACCCGCGTGTCCGTCGTGACGCATGAAGGTCGCCGGGAGTTTGCTGCATTGTCTCGAGCGGATCTGATCGCGGGATTGATGCGGTGAGGGGGCGAAACAGGGCTTACAGGGGGCATCGTGGCGCAAAAGGTCAAGCTATCGACGATCGCGGAAACGCTCGGTCTTTCGACGGCAACAGTATCTCTGGCCCTGCGTGACAGTCCCTTGGTGGCGACCGTCACCCGCGACAAGATCAAGGAGCAGGCCCGCGCGCTCGGCTACATCTACAACCGCCGCGCTGCCAGCCTCAGAACCTCCCGTTCCGGCATCATCGGCGTCGTCGTGCACGACATCATGAACCCGTTCTACGGCGAAATCCTGAAAGCGATCGAAGCCGAGCTCGACCGCGACAAGCAGACCTTCATTCTTTCCAACCACTACGATTCCGTCGACAAGCAGCGCGATTTCATCGAGACGCTGCTGCAGCTCGGTGGCGATGGCGTCATCATGTCGCCGGCCATCGGTACGCCGCTGGAGGACATCCAGCTTGCCGAGGACAACGGCATGCCGGCGATCCTGATCGCCCGCTCGATCGAGGGCGTGGATGTGCCGATCTTCCGCGGTGACGACGCCTACGGCATTTCGCTTGCGACCAATCATCTGATCGGCCTTGGTCACCGCTGTATCGCCATGGTCGGGGGCACCGACCAGACGTCCACCGGCCGCGACCGCTATCAGGGCTATGTCAACGCGCTGCGCAAGGCCAATATCGAGGTCGATCCGGAGTTGCGCATTCCCGGTCCCCGCACGAAACAGGGCGGCTTCGAAGCCGCGGTGCATCTGCTCTCCCTGCCGCAAAAGCCGACGGCAGTCGTCTGTTGGAACGACCTGGTGGCGATCGGCATGATGAACGGCATCGCCCGTGCCGGTCTCGTTCCCGGCGTCGACATTTCCGTCACGGGATACGACGATCTGGAAGAGGCTTCGATCGCGACACCGGCGCTCACGACTGTCTGGAACGGCCAGGCCGACGTCGGCCGAAGTGCGGCCCGCGCGCTTCTCGACAAGCTCTCCGGCAGCCACGAACCGGACGGCATCCATTTGATCAAGCCGGAAATGCGTATCCGGCAATCAACCGGTCCCTTGCGGGTCATCGCCTGAGGTCCTGCAACAGGGAATTCCACATGTCTGCCTCCCGCATTCGCGTTCTCGTGCCCGGAAGGATCAATCAACGGGTTCTCGACCGGTTGGCGGAGCAGTTTGAGATCGTCAGGATCGACAGTGCGGATCCGGCGCAAGTGTTGCCTGAGATGCGGGATGTGCGGGCCGTGGCCGTTGCAGGGCGGTTCCCTGGAACGCTGATGGATGCCCTGCCGCAGCTTGAGGTCATCGCCAATTTCGGCGTCGGTTACGACGGCGTCGAGATCGGTCATGCGGTGGCTAAGGGCATCGTCGTCAGCAATACGCCCGATGTGTTGACCGAGGAAGTGGCCGACACGGCCATCGGCCTGCTGCTCAATACGGTTCGTCAGCTCCCGCAAGCAGAGCAATGGCTGCGTCAGGGGCGCTGGAAGCGCGAGGGTGCGTTTCCGCTCTCGCCGCTGTCCCTACGCGGGCGTACTGTTGGCCTCTACGGTCTCGGTCGCATCGGGCTTGCGATCGCCAAACGGCTTGAAGCCTTCGGCGTCTCGATCGCCTATCACACGCGCAGCCCGCGCGAAGGCTTGCCCTACGCCTTTCATCCGACGCTCGTCGGGCTGGCCGCGGCCGTCGATACGCTTGTCGTCATCGTGCCTGGCACCGAGGCGACGAAGCATACGGTCAATGCGGAAGTGCTTGCGGCACTTGGCGGCAACGGGGTGCTGATCAATGTCGGGCGCGGCTCGACAGTCGACGAGGCGGCGCTGATCGAGGCGCTTCAGAGCGGCGTGATTGCCGGTGCAGGGCTCGACGTTTTCGAGAACGAGCCGCAGGTGCCAGATGCGCTGATGGCGTTTGCGAACGTCTCGCTGCTGCCGCATGTGGCCTCGGCGTCCGTGGTCACACGCAATGCCATGGCCGATCTCGTCGTCGACAATATCGAGGCCTGGTTTGCGACCGGCAAGGCGCTGACGCCGGTGCCGGAAACGCCGTTCACGCGGCGCGCGGTCTGACACGGGACACCGCAGCGCTGGTACGCGAAGTAACGAAGATTGTCAGGCTGCCAGCCGTGCGGCGGCATAGGTTCGAACCGCATCGCCGAATGCCTTGAAGAGGCTGGCCGAGGGCGTGTCGGTGCGCACCCAATATTCCGGATGCCATTGTACGCCGACGGCGAAGGCCTTGGCGCCGATCACCGAGACCGCCTCGATCGTGCCGTCGTCGGCCACCGCTTCGATCGCCAGACGCGGCGCAGTGGCGGCGATTGCCTGGCGATGCAGCGAGTTGACGCGGATGCGCCCAGCGCCGAGCACCGGCGCGAGGCAGCTTCCTTCCTTGACGATGACGTCCTGACGGATCCCATAGGCGACGTCGAGTTCCTTTACGTCAGGCTTGCGGTGATCCCATATACCCGGCTGGTCCTGGATCTCTGTGGCGAGCGTACCGCCGAGCGCGACGTTCAGTTCCTGGATGCCGCGACAGATGGCGAGCAGCGGCACGCCGCGCTCCAGCGCTCGGGTGATGAGCGGCAGGCTGGTTGCGTCGCGACCGGGATCGAAGGGACCATCGCTCTCCCTGGCTTCACGGCCGTAAAGCGACGGGTGGACGTTGGAGCGGGCACCGCTCGCGAGCACGCCGTCGACGCGATCGAGGATCTCATCGATGTCGTTGCCGGTTTCGAGCGCGGGTATCAGAAAAGGCATGACGCCTGCGCCTTCGACAGCGGCGCGGACATATTGATGAGCAACGACATGCCAGACATTGCCGTCGAATTCGCGGAAATCGCAGGGGATGGCAACGACAGGTTTCGACATCATCAAGCTCCGTAAAACGCTTGAGAAAAGCCTTGCCTTCAGATGTGGATGAAAGTCAACTGAGAAGGTGGTGACGGCGAATGCTGCGTCGATCCGGGATGGAGGAGCGGCAGGCACGATCCAGAAACAGCAGGAAATCGCAGGTAATTCTTCAAGAACGGGTAACCATCTGAAGCGCAAGTTTGGGATCGCTTGCGGGCATCGCAGAATTGCCGAAGTTGTGGTTGAGCCCATTGAGTGTGCGGATACCTATGCTTGGTTGCGGAAACCGAGTATTGTTCCGCGCGGTTCGCACTACTGAGTTGAACTCTTGGGCGATACCGCGCCCGGCCCGTGATTTTTCTGCAATTCGATACTTTTTTCGGGGCGTTAGACGAAATATTTCGTTAAGTCATCACCCCTAACAATCCGGTAAACCGGAGCTTGGTTCATGATGCGACTTGGACAGAGCGCTCTTCCGACTGACGTGTATCTGTCATCCGTGAGCTCGCTCTACGAACATCGCAAAACGCTGGTGATCGGCATGCTGTCGCATGTCGTGACGTTCCTGCTCGTCTACCTGAAAACCAGTGACCCGCTCTATCTCATCTGCTCCGGTGCGATCTTTGTGCTCTGGGCACTGCGCAATCTCGACATGGCGCGGTTCGACCGGCAGGATTTCTCGAATGCCGATCGGGCGATGGTGCGCCGATGGGAAAACCGCTACATCGTCGGCGGCGTCAGCGTCACGCTCACCTGTGGCATTGCCTGCGGCTATGCGATTGCGGTCAGCAAAGATTCCTTTTCCGAGCTCGCCACCATATCGGTAACGCTCGCGTCGATGATTTCGCTCGTCGGGCGAAACTACGGCTCGGAGCGAGCCGTGCTGCTGTTGTCATCGTCGGCATGCCTGCCAATCGTCTTTGGCCTGATCACGCTGCAGGACGCGTTCATGCTGGCGCTTGCCGTCCTGATTCTGCCCTTCATCCTCTCCACCTGGATGATGGCCAACAACGTGCGCGCCTTTCTCTATGAGAACGTGCTGGCGGCGCGCGAGATCACAACCATCGCCGGCCAGTTCGATACGGCGCTCAACAACATGACGCATGGGCTGTTCATGCTCGATGGCGACGGCCGGGTCGTCGTTGCCAATGAGCGTGCCTGCGAATTGCTGGCGCTTGGCGACCGGACAGAACTGAAGGATTGGCTGCTCGAGGACGTGCTCCGCCGCGGCGCGCGGCGCATGCGGCTCGACACGGAGAAAACCCGGGCGATTTCGCGCCAGCTCGATCTCCTGCTCAAGGGCAAGCGTCCGCAGGTGCTGATCCCGGTCAGTGAGGAACTGCATCTCGAGTTCTCCGCGAGCCGCCGCGATAACGGCGAGACGGTGCTGATCTTCGAAGATGTCACAGCACGGGTGCAGGCGGAAAAGCAGATCCTGCATATGGTGCGCTTCGACAAGCTAACGGAACTGCCGAGCCGCGACTACTTCGGCGAACTGGTTCTGGCGACGGTGAGTGCTGATGACAAGGAGGACCGGCTCGTCGGTCTGATGGTCCTCGACGTCACCGAGTTCAAACACGTCAATGACATGCGTGGCCACATCGTCGGCGACAAGCTCTTGCAGGCGATCGCCGGCCGGCTGAAGGCGCTCGCCGGGGATGAGGCGATCGCTGCGCGGCTGATGGGCGACGAGTTCGTGGTGTTCTTCCCGAACAGGGCTGACCTGGTCGACCTGGAAGAACGGATGCGAGGGCTTCACGCCGATCTGCGCGGTACCTATGAAGCCAGTGGCTTTACTTTCAACATGACGATGAGTACGGGCTTCGTCATCACTCCGAGCGCCGACCTGCGCCTGGAAGATCTGCAGATCAAGGCGGACCTGGCGCTTTCGGAAACCAAGCTGCGCAACCGGGGTGGCTGCACGGCCTTCGAAATCGAGATGGATGCCCGCTACGTCGATCGCCAGAAGCTGAAAGCGGATCTGCGCGAGGCAATCAATGCCCGCAGCCTGACGCTTTCCTACCAGCCGATGTTTGCGCCGAGCGGTGGCCGGGTCGAGTGCTGCGAGGCGTTGGCGCGCTGGACCCATCCGGAGCGCGGTCCGGTGCCGCCGAACGTGTTCATTCAGCTCGCCGAAGAGCTTGGACTGGTCACGGAAATCACACGCTTCGTCCTCGACCAGGCGTGCCGCGATTGCATGGACTGGCCGAACGACGTGTCCGTCTCGGTCAATCTGTCCGTGCTCGACCTTCGCAGCACCGAGATCGTGACGATGGTGACCGATGCGCTTCAGGCAACCGGCCTTGATGCCGCGCGGTTGCATCTGGAAGTGACTGAAAGCTGCCTGATGGACGAGCCGCTCAAGGTGCAGGCAATCCTGCGCGAGCTGCGCGGCCTTGGCATCACCATTGCCATCGACGATTTCGGCACCGGCTATTCCAGCCTTAGCTATCTCGATGCATTGCCGGTCGACATCATCAAGATCGATCGCTCCTTCGTACGCAATATCCGCGAGGATTCGCGACGCTTCAAGCTCCTGCGTGGAACGGCCAACCTTGCCCGGGCCCTCGGCCTGCGCATCGTCGTCGAAGGCGTTGAGACGGCAGATCAGTTGCAGCTCATCAACGAGCACAATTGTGCTGATTTGATACAAGGCTTCGTCTTTGCCGCTCCCATGCCGGCCTCGGCGATTGTGGCTCTCTGCAAGAATGGTGTGCCGAAACGGAGCACAAAACCATCGAGCAAGCGCATCGCTTGAACTCTCTCGGGCGCTGTTTTCGTCCCATTTTGCTACTGTCACGTTCAGCGTAACACATTGTAGCTTCAGCTTAAATTCGTCCAGAAACGACGCGCCTGTCCACGCATCGGCCGAATAATTGGCCAATTTTCATGGTTAACGAAAAGTTAACGGTGAACAGTTGCGTTTTGCGGTTGCCGCACCCTGCGCACTCAATAGGTTAACGATTTGTTAACCATGAGGTGTTGAGTATGGGTGAGATGAGTCACCAGGCGGAGCCTGGGCGTTTTTCTGAAAAACTGATGCAGTTGCTCGATCGTGTCGAATACCGGCGGGTCGAGACCGGCGAGGATATGGAGGACATCGCGCGGCTGCGCTATAAGTCCTACAAGTCCGTCAATCTGATGGAGCTGACCGGCTCGACGCTGATCGACGATCTCGACTTCGACAGCCACGCTTACGTCTTCGGCATTTACCTCGATGAGAGCCTTGTCAGCACGGTGCGCGTCCATCACGTCACGCCGGAACACCGTGCAAGCACCTCGGGCATGATCTTCGGTCCTGAGATCGACGCGTTCCTCGATGCCGGCATGGTGCTGGTCGACCCGGGTCGGCTGGCGGTCGATCCTGACGTTATCGGCGACGAGATGCGGGCGCTCCCCTACCTGACGCTGCGCCCGGTGGCGATGGCCTGCGAATATTTCTCCGCCGACCGTTGCCTGACGGCCTGCCGGCCCCGGCACACCGCCTTCTACAAGCGCATCTTCGCTTCCGAGACTGTTGTCGCCAAGCGCGAGAACCTTGGCGTCTACAACGCCGATGGTGCTCTGCTCGTCGCCCAGGTGAGGGGGCAGCGGCCGTCGATCCTTGATCGATACCCGATCTTTGATTCCGAACCCTTCGAGCGCCGCATGATGTTTGCTGACCGCAGCGAGGTGCCGTTCGCACCGCTGACGATTCTCCCGACCGCGCGCATGGCGCAGACCGGCTACGGCCGTTCCTACCGCACCTCCGTGTTCCGATAGGCGCCTGCAGTAACCTCGCCTGAGGCGGGCGCGCTCGTGCGCGCCGCCCTTGCGGCCAGGCGCGACATATCGCCCCATCAGGTACTGCTAAAGGACGGGTTTTCGTTGCGCCCGGCCCAAGCATTGTGTAAGGGCAGCTACAAGGGTTTTCGCGGCTTTTCGCGGGACCATGCTTCGATAGGGGCGGTGATGACCAGAGGTCGCGCCGTGGCATTCAGGGAGAATTTGAACGATGGCTGAGCATCATTCTGGACCGGTCGATGTGGGCGCTCCGATGGACTATCCGGAACACGAGAAGACCTACCTCATGTTCCTGAGCGCATCGAAGTACGGCACGCTTTTCTGCGTCGCCCTGCTGATCGCCATGGCTGCCGGCTTCTTCACCACGATGGGCTTGTTCTCCTCGATCATCCTTTTCATTCTGCTCAACGTCGCGGGTTTCTTCTTCCTGCGCTAATCAGCGTCATCGGACTGATTGCCGAGGAGCTTCGACGCTTCCTCGGCGACCGGGCGCGAGCCCGGACGAAGTGGCATGCTGTCGACTGGAGGCGTCGACGCTGCGCAGCACTTCAATATGCTACAGCAACCATTGTGCATCCAATTGGGCGCCCGGCGCTGTAGAGCCTAGAGATCTCCATGCCCCGGGCATTCTATGCATCGGGACGTGTTTCCTCACTGCGTGAGGGGGAGTGGAAAACAGACCCGCGATGCCGAGTGAGAACCGGCGTCGAATAGCCTGCGGTTCGAATAGCCTGGGGTGTCTGTTTCCAGAATATATGTGCCTGGCACCCCGGTGCCACGCATATGGGGGTGTGCAGGCTCGATGGGCCGCGCGCTTTGCAGTCGGAGAGAATGCCCGCATTCCGGCCTTGGCTCGATTGCGGCCAAGGAGGGGGATTTGTGAGCGAGATTGTCTTTGTCGCCAAGGAAACGGACCCGAACGAGGGTCGCGTTGCCGCATCACCGGATACCGTGAAAAAACTAAAAGGTCTCGGCTTCGATGTCGTCATCGAGGCAGGCGCCGGGTTTCTGTCGCGCATTCCGGACGCAGAATTCGAGAAGGCGGGAGCCCGCATCGGCACGATTGCCGACGCCAAGACGGCGGATGTCGTCCTGAAGGTCCGCCGGCCGACGAGCGCCGAGATTGCCGGTTACAAATCCGGGGCGATCGTCATCGCCATCATGGATCCCTACGGCAACGAGGCGGCGATCGCCGAAATGGCGAATGCCGGGCTCACCGCCTTTGCGATGGAACTGATGCCGCGCATCACCCGCGCGCAATCGATGGACGTGCTGTCGAGCCAGGCGAACCTCGCCGGCTACCAGGCGGTGATCGATGCGGCCTGCGAATATGACCGGGCGCTGCCGATGATGATGACCGCGGCCGGTACGGTTCCGGCCGCCAAGGTTTTCGTCATGGGTGCGGGTGTTGCTGGTCTCCAGGCGATTGCGACCGCCCGTCGTCTCGGCGCCGTTGTTTCGGCAACCGATGTGCGGCCGGCCGCCAAGGAACAGGTCGCCTCGCTCGGCGCCAAGTTCATCGCCGTCGAGGACGAGGAGTTCAAGGCGGCCGAAACAGCTGGCGGCTACGCCAAGGAAATGTCCAAGGAGTATCAGGCCAAGCAAGCGGCACTCGTCGCCGAGCACATCGCCAAACAGGACATCGTCATCACCACGGCGCTCATCCCCGGCCGTCCGGCGCCGCGGCTCGTCACCCGTGACATGCTGAAAAACATGAAGCCCGGTTCGATTGCGGTCGATCTCGCGGTCGAACGTGGCGGCAACGTCGAGGGTGCAGAGCCCGGCAAGGTTGCCGAGGTCGAGGGCGTCAAGGTCATTGGCCATCTGAACGTTCCGGGCCGCATCGCCGCTTCCGCCTCCGGTCTCTATGCCAAGAACCTCGTCACCTTCCTCGAGACCATGGTGTCCAAGGAAACCAAGGCGCTTGCGCTCAACATGGAGGACGAACTCGTCAAGGCGACGGCGCTCACCCATGGCGGTCAAGTGGTGCATCCGAACTTCGGCGCCAGCAAGGGGGACAAGTGATGGCGAATGAACTTCTCGACAAGGCGCTCGCCGATCTCGACCGGGCGGTAGAAGCGGTCCGAACCGCTGCCGAATACGTGCCGGACGCGGCCGGTGCCGTCGCCCATGGTGCCACCGGTGGCGCGATCGACCCCTTCGTTTTCCGCCTGGCGATCTTCGTGCTGGCGATCTTCGTCGGCTACTACGTGGTCTGGTCGGTGACGCCGGCGCTGCACACGCCGCTGATGGCGGTCACCAACGCGATCTCCTCGGTCATCGTCGTCGGCGCGCTGCTCGCCGTCGGCATTTCGGCTTCAGGGCTTGCGACCGGTTTCGGTTTCGTCGCGCTGGTGCTGGCCGCCGTCAACATCTTCGGCGGCTTCCTCGTCACCCAGCGCATGCTCGCCATGTACAAGAAAAAAGACAAGTGAGGCCGGCCTGATGAACGCTAACTTCGCAGCCTTCCTCTATCTCGTCTCCGGCGTCCTGTTTGTCATGGCGCTGCGTGGCCTGTCGCATCCAACCACCAGCCGCAAGGGTAACACCTACGGCATGGTCGGCATGGGCATCGCCATCGTCACGACGCTGCTGCTTGCCAAGCCAAGCTTCGGCGGGCTGATGCTGATCGTGCTTGGCCTCGCCATCGGCGGCGGCGCAGGTGCCGTTATCGCCCGGCGCATCGCCATGACCTCGATGCCGCAGCTTGTCGCCGCCTTCCACTCGCTCGTCGGTCTGGCGGCGGTGATGGTCGCGGCCGCGGCGATGTATGCGCCGGAGAGCTTCGGCATTGGCGCCGTCGGTGACATCCACGCCCAGGCGCTGGTCGAAATGTCGCTTGGCGTCGCCATCGGCGCCGTCACCTTCACCGGTTCGGTCATCGCCTTCCTCAAGCTCGACGGCCGCATGTCCGGCAAGCCGATCCTGCTTGCGGGGCGCCACGTCATCAATGCCGGTCTCGCAGCGGCGCTGATCGCGTTGGTGATCATGCTTGTCTTCACCCAGAGCACGACCGTGTTCTGGCTGATCGTTGCTCTGTCGCTGGCGCTCGGCGTGCTGATCATCATCCCGATCGGCGGCGCCGACATGCCGGTGGTCGTGTCGATGCTCAACTCCTACTCGGGTTGGGCCGCAGCCGGCATCGGCTTCACGCTTGGCAACCTCGCGCTGATCATCACCGGTGCGCTCGTCGGCTCTTCCGGTGCGATCCTCTCCTACATCATGTGCAAGGGCATGAATCGCTCGTTCATCTCGGTCATCCTCGGCGGCTTTGGCGGCGAGACTGCGGTGGCCGGCGGCGACGACGGCGTCCAGCGCACGGTCAAGCAGGGCGCTGCCGACGATGCGGCGTTCCTGATGTCGAATGCCTCCAAGGTGATCATCGTTCCGGGCTACGGCATGGCCGTCGCCCAGGCACAGCATGCCCTGCGCGAGCTTGGCGACCAGCTGAAGGCGGCAGGCGTCGACGTGAAATACGCGATCCACCCGGTCGCCGGCCGTATGCCCGGTCACATGAACGTGCTGCTCGCGGAAGCGAACGTGCCCTACGACGAAGTGTTCGAACTCGAGGACATCAACTCGGAGTTCGCCCAGGCGGATGTCGCCTATGTCATCGGCGCCAACGACGTCACCAACCCGGCAGCCCGCGACGACCCGTCGTCGCCGATCTATGGCATGCCGATCCTCGATGTCGACAAGGCCAAGACCTGCCTGTTCGTCAAGCGCTCGCTCGGCTCGGGTTACGCCGGCATCGACAACACGCTGTTCTACAAGGACGGCACGATGATGCTGCTCGGCGATGCCAAGAAGGTGACGGAAGACATTGTCAAGGCGCTGCACGCCTAAGGCTCAGGCCATAATCCGATCGAAAACGCCCGCCTTTCGGCGGGCGTTTTGCGTTGGAAGGCATTTACGCACGCTATGTACGCTTACGCTACGCATCCCGGAAGAAGCTCTGTGTTCTCCCGGAATTGATTAGCCGGCCGGAGCCAGCGTCAACTGATCGATACCGACGGCGACGTTCAGGCCTTCCTGCACCTGGACATTGACCGGCTGCAGCATGAAGGCCTTGTTGGTGCCACCACCGATCACCTTGGCGCCACCGCCGACAGCCAGGCTCGCATCGGCGCCAACGCCGTAGTATTCGCCTGCAAGCGCAAACTCGCTGATCGGCGTTCCTGTCTTGGCAAAAACGTCCCAGACCATCGTGCTCTTGCCGGTCTTGCCGATGTCGATGCCGATCTTGCGGATCGTGCCGGCGTAGACGGCCTTCGGTCCACCGTTGGTGGGCGTGAAGGTGCACATCAGATTTTTCGTCGAGGTGACAATCATGCCGGTGCCGCCTTCCGAACCACAGACGAGGCGACCGAGGGCTACGTAATTCTGCGCAGCGGTGGGGCCGGTGGCGAGCGCGGCAAGCGCCAGTGCCGTGACGAGGGTTCGTTTGATCATGGCTCAGTCTCCGTTCTTAACGCTTCAGGCAAACGAACGGACGCCAGGAAGGTTCCGCCGTTGCGGAGTGATTAGGCGCGGGCACACGCAAACGAAAACGCCCGCGAAGTGTTCGCGGGCGTTCGGAAAATAGGATTGGGGAGCCTTACGACGCCTTGACGCGGGCAAGACCGGCGCGCGCCGGCTCGTATTTCGGATCGAGCTGCAGCGCATGCGAATAGGACTTCGATGCCTTGGCCTTGTCGCCCTTGCGCTCGTAGATCAGCGCCTGGTTGGCCCAGGATTCAGCGACCTTGCCGTTGAGGTTGATCGCGGTGTTGAAGTCCGAGAAGGCGTTGTCGTCGTCGCCCTGGGCGACATAGGAGATGCCGCGGCCGTTGTAGGGCTCCGGTGAGCTCGGCGACAGCGAGATCGCGGTCGAGAAGTCTTCGATCGCCTGGCCGTGCTGATTGCGCGCCTGATAGATCAGGCCACGATTGTGGTAGGCGCGCGGATCGGTCGTGTCGAGCTGGATCGCCTTGTTGAAGTCATTGAAGGCGGAATCGAGCTGGCCGGCCTGGCGATAGAGATTGCCGCGGCCGATATAGGCGACGTCATAGTTGGCGTTGAGCTGCAGCGCCATGTTGTAATCGGCAAGGGCTGCCTGGGTGTTGCCCATGTTGCGATGAACGAGCGCCCGGTTGGCATAGGCCTGATAGAAACGCGGGTTCAGCTGGATCGCCTGATCGAAGTCGGCAATGGCGCGGCGATATTCTCCGGCGCGGCCGTAGGCCGAGCCGCGGACATTGTAACCTTCGGGATCGCTCGGGTTGGAGGCGATGACGCTCGAGAGCGAGGCGATGTTCTCCTGCGAACCCTGTTCGCGCTCGACCCTATTGGTCACGGAGTCGGGGCCGTCGGTCGTGCAGCCCGCCAGAAGAAGGGCCGAGCCGAGGATCAGCATTGCGGCAAGCCTCGGCTTGCGCTGGTGGCGGCGAGACGCCTCATGGGCAGTGAAACCGGAGACGTCCGCAGTCATGGCAGCAAGTGTCAAAGGTTGATCCCTCAAATCGACAAGGTCTCGAAAGCCGTTGGCTTTCCGTTCCCGGAACCCCGAAACTCCCCGCGGGCTCCGCAGCCGGGCCTGTTCAGGCTCCAGCAGACCACCGGCCAAACACTCCGGTCGGTCGTCCGCCGGTGGCAGCGTCGAGCACGCTAGCCTGTCGGCGGAAAAGATGTCCATACCAAAAAAAGGCGGTGGCGATATTTCGCCCCCGCCACGACTTACATCGAATAGCGTCGAAAAAACGACAAATCAGCGGGCCAGGAGGCCTTCGCGCTGTGCACGCTTGCGTGCCAGCTTGCGGACGCGGCGAACGGCTTCGGCCTTTTCGCGGGCGCGCTTCTGGGACGGCTTTTCGTAGTAATCACGCATCTTCATTTCGCGGAAAATGCCTTCGCGCTGCATCTTCTTCTTGAGAGCGCGGAGCGCCTGATCGACATTGTTATCGCGGACAAGTACCTGCACGTGAATCCCGTTCCTTGGTTCGAGTTGTTTGCATCTCCGTCAGGTGCCGGAGGCAAAAGAATAACATTCGCTAAGCTGGAAGCTTTACGATTAGACGAGCGGATACCAGATCGCTCAATGAAAGTCCAGCGACGACATGAGGAGGCGCTGAAAAATCCTCAGTTGCGGGCGCTGCGGCGGTTCCGCCTTGCCGGGTAACCGATCCGTAGCCATGTCGCAACTGCGCGCAAGTCCACGCAATTGCGTCGCAAAAGAAACGTTGCGCGGGCGTCGGATTTGCGATTTCTAACGCCAACGAGAATGATCACCGGGGTTCATGGAGTTTAAGGCCAATGCGCAAATACTCAGTTTTCGCCGTGGCGCGCGAGGCGCTGCGCGGCCACAAGGGATGGGGCCCGCACTGGGCGTCGCCGGAGCCGCGCAAGGAATACGACGTGATCATCATCGGTGGCGGCGGCCACGGCCTGGGTGCAGCCTATTACCTCGCCAAGGAGCATGGCATGACCAACGTCGCCGTGCTCGAAAAGGGCTGGATCGGCGGCGGTAATACCGGCCGCAACACAACGATCATCCGGTCCAACTATCTCTATGAAGAGAGCATGGACATCTACGAGCATTCGCTGAAGCTCTGGGAAAACCTGTCGCAGGATCTGAACTACAACGTCATGTACTCGCCGCGCGGCGTCATGATGCTGTCGCACAACATCCATGACCAGCAGTCGTTCAAGCGCCATATCAATGCCAACCGTCTCTACGGCATCGACAATGAATGGCTGACCCCGGAACAGGCCAAGGCCTATTGTCCGCCGCTCGATATCGCCAAGACAGCGCGCTACCCGATCAATGGCGCAGCCCTTCAACGCCGTGGCGGTACGGCGCGCCACGACGCGGTTGCCTGGGGTTACGCACGCGCCGCTTCCGACCGCGGCGTACATATCATCCAGAACTGCGAAGTCACCGGTATTCGCCGCGACGAGACCGGCCGGGTCGTCGGCGTCGACACCAACCGCGGTCATATCGGCGCCAAGAAGGTCGGCATCTCCGCCGCCGGCCACACCTCGGTGCTGATGCAGATGGCCGACGTGCGCGTGCCGCTGCAGAGCCAGCCGCTGCAGGCGCTGGTTTCCGAGCCGTTGAAGCCGATCTTCCCCTGCGTCGTCATGTCGAACTCCGTGCATGCCTATATCTCTCAGTCCGACAAGGGCGAGTTCGTCATCGGGGCCGGCACCGACCAGTACAATTCCTATTCGCAGACCGGCGGCCTGCAGATCATCACCCATACGCTTGATGCGATCTGCGAGCTCTTCCCGATGTTCCGCCGCGTCAAGATGATGCGCCAGTGGGGCGGCATCGTCGATGTCACCCAGGACCGCTCGCCGATCCAGGGCGTCACGCCGGTGCCCGGCCTGTTCCTGAATGCCGGCTGGGGTACGGGCGGCTTCAAGGCGACGCCGGGTTCGGCCAACCTGTTCGCCCATCTGATCGCCAAGGGCGAGCCGCATCGTCTGGCCGCAGGGCTGACGCTGGAGCGCTTCCGTACCGGCCGGCTCATCGACGAGGCGGCTGCCGCCGCCGTTGCGCACTGAGGATTTCGAGATGCTTCTGATCTATTGCCCCTATTGCGAGGAAGAGCGCTCCGAGCTCGAATTCCGCGGCGCCGGCGACGCCCATATCGCCCGTCCGGAGAACATTGCCGACATCACCGACGAAGAGTTCGAGGAATACTTCTTCCTCCGTCAGAACCCGAAAGGTCTGATCTTCGAGCGTTGGCGCCATATCCATGGCTGCGGCCGTTTCTTCAACGCCGCCCGCGACACGGTCAGCGACCGCTTCTACACCACCTACAAGGCCGGCGAGCCCAAGCCTGATATCGCCGCCATTCTTCAGAGCGAGCAGGACAAGGGAGCCGCGAAATGATGGGCGCCAATCGCATTCCAGGTGTCGGCCGCCTGACACCGGCCCGCACCGCGCGCTTCACCTTCGACGGCCGCACGTTGACGGCGCTTGAAGGCGACACCGTCGCCTCGGCGCTGCTTGCCAACGGCATTCACCTCGTCGGTCGCTCATTCAAGTATCACCGCCCGCGCGGCATTCTCTCGGCCGGCGCGGAGGAGCCAAACGCGCTTATGGACGTGTCGCGCGATGCCGCCCGCCGCCAACCGAACGTGCGCGCCACGGTGCAGGAAGTCTTCGATGGCATGAAGGTGGAATCGCAGAACCGCTGGCCGTCGCTCGCCTTCGACGTCGGTGGTTTCAACGATCTCC
Source organism: Ensifer sp. LC11 (assembly GCF_001695835.1). GTDB lineage: Bacteria > Pseudomonadota > Alphaproteobacteria > Rhizobiales > Rhizobiaceae > Ensifer. Next base: position 150,299 of record NZ_MBSO01000073.1, on the reverse strand, counting down.
TGTCGCCGTTCTTCGCCGCCGGCTTCTACTACAAAACCTTCATGTGGCCGAAGGCCGCCTGGCATGCGATCTATGAACCGTTCATCCGTCGTGCGGCCGGCCTCGGCGTCGCCCCGACGGAAGCCGATCCGGACCACTATGCCAGCCGCTACGCCCATTGCGACGTCCTCGTCATTGGTGCCGGCGTCGCTGGCCTCTCGGCGGCCCTTGCCGCGGCCAAGGCCGGCGCCAAGGTGATCATCTGCGATGAGCAGCCGGAAGTCGGTGGTGCGCTGCGCTATGAGAGCGGCACGACGATCGATGGCAAAGACGGCTGGGACTGGGCGCAGGAAACCGCCAAGGCGCTCTCCGCCATGGACAATGTCACGCTGCTGACGCGCACCACCGGCTTCGGTTACTACAACCACAATTTCGTCGGCCTGGTCGAACGGGTGACCGATCACCTCGCGGCGCTCGACAAGTCACTGCCGCGCGAGCGGCTGTGGCAGGTGCGGGCCAAGAAGGTGATCCTCGCCAACGGCCAGATCGAGCGGCATATGGTGTTCGCCAACAACGACCGTCCGGGCATCATGCTCGCCTCGGCTGGCCGCACCTATCTCAACCACTTCGGCGTCTCGGTCGGCTCGAAGGTCGGCGTCTACACCGCCCATGACTCGGCCTATGAGGCCGCCTTCGACCTGAAGCGCGCCGGCGTGTCGGTGGCTGCGATCGTCGACTGCCGCGAAAATCCGGGCGAGGCCGTTCTTGCCGAAGCGCGCAAGCTCGGCATCGAGGTGCTGACCGGGCACTCGGTGATCAAGGCCGGCGGCAAGCTGCGGGTCAATTCGATCAGTGTTGCCCGAAACGGCGGCGGTTCGGCGCGCAAGATCGCCGTCGACGCACTGCTGGTCTCGGCTGGCTGGACGCCGTCGGTACACCTGTTCTCGCAGTCGCGCGGCAAGGTGAAGTTCGATGCGGCGACCCAGCGCTTCCTGCCTGGCACCTATCTGCAGGATTGCCTGTCGATCGGCGCCTGCAACGGCACCGACGACCTGCAGGCAACGATCGACGAGGCGCTTGCCGCCGGCGAATTGACGGCACGCGCTGCCGGTGCCGAAGGCGGAGCGCAGGTGGCGCTTTCGGGCGAAAACCGCTTCGGCTGGACCGGCGGCATGATCGGTGCTGCGGAAGGCGCTGGACCGGACACGACCGTCAAGGCGTTCATCGACTTCCAGCACGACGTCTGCGCCAAGGACATTCGTCTGGCGGTGCGCGAAGGTATGCACTCGATCGAGCATATCAAGCGCTTCACCACCAACGGCATGGCGTCCGACCAGGGCAAGCTTTCCAACATGCATGGCCTCGCCATCGCTGCGGAAGCGCTCGGCAAGGACATCCCGCAGGTGGGCCTTACCACCTTCCGCCAGCCCTATACGCCGGTGACGTTCGGCACGATCGTCAACCACTCGCGTGGGGCGCTCTTCGATCCGGCGCGCAAGACGCCTATCCATGCCTGGGAGGAGGCGCATGGCGCCGAGTTCGAGGATGTCGGCAACTGGAAGCGCGCCTGGTTCTACCCGAAGGCGGGCGAAGGCATGCACGAGGCGGTTGGGCGCGAGTGCAAGACGGTGCGTGACGTCGCGGGCGTCTTTGATGCTTCGACGCTCGGCAAGATCGAGGTCGTCGGCCCGGATGCGGCCCAGTTCCTCAATCTCATGTACACCAACGCCTGGGACAACCTGAAGCCTGGCCGCTGCCGCTACGGCATCATGCTGCGCGACGACGGCTTCGTCTATGACGATGGCGTGGTTGGTCGCCTGGCAGAGGACCGCTTCCACGTGACGACGACGACCGGCGGTGCGCCGCGCGTCATGAACCACATGGAAGACTATCTGCAGACCGAGTTCCCGCACCTGAAGGTGTGGCTGACCTCGACGACGGAACAATGGGCCGTCATCGCCGTTCAGGGGCCGAAGGCGCGCGAGATCATCGCGCCGCTGGTCGAAGGCATCGACCTTTCCAACGAGGCCTTCCCGCATATGAGCGTTGCCGAGGGCAAGATCTGCGGCGTGCCGACAAGGCTCTTCCGTATGTCGTTCACCGGCGAACTCGGCTTCGAAGTCAACGTGCCTGCCGATTATGGCCAGGCGGTCTGGGAAGCAATCTGGGCACGGGCCGAGCCGATGGGCGCCTGCGCCTATGGCACGGAAACCATGCACGTGTTGCGCGCCGAGAAGGGCTACATCATCGTCGGTCAGGATACCGATGGGACGCTGACGCCTGATGACGCCGGCCTTTCCTGGGCGGTCTCCAAGAAGAAGCCCGACTTCGTCGGCATCCGCGGCCTCAAGCGCCCGGATCTCGTCAAGGACGGCCGCAAGCAGCTCGTCGGTCTTTTGACCAAGGATCCCAAGGTGGTGCTGGAGGAAGGCGCGCAGATCGTCGCCGATCCGAACCAGCCGAAGCCAATGACCATGCTTGGACACGTGACGTCGTCCTACTGGTCGGAAAACTGCGGTCGCTCGATCGCGCTGGCCACGGTTGCCGGTGGCCGCGAGCGCCTGGGACAGACGCTCTACGTGCCGATGACCGATCGCACCATCGCCGTCGAAGTGAGCGACATGGTGTTCTTTGACAAGGAAGGGGGCCGCCTCCATGGCTGACCAGGTTACTGCAAGCCGCAGGGCGGCGCTCACCTCGCGCGGCGGCTCGGCCGAGGCGATCCTGACACCGGCACCGGCGGCAACGCGCATGTCGTTGCGCGCGGGCGCCGATGCTCTGCCGGCGCTCTCGGCAGCGCTCGGCGTCACGCTGCCAACGCGGCCGAAGACCTCGGCCTCGTCAGGCCAGCGCCATGCGCTGTGGATCGGTCCCGACGAGTGGCTGGTGATCGACGAGAGCGAGGCCGACCTGATGGCGGCGGCTGCCTCGAGCGGCACGCTGCATTCGGCGGTCGACATCTCGCATCGCAACGTTGCCGTCATCGTCAGCGGTCCGGGCGCGGACGTGGCTGTTAACAGCGGCTGCCCGCAGGATCTGTCGCTGCCGATCTTTCCGGTTGGCGCCTGCTCGCGCACGATCCTCGGCAAGGCGGAGATCGTTCTGTTGCGCATGGCTGAGGATCAGTTCCGCGTCGAATGCTGGCGGTCGTTCTCGCCCTTCGTCTTCGGGCTGCTGTCCGAAGGGGCGGCCGACGCCGGCCATTGATGAGATTGGGGAGATGCCAGGCAGGCGTCTCCCCAACGTCCTTCAGAAGTGCAAGTACCAGTAGAGCGCGATCTCGCGGGTGCCAGGCGTCAGGGCGGCATAGAGATGGCGATCGTAACCGGCGAGCTCGAAACCGTAGCGCTCGTAGAACCGGCAGGCCGCGACATTGTTCGACTGCGTTTCAAGTCGCATCCCCGGCAGGTCGTGCTCCTTCGCCCATGATACCGCCCGGTCCATGAGTGCTTTGGCCACGCCCGCGCGGCGAGCGTCTCTGTCGACCGCGATATCGTCGACCTCGGCAAGCCCGTTCCACGCCTTCGACAGCGCGATGTAGCCGGCAAACCTGCCGTCAACGCGTGCGGCAAACAGGGCAGCGTCCGGCTCCGCGGCAGCGTCCGTCAGCTCTTGCGGATCGGCTTCGTAGGTCTTGGTGTAGGCTTCGACCGCCCCGACGGCACCAAGACCGGGGCCGATGAAGGGCGGCAGCGCTTCGCACGTCACGTCGAAGGAAAAGTCGCAACCGGCAAAATCAGCGGCAAAACGGTCGTCGGCTGGCTCGATGGTCACGGTAGTGGTCATGGGGTTCACCCGGCGGCGCGAGGCTCACGCATCTGCCGGCCGGTCCTTGGGGTCGAACTGGATGATCGTCTGCCACGTGGCCGTCAGCGCCGGCTTGCGTTCGCCTTCGATCTCGACGCTGACGTCGTAAGTGATCATCAGCATGCTGGCTCCGCGGAAGCGCGCATCGGCCATCACGAAATGGCCGCGCACCTTGGCGCCGCTTTTCACCGGCGCGATGAAGCGTACCTTCTCGAAGCCGTAGTTGATGCCCATGGTCTGTTCGCGGATCTTCGGCAGGCAATTGTAGTTCATGGCCGAAAGCAGCGAGAGCGACAGGAAGCCATGCGCAATCGTGCCGCCAAAGGGCGTTTCCGCGGCGGCGCGCACCGGATCGACGTGGATGTACTGGTAGTCGCTGGTCGCTTCGGCGAACTTGTCGATCGTTTCCTGTGTGACCGTGATCCAGTCGGAAACGCCGACTTCCTTGCCGACCAGTACCTTGATCTCAGAAAGTGAAATGTCCTGCAGCATGTGAACGCCCTAAAACAAGCCCCCCGAACGATCTATAGGCCGGCCCGGTGCAACCTGCAAGTGGTGGAAAAGCTTTAGAAAAATTCGACAACGAAGGTGACGGACCGCGGCGCGACATGGTCCGGAATGGCAGGTCCTGCCAGCACGTCCTGCCACTTTCCGTCGATGCTGTCAGGAAGTCTGACGGGGTGGGGTGCGTGGCTGCGGTTGATGACGACGGCAAGGCGCGTCGCCCGCTTCTGCACGCGGTCACGGGTGGCGAGCACCATCATCAGATTGTCCGTTGCCGGATGCTCCCAATCGCCTGTCGTCATGGGATGTCCGTCCAGCCGCCGCCAATCGACATCGCCGTTTCCGCTCAGGAACGTGCTCTCATCAAAAACACTGAAGCGACTGCGCATTGCTGACAGGGCAGCAGTGTGGGCAACGATCTCTTCGTCCATTGCTTTCCAGTCGAGCCAGGTGATGGCGTTGTCCTGACAATAGGCGTTGTTGTTGCCCTGCTGGCAGCGTCCGCCTTCGTCGCCGGCCGTCAGCATGATCGTTCCGCGGGTGGCAAACAGCGTGCCAAGCAGCGCCATCGCGTCGTGGCGGCGAGCGGTGAGGATTTCCGGATCGGTCGTCGGACCTTCCGCACCATTGTTCCAGGAGTGGTTTTCGTTGTGGCCGTCGCGGTTCTCCTCGCCGTTGGCCTCGTTGTGCTTGCCGGCATAGGAAACGAGGTCGGCAAGCGTGAAGCCGTCATGGGCGGCGATGAAGTTGACGGTCCGCGTCCCGCTCTCGCCCCAGCGGGAAAAACTGTTCGACGAGCCGGCAACGGCCGTCGCCAGCGCGCCGATCGCATGACGGTCGCCCCGCCAGTAGATGCGGATGTCGTCGCGGGCACGGTCGTTCCATTCGAGGAAGGGGGAGGGGAAGTTGCCGAGCTGGTAGCCGCCAGGACCGATATCCCAGGGCTCGGCGACGAGCACGCGGTCGGCAAGCAGCGGATCGGCTGATATCGCCTGGAAGAGCCGGGCATCGCGATGGAAGCCGCCCATGTCGCGGCCGAGGATCGAGGCAAGGTCGAAGCGGAAGCCATCGACCCCGGCGGCATGCACGAAATGGTGGAGGCTGTCGAGGATCAGCGCCTCGACCACCGGATGATCGCAGGCGATCGTATTGCCGCAGCCGGTATCGTTGATCAGTTCGCCCGGCCGGTCGGTCACGTGACGATAATAGGTCAGATTGTCGAGTCCGCGCATCGACAGCGTCGTGCCGAAGCGGTCGCTTTCGCCGGAGTGATTGAAGACGAGATCGAGGATGACGCCGATGCCGGCCTTGCGCAGTGTTTCGACGGTCTTGCGTAGTTCCTTGATGCCACCGGGCACCAGGCGCGGATCGAGCGCCATGGGCGCGATCGGATTGTAGCCCCAGCCGTTCTTGAGCCCGAGCGGCGGCAGATGGCGCTCGTCGATCCAGGCGACGATCGGCATCAGTTCGATCGCCGAGACACCCAAGCGCTTGAGATGCTCGATGATCACGGGCTCGGCCAGTGCTGCCACCGTGCCGCGCTTGGCCTCAGGCACATCCGGATGCTGGATGGTGAAAGGCTTGACGGCGATCTCGTAGATGAGGCCACCGGCGCGAAACAGTGGCGCCTTCGGCTTGACTGTCTTCACTTCCGTCACGATTGCCTTTGGCACGAGATCGGCGGTGTCTTCGTCGAAGATCGTCAGGCGCGGATCATGGCGGAACGGCCGGTCAAGTTCGATGGCATAGGGGTCGACCAGCAGCTTGGACGGGTCGAACCAGAGCCCATGGTCGGGTGAATAGACGCCATCGGCACGAAATCCGTAGCGCGTTCCTTTCGGGGCATCGGCGAGCGTCAGGCTATGCACGTCGCCATTGCGCACCATCGGCAGCTGCCGCACTTGCCTGGCACCTGATTTGTCGAAGAGGCAGAGATCGACGCGTGCGGCGTTGCGCGACCAGACCGCAAAGCGCGTGCCTTCGGAGGTGATGGTGGCACCGAGAGGTGGATTTCCGATCGTCGGCATGAAGGCGGCCCTCTTCGTGGTGTCGAAGTCGTGTCCTTGGGGCAGAGGGGGGTATTCGGTCAACAGAAAGAAAGGGCCGCATGAAGCGGCCCCGAAAAATGCTGTATCTCAGGTAATGACGCTCGGCTCAGTGCGGCCGGTGCGGGCCTTGATGCCGGCGATCTCGTCGGCAACCGCGATCAGATCGGCCAGTGCCTCCTGTGTCTCGATGCCATGGCGTGCGGCGTCCGGCTCGAAGCGCTCGATGTAGACGCGCAGCGTCGCACCTGATGTGCCGGTGCCCGACAGGCGGAAGACGACGCGGGAGCCGCCCTCGAACAGAATGCGGACGCCCTGGTTCTTGCTGACGGAGTGGTCGACCGGGTCATTGTAGGCGAAGTCGTCCGACGTCGCGACCTTGAGCGCGCCGAAGGATTTGCCGGGCAGGCTGGCGAGCTGGTCGCGCAGGTTTGCCATCAGACCATTGGCGGCGTCGGAATCGACCTCTTCGTAGTCGTGGCGCGAATAGTAGTTGCGGCCGTAGGTCGCCCAGTGCTTCTGGACGATGTCGAGCGCGCTTTCCTTGCGCACGGCGAGAATGTTGAGCCAGAGCAGCACCGCCCAGAGGCCGTCCTTCTCGCGCACATGGTTGGAGCCAGTGCCGGCACTTTCCTCGCCGCAGATCGTCGCCATGCCCTCGTCGAGCAGGTTGCCGAAGAACTTCCAGCCGGTCGGCGTCTCGTAGATGCCGATGCCGAGCTTTTCGGCGACGCGGTCGGCAGCGCCGCTCGTCGGCATCGAGCGGGCGATACCGGCAATACCCTTGGCATAGCCGGGCGCCAGGTGCGCGTTGGCGGCGAGCATGGCGAGACTGTCGGACGGCGTGATGAAGATGCCGCGGCCGATGACAAGGTTACGGTCGCCGTCGCCGTCGGAGGCGGCGCCGAAATCAGGCGCATCGGGTCCCATCATCGTCTCGTAGAGCGCGCGGGCGTGCACCAGGTTCGGGTCCGGGTGGTGGCCGCCGAAATCCGGCAGCGGAATGAAGTTCATCACCGAGCCCTTCGGCGCGCCGAGGCGCTTTTCGATGATCTCCTTGGCGTAAGGTCCGGTAACCGCGCTCATCGCGTCGAAGACGACACGGAAGCCGCCTGAGATCAGCTTGCGGATGGCCGCGAAGTCGAACAGGTTTTCCATCAGTTCGGCATAGTCGGCGACCGGATCGATGACGGTGACCGTCATGCCGTCGAGTTCCTGCGTGCCTTCCGCATCGAGGTTGATGTCGGCGACGTCAGACGTCTTGTAGCTGTCGATTACCTGGCTGCGGGCATAGATCGCGTCGGTGACCTTCTCCGGTGCCGGGCCGCCATTGCCGATATTGTACTTGATGCCGAAGTCTTCGGTCGGGCCACCGGGGTTGTGGCTGGCGGATAGCACGATACCGCCAAAGGCCTTGTACTTGCGGATGACGTTGGAGGCGGCCGGCGTTGACAGAATGCCGCCACGGCCGACGAGCACGCGGCCAAAGCCGTTCGCCGCCGCCATCTTGATGGCGATCTGGATGACTTCGCGATTGTAGTAGCGGCCGTCGCCGCCGATCACCAGCGTTTCGCCCTTGAAGCCTTCGAGCGAATCGAAGATCGACTGGATGAAGTTCTCGGCATAGTTCTTCTGCTGGAAGACCGGGACCTTCTTGCGCAGCCCTGACGTGCCAGGCTTCTGGTCGCCGTAGGGAGTTGTGGTAACCGTTCTTATCATGCTGACTTAACCTTTCCCGAGAAGACCGGAATATAGAGAGACGTAACGCTCGGCACTTGTGGCCCACGAAACGTCCGATTTCATGCCCTGGGTCTGAATTTTCGCCCAGACCTTGGGTTCGCTGTATGCACGCAGCACACGCCGGATCGCAAGCCGCAGTCCGTCGCCAGTGACAGGCGTGAACTGGAAGCCGGTGGCAACCTTGGCTGCAAGCCCGGCCTCGTTGGCGTCGATGATGGTGTCGGCAAGCCCGCCGGTGCGGGCGACGACCGGCACGCAACCGTAGCGCAGACCATAGAGCTGGGTCAGGCCGCAGGGTTCGAAACGTGACGGAATGAGAATTGCGTCGGAGCCCGCCTGCATCAGGTGCGACAGCGGTTCGTTGTAGCCGGTGACCATGCCGATATGGCCGCGGTGACGGGACGCGGCCGCCAAGAGCGCGCCTTCAAGCGCGGCATCGCCGGAACCGAGCACGACGAGCTTGCCACCCATAGCGACGAGTTCGTCCGCCACTTCCGCGACGAGGTCCATGCCTTTTTGCCAGGTGAGCCGGCTGACGACGCAGAAGATCGGACCGTTGCCCTTTTCAAGGCCGAAGCGTTCTTCAAGCGCCCGCCGGTTGCCAACACGTTGCTTCAAGCTCGACGCGCTGAAATGCTGGGCGATATGCGGGTCGGTCTGCGGATCCCAGATATCGGCGTCGATGCCGTTGACGATGCCCGAGAGATCGGCGACGCGGCTCTTCAACAGGCCTTCGAGACCCATGCCGAATTCCGGCGTCAGGATCTCCTGCGCGTAGGACGGGCTGACGGTGGTAACGGCGTCTGCGGTCTGCAAGCCGCCCTTCAGGAAGCCGACGTCGCCGTAATATTCGACGAACTGCATCGAGAAGGCTTCCGGCGGCAGCGCAAGCTCCGGGAACACCGAGGCGCCGAACTGGCCCTGGAAGGCGATGTTGTGGATGGTCATGACTGTCGGCGTTGCGGCGGCAGGGCCGAAATGCATGTAGACCGGCGTCAGTGCCGTCTGCCAGTCATGGGCGTGGACGATATCGGGTTTCCAGCCGGACACCACGTCGCCGCCGGCGACCTCGGCCGCTGCCAGCGAAAGTGCGGCAAAACGGCGGAAGTTGTCGACGTAGTCGAGGCCGGTCGCATCGACATAAGGGCCGCCGTCGCGTTGATAGAGTGCGGCCTGGTCGAGGACCAGAAGATCCAGCCCGTCGATCTCAGCGGCGAGAATTGTCGCCGGATTGCCAAACAGGTTGCCGAAAGTGCCGACCTTCTTTTTCTTCTTCAGCTTCTGCAGCACGACGGGATAGCCGGGCACCAGCGTGCGGGTTTTGACGCCGTGCGGCAAAAGCGCTGTCGGGAGCGCGCCGACGACGTCGGCGAGCCCCCCGGTCTTGATCAGCGGATAGACTTCGGACGCAACGGACAGGACGTTCATGGAGTGCCTACATTCCCAGCTTGTCGATCATCGTTTGCGTGATCAGGCAGACGCCGTTTTCCGAGCGCCGGAAACGCTTGGCATCGAGCTCCGGATCGTCGCCGACCACGAGGCCCTCCGGGATCACGACACGGCTGTCGATGACCACATTGCGCAGCGTCGCATGGCGACCGATCTTCACATCGGGAAGAACTACGGCATTCTCCAGACGGGAATATGAATTTACCCGGACGCCTGTGAATAACAGGCTGCGGTTGAGCGCAGCACCCGAGATGATGCAGTCACCTGAGATCAGCGACGACGTCGCTGAGCCGCGACGGTTCTCGTCGTCATGCACGAACTTTGCCGGCGGCTTGATCTCGGCGAAGGTCCAGATCGGCCAGGTGCTGTCGTAGATGTCGAGCTCGGGCGTCACATGGGTGAGATCGATATTGGCCTGCCAATAGGCATCGATCGTGCCGACGTCGCGCCAATAGGCCTCACGCTCGAAATCGGACCGCACGCAGGACTGAGCAAAGCGGTGGGCGACGGCTTTGCCGTTGTCGACGATGTAGGGAATGATGTCCTTGCCGAAGTCGCGGCTCGATTTCGGATCGGCGGCATCGCGGCGTAGAAGATCCATCAGGAACTTCGTGTGAAAGACATAGATGCCCATGGAGGCGAGCGCCATGTCCGGATTGCCGGGAATGCCGGGCGGATCTGCGGGTTTCTCGACAAAGGCGATGATGCGGTCCTTGTCGTCGACATGCATGACGCCGAAGCCGGTTGCTTCCATGCGCGGCACTTCGAGGCAGCCGATGGTGACGTCCGCGCCCGAATCGACGTGCTGCTGCAGCATCAATTCGTAGTCCATCTTGTAGATGTGGTCGCCCGCCAGGATCACCATGTACTCGACGCCGTGATCCTCGATGATGTCGATGTTCTGATAGACGGCGTCGGCGGTGCCCTCATACCACTGCGTCTCGGAAACGCGCTGGCTGGCCGGCAGGATGTCGAAGCTTTCGTTTCGTTCGGGGCGGAAGAAGTTCCAGCCGCGCTGCAGGTGGCGGATCAGCGAATGCGCCTTGTACTGCGTGGCGACGCCGATGCGGCGGATGCCGGAGTTCAGCGCATTCGAAAGTGCGAAGTCGATGATGCGGGCCTTGCCGCCAAAATAGACGGCCGGCTTCGCCCGCCGGTCGGTCAGCTCCTTCAGGCGACTGCCGCGGCCGCCAGCGAGAACATAGGCCATGGCATCACGTGCCAGAGGTTGCGTACGCTTTTCCACCATTTGTCCTCCCCAAAACATTGACCTCGGGGTCGTCAAGGCGGCTTTCGGCAACGCCTCGCGGCCCTCGAAATTGGCTGCTTACTCTTGTTCCAGCATCAGTGTCGCCAAAGGCGGCAGGGTGATGCCGGCCATCATCGCTCCTGTTGTGTTCTTCTTGGCGTGCACGGCGCCGCCGTTGCCCTTGCCGCTTCCTCCATAGATTTCCGCGTCGGTGTTGAGGATCTCCTTCCAGCGACCTTCAACCGGCAGCGGAACGGCGTAGTTTTCGCGGTAGACCGGGGTGAAGTTGGTGATGACGGCGACGAGTTTTTCGCCGGGCGCCTTGCGCAGCCAGGCGAAAACCGAGTTGTCGCGGTCGTCGGCGAGCAGCCACTCGAAGCCCTCACCCTCGCAATCGCGGGCGTGCAGCGCGGGCTTGGCACGGTAGGTGCCGTTGAGGTCACGCACGAGCCGCCGCATGCCCTCGTGCAGGTGGTACTCGAGCAGGTTCCAGTCGAGCGCGCGCTCCTCGGACCATTCGCGCCATTGCGCGAACTCCTGGCCCATGAACAGGAGCTTCTTGCCGGGATAACCCCACATGAAGGCGTAATAGGCCCGGAGGTTGGCGAACTTCTGCCAGTCGTCGCCAGCCATCTTGGCGATCAGCGACCCTTTGCCGTGCACGACTTCGTCGTGGGACAGCGGCAGCACGAAGTTCTCGCTGAAGGCGTAGAGCAGGCCGAAGGTCAGGTCGTTATGGTGGAACTTGCGGTGCACCGGCTCGCGCGACAGATATTGCAGCGTGTCGTGCATGAAACCCATGTTCCACTTGAAGCCGAAGCCGAGTCCCCCGGCATGAACCGGATGGGACACCTTCGGCCAGGAGGTCGATTCTTCGGCGATCGTCAGGATGCCCTGGTGGATGCCGTAGATCTGGGTGTTCAGGGTCTGCAGGAAGCGAACCGCCTCGAGGTTCTCGTTGCCGCCATACTCGTTCGGCACCCACTCGCCGTGTTTGCGCGAATAGTCGAGATAGAGCATCGAGGCGACCGCATCGACGCGCAACCCGTCGACATGGAACTTCTCCGCCCAGTAGAGGGCGTTGTTGACGAGGAACGACAGCACTTCCTGCCGGCCGAAATTGTAGATCGCCGTGTTCCAGTCGGGATGGAAGCCCTGGCGGGGATCCGCGTGCTCGTAAAGTGCTGTGCCGTCGAACCAGCGCAGCCCGTGCTCGTCGGTCGGGAAATGCGCCGGCACCCAGTCGAGGATGACGCCGATGCCGACCTTGTGGCAGCCGTTGACGAAGCGGGCGAAGCCTTCCGGCTCGCCGAAGCGGGCAGTCGGCGCATAGAGGCCGGTCGTCTGGTAGCCCCAGGACGGATCGAACGGAAACTCCGAGATCGGCAGGAACTCGATATGGGTAAAGCCCATGTCGACGCAGTAGGGGATCAGTCGGTCGGCAAGCTCGTCCCAGGAGAGCATGTCGCCATTGTCGCGGCGCTGCCAGGAGCCGGCATGCACCTCGTAGATCGAGATCGGCTGGCGCCTGGCGTCGGTCGAGGCCCAGTGCTTGCGGTGCGCCTCGTCGTCCCAGGTCTGCGCGATTTCAGGCGTCGTCATCGAGGCGGTGTTGGGGCGAAGCTCGGAGCGCCGGGCAAAGGGGTCAGCCTTCAGCGGCAGCAGCGTGCCGCTGCGGTCGAGGATCTCGTATTTGTAGGCAAGGCCTGCATCGACGCCGGGAATGAAGATCTCCCATATGCCGGTGTCCGTGCGTAGCCGCATGACATGCCGTCGGCCATCCCAGTCATTGAATTGCCCGACGACGGAAACGCGCCTGGCGTTCGGCGCCCAGACGGCGAAGTGGTAGCCATGGGCGCCGTCATGCTCGATCGGATGCGCGCCCATCTTGTCGAACAGGCGGAGATGCGAGCCCTCGCGGATGTAATAGTCGTCCATCGGCCCGAGCACCGGACCGAAGCTGTAGGGATCGACGACGACCCATTCGCCGCCCTGATTGCGGGCGCGGTAGCGCACCGGCTGAGGTTTCTTCAGCGATATGGGGCCTTCGAAGAAGCCGGCATCGTCGCGCCGTTCGAGCACGCCGAGCTCCTTGCCCGAGAGCGTTTCCACCACCACGGTCTCGGCGTCGGGAATGAAGCAGCGTGCAAGGATGCCCTTGTCTGCAGGATGTACGCCGAGGACCGCGAAGGGATCATCGTGCGTGCCCGAAAGGATGGCCGCGATATCCGGCGCTGACAGCAGACCTGAAGCTGCGGGTTCCGGGTCCTTGCCTGCCGAAGGCGTCATCCAGCTCTCCAGATTTCCCCGGCATATTGCCGGATGGTGCGATCGGACGAGAACCAGCCCATCCGTGCGGTGTTGCGGATCGCTTGCGCATTCCAGTCAGAAGGGGTCGTCCAGAGCTGGTCGATCTCGCGCTGCGCCTTGGCATAGGCCTCGAAATCGGCGGCGACCATGAACCAGTCGTGATTGTAGAGACCGTCGATAAGGCCGGAGAAGCGGTTGCGATCATCAGGCGAAAACACGCCCGAGGCGATCGCCTGGAGCGCCTGCGACAGCTCGCGCGATCCTTCGATGATGGCGCGCGGATTGTGGCCCTCGGCTCTTGCCATGGTCACCTCTTCGGCCGTCATGCCGAAGATCTTGATGTTTTCCTCGCCGATCCAGTCGCGCATCTCGACATTGGCGCCGTCGAGCGTGCCGATCGTCAGCGCGCCGTTCAGCGCGAACTTCATGTTGCCGGTACCGGACGCTTCCATGCCGGCCGTCGAGATCTGCTCGGAGAGATCGGCGGCCGGAACCATGATTTCGGCCAGCGAGACGTTGTAGTTCGGCACGAAGACGATCTTCAACAGGCCACGCACCGCCGGGTCGTTGTTGACGACGCGGGCGACATCATTGGCGAGTTTGATGATGAGCTTGGCATTGTGGTAGCTCGGCGCCGCCTTGCCGGCAAAGAGCTTGACGCGCGGCACCCAGTCGAGTTCCGGATGCGAGCGGATCTGGTCGTAGAGTGCGACCGCCTCGACGATGTTCAGCAGCTGGCGCTTGTATTCGTGGATGCGTTTGATCTGGATGTCGAACATGGCCGACGGATCGAGCCTGATGCCGAGCCGGCTTTGAACGAGCTGGGCGAGGCGCACCTTGTTGGCGCGCTTGACGGCCGTGAAGTGCTCCTGGAAATCCGCCTTGTCGGCGAAGGCATCGAGCGCCTGCAGCGCCTCGGTATTGTCCATGAACTCGTCGCCGATCGCGTCGCGGATCAGCCCGAAGAGACCGGGATTGCACTGCATCAGCCAGCGGCGCGGGGTAATGCCGTTGGTCTTGTTGTTGATGCGATCGGGGTAGAGCTTGTGGAGGTCGGCGAAGACCGTTTCCTTCATCAGCTCCGTATGCAGCGCCGAAACGCCGTTGATCGAGTGCGAGCCGACGAAGGCGAGGTTGCCCATGCGCACGCGTCGTTCACCGCTTTCGTCGATCAGCGAGATGTTGCGGATCTCGTCGTCGGTCGCGCCCTTCTGACGGCGGGCCTCGATCAAAATCTTGGCGTTGATCGCATAGACGATCTGCATGTGGCGCGGCAGCAGCCGCTCGATCAGCGGCACCGGCCAGCTTTCGAGTGCCTCCGGCAGAAGCGTGTGGTTGGTGTAGGAAATCGTGCGACGGGTGATGTCCCAGGCCTGTTCGAAATCGAGCCCGTGCAGGTCGGTCAAGAGCCGCACCAGTTCGGCAATGGAGATGGCCGGGTGGGTGTCGTTCAACTGAATGGCGACGGCATCCGGCAGCGATGTGAAGTCCGGATACTGCTGCAGGTGACGGCGCAGGATGTCCTGCAGCGAGGCAGACGAGAAGAAATACTCCTGGCGCAGCCGCAGCTCCTGGCCGGCCGGTGTTGCGTCGGCGGGATAGAGAACGCGGGTCAGGCTTTCCGCCTTGTTGCTTTCCCGAAGTGCGCCGATGTGGTCACCGGCATTGAAGGCGGCAAGCAGGATCGGGTCGATTGGCTGCGCCGTCCAGAGGCGAAGCGTATTGACGCGTTTTGCCCGCCAGCCGACGGCGGGCGTGTCGAAGGCGGTGGCGATGACGCGCTCGGCCGGCTTCCAGACGAAACGCTGGATTTCCTCGTCGATATTGGCGGTTTCGACGACCCCGCCGAAGCCGATTTCATAGGAGCTTTCGCGCCGCTCGAACTCCCAGGGGTTGCCATGGGCGAGCCAGGTTTCCGGCAGTTCCACCTGCCAGCCGTCGGCCATCTGCTGGCGGAAGAGGCCGTGCATGTAGCGGATGCCGTAGCCATAGGCGGGCACGTCGACGGTCGCCATCGATTCCATGAAGCAGGCGGCGAGCCGGCCGAGACCGCCATTGCCGAGTGCGGCGTCCGGCTCGAGCTGGGCGACGACGTCGATATCGACGCCGAGGGAGGCGAGCGCATCGCGCATCTCGTCCATCAGGCCGATATTGGTCATGGCATCGCGCATCAGGCGGCCGATGAGGAATTCGAGCGAGAGATAATAGACTCGCTTGGCGCCGGTCGCGTAGGTCTTGCGGGTGGAGTCCATCCACTTGTCGGTGATGCGGTCGCGTGCAACGAGAATCGCCGCCGTCAGCCAATCGTGGGGCTTGGCGACCTTCGGATCCTTGCCGATACGGTACTTCAGACGTTCGAGGATTTCGACGGCGAGCTGGCCGGGTTCTGACGACCTTGGGGCGGGCTGCGGCACGTCGTTGGTGGAGAGCCTGTTCATCATGAAACTGTCTTTACCCTTTTGCGTTGGGAGATCGCAGGCCGGACCCGACCGGGGATAAGGGCAATTTATGCATCGATCCGAAGCGCTTGCAACAGATGTTTTTAAATGGATTAGACTTGTCTCAAACGGCAGGTGTCGCCGGGCTGGCCGACCGCAATTCGACACCGAACGCAAATGCCGCCCGGCGGAACCGGGCGGCATGAAAGATGTGGGCAGCGAATTCCTATTTCGTCAGGCGTGCCATTTTCCCGGAGGTTTTGGCGCCGATCTCCCCGAAAACCGCAAGCAGGTCCTCGGCTTTTTCCGGCGCCTTGTAGTAGGCTTCGGACGTGGCGCACTCGTTCAGAATTACCTTTCCTCGGTCCGGCGCCATGAAGGCAATCGTAAAGATCTTGATGCCGGCCTTCTTCGCATCTGTGCAGTACTCGAGAGTTTTCCGGTCGGAGGTGGACTTGCCGTCCGCGCCGGGCGAGACGCTTTGTCCCCGGTAATGTGTGTTCTCGCCGTCGGTCATGAAGACGATGTACTTTTGCGGTGTGAGCCCGTTCGCGGCCGCGTGCGCATCGTTCTCGGTCGTGAGCGTGAGATCGTCGACGGCCTTCTTGAAGGCGTCGCTAGAATCGGTTCCCCCGTTCGCTACCAAGTTCTGAACATAGGTGCTGGCCTTTTCGGTGCCCCAGGCAAGCGGCTCTTCCTTGAAGACCGAACTGCTGTAGGAAACCGCACCGACGCGAACATATTTCTTGTCGGGATCGGCTTCGGCCAGAGGCTTCAGCAGTTTCTCGACGGCTGACTTCAAGGTCGTCATCTTATCGATGTAGCACGGGCTGGTCTCCGAAATGTTCTTTCCCCAGTTCGCGGACGTCCAGTTCTTGCACTTGGTCCGCGTCGTGTCTTGCACGTCCGTCTTGAACGCCATC
This sequence comes from Ensifer sp. LC11, assembly GCF_001695835.1. Lineage (GTDB taxonomy): Bacteria > Pseudomonadota > Alphaproteobacteria > Rhizobiales > Rhizobiaceae > Ensifer. Next base: position 133,855 of record NZ_MBSO01000073.1, on the reverse strand, counting down.
GAGCCCGAGCGATCGAGGACGAGGTACATGGAGATCGCGTTCTGCGTTTCCGTTGCGCTCTCGGCGATGGCGACCGTCTCGAGATTGACGGATTTTTGCCCAAGCAGCTGCGTCATCGGATTGAACTGAAGCGTCTGCTTGTTGACGACGGTGACCTTGAAGGCCTTGTCGCTCTTGCCGACAGTTGTCGAGGTTATGTCGATCGTCGGCTGGGTCTGGGCATCCGTCGGCGAGGGGCTGCCGGTGCCCACGTCGCTTCCACCGGTGCCCCCGGGCACATCCGTCGAGCTCGTTCCCGACTGCGCCTTCAGGAAATTCAAGGCGATTTCCTTGGCCTTCTCGGTCGAGAGCGCGTCCTTGTTCGCAACCAGTGCCGATGCGGCCGCGAGCGCTGCGGCGTCTGCGGCATCCTGCATCTGGTTCTTGGTCGTCATCATGCTGGCGAGGTCAACGGCGACGCCGCCAGCCGCCAAGATCAACGGCGTTGCGAGCGCTGCCATAATACCAAAATTACCACCCCGGTCCTTGAGCATAGCTACGAAGGACCGGCCTACAGTGTTTCGTCTTCCCATCTTTGCACACCCCAAAGGAACACGTTGCAAGCTTGGGGGCATCAATAGCGTCGATGGCTTACGATATCGTTCCTGCAATCGCTGCAATTTTAATGGAATTCAGGAAAACCAGTGCTTGCAGCAGGTTCAGCGGCTTTTGCCTTGTATGAAAACGAGAATCGGGTTGTGCCAGATCGGGTCACGGTACCGGAATGACGTCGACGGACTGCTTCGTCGTCTGGCTGCCATAGCTTTTCAGGATCCCGATCACGGGCGCAACGTCGCCATAGTCGCGCCCATGGCCGACGACGATATGGTCGGTTCCGGCCGGAATATTGTTGGTCGGATCGAGTTCGAACCATCCAGCGGTTGCGCCGCACCAGACGCGGACCCAGGCGTGCATGGCGTCTGCGCCTTCCAGACGTTCCTTGCCCGGCGGCGGAATGGTTCTTAGGAATCCGCTGACGTAACCGGAGGGAATGCCAAGGCTTCTGAGCGCCACGATCATCACATGGGCGAAATCCTGGCAGACGCCACGCTTCAACTTGAAGGCCTCGTCGGGCGTCGTGTTCACCGTCGTCGCCTCACCGTCATAGGTAAAGTCGCGATGAATGCGTTCGCAAAGTGCCGTGGCAATCTGGCGGACCGTCATTGTGTCGGTGATGGTGTCGCGCGCGTAGGCCGCAATCTCGGCAACGTTAGGCAAAAGCGGGCTCGGACCGGAGAAATGGTGCGGCGCCTCGGCGTCGACGGACCAGCAGGCGGCAAGTTCGGCCGGCAGGCCTGTTAGCCCCGGCGAAAAATCTGCGGTTAAGGCTTGCGCTTCCACCTGCACGCGCGCCTGCATCCGTATCGTCAGGTCGGCATGGGAGGTGCGAAAGAGGATCGATGTAAACGGATTGGCGAAGAAGTCGGTGCTTTCGCTGCGCTCGGCCGGCAGCGGCTGGCAGCTCAGCGAACCGACGACGAGACGCTGGCGACCGGGAAGGTTGGCCGGCATCACGCGCACCAGGTGGCGGCCGCCGGAAACCGGCACTTCATAGTCATAGGTGATTTTCAGGCTGATGTCGTAAAGCATGTCCGCCCCTTATCCCGCTAGCCAAGATAGGTTCGCGCAAGCAGATCGGACAGGCTTCCGAGATCCCGTTCCAATCGATTGTAGACATCGAGATTCATGGCTTCCGGCGTCATGACCACCAGGCTCGAATGCACGCGCATGGCCTCGCGGTAGAAGGGCGACATCTGCCCGTTGACCAAGGCGTTCGGCAGCAGTTCCACCTCCGTCTTGATTTCGTTCAATTGGTAGAGCACCGAGCGCGGATTGAGCGGGTCGAGCGCCAGCAGGTCCGTCACGGTCACGGCGGCGGTACTCACATTGTAGCGGCGGCGGTGGGTCATGACGCTGTCGCCGATTTCGAGCAGCATGTCGTAGGCCCCGTCGGGTGCATCCGGCCCCGACATGTGACCAAGCAGCCGCGTCATGTGCAGGCCGCGCTCGAGATAGCGGCCGATCGAAAGAAAACGCCAGCCGGTGAAGCGGTACATGTTTTCGTGAACAAGACCGGCAAATCCGGCGAGCTTGCGCAAAAGCACCGTCATCGCGCGGGTGGCGTCGTCGCCGGCCTGCACCGTCGCGTGGAACTTGCGCGCCGTCTGCGACAGGTCGTTCAGCGCCAGCCAGCCGTCCGGCGAGAACCGGTCGCGAATGTTGCCGGCGCTGAAGAGGGCGCTGGAAATATTGGCAAGCAGGCTATCGGGTACTGGCTGTCGGGCGTCGATGTCGAGGGCTTTGAGATAGTCGCTGACGTCCTTGAGGAGCGGCAGATCCGGATTGGCGGTTTCGGCAAAACGGCCATGCCAGGCGCGCAGGATGCGCAGTGCGCCTTCGGCGCGCTCGATGTAGCGGCCGAGCCAGAAGAGGTTGTCGGCCGCCCGGCTCGGCAGGCTGCCGGGCATGTTGCGGGTGAAGCTCTCTTCGGCCGGAAGCAGCGTCGTGCGTTCCACCGGGCGGTCGCTGACGATCCAGACATCGGCGGCGGTGCCGCCGGATTGCATCGCGATCGCGGCAACGTCGTCGCCGGAGCCGATCCGGGCGAAACCACCAGGCATGATCTGCCAGCCGTCGCGGGTGCGGGCGGCGAAGACCCTGAGGCTCATCGGGCGCGGCGTCAGCCGGCCACGCACCCAGGCAGGCGTGGTCGAAAGCGTGACGACCTCCTGTCCGACCAGCTTGCTGCCTTCGGCGCCAAGCCAATCGGCGATCGAGGCCCTGGCCTCATCGTCGAGTGCGGCGCCGAGCACGGACTGCCCATTGTCATCAAAGAAGGGCCGTGTCGCGTAGGCCGGGCCGATGACCATGCGCTCGAGATTGGCGGCGACCTGCTCCCGTTCCGCGCTCTGGCCGCACCACCAGGTGGCGATCGAGGGCAATTGCTGTTCCTCACCGAGCAGGTGTCGGCAGATCGCCGGCATGAAGGCCAGGAAGGCGCGCGTCTCGACGATGCCTGTGCCAAGCGCGTTGACGATCGAAACGGACCCGGCGCGAAGCGCCTCGACGATACCGGGCGTGCCGATATGTGAGGACTGATTGAGTTCCAGCGGATCGGCGAAGGCGGCGTCGAGGCGGCGCCATAGCACGCCGATGGGCTTCAGACCGGCGACCGTGCGCACCATCACCCGCCCACCGACAACCGTCAGGTCCTCGCCTTCGAGCAGCATGAAACCCAGATAACGGGCGATATAGGCGTGCTCGAAATAGGTCTCATTGGCGATGCCCGGCGACAACACGGCGATGCGGTCGTCCGGATGCAGCCTGCGGCCTTGAAGCGTGTCGCGGAATTCTCCGAAAAAGCCGGCCAGCCGATGGACGTGGGTCTCCGCATAAAGATTGGAGAAGGCGCGGGTGGTTGCGACCCGGTTTTCGAGCGCGAAGCCCGCGCCGGAGGGCGCTTCGGTGCGATCGGACAGGACCCACCAGTTGCCGTCGGGGCCGCGGCCGATCTCGAAGGACACAAAATGCAGGAAATGACCATCGGCCGGCTTGACGCCGACGAGCGGGCGCAGGAATTCCGGATTGGAGGCGACGAGTGCCGGTGGCACCAGGCCTTCGCGCACCAGCCGGTTCTCGCCGTAGATATCGGCGACGACTTTCTCCAGAAGCTCGGCGCGCTGGACAAGCCCCTGTGAGACCACCGCCCATTCTTTCTCGTCGATCAGCACCGGGATATGCGACAGCGGCCAGCTTCGCTCAGAGCTCTCCTTGGCGCCGTAGACGCGATAGAAGACGCCGGCGTCGCGCAGATAGCGATCGGCGCGCGCGAAGCGATTGGCAAGCTCGGTCTCGTCCAGCCGCCCGAGAGTCGCGAGCAGCCGCTGCCAGACCGGGCGGACATTGCCCTGCGGGTCAAGCATTTCGTCTGCGATGCCCGGAAGGGCGCGGTAGCCGAAGACCGGATCGTCATCGGTAGCCCGATGGTTGGCGGCCGCTGTCTGCTTTTTCGCCATTTACGCTCCTGGCGGACGCCTGAGATCAAGCGTCATCGGGAATTCCATTGACGGGTTTTCCGGGCGTAGCGGGTAACCGCCTGGCGTGTGGCCCCAGGGCTCGAACCGCGACAGGCGACGCGCTTCCGCTTCGTTGCCGTTGACCGGAAACGTGTCGTAGCTGCGTCCACCCGGATGGGCAACGTGGTAGATGCATCCGCCAATCGCCCGATTCGACCATGTATCATAGATATCGAATGTAAGGGGAGTGTTGACCGGCAGGACCGGGTGGAGACCCGAGGCCGGCTGCCAGGCCTTGTAGCGGACGCCGGCGACCGCGGTACCGTTCAGGCCGGTGCGCATGAGCGGCACCGGCCTGCCGTTGCAGGCAACCGCGTAGCGCTCGGGATTGGCGGTATCGAGCTTGACCTGCAGGCGCTCGACCGAACTGTCGACGTAGCGCACAGTGCCGCCGATTGCACCCTGCTCGCCCATCACGTGCCAGGGCTCGAGCGCCTGGCGGATTTCAAGCCTGGCGCCTTCGTACTCGACCTCGCCGCAGAAGGGGAAACGGAATTCGAGCTGGGCTTCGAACCATTCCGGCTTCAAATCGAAGCCATGGGCCCGGAGGTCGGCGAGAACTTCGAGAAAATCCTGCCAGACATGGTGCGGCAGCATGAAGCGATCGTGCAGCGCCGTGCCCCAGCGCACGAAGCGGCCGTCGATTGGGTGCTTCCAGAAGCGGGCGATCAGAGCACGCACCAGCAATTGCTGGGCGAGCGACATGCGGGCGTTCGGCGGCATCTCGAAGCCGCGGAACTCCACGAGGCCGAGCCGGCCCGTCGGGCCATCGGGCGAGAAGAGCTTGTCGATGCAGATTTCCGCCCGGTGGGTGTTGCCGGTGACGTCGACGAGCAGGTTTCGGAAAAGCCGGTCGATGAGCCAGGGTAGGGGCGGCGGCGTCGCCGTGCCCGGCATAGGCACCTGGGCGAGCGCGATTTCAAGCTCGTAGAGCTGGTCGTGGCGGGCCTCGTCGATGCGCGGCGCCTGAGAGGTCGGGCCGATGAACAGGCCGGAGAACAGATAGGAGAGCGAGGGATGCCGCTGCCAGTGCAGCACGACGCTCTTCAGGAGATCCGGGCGGCGCAGGAACGGGCTGTCGTTGGGATTGGCGCCGCCAACGACCACGTGATTGCCGCCACCGGTGCCGGTGTGACGCCCGTCGATCATGAACTTGTCGGCTCCAAGGCGGCTCTGGCGCGCCTCCTCGTAGATCGCCGTGGTGATGTCGACACAATCGCGCCAGTGGGCTGCCGGGTGGATGTTGACCTCGATGACGCCCGGATCGGGCGCAACGCGGATCGCGTTGATGCGTTCGTCCTGCGGCGGAGCGTAGCCTTCGATGTGTACGGGCAAGCCGATGGCGGCCGCCGCGCGTTCCGCCGAGGCGATCAGATCCAGATATTCCTCGATGCTCGCCGTCGGTGGCATGAACACGCACAGCCGGCCGTCGCGCGGCTCGACGCTGATGGCGGTGCGCACCAGACCTGCGATATCGTCGCGCGGCTGTGCCTGCGGGGTTTCCGGTACTGCGGAGGCTTGAAAGCGCGAATGCTGCGGGCGGGCGCTGCTTTCAGCGAAATCAGGCAGATCGTCCCGTGGAACGGTCGGGTCGACCGGATGGATATAGGGATAGGCGGAGGGCGCGACGTAGGGCAGGGCGCCAAGCGGCAGACGATAACCGACAGGGCTGTCGCCGGGAACGAGGAAGAGACGGCCGCGGCGCGTCTGCCATTTCTCGCTCATCCACCGCACGCCGGTGGCCCGCGCATTCCAGGCCTGCACCGGCAGCACGTAGCCGGTCGGTGCCGTCAGGCCGCGCTCGAACACGCGGGCCATGCGGCTGCGCTCTTCGGGGTCCTTCAGCTTGGAATTGGCCGGATCGACGTTGTCGGGAAGGTTTGCCTCTTTCAGCAGCCAGTCGGCAGGATCTTCGAAGGCCGGCACGACCATCTCGGTCGGCACGCTCAATTCGCTTGCGATCAGATGCAACAGGCGTTCGGCGTCCTTCTCGGTGACCTCGTGGCGGCTCGCCTCCTCGGCAATGAGATCGGCGCGGCGCCAGATCGGCACGCCGTCCTTGCGCCAGTAGAGCGAGAAGGTCCAGCGCGGCAGGCTTTCGCCAGGGTACCATTTGCCCTGGCCATAATGCAGGAAGCCGCCGGGAGCGAAGCGCTCGCGCAGCCGGCGGATCAGCGTATCCGCCTTTTCGCGCTTGGTCGGGCCGACAGCGTCAGTGTTCCACTCTTCGGACTCAAAGTCGTCGATGGAGACGAAGGTCGGCTCGCCGCCCATCGTCAGCCGGATGTCATTCTCCTGGAGCACCCGATCAACCTCTTCACCGAGCGCGTTCAGCGCCTCCCAGCTCTCGTCGGAGAAGGGCTTGGTGATGCGCGGATGCTCGGCAACGCGCGTGACCTTCATGTCGAAGGCGAAGTCGGTTCGGGTCTCGGGGTCGCCGAAAAAGCCGCCGGAGATCGGCGCGGCGTTGCGATAATGCGGCGTTGCGGCAAGCGGGATGTGGCTTTCGCCTGTCAGCAAGCCGGAGGTGGGGTCGAGGCCGACCCAACCGGCGCCAGGCAGGTAGACCTCGGCCCAGGCATGCAGGTCGGTAAAGTCGTGATCGGTGCCGGAAGGGCCGTCGAGCGCCTTGAGATCGGGCGTCAGCTGAATGAGGTAACCGGAAACGAAGCGGGCGGCAAAACCGAGATTGCGCAGGATTTGTACGAGCAGCCAGCTTGAATCGCGGCAGGAACCGCGGGCCGACGTCAGCGTCTGCTCCGGCGTCTGGACCCCGGGCTCCATGCGGATGACGTAGCCGATCTCCTGCTGCAGGTGCGCGTTGAGCCCGACCACCATATCGATCGTGCGCCGGCGGGAACGGTCGATCGTTGCCATGAAAGCGTCAAGCGCCGGACCGACCGGTTCCGGTGTCATGTAGATCCTGAGGTCGTCGCTGAGGTCTTCAGGATAGGCGAAGGGCCAGTGCTCGGCTTCCTCTTCGACGAAAAAGTCGAAGGGGTTGTAGACGGTCATGTCGGCGACGAGATCGACTTCGATCTTCAGCTCGTGGACCGGATCCGGAAAGACGAAACGGGCGAGGTAGTTGCCGTAGGGATCCTGCTGAAGATTGACGAAGTGATTGGCGGGCGAAACCTTCAGCGAATGGCTGATGACCTTGGTCTTTGAATGCGCCGCCGGTTTCAGCCGGATGATCTGCGGTGACAGCCGGATCGGGCGGTCATAGGTGTAGTGGGTCAGGTGATAAATGCTGGCCTTGATCGACATGCCGGATTTGGTCCCCTTCGTGGTAGGTCTGCGCCCCCATCGTCGGGAAGTTTGTGCAATGCGAAGTGAGAATGCAAGCGCGAAAGTGTCTGAGGAAAATCAAGGCGCTGCAGCGCTCTCGCACGCCGTTCGGGCGTGCGAAAGGCGGCATCCATGTCCGTTAGACGATCGGCGGATTGATCCGCGTGAAGCCTTCCTGGCGATAATAGGGGAAGTAGGGGTAGGCAGGCGTCGTCTTGCTCGCCTCGTCGAGCAGGGCGATCTGTTCTGAAGACAGCGACCAGCCGACGGCGCCGAGGTTCTGGCGCAGTTGCTCCTCGTTGCGTGCGCCGATGATGACGCTCGATACGGTCGGGCGCTGCAAGAGCCAGTTGATGGCGATCTGCGGGACCGTCCTGCCGGTCTCCTCGGCGAGGTGATCGAGCACGTCGACGACGTCGTAGAGCTTCTCGTCATCAACCGGCGGACCGAAGGCTGCGGTGTCGTGCAGGCGGCTGCCTTCCGGCCACGGCTTGCCGCGCCGGATCTTGCCGGTGAGGCGGCCCCAGCCGAGCGGGCTCCAGACCAGTGCACCCACGCCCTGGTCGGCACCAAGCGGCATCAGTTCCCACTCATAGTCGCGGCCGACCAGCGAGTAGTAGACCTGGTGGGCGACATGGCGGACGAGGCCGTGCTTCTCCGAGGCCGCCAGCGATTTCATGAGTTGCCAGCCTGCAAAGTTCGAGGCGCCGATGTAACGCAGCTTGCCTGCCGTGACGAGGCGATCAAGCGTCGACAACACCTCCTCGACCGGCGTGCCGGCGTCGAAGGCATGCAGTTGCAGGAGGTCGATGTAGTCGGTGCCGAGCCGTTTCAGGGCTTCGTCGACCCCCTTTACCAGACGAGAGCGCGAGGTGCCTGCGTCGTTCGGTCCATCTCCCATCGGCAGAGCGATCTTGGTGGAGATCAATACGGCATCGCGCCGTCCCTTAATCGCAGCACCGAGCACACTCTCGGAGGCGCCGTCCGAATAGACGTCGGCCGTGTCGAAGAGGTTGACACCGGCTTCCAGCGAAATGTCGATCAGCCGCCGCGCCTCGGCCTCGCCACTGTTGCCCCAGGCGCTGAAAAGCGGCCCTTTGCCGCCGAAGGTTCCCGCACCGAAGCTCAAGGCCGGCACCTTCAGTCCGGATGATCCAAGCCGTCTGTATTCCATTGCTCACGCTCCTCGTTGGTATTTCCTGTCAAACGAAACCGCTGTCGGTGCTCCGCTGTCACGAGGAAGGTGGTGTCGCAATCATTTGCGATGTAGACGTTACGAAGGAACATCATTTGTGAGTTGAAGTCACATGTCGCGTTTCCCGGTCAATCGTTCGGGCGAAATGGCGGTTTTCGCCAAGGTGGTTGAGCTTGGCGGCTTCTCGGCGGCGGCCCGGATCTCGTGCATGACGCCGTCGGCGGTCAGCAAGCTCGTCCAGCGGCTTGAAGAAAGGCTTGGCGTCCGGCTCGTCAACCGCTCGACGCGGCGCTTGCAACTGACGGCAGAGGGCTGCGCCTTCTACGAGCGCGTCGTGCGGATTCTGGCCGATATCGACGATGCAGAGCGCGCGGCGGGCGCCGGCGAGACGCCCGAGGGCCGGGTGCGCCTCAACGCCAGCGCTTCCTACGCGACGCATGTGCTAATGCCCGTCCTGCCGGATTTCCTATCGGCATTTCCATCCGTTTCGCTCGACATCCTGCAAACCGATGCCGTCGTCGATCTGATGGCGGAGCGTGTCGATATCGCTGTCCGTGCCGGACCGCTCAAGACCTCGAGCCTGATTGCACGTAAACTCGGCACGACGTCGATGACGATCGTCGGCGCCCCCTCCTATCTTGACCGTTTCGGCATGCCCGAAAGCCTTGAGGCCATTGAGGCGCTGAACCGGCTGAGCCACAGCTATGCCCGCGCAGTCGATGGTTGGCCGGTCCTCTTGAATGGCGCGCCGATCAGCTTGCCGGCGACGGAGCGGGTGCGGGTCAGCGATGGCGAGGGCTTGCGACAGCTGGCGCTTGCGGGCGTGGGGCTCGCACGACTTCCCACGTTCACGATCAGGGAGGACATCCGTGCCGGCCGGCTGCTGCCGGTTGCCGAACATCTAAACCCCGGGGACACCGAAACATTCCACGCCGTGTTTCATGGCCAGGGCGGGGCTTTGCCTGCTCGTATCCGGGTGGTGCTCGATTTTCTCGCTACGCGCGCGCGGATTTCGCCGGTGTGACGTGGCCGTGGTACGCCGCCACCGGGTGGCCGCAGACGCGGTTTCGGCCCTCGGACTTGGCGCGGTAGAGTTCGGTGTCGGCACTCTCGATAAGGCGCTTCCAGCCGCCATTGGCGCTCTGGCCCTCCGCCACGCCGAAGCTGGCGGTCACGCTCAGCCCCAGGCCCTCGGAGACGACGATGGGCTCGCGTGCCAGATTGACCCTGATGCGTTCGGCAAGCGCAAGGGCGGACTCGATGCTGTCGCCGGGCGTAATGATGGCAAATTCCTCACCACCGAAGCGGGCGACGAGATCGGAGTTGCGCACCGAGTTGCGGATGATGCGGGCGGTTTCCTTGAGCACGAGGTCACCGACGAGGTGGCCATGGGTATCGTTGATCTGCTTGAAACGGTCGATGTCCATCAGGATCAGGCATGCGCCTTGCTCGCTGCCGCTTGCGCGCTCGGCGCCGCCGATGAGCTCCAGTGCCCGGCGATTGAGCAGACCGGTCAGTTCATCCGTTTCCGCCTGGCGCTCGAGATGCTGCATCAGCAGCGTACGCTCGTCGAGCCGCTGGCGCAGCACGTCGATCGCGTCGAACAGGCGCCCCATCTCGCCCTCACCGCCCTTGCCCTGAAGGCGGGCGATGGGCCGGCCGTTAGCGAGCTCAATAATGCTGTGACGGGCGAGCAGCAAGGGTTCGAAGACCAACGAGCGGGCGCGGCGCATCAATATGAGCAGCACCAGGAAAAGAGCGAAGGTCGCGAGGCTGGCGACGGCAAGCTTGATCGATGCCCGCGTCTTGTTGGCGGAGAGCCGCTCGACGGTCGCATCCATGAAGGCACGACGCAGGTCCTCGAGTGGCTTCATCTTCGGGACAAAGCGGTCGGTGAGCTGTTCGGCGGTCATGGGGTAGGCACCCGAGTGCTTGCCCACGGCGACGATACCGTCGATGATTGCAAGCCCTTCGCCGAAGAATTCGTGGTCGATCTTTGCGAGATCGCCGACGTTTTCAGGGCTCATGCCGGGAAGGGCGCCCGGTTTGCCGACAATGGACCAGATTTCCTGCAGCCGGCCGCGCGTGCGCTCGCTGTCGGCGAGGTTCTTGGCCTCGAGCGGCTTGCCGACCGCAACCGGGGCCATGATCTGCGAGCCCAGGCGACCGCCGTCCTCGCGCAGATTGGCGAGCATCTGGGCCGCAAGCGCAATACCAGCAAGGTTCGGATCAGTATTGGTGAGGCGCTGAATATTCCAGTCAATTGCCGGTCGGAGCGCGTCGATGACGCCGAACATGGCCTCGATGGTCGCCTGGATCTCGGCAAGGTTCCGGTCTTCGGGGGGAAGAGCAGCAATGCGATCAACCTCAGTCCGCGCATGTGTCAGGCGACGTTGGACCTCTGCAAGGATCGGCGAGAGCGCGCCGGCCGGTTCCGTACGGCTGGCGTTGTCGATGTCGGCGATCAGCCGCGCAAGTGCTGCATCGCTACGGGCGCGGAACTCGGTCAGACGCGCCTGAACCGGGGAGCCGGGTGCCACACCGATGCCGAGCACGCCATTGGACGGCCCGCGCTCGGCCGACAGATAATTTGCGGCGTCGAGCACGCGGCAAAAGGCCATGACCTCGGTCAGATTGCGGCGGGCGATGACGTAATCGCTGTAGGACGCCGCGATGATCTCGGTGGCAAGGACGCCTGTGCAGGCAACGACGATCGCAAGCAGCCATTGGAGCTTCCGGCGCAGCACTTTGGCCGTGCGCGCTTCCGCCACGCCCAGCTGCGGGGACGCGTAGCTGCCGCCGTTTTTGCTCATTTGCGCGAAGTTGCTCCACTCATATCGACGCCCATCGCCTCGGCAATCGCGACATATTCCTGTCACGTGACAAGAAACCCATCCGAAATCAGTGTGCTTGTCGCCCCTGTTATCGTATAAGGTGTTAAATAACCTTGAAATACCCTGAAATACTAGGGGCCGTGCCGCAACCGAGGGATGCGCCAGACGCAGGGCAAGCCTTGGCATTGGTCGGCGCCATCATTGATTTTGTCCTTGTGGCGAACATAATTGAGGCCCGCTTTCTTGGTGAAAGCGGGCCTAATCTTTACGCGCGGGCACTTTACTTCAGAAATTCTTCCGTGGCAGCGTTCGGCCCGCGGGCCGATGACGTCGCCTCTTGCACTCAGCGTCTTGGCCCGACCAGTGCGAAGAGCGCGCCTTGCGGGTCGAGTGCCTGAACGATCCAGGCGCCTCCGGGCACCTCCATCGGCTCAAGCACGATTTTGCCGCCACCGGCCTTGATGCGTTCAATGGCGGCGTCAAGAGCCGGCACATTGATGTAGTAGAGCCAGTAAGGCGCCGGAACCTCCTTCGGCTTGGTCATCATCCCGCCAATCGGCGCGCCGCCATGAGCAAAGATCTGGTAGATGCCCATCTCGCCCATGTCCATGGCCTGGTCCTTCGTCCAGCCGAAGAGCTCGGCGTAGAAGGGAAAGGCAGTGTTGAGGTCGCCGGAGGCCAGCTCATGCCAACCGACAAGACCCGGCGCCATCGGGTCGGTGACCGGGGGTGGTTCGCCGATGCCCTTGAAGATCGCAAACACCGCACCGTGCGGATCCGTGACAACTGCAAAACGCCCGATACCGGGGATGTCGTCCGGTGCCCGATGGACCTTGCCACCTTTGGCCGCGATCTTGGCCGCCGTCGCGTCGACATCGTCGACGCCGACATAGCCGAGCCAGGCAGGGGGCACGTTCATTTCGAGCGCCCCTTCGGGCATTGTCATCAGCCCGGCCACCGGCACCTCACCGGCATTGAAGAGCGTATAGTTGATCCCTGCCATGCCGGAATCGCGGGCGCCCCAGCCAACGACGTCCTTGTAGAACGTCTCGGCAGCCGCCATGTCGGTTGTCATCAGTTCATACCAAACGAATTTGCCGTGATCTGCCATTGCCTTCCTCCAGTTTAATGTGGTTTCGAACCGGCGTGCCTGGCGCCGCCTGATTTCACGCCACGTGCCCGGAATTCCCTTCGGATGGGCGCGCACGGGGCAGAGGAAAAGCAAGTGTGCTTTTCCCATCTCGCCTTCAGTCGTGGCGTCGGTATTCTGCCGTCATCATGTCTTTCCAGCTACCGTCCGCGGCCTGCACCTGTGACGTCAGCAGACGGCGGGAATGGTCGATGAGCGTGATGATGTCCCGGTATCGCGCCATCCTGCCTGGATTTTCGAAGTCCGGCCCATCGCAATAGAGCGACAGGGACCTGCCGTTCGCGTCCAGTTCGCCATCATAGATCCACATATGGGTCATCATCGAGCCGACCCAGGTGCCGATGTAGCGTTTCGTCTCGGGATTGTAGCCGAGCGTCATCAGCGTCTGGCCGAAGCTGCCCCCGGGCAAGGTTCCCTGGCCCTCGCAGACGATCCACAGGCCGTGAAGCGAGCGCACATGCTCGGTCCAGGGGCCGCTCCCGTCGGGCTCGCCGTTTGGTCCGGCCGTGCGAACCTGCCAGTCGCCCAGGATTTGCTCGAGCCAGCGATGTGCTTCTTCCGGTTCTGCTTTCATGGGATTTCCTTCATGGCAGGTGCGGTGATCCAGTCGATGCGCGGGCGTTCTCGAAACGTCTTTGCAGGCGAAAGGTTCCGCCCGCGAAACATGTTGGTCGGTCTAGTTCGCCTGGCGTTAAGGGTTCCGTTCGTATTCGTCGTGACGGCGGACGAAATCCATGGTCTCGTCTTCGTTGCGGCCCTTCGGCGCTCGGTCTAGCAGCATCAAGGTGCCGACGAGTTCTTCAAGCCCGCGGGCATAGGAGGAATAGGTGTGGTAGATCGTGCCGTCCTCGCCCTTCTGGAAGGCGCTCAGTCCCGGAAGTTCTTCGTGTGCGTTGGCACTTTCGATATCGGTGAAATTGTAGGTGACCTTGCCGCTTGCGAGTTCGGCTGGCGAAAAGGCGACGCGGAAGTCATGGTTGAACCCATTGCCCTCGGCCGAGACCCAGGGGAAATGCCAGCCCATGCGTTTCCTGTAGGCTTCGATTTTTGCCAGCGGCGCGTTCGATGCTGCAATCAGCGTGACGTCGTGATGGTTGAGATGCGGCAGCATGCCGGCGAAGTGATCGACCAGGAACGAGCAGCCCGGGCAGCCGGCGTCCCAGGTGGGGCCGAACATGAAATGGTAGACCATGAGCTGGCTGCGTCCGTCGAACAGTTCGGACAGTGACTTGCGGCCGGCCGGGGTATCGAAGACGTAGGTCTTTTCCATCTTCACCCAGGGCAGAGCCAGGCGGGCGGCGTTCACCTTGTCGCGCGCGTGCGTGTGCTCTTTCTCCAGCGCGAGCAGGGTTTTGCGCGCTTTCAGCCACTCCTCGCGCGATACGACTGCGTGATCCTGTCTCATGCCCGCTCCTCCTTACAACGTCGCACTTGACTATTTACGTTGATATCAACATTAATCGCCTATGTCAAAGTTGCCTCTTATTCCCTTCGAAACCACCTTGCATGTGAAGGATAGCTGCCTCTGCCTGCATGTGCAGCGTGCTGCGCGCGCCATAGCCCGCCGGTTCGACGAGGCGCTCCGGCCGCTCGAAATTACCAATGGCCAATTTTCATTGTTGATGTCGCTCAATCGCCCGAGACCGCCGAACATGGGTTCAGTGGCATCGCTGCTCGCCATGGACCGCACGACGCTAACGGCAGCACTGAAGCCCCTGGAGCGGCGTGGCCTGGTCGAGAGCTCTCCGGATCCCGATGATCGGCGGTCGCGGCGACTGCGGCTGACGCAGGAGGGGGAGGCGTTACTGGCCCGCGCGATCCCGATCTGGAAGGCGCTGCATGAGGCGCTCGACCCGGTGCTCGATGATGGAGGAGCCGCGCGGTTACGCTCCGACCTGCTGATCCTTGGTGGTGGCTAGCGTCCGTCCGCAAACCCAGGCGGCTACGCCTCTTCCGCAGCCTGGTCAGGCATCGGGGACCGCTCCTTCACGATGGCGATGGCCTCGGCAATCAGCGCCGAAGCCTGGCGCAACCGGTCTTCGCCGAGGTCGGCGCCGAGCCTGTCCGCCCAGACGGCCTGCCTTTCCTTGATCTCGCCGAGCACATCGTGGCCGCTCTTCGTCAGCACCATGAGTTTGGCACGTTGATGGGCGGGGTTATCCTCGTAGGCAACCAGCCCTTCCTCGGCAAGCAGATCGGCGATCCGCTGCACGCCCTGGCGCGCCAGCCCCAGCGCGCGCGCCGCATCGGCAACGGACATCGGACCGTGACGGGCGGCGGCGAGCACCTGCCAGCGAGCGCTCGTCTGGCCGGACGGCCGGGAAAGAGCGTCGCCGGCAACGGTCAGCGGACCGGCGAGGCGGAGCACTGAAATGGCGAACTCGGCGAAGGCGTCGCCAGCTGTGGTACGTTCGGGATCATCCATGGGATTGTGCCGGGTTCTTGCAACAGGGTTGTCGAATGACAGTATGTTGTCATTTTGCCGACGCCGCAAGCTCGTTCACAGCCGGGCGGCAAACCGCGAGGTTCTATTGACAACATGTTGTCACTATGTCAGAACTGTACATGACAACTTGTTGTCACAAGTGGCTCAAGCGGAATCACCGGCGACTTAGATGAAAGAGGAGTGACGGCGATGAAATTGACCTACAAGGGAAGCTGCCACTGCGGAAACATCCGCTACGAGGCAGATATCGACCTCGATGCCGGTACCGGAAAGTGCAACTGCTCGATCTGCTGGAAACGGCGCTACTGGGGCGCGATCGTCAAGCCCGAGGAGTTTCGCCTGCAGTGCGACGAGGCCAATATCGCCGACTACCAGTTCGGCAGCGACAGCGTGCATCATCGGTTCTGCAGGACATGCGGCGTTGCCGCTTTCGGTCACGGCTATATCGAGGAAATCGGTGGCGCCTATTATTCCGTCAATGTCGCTTGTCTCGACGATCTCGATCCGGCCGTTTTGGCCGAAGCGCCGGTGCAATACATGGACGGGCGCAACAACAACTGGTTCCACGCGCCGGCCGAGACGCGTCACCTCTGAAAAGCGCGCAGAAAGGCCGGTCACATCTTGCGAAATTCGAGGTGGTAGATGACCTCTTCGCCGGTCGCCGGGTCCACGCCCGGCGCGCCGTAGATCACCAGCTTGTCCCCTTGCAGGACAAAGGGACGGATCAGGTCGGATACGCCCCAGGCCGGGTTCCAGCTTGCCTCGACATGATGGATGATTCGACCGTCCTTGAGTGAATAGGAGCCGGAATAGGCGAGCATGGAATCAAACAATGCCGCCTTTTCGTCGTGAGAGGGCACCAGCCCTTTCAGTTGCGGCCGATCGCGTTTCACCACGACGGCGGTCATCCGGCCATCCGGAAAATACGAGAGATAGCCGATGGGATCAGGGCCCATGGCATCGCTGACCTCGCCGGTGGCGACGACCTCGCGTCTCCAGGAAAGCATCTTCCAGGTGCCGAGCAGTCCAGACTCGTCCGCCATGATCCACCTGTATGATTTTAGGGTAAACTAAAATAACAGATGGTTCCTGTCCGGCAAAGCCGGGCCTATCCCTAGGAAAGAGATCAAAGAAAAGGGCCCCCAACGCGCGGGAGCCCTTCGTTGTTCTTTGCGCCGCTGGGGCGCCGCCAGGCCGCAGCTCGTCAGCGCTCGCCGAGGTCACGCACCGCGCCACGGTCGGCCGACGTTGCAAAGGCGGCATAGGCCTTGAGCGCCATCGTCACCTTGCGCTTGCGCTGCTCTGCGGGCTTCCAGCCCTTGGCATCCTGCTCGATACGGCGCTTGGCCAGTTCTGCCTCGTCAACACGCAGGCTGATCGTGCGGTTCGGGATGTCGATGTCGATCATGTCGCCTTCGCGCACGAGGCCGATCGTGCCGCCATTGGCCGCTTCCGGAGAAACGTGACCGATCGACAGGCCCGATGTGCCGCCGGAGAAGCGGCCGTCGGTGATCAGAGCGCAGGCCTTGCCGAGGCCTTTCGACTTCAGGTAGCTCGTCGGATAGAGCATTTCCTGCATGCCCGGGCCGCCCTTCGGGCCTTCGTAGCGGATGACGACGACGTCGCCGGCCTTGATCTCGTTGCCGAGGATCGCCTTGACCGACGCATCCTGGCTTTCGAACACGCGCGCCGGGCCGGAGAATTTCAGGATGCTCTCGTCGACGCCGGCGGTCTTCACGATGCAGCCGTCAATGGCGATGTTGCCCTTCAAGACAGCGAGACCACCGTCCTTGGAGAAGGGATGTTCGACCGAGCGGATGACGCCTTTTTCGCGGTCGGTGTCGAGTTCGTCCCAGCGTGCTTCCTGGCTGAAGGCGACCTGGGTCGGGATGCCGCCCGGGGCTGCGCGGAAGAAGTTGCGAACGGTCTCGCTCGACGTGCGGGTGATGTCCCAGCGGTCGATGGCATCGCCGATCGTGGCGCTGTGGACGGTCGGGCAATCGCGGTTGATGAGGCCGCCTTTCTCGAGTTCGCCGAGGATCGACATGATGCCGCCGGCGCGGTGCACGTCTTCCATGTGCACGTCGCTTTTCGCCGGCGCCACCTTCGACAGGCAGGGCACCTTGCGCGAAAGCCGGTCGATGTCGGCCATGGTGAAATCGACCTCGCCCTCATGGGCGGCGGCGAGAATGTGAAGAACCGTGTTGGTCGAGCCGCCCATGGCAATGTCGAGCGCCATGGCGTTCTCGAAGGCCTGCTTGGAGGCGACCTTGCGCGGCAGCACACTCTCGTCTTCCTGCTCGTAGTAGCGACGGGCAATATCGACGACCAGATGCCCGGCCTCGACGAAGAGGCGCTTGCGGTCGGCGTGGGTTGCGAGCGTCGAGCCGTTGCCGGGCAGCGACAGGCCCAGCGCTTCGGTCAGACAGTTCATCGAATTGGCGGTGAACATGCCGGAGCAGGAGCCGCAGGTCGGGCAGGCGGAGCGTTCGATGACCTTGACGTCCTCGTCCGACACATTGTCGTCGGCGGCAGCGACCATGGCATCAACCAGATCGAGCGCATGCGTCTTGCCGTGCAGTACGACCTTGCCGGCCTCCATCGGCCCACCGGAGACGAACACGGCCGGGATGTTGAGGCGCAGTGCCGCCATCAGCATGCCGGGGGTGATCTTGTCGCAGTTGGAGATGCAGACCATGGCGTCGGCGCAGTGCGCATTGACCATATACTCGACCGAGTCGGCGATGATCTCGCGCGACGGCAGCGAATAGAGCATGCCGTCGTGACCCATGGCGATGCCGTCGTCGACGGCGATCGTGTTGAATTCCTTGGCAACGCCGCCGGCCGCCTCGATCTCGCGGGCGACGAGTTGGCCAAGGTCCTTGAGGTGCACGTGGCCCGGCACGAACTGCGTGAACGAGTTCACGACCGCAATAATGGGCTTGCCGAAATCGCTGTCCTTCATGCCCGTTGCGCGCCAGAGGCCGCGGGCACCGGCCATGTTGCGGCCGTGGGTGGTGGTACGTGAGCGATAGGCAGGCATGGCATGTTCCTTCACGGACAGGGGGTATTGCGCGGATATGGCGATCCGGATCGCCACCGAAGGTGGCTACCTAGCGCAAAATTGCGTGCACGTCATCTTTTGCGTCAGATTATTTCGACGCCTCGCACGCACATCTGGCCGGGTTCCAGCACCTTCTCCGCAAAGTCTAGCCGTGCGCCGATGGCTTGCACAGCCGCAATCCGGGAGCTTTACGGAAATCTTATGCCAAGCACCTGAAGTCGCAATCGAATCCGGACGCCGGTCGGCGCTAGTCTCTCCCTCATCGAATACGGATGAGTGTCATGTCTCTTCACGATTTCAGTTTCCGTCGCCATGCCTTGAGCCGTCGATCCGATATGGAACTACGCGCGAGCATCGACGGCGACGACGTATCTCCTGACACCCTGGACGGGCTGCTGCTGCGGCTGACTGCCGTTCGCCGTTTGCGCGAGCATCACGTTTGGGAGGCCGTGCGGCTCGTCCGCGAACTTCCCGATCTTGTACCCGGCGAGTGGCCGTCGCGACGGTTTCGCGAACTGATGGCGGCCGATGCGCTGGTCGATGCGGTCATCCACCTGACATCGACGACCGAGGCGAAACTCTGCCTGCGGACACTCAGCCATGAGCTCGGACTTTGGACCTGCGCACTGCGCTATCAGCCGCCGGGCGCCGGCCGGGTCACGTTCAAGGCGCGGCATGCCGATCTGGCCGCCGCGATCCTCGGAGCTTTCCTGCGCTCCTGCCGCGGCTATCGGCTGATGGCCGGAGCCGCCGGTCACGGCCATCTTCCGATTTGAAGGACACATCCATGAGCATGCATTCGCTGCGCCTCGAAGGGGCGATCACAGCGCTCGTCACGCCATTTCGTGACGGCAGGGTCGATGTCGTCGGCCTGATGTCACTGGTCGAGTGGCAGATCCGTCACGGTATCTCCGGCATCGTCGCCTGCGGCACCACCGGAGAGGCGCCGACGCTGTCGCGCACCGAGCGCTCGCTGGTGATCGAGCGTTGCGTCGAGGTTGCCGAGCGCAAAATCCCTGTCATTGCGGGGACCGGCACCAACAGCACCGAAACCACGATCGAACTGACGGCGGAGGCCAAGGCGCTCGGCGCCGACGCGGCGCTCGTCGTTGCGCCCTACTACAGCAAGCCGTCGCAAGAGGGGCTCTACCGCCACTTCGAGGCGGTCACCAAGGCCGTGGACCTGCCCATCATCGTCTACAACGTCCCTTCCCGCACCGGTGTCGACCTGGCGGCGCGGACGATCGAGAGGTTGGCGTCGCTTCCGGGCATCGTCGGCATCAAGGATGCCACCGGTGATCTCAGCCGCTTCCTCACATCGCCGGCGGCTGTGAAGACCCGGCTCCGTCAGCTTTCCGGTCACGACCAGACGGCGCTGCCGTTCAACATTTGCGGCGGCCACGGCACCATTTCGGTGGCGTCCAACGTGGTCCCGCGGCTGGTTGTGGCCATGCATCAGGCAATTGCCACCGGCAACATCGCGGCAGCGATCGCCATTCACGAGCGGCTGCGGCCGCTGCTTACGGCGCTGGAGCGCGAAACGAACCCGGGACCGATCAAGTATGCCCTGCATCTGGTGCGCGCGCTCCGTCCGGACCTGCGGCTGCCGCTGACCCCGATCGCGCCGGAAACGGCGGCGGAGATCCGTGCGGCGCTCGAACCGCTCACCGAGCTTCCGACCTCCACCCATCTCGGCCGCGGCGTCCGTATCGCGCTTGCGAGCTGAAGTCGCCCGGCAGCCACCGCGATCGCCAAATCCCAAAGTCACCCAATTCCACTGGTCGCCGGTCTTGGACGGTCGCGGCCGGATCCCATCCCAGGCGCCATAAAGGAGACAGATGATGTCACGCCTTCCCCACCTCGCCGCCCAGGCGGAACAGCGCCGACGCGCCCAAACGGTTGAGAGTGCCAATGGCCATCGCGGCAACGACAGCGCGGTTCGCGACGCCTTCCTCGGCATCGGCATTCGCCTCGGCATCGTGCTTGGCCTTGCCTATGGCATCCAGGCCGCCATTCCCTGGATTGCCGGCTAAGTCTTCTCTCCCATCACAAGGACCATTCCATCATGGGCAGTACGCAGCAGATTCGCCGTGGTTTTTTCGCACGCGCACGTTTCGTCGTCGGTCGCGATCGGCACGGCTGGTGGGTTGTTTCCGACCGCAAAGGGGTGGTTGGCGGTCTCTTCACCAACGAGACGGCGGCCATCCACTTCGCCGTCGAGGCGAGCGACCGGCACCCGGAGGAGGTGTGCCGCGCGCCGGAAGGGGCGGCGATCGATCTCGACACGTTTTCACGTCCACCAAAGGGGCGTCGCGCCCATTGCTGAAAGCGCTTGAGGCCGACATTCCCGATGAAACCTCGTCGGACTCATCCGCGGCCTCTCCTGTCGAGATTTCTGCCGTTGCTTGCAAAGCAGTTGACGCGGGTCCATTCTTTCGAGGCCAAATGCCCCGGCTGACTCAGCATTGGCCGTGCCAACCGAGGCTCGTTTGAAGGTTCGTCACCGATGAACTGCCACGAGTGCGGTTGCGAAATCCAAGGCGGGTTTGTGTTTTGCCCGAATTGCGGTGCCAAGCAGCATAGCCCGTGCCCCGGTTGCGGCGCACTCTGTCCGCCACACTTCTCGTTTTGCCCTACCTGCGGTACCCGGCTCGGAGCCCCAGCGACCAGTAAGCCGATGGTTTCGCGACCTAGGGCGGCTGCGACACCTCAGGCGAGATCTGGCGGTGAGGCGCTCGCACCGCTCTTGCCGGAGGAGGAGGCGGGCGCCGACCGCCGGACGGCCACCATTCTCTTCGCCGACCTCTGCGGCTTTACCGGTCTCAGCGAGCAGGTGGATCCGGAAGTCCTCAGGGCTTTCCAGAACGAACTCTTCGAAGAACTGACCGAAGCGGTCGAGGCCTATGGTGGCTACGTCGACAAATTCATCGGTGACGCGTTGCTCGCCCTCTTCGGCGCGCCAGTGGCGCATGAAGACGACTCCGAGAGGGCACTTCGTACCGCACTCGACATGGCCGGTCGGGCAAGGCGGGTCGGCGAACGCTGGCAGCGACGGATTGGCGAGCCGCTCAATCTCCATATAGGGCTCAACACCGGAACGGTTGTCGCAGGGCGTTTGGGCGCCGGCGACGGCAAGGCGTATTCGGTGACCGGCGACGCAGTCAACACGGCGCAGCGGCTGCAATCGCTGGCGGGGCCTGGGGAGATCCTCGTCGGGCCGGTGACATATCGGTTGACCTGCCACGCGTTTGCCTACGAGGCGCTTGGCGCGATGACGCTGCGCGGGAAAGCGGAAAGCGTTGAGGTCTACAGGCTGACGCAGTCTCTGGAGGCACCGCGCACGGCACGTGGTCTCGAAGCGCTGGGACTTGGCGCGCCGCTGATCGGGCGTGAGCCGGAAATGAAGCGCCTCCTTGATTGCCTCGAGCTTGCCTGCAGCGGGACGGCGCAGCTGGTGCGTCTGACGGGAGAGGCAGGGCTCGGAAAGTCGCGGTTGGTCAACGAATTCCTCGAGCGGGTGGCAGCGGATCCGCGCTTTTCGCGTGTCGTCGTTCGTCGCGCCAGCAGTTCTTCGCTCGGAGAACCGTCCTATGGCGTTCTCGCGGCGGTGCTGCGCGGTGCCTACGGGATTTCGATCAGCGACAGTCTGCAGCGGACGACAGAGCTGCTCGCCGCGGGACTGGCCGAGATCGGTTTTGCGCAGGACAGGCTCGAACAGCTCGTGCCGCTGTTCCTACGGATTCTGGGTATGGATTCCCAGGATGAGCTGTTGCGCCATGTGGAGCCGGAACAGATGCGCCGGCAGCTCTTCGCGGCGGTGAGGGTGATTTTTGAACGGCGGTTATCCCGCACGCCCTTGCTGCTCGTGATCGAGGACTTACACTGGGCCGATGCTGCCTCGCTTGAGGCCATATCCTTTGTCCTTGAGCGGACGGACGGCGGCCCGTTGATGCTGCTGACCACCCAGAGACCCGACGCCGATGCCGATCGGCTGAAGCCCGGCCACACAAACTTGACGGCGTTGCGCCTTGCTCCGCTTTCGGAAGCCGACAGGCGACGACTGCTTGCGACATTCTTCGGCGGGGAAGGGCTGCCTCAGGCGCTCGCCGAGCGCATTTTGGCGCGAGCCGGGGGCAATCCCCTGTTCATCGAGGAAATCGTGCGGGGCCTGATCGATGTTTCCGCCGTGCAGAAGGTCGGCTCGGTCTGGCGGGTGGTGGAGCGCGAAGCGGCCGCCGACATTCCGGTCACCATCGAGGCGATGCTGCTCGGCCGCGTCGATCGGCTGCTGCCGGACGCCCGCCGATTGCTGCATCACGCTGCGATGATCGGGCCACGCTTCGATGCAGATCTGCTGCAAGCGGTTTCGGGACGGCGGCCGGTGGATGCGCTTCTTGATCTGCTCTGCGACGCGGAGATCATCGAAGAAACCAGGGACGGCGGGTTGCTGGGCACGCAGACCTATCGGTTTACCCAGACGCTGTTGCAGGAGGTGGTCTATAACAATCTGCTGCTCAGCCGGCGCACGGACGAGCATGCGTTGATCGGCGAGGTGCTGGAGCGCAGGTTCGGCGAGGATACCGAACGGCTAGAGGAGATGGCGCTGCTCGGCCACCATTTCGGCCTCTCCGAACAGAAGGCCAAGGGCGCACATTACCTGATCGCGGCCGGAGACCGGGCACGGGCGCTCTATGCCAATGATGATGCCATCCGGCTCTATGAACAGGCCATGGCGGCGCTGGCGGCCACCGGTGAGGAAGGACCGGAATGGCTCGCCGCACGCGAACGGGTTGCGGATCTTCTCGAGGCGGCCGGTCAGCGGGAGGCCGCTGCCCAGCACTATGACGCACTGTTTGAGGTCTATCGCGCCACCGGCGACAGGGTCGCTTCGGCGAGAATCCAGCGCAAGTTCGGCCACCACCTGTGGGAGACGGGACGGCGCGACGAGGCACTGGCGTCGTTTACCGCCGCCGCCCAGCTGCTCGAAGGCTTGCAGGCGCCGATCGAAAGTGCGCATCTCTCCCAGGAACGTGGCCATCTCGCTTTCCGTATGGGCGACTATCCCGGTGCCCTGAAAGCGGCAGACGAGGCGCTGGATCGCGTTGCGGCCCTTGCATCCGAAAAGCCGGAGATGCAGCGCGAGGTGGTGCGAGTTACAGCCGAGGCGCTCAATACCAAAGGCGTTGCCCTTGCCCGCCTTGGCCGCAGCGTCGAAGCGATCGCTATCGTCGAACGAAGCGTCGCCGTGGCCGAAGGCGCCGATCTGCTGAACGCCGCCTGTCGCGGCTACACCAATCTGGCCGCACTCTACACCATCAACGATCCCAAGCGCGCAATCGAGGTTTGCCGCTGCGGTTTAGACATGGCGCGGCGCATCGGCGATCTCGGTTTTCAGGCCCGTCTGCTTGCCAATCTCGCCGTCGCCTACTGCACCTTCACCGATCGCTGCACGCCAGATGGAATGCCGGCGGCCGAACGCGCGATCGCGATCGACCGGGATCTCGACCAGCGCGACCATCTGCCGGTATCGCTGCTGGTGCTCGGCCAGATCCATCAGTGTCATGGCCGGCCAGACGTCGCCCGCGGCATTTATCAGGAGGCGCTCGACCTTTGCGGAGAAACGCAAGAGGCGCAGCTGCTGTTTCCGTGCTATGATGGCTTGGCGACGCTTTGCCTGGACGCCGGCGATCTCGATGCAGCGGAAAGGTACTTCGCCTTGGCGCGAGACATATGTGCGCAACATGGTCTCGATCCCGAGGCGTTGATGATTTTGCCGTTTCTCGACTGACATATCCGATCGTTGCCGGGGCGCTGCGCCCGCGTTTGGGTTTTGATTGCTGCGCACAGCTTGCCGGAGAAAAGCGCCTGCCTCGCCACACGGCGCACCAGGAGCGTTCCGGCCGGGATGAGGAGACGAAAGATGGTTGAGCCGCTGAGTGGACGGCCGTTGCAGCCGGGTGACCGGGCGCCGAACGTGGTGCTCGACGCAATCACCCAGGAAGGTCAGATCGCCCTTGATGATTTTCGTGGCCGTAAACCGGTTCTGGTCGGCCTGTTCCGCGGCCTGCATTGTCCGTTCTGCAGGCGGCAGATCGCTGCCATGGCGCAACTCGACGGCGCCCTGCGGGAGAGGGGGATCGAGAGCCTGACGGTGGTGAATACGCCGATCGATCGAGCGCGCCTCTATTTCCGCTATCATCCTGTGCCGAACTTGCTGGCCGCCGCCGATCCGGAACGGGTCTCGCATCGGGCGTTCGGGCTGCCCAACCTCGAATTCACCGAAGACGAAGACCAGTGGCCGCACAAGGTGGCCATGAAGACGATGATGGCGATGAAGGTGAACATGCCGGGCGAACTGCCGGAGCCGATGGATCCGATGGCAGCCACGACCTATCTCGACAAGGCCGACAACTACGAGGTTACCGAGGCCGACGAGCGCATGATGGCGACCGGGAGCGGTCAACTCATCGGCGAGTTCCTGCTCGATCGGGATGGCGTCGTGCGCTGGAGCTTCACCGAAGTGCCGGATGGCGGCCAGAACCTTTTCGGTCTCCCGCGTCGCGAGGAACTGATGTCCGTCGCCTCCGCGATGGTGCACTGAGGCGTCGACTTTGGATGTTCGGTCGTCGACGGCGGTTGTGTCAGCGGCGGTTCCCGAGCAAGACCCCGTCGATCCGGTGATCGACGGGGTTTTTCGTCTCTGAATTAAAAATGGCAGATGAAGCCTTGAGGCGATGCAATTGCGAATCGGAACCTAGCCGAGCGCGGCAATCGCCTCGTCGATCAGCGCCACGATCTCCTTGGCATGGGAAGCAAGCGAGGCGTGGCTGGCGTCGAGCGTGATGATCTTCTTCGCGTTGATCCGTTCGGCCATCCACTGCTCGGTTTCCGGCGGGATCATGTTGTCGTGGCGCGACACCTGGTACCAGCTCGGCTTTTCTTTCCAGGCCGGCGGCCCGGCCTTATCCTCGAAGCAGCGCCCGGCGATCGGCTTCTGCGTCACCGCCATGACGAGCGCATCGGTCTCGTTCAAATCCTGGCCGAAGCTCTGGCGGAAGGTGTCTTGCGCCAACCAGAGAAAACCATCCTTGTCGGGGCGGATGCTGGCAGCGCCGGAGGGTGGGTCGCCCCGCGCAAAGATGCTGCCGAGGCTGTCGCCCTCGTCCGGCGCGAAGGCTGCGACATAGACGAGGCCGACGACGTTTGAGGCGTGGCCGGCGCCGCTGATCACTGCGCCACCATAGGAGTGGCCGACGAGCAGGGTCGGACCATCGAGCGATTCGGCCAGCTTGCGCGTGCGCTCGACGTCATCGGCAAGCGAGGTCAGCGGGTTCTGTACCGCGGCGATCCTGTACCCCTTGGCGTGCAGCGGCGGGATCACGTGGCGCCAGTGGGAGGCATCACCCCAGGCGCCGTGTACAAGCACGATGTTTTTGACTGCCGGCATGGTCCGTTCCTTTCGCTTGAATGGAGAGGTGCTCGGTTCGGCATCGCACTCGCTCGTAGTGAAGGAGGCGAGGCATGCTGCCCGTCGTCTGTTTGGTGGTTTCCTTTGCTTTGCGCTTGACGCGTGGCAAGGCGTTGGGATTGCAGACACAAATTAGGGCGGAAAGGCGTGCCTTCCATGACGAAAGCCACAAATATCTGTGACAGGAAGGCAAACTCTCGCGCCCGTAGAGGCCGCGTGACCGGGACAGCAAGCGATGGCGAAGGATGAGGAACGGGCGGGGTCCCAGAGCGAGCGGTATTGGGGCTTCGGGGCGCCGCTCCGGGACCGATTGCGCTCCGGTTGCGGGCTGTGCTCCGGGGCGCTGTCAACATCAATGCATCGTGACTTAGATTCGGCAATGCGCCCCGGACCTATGCCGGCCCATGTCGGACCAAAGTCCTATCGATTACCGGCTGTTGCGGGCAGCGCGGTGTGGAAAACGTACTTGATCGCGCCGAGTGGGAAAGTACGAAATTGATGTGATAGGGGGGCGGCGGCGCATGCCTGCACACTGGCGCAGCTTGCAGCCGTCTCGATACGAAAAAGGCCTTTCGATTTCTCGAAAGGCCTTTGAATTCGAATGGTGGGCGTGACAAGGATCGAACTTGTGACCCCTACGATGTCAACGTAGTGCTCTCCCGCTGAGCTACACGCCCATCCGATGGGGCGCATAGACCACAAAAGCCGTTGCCGCGTCAATAGGGTTTTCGAAGGTTTTTTGACAGAAGTTTCATCGCGGTGTTTCTCCCCATTGGAACGGCGTTGATGAACCAACGACAATGCCCTGGATTTCCAGGATTTCCGCTAAGGCATTGAAACGAAAAGACCGCCGGAGATCCCTTGTGGATCGCGGCGGTCGGTTCCAAGTACGCATTCCGTACAGTCGCGAGAGGTCGCGCCTGTGGAAAACTGTCGTCGCTCAGGCAGCGGCCAGCATCTTGTTGACCTCGTCGACGAGGTCGCGGAGATGGAAGGGCTTGGAGAGCACCTTGGCATCCTTCGGCGCCTTGGAGTCCGGGTTCAGCGCGACGGCCGCAAAGCCGGTGATGAACATCACCTTGAGGTCCGGGTCGAGCTCGGTTGCCCGGCGGGCCAGCTCGATACCGTCCATCTCCGGCATGACGATGTCGGTCAGGAGAAGCGAGAAAGGCTCCTCGCGAAGCCGGTCATAGGCGCTGGCGCCGTTGTCGTAGGACATGACCTTGTAGCCGGCCTTTTCGAGCGCCTTGACCAGGAATCGGCGCATGTCGTTGTCGTCTTCGGCAAGAAGGATTTTCGCAGTCATGAATTCGGCCGTGCTTCTCTTTATTCAGTTCATTGCGCGTGGATTGCGGCGTTTTAACCAAACCGCAACGCGGTAAATATCTCGTGAACGCGGGACGTCAATTCCCCAGGATGCTGTGGAGGGCCACTATGGACACAGAGCGGGCCAACTGGCAACATGATGACAATTGCAAGTACCGCATATGGTAAAAAAGGGTTCAGATGGGGGAAATTGCGGAGAGGGAACTGTTCGAGGTCCTGGAACCTCCAATCCAGCGCGTTCCCTTTGTGTTCAATTCGCCGCATAGCGGTCGGTCCTATCCCCAGAGTTTTCTCGATCAGTCCCGCCTCGACGCACTTTCGATTCGCCGGTCGGAAGACCACTATGTCGACGAGCTGTTTCAGAATGCGACCTTCCTGGGCGCGCCGATGCTTCTGGCGCATTTCCCGCGCGCCTTCCTCGACGTCAACCGCGAGCCCTACGAACTCGATCCGCGCATGTTCGACGGCCCGCTGCCGGCGCATGCCAACATCAGTTCGATGCGTGTCGCCGGCGGGCTCGGAACGATACCGCGGCTGGTTGCCGAGAACATGGAGATTTATCGCGGGCGTTTTCCCGTGGAGGACGCGCTCACGCGGATCGAGACGATCTACAAGCCTTACCACGCGACGCTGCGCAAGCTGATTGCGCGCACCCATGTGCAGTTCGGCCTGTCGGTGCTGATCGATTGCCATTCGATGCCGGGCAATGTGCATCTGCCCGGCAGCGGCCAGCGCCCGGATTTCATCATCGGCGACCGCTACGGCACCAGCGCTGCGGGAGAGCTTTCGCGCGCCGCGGTCGATCTGTTGCAGCAGCTCGGCTATAGCGTCGTGCGCAACAAGCCCTATGCCGGCGGCTTCATCACCGAGCACTACGGCCGGCCGACGCGCGGGCTGCATGCGCTGCAGATCGAGATCAACCGGGCACTCTATGTCGACGAGGCGACGCTGGTGCGCAAGCCAGGCTTCGGCGCGCTGGTCGCGGATCTCACCACCTTCATCGCGTCGCTTGCCCGCCACGTCGAGGACTACGGTGCTTACCTGCCGCTTGCGGCTGAATAGTCTCTTCCCTCTAGTCCGGTCGAAATAGCTCGCACGCGAGGCGTGCATCGCATGCCTTGCCTCACGTGTCTCGCAAGACGCGTGGCGCGGGCGGATACTTTGTCGGGGAGCTTCAAAAAAAACCGCGCCAACGGCGCGGTCAAGTCTAGGGAGGAAACACCCAAGGAGGGTATTTACAGTCACAGGTGACTGTATTGAAACCATAATATTGCACTGCACAAATGTCAAGTTGAGATGCTGAAAACTTTTGCGCTGCATCAAAAGAATTTCACTCGGAACCGTGGTCTGAACCGATTGAAACGGCCGGAAGTGCCAACAGGAGCAGCGAGCGCCCGCAGCAATCCCAGGTCAGCGGCAACTTCAACGCATTCGGGCGGACGGCGGGGCCGCCAGGTGCCCTTCAGCAGGTCGTTTGCGTTTGGCGGATTTTGGTCTATGCAGGAAAAACTTCCTCCGTTCATCCCTGAGAGAGAGCCATGCTGCCCGACCGTGCCTTCTTCGATCGCCTTGCCGAAGCTGCCAAGGCAGAAACACTGCCGCGTTTCCGGATCGGCACGAGTGTGGTCAACAAGCTGGAAGGCGGCTTCGACCCGGTGACCGAAGCCGACCGATCGGCGGAAGCGGCAATCCGGGCGCTGATCGAGACGCATTTCCCGGAGCATGGTATCCTCGGTGAAGAGCATGGCAATGTCGGGCTCGACCGCGAATATGTCTGGGTCATCGATCCGATCGATGGCACCCGCGCCTTCATTTCCGGCCTGCCGGTCTGGGGCACGCTGGTTGGCCTTTACCGCAACGGTGAGGCGGTCATGGGCCTGATGGACCAGCCCTTTACCGGCGAGCGCTATCTCGCCGACGGTGTGAAGACGATCTACCGCGGACCGGATGGCGAAAAGGTGCTTTCGACGCGCGCCTGCAATTCGCTTTCGGATGCGGTGCTGTTCACGACGTCGCCGCATCTCTACACCGGTGATTTCAAGACCAAGTACGAGGCGGTGCAGAGCAAGGTGCGGCTTTTCCGCTATGGCTGCGACTGCTACGCCTTCGCCCTTCTCGCCGCTGGCCATATCGACTTGGTGATCGAGTGCGGATTGAAGCCCTATGACGTCGGCGGCCTCATTCCGTTGATCGAGCAGGCCGGCGGCATCGTCACCAATTGGCAGGGCGGGCCGGCGGAAATGGGCGGTGAAATCATCGCTGCCGGCAGTCGCGAATTGCACGCGCAGGCGCTGGAAATCCTGAACGGCTGAATACGTTGCGCCCAATGCGGGCGTGTGGCCGTAACATCAATCGAAAAACGGAGATTCGACGTCGCCCGGAAGGTTCAGGCGGCCGGGCTTTCGCGCTCGTCGTTCTCCTCGGGGATGACGAAGGCAAGGATGGCGGCCATGGCCTGGGCGCGGTAGCGATCGGCTTCGTGCAGCAGTTCGTGGCGTGCGCCATCGATCGGAATCATCTGGGCGGCGCGGAAGTTGCGCGCCAGCCATTCGACGGCGAAATGCGGTACCAGGCGGTCTGCCGTCGGCGCCAGAATGATCGTCGGCAGGGTGATGCGTGTCAGATGCTCGCGGCGGATGACCCGGCGCATGGCGCGAAAGGCCTCGCTCAGCCAGCGGGCCGTCGGCGGGCCAAGCCTCAAGTCCGGGTGCGCGTCGGTCAGCGCGACGTTGCGCAGGTAGCGGCGGCGGTCCGCTGTCAGCACGTTCTTCTCGAACGGGCGATTGCCCTTGTCGGGATGTGCCGGCAAGGCGCCGAGGCCGACGCAGCGCATGAGCGCTGCAACCGTCGCGATGCTGCGCTCGCCGAGCGCCTGGCCGCCAAGGCCGACGAAAGGCGCCAGCACCACCAGCCGATCGATGCGGCTTGTGAGCATCGGCGCCAGCGACAGCGCAACGAGCGCACCCATTGAATGGGCGACGATCGAGAAGGGCAGGCGGGTATCGGGCAGCACGATCTGCTCGAGGAAGGTGCTGAGATCGCGCTCATAGTCCGAAAAATGATCGACATAGCCGCGGCCGGGGTGTGGCAAAAGCCGCTCGGAGCCCGCCTGGCCGCGCCAGTCAAAAGTCGCAACCCAGAGGCCTGCGGCGGTGAGATCGGCGATCGTCTCGAAATATTTCTCGATCGATTCGTTGCGGCCCTGCAAGAGCACGACCGTGCCGCGCGCCATCGGCTGCTTCGTCTTGAAGATCGCATAACGGATCTTGCGGCCGCCGACACCGTCGAAGAAACCCGCCACGTGATTGTCCGGGATCGGATTGTCCGGTGTTGCGTGGAGGATCGAGGTCATGAGGTCGTGGCCGGCCATGAAAGCGCGTTGATCGATGTCATCAGGGATAGGCGGCGGGCTCTTCGTCGTCAAAGAAAAAAGCCGGAAACGGTGGGTGAAATCCGGACGATCACCGTTTCCGGCCGCTGAAGAGGAAGGGACATGTCACTTCAGCCTGGGCGTTGCGGCCCAGGATTCCCTTTTAGTCTCCGCGGGCTGAACGAAAGCCGAAGCAGCCATTCATGTCGGGTTCACGGAAAAAATCGTCAGCGCTTGCGTCTTGAACTGGCGAAATCGCCTCCCCAAATCAGGGTCACGGACGCCGAAGTCGGGTCCGTTCACCGGTCTTGCCGCTGCCAGAATGGGGTGGCCGACCAGATATCGCAAACAGTTGCTCCCAGGAGGACACCATGCGTCATTTTGATTTCTCCCCCCTTTACCGTTCCACCGTCGGCTTCGATCGCCTGTTCACCATGCTCGACAGCCTGGGCCAGCCGGGTGAGGCTCAGACCTACCCGCCCTATAACATCGAACGCACCGGCGAGAACGCCTACCGCATCACCATGGCCGTTGCCGGCTTTGATGAGAGTGAGCTCTCGATCGAGGCCCGTGAGCATACGCTGACGATCAAGGGCGAAAAGGCCGAGGAAAAGGGCGAAGAAGGCCAGTTTCTCCATCGCGGCATTGCCAAGCGCGCCTTCGAGCGCCGCTTCCAGCTCGCCGATCACGTGGAGATCAAGTCCGCTTCGCTGAAGAACGGTCTGCTGCACATCGACCTTACCCGCGAGATCCCGGAAGCCGCCAAGCCGCGCCGGATCGAGATTGCCTCCGTTGCGTCGCAGCCGAAGCAGATCGAGGCCCAGAGCCTCTAACGCGAAACGCGCTCGCGCTTGCGGGCGGGAAGATAAATCTCCCAAGACAGGCGGCGTCCCCCAGGGGCGCCGCTTTTTTTCTCTCAGGAACGTGCCGGCTCGAGCATGGCAGACGCCTGCTTCTTGGCTGCATAGCGCTGGGCGATGACGGCGCAGGCCATCAGCTGGATCTGATGGAACAGCATGACCGGCAGCACGATCGCGCCGATGTTCTGGCCGGCAAAGATGGCGCTTGCCATCGGAACGCCGCTGGCAAGGCTCTTCTTCGAGCCGCAGAAGGTGATGGCAATTTCGTCGGGCTTGTCGAAGCCGAGCAGGCGGCTGCCGAACATGGTAACGGCAAGCACGAGCGCCAGCATGACGATTTCGATCGCGACCAGCACACCGAGAGCGGTCAGCGAGAAGGTATGCCAGAGGCCTGAAGTGACTGCCTGGCTGAAAGCGAGATAGACCACCATCAGTATCGAGCCGCGGTCGACAGGTGCCAAGAGCCCTTTGCGCGCGCGGATCCAGTTGCCGATCAAGGGCTGCAGCATCTGGCCGACGACGAAGGGGGCAAGCAATTGCAACAGGATCTGCTTGACCGCATCGAGCGTGACGGTCCCGTGTCCGCCGGCGGAAAACAAAAGGCCGACCAAAAGCGGTGTCAGGAACATGCCGAAGATGTTCGACGCAGATGCCGAACAGATCGCCGCCGGAACGTTGCCGCCAGCCATCGAGGTGAAGGCGATCGACGACTGCACCGTGGACGGCAGCACGCAGAGAAACAGAAGGCCGGTATAGAGCGACTGCGGCAGGATCGAGTCGGGCACGAAGCCGATCGCAAGGCCGATCAGCGGAAAGAGTACGAAGGTCGAGGCCAGAATTGTCAGATGCAGCCGCCAGTGCAGGATGCCTGATATCACCACGTCGCGCGACAGGCGCGCGCCGTGCAGGAAGAAGACCATGCCGACGGCCACCTTCGTCGCCAATCCGAACCAGACGGTCGCTTCTCCGTGGATCGGCAGGACAGATGCAAGCAGCACCGTGGCCAGAAGCAGGATCGTGAATGTATCGGGAAGGTAGCGGCGCATGTCTGCTCACTTGCTCGTTATGAAACGTCTTGCCGGGATCACGCATTATGAAGCAGGATGCAAGGAATAACAGTTATCACGATTTGAGATGAGCCGTGCTCGACCTGGTGCAATTGCGTAGCTTCGTCGCCCTGGAACAGATGGGCAGCTTCACGCTCGCGGCGGAGAAACTGTCGCTCGGGCAATCAACTGTCAGCCAGCACATTCAAAGGCTTGAGGCCTCGCTCGGCCGGACGCTCGTTGCCCGCGATACGCACCGCGTGTCGCTGACCGCCGATGGGCAGGCGCTGCTTGCCCACGCCCGCTCAATGCTGTCGATCGACGGCGAAGTGCGGGCGCTTTTTGCCGAAAGCAGCCTGCGAGGTCACCTGCGCCTCGGCGTTTCCGAGGATTTCGTCATGAGCCGGCTGCCGGCGGTGCTCGAAGATTTCGTCCGTGCCCATCCCTCGGTCGATCTTGAACTCACGGTGGCGCTCAGCGGCGTGCTCTACCAGATGCAGGACAATGGCGAGATCGATCTGGTGCTCGCCAAGCGACGGCTCGGTGATCTCAGGGGCGAACTCGTCTACCGCGAGCCGCTCGTCTGGCTGGCGCGGGACCCGGAGAGAGTGAGGCGTGACAAGGTGCTGCCGCTGATCGCCTTTCCGCCGCCGAGCATCACCCGCAGCGTCGCGCTCGAAGTGCTCGACCGGCACCGGCTGCCGTGGCGGATCGTGTGCACCTGCGGCAGCCTCAGCGGCCTGACGGCGGCCGCCCGCGCCGGCATGGGCGTGCTCGTGCAGCCGCGCAGCATGGTGCCTTCAGGGCTAAAGGAAATATCCGCCGGCGTCCTGCCGCCGCTCGAAGACGTGGAATTCGTGCTGGTGCCGAGCAAGGGCGTCGACCGAAAGCTGAGTGCGGCGCTTTCGGTCGAGATCCTCTCCAATGTGAGGACGCTGCAGGGGCAGGTCTGAGCGGTCCATGCAGCGTCGTGAGAGCCGGTCCTAGAGCGCCGTGCGTTCATATGAACGCACCAAGGACGCTCTAGCGCTTTGATTCTAGAGCATCTTTCCGCCTCACGTGAATCCACTTGAGAGCGGGATGCTCTAGCAGGCCGAAACGAACCGGTCGACGTCGTCGGCCTTCGTCGCGAAGCTGGTGACGAGGCGATAGAGGCCTTCGTTCTCCGCGAGCCTGCCGTCGAGGTCGTGCGGTACCGGCCAGTCGTAGAAGACCGCGCCCTGCTGGCGGAGCTTCGCCGCAACGTCCTTGCCGAGGATCGCAAAGACCTCGTTGGCATCCGCCTGCCAGGCGAGCCGGCTTGTCTTCGATGCGGCGATGCCGTCGGCAAGGCGTGCGGCCATGGCATTGGCATGACGTGCAAGGTTCAGCCAGAGATCGCCGGCGAGATAGGCATCGAACTGAGCCGCGACGAAACGCGACTTCGAGAAGAGCTGTGCCGAACGCTTCCTGAGGAAGTGCATTTCATGCGCCTTGGAAAGATCGAAGAGCACCAGCGCTTCGGCGCACCAGCAGCCGTTCTTGGTGCCGCCGAAGGAGACGAGGTCGACGCCGCGCTTCCAGGTCATTTCGGCCGGCGTCGCGCCAAGGCTGACGAGCGCGTTGGCGAAGCGGGCGCCATCCATATGCAGCGGCAGCTTGTGCGCCTTGGCCACAGCAGCGATCGCTTCGATCTCAGCGAACGAATAGACCGTGCCGCTTTCCGTTGCCTGCGTCAGCGACACTGCTGTCGGCTGGCCGCCATGGACATTGTCGAGTGGGAAGCGCCGGATCTCCGCCTCCAGTCGCTCCACTTCCATCTTGCCGCGTGGTCCGTCGATGGGCTTCAGCCTGGCGCCGTGCGAAAAGAATTCCGGGGCGCCGCATTCGTCGGCAATGACATGCGCCTCACGATGACAGAAGGCGACACCGCCGGCGCGATTGGCGCTCGCAAGCGCCAGCGAGTTGGCAGCCGTTCCAGTGCCGACGAAGAAGACGGCGACGTCTCTCTCGAAAATCTCCGCGAACTTCTTTTCCACCTTGCGGTCAAGCTCGCTCGTACCATAGGCCGACGCATAACCGCCGGCATGCGCCATCAGGCTTTCCGCGATCGCTGGATGGGCGCCGGCCCAGTTGTCAGACGAAAAAATCATCACTTCTCACTCTGTTCACCGTCATTTTGACGGGTTTCGTCGACCTTAGCCGAGTTCTCTACCGGATCAATCGCGGTTTGAGGCCGAAAGGCCAACAGGAGACCAGTTTGAAACCAAATGGAAGAAAACGCTTGAGTGTCGTAATTAAATTATAAAAGCCGGAAATCTCCGGCAATGTTCGGCAAAATCTTCTCTATTATTTGCTGATATGCCCCTTGCGGAGGGGGGTGGTTTCTGGCATAGAGCACATGAAATAGGACAGGTTTGCTGTCCTATTTCGGTCTAGGGACCGGAACAATCGCCGTGAGTGCCTAAAAAAATGGCATCCGGCGTGTGGAGCAGGGGGATTGGCCGGTTTCATCCGGCTGTTAACGCCTGCCGTCAGGATGGTCGCAGACATCAATGCCTGATGATGCCGTGCTTATTTGCGACCTGATCAGGATCATGAGACGATGAGTGCCCCGGCTTTTTTGGCGTGCCTTCGCACGCAACGAAGAGCCATGCGCGGGCGGTGCCATGCCCGGCCATTGCCGGGTTCAACAGGAGGGAAAACGATGACGGATCATTCGCCATCACAGCAATCTGGGCTCAACCTCGCACACAGCGTTGCGACGGCTGAAAAAACGCCCGCATTCCCGACTGGCCTGCCGCGAAAACAGGGTCTCTACGATCCGCGCAATGAACATGACGCCTGCGGCGTCGGCTTCGTCGCACATATGAAGGGTCAGAAGTCGCACCAGATCGTGCGCGACGGCCTCTTCATGCTCGAAAACCTGACGCACCGTGGTGCCGTCGGCGCCGACCCGCTGATGGGCGACGGCGCTGGCATTCTCGTGCAGATTCCTGACCGCTTCTTCCGTGAGGAAATGGCCAAGCAAGGCATCACCCTGCCGAAGGCGGGCGAGTATGCCGTCGGTCACATCTTCATGCCGCAGGACGATGCGCTGGTCGCGCATTTCAAGCAGGTGATCAAGGACGTCGTCGCCGAGGAAGGCCAGGTGCTCATCGGTTACCGCGACGTGCCTGTTGACAACGCGTCGCTGTCGAAGGCGACCGAAATCGCCGCGACCGAGCCCCGCCACGTCCAGGTCTTCGTTGGCGCCGGCCGCGATGCTGCGACCAATGCAGAGTTTGAGCGCCGCCTCTTCACGCTGCGCAAGGTGATCTCCAACCGCATCTATGACGAATACAAGGGCGAGGAGAGCAACTTCTATCCCGTCTCGCTGTCGTCCTCGACGATCGTCTACAAGGGCATGTTCCTCGCCTATCAGGTTGGCGCCTACTATAAGGACTTGGCCGATCCGCGGTTCGAGAGTGCCGTGGCCCTCGTCCACCAGCGCTTTTCGACCAACACCTTCCCGTCGTGGAAGCTCGCGCACCCCTATCGCATGGTCGCCCATAACGGTGAAATCAACACGCTGCGCGGCAACGTCAACTGGATGGCGGCGCGCCAAGCGTCGGTCTCCTCACCGCTCTTCGGTGACGACATCTCCAAGCTCTGGCCGATCTCCTACGAGGGCCAGTCGGACACCGCCTGCTTCGACAACGCGCTCGAATTCCTGGTGCAGGGCGGCTATTCGCTGTCGCATGCCGTCATGATGCTGATCCCCGAGGCATGGGCCGGCAACCAGCTGATGTCGCCGGAGCGGAAAGCCTTCTACGAATACCACGCCGCACTGATGGAACCGTGGGACGGCCCGGCCGCCGTCGCCTTTACCGACGGTCGACAGATCGGTGCCACGCTCGACCGCAACGGCCTGCGTCCGGCCCGCTACATCGTCACCTCCGACGACCGCGTCATCCTCGCTTCGGAAGCCGGCGTGCTGCCGGTCGACGAGGACAAGATCGTCAAGAAGTGGCGCCTGCAGCCGGGCAAGATGCTGCTGATCGACATGGAGCAGGGCCGCATCATCTCCGACGAGGAGGTGAAGTCTTCGCTTGCCCAGAAGCACCCCTACAGCAAGTGGCTTGAAGACACCCAGCTGATCCTCGAGGAGCTGAAGCCGGTGGAGCCGCGGGCGCTGCGCCGCGACGTCTCGCTGATCGATCGCCAGCAGGCCTTCGGCTACACGCTCGAAGACACCAAGATCCTGATGTCGCCGATGGCAACGACCGGTCAGGAAGCGATCGGCTCGATGGGCACCGATACGCCGATCTCGGCGATGTCGGACAAGCGCAAGCTGCTTTATACCTATTTCAAGCAGAACTTCGCGCAGGTCACCAACCCGCCGATCGATCCGATCCGCGAAGAGCTGGTGATGAGCCTCGTCTCCTTCATCGGTCCGCGCCCGAACATCCTCGATCACGAGGGCATGGCGCATGCCAAGCGGCTCGAGGTGCGCCAGCCGATCCTGACGAACGGCGATCTCGAAAAGATCCGCTCGATCGGTCATACCGAGGATCGTTTCGACACCAAGACGCTCGACTTCACCTATGACATTTCGCGCGGTGCCGAAGGCATGCCGGAAATGCTCGACCGTCTTTGCGAGCGTGCGGAAGCGGCGGTGAAGGGCGGCTATAACATCATCGTGCTGTCCGACCGTCAGGTCGGTCCCGACCGCGTGGCGATCCCGGCGCTGCTCGCAACTGCCGCGGTGCACCACCACCTGATCCGCAAGGGCCTGCGCACCTCCGTCGGCATCGTGCTTGAATCCGGTGAGCCGCGCGAAGTGCATCACTTCTGCCTGCTCGCCGGTTACGGCGCCGAGGCAATCAACCCCTATCTCGCCTTCGATACGCTGACCGACATGCACAAGCGTGGCGACTTCCCCAAGGAAGTCGACGGCAGCGAAGTGGTCTACCGCTACATCAAGGCCGTCGGTAAGGGCATCCTCAAGGTCATGTCCAAGATGGGCATCTCGACCTACCAGTCCTATTGCGGCGCGCAGATCTTCGACGCCGTCGGCCTGTCGTCGAAGCTTGTCGACCAATTCTTCTTCGGCACGGCGACGACGATCGAAGGCATTGGTCTCGAAGAGATCGCGGCCGAGACCGTTGCCCGCCACAAGGCGGCCTTCGGCGCCGACCCGGTTCTCGCCAACACGCTCGACATCGGCGGCGAATATGCCTACCGCATGCGCGGCGAAAGCCACGCCTGGACGCCGGACGCGATCGCCTCGTTGCAGCATGCCGTGCGCGGCAATGCTCAGGACCGCTATCGTGAGTTCGCCGAGATGGTGAACAATTCGGCGCTGCGCATGAACACGATCCGCGGCCTCTTCACCGTCAAGAGCGCCGAGGCTGCCGGCCGCAAGCCGATCTCGGTCGACGAGGTCGAGCCGGCTACCGATATCGTCAAGCGCTTCTCGACCGGCGCCATGTCCTTCGGCTCGATCAGCCGCGAGGCGCATACGACGCTGGCGATCGCCATGAACCGGATCGGCGGCAAGTCGAACACCGGCGAAGGCGGCGAGGAAAGCGACCGTTATCTGCCGCTGCCCGACGGTTCGACCAACCCCGAGCGTTCGGCGATCAAGCAGATCGCCTCCGGCCGCTTCGGCGTCACCACCGAGTATCTGGTCAATGCCGACATGCTGCAGATCAAGGTGGCGCAGGGGGCGAAGCCCGGCGAAGGCGGCCAGTTGCCCGGCCACAAGGTCGACGCGACGGTTGCCAAGACCCGCCACTCGACCCCGGGCGTCGGCCTGATCTCGCCGCCGCCGCACCATGATATCTACTCGATCGAAGATCTGGCGCAGCTGATCTACGATCTGAAGAACGTCAATCCGGAAGCGGACGTCTCGGTCAAGCTCGTCTCGGAAGTCGGCGTCGGCACGGTTGCCGCCGGCGTCGCCAAGGCGCGCGCCGACCACATCACCGTTGCCGGCTTCGACGGCGGCACCGGCGCTTCGCCGCTGACCTCGTTGAAGCACGCCGGCAGCCCGTGGGAAATCGGCCTCGCCGAGACCCAGCAGACACTGGTGCTGAACGGCCTGCGTTCGCGCGTCGCCCTTCAGGTCGACGGTGGTCTGAAGACCGGTCGCGACGTCATCATCGGGGCGCTGCTCGGCGCCGACGAGTTCGGCTTCGCCACCGCGCCGCTGATCGCCGCCGGCTGCATTATGATGCGCAAGTGCCACCTCAACACCTGTCCCGTCGGTGTCGCCACCCAGGATCCGGTGCTGCGCAAGCGCTTCAAGGGCACGGCCGAGCACGTCATCAACTACTTCTTCTTCGTGGCCGAGGAAGTGCGCGAGATCCTCGCCTCGCTTGGTGTCAAGAAGCTTGACGAGATTATCGGCGCGTCCGAATTGCTCGAAAAGGACGGCGCACTTGCCCACTGGAAGGCCAACGGCCTCGACTTCTCGAAGATCTTCCACAAGGTGGAGGCCGCGAAGGAAGAGACCTACTGGACCACGCGCCAAAAGCATCCGATCGACGACATTCTCGATCGCAAGCTGATTGAGGAAGCCAAGACCGCTCTTGAAACCAAGTCCCCGGTCAAGATCGAAGCGGAGATCAAGAACGTCGACCGCTCGGCCGGTGCGATGCTTGCGGGTGCGCTTGCCAAGCGCTGGGGCCACAAGGGCCTGAAGGACGATACCATCCACGTGACCCTCAAGGGCACGGCTGGCCAGTCCTTCGGTGCGTTCCTCGCGCGCGGCATTACCTTCGACCTCGTCGGCGACGGCAACGATTATGTCGGCAAGGGGCTCTCGGGCGGTCGCATCATCGTCCGGCCGCCGGAAAACGCGACGATCGTTCCGCAGGAATCGATCATTGTCGGCAACACGGTGCTCTACGGCGCAATCTCGGGCGAGTGCTACTTCAACGGCGTCGCCGGCGAACGCTTCGCGGTGCGCAACTCCGGCGCGGTCGCGGTTGTCGAGGGCGTGGGCGACCACGGCTGCGAATACATGACCGGCGGCGTGGTCGTCGTGCTTGGCGGCACCGGCCGCAACTTCGCGGCCGGCATGTCCGGCGGCGTGGCCTATGTGCTCGACGAGGAAGGCGACTTCGCCCGTCGCTGCAACATGGCGATGGTCGAGTTGCAGCCGGTTCCGGAAGAGGACGACATGCTGGAGAAGCTGCACCACCACGGCGGCGACATCATGCACAAGGGCATGGTCGACGTGTCCGGCGACATGACGCGCCACGACGAGGAGCGGCTCTACCAGCTGATATCCAACCACCTTCACCACACGGGTTCGCCCCGGGCGAAGGAGATCCTCGATCACTGGGCGGATTACCGGCCGAAGTTCCGCAAGGTCATGCCGGTCGAATACCGCCGTGCGCTCGAGGATATGGAACGCATGAAAATGGCAGAGGCGGCCGAATAGGAGGCCCCGGTGACCAAGGCTCCCGGTTCATCACAGACTGGTTCGGGGGCCTCTCACGCGCGCTTGGCAAAAGCGCCTGTTCAGACGCAAAGCTTTCAGGATAGTACGATGGGTAAGGTAACTGGATTTCTCGAGATCGACCGGCAAGTGGCAAAGTACCAGCCGGCCTCCGACCGCATCCGCCATTTTCGCGAATTCACCATTCCGATGTCAGAACCGGAAGTGCAGAAGCAGGCCGCGCGCTGCATGGACTGTGGCATCCCCTATTGCCACGGCCCGACCGGCTGCCCGGTGCACAACCAGATCCCGGACTGGAACGATCTCGTCTACAACGGCAACTGGGACGAGGCGATCCGCAACCTGCATTCGACCAACAACTTCCCGGAATTCACCGGCCGCGTCTGCCCGGCGCCGTGCGAGGAAGCCTGCACGCTGAACCTCGAGGATACGCCGGTGGCGATCAAGACGGTCGAGCAGGCGATCGCCGACAAGGCCTATGAGATGGGCTACATCGTGCCGCAGCCGGCCGTCACCAAGACCGGCAAGAAGGTCGCGGTCATCGGTTCCGGTCCCGCCGGCATGGCGGCGGCCCAGCAGCTTGCCCGCGCCGGCCACGAGGTCCACGTCTACGAGCGCGAGAGCAAGCCCGGCGGCCTGCTGCGCTACGGCATCCCGGACTTCAAGATGGAGAAGAACTTCATCGATCGCCGCGTCGATCAGATGAGGGGCGAAGGCGTCACCTTCCATTGCGGCATCAATGTCGGCGTCGACGTGCCGATGCAGCGGCTGCTCGATGAGCATGATGCCGTGCTCTATTGCGGCGGCTCGGAAACGCCGCGCGACGCCGGCATTCCCGGCGTCGACTTCGCCGGCGTGCATGACGCGATGCCCTACCTCGTACAGCAGAACCGCCGCGTCGGCCGTGAGAATATCGACAGCGTCGGCTGGCCGTCGCAGCCGATCCTTGCCGGCGGCAAGCACATTGTCGTCGTCGGCGGCGGAGATACGGCTTCGGACTGCGTCGGCACGGCTTTCCGCCAGGGCGCCGTCAAGGTGACCCAGCTCGACATCCGTCCGCAGCCGCCGGAAAAGGAAGACAAGCTTGCCGTCTGGCCGTTCTGGGCGACGAAGATGCGCACCTCCTCCAGCCAGGCCGAAGGCGCTATCCGCGAGTTCCAGGTGGCGACGCTCGAATTCATCGGCGATGAGGACGGCAACCTCACCGGCGTCAAGTGCTGCCAGGTCGATGATCGCCGCAAGCCGATCGCGGGTACCGAATTCATCATCAAGGCCGACCTTGCCTTCATCGCCATCGGCTTCAGTGGTCCCTTCACCAACAGCGTTGTGAAGGACCTTGGCGACAAGCTGACGCTCAATACCGACCGCCGTGGCTCGACCAACGTCGTTGCCAACGAGCGCGACTACAAGACCTCGGTCGAGAAGCTCTGGACGGCGGGCGACGTGCGCCGCGGCCAGTCGCTGGTCGTCTGGGCGATCCGCGAAGGCCGGCAGGCCGCCCGCGCGATTGACGAGGCGCTGATGGGGTCTACAACCCTCCCGCGGTAATCAGTTACTCCCAAGCATGAAAAAGCCCCGCAGCGATGCGGGGCTTTTTTGCCGGTCACGGGTCGATTCACGGGTCGATCAGGCGCGTGATGCTCGCCGGCGTTTCAGTTGCGGATCACAGGATTGCTGATCACCGTACTTGGCTTCGACAGGCGGAAATCGTCAATCCGGCCGGCGGGAGCTGCAGCGATGTCGCCCTTGTCCACCAAGAGGTCGCGCGGGCTCTTGCCATTGCCCTTGTCCGGTGCGGTGTTGCCGAGCAGGGAGCCTGCACCATCCAGCTCCGGATCGGTGAGACCGATTGGCTGGGTCTTGACGATATCCTCGTTGCCGAGCGGCGCAGTCACGACGAGGTCTTTGAGCTCATCCGCACCGGGCACATTCTTGTCCGTCGCGGCGGCATCGCCGAGCAGCCGGCGGATGTCCTTTTCGACATAGAAGGCGAGCTTGCGTTTGCCGGCCTTGGTGAGATTGACGCCATCCGCCCCGCGCAGACGCACCTGCTGGCCGTTGATGTCGGAACCGGTCAGAACGAACTTTCCACCTTCGTCGACGAAGCCGTCCCAGATGTCGACGAACTGGCCGCCGACCTTTTCGATTTCCTCGCGATAGATGCCGTTGAAGGTCACCATGTCGGCGGTCATCGCGGCCGACTGGAACGGTGGCATGCCGACCCAGAGCACCGGCAACTTCTCCTTGCGCGCAAGGGCCGCCAGCGCATTGACGCGCTTTCGGTATTCTTCGGTCCAGGCGTCGGTCCGGAACTTTTCCTTGACGTCGCCGATCTGCATCTGCTGGCGATCGTTGGCGCCGAGGCTGACGATGATCACCGACGGCTTCACTTCGCCGACATAGCCGGGAAGGGTGCCGGGCCAGTTGAAGTAGTCTTCGCGCACCAGACCGGATGAACCGTTCGCCCGCGTCTCGACGGCGATGCCGGGCGTCATCTCGAAAGCGGTCTTCAAGCCATCGCCGAGGCTGCCGGCCATGAAGTCGCCGACGACCAGCACCTTCTTGGCGTCCGCCGCCTTCTCCACCACCTGCGGCACGACTGCGGGCGTATCGGCGAGCTTCGGCTTCTGTTTTTGCTGCCCCTGGCCCTTCTGGCGC
Organism: Ensifer sp. LC11; assembly: GCF_001695835.1. Classification (GTDB taxonomy): domain Bacteria; phylum Pseudomonadota; class Alphaproteobacteria; order Rhizobiales; family Rhizobiaceae; genus Ensifer. The sequence continues at coordinate 91,606 of NZ_MBSO01000073.1, read as the reverse complement.
TGCTGCTGCTGGCGCTGGCGTTTCGGGCGCGGCTGCTCAGGAAAGTAGGTGCGGTCTTCGTAAACCGGCCGTTCTCGGCTGAGCCCGCCAAAGAGCATCTGGAACAGATTGCGACGCTGGACACGCTCCTGTGCCTCGGCAAAACCGGCATAAAGGCCGACGACAACCATCGCCATGGCGGCGATGCCGATCGTCACGAGCCCGAGGGTCGTCCGGCGCGGTTCTGTGCGGCGCTTGCTCGTCATCTTGTTCATTGCTCGTTTTTCGCGCGGCAACGCGCCGCCGTCACGTTTCGGCGCGCCGCACGGGAAGGTGCAGCGCGCTTATCGGCACATGGTCTCACGGATGTGACGCTCGCGAAACCCTATGGACGCATAGGACTTCGTCAGTTGCGCAACGCCCGCAGCAGCATTTGGGTCGGCTGCCCGTCCGGCGTCAGGCCGTTCTGTGACTGGAACGCCTGGATGGCGGCCTTCGAGCCGGAGCCGAAATTGCCGTCCACTTCGCCATTGTAGTACCCAAGCTCCTTCAGGCGATTCTGCAGCTCGAACTTTTCGCTGATGTCGAGCGATCCGTCCGGACGCGGCCAGCGCTGTTGCATGCCCTGATAGCCGGCGATCTGGTCGGCAAGAAGGCCGACGCCGAGCGCGTAACTGTCCGACGCGTTGTAGCGCTTGATGACAAAGAAGTTCTTGGTCATCAGGAAGCCGGGACCTTCGCCGCCGCTCGGCAGCTTCAGTTCAGCGCGGGTGCTGCCATTGCGGAAGCCCTTGCCGTTCGGCCTGACGAAACCGAGCGAAGCCCATTCGGCCAGCGTCTTCGTCTGGCCGGAGTATTTTGCCGCGGTGGCCGGCGGTGCGACTTCGTAGCCCCAGGTCTCGCCCGGCTGCCAGCCGTTCTTCTTCAGAAGGTTGGCGGCGGTCGCCAAGGCGTCCGGGACCGAATTCCAGATGTCGCGGTGGCCGTTGCCATCGGCATCGACCGCATAGAGCAGATAGCTTGTCGGGATGAACTGGGTGTGGCCCATGGCGCCTGCCCAGGAGCCGGTCAGCTCGCGCGGCGTGATGTCGCCCTTCTGCAGGATCTTGAGTGCCGCGATCAGCTGCTTCTTGGCATAGTTCGATCTCTTCGGATCGGCATAGGCAAGGGTTGCGAGCGCACGCGGCACATAGTGCAGACGGTCATCCTTTTCGAGCACGGCCCCGTAGTTGGACTCCATCGACCAGATCGCCAAAAGGATGGTCTTGTCGACCCCGAAGTGCTTTTCGAGCGCCTTCAGCGTGCGGGCATGCTTGGTTGCCATCTCCTGGCCGACGCGCTTGGTGTAGGGGTTCACGCGGGAATCGATGTATTCCCAGATCTTGTGCTTGAATTCCGGCTGGTAGTTGGCCTTTTCGATCACCGTCTCGTCGGGTGACTTCACGCCGGCAAAGGCCTGGCGATAGGTCGACTTGGAGATCCCGGCCTTGGCGGCCGTCGCATAGAATTCGTTGATCCAGTTCTGGAATCCAGCATCGGCGCGCGCTGGTGAAGTGCTGAGCGCGGCAGCGGATAGGACGAGAGCGGCTGCGATATGACGGAAAAACGTCCTGCGGTTTCTGATCATCAGCTGTCGGTTCCGTTTCTCTGCGGGCTTCGGCCGTCATGGCCCGAATCATTCCGCAAGGTGGCAGTCTGGGGCCAGCGTCGACGGAGAGGGCAGTCGTCGGCGGCTCCTGTTTCGGATCCGGCCGCGCTTGTTGCATTGCCGGATTGCAACGAATCTACAGAAACGTGGTCAACAAACCCTTTACCATGAAATTGTGGTGGCGTCTTCCGCTGTGGAAAATGTCAAGCCTTGGTCGTGGAGTTCGCTTATGCATTTGTTCCGTCGGTTCAGGCTGTGTTCAGCTGGCGGCATAGAGATTGCAGCTCCATTACGGACCGCTGTATGGTTCGGGACGGAGTGACGTCTCGGATCATTTGGCAAGACTCATGAGTGAAATCCTTTCAAGGAGGTATCGATGACCGACAAGCGTAAAGTCCGCAAAGCCGTGTTCCCGGTCGCAGGACTGGGCACACGTTTCCTGCCAGCCACCAAGGCTGTGCCGAAGGAAATGCTGACGGTGGTGGACAAGCCGGTCATTCAATATGTGGTCGACGAGGCGCTGGAAGCCGGTATCGAGCATCTGATCTTCGTGACCGGCCGCAGCAAGGCCGTCATCGAGGATTACTTCGACATTCAGGTCGAGCTCGACCAGACGCTGCGCGAGCGCAACAAGAAGATCGAGATCGAGCTGCTCGACCGCATTCTGCCGAAGGCCGGCACGACCAGCTTCACCCGCCAGCAGGCACCGCTCGGTCTGGGTCACGCCGTCTGGTGTGCCCGTGATCTCGTCGGCAACGAGCCTTTCGCGCTGCTGCTGCCCGACATGATCATGAAGGGAGAGAAGGGCTGCCTTAAGGGCATGGTCGAGCTCTATGAGCAGAGCGGCGGCAACGTTATCGCCGTTGAGGAATGCGCTCCGGACCAGGCCCACAAGTACGGTATCGTCGGCGTCGGCGACAAGGTGGGCGATGGTTTCAAGATTACCAAGATGGTCGAGAAGCCGGCACCGGGCACAGCACCTTCCAATTTCTTCATCAACGGCCGTTACATTCTCCAGCCTGAGATCTTCCCGATCCTCGAAAAGCAGGAACGCGGCGCCGGCAACGAGATCCAGTTGACCGACGGCATGCTCAAGCTCTCTGACAGTCAGCAGTTCGCCGCCTATCACTTCCGTGGCGAAACCTATGACTGTGGCGCCAAGGACGGCTTCATCCTGGCGAACGTCGCCTTCGCGCTCGAGCGCGGCGACATTCGCCCGACCGTCGAAGGTCCGCTGAAGAACCTGCTCAGCGGCCTGAAATAATCAGTTCAGATCGAACGAGCGAAAGGCCGCGTCGACAAGGCGCGGCCTTTTTCGTGCGTGAATGCAGAGGCAATTCGCTTAGCGACGGAGGGTCAGCCCCACGCCGACACGGGTGATATCCGTCGTGTCGCCGCGGTCACGGGTGGTGCGCTCGTAACTGACGTCGCCTGTCAGCGCGAGATAACGATTGATGTCATAGGTCAGGCCGGCGCCGGTGCGCCAGGTGGTTTCGTCCGACGAGCTGGCATCCGAGGGGTAGTTTCGCAGCGTCAGGCTGTTCGTCAGTCGTGCCACCAGATCCGAGCGCATCTGATGGGTGATGATGTTGGTGAGGTTGTAATCGATCGAACCGGCATCGCCCGGCGTCGTCGACGGATTGAGGTCGGTCGAGACCGCAAAGAGCACATCGGTGCCGCGCTGCGGCGACCAATTGAGGCGACCATCGACCGACAGGCCGCTGAGATCACCGAGCCGGTCATCCTCGAAATTGTAGGTCTCGTAGCCGAGGCCGAGTTCGCCGTAGAACTTCTCGCCGAGGTCGATCTCGACGCCGCCGCGACCGGCATAGGTCTGGTAGGAGCGCTCGAAACCGAGCGGATCCTCGCGCAGGTCGTAGAGCGATTTGCCGACGGAGGCTTCGAGGAACGGGATCAGTGCCGGCGAGACTTCGTAGCCGACGCGGGCCGTCAGCGTGCCGGTGTTGCGGTTGCGATACTTGACCGAGAGATTCGTGCCGTTTTCCAGCTCGACATCGCCATAGGTGCGCCGGTCGAAGTCGACGCCGACCGAACCGCGGATCAGGCCGAAGTCGCGCTCAACGGCGGCGCCAAGGCGATAGGTGTTGACCGCGGACTGGTTCTTGGCGTTGGAAATCGCGTTCGGATCGTCGGCGTCTTCGCGCTCGAAGCTGTAGCCAGCCCGCAGGCGGGCAATCGTCTCGTCCCAGAGATCGAGGCGCAGTTCCGCGTCGATATTGGCGCGCGGTTCTTCCTCGCCCTCACCGGAGATGTTGTTCTGCAGGATGCCTTCGCCGGTAACCGTCAACTGGTGGCGCGACCAGTCCGAAGTCAGTGTGCCGCGTATCCCGGTTTCGAGATAGCCACGGTTCGTCTTGACGTCGCCGTCCTTGCGCCATTCGTGATTGATGGTCTCGCTGACGCTCGGGCGCAGCGTGAAGGTGCCGATGCGGATGCCCGGCGCGCGATCGTATTCGGGATTATAGGTCCGCAGCCGCAGACCGTCGATCGTCGGCTCCCGCTGGTTGAGGCGGACGAAGTCCTCATTTTGGGCCGGCGGCAGATCGTCGCCGCTGACGGCGCCGGTGGTCTGCGGATCGGCGATCGCGGGGGTCGTGGCCGGGACGCTTGCCGAAGTGGTCCCGACGCCATAGGTCGTTGCCGGGGCCGTCTGGGCGCTCAGCGGCGAGGGGGCGAACAGCGCCGTGCCCGCCAATAGCAGCGCCAGCGACGTCGAACGCCGCGCGTCTCCTTTGGTCGAGCGAGATGAGCCTGGCACCATATGCCGTTTGTCCACGAGCCTGATTGCAATCCTTTCGCAATCGTAAAGCGACGTGGTTAAGCAATCGTTTCCAACTGGAAAAAACGTCGTGGCATCAGCCGCTTGTTGGTGACGTGCCTATCGGTCAGGCGCTTTCCACGGTCAGGTTTCGGCCATGGGTGGAAACGACGCGCACCCGTGTGCCGGCCGGCAGGTCCGGTCCCTCGACGATCCAGATCGTGTCGTCGAGCCGGATGCGGCCGCGGCCCTCAGCGATTGGTTTCTCCAGGACCGCAGTTCGGCCGACGAGGCTTTCCGTCCGCTGGTTCAGCAGCGGTTCGTCGGTGGTATGAGACGAAGAAAGGACGAAGCGGCGGCCGAGCAGAACTGCGACCACCGAGAGGATGGCGAAAAGGACGAACTGTATTTGCCAGGTCCAGAAACCAAGCTCCCAAAGCAGCAGGGACAAGGCGCCTGTTATCAATGCGGCGATGCCGATCCAGATCAGGAAGACGCCGGGAGCGACGAGTTCGGCTGCGAGAAGCAGGAAGCCGAGAACCCACCAGCTCCAGGGTCCGAGTTCTTGAATGGCGCGTTCGATCATCGCCTATTTTCCTTGGGACGGATCGGCCGGAAAGGCGGGGGTGGTGCGGGGCGTCGATTGGCGCTGCCGTGCTGGCGAAGCCGTCTGGCTGTCGCCAAAGACTTCCCTGGCGATCGCGCCGATCCCGCCGAGCGAGCCGATCAGCGCGGAGGCCTCCATCGGCATCAGCACGATCTTCTGGTTGTTGGCAGTGCCGATCGAGGCGAGCGCCTCGGTGTATTTCTGTGCGACGAAGTAGTTGATCGCCTGTACGTCGCCGGAGGCGATGGCATCGGAGACCATCTTCGTCGCCTTGGCTTCGGCCTCAGCCAGACGTTCCCGGGCTTCTGCGTCGCGGAACGCTGCTTCGCGCTGGCCTTCGGCCTCCAGGATCGCTGACTGCTTGGCGCCTTCGGCCCTGAGGATCTGTGCGTTTCGGGCGCCTTCAGCTTCGAGAACCTGGGCGCGCTTCTCGCGCTCGGCCTTCATCTGGCGGGCCATGGCGTCGACCAGATCCTTCGGTGGCGCGATATCCTTGATCTCGACGCGGGTGATCTTGATGCCCCAGGGATTGGCGGCGTCGTCAACGACGCGCAGCAATTTCTCGTTGATCACGTCACGATTGGAGAGCAGTTCGTCGAGGTCCATCGAACCCATGACCGAACGGATGTTGGTCATCGTCAGGTTGAGGATGGCGTTTTCGAGATGGGCCACCTGGTAGGCTGCCTGCGCCGCGTTCAATATCTGGTAGAAGGCGACTGCGTCGGCCGAAACGCTGGCATTGTCCTTGGTGATGACCTCCTGCGTCGGAACGTCGAGCACCTGCTCCATCACGTTCAGCTTCGCGCCGATCCGGTCGATGAACGGGACGATCAGGTTCAGGCCCGGCTCGAGTGTTCTCGTATAGCGACCGAAGCGTTCGATCGTGTAGCGGTAGCCCTGTGGCACCGTCTTGATCCCCATGAAAAGGACCAGGATGATGAGAACCACGAAACCGATGACGACGATATCCATTCCGCCCAAGACATACCCCCCTAAATTGCAATCCGGATCTGGGCCTGCACTCTAGCGCATTCCCGTTGCATCCGGAATCGGTTTCCGCGGATTGCGCGTAGATTCAAAATGTTAGAATGGCGCAGACGTGAGTTGACGTCGACGCCTCTCCTTCATCCAGAGGTGGTGATCGCGTGTCCGTTTTCAAGCGGTGCCGCAAAGATCGCAATCAGAGCCAGCCGGCGAGTTCCCGGCGCACGACGTGTTCGAGCACGGCCATGCCTTCGGCGCTGTCGTTGAGACAGGGGATATGCGTGAACTTCTCGCCGCCATTGTGGTGGAAGCTTTCCGCTGCCTGCTCGGCGATCTCTTCCAGCGTTTCCAGACAGTCGGAAACGAAGCCGGGATTGAGGACGGCGATGCGCTTGACGCCTTCCTGGGCCAGCTTCTCGACCGTCTTGTCGGTGTAGGGCTGCAGCCATTCCTCAGGGCCGAAACGCGACTGGAAGGTGACCTGCAGCTTGTCCTTCGACCAGCCGAGCTTTTCGCGCAGCAGCCGCGCCGTTTTCTGGCACTGGCAATAATAGGGGTCGCCCTTGTCGAAATAGCTCTTCGGGATGCCGTGGAAGGAGGTGAGCACCACTTCCGGCTCCCAGTCGAGTGTCGCCATATGGCGCTCGATCGAGGTCGCCAGCGCGTCGATATAGACGGGGTCGTCGTGATAGGGCGGAACCGTGCGCAGCGCCGGTTGCCAGCGCATCTTCAGAAGCGCCTCGAAGGCCTTATCGTTGACGGTGGCGGTCGTGGCGGCCGCATATTGCGGATAGAGCGGGAAGACGAGGATGCGTTCGCAACCGGCCTCCTGCAGGGCTTCCATGCGCGAGGCGATCGACGGCTGGCCGTAGCGCATGCCCCAGTCGACGATCACGTTGGGCTGGTCAGCGAAAGTCTCGGCCATCAGTTTCGCCTGATTGCGCGTGTAGGTCCTAAGGTAGCTCTCGTTCAGATCCTTGTTCCAGATCGTCTCATAGGCCTTGCCGACCTTGCCAGGGCGGGTGTTGAGCACGATACCGAACAGGATCGGGTACCAGAACAGCCGCGACCATTCGATGACCCGGCGGTCCGTCAGGAACTCCTTCAGGTAACGACGCATCGAGGTGTAGTCGGTGCCGTCGGGCGTGCCGAGATTGACCAGGAGAACGCCGACCTTTCCAGATTGCACGGGCGGGTGGCTGGCAGGAGTGGTCATGGCAAGCTGTTCGGTCATCTTGATCCCCGTCGGGTCCCCACATTGGGACACCGCTTCCGTTTGGAGCCTTCAGTTTCCAGTCCTTCTAAAAAGAAAAGCCGGCGCGGGGAAGCCCGCGCCGGCTTTCTAGGCAGAGGCAAATTGTCTTACTTCGCCGGAATCTCCAGTTCGGTGCCGACATGCAGGTGGCGTGGAGCCGGCTTGCCGTTGGCATCGGAGATCTTTGCCCAGAGCGCACCATCGCCATAGAACGACTTGGCGAGATCCCAAAGCGTATCGCCCTTGGCAATCACATGCTTCTGCGGACCGCTGGCTGCAGCCGTTGTAGCACCGGAAGTCGCTGCCGGCTGCGTTGCCGTAGCGTCGGCAGCAGGCTTTGCTTCGGCAACCGGTTCCGCCGTTGCCGCACCTGCGGCAGACGCGACCTCGGTGATGCGGCCGTCGGTATAGGGCTTGAACGGCTGGTGGGCTGCGAGGTAGTCGGCAAGTACGGTTTCGAGGCCCGGACCGTAGTCGTAGGCGTTCTCACCCTTTTCCTTGAAGACGGCGTAGCCGTCACCGCCATTGCGCATGTAGTTGTTGGTGACGAGCGAATAGGTCTTTGCCGGATCGAGCGCGACGTAGCCTTCGCCTTCCTTCACCTCGACCGAGACGACGCGGCTGCCGACCGGCTTCGACTTGTCGAAGGAATACTTCATGCCGGCCACCTGCGGGAAGCGGCCGCCGGGCTCTTCGAGCTTGCTAAGACCGTTTTCCAGCGCGGCGCGGATGCCGTCACCCTTGATCTGGAAAGTCGCCACCGTGTTCTGGAACGGCAGCACGGTGATGACTTCGCCCATCGAAACGTCGCCACCGTCGATGGAGGCGCGCAGGCCCCCGCCATTGGTGATCGCGATGGTGACACCCTGGCCCTTGACGCGGTCGAGCATGGCGTCAGCGACGAGGCTGCCCATCTCGCATTCCTTGGCGCGGCAATTCTCGCGCTTGCCGTCGATCGGCGCTTCGGTCTTGGCGATGATCTTGTTGCGCAGCTCCTCGATCGGCTTGCCGAGTTCGGCAACGCGCGCCAGTACGGCCTCATCCGGCTTGACCGAAGAATCGACCAGGATCGGATCGCCCTTGGCCGCCTTGACGACGCCCTTGTCGTCGAAGGTGACGACGAGATCGCCGAGATACTTGGTGTAGGAGGCGGCCTGGACCACCGGAACCTTGTAGCCGCCGGGGTTGTCAACCATCGTCGGGTAGGGGCCTTCCGCCTTTGCATCGGTGTTTGACAGCAGGCTGTGCGAATGGCCGCCGACGACAACGTCAACGTCGGGGATCTTGGCGATGGCTGCGAGATCGCGCGGATAGCCGACATGGGTGAGCGCGATGATCTTGTCGACGCCCTGCTTCTTCAGTTCCTCGACCGCTGCGGTGGTGGTGGCGACGTCGTCGCCGATCAGGATGTCCGGGCCGGGGGAGGAGAGTTCCGGGGTGTCGTTCGCAACGGCGCCGACGATACCGACCTTCTGGCCGCCAACCTCGAGCACGATCGACGGCTTGATGCGGTCACCGATCTTCGACTTGTGGCTTGGCAGCACGTTGGCGGTGACGACCGGGAAGGCGATCTTGTCGAGGAAGCCGGCGAGGCCATCTTCGCTCTCGTCGAATTCATGGTTGCCGACGGTCATCGCGTCGAACTTCATCAGGTTGAGGAATTCGGCTTCGGCCAGGCCCTTGTAGGTGGTGAAGAACAGCGAGCCCTGGAAGTTGTCGCCGGCGTTGAGGAGCAGCACGTTCTTGCCGGAGAGTTCCTGGCGCTTCTGGTCGATCAGGGCTTTCAGGCGGGCGACGCCGCCGAAGCACTCGTTCTTGCCTTCCTCTTCCGCCGAGCAGGTCGAATCGAACTTGTTGATCGATTCGATACGCGAATGGAGGTCGTTGATATGCAGGATGTTCAAGTCATAATCGGCGAAGGCTGCGCCCGAAGAAAGGGCAAGAATGGACGCGGTCATCAGGCCGGTCCGCACATGTCTGATCATGATGTTCTCCTGTTTTGCCTGTTGTCATCCGACCGTATCCGAAGCCGCCAACGGGATCCGGTCCCCACGATCGGGGTGGCTTTGCCGGGGCGGATGTTTTCATCACTTGAAGGCGACTTCAAGCGCTAAAACCGTGCTCCGGTTGTCAGATTTGCAACGAGGTTAAACCGCGGCCCTGCAACGAAAAAAAGGGCCCCGAGGGGCCCTTGGTACTTGCCGGTTTTCTCAATTAGCCGCGCCGTGCGAGCGAGAACTGCGCGCCCGCATCGGTGGTGCAGTTCAGCTGGTTCTGGGTGACCAGAGCGCAGGCGACCTTGGACTGGGTGTTGCGCACCAGCGAGGTCATGTTGATCTCGACAAGCGTCGGGCTCGTCTTGACGTAGTTGCCGGAGGCAAGCAGCTGATTGGTATCGGTCGTGCGGGTCGAGAAGGTGCCACCTGCAAAGGTCGAGACAATGCCGTTCGGATCGACCCAGGAGCCTTCGACGCCGCTCGCCTGTTGTGCCGGCGGACCGCCCCCATCGTAGACCCTGGGCGACGACTGGCAGGAGGCCAGGGCCGCTGCGGTTGCGAGTAGGGTCAGAACTGCGAATGGCTTCATAGGCGATTTCCCCCGCGTTGGGCCGAGCGGTTGTTTCAGTCCGGCTGACCATGCCGCGATCATGAGTTGAAAGCAAGAGTGACAGGGTGCTGCCTCAGGCTTTTCCCATTTGCAGCGCCGCGTGTCTTATCAGACGAGCAAACGCCGCTGTAGCATTTTGAATTGCTGCATGTTTTTGTCCTTTGATCGGCTGCGATCAAAGGAACCAGGCAGGGGGTAAAAAGCCCCGGGGCACAGCTATGCCCCAGGGCCGGATGCGCTAGCGCGTCAAAGGCTTAGCGAACGAGGATGTTCTTGAACTGCCACGGATCCTTGGTGTCGATCTCTTCCGGGAAGAGGCCCGGACGGCCGTCGAGCGGGGTCCAGTCGGTGTAGTGGCCTTCAACCGGACCGAGATAGGGCAGCTGCACTTCGAGGCACCGCTTGTAGTCCATCTCGTCGGCTTCGACGATGCCGGACTTCGGGTTTTCGATGGCCCAGACCATGCCAGCCAGAACCGCCGAGGTTACCTGCAGGCCGGTCGCGTTCTGGTACGGAGCGATGCGGCGGGTTTCGTCCAGCGACAGGCGCGAACCGAACCAGTAGGCGTTCTTGTCATGGCCGTAGAGCAGCACGCCGAGCTCGTCGACGCCGTCGACCAGTTCCTTTTCGTCAAGGACGTGGTGTACCGGCTGGGCGTTGCCGCCGTTGCCGAACATCTCGTGCAGCGACAAAACGGCGTCGTTGGCCGGGTGATAGGCGTAGTGGCAGGTCGGGCGGTAGGTTACTTCGCCGTCCTTGTCGCGAACGGTGAAGAAGTCCGAGATTGAGATTGCCTCATTGTGGGTGACGAGGAAGCCGTACTGCGGGCCGGGCGTCGGGCACCAGGTGCGCACGCGGGTGTTGGCGCCTGGCTGCTCCAGGTAGATAGCCGCCTTGCAGCCCTTCTTGTGCTTCTTGGCGTTCTTCGGCATCCAGTTCTCGTGGGTGCCCCAGCCCAGTTCGGCCGGCTGCAAACCTTCCGAGATGAAGCCTTCGACCGACCAGGTGTTCCAGAAGGTGTTGAAAGGCTTCGGGTTCTTGGTGCGCTGGGTGTCGCGCTCGGCGATGTGAACGCCTTTGACGCCGACCTTCTTCATCAGTTTCGCCCAGCCTTCGCGGTCGTCCTGATGCGGTTCGTCGTACTTCACGCCGAGGTCGTTGGCGAGGTTGAGCAGGCCCTGCTTGACGAACCAGGAGACCATGCCCGGGTTGGCGCCGCAGGTGGAAACGGCCGTGGTGCCGCCCGGGTTCTTTTCCTTTTCCTTGCGGACAGTTTCGCGCAGCGCGTAGTTGGTGCGGTCGGCATTGTCCATCTCGGCGTCGAAGTAGAAGCCGAGCCACGGCTCAACGACCGTGTCGATGTAGAGAACGTCGAGCTTGCGGCACAGCTTGATCAGGTCGAGCGAGCCGGTGTCGACCGACAGGTTGACGCAGAAGCCCTGGCCTTCACCTTCGGTGAGCAGCGGCTTCAGCAGTTCCTTGTAGTTGTCCTTCGTCACATGAGCGCGAACGTGACGCACGCCATGACGCTCGAAAATCTCGTTGTCGCCGGCATCCTCACGGGGTTCGACCACGATCAACCGGTTCTTGTCGTATTTGAAGTGGCGCTCGATCAGCGGCAGGGTGCCGCGACCGATCGAACCGAAACCGATCATGACGACCGGACCGGTGATCTCGCCGTAAACCGGGTAGGTGGTATCTGCCATTTTTGTCTTACTCCTGAGAAAACTTTCCCTGTGACGGTGGGTGACTAAGCATGAGGAAGCGGCTGGCGCCGCTGTTCCAGCTTGATGGGTGTGCCGCAGCGGCCTTCGGTGCCGGGTGCGGCACGCGGGCGCTGTAGAGCATAGATTGCTGTCACAATAAAGAGCGGGCAGGTCAACCGCTATTTGAGATGGTGCTTAACCGGCGATCTTCAGCAGAGCCGCGACGAGCCCGTCGCGCTTGCTGACAAGCCCCTTGTAGGCGGCCTGCGGCAACGTCAGGGCGTGCAGTTGCTCGACGAAAGAGAGGGCCAGCGCTCTGGCATCCGGGCGGCTTCGCAGCATCGCGAGCGGGTCGGAGTAAATCCGGATCGTGAAGACGATCGCCCCCGTCATCGGCAGTTTGCGCAGCGTCTGCCGCTCGATGCGGATGAAGGTTCGCTCCTCGGTCATCTCGATCGCACTGGCTGCAACGCCTTCCGACTTTGATTTCGGCAGGTGCAGCGCGCCATCGACGTTGACCGCCCAGTTGAAGCGCTCGACGAAACGGCCGGGCGGAAGATTGTCGAACATGCGGGCAATCAGTTCGGCATTGCGGGTTCCGTGCTCGAAGCCTGGAACCGGCGCGTGGATCTCGTCCATCGTGCGGCCGTATTTCTCGCCGAGCGCCCAGGAGGAGGGAAAGGCGACATAGCCGGCCCTGAGCCGCCACCCGTCGTCGGTCCTTTGCATGAGGACGAGATCGTCCTGGACGAGCGATCCGGCGACGACCAGCGGGGCGTCGCCCTTAAGCGCGACGCGCTCCTCGCCGACGATCATCGTGTCGCCGTCTCGCCGGTAGATCTCAGGATATCTGGCCGGAAGATGATCGGCGAGCACGGCGAGCAGTTCGCGCTGGGCGTCTTCCGTGCCGTCCGCCGCGGCAAAGACCGCGCCGCGGGCTTGCGAAAGGAGACGCCTTTTTTCGTCCAGATAGTGCTGCAGTCGTTCGTCAGGCTCGATCCAGCGATCGGGATCAAGCTGCGCAAGGCCGATGGTGAAGGGTTTGGAGGAACCGTCGTAGGGCGTATGCTTCATACTGCGCGGCCGGACCAAGGCTGTGATTTAACCATATTCCCTATCGTTTCGCACGACGGGCCGCTTGTCACAAGCGCTTCGTGCTATAGCTTCGTTTGAAGCATCCGCTTCGCGCCATGATTGATAGTTCCCGGAGGCGTGACAGACCGTGACCGGTAGTCATCTCAAGGCCCTTGCGGCCTTACAGAGTAAAACACCCGTGCTGATCGCGCTCTACGACCAGCATGATCGATTGCGCTTTGCCAACCCGGCATTTCGCGCAGCCTACCATGTCGGCCCGGAGGAGAGTCCGACCTGGGAAGAAATCATGCGCCGCAACCATGTCGTTGGGCAGGGGACGGTTCTGAAGACCGAAGACATTGATGCCTGGATCGCCTCGACCACGCATCGGCGCGGCAAGGTTCCGTTTCGCGCCATGGAGACGGATCTGCATGACGGTCGCTGGCTGTGGATGACGGAGACGGTGGACCAGGACGGCTGGATGCTCTGCATTGCGGTTGACGTGACGACGATCCATGCGGGCGAGCGCGAGCTTCGGCAGGACCGCGACTTCGCGCTGCGCGCGGCCCAGGTCGACGAGCTGACCAGCGTGCCCAACCGTCGCTACACGATGGGGCGGCTGACCGAGTTCATCGCCAATTGCGCCGAAAACCCACATATGTGGGGCTGCGTCGCGATCATCGACATCGATTATTTCAAAGCGATCAACGACCGCCACGGACATCAGCGCGGCGACGAAGTGCTGCTCGACTTCGCGCGTCAGATGCAGGAGTTCGTGCGCCGCTCGGACTGCTTTGGTCGCATCGGCGGCGAGGAGTTCATGCTCATCCTGCCGGACACCACCATCAGTGAAGGCAATCGCATTCTCGACCGCCTGCTTGAACGGGTGCGGAGCTCCCGTCCGCTCGAAAACATCCCGGAATTCTTCTACACCTGCTCGGTGGGGCTCGCGGAATACCGCGACGGCGATTCGGTCACCGATCTCTATGCGCGCGCCGATCAGGCGCTCTATCTCGCCAAACGCGATGGGCGGGATCAGGTCAGGCGTTACACACTTCCCGGGTCAGACCCCGAGGTTCACCCGGATCAGGCCCCGTAGCGAATTGCCGACATAAAGGGTGCCGCGTGCAAGGTCGGCGGACGAGAGCCGTGCGACCCGCGCGCGCCGTTGGCAAATCAGTTCGGTGCGCAGCACGCCTGCAAGCAACCCACAGGCGATCGGTGGCGTCTTCAGGACGCCGCTGCCGTCATCGAGGAAAACCGAGGTGATCGTGCCTTCACAAACCTCGCCCTTCTCGTTGAGCAGAAGAACCTCGTCGGCGTCGCTGGGGGTGAATTCGGCCCGCGCTGCTTCGTAGATCGCCCGCCGGCTGGTCTTGTAGCGCAGCAGCGGATCTTTCGAGCTAAGCCGGCTGACGGCAAGCCGCACCTGCCAGATGGTATCGGCGGGCAATGGCACGAAGGGCGCCGTCTTCACCTCGATCCGGCCGTCGGGGAAAAGCTCGAGGCGCGTACGCAGTCGAACTGTGTCATCGCCAAGCGTCCTTTCCACTGCCGCCAGCAAGGCGGCCTCGGCGCCCTCAGCCCCCGGTATTGCGAGCCGCCGGGCCGAACGTTTGAGCCGCGCCAGATGCAGACGCAATCGGATGAAGCCGGTCTCGCCCTCGTAGCGCAGGGTTTCGATCAGCGAAAAATCCGTCATTGTGCGATCTCGCCGTCGCCGAGGGCGATCCCATCGTCACCGAGCGCGATCTCGTCGTCGCCGAGCGCGATCTCGTCGTCGCCGAGCGCGATCTTGTCGTCGCCGAGCGCGATCTTGTCGTCGCCAACGGCGAAACGAGCTTTGAGCAGGCATTCGTCGAATTCGGATTGGGCGCCGCTGTCGAAGACAATGCCGCCGCCGACATTGAAGACGGCCTGGCCGTTCGCAAACAGTGAGATCGTCCGGATCGCAACGCTGAAACGCATGACGCCGCTCGGGGCGATGAAGCCGATGGCGCCGCAATAGGCGTCGCGCGGCCCGTCTTCCAGATCGTGCAGGATTTCCATGGCCCGCATCTTCGGAGCGCCGGTGATCGACCCGCAGGGGAAAAGGGCAGCGAAGATGTCGCTGAGGCCGATCTCGGGCAGGAGCTTTGCCCGGACATGACTGACCATCTGATGCACGGTCGGATAGGTCTCGATCTCGAAAAGTCTCGGGACGCTCAGCGTGCCGACCTCGGTGATGCGCGAGATGTCGTTGCGCAGGAGATCGACGATCATCCGGTTTTCGGCCTGGGTCTTTTCGTCGGCGCGCATGGCCGCGATGATCGCGGCGTCCTCCGCCGCCGATGCGCCGCGTTTGGCCGTGCCCTTCATCGGATGGGTCTCGATCCAGCCGTCCGCATCGACGCGGAAAAAGAGCTCCGGTGAGCGCGACAGAAGGATCGGCCCATCGAGGGCGACGAGCGCCCCGTATTTTACCGGCTGGCGGTCGATCAGCGACCAGAAGGCGGCCCGCGGATCGCCGGACCAGCGCGCCCGAATCGGCATCGTCAGGTTGGCCTGGTAGCAATCGCCCTTTCGCAGATGTTGATGCAGCCGGTCAAAGCGCTCCTGATAGGTGTGGAAATTCCAGTCGGCGCGCGGCTCACTGAGGAAGGGTTCGTTCTCGGTCCGCCGCTGCGGCTCGGCAAGGGGGTGGTCTTCGAGCGGCGCATCGAAGATGCCGAAGGACATCAGCGGCGTTTCGCGCCCCTCTTCGGCAAAGTTCGAGAGTTTCTCCTCGAAGAGATGGCCGGCCTCGTAGGCCATGAAGCCGGCGATCCACTTGCCCGATTTGTGCGCACGCTCGAGTTCGCCGAGGCCGCGGATGAACTCCGTCTTGGTGCGCGCTGTAACCACGCGGGAAGGCTCGGCAAAAACCGTGGTGCGGTTTTCGCTGTCGTCCCGGAACAGCACGTAGGGTGCGGTGTCGCTCATAAAGTTGTCTTGCCGATCGCTCTGCGATCCGGGCGCGTTACGCCCGGATCGGATCAGGCCTTATCAAGCGCTTCGAGTTCGTCGATGAGCCCTTCGATCATCGACAGTCCCTGTGCCCAGAACGACGGGTCGGTGGCGTCGAGGCCGAACGGGGCGAGCAGCTCGGAATGATGCTTGGTGCCGCCGGCCTTCAAGAGCTCGAAATACTTCTCCTGGAAGCCCTTTTCGGCCTTCTGGTAGACCGCATAGAGCGAGTTCACCAGGCAGTCTCCGAAGGCATAGGCGTAGACATAGAAAGGCGAGTGGATGAAGTGCGGGATATAGGCCCAGTAGGTCTCGTAGCCCTCGGAAACGCGGATCGCCGGGCCGAGGCTCTCATTCTGTACCGACAGCCACAGTTTGCCGATATCGTCAGCCGTCAGTTCGCCCTCCTTGCGGGCGGTGTGCACCTTGCGTTCGAACTCGTAGAAGGCGATCTGGCGAACGACCGTGTTGATCATGTCCTCGACCTTCTGGGAAAGCATGGCTTTGCGCTCGCGCTTGTCCTTCGTCTGGTCGAGCAACGCACGGAAGGTCAGCATCTCGCCGAAGACGGAGGCGGTTTCGGCAAGCGTCAGCGGCGTCGACGCCATCAGCGCGCCCTGGCCACCGGCCAGCACCTGGTGGACGCCATGGCCGAGCTCGTGGGCGAGCGTCATCACGTCGCGCGGTTTGCCCATGTAGTTGACGAGCACGTAGGGGTGTGCGGACGGAACCGTCGGATGGGCGAAAGCGCCCGGCGCCTTGCCGGGGCGCACCGGCGCGTCGATCCAGCGTTCGTCAAAGAAGCGGCGGGCGATCGCTGCCATTTCCGGGTCAAAGGCATGATAGGCCGAAAGCACCGTATCCCTGGCCTCGTTCCAGGAGATGAGCGCGTTTGGCGTTTCCGGCAGCGGCGCGTTGCGGTCCCAGAAATCCATCTGCTCCATGCCGAGCCATTTCGCTTTCATCGTGTAGTAGCGATGCGACAGGCGCGGATAGGCGGATTTGACCGCTTCGGCCAGCGCATCGACG
Source organism: Ensifer sp. LC11 (assembly GCF_001695835.1). Lineage (GTDB taxonomy): Bacteria > Pseudomonadota > Alphaproteobacteria > Rhizobiales > Rhizobiaceae > Ensifer. The sequence continues at coordinate 74,953 of NZ_MBSO01000073.1, read as the reverse complement.
ACCTCGCGCTCGACGCGGTTGGCCAAGTGGCGGCTGTCGGCGATATCCTGAAAACCGCGCCAGCGGTCGGAGATGTCCTTGTCCTTGGCAAGCGTATTGGTGATCAGCGTGAACGTGCGGATATTGGCCTTGAACGTTTCGGCGAGCGCCATCGCCGCCTTCTTGCGAACGTCGCTGGACGGGTCCTGCAAGAGGTTCAAAGCCACTTCGAGCGGCAGTGCCTCGCCGTCGATGTTGAAGGTGAGGCTTGCCATCGTCTCATCGAAGAGACGGTTGAAAGCGGCGGCGCCCGTCATCGATTTTTCGAGGAAAAGCTGCTCCAGCTTGTCGTCGAGCTGGTAGGGCTTGTCCTTGCGCAGATCGGTCAGCCAGGGCTTGTAGTGGGCTGCGAGCGCATCGTTCTCCAGCGCCTTGTCGAGGACCGCATCGTCGATCCGGTTAAGCTCCAGCGAGAAGAACAGAAGATGCGCCGACATGTCGGTGAGCTTTGACTGCACATCGCCGTAGAGTTTGCCGTTTTCGGGCTTCGACGTATCGGAGAAATAGGTGAGGCCGGCAAAGGAGGCGATGCGGCCCATGATGTCCTCGAGCGTTTCAAACTCCCGGACAGCGGCGCCGATACCCTCGTCGCCGCTCTTTGTCGCCGCTTCGGCCAACTTGCCTTTCCATTTGCTCTCGAAGGCGAGCGCCTCGGTTTCGGCCGTCTTCAGGTCGTTGCGAAATGCGTCCGAGCTGGCGGAGGGATAGAGGTCCTCAAGCCGCCAGGACGGCAGGTCGCCGAGATCCACAGCGGCGCCATGGCTTTGGCCAGCGGCGGCGCGGACAACGAGTTGCTCGGGGGCGAATGGGCGGAAGGTCATCGTCGGATTTCTCTCGTTCGTGACGGGAAGAGGCAAGCGGTATGGGATCCATTGCTATCGCCGGCAATGGATAAAATGCAAGCATTTCTCAAAACATGATGTTCAGCCCTTTATGGCACAGATGCCTGACGTGATTTGGCACATGAGGTTGGCCAAAGAGTACCGCGTGTCCAGAGCAGGAGGCTTCCGTGACATCACATATTCTGGTCATTGATGACGATCCGGTGCAGCGCCGGTTGTTGACGAACATGATCGAGCGCCTAGGCCATGTGGCGCATCTCGCCGACAACGGCCGCAGTGGTTTGGAGCTCTTGGAGCGAAAGGGCGGGATGATCAACGTCATCCTGCTCGATCTCCTCATGCCGGAAATGAACGGCCATGGTTTCCTCGAGGCGCTGGCCGAGCGCGGTGTCGACACCCCAGTCATCGTCCAGACCGGACAGGGCGGCATCGAAACCGTGGTGCACGCGATGCAGGCCGGTGCCTTCGACTTCCTGGTAAAGCCGGTCTCTCCCGAGCGGCTGTCGGTAGCGATCGGCAATGCGCTGAAGATGGCGAGCCGAGACGGCAAGGTCAAAACCTCGCGCCGCCCGCGCGGCGGTGCCGTCGGCTTCGAGGACATCGTCTCGGCCAGCCCGGCGATGATCCGGGTGATCGACCTTGCGCGCCGCGCGGCGCAATCCAACATCCCGATTGTGCTCGAAGGTGAATCCGGCGTCGGCAAGGAAATGGTGGCCCGTGCCATCCAGTCGGCAAGCGACCGGGCCGGCAAGCCCTTCATCACCGTCAACTGTGGCGCCATCCCGCACAATCTCGTCGAGAGCATCCTTTTCGGCCACGAAAAGGGCGCCTTTACCGGTGCGACCGAGAAGCACACGGGCAAGTTCGTGGATGCGGACGGAGGAACCCTGTTCCTCGACGAGATCGGCGACCTGCCGCTGGAAGTCCAGGTGAAGCTGCTGCGCGCCGTGCAGCAGGGCGAGATCGAAACGATCGGCGCCCGTCATCCGCATAAGGTCAATGTCCGGCTGATCTCCGCCACCAACAAGGATCTGATCAACGAAGTGCGCGAGGGGCGGTTCCGCGAGGACCTCTATTATCGCCTCAACGTTTTCCCGATCACCATTCCGGCACTGCGCCGGCGCAAGGAAGACATACCGGTGCTGGTGCGCTCCTTTGTCGAGCGCTTTGCCGCCGAGCAGCGGTTGAACCAGCCGCTTGTGGTCTCCAGCGGTGCGATGGCACTTCTGACCGCCTATGACTGGCCGGGCAACATCCGCCAGCTCGAAAATGCGATCTTCCGTGCCGTCGTGCTTGCCGAGGGCAACGAGCTGACGGTCAAGGATTTCCCGCAGATCGCCACCCAGATCCCCGGCTATGTGGTTTCCGACCGTTCCGGCTTCTCCTGGGGCGAGGCGGGTCCGGAGCGGATGGCAGCGGGCGAGCAGGTGCCGAACGTTTATCCCGACTTCGCGAGTGCGGCGAAATCGATGGAAGGCGAGGCTTCGCACGACCCCCGGATGGAGAACGCAATCGCCAGCGTCGATGAGGGCGGGGATGTGCGCAAGCTTGCCGAAGTGGAGGAGGAACTGATTCGTTTTGCGCTGAAATTCTACCGCGGCCAGATGAGCCAGGTGGCACGCAAGCTTGGCATCGGTCGGTCGACCCTCTACCGCAAACTCAAGGATTATGGCATCGATCCCGATAACCCATTGAGAGAGGCGGCATAAAATCGGCGCATTCACTATTCATTAGCCGTGCTAATCCGTCACCGCCGTTTAGACCTTGTTAGTGAAGTGTTCACTATATTATAAGGGGCGGTGACGACTGTGGCATATTTGCCATGCTGTCACCTTATTTGACAGTCATCTGAGACAGCGAAGCACGGTTGTCCGTCGGACGGGGATTGAATGCCAAATTTGTTCGGTTTTAAGAAGCCGCTCGGCTCCTTAGCTAGAGTCTGCGCGGCGATCACCCGTAGGGTGCCGCAGATTCTGACATCCGTTGCTCTTGCGGCTTCTCTCGTGACGCCTGGTTTCGCGCCTCCCGTTGAGGCCGCCGGCCAGACCCGAACGCTGAAACTGTATTTCATTCATACCCAGGAAAAGGCGCAGATCACCTTCAAGCGCAACGGCCGCTACGACTCCAAGGGCCTGCAGGAAATCAACCGTTTCCTGCGTGACTGGCGGCGCAACGAGCCGACGAAGATGGACCCGCGCCTGCTCGACCTCGTCTGGGAAGTCTACCAGAAGAGCGGCTCGCGCGATTACATCCACGTCGTCTCCGCCTATCGCTCGCCGGCGACCAACGGCATGCTGCGTTCGCGCTCGAAAGGCGTCGCCAAGAAGAGCCAGCATATGCTCGGCAAGGCGATGGACTTCTATCTGCCCGACGTGAAGCTGAAGACGCTGCGTGAAATCGGCGTGAAGTTCCAGGTGGGCGGTGTCGGTTACTATCCGACCTCCGGCTCGCCATTCGTTCACATGGACGTCGGTGGCGTTCGCGCCTGGCCGCGCTTGAGCCGCAACGAGCTCGCGCGCCTCTTCCCCGACGGCAAGACCATGCACCTTCCCTCCGACGGCAAGCCGCTTCCGGGCTATGACCAGGCGGTCGCCGACTACAAGCGTCGCGTCGGTGCGTCCGCGATCGAGGTCGCCGGTGGCGGTGCCAAGGGCTCGGGCGATACGGCCAGCGGCAAGCGCCGTGGCAACCTGTTCGCAATGCTCTTTGGCGGCGGCGACGAGGATGAAGAACCCTCGGCGATCGCGGCCGGTCCGGGCTCCGATGATGAAGGTGGTGCTGCGCCGGCCAAGGTGCAGACGGCGTCTGCGCCTGCCGCTCAGGAAGCGCTGCCCGGCGTCGCCGGCTCTGTCGCCGCTGAGCCGACGGCTGCTGTGGCCGAACAGAACGTCGCCGAACAGAACATCAATGCACCGGTTCCGGCTGTTCGTCCTGCCTTCAAGGAAACACCTGTCGATGGCGGCGTAGCCGTGGCACTGGTGGCGCCGCAGACGAATCCGGCCCAGGAGGCGCTTGCCGCTGCCCTGCCGCAAACCTCGGAAATGCCGAGCGAGTTTGCTGACCTCGGATCGATGAAGGTGCCGGTCCCGCAGATGCTTGACCGTCGTGACATGAACACGCTCGTCGCTTCCGCCGACGCGTCGCCAGACATGCAGGCACTCGGTTTCGTGCCGGTTCCGGCCGGGCGGCCCGCGGGTGATGCAGCTCTTGCCGCAGTCGCCGATGCCCAGGTCGTGGTTCCGTCCTTTGCGGAGCGTCCGGTGCTGGCCTCCGCCGAACCGCCGCGCGATGTGGCAGCTGAGGCCCAGACCCGTGTCGCGCTCGCGCAGCCGACGCCGGCCGAACGTCAGCCGGTATCGCAGCAGCCGATCGAGATGGCGGCCTATGCGCCGCAGTCCGGCACCAATGCACGCGCAGCGATTTTCGACAGCGCCTTCGACACGCAGGCCGAGGCTCCGGCCAAGGGCGGCCGGCCGAAGAAACATGACGCCGATGCCGCGACGCGCGCTTCGGTTCGCACCGAACCGAAACTGACCCAGAAGATCATCTCTGAATGGGCGCTTTCGACGGGACGTGTGGCAACCCTTTCCAAGCCCGTCAAGGCGCCGCGCTTTGTCAGCAAGACGCTGCGCGCTGCACCGACGACGGTCTATGCCGCCGGCTTCTCGAGCAGCGCAGGGCCTAGCGTCGACACGGCCCGCTTCAGCGGCAGTGCGGTCAACTTCATGGAAGTGAAGAAGTTCAGCACGAACTGAGTTTCGAGCAAACAACAGACACGAAAAAGCCCGGCCATCGTGCCGGGCTTTTTTGTTTCTGCATCGCGTTTTCGACTGTCGTCGCTCAGGCTGGATGCGGCTAGGCATTGGTGGGCTTGCGCCCGCTGTCTCGCCTCCAACGCACGACGGCGGTCGGCCGCCTGCCGGAATGCTTATTCCTCGTCGGCGGCTGGAACCATGCCGAGGGCCTGGAGGTAGGTGTCGAGGATTGCTTCCTGCTCCATCCGTTCATCGTGGTCCTGCTTGCGGATCGAGATGACCTTGCGCAGGATCTTGGTATCGAAGCCCATCGACTTGGCTTCGCCATAGACGTCCTTGATATCGTCGGCGATGGTCTTCTTTTCTTCTTCCAGGCGTTCGATCCGTTCGATGAAAGCGCGAAGCTGATCGCGTGCGACGCCGTGAGCATCCGACATGGTCTTCTCCTTGATACGGGGAAAATGAATTTGGTGGGTGCCGTGACGTGCCGAAAACGGCCGCCAAGGTCAAGGGTGATTGCGCAACAACGCCGTCATTTCCGTGGCAGAGGCGGGCGAAACGGCCCTATTCTTTCGGGCGATTGACCTCGAAGGCGGCCTGTTGCTCGGCCGTTGCCTGCCGCTGAAAGCGATCGCGCCATTCCTCATAGGGCATGCCATAGACGATCTCGCGCGATTCTTCCTTGTCGAGGGGAACACCCGCTGCTTCCGCGGCTTCACGGTACCAGTTGGAGAGGCAATTGCGGCAGAAGCCGGCGAGATTCATCAGGTCGATGTTCTGGACATCGCTGCGCTCGCGCAGATGGCTGACGAGCCGGCGAAAGGCTGCTGCCTCGAAGGCGATCTGCTGATCGGGAGTGAGTTCGGTCATGGGCGGTCATCCTCTTTCGTCGTTACGCATCTCCGGACGCAAAACCGCTACGCACCTTTGCTGGAAATGCCCTAATAGGCGCCGGTGCGGGAGAGGTGGCGCTCGTAGCGATGCAATGCCGGCATGGCGTTGAGCTCTGCGAAGATCGGCGCCAACCGTTCGGTCCAGGCGGCAACGCCCGCGTCGTCAGCGATCAGATCCTGCCGCACCTCGATCAATGCGTGCGCAATGCCCGGTACCATGCAATGCCGGAACATCGTATCGCCACGCAAGGCGCCGTCATAGGGTTCATTGTTGCCGACGACGATATCGCCGGGCGCCTCGAGTTTCTCGATCAGCGGCAGGGCGGCACGCGGATCATTGTCCCAGAGCACGGCGGCATGCCAGGGGCGGGCGACGCCTTTCCAGGCGGGTGTGAAGGAGTGGATCGAAACGACGAGGGGTGCTGCGCCATGGGCTTCGGCGCTTCGGCCAAGGGTCTCGGTGATTGCGCGATGATAGGGCCGGTGAAACCGGTTCAGCCGATTTTCCCACTCCTGCCCGGTGATCGGATGGTTGCCGGGAATGATTGCCCCGTCGGAGATCTTCATGATCAGCGTCGGGTCGTCCTCTCCGCGATTGGGATCAATCAGCAAGCGCGAGAAGCAACCGAGTACGGCAGGCGCTGCGAGCGCTGCGGAGAGGCGTCGCGTCAGCGCCTCGACGCCGATGTCGTAGGCGATGTGCCGCTCAAAGGCCGCGGCCGGAAGGCCGAGGCTGCCATACTCCGCAGGCAGTCGGTTCATGGCGTGATCGGCAAGCAGAACCAGTCCGGTTGACGGTTTGGCCTCGATAATCTCATAGGGAGAAAAGTGTTGCATGCCTGTCCAGTCCGTTTGCGCGCCTCGTCTCGCTGATCGCACGCGTGGGCGTCAATCGCAAGAAAAACGCAACTGTTTAGCGGAAACTGAAAGCAATATACCGATTGTAATCGATTAGAGTTGCGTTGACTTTCCGGGCTGACCGTCGCAAGAAAGTGCCACGCAAACCAAAACGGAGTTCCATCGGAAACCGTGTCCAGATATCCTTTCTCCAAAGCGAAGCCGGGGCGGACGACACTGGGAGCTATCCTCCTGTTTTTCCTGGCAATCTCAAGCTCATTTCTTTTCGCCAGCGATGCCCGCGCCGACTTTCGCGTCTGCAACGGCACACAGACCCTGGTCGGTGTGGCCATCGGCTACCGAGCCAAGGATGGTTGGGTGACCGAAGGCTGGTGGCAGGTTCCAGCCACCACCTGCGCGACCCTCATCGAAGGCGAGCTCCAGTCTCGATACTATTATCTCTACGCGGAAGATGCGGCCCGTGGCGGCCGCTGGACCGGTGACGTCAACATGTGCGTCGCCGAAAATGAATTCAAGATCGCGGGCGTCCAGGACTGCTTTGCCCGCGGCTTCCAGCGGATGGGATTCAAAGAATACGACACGGGGCGGCAAGGAAGCTGGATGGTTCAGCTCTCCGACCCGTCCGGCACGCAAGAAAGCCAGAATTGATGAAGCGGAACAGAAAAGTCAAAATCCTCGCCACGCTCGGACCGGCGTCTTCGGACGAGCAGATGATTCAGAAGCTACACGAGGCCGGGGCTGATCTGTTCCGTATCAACATGAGCCATGCGAGCCACGACGTGATGCGCACGCTGGTTCAGCGCATCCGTACGGTGGAAAGCCGCTGCGGCCGGCCGATCGGCATTCTCGGCGACCTGCAGGGACCGAAGCTGCGCGTCGGCAAGTTCGCGGAAGGCAAGGTCGATCTCAAGGTCGGCCAGACCTTCACGCTCGACAACAGGGACGAGCCTGGGGACAACACCCGCGTCTACCTGCCTCATCCAGAAATTCTCGAAGCGGTGAAGCCAGGCCATCGGCTGCTGATCGATGACGGCAAGCTGCACCTCAAGGCCGAGAAGACCGACGGCAAGAGCATCGTCGCGACCGTTGTCGCCGGCACGAGAATTTCGGACCGCAAGGGCGTGAGCCTGCCCGATACGCTGCTTGCCGTTGGCGTGCTGACCGACAAGGACCGTGCCGACCTCGACGCCATTCTGGCGACCGGCGAATTCGACTGGGTGGCGCTGTCCTTCGTGCAGCGCCCGGAAGACCTGGCCGAGGTTCGCAAGATCGCCCGCGGCCGCGTCGGCCTGATGTCGAAGATCGAGAAGCCGCAGGCACTTGACCGCATCGACGAGATCATCGAGCTCTCGGACGCGCTGATGGTCGCCCGCGGCGACCTCGGCGTCGAAATGCCGCTGGAATCGGTGCCAGGCCTGCAGAAGCAGCTGACGCGCGCGTGTCGGCGCGCCGGTAAGCCGGTGGTCGTTGCCACGCAGATGCTGGAATCGATGATCTCAGCGCCTGTCCCGACACGCGCCGAAGTCTCTGACGTCGCAACCGCCGTGTTCGAAGGTGCCGACGCTGTCATGCTTTCGGCAGAATCCGCCTCGGGCGAGTATCCGGTCGAGGCGGTCTCGACCATGGCGTCGATCGCCAGCAACGTCGAACGCGACCCGCATTACTCCAGCATCATCTACGCGCAGCGCACGCCGCCGGAGGCAACCGGTGCGGACGCGATTTCGCTGGCGGCCCACCAGATCGCCGAGACGCTCCGTCTTTCCGCGATCGTCTGCTACACCTCGTCGGGCACGACCGGCTTGCGCGCCGCCCGTGAACGGCCGCAGGTGCCGATCATCGCTCTGTCGCCGATCGTGCAGACCGCTCGTCGTCTGTCGGTCGTCTGGGGACTGCATTGCGTGGTAACCGAGGACGCGACCGATCTCGACGACATGGTCAACCGCGCCTGCCGCATCGTTGCCTCGGAAGGCTTCGGCAAGCCCGGCGAACGCGTGATCATCTCCGCCGGCGTTCCGCTCGGCACGCCTGGCGCCACCAACATGCTGCGCATCGCCTATATCGGCTCGGACGGCATGAGCGGCGTCTGACACCCCATCGTTCTTTCTGAATATGGCGAAGCCCCAGGACCGCTGATCCCGCTCCTGGGGCTTCATTCTTTCTATTGGGCAAGGCCGATTTGCTTCATGAAGCCTTGATTGTCCCAGAAGAGGTATTCCTCATCCATCACGCCGTCCTTGGTCCAGTGGCCAAGTGTTGCCATCTGGATCTTGAATGCCTTTCCTGTCGGCTCGATCGTCTTGCCCCCACCGATGGGCATCGGCTTGGAGAACGTGCCTTCCATCACTACGCAACAGCGCCGTTTCTCGGAAACACCACCTATGAGCCGGTCAATGGCGGCATCATCGTGTTGCCCGTCCCTTTCAGGACCCCTTGCGATCGGTTAGCCTCTCCTCGGCGAGCTTGACCGTCGCGTCCAGATCCCCGGGTTTGCCCACCAGTTTTTCCACCGCGGCAACAACGACGTCGGTGACGATGTAGTCCGGCTTGTGCCCGAGATTGCCGATCCACAGCAATTCCGCCCCTGCAATGTCGCGCGCCAGGCCGCGCGAATGAACGTCGGCGAGAACGATGTCGTCGCTGTCGCCGCTGACGATAATGGTCCGAGCGGTGATTTGCGCGTATCGCGGCGCGACCTCGGTGACATAGGCATGGAGATTGGCGACGTCGCGTGCATTGTTGCGGAAGGTCGTGGGTCTGAGCACCAGATGGGGGCCGGTCTTTTCAACATAGTCATCGGGCCGCGGATTGGGTGAAAAGATCGAGCGTGTGCCGCCATCGATGCGGCGCTGCCCCAATGGCATCACGAGCGTATGGGCAAAGAGCCAGCCGACGAAGGGCAACGCCGTCAGGCGGTAGTACCAATCGATGCCGCCGGGCCAGGGATGCGTCGCGGGCGCGAGCAGGATGAGGCCGGCGGTCATTTGCGGATGATGAAGGGCGAAACTCGCGGCAATCGCGCCGCCGAAGGAGTGGCCGACGATGACTGCGCGGTGGATGCCCCGTTTGTCCATCAGCTTCGCGATCGCGTCGGCCTGACCGTCCGGTCGGTCATTGGCCGGTCCGCCGCGTTCCGAATAGCCGTGACCCGGCCGGTCGACGAACAGCATCTCCGCGCGGCCAGCAAGGGCCGGTGCGAAGGCATGCAACTGGTCGAGCAGGTTGCCGCTCGCACCATGGATGAAGACGACAGGCGGCAGGTCGGCCGTTTCGGCCGCCGGCAGGTGCACGCTGTTCATCCGGTAGCCGCCGATGTCGATCAGGTCGCCGACATTGGGAAACCGCCGGGCGAAGGCCCGGGCGTGCCAGCGGCTGTAGAAGACCGCGGCAAGTGTCGGGAGGATGAGAAGGAGGAGTGCGATTTTAAGCATGGTCTCGATCGACTGGGAACCATGAGCAACATCAGGTCTTGCTGCCGGCGAGCTTCTCGGCGAGCTCGCCCAGTTGCTCCTGCGCCTTGCGGTCGGCCGGATAGATGTCCAGGAACTGCTCCCAGGCCCGCATGGCGAGCTCGTCCTTGCCCGAGGCGCCGAGAATTGCCGCCATGCCGGCAAGCGCGCCGAAATGACGGGGCTCGATCGTCAGCACGCGGTTGATGTCCGACATCGATTTCCGGTAGTTGCCCATCGTATAGTGCAGCGTCGCGCGCCGGTTCCAGCCTTCAACATAGTTGGGCGCAAGCGTGATGACCTGGTCGAGGATATCGAGGGCTGCGGCCTGTTTGTTGTCGGTGATGGCCTTGTCGACCCACTGCATCAACAGGTTGACCGTGGCGCTGCCGGAATCCTGCCATTCCATGCGGATCTGGTTGGCGAGCTCACGCGCCTTGTCCGCATCGCGTGCCTTCTTGAGGTCGGCGAACAGCCCGTCGAGGCGCTGCTTGGGGGTCGTGAGGCTGGCTGATTCCGTTTGGCTCGATGCTTCCGCCGCGAAAGTGAAACTGCCAGCTCCAAGGGAGGTGGCGAGCAAGGCGGAAGACGCCAAAATCAGGGGTACAAAAACTCGCATGGCGAGCATGTTAGCTCGCCATGGAACAACTTCAAAATCAATTCTAGGACATTGCCGGAGCGCAGTCCACAGCACCCTGCCGGGCTCAGCCCTGGCGAGCCTTGAAGCGCGGGTTCTGCTTGTTGATGATGTAGATGCGGCCCTTGCGACGAACCAGACGGTTTTCGCGGTGGCGGGTCTTCAGCGACTTGAGCGAATTCTTGATCTTCATTTTCCTGATCCGCAGGTTTCGGGGAAACAAAATTCGCCCGGTATCTCTAACAATCAAAAGCGCGCCACTGAGCGCGCTCCTTTTAAGGTGGGATGGCAAATACCGTGTCACCCCTGACGTGTCAACCACAAGACGCTCCATTTTGGCGCCTTGCCCTGCATTTCTGTGGCCTTCAGCTGCGCACGAGCCGCGTGACGTGGCCCATCTTGCGGCCGGGGCGCGCTTCGGTCTTGCCGTAGAGGTGCACCAGAACGTCGTCCTCGGCAAGCAAGGCGGGGACATCGTTGAGGTCGTTGCCGATCAGGTTCCGCATGACGCAGTCCGAATGGCGGCGGGGGTTGCCGAGCGGCAATCCCGAGACGGCACGGATATGCTGCTCGAACTGGGAGACAACGCACGCGGCTTCCGTCCAGTGGCCGGAATTGTGCACGCGGGGCGCCATCTCATTGGCGATCAGGCTGCCGTCGGCCAGCACGAAGAATTCGACGCCGATGACGCCGACATAGCCGAGCGCATCGAGGATTGCCTTGGCGGCCTTGCGCGCTGCCTCGGCCGTCGCGGCACTCACGGCTGCAGGGACGGTCGAGGTATGGAGAATGCCGTTGCGATGGACGTTTTCTGCCGGATCGAAACAGGCGACCGTCCCGTCGGTCGAGCGTGCGGCGATGATCGAGACTTCCCGTTCGAATGGCACGAAGCTCTCAAGGATCAGGGGCACGCCGCCGAGCGCTGCAAAAGCGCCGGCCGGACTGTCGGCCGCAGAGCGGAAGACGCGCTGACCCTTGCCGTCATAACCGAGGCGGCGGGTCTTGAGTACGCCGGCTCCGTCGAAATCGGCGAGCGCCGTTTCAAGGTCAGCCTGGCTGTCGATCGCATGAAAGCCAGCCGTGGCAATGCCGCAGCCATTGATGAAGCGCTTCTCGACAAGACGGTCCTGCGCGACTTCCAGCGCCTTTGGCGGCGGGAAGACGGGACGTCGTGCGGCAAGGCGTTCGGCAGCTGCGACCGGAACGTTCTCGAATTCGTAGGTGATGATGTCGCTGACGTCAGCGAGCCTTCCGAGTGCGTCTTCGTCGTCATAGGCAGCAATGATCTGCTCGTTGGCGACCTGGGCGGCCGGACAGTCGATCTGCGGCTCCAGGATGACGGTGCGAAAGTTCAGTCGGGCTGCTGCCATCGCCAGCATACGGCCGAGCTGGCCGCCGCCGATAATGCCGATGGTGGTCATTGCTCGTCCACCGGATACTCGGCAACGGAAATCGTCTGCTGTTCGCGCCAGTCGTCGAGCCGGTCGGCTAGATCCTCGTCGCTGAGCGCCAGCACGGCGGCGGCGAGAAGCGCGGCATTGACGGCGCCGGCGCGGCCGATCGCGAGCGTTCCGACGGGGATGCCGGCGGGCATCTGGACGATCGACAGCAGGCTGTCCTGACCCGACAGTGCCCGTGATTGAACCGGGACGCCAAAGACCGGCAGCGGCGTCATCGAAGCGCACATGCCGGGCAGGTGTGCTGCACCCCCGGCACCGGCGATGATCACCTTGAAGCCCTCGTCGCGGGCGCCCTTGGCGAAATTGACAAGCCGATCGGGTGTGCGATGCGCCGATACGATGCGTGCCTCATAGGCAATGTCGAGCGCGTCGAGCGTATCGGCGGCGTTCTTCATCGTTTCCCAGTCCGACTGGCTTCCCATGATAATGGCGACGGGTGGGGTCGTGGTGTCGATCACGTTTGTCCTGTTCCGCGTTCAGGCGATGATGTCGGGGATGATCTGGTCTTCGATCTTGCTGATCTTGTCCTTGATCGCCAGCTTTTTCTTCTTCATGCGCTGAATTCTCAGCGCGTCACAGCCGGTCTCGATCATGGCGTTGATGGCAGCGTCGTAGTCTTCATGTTCCTGCCTCAGCCGCGCGGCGGTCAGTCTGAGTTCGGCCTGGTCCTGGTCCGGCATGCAAAGCGATCCCCATCAGCCCGGTTGCGAAGTCCTCCTCGAACCGGAATTTCATGCGCCGCTCTATCACATCTTGGGCGGTAACGGGAAGTTATCCGTCGTCATCATTTCGCCTTCGACAAATGAAAAATGGCATGGCACAGTAGTAAGGTTACAACCATGGAACATCCGGCATTTGCATGCCGGATGCAAGCAAAAGGAAGGGACTGCCAAATGACTGTTGAGGCTCATCTTGCAACGCTTGAGAAAAAACATGGCGTCCTGGAGCAGGAGCTCCATGCGGCATTGAATCAGCCGTCGGTGGAAGACGAACTGATCACTGACATCAAGCGGAGGAAGCTGCGCATCAAGGACGAAATCGAAAGGCTTCGTTCCTCGACTCACTGATTATCAACGGTATTTCCCAGAACTTCGGGAGGCGCCATCTCCCCTCTGAGTAGGCGCAACAAGGTTTAGAACCAATCCCCCACAGTGGAATATACGGAATTTTGGACCGGGCTTGAGGCCCGGTCTGTTTGTCTCAGGGCGCTGCCTGCTGCCGCGACCTTTGCGCGCCTGACAGGATGCGCGGCGCTGCAGGCGGCTGCCGGGCTCAAGACCAGAACTGGTCGAGCCACAGGTTAAGCCGGTCAAATCCCGGTCGGTTGATCGCATAGATCCGGCGCGTGCCGCTTGCCGATACCGAGACCAGATTGCAATCCAGCAAGGCCTTCAGGTGCTGCGACACAGCAGGCCGGCTGATCGGCAGGCCTTCCGCCAGTTCGTTTACGGTCTTTGGCGCGCGCCGCAACTCCTCCAGCAAATGGCGCCGGTTGGGGTCTGCGATGGCATCGAAAGGGTCCGCGATCGTCATGGGTGGACGTTAGGCGAAATCTTGCGAGGCAGCAAGAATTTTGTGCGGTGCGAAACGCTAATTTTGCTTTGCAATATTTCCGCAATACTTGACGCTGGCTCAGCCGGTGGCGAGCAAGCTGTCAAAGCCATCCCAAAGAAGCTTCGAGCCGGCGATGAAGGCCATTGTGTACATGAAGGGGTAGAAGATCTGCGGCTTCATCCGCCGAACGATAAAGGCGCCGCACATGGTCGCAACGATCGCCAGCGGAAAGAGCGTCGCCGAGATTTTCAGGTTGCTCAGATCCAGTTGTCCAAGGGCGAAATAGGGGATGAGCTTGACGGCGTTGAGGATCGCAAAGAAGCGCACGATCGTGCCGGTATATTGCCGTGGATCCAGCTGCAGCGGCAGCGCATAGATCTGGAAAGGCGGGCCGCCGGCATGGGCGACGAAGCTGCCGTAACCGGCAAAAGAACCCCAAAGTGCTGCCGGACCGGCGCGCTGTTTCTTCGGCGCGATCGCGATGCCTTTGCGAGCGCGCCAGACATTGTAGACGTATCTGAGCACGAAGAGCACGGTGATCAGGCCGATGATCAGTCGCAGCAGGTCGCGCGACACGTAGGCCGAGGTCGCCCAGCCGATCAATATGCCGGCAATGGCGCCGGGCAGCAGCATGAAGAGTGTGGTGCGATCGCCGTGCTTGCGCCACATCCACAAGGAGACAATGTCCATCGCGATCAGGATCGGGAGAAGGAGGGCGGCCGCCTGGACTGGGGATACCGCCATCGACAGGATCGGCACGCCCATCAGCGAGAGCGCTTCCCCCATGCCGCCTTTGCTGAGGCCGACGAGCAGAACCGCCGGAATGGCGATAAGATAGAAGTCGAGATCCGGAAGCATGAGTGGCGGTTGATCCTTTTGCCGTCTCCGTCTATCGGTTTTCGAAAATGAAATCGAGCGCTGGTTTCGCCTTAAGGCGGGTACAGCCGGAAATGGATATCTGAGCATGACAACAGAACGCTGCCGCCTGGTGCTGATCGCGCCCGACATGCCCGATCCGGCGGAACGCGCCACGGTGCTCGCCGACGCCCTCAAGGGCGGCGATGTCGCTTCCGTCATCGTGCCGCAATACGGCCTCGACGACACCGAGTTCCAGAAACACGCCGAGCGCCTCGTGCCCATCATCCAGGACGCTGGTGCCGCAGCTCTGATTGCGGGCGATTCGCGCGTGGCGGGACGGACCAAGGCCGATGGGCTGCATGTTGCCGGCAATGCCGAAGCGCTTGGCGAAGCTGTCGAAAAGCATACGCCGAAGCTCATCGTCGGCGGCGGCAATGCGGCCGATCGCCACCATGCGCTCGAGATCGGCGAAGTGCGCCCGGACTACGTGTTCTTCGGCAAGACCGATGGCGACATCAAACCGGAGGCGCATCCGAAAAACCTGGCACTCGCCGAATGGTGGGCCTCGATGATCGAAATCCCCTGCATCGTCATGGGCGGCACGGATCCGCAGTCGGCACTTGCCGTCGCCGAGACCGGTGCCGAGTTCGTTGCCCTTCGCCTTGCGGTCTTCGGCGAGCCGGGACAGGCACCTTCCGTCGTTGCTGCCGTCAATGCTCTGCTTGACGAAAAAGCGCCACGGTTTGAAGATTAAGACGTGTCGATGTTGAGCCGACTGTCTTCCAGATTGAGCCGAGGTCTCTCCCTTTTCGCCGTGGCGGTCGCGCTGGCGCTGCCGGCGCATGCGCAAGAGCTGCAGGGCGGGGGCGAGGATGCTGGCGTCGAAAAGCGCGGTCGGATCACGCCGTTCAATGGGGCTGCCCTGCCGGAAGGGACGGCACCGAACAAGGCCGATGACAAGTCGGCCGCGTCTCCCGGAAAGAAGCCGGCCGACGGAAACGAGCCGTCCGGCGGCGTCGGCGTCTTCGACCGCATGGGCGCCGAACTGCCAGCGTTGCCGGCCGAGAAGCCCTTCGCTGGCAAGGTCGATGATGCCTATGGCGCCTTCCAGCGCGGCTATTACCTGACCGCGATGGATCTCGCACTGCCGCGGGCGCAGCTCGGGGACGCGGCGGCACAGACGCTGATCGCCGAAATCCTGCAGCAGGGGCTGGGCGTGGTGCGCAACCCCCAGCAGGCTGCCTTCTGGTATGGCCAGGCGGCGGAAAAAGGCGACCCGGCGGCGATGTTCAAATATGCGCTGATCCTGATGGAGGGGCGCTACGTCAAGCGCGACCGGAAGAAATCCGAAGAGTTGATGAAGAGGGCGGCTGATCTCGGCAACGGATCGGCCCAATTCAACTACGGACAGACCCTCGTCGCCGACAATCCCGGACCGAAGGGATTGAAGCTGGCGATGCCCTATTATGAAAAATCGGCCGAGCAGGGCATCGCGGACGCGCAGTATGCGCTGTCGCAGATCCTCGTCAATGTCGATGGCATCGAGGAGAGCAAGCGGGTGCGCGCCCGCGAATGGCTCGTCCGTGCGGCACGGGCGGGTTTTGACACCGCACAACTCGACATTGCCATCTGGATGATCGAAGGCATAGCCGGCGACCGGAATCTTGAGGACGGTTTCGGCTGGATGCGGCGGGCGGCCGAAGGTGGCAATGTCGTTGCGCAGAACCGGCTTTCGCATCTGTACGTCAATGCCATCGGCACCAGGCCCAATCCGGTCGAGGCGGCGAAATGGTATGTGCTTTCGCGCCGCGCCGGGCTTAAGGACGACGCGCTCGAAGACTTTTATCTCGGCCTCAACGAAGAGCAGCAGAAGCAGGCGCTCAGTGCGGCGAACAAGTATCGCCGGAGCTGAATGGCTCCGATTGCAGCGGATTCCTCTGCGGCTGAGTTGATGGGAATGCTATTTCGCTTGAACTTGCGGGCCATTTGTGGTTCTCAAGCCGCGGTTTTGCTCGTGGCGCCTGGCAATTGTCGGCGGCCGCGTGCGGAGTGATATTTCACTCGGTTTTTTGACGTCGGAATATGCTGCATTCAAGTGCGACAGCGACCTTTGCGCGTCTGACCGGACGCGCGCCGCTGGCGTGGAGGGCATCGCGGTAAGATTCCGGCAAGCAGGTTCAACACCCGATCGAGCATCCTCGACCGGCTTCGTTTTCAAAGGATCGCCAGATGGCCCGTTCAGCTCTTCTCAATGTCATGGTTCAGGCCGCCTTCAAGGCCGGCAAGTCGTTGGCCCGCGATTTCGGCGAAGTCCAGAACCTGCAGGTCTCGCTCAAGGGACCGGCCGACTATGTCTCGCAGGCTGATCGCAAGGCCGAAAAGCTCATCCGCGAAGAACTGCTGAAAGCCCGGCCGACCTACGGCTTCCTCGGTGAGGAAGGCGAGGAGATCATCGGCACCGACGGTGCGCATCGCTGGATCGTCGACCCGCTCGATGGCACCACCAACTTCCTGCACGGTATCCCGCATTTCGCGGTCTCGATCGCACTGGAACGCCAGGGCGAAATCGTCGGCGCCGTCGTCTTCAACCCGGCGACCGATGAACTCTACACCGCCGAGCGCGGTGGTGGCGCGTTCCTGAACGATCGCCGCCTTCGCGTCGCTTCGCGCAAGCACCTTTCCGACGCCGTGATTGCCACCGGCACCCCGCATCTCGGACGCGGCAACCATGGCAAGTACCTGATTGAACTGCGCCATGTGATGGGCGAAGTGGCGGGCATCCGCCGCATGGGCTCGGCTTCGCTCGACCTTGCCTACGTGGCAGCCGGCCGTTTCGACGGCTACTGGGAACGTGACCTCGCTGCCTGGGACATTGCCGCCGGCGTGCTTCTCATCCGGGAGGCCGGTGGCTGGGCGCACGATATCAACGGCGGCGCCAAGCCGGTTGAGGACGGCTCGGTCGTCTGCGGCAACGAATACATCGTCAAGGCGCTGAACGACGTCGTTCATCGCCCGGTGCCGACGAAGTAAACGGCAACCTGTTCGTCTTAGAGCCTCCGATGCGTGCCCGTGTCGGAGGCTTGTTTTTTTGGGTCGGACCTAAGCGATGGAACACGACAGCGCCACAGGCCCGTGCCTATCTAGAACGCCGCGTGATCCTATGGTCCGGTGAATCCAGTTCGGGACGGGATGCTCCAGGGAGGGCAAGGCTGCTGCTTGGTCCTGGTTCAATGCATAATTTCGCCCTTGAATCGATTTCGGTTTCGGGAATTATGCGGTAGGCTCCGGGCCGGCGATGCGCCGTTCCGTCAAGTAAACCGGGAGATACTTACACCGATGACGAAACTGCATCTGTCCGGGTGGAATGGTCGGGAAAGCATGGAAGACGGCTACAACCCGCACAAGCTCTCGAGCCCCATGCACTATTTCTGGACGATGGTGGTCTTCCTGATCATCGTCGGTTTCGTGGGGGCGATCCTCTTCCGCCAGGCCCACAATGCTTTTCTCGCCAATCCGGGCCTCAACGGGTTGATCCTCGGGGTGCTGCTGATCGGCATCCTGCTCGTGTTCAACCATGTGCTTGGGCTGCGCCCCGAGGTGCGCTGGTTCAACTCGTTCCGCGCCGCCGGCAGCGCCGACAAGGTCGGTCGCGACCCGGTCCTGCTCGCGCCCATGCGCGCCTTGATCGGCGGTCGCCAGACGGCGATCTCGACAACGGCGCTGCGTTCGATCCTCGATTCCATTGCGACCCGGCTTGATGAATCGCGCGACATCTCGCGCTATATGACCGGGCTGCTGGTGTTTCTCGGCCTGCTCGGGACCTTCTGGGGGCTTCTGGGAACAATCGGCTCGATCAACACGGTGATCCAGTCGCTGGATGCAGGATCGGGAACGACCGAGGACATTCTGGCAGCGCTGAAGAGCGGACTGTCGGCACCGCTCACCGGTATGGGTACGGCCTTCTCGACGTCGCTTTTCGGCCTTTCGGGTTCGCTGATCCTCGGCTTCCTCGACCTGCAGGCGGGACGTGCCCAGAACCGCTTTTACACCGAGCTCGAAAACTGGCTCTCCTCGGTCACCGATGTCGGTTCCGAGCTGTCGTCGTCACTCGACCTGCCGGCAGGCGCCCCGGTGGAGGAACTGAAGAAACTCACCGACCAGCTGGTTCGCCTCAACCAGGAGGGGGGCGCGAACCAGCGCACGACTGCGGCGATGGCAACACTCGCCGAAGGCATTCAGGGTCTGGTCAAGAACATGCGTGGTGAGCAGCAGATGCTCCGGGACTGGATCGAAGCGCAGCAGGACGAGGCCAAGGCGATGCGCAAGACCCTGGACAAACTGGCCTCGCGCATCGGCAGCGGCGATCGCCTCGCGGTGCACGGCGACAAGTCGCCGGTGCCCGCCAAGGTGAGCCGCATGGACGAGACCGGAGGGGAGTGATCCATGGCGCTCGCCCGTAAAGGCCGCTCGCAGCGCACGATCGACTACTGGCCGGGCTTCGTCGACGCCCTGTCGACGCTTCTGCTTTCGATCATGTTTCTGCTCACCGTCTTCGTTCTCGGACAGTTTCTCTTGAGCCGCGAAATCAGCGGCAAGGACGAGGTGCTGACCCGGCTGAACAGCCAGATCAACGAACTCACGCAGCTTCTGGCGCTCGAGAAGAGCGGCAAGCAGGATCTTGAGGATTCGCTGGCCAATCTCCAAGCGTCGCTTGCCACGTCCGAAGGCGAACGGTCGCGGCTCCAGGCCCTGCTCGATCAGGGCGCCGGCAGCACCGACGCCGCCAACCAGAAGATCGGTCGTCTCGGCTCCGAACTTGAGAGCGAGCGCGAGATCAGCGCCCGGGCCATGAGCCAGATCGAACTGCTGAACCAGCAGATCGCTGCGCTGCGCAGCCAGATCGCCGCCATTGAGGTCGCGCTTCAGGCGTCGGAGGCCAAGGACCAGGCGTCGCAGACCAAGATCGCCGACCTCGGCCGCCGCCTGAACGTGGCACTTGCCCAGCGGGTGCAGGAGCTCAACCGTTATCGTTCCGATTTCTTCGGTCGCCTGAGGGAGATCCTTTCCGACCGCGAAAACATCCGCATCGTCGGCGACCGCTTCGTCTTTCAGTCCGAGGTGCTTTTCCCCTCCGGTGGCAGCGACCTCAATCCCGAGGGGCAGGTCGAGATGGCCAAGCTCGCCGCGGCGCTGCTCGATCTCGCCAAGGAGATCCCGGCGGAGATCAACTGGGTTCTGCGTGTCGATGGTCACACCGACAATGTGCAGCTCTCCGGCAGCGGCCGCTTTGCCGATAACTGGGAGCTGTCGTCGGCGCGCGCAACCTCGGTGGTGAAGTTCCTGATCTCGAAGGGTGTGCCGGCGGACCGGCTGGTCGCGGCAGGTTTCGGCGAGTTTCAGCCGATCGCGCCAGGCGAGAGCCCGGAAGCCCGGGCGCAGAACCGCCGCATCGAGCTCAAACTGACCGAGAAGTGAGCCGCGGATCCTCGGCACATTGCAGCCTAAGGCCGAAGCCCGACTCTTGAATTGACCTTGACGTACGCGTAACAGTTGCTGCAGCCATCCCAGTGGCTGCGGCAACGTTTGTGCGTCCGGGAGAACACCTGGTGCTGAATGGGATGCGAGGGGAGAGCATTTCATGGATTGCGACGTATTGGTTATCGGCGCGGGGCTCGCCGGCCTTGTCGCCGCCTCGGAGGCGGCAGCACTTGGCCGCAAGGTCATCGTTGTCGACCAGGAGGGGGAACAAAACCTCGGCGGACAGGCGTTCTGGTCGCTGGGCGGACTGTTCTTCGTCGACAGCCCCGAGCAGCGACGCATGGGTATCCGCGATACGCGCGAACTCGCGCGGCAAGACTGGATGGGCTCATCGCAATTCGACCGCGCCGAGGACCATTGGCCACAACTCTGGGCAGAGGCCTATCTCGAATTTGCAGCCGGGGAGAAGCGCCGCTGGCTGCATTCGCTCGGCATGCGCTGGTTCCCGGTCGTCGGCTGGGCCGAGCGTGGTGGTGGCCTTGCCCACGGTCACGGCAATTCGGTGCCGCGGTTTCACGTCACCTGGGGCACGGGGCCGGCGGTGCTCGAACCGTTCGTCCGCCTGACGCGGGAAGCCGAAAGCCGCGGTCTCGTCCGGTTCCGGTTCCGCCACCGGGTGGATGAGCTAACAATCGCGGATGGGCGGGTGACGGGTGCGCGCGGCGCGCTCTTGAAGGATGATCCGGTCGGGCGCGGCCAGCGCAGCTCACGCGACATCGTCGGCGACTTCGAGATTTCGGCCGGCGCGGTCCTCGTCACCTCGGGCGGGATTGGCGGCAACCACGAGCTGGTCCGTCGCAACTGGCCGCGCAAGCGGCTCGGCCAGCCGCCGGCGACGATGGTTGCAGGCGTCCCGCACCATGTCGACGGGCGCATGCTGGAGATCGCCAGCCGTGCGCGCGGCTCGGTGATCAATTCCGACCGTATGTGGCATTATACGGAAGGGCTGAAGAACTTCGATCCAATCTGGCCGGACCACGGCATCCGCATCCTGCCCGGCCCCTCGTCGTTCTGGTGTGACGCGGATGGCAACCGTTTTTCGGCGCCGGCCATGCCGGGCTTCGACACGCTCGGCACATTGCAGGCGATCCGCGACACCGGCCACGACTACAGCTGGTTCATCCTGACGAGGGCGATCATCAAGAAGGAGTTTGCCCTTTCCGGTTCCGAGCAGAACCCGGATCTGACCGGCAAGAGCATATCGCTGCTTTTGAAGCGGCTCGGCAAGAACCCGCCGGGACCGGTACAGGCCTTCATGGACAGAGGCGAGGACTTCATTGTTCGCGACCGCCTCGAAGATCTCGTGCCGGCGATGAATGTGCTGACGGGCGAGAACCGGCTGTCGCTCGAGCACTTGCGCCAGCAGATCGAGGCGCGTGACCGTGAGATCACCAACCCTTTCTCCAAGGACGCTCAGGTGACGGCGATCCGCGGCGCTCGCAGCTATCGCGGTGACCGGCTGCTGCGCACCGCCAAACCGCATCGGCTGCTCGATCCGAAAGCCGGGCCGCTGATTGCCGTTCGGCTGCACATCCTGACGCGCAAGACGCTTGGCGGCCTGCAGACCAATCTTACCGGCCAGGTGCTGGAGCAATCGGGCGAACCGGTGCCTGGTCTCTATGCGGCCGGCGAAGTGGCCGGCTTCGGTGGCGGCGGCATGCATGGCTACAACGCGCTTGAAGGCACCTTCCTCGGCGGCTGCATCTTTTCCGGCCGGGTAGCGGGGCGGGGTGCTGCCGGGGCGTGATTGCTGCCCTGGCCCTCTCGCCGCAGGCGGAAAGGGGCATGGTCGAGCCCTCGGCTACATTCCTCTCGCCCCAAGTGCTGCGTGCTGACGTTGCGGCGAAGCCTGACCGAAGCTTCCTGTTTCCCGGCACGTCGGCTGAGACCGCGTGCACGCAGCGCGCCACTGGTGTCCTTCTCCCCGCTTGGCGGGGAGAAGGTAGCTGGCAGGCAAGGGCGAACGTCGCCGAGCCAGGCCAGCTGATCGAGATCAATCCATCTGCACGTTGGCGTCCCGAACGACCGGCGTCCACTTCGCCAGTTCCGCCGTCACATGCGCGCCGAGCTCTTCCGGGGTTGAGCCAACGATTTTGGCGCTGAATTCCTTCATGCGTTCGACGACGGCCGGATCCTTCAGGGCCTTGTTTGCAGCCTCATTGAGGCGAGCGACCACCGGTTGTGGCGTAGTGGCCGGCGCGAAGAGCGCGTTCCAGGTGTAGGTCTCGTAGCCCGGAATGCCTGACTCCGCGACTGTCGGCACGTCGGGGAAGGAAGGTGCGCGTTCCGCGGTCGTTACCGCAAGCGCCCGGAGCGTCCCTGCCTTGATGTGGCCGGAGGAGGAAGGGAGGTTGTCGAACATGATCGGCACCTGATTGCCGATGACGTCGTTCAGCGCCGGGCCGGCGCCCTTGTAAGGGATATGCTGCATGCTGACGCCGGCCATCTTCTTGAACAGCTCGCCGGAGAGATGCAACGGCGTGCCGTTGCCGGACGAAGCGTAGCTGTATTCGTCGGGCTTGGCCTTGAGCAGCGCCAGCAGTTCCTCGACGTTCTTTGCGGGGAGCTCCGGATTGACGACAAGCACATTGGGCACGACGACGAGCAGCGAGATCGGCGCGAAGTCCTTCTCCGGATCATAGGGCTTGGTCTTGAGGATCAGTGGATTGAGGGCGTGGGTGGCGACGGTCCCCATCAGGATCGTGTAACCGTCCGGGTCTGCACGCGCGACATTGGCGGCGCCAAGGTTGCCGCCGGCGCCGGCGACGTTCTGGACGATCACCTGTTCGCCAAGGTCCTCGGACATCTTCTGCGCCACTATTCTCGCAACCACATCGGTGGAACCGCCGGCGGCGAAGGGAACGACCAGGGTAACCGGCCGGTCGGGAAAGCCCTGAGCAAGCGCCGTCGAGCCAAAAGGCAGCGCCGATAGCGCCACCAGGCCCAATGTCAGGGTTGCGCGCCGAACCAGTTGCGAAAATGCCATGCGATATTCCTCCCGATCAATTCTGCCAACAGCGATGCCGGCCTGTCGTCGACCGGGCTCCTTAACAATAGGGCCTGGCCTCACGACGGCAACCGTTGAATGAAAAATCGAAGAGGGTGTTACGTGTCTGGCCTTGCAGCTCAGCTTTGGGTGCCGACGAACAGGGCCTCGGCGCCGTGGTTGAACTGCAGACGTGCGAGCTTTGCGTAGAGCCCGCCGTGGCGAATGAGGGAGGCGTGTGTGCCTTCCTCGACGATACGGCCATGATCCATGACCAGAATGCGGTCGGCCTTCAGCACGGTTGCGAGCCGATGGGCGATGACAATCGTCGTGCGCTCATGGAGCAGGCCGTCAAGTGCCTTCTGGACCAAGGTTTCGCTCTCGGCGTCGAGCGCCGACGTTGCCTCGTCGAGAAGCAGGATGGGTGCATTCTTGAGAATGGCGCGGGCTATGGCAATGCGTTGGCGCTGGCCGCCCGACAGCGTGACGCCGCGTTCGCCGACGAAGGTGTCATAACCCTTGTCGAGCCGGTTGATGAATTCGTCCGCCTGGGCGGCGGTGGCGGCGGCGCGCACCGCCTCGCGGCTGGCGCCGGGCACGCCGAAGGCGATGTTGTCATGGACCGAGGAGGCGAAGATGGTGACATCCTGCGGCACGATCGCAATCCGCTCGCGCAGGTCCTTCGGATCGACCGTGCGAATGTCGACGCCATCGACGGCAACCGTGCCCTTGGAGGGGTCGTAGAAGCGAAGCAGCATGGAAAAGACGGTGCTCTTACCCGCACCGGACGGCCCGACGATGGCGACGGTCTCGCCGGGCCTGATCGCGAAGGCGAGGCCGTTCAGGCTCTTGAAGTCGGGACGCGCCGGATAGGCGAAGTACACGTCGTCGAAGGTTATGGCGCCCGCCGCCGGCACCGGCATGGCGACCGGATTTTCAGGTGCCTGGATCTCGGGGATCTCCGTCAGCAGTTCATTGAGCCGCTCGGCAGCGCCGGCGGCTTGCGAAAGCTCGCCCCAGACCTCGGAGAGCGAGCCAAGGCTGCCGGCCGCAAAGACCGAATAGAGCAGGAACTGGCTGAGTGTGCCGGCCGAAAGGTTGCCCGCCAGCACGTCATGGGCTCCGAACCACAGCACCGCGACGACACTGCCGAATACCATGGTGATGGCGAATGCGGTGAGCACGGAGCGCGCCTTGATCGCTGCTCGCGCCGCGGCATAGGCATCTTCCACCGAGCTTGCGAAGTGCCGGTTGGCAAGTTCCTCGCCGTTGAAGGCCTGCACGGTGCGCGAGGCGGCAATCGCTTCGCCGGCATAGGCGGAGGCCGTGGCGAGCGTGTCCTGCGCCTGGCGCGAACGGCGGCGGACGGAGCGGCCGAAGCCGACAAGCGGAAAGACGATGATCGGGATGGCGATCAGCACCAGGCTTGAGAGCTTCGGGCTGGTATAGACCATCATGCCGATGGCGCCGAGACACAGGATCAGGTTGCGCAGTGCGACCGAGGCTGTGGCACCGACCGCGGATTTGACCTGGGTCGTATCAGCCGTCAACCGTGAGACGATCTCGCCGGATTGGTTGACATCGAAGAAGGAAGCCGAGAGGCGGGTAACGCGATCGAAGACATTGCGCCTGATGTCCGCAACGATGCGCTCCCCGAGTGAGATGACGAAGTAATAGCGGGCGGCACTGGCGAGCGCGAGCACGATGGCGAGCAGCATCAGCATCGAGAAGTAGGTGTTGATGAAGCCGCTATCGGAACTGGAGAAGCCATTGTCGACCATCCGCCTGACGGCCAGCGGCAGCGTCAATGTGGTCACCGCCGCAATAACCAGGGAGACGCCTGCGCCGATCACCAGATGGCGATAGCGGGTGAGATAGGGCACCAACGTGGCGAGAGGGCGAATGGACTTGCGCGCTGGCGCCTGGATTTCTCTTGTCGACACTTGACCCCTTTCGCCAACCACGGAGGAAAGGGTTTGCCCATGAGTCTTCCGCGCGGCACTTGTTATCCCGCAGACCTTGATGTATAGGCACGGCATCCAATTGGGAAGCCGTGGCCCTTCAGCCGGTCCGCGGCTTCATTTACGTGTTCGGTCTCGAAGTCGCAATGCCTTGCGACAATTGGACCCTGGAACTCTAGGAAGATCGTTATGAAGGCAGACATCCATCCCGACTACCACATCATCAAGGTGGTCATGACTGACGGCACCGAATACGAAACCCGCTCGACCTGGGGTTCGGAAGGCGCAACCATGAACCTGGAAATCGACCCCAAGTCGCACCCAGCCTGGACCGGCGGCAACCAGCAGCTCATGGACCGCGGCGGCCGCGTCTCCAAGTTCAAGAAGCGCTTCGAAGGCCTCGGCCTCTAATCGACTGCTTCTTCAGAATACTCGAAGCCCGGCTCTGCCGGGCTTTTTTGTTGCCGTGCGGTCGCGGATGTCTCGGGGTAGGGGGGGGCGGCTGCGACAAAAGCATGAAAGAAACGGACAACAAAAAACCCGGCGATGGCCGGGTTTCTTGTCTTAGTCAGCGGGCAGGTGCCCGATCAATTCGTCCCGAAGGCCGTCTGCAGCAGCTTGATCTGCGCCTTGACGCCGTTCTGGTTGTCCGGAACGATCGCGGCGGCTTCGTGCGGGCGATAGATTTCGCGGTCGAGCAGGGCGACGCGGTTCTGCAGGCGCAGTGAGCGCTCGATCAGATCGCGGAAGGATTCCGGCAGCTCGGCCCAGCCGGGAGCGGCCTTGTCGACGTTGAAGCTGTCGAGGCGCACCTTGCTCTTTTCCGACATCACCTGGTCGCGACTCATCTCGCCGTTGTTGACGGCGCGCTGCAGCAGCAGCCACGAGGCCATCTGCATCAGGCGGGTGGTGAGCCGCATGGATTCGGCAGCATAAAGAACAGATGCCATGCGCGGAAGAACCTTCGAAGCAGCGCGGCCGGCGCCATCGAGATAGGTCGCCGTTTCCTCGACCAGACCCATGCCTTCCGAATAGAGTGTCTTGAATTGTGCCGAGGACGCTGCGTGTCCTGCGAAACTGACCGTATTCAATCCTCTCTCGGACATGACCTGTTTTCCCTGGTTCAAACGCATCACGACAGTCAGGTAGCGGACGGTTATGGGAAATAAATCCTTGCCGTCTCTATGCTTGAAGAATGATCCGATAGCGCATTTCGCGCAAGGGCATTCTTAAGAAAGGGTTAATCTCCACAGTTCTTTAGAGAAACCTATGCCAAAACAAAAAAAGAGCCGCGAAAAGCGGCTCTCAAGGTAAAACAGGGAGAAAAATCAGACCCATTCGCCAGTCGGAGAAATTGTCTGAGCCCGGAAAGCTCCGGATGCCCTGACAATCGCAGATAATGCTTAATGTGCCGTTAAGCGCGCCCTGTCTTGCTCCGCGCGGACCGCTGCCTGAGGCGCCTTAGCGAAACAGGTTTTCCGCAGCCGAGCGGCTTGCGGACTTGCGTGTCCGTTCGGCTTCCAGCCGGGCGATTTCGTCCGTCAGAAGGGCGATGCGTTGTGTCAACTCGTCGACTGACAGGAGCGCGAGGTCACTGCCGATTTCGTGGGCCACCTTCTTCTGTGGCCGATCGTCGTCAAATAGGCTCATCGGACTGATCCTCCCATTCCGGACGCTTGTCCGGCTCGTTGCGGGCCTCTTCAAATGGGGCCGCGCGTGGCGAAAGCTGCAGGCTTTCCGGCGTCGTCGGCGTGCCGGCGTTGACGGGCGAGAAGGCATCGCGGTCGGAAACCGGCACAGGCGCGCGCACCCGGCTGCGGATGATGGCATAGGCCGTGATCAGAATATGGGCGCAGGCGGTGATCATGAACAGACCGTAGGGGCCGGCCGCGGTCATGACCGGGCCGCCGATGGTCGGGCCGATAATGGTGCCGATGCCGTAGAGCAGCAGCAGGCCACCGGAGACTTTGACGAAGTCCTCGGCGGTCGCGAAGTCGTTGGCGTGCGAAACGGCGATCGGATAGAGCGCGTTGGCGGCAGCGCCGTAGATTGCGATCAGCGTCAGCACGATCCAGACCTGGCTCGGCTCGATGAGGAAGATCAGCAGCCCGGCCAAGGCGCCAATGCCGGCAAGGGCTGCCAGTACGTAACGTCGGTCGATACGGTCGGAGAGGCGGCCGGCGGGGAGCTGCATGACCGCGCCGGCGAAGATCGCCACGCTCATCATTGCCGCAACGGTGCTGTCGGAAAGCCCGGCCTGCCGGCCGAAGACCGCGCCGAGCGTGCCGAAGGCGCCGTTGGCGATACCGACCAGCAGGATGCCGAGGAAGGAAACCGGCGAGTTCCGGTAGAGGCCGCGCAAATCGAGACTGACCTTCTTCAACGGCTGCGGCGAGGCGGCCTTCGACATCAAGGTCGGCAGCATCGCGACACAATAGAGGATGCCGCAGATCATGAAGAAGAAGCTGGTCGACGTATCGCCGAAGGGGATCATCATCTGGCCGCCGACGACGCCAAAGAGGGTGATGGCGATATAGAGCGAGAAGATCACCCCGCGGCTTTCATTGGTGGCGCGCTCGTTCAGCCAGCTTTCGATGATCATCGAGGTGCCGGCGGTGGCAAAGCCGGTCAGCGCCCGCAGGATCAGCCACCAGGTGGAATCGATCAGGATACCGGTCGTCAGCGCGACGATGGCGATGAGCGCAGCGAAAACGCTGAAGGCCCGCACATGGCCGATGCGCTTGACGACGTTGGGGGCAAAGAAGCAGCCGAGAACGAAGCCCGCCGCCCAGGATGTGCCGATCAGGCCGAGGATGGTGGTCGGATAACCTTCAGCGGTGCCGCGCACGGGAAGAAGAAGCCCCTGAAGACCATTGCCCAGAAAGAGAAACAGCGTGCCGAGCAGGAGGGCGGCGACCGGGAGCAGGTTCTTTCTCATCATCCATCCGAAATTCGTTCTGCCGTCAGCAAGTTAGGGCGATGCCTAGCGAATTGCCAGCCGGTTTCTCTTTACAGCACTTTGGTTTGCCGCATGCTTTTGTCCCCCAATCGGCGATGATCGAAGCAACACGCGGCTGCCGGTCATTGCAAATCGGCTCCGGAAACACTAGCCCTTTTTGCCAAGCGCAGCGTATCGCCAGTCCTTGGGAGGAGGCGGTGCTCCATGCGACGAACGATGCCGGCCCTGCGAACACGCTGCCGGTTAGGTGACCTTTGGTTCATGAGGGCAACATGCAGAAGGCGCTCGCCCTTATTCTGCTTCTGGCAATGGTCATCCAGTTGCTGTGGCCACTCGGCCTGCCGGGATTGCGACATCGTCGCGACTTCTGGAAGATCGCGGTCTTTGCCATTGTCATGATGATGGTGACCGTGCTGATACGGCCGTAGTGCGTCGCCCGTAACGCAACTCGCCGTTACCTTTGGAACTCCATCACCTCCGGCCTGCCGCTAGTTTGGTTGAGAAACCTGACGTTTCAACCAGAAAAGGGCGCAGGACAGATGGGAAAGAAAGCGCTAAAGTGCGCACTTCATTCGGGAGATGATTTCGGGGGTTTCTTGGAACGCCGGCTCGCTGCAATTCTCGCTGCCGATGTCGTGGGCTACAGCCGCCTGATCGGCGCTGATGAGACGGGCACGCTTGCCGCGATGAAGCGCCACAAGAGTGAACTCGTCGATCCGAAAATCAATCGCCACAAGGGACGGATCGTCAAGCTCACCGGCGACGGCATCCTTGTCGAGTTCGCAAGCGTCGTGCATGCGGTTGCCTGCGCCGTCGACATCCAGCGCGGCATGCTGATCCGCAACGAAGGCGTGCCGCCGCTGAAACGCATCGAACTCAGGATCGGCGTGCATCTCGGCGACATCATCGTCGAGGATGGGGACATCTTCGGCGACGGCGTCAATGTCGCAGCCCGCATTGAGGGGCTGGCGGAGCCCTCCGGCATTGCCGTTTCGGCCTCGGTGCGCGACCATGTCGGCTCGCGCCTGGATGTCGGTTTCATCGACAAGGGCGAGCATACGCTGAAGAACATCGCCGCCGGGGTGCACGTCTATTCGATCGCGCTCGGTGCGCCGACAAAAGTCGCTTCGGCGCCGAACGGCTCGTGTCCTGTTGTGCTCGACGATGGCTACGGGCTCTCCGTCGGCGTACTTCCCTTCACCAACATGAGCCACGATCCGGAGCAGGAGTATTTCTCGGACGGCATCACGGAAGACATCATCACCGATCTCTCGAAGATCTCGAAGCTGCATGTGGTCGCCCGCAACACCGTGTTCACCTTCAAGGGGCGGTCGGTGAAGGTGAAGCAGGTGGCCCAGGAACTTGGCGTCCGCTACATCCTCGAAGGCAGCGTGCGCAAGGCCGGCGCGCGGGTGCGCATTACCGGCCAGCTCATCGACGCCTTGACCGGGACGCATCTCTGGGCCGACCGCTACGACCGGGAGCTGACGGACATCTTCGCCATTCAGGACGAGATCACCCATGCGATCGTCGATCAACTGAGGATCAAGCTGCTGCCGGCGGAAAAGCGGGCGATCGAAAGCGATCCGACGACGAGCGTGGAGGCCTATACCTACTATCTGCGTGGCCGGCAGTTCTCCCACGCCTGGACCCGATCCTACCTGCTTCTGGCCCGGCGCATGTTTCTGAAGGCGGTGGAGCTCGACCCGGATTTTGCCCGCGCCTATGCCGGCATTGCCGATTGCGAGTCGGCCCTGCGCGACTGGCACGAAGACGAGTTCCCGCTGCAAAGCATCCTGTCCACCACCGACAAAGCCCTGGCGCTCGATCCGAACCTGGCTGAGGCGCACGCGTCCCGCGGCCTGGTCCTGCATCAGGACGGCCAGTGCGACGAGGCGGTTGCCGAGTTCGAGCAGGCATTGACGCTTGATGCCGGGCTTTACGAAGCGAACTTCCACTATGGCCGCTTCCTGTTCATGCAAGGCTCCTTTGAGACCGCGATCCAGTTCTTCAAGCGTGCTGCCGATATCAGGCCCGACGACTATCTGTCGCCGATCCACCTGATGAGCGCGTACAAGTCGCTCGGGCGCAACGCCGAGCGTGCGCAATGGGCAAGGGTCGGGATATCGCGCGCGGAGCGCGCGCTGGAACTCAATCCGGAAAACTCCGGTCCCGCGCATCGCGGCGCGCTGGCGCTGGCCCATATGGGCGAGGCCGATCGGGCGCGGGAATGGGCCGCACGTGCGCTGGCGATCGACCCCGACGACGTGGTTGCCCGATACAACACGGCGTGCGTCTATTCCATTCTCGGCGACATCGACGCAGCACTCGATCTGCTGGAAACCTTGCTGCCGCAGAGCTCCTGCTATCAGCTGCTCTGGTTCAAGCAGGATTCCGATCTGGATACGGTCCGCCACCACGTGCGCTTCCAGGCGATGGTCGAGGCGATCGCCAAATGCGAGGCGGGCCTGCGCTGAACCCGCCGGACGCGGATTTCCGTCCGGCGGTCGTGCTTAATGATGGCTCGCCTGGCGGCCGTCGACCGGGACGCTGCTGCGGCCACCCGTCAGCCACCAGATGGCGAGGCCGGTGACGAACAGCATGGCCGTCGCAACGATCACCACTGCGGTGAAGGCCTGTTCAAAGGCAAAGCGGGCACGGGTCACGAGTTCGCCGGCCACATCAGCCGGCAGTTTCTCGGCAAGCAGCAAGGCCTCGTCCAGGCTGTCGCGCGCCATCGGCGAGATGGCGGCACCCTCCGGCAGGACGAGAAAGGCGGTGTAGACGAGCGACATCACACTGCCGAGCACGGCAATGCCGATCGCGCCGCCAAGCTCGAACGAGACTTCTTCGACGGAGGCCGCCATGCCTGCCCGCTCCGGCGGGGCGTTGAACATGATGGCACTGGAGGCTGCGGTCATCGATGCGCCGATGCCGAGGCCGAGAACGACGAGACTGGCGATCTGGGCAAAGGCGCCGGCTTCGTGAACCAGCAGATATCCACCAAGGCCCAGGCCCGAAAGGATGAGGCCTGAGCGCAGCACCACCTCCGCACCGAGCCGCGGCAGGAGCACGCCGGTCAGAGGGCCGGCGACGAAGGCGGCGAGCGGGATCGGCAGGATGAAGAGGCCCGCCTGAAGCGGCGAGAAGCCTTCAACCAACTGCAGTTGCTGGCTGAGGACCAGCTCGATACCGACGATGGAAGCCGATGCGACCAATGCCGCCGCGACGCCAGAGGAAAAGGCTCCGTTGCGGAAGAGGCTGAAATCGATCAGCGGATGGCTGCTCCGCCGCTGCCGGCGTACGAAAAGGACAAGCGCGATCGCGCCGATCACGGCGGCGGCAAGACCGGCTTCCAGCGAAGGCTCGCGCTTGCTGGTTTCCTTGACGGCATAGGCAAGGCCAATGAGACCGACCATGATCTGCAGCGAGCCGAGCGCGTCCCACGGATGCTTGGGATTGCCTGCTGTGTTGGGCAGCACGACAAGGCCGAGCAGCAGGGCGATTGCGACGATCGGCACGTTGATCAGGAAGACCGAGCCCCACCAGAAATATTCGAGCAGGAAGCCGCCAAGTACCGGGCCGATGGCCGCACCTCCGGAGGCGATCGCGGCCCAGACGCCGATCGCCAGCGCCCGCTCGCGCTCGTCGGTGAAGGTCAGCCGGATGATCGACAGCGTTGCCGGCATCATCAGCGCAGCGCCGACGGCAAGCAGCACGCGGCCGCCGATGAGGACTTCCGGATTGGGCGCGTAGGCGGCGATCAGAGAGGCGACGCCGAAGACGGCGAGGCCGACGATGAAGGGCTTCTTGTGCCCAAGCCTGTCGCCAAGCGTTCCGAGGCCGGGCAGGAGGCCGGCAACGACGAGGGCATAGGCATTGACGATCCAGAGCTTTTCGGACGCGGTTGCGCCGAGGTCGTGGGTCAGCCGGGGCAGGGCAGTATAGAGCACCGTCATATCGACGACGATCAGAAAGAGAGCGCTCGACACGATGGCCAGAATGAGCCAGCGATTTTGCGGAAGCATGTTACACCTCAGGTGGCCGCCCACGGGGAAATGGAGGCTGGGCCTTGTTTACGTCAGGGTCATTGTTTATTTGAATACGTACGTATGGATTTGAAATAGGAAGTCAAGATGGGACGGCGACGAACAATCGATCGTGACAAGGTTCTGGATGCGGCGGAGGCGATCGTGAACACCGTCGGCGCCGCCGGCCTGACGATCGATGCCGTCGCCAAGGCTTCCGGTATCACCAAGGGCGGCGTGCAATACTGTTTCGGCAACAAGGACGGCCTGATCGACGCGATGATGGAGCGTTGGTTTTCCGAATTCGACGGCGCGGTTGCGGCGGAGGGCGGTGACGATGCTGACCCGCTGAAGGCGATGCGCGCTCATGCGGCGGTGACCGCCCGGATGAACACCGCCGAGAACGCCCGTACGTCCGGCATGATGGCGGCCCTGTTGCAGCGTGAAGAGCATATGGCGAAGAACCGCGCCTGGTATCGCGCCCGTCTTGATGGCTTGGACCTGTCGACGGAAGGGGGGCGCCGGGCGCGGCTGATGTTTCTGGCAACGGAAGGCGTCTTCCTGCTGCGCGGTTTCGGCTTCCTCGAAATGGATGACGCCGAGTGGCAGGATATGTTTGCCGACATTCTGAGGCTGCAGTCGAAACCGGAACCCCAAGCGTAGCGAAAAGCGCTAGGGATTCGATCGGCGGCGCGGCGCGCCGGGCCTGGCGGTAAGGGCCATGCTAGAGGTCGATGACGCCGCGCATGGCGTCTACGCATTCGCCGGAGAGGCTGACCTGACGAACGACACCGTCCCGCTTGCGGACAGAGGCGCCGATAAGGCTGCGGCGTCCCATCTCCACGCCCTGCTCGATGGCAATGTCGACATCGATATCCGGATCCGGCAGCAGAGCTACGAGGTGAGCGGAAAGGGCCGCCGAAGCGCTGCCGGTGGCGGGATCCTCATTGACGTTGTCGAGCGGCGCGAACATGCGCGCGCGGATCTGCCAGGGCTGTTGCGCGGATCGGCTGTAAAGGAACAGACTGAAGCTGTCTTCCTCCGGCTTGTAGCGCACATTGGCCGCCTGAAAGGCGGTGACGTTCGGCCGGGCTGTCGAAAGCGTCGCGACATCGCTGATCTCTGCGACCGCGAAGGGCAGGCCAACTGAAAGGCGGGCGGGCGCGTGGACGCGCGTGCTGATGGCCTCCGGTGGGAGCGATGCGCAGGCGGCGATGGTCTCGGCGTCGATTTCTGGGCCGACGATCAGGCTGCGCGGCACGACGATGCGGGCGCCGGTGACCTCGCCCTTCTGGCGCAGCAGCGTTGCCTCGACCAGGCCTGCCTTTTCCTCGAAGCGCAGGACGTCACCCGGCACCCGGCCGAAGATCTCCTGTCGTCGGCCGAGCACGAAGGCGGTGCCGACATTCGGATGGCCGGCGAAGGGGATTTCCATTGTCGGCGTGAAAATCCGGACCTCGGCGGTGTTGGCGGGGTCGCGGGCCGGCAGCACGAACGTCACTTCCGAATAGCCGAATTCGGTCGCGATTGCCTGCATCTGGCGGTCGCTCAAGCCCCGGGCATCGGGGATGACGGCGAGCTGGTTGCCGGCAAAACGCTCTGACGTGAAGACGTCGACGGTGACGTAGGCGATGGTTGTCGAGGCTGCTGTCATGGCATCGGCTTTCGCTGGGCTTCGTTGCGTGACAAGGCTTAAGCCAGCGATTACGCCCGGCAAAGACGGCAACTTGTTCCGGTGACAAGTTCCAGGCGGGCAGCGTTCCAGTCCACGATGCAAAAAGGGGCCGCCACGCAGCCCCTCCACTTTGCCTTGGTTGCCCGTGGATCACGCGGCTTTTTCGAGATCCTTCTTCCAGGTACCCTTGGCAGCGAGGCTGCACATCTCGGCGCGATGCGAGAAGGCGCGCTGGCCCGCACCGATGTTGTCGGCCTTGCCATGCCAGGCGTTGAGAGCTTCCTGCTGCAGGGCGCGGCCATAGGAAAAGGTGAGCTTCCACGGCAGGTCGTGATGGGTGTTCATCGCCGAGAGATGGGCGGTTGCCTCTTCAGTCGATTGGCCACCCGAGAGGAAAGCGATGCCCGGAACGGCGGAAGGCACGGTGCGCTTCAGCACCTTGATCGTGCGCTCGGCCACCTCAGTGACGGAAGCCTTGCGGGCCTTCTTGCCGTCGATCACCATGCTCGGTTTCAGGATCATGCCTTCGAGCTTGACGCGCATGGCCGCCAGTTCCTCGAAGGTGATACGCAGCGTCCACTCCGTCACCTCTTCCGAACGGTCGATCGAATGGTCGCCCGGCGCTCCATCCATCAGCACTTCCGGCTCGACGATCGGCACGATGCCGGCCTCCTGGCAAAGGGCGGCGTAGCGGGCCAGCGCATGGGCGTTGGCGCGAACCGCGCCCGGGCTCGGCAACGTGTCGGAGACGGCGATCACGCCGCGCCATTTGGCAAAGCGCGCGCCAGCCTCGTAATATCTCGCCAACCGCTGGGCGAGGCCGTCGAGGCCCTCGGTGATGGTTTCGGCCGGGAAGTTGGTCATCGGCTTGGCGCCGGCGTCGACCTTGATGCCGGGGATCGAGCCGGCCGCCCGGATGATATCGACGAGCGGCGTGCCGTCGACGGCGTGCTGGAACAGGGTTTCCTCATAGAGGATGACGCCGGAGATGTACTTGCGCATCGCCTTGTCGGCGCGCAGCAGCATCTCGCGGTAATCACGCCTGGAGGTCTCGGTGGATTCGAGGCCGATCGTATCGAAACGCTTCTTGATCGTCGCCGTCGACTCATCGGCAGCGAGCAGGCCCCGGCCGTTGGCGACCATGGCAATTGCGATGTCTTCCAGTCTTTCGCTCATGTTTTTCTCCCTAGACAGCGCTGATCACCGGGGACCAGGCAAGTACTGAAACAAGCAGTTTCGGACCGACGGCGCACAAGGCTGCCGCCACGCTCCAAACGAGGGCGCGAGTAACAGGTGAAATTGTCCAGGAAAATGGCAAGAAAAGCGACTGAAACGATTTAAAATTTTTTAATCGATTGAACAGTAACGATTTTTTCTTGAAAGACTGGCGCGCGGCGGTTGTGTCCGCGCGCCAGTCGCATGGCTTACTTCTGCTTGAGGATGTCGACGCCCGGAAGCGGCTTGCCTTCCATCCACTCCAGGAACGCGCCGCCGGCAGTCGAGACGTAGCTGAAATCGTCGGCGACTTCGGCGTGGTTCAGCGCAGCAACCGTGTCGCCACCGCCGGCAACCGAGACCAGCGAACCCTGGCGGGTGCGGCCAGCCGCATGCTTGGCAACAGCGACGGTCGCCTTGTCGAAGGGGGCGATTTCGAAGGCGCCGAGCGGGCCGTTCCAGACCAGCGTTTCGGCCTTGGAGATCCAGTCGTTGACGGCTGCGATCGACTTCGGGCCGACGTCGAGAACCATGGCATCGGCGGGGATGGTGTTGATGTCCACCACTTCGTTGTCGGCGCCGGCCTTGAACTCGCGGGCAATGACGCCGTCTTCCGGCAGCACGATGGCGCAGCCGGCCTTGTCGGCAGCGGCAATGATCGCCTTGGCCGTGTCGGCGAGATCATGCTCGCAGAGCGACTTGCCGACATTGACGCCCTTGGCGGCGATGAAGGTGTTGGCCATGCCGCCGCCGATGACGAGCGCGTCGACCTTGGTCACGAGGTTCTGCAGGAGGTCGATCTTGGTCGAGACCTTGGCGCCACCGACGATCGCGACGACCGGCCGCTTCGGCTGGCCGAGACCTTTTTCCAGCGCTTCGAGTTCGGCCTGCATCGTGCGGCCGGCAAAGGCCGGCAGATGATGGGCAAGGCCTTCGGTCGAGGCATGGGCACGGTGGGCGGCGGAGAAGGCGTCGTTGACGTAGATGTCACCATTGGCGGCAAGCGCCTTGACGAACTCGGCTTCGTTCTTTTCCTCGCCCTTGTGGAAGCGGGTGTTTTCAAGCAGCAGCACGTCGCCGTCGCTCATCTCGGCAATGGCGTTCTTGGCCTTGTCGCCGATGCAGTCGGCGCCGAAGTGCACGCGCTGGTCGAGCACGTCTTCGACCGCGGGTGCGATCGTCTTCAGCGACATGTCGGCGACCGGCTCACCCTTCGGGCGACCGAAATGGGCGAGCAGGATGACCTTGGCGCCCTTCTCGGACAGCTCGCGGATGGTCGGAGCGACGCGTTCGATGCGGGTCGCATCCGTGACCACGCCGTCCTTGACCGGCACGTTGAGATCGACGCGCACCAGCACGCGCTTGCCGGCGATGTCGGTCAGATCGTCGAGGGTCTTGAAAGTCATCAGATAGTCTCCGGTGATAGTCTTTGGAAAAGGGTGGGGTAGTCGATGACGAGGCCATCCTCGTCCACGGGCAGGTCCGCGGCAAAGCTGCGGTCCTCGGCCTCGTAGCGATAAAGCCTGAAGTCATCGAGGCAGGTGTAGTACTGGCCGTCCACGACAGGCTCGAACGTGTCGAACGGCACGTAGAGCATCTTCAGCCTGGCGGTGCCGGACCTGCGGGTGAGGCCAAGGCGGCGGATTGGCAGCGTATTGGTGAAGGGCGTTCCGGCAAGGTCGATGTCGATGCAGCCGTCGAATTCGGGCAAGACAGCGCCTCGCGCCGTCTGCCATTGGCCGGGAACATCGCAGCGCAAATGCAGGCTGCGACCATCGGTCGTGTCGACCATGAACTTGCGAACCAGCCAGCCGCCATCGCAATCGATCCGGTAGCGGACGCCATAGGGCGTGCCGCCGCGGCTGCCGATCAGAACGCCAACGGCGCGGATGACCGCGCCGTCGGTTGTTTCGGATTGCGTCAACGTCAGATGTTCGAGCCCTTCCCCTTCCAGCGGACGCCAGCGGACCGTCTTTGGAGAAAGGGCGCGAAACATCTGGTTTAGATGAGCTTGGCCAGGGCAACCGCCGTGTCGGCCATGCGGTTCGAGAAGCCCCACTCGTTGTCGTACCAGGTGAGGATACGAACGAAGTTGCCTTCGACGACCTTGGTCTGGTCGATCGCGAAGATCGAGGAGTGGCTGTCGTGGTTGAAGTCGCGCGAGACAAGCGGCTCTTCCGTGTAACCGAGAACGCCCTTCAGCGCGCCGTTGGCGGCAGCCTTGATGGCGCTGGTGATTTCCTCGACCGAAGTGTTGCGCTTGGCGACGAACTTGAAGTCGACAACCGAGACGTTCGGGGTCGGAACGCGGATCGACGTGCCGTCGAGCTTGCCCTTCAGTTCCGGCAGAACGAGACCAACGGCCTTGGCAGCACCGGTCGAGGTCGGGATCATCGACAGAGCGGCAGCGCGGGCGCGGTAGAGGTCCTTGTGCATCTGGTCGAGCGACGGCTGGTCGTTCGTGTAGGAGTGGATCGTGGTCATGAAGCCATGGTTGATGCCGATGACATCGTTCAGGACCTTGACGACCGGGACCAGGCAGTTCGTCGTGCAGGATGCGTTGGAGATGACCAGGTGGTCCTTGGTCAGCTGGTCGTGGTTGACGCCGTAGACGACCGTCAGGTCAGCGCCATCGGCCGGAGCCGAGACGATGACGCGCTTGGCGCCGGCCGTCAGGTGGGCTGCAGCCTTGTCGCGGGCGGTGAAGATGCCGGTGCATTCCATCGCGATGTCGACGCCGAGTTCCTTGTGCGGCAGCGTTGCCGGATCCTTGATCGCCGTGACCTTGATCGGCTTGCCGCCGCCAACGGTAATCGTGTCGCCTTCGACCTTGACCTCGGCCGGGAAACGACCGTGGATCGAGTCATAGCGCAGCAGGTGAGCGTTGGTCTCAACGGGGCCGAGGTCGTTGATCGCAACAACTTCGATGTCGGTGCGGCCGGATTCGACGATGGCGCGAAGCACGTTGCGACCGATGCGGCCAAAACCGTTGATGGCGACTTTTACTGTCATGTCGGGTCTCTCCCTGTCTGGATGACGTGGTACGAAAAAAGCGGGGCGCGCCCTTCGGCGCGCCCCGCAACTTGATCAGGCGAGCTTCGTTTCCGCAGCGGCGACCACCGCCTCGGGCGTGATGCCGAAGTGCTTGTAGAGTTCCTTGTAGGGACCGGAGGCACCGAAGGACGACATGCCGATGAAGGTGCCGTCGCTGCCGATGAAGTGATCCCAGCCCTGGCGGATACCGGCCTCGACGGCGATCTTGACCGGCGAGTTGCCGATGATCGCCTGCTGGTAGTCTTCGCTCTGTTCGGCGAAGAGCTCGAAGCAGGGAACGGAGACGACGCGGGTCGAGATGCCCTTGGCGGTCAGCGCCTGGCAGGCCTTGACGGCGATCTCGACTTCCGAGCCGGTGGCGAAGATCGTGACCTTGGCGTCGGCGGCCGAGATCAGGTCATAGGCGCCGTGGGCGCAGAGGTTCTCTTCCTCATACTCGGTGCGAACCGCCATCAGGTTCTGGCGCGTCAGCGCGATGCCGGACGGACGGTTGTGGCTCTCGAGCGCCAGCTGCCAGCACTCGGCCGTTTCCGTGGCGTCGGCCGGGCGGAACATCAGGAGGTTCGGGATGGCGCGGAGCGCAGCCATGTGCTCGACCGGCTGGTGCGTCGGGCCGTCTTCGCCAAGGCCGATGGAATCATGCGTCAGCACGTGGATGACGCGGATCCCCATCAGCGCGGCAAGGCGGATCGACGGACGGCAATAGTCCGAGAAGATCAGGAAGCCGCCGGAATAGGGGATGACGCCGCCATGCAGCGCCATGCCGTTCATGGCAGCGGCCATGCCGTGCTCGCGCACGCCCCAATGGATATAGCGGCCGGAGAAGTCGTCAGGGGTGATCGACTTGGTCTGGCTGGTCTTGGTGTTGTTGGAGCCGGTGAGGTCAGCCGAGCCGCCGATGGTTTCGGCCAGAACGCCGTTGATGACTTCAAGTGCGTCTTCGGAAGCCTTGCGGGTTGCCGGCGACGGCTTGGTCTCGGCCAGCTTCTTCTTGTAATCGTCGATCGCGGACGAAAGACGGCCTTCGAGCTCGCCGGAGAAGCGGCGAACGAACTGAGCCTTCTTCTCGGCATTGCTCTTTTCGAGACGCTCTTCCCATTCCTTGCGCGACTTGGTCGAGCGCAGGCCGGCCAGACGCCAGGCGTCGAGCACATCGGAAGGAACGACGAAGGCTTCAGCTTCCCAGCCGAGCGCCTCGCGGGTGGCGGCAATTTCCTCGGCGCCGAGCGGCGAGCCGTGAACCTTGTGGGTGCCGGCCTTGTTCGGCGCGCCGAAGCCGATGGTCGTCTTAGCCGCGATCATCGTCGGCTTGTCGGACTTCTGTGCCTGGTCGATCGCGGCGGCGATCGCGTCCGGGTCATGGCCGTCGACGGCAATGGTGTTCCAGTTGCTGGCGCGGAAGCGGGCGTGCTGGTCGGTCGAGTCGGCGATCGAGATCGGGCCGTCGATCGAAATGTTGTTGTCGTCCCAGAAGACGATCAGCTTGTTGAGCTTCAGGTGGCCGGCGAGCGAAATCGCTTCCTGGCTGATGCCTTCCATGAGGCAGCCGTCACCGGCGAGCACGTAGGTATAGTGCTCCATCAGGTCGGAACCGAATTCGTTACGCAGCTTGCGCTCGGCGATCGCCATGCCGACGGCGTTGGCAATGCCCTGGCCGAGCGGACCGGTGGTCGTCTCGATGCCGGCGGCATGGCCGTATTCCGGGTGGCCGGCGGTGCGGGCGCCCAGCTGGCGGAAGTTCTTGATCTCGTCGATGGTGATGTCGTCGTAGCCCGTCAAATAGAGCAGCGAGTAGAGCAGCATCGAGCCATGGCCGGCCGACAGCACGAAGCGGTCGCGGTTCGGCCAGGAGGGGTTCTTGGGGTCGAAGCTCAGATAGCGCGTAAAGAGGACTGTCGCTATGTCGGCTGCACCCATGGGCAGGCCGGGGTGGCCGGAATTTGCCTTCTCGACGGCATCCATGGAGAGGAAACGGATCGCATTTGCCATCCGGTCGTGTTTTTCGCGAGAGATCATGACTGTTCCGTTTGCGTTCGGTGGTCAGGGAACGGTCTCTATCCTCCAAAGACCGCGCAAGAAGCGGCTGACACATAGCAGGTGCGCCGTGCGAGTCAACAAATACGGGCCTTCCGCGGCCATTTGACGGCAGGTTGTTCAAGGGGATGTCTTGGCCATGTCCCGCAATGCAACAAAGCTTTCGCACCGCCGTTGAAGAAAGCCGGCTACGCAATCCATCCACAGCTTCCGCTGTTGTTTGCGATGCTTGGCATTGTTGAGACTTACGTAATAGGTTTAAAAAAGATCGAGCCGAAGCGGCGGACGGGATTCGGGCGATTCGGCCTCATGGGCGAGGTATTCGGAACACATGCCGGCAAAGACTGTCAAAGCGGCGATCGATGAACTGCGCAACGCGGTGCAATCCCTGGAGAATGCGATCGACGGTCGGTTTGACAGGGAGCGGGATTTCAGTGAGTTCGAGGGCGAGGTCAGGCGCGTCAACACCGATCGGTCGCGGCTGGCACAGGAACTCGATCAGTCGCAGTTCCGGGCCAACCGGCTCGAGGAGGTCAATCGCGAGGTTTCCCGGCGCCTCGTGACGGCGATGGAAACCATTCGGGCGGTGCTCGACCGCTAGGATTAATCGACATGGCGCAGGTGACAGTTTCGATCGATGGCAAGGCCTACCGGATGGCCTGCGAAGAGGGGCAGGAAGGTCACCTGACCGAGCTTGCCACCAAGTTCGATCAATATGTCGGGCATCTCAAGAGCCAGTTCGGCGAGATCGGTGATCTTCGCCTCACGGTCATGGCCGGTATCATGGTCATGGACGAGTTGAGCGAGGTCAACCGCCGGCTGAAGAACCTCGAGGCCGAAGTGGGCAACCTGACTGATGGACGCGATGCCGCCATGTCCGATCAGATGAAGAGCGAAGAGGCACTGGCTTCGGCGCTCAGCGAAGTCACCGCCCAGATCCACGGCATTGCCGCCAAGCTGAACGGCCGCACCACAACACCGTCAAGCTGACAAGGTTTCGGCGGCGGGCCTCTGGCGCAAAGCACCGAGACGCTTTATATGTCGGATGCGGTCTGCGCCTCCCGACAGGAACCACAATCCCCGGGGCCATACTCGATCTCAAGGGAGCTGTCCCTGTCCGGGCCTGTGGGTCTGGACACATGGCGCCCACCTACTTTGTAGGCACCCGGGATCGTAAACTCTCCATCGGTTGTGTGGATCGCACTCTCTCTTCCTTTAAAGATGGCCGCTCAATCTCCGGCGAAGGCCCGGCGAATGGCGTCGGCCATGGCCTCGACGATCCGGTCCTTGCCGTTTCCTGCTTTTGATATGCGCAGGACCACGTTCGAGTGGTCGATCACCTCGTAGCCGTCATCGGCGGTCAGCTCGCGGCATCCGGTCGGGATGCTGCTGCGGGCGAGCGGTGCAATCGCCAGACCCGAAACGACCGCCGCCATCAGGCCGCCGCTGGTGCGGCTGACATAGGCGACGCGGTTGTCGATGCGACATTTCCTGAGATTGCGCTGGGCGAGGTCGTCGCACCACCCGCCCTCCAGATAGGTATAGGTGGCAATCGGCACCGGGCGGCGTTCGTCGGTGCGGTGCTGTTCCGAGGTAGCCCAGACGGTCGGGTCCATCATCAGTACTTCGTTCTTCGTCCGCCCGCCGGGCTCGAAGACGACGGCGAGATCGAGTTCGCCCGACTCCAGTGCCGCCACATTGGTCATCGATGCGCCCTGCTGCACGGTCACCTCGACGCCGGGATGGATGGCGGCAAAACTGCCGAGCGCCTTCGGCAGGGTGGAGTTGATGTATTCCTCGGGTATGCCGATGCGGACTGCGCCGTCGAGAGCGGGCTGGCGCATGGCGGCGGCCGTGTCGTCGAGCAGGGTGACGATGCGTCGCGCATTGTCGACAAGCCGCAACCCCTGTGGCGTCAGAACGACGCCGCGCGAGTGGCGTTCGAACAGCGCGTCTCCGAGCATGTCTTCAAGCTTCCTGATCTGCATGCTGACGGCGGATTGCGTGCGGCCGACGATGTCTGCCGCACGCGTGACGTTGCCGGTATCGACAACCGCGAGAAAGGTTCGAAGCAGATCGCTGTCGAGGGGGAGCGACATGGCATAGTCCATCAGAATTTCTGATGGCAGCTATGCTTGCAATTCGTTTGTCAGATGTCAACGCGCGGACGAAGATCGGCCGGTCACATCATCCTGTGCAGGGCCATTCCCATGAGCGTACTTGCCGTCTTCGCCTTTTCCGAAGCATCCATCGCCGCCCGGCGCAGGGCGGCGCGATGGGTTGGCGAACTGTTGCTTGCCGAGATGCCCGTCGAAGTGCCGACAGACAGGCCGGTGCTCCTGCGTGATGCGGGGATTGAGCGGGAGGCGGCCGAACTGGCGCGCGAGCAAAGATCGATGCTGGAATTGGTCTACCGGTCCCATTGGCTGCTGTGACCGTTTGCGCCAGCCGGCCCGACCTTAAGAGATGAGATCGAGTCTGGCGGCGCGGAAAACGGCTTCGGCGAGATTGCCTGCCTGCAGCTTGCGCATGGCGTCTTCGAGTGCCCGATCGATCCGATCAAGCGGTATATCGGTTTCGCGCATCATGTCCTGGCGCGTTCGGCCGCGAGCGGCGAGCGTCAGGCAACGCAATTCCAATGGGTCGAGTTCGTTCATCTGGTCCTTCATGGACGTTGGCTTTTCCACCGCTGCCTGCAGGAGCGCGTCCATACATCGAACACGGGCATTAGTTCCTGCTAATTATTTGAAATCGCGTCTTTATTTGCACGTGGTCCGTCACTCGCGAAAGCGGAACCCTTGCCCATGATGAACGGAACGCTAAAGCTGTTTCGTTCTGGGAGGCACGCCTCTCAACTGTCGCAAACTGCTGCAAAAGCGGCGACGCCGAGGGGCGTGGCGAGCGGGCCGTCGCGTAAACAGTCTGGTGGCCGGCGCGGGAATCGGCGAAAAAGCGTAGAGCTGTGCCATTTCGGGAAGGGAATTTTCTTCGCCGACGTCGTAGACGACTGGGCATGTAACCGCGGCGAGCGGCGGGCTGGCAGGGGAGGACAGATGTCACCGAGAGATTTGAAAGCGGCACTGCGCAAGGAGCGGCTGGCGTTGCGCGATGCGATGTCGGCGGAGGTGCGTATCGAGGCAAGTCTGACGATGGCCGACCATGCCGGCGACGTCATCGCGCTCGATCCGGGGCATATTGTTTCCGGCTTCTGGCCGATCCGATCCGAGGTCGACATCCGGCCGCTGATGGCGCGGCTGCAGCAGCGCGGCGCGCGGCTCTGCCTTCCTGTCATCATGGACAAGCAGACGATCGTCTTTCGCGAACTGCTCGACGGCATCGACATTATCTCCACCGGCTTCGGAACGACGGGGCCGGGGCCGGATGCGCCGGTGCTCGATCCGGATATCATGCTCGTGCCGCTTTCGGCCTTCGACGCGGCGGGGCACAGGATCGGCTATGGCGCCGGCTATTACGACCGGGCGATCGACCGGCTGCGCAACAAGGGCCACCTGCCGAAGCTGATCGGCATCGCCTTCGACTGCCAGGAGGTGACGTCCGTTCCGGCCGAACCGCACGACGTGGCGCTGGACGCTGTGCTTACGGAGAGCGGATTTCGGCATTTCTAGGTTGTTTTGCGAGGGCGGTGAAATGACCGAACGCCTTAAGATTCCGCGATCGCGACCGGGAATTCGCTGACCGGCCCTTCTGGATTGCGCTTGAGCGTTCCCTGCGGAGCCTGGATCGTGTAGACGCTCTACTTCTTTTGATTATGCAGTACCGGACGCCAAAACCGCTGACGCGCTTCCGCCGGAACTGCCCTGGTGGGATTGAGCGAGCATGAGGCTTCTGTTTCTGGGTGATATGGTGGGCAAGACGGGCCGGACGGCGGTCTGGGAGCGTCTTCCGGGACTGGTGGGCGATCTCAAGCTCGACTTCGTGATCGTCAACGGCGAGAACGCCGCCGGCGGCTTCGGCATTACCGAAGACATCTTCCTCGAGACGATCAATGCCGGCGCCGACGTGGTGACGACGGGCAATCACGTCTGGGACCAGAAGGAGGCGGTCGTCTTCTGCGAGCGGCACGACCAGTTTCTGCGCCCCGCCAATTATCCCGCCGGCACGCCGGGCCGCGGGTCCAACCTCTACTTCGCCCGCAACGGCGCCCGCGTGCTGGTTGCCAATGTCATGGGCCGCGTCTTCATGCATCCGGAACTCGACGATCCCTTCAAGTCGGCCGAGGCGATCCTCGATGCCTGCCCGCTCGGCGAACAGGCGGATGCGATCGTGTTCGACTTCCACGCGGAGGCGACCAGCGAGAAGCAGTGTTTCGGCCATTTCGTCGACGGACGGGCTAGCCTTGTCGTCGGTACACACACCCATGTGCCGACGGCTGACCACCAGATCCTCAACGGTGGCACCGGCTATATGAGCGACGCCGGCATGTGCGGCGACTACGATTCCTCGCTCGGCATGGACAAGGAAGAGCCGCTCAACCGCTTCATCTCCAAGATGCCGAAAGGACGCTTCGAGGCGGCTTCGGGCCCGGCGACCATCTGCGGCCTTGGTGTCGAGATTTCCGACCGCACGGGGCTTGCCGAGAAGATCGCGCCGCTGCGTCTCGGACCGAGACTGGC
This sequence comes from Ensifer sp. LC11, assembly GCF_001695835.1. GTDB lineage: Bacteria > Pseudomonadota > Alphaproteobacteria > Rhizobiales > Rhizobiaceae > Ensifer. The sequence continues at coordinate 30,527 of NZ_MBSO01000073.1, read as the reverse complement.
CGAGACAATTCCGGATTTCTGGTCCTAGGCGCGAAGCAAACGGGTTCCGGTCGTATTGCTGAAGCTCTATTGCTGGAGCTACAGGCGAGCACCTTCGGCCGTCACGTATCGCCTTCTCGGAATTGATTTTTTTCAAGGTGACAACCCCATCAAATGATGGCAGGTTAACGCCCAGTCACGCCGGGCCGGGGCGTGATGCACTCGTGAGTTTTGCAGTATGAACAGTGTCCGCAGTCCTGGATTGCGGGCATGTGCTTTTGTCGCTGGGCAACGGGCGCAGTTGCTCGCCGCCAGCGATTTTGATCCAGCAACGTTCGCCGGCCGAAAGGGCGGAAGCGCCTTATCATTTAATTGGTTGTGTGATTTTGCCTCTTGGATCGCTCTTGATCCGAGGCGTTGAGCGGGGCGGGACGATAACGCGGGCATTTTCCGCTGATGTCCGGCTCCGAAGTATTCAAGGCGATTGCGATGCTTCCGCCGGACGGCTGCTCATCGTGATCCAAAGTGCATTCGGAGGGCATGCATGTTGTCTCAGTGGCATTTGCCGATCATCGTCGGCGCTTCTCTTTCCCTGCTTTCCGTCGTTGGCGCCAAGGCGCAGGACGCGCAATTGCCTGCCGTGACCGTCGCCAAGCCGGTGGTGCGCGACGTGATCGACAGCGACGAGTTCATCGGTCGCTTCGAGCCGGTCGACGAGGTGCAGGTTCGCGCCCGCATCGGTGGCTATCTCGACGAGATCAATTTCACCGACGGCGCCCTGGTGAAGAAGGGCGACAAGCTCTTCGTCATCGACCAGCGCCCCTATCGGACGGCTCTCTCCCAGGCCGAATCGACGCTGGAATCGGCACGCTCGACGCTGGAATTCGCCGAGTCCCAATTCAAGCGGACGCAATCGCTGACAGGCACAGGCACGCTTTCGGTCTCGACGCTGGACGACCATCGCCGGGAACTGCTTTCGGCGCAGGCGCTGGTGCGCGGTTCGGAAGCGGCGGTCGAACGCGCCAAGCTCGACCTCGACTATACGACGATCACCGCACCGCTCAGTGGCCGTGTGGACCGGCGCCTTCTCTCGCAGGGCAATCTCGTGCAGGCCGACCAGACCGTCTTGACGACGATCGTCTCGCTCGACCCGATCGACTTCTATTTCGACGTCGACGAACGGCGGCTGCTTTCCTATGCACGGGTCGCGCGCGAGCGCGGTAGCGCGCTTCAGGAGGGCGGCGGTTCGCTCGAGGTGCTCGTCACCATTGCCGATTCCAACGAAGAGCCGTTCAAGGGCAAGCTCGACTTCGCCGAAAATCGCGTGGACCCGCAGAGCGGCACCATGCGCGTGCGCGCGCGCCTCGAGAACCCGAGCCTGGTGCTGCAGCCCGGCCTCTTCGGTCGCGTGCAGATCGAGGGCTCGAACACCTATAAGGCCGTGCTCATTCCGGATGAGGCGATCGGCGCCGACCAGAACGAGCGCATCGTCTACGAAGTGACCGCCGACGGAACCGTTGTGACCAAGCCGGTGCGGCTCGGCCCGAAGGTTCACGGCTACCGCGTCATCCGCTCAGGCATGACGGGCGAGGAGACGATCGTCGTCAATGGCCTGATGCGGGCGCGTCCTGGCACCAAGGTCAAGCCTGAGACGATCCAGTTGCCGCCCGAAGGGCAGGTCACGGGAGTGGCGCAATGAGGTTCGCACACTTTTTCGTCGACCGGCCGATCTTCGCATCGGTGCTTTCGATCGTGCTTCTGATCGTCGGCAGCATCGCCTATTTCCAGCTTCCGGTGGCGCAGTACCCGGAAATCGCACCGCCGACGATCGTCGTCCGGGCGGCCTATCCGGGTGCTGACGCCGAAACCGTCGCCAACACCGTGGCAACCCCGCTCGAGCAGGAGATCAACGGCGTAGAGAACATGCTCTACATGTCCTCCTATTCGACCGCCGACGGCGCTATGGCGCTGACGATCACCTTCAAGCTCGGCACCGACCTCGATCAGGCGCAGGTTCTGGTGCAGAACCGCGTGTCGATCGCTGAACCGCGGTTGCCGGAGGAAGTCCGGCGCATTGGCATCACCACGGCCAAGAGCTCGCCCGACCTGATGATGGTCGTGCATCTACTGTCGCCGAGCGAGCGCTACGACCAGCTCTACGTCTCGAACTATGCGCGCACGCGCATCCGCGACCTGCTTGTCCGGCTCGACGGTGTGGGCGACGTCATCCTGTTCGGCGAGCGCGAATATGCGTTGCGCGTCTGGCTCGATCCGGAAAAGCTGTCGGCCTACAGCATGACCGCGGGAGACGTCGTGCAGGCGCTGCGCGAGCAGAACGTGCAGGTGTCCGGCGGCTCGATCGGCGGTCCGCCGGCGCCGGGTGACAGTAAGTTCCAATATACCGTCACGACAGACGGTCGCTTCAGTGATGCGCGGCAGTTCCGCTACGTCATCGTTAAGGCGACGGAAACCGGCCGCCTCGTGCAGCTGCAGGACGTCGCGCGCGTCGAGCTCGGCGCCCGCGAATACGTCAACAACAGTTATCTCGACGGCAGCCCGGCAGTGGCGCTCGGCATCTTCTCTCGGCCGGGTACCAATGCGCTCGACGCCGCCGAGCAGATCCAGAAGGTGATGACCGACGTCTCGCGCGATTTCCCCGAAGGGCTCGAATACCGGATCGTCTATAATCCGACCGAGTTCATCTCGGAATCGATCAACGAGGTCTACAAGACGATCGCCGAGGCGGCCGTGCTCGTTGCGATCGTCGTTCTCGTCTTCCTGCAGTCCTGGCGCACGGCGATCATCCCGATCGTCGCGATTCCCGTGTCGCTCGTCGGCACTTTCGCCTTCCTCTATGCCTTTGGTTTCTCGCTGAACATGCTGACGCTGTTCGGTCTCGTGCTGGCGATCGGTATCGTCGTCGACGATGCCATCGTCGTCGTGGAAAACGTCGAGCGAAATCTCGCGCGTGGCATGACCCCGCGCGAAGCGTCACATGTGACCATGGACGAGGTGGGGGCGGCGGTCATCGCAATCTCGCTGGTGTTGACCGCGGTCTTCGTGCCGACGGCCTTCATCCCCGGCATCGCCGGCCAGTTCTATCTGCAGTTTGCGGTGACGATCTCGGTGGCGACCGTCATTTCGGCCTTCAACTCGCTGACGCTATCGCCGGCGCTCGCCGCGATTTTGTTGAAGCCACACGAGAACGGTCATCACGAGAGCCGAAACCCGTTGACGCGCTTCGGCAAAGCTCTGGCCAACGGCTTCAACAACGGCTTCGACCGCATGGCGGAAGGCTATGCCTTTATCGTGCGCAAGCTGGTTTCGACCAAGACGGCAATCGTTGCGGCCTTGCTGGTCTTCGTCGGCCTGCTCGGGGCCACCTGGTACATGGCGCAGGTGGTGCCGCGCGGCTTCGTGCCGACCATGGACCAGGGCTATGCGATCGTCGTGATCCAGCTTCCCGACGGCGCCTCGCTCGACCGTACCGACGCGGTGGTCAAGCGGGCCTCGAAGATCATCGAGGACGTTCCCGGGGTGAAGAGCGCGGTTGCCTTTGCCGGCTTCAACGGTGCGACCTTCACCAATGCGTCCAACTCGGGCGTGGTCTTCGCTTCCTTCGAGAGTTTTGAAGAGCGGCTGAAGCACGGGCAGGGGGCCAACCAGATCATCGGCCAGCTCTACGGCAGCCTGCAGAGCATCCAGGAAGCCTTCATCATCGCCGTGCCGCCGCCGTCGGTGCGCGGTATCGGCAACTCCGGCGGCTTCAAGATGCAGATCATGGACCGGCAGAGTGCCGACATGCGCCGTGCCCTGGGGCTCACCTACCAGATGATGGGTGCTGCCAACCAGACGGAAGGGCTGACCGGGGTGTTCACCACCTTCTCGGCCTCCAGCCCGCAATACTTCCTTGCGATCGACCGCGACAAGGCGCGCACCCTCAACGTGCCGATCCCCAACATCTTCGAGGCGCTGTCGATCAACCTCGGTACCTCCTATGTCAACGACTTCAACGCTTTTGGCCGCGTCTATCAGGTGCGGGCGCAGGCCGACCAGCAGTACCGCGTCGAGCGTGACAATATCCTGGCTCTGAAGGTGCGTTCGGCGACCGGGGCGCTGGTGCCGATGGGCACGCTCGTCGAGATCCGCGATACGGCCGGGCCGACGCTGGTCCAGCGGTACAACATGTATGTATCGGTGCCGATCCAGGGCAATCCCGCGATCGGCGTCTCGACCGGCACGGCCCTCGACAAGATGGAGGCGCTTGCCGCCCAGATCCTGCCGCAGGGCACGACCTTCGAGTGGACGGAGCTTGCCTTCCAGGAACGCCAGACGGGCAATACGGCGGTGTTCATCTTCGCACTGTCGGTGATCTTCGTGTTCCTGGCGCTTTCGGCCCAGTATGAAAGCTGGGTGCTGCCGCTCGCGATCATCCTGATCGTGCCGCTCGGTGTGCTTTCAGCGCTGGTCGGCGTGTCTATCCGCGGTCTCGACAACAACGTGCTGACGCAGATCGGGCTCATCGTCCTGATCGGCCTTGCGGCCAAGAACGCGATCCTGATTGTCGAGTTCGCACGCCAAGGCGAGGACGAGGGCAAGACGCCGATCGAGGCGGCGGTGGAGGCGAGCCAACTGCGCTTGCGGCCGATCCTGATGACCGCCTTCGCCTTCATCCTCGGCGTCGTGCCGCTGATGATCGCGACCGGACCGGGTGCGGAAATGCGCCAGTCGCTGGGCACGGCCGTGTTCTCGGGCATGCTGGGGGTCACCTTCCTCGGCCTGTTCCTGACACCGGTCTTTTATGTGGCGCTACGGTCGTTCCGGCGGCGCAAGCCGGCGACGATGACCGAGCCGGCGCCCCACCCGGCGGAGTAGCGGGAACCAATCGCAAGGATGCGGCGCCCCGGCAGCAATGCCGGGGCGTTGCCGTTGGACGGGACAAGTTTCCTTGTTCTCTCCAGGGGCGGTGACGCAAACGTGAGCAAATCCGGCCGTTTGTAACTGGACGCGGCCAGGCGGTTGAACAATCCTCTCCCGGCCCGTGACGCCCATGGTTCGGCCGAGCGAAGGCAAGGGCTTCCATTTGCTGTTCAACGGCTGCCTGCCGCGCGACTTTCGGGTTCGTGGCGAAGCAAGCAAAGCGAGAGAGGTGAAGGCTGATGCTCCGCTACCTTGTCTACACCTTCGCCGCCATCTGGCTGATCCATGCGTTCTGGCCGTCGGTTGCGCATGCACAAGAGCAGCCCCGTCACGTCAGCCAGTGCCAGGCAATCGCCGAGGCCCTGCCTCGGGCGACCTTCGCCAGCTTTACGCCCGCTGCCGCCGCCAAGTCACAAGCAGCGGCCGGCGAGGTGACGATCAGTTATCTCGGCCACTCCACCTTTCTGATCGAGACGCCTGGTGGGGTCTCGATCGCGACCGACTACAATGGCTGGTTCGCGCCGTCGAGCCCGCCGACGGTCGTGACGATGAACAAGGCGCATTCGAGCCACTACACGCTGACCCCGGACCCGGCGATCAGAAACGTGCTGCACGGCTGGGGCGACAGCGGCGGACCCGCGCGCCATGATCTCGTTGTGGGCGATACCTATATCCGCAACGTCACCACCGATATCCGTGCCGGCGGGGCGATGGAGCACGACAGCAACTCGATCTTCATCTTCGAGGTGGCGGATCTCTGCATCGGCCATCTCGGCCATCTGCATCACGAGCTCGACGACAGCCACTACCGCCAGATCGGCAGGCTCGACGTGCTGATGGTGCCCGTCGACGGTGGCCTGACCATGTGTGCGGAAAGCATGAGCCGGGTGGTCAGCCGGCTGCGCGCTTCGCTGATCCTGCCGATGCATCGCCGCGGCCCGCCGATTGATGCCTTTCTCGACATGTTTGGCGACGACTACGACAAACGCTTCGCCGACAGTGCCAGCATCAAGGTCTCGTTGCGTTCCTTGCCAAGCAAACCGCTGATTTATATTCTCCAGGGCGTCTGACCATTAGGATCGCCCGATGAAGTTGCTTGTGGCTGGCGTATCGTTCTTCCTTTCTCTGTCAACTTTTGCTGTCGCCGGCGGGGCGCCGGCGCCGCGCATGCCCGCACCGGAGGGACAACAGCAGCAAAACCTCTTCGAAACGCCGGTCCGGCCGGCGGGCGAGCAGGAGAGCTTCATCATGCCCTCGGGCAATATCGGTTGCGTCTACACGCCGGCGGGCGGCACCGCCGTCTATCAGCCACAGGATGGCGGGCCCGAGCTTGCCTGCGATATCGTCTCGCCGCGCTATGTCCGCGCCACACTCGGCCGTGCAGGCGCCGCCATGCTCAACCACGCCATTGGCGATCCGAGCTGCTGCTCGGCCGGGCAAGTGCTTGATTATGGGCAAACCTGGTCGCAGGGACCGTTCTCCTGCCGCTCCGAAAGAACCGGCCTTTCCTGTCGTCGGGATGACGGACACGGCTTCGTGCTCAGCCGCGCGCAAGTGTCGGCCGATTGAAAAACCGCGCCCCGGCTGGACGGAAAGCGGCAATAAAACTATAAGGCGCCCCATTCCTATAAAATCATGCATGCAGAGGGTGCCATGGCTGGCCATTCACAGTTCAAGAACATCATGCACCGCAAGGGCCGTCAGGATGCGGTGCGCTCGAAAATGTTTTCCAAGCTCGCGCGCGAAATCACGGTTGCCGCCAAGGCGGGCATGGCCGATCCGGCGATGAACCCGCGCCTGCGTCTGGCGATCCAGAACGCCAAGGCACAGTCGATGCCGAAGGACAACATCGAACGGGCGATCAAGAAGGCTGCCGGCGGCGACGCGGAGAACTACGAAGAAGTCCGCTACGAGGGCTATGGCCCGGGCGGCGTCGCCGTCATCGTCGAGGCGCTGACCGACAACCGCAACCGCACTGCCTCCAACGTGCGCTCGACCTTCACCAAGGCCGGCGGCGCGCTCGGCGAAACTGGCTCGGTTTCCTTCTCCTTCGACCGCGTCGGCGAAATTACCTACAAGCTGTCCGCCGGTGACGCCGACAAGGTGATGGAAGCGGCGATCGAAGCTGGCGCCGACGATGTGACCACCGATGAGGACGGCCACACGATCATCTGCGGCTTCGAAGCGATCGGTGAAGTCTCCAAGGCGCTCGAAGACACGCTCGGCGAAGCCGAAACCGTCAAGGCGATCTGGAAGGCACAGAACACCGTGCCGGTCGACGAGGAAAAGGCGCAGTCGCTGATGAAGCTCATCGACACGCTCGACGATGATGATGACGTCCAGAACGTCTATTCGAACTTCGAAGTGTCGGACGAGATCCTGGCGAAGCTGTCGGCCTGATTTTCCGGCTCGCTACGACCAGCATTTGGTTCACCCGTGCCCGCAAGGGCACGGGTTTTTCTTTGGGTGCGATCGGTGACTTACGATTTTGCGATCTTCGATTTTGACGGCACGCTCGCGGACACGGCGGTGAGCTTCATGACGGCGTGCAACCTTGCCGCACGGCGCTACGGGTTCCGGGAGCTTTCCGTCGACGAGTTCCAGTCCCTGCGGACGATGGGCAATCGCGAGATTATCGCGCATCTCGGGGTGCCCATGTGGAAGCTGCCGCAGATTGCCACCTTCATGCGCCGCACCATGGCTGCCGACGTTTCGTCGGTACGGCTCTTTCCGGGGGCGGCCGATCTGCTTCTGCGGTTGAAGGCGGCAGACATCGGCATTGCCATTGTCAGTTCGAATGCGGAGGAGGGCATTCGCCTCGCACTCGGCGACGTGGCGGCGACCGTCGATCTCTATGCGTGCGGCGCGGCGCTTTTCGGCAAGGCGCAGCATTTCAAGCGGGCGATCCGCCATTCAGGGCTTGATCCGACGCGCGTCCTGGCGATCGGTGACGAGGCACGTGATATCGAGGCGGCGCGCAAGGCAGGTGTGGCGGCTGGCGCAGTCGGATGGGGCTATGCCGACCCGAGCTTCCTGCAAGGGCTCGGGCCGGACCGGTTCTTCGGCCGAATGGAGGACATCGCGTCGGCCTTCGGCGCCGAAGGCGGCTGACCCCTCAGGCCGCCTTGGCGAGCGCCTGCTGCGCCTCGGCGAAAAGGCGAAGCGAATGCAGTCGCGCCTCCATGTCGAAAATCGGCATGGAGATGATCAGTTCGTCGGCTTTCGTCTGTTCGAGGAAGGTCGCGATCTTCCGGCGGATCGTCTCCGGTCCACCGACGACGGCGTACATCATCGAATGATCGACGAAGATCTTCTCGTCGTAGCTCCAGAGCCCGTCCATGGATTGCACGGGCGGCGGGAATCGTCCGCGCGCATTGCGGCGAAGGGCCACGAAAGACTGTTGCATCGAGGTGAAGAGATAATTCGCCTCTTCGTCGGTGTCGGCGGCAACGCCCATGACACCGACCATGGCATGCGGCTTGTCGAGGGTCTCGGACGGGGTGAAGCGCTCGCGGTAGATCTCGAGCGCCGAGAGCAGCATGTCCGGCGCGAAATGCGAGGCGAAGGCGAAGGGCAGGCCGAGCATGCCGGCGAGGTGGGCGCTGAAATGACTGGAGCCCAACAGCCAGATCGGCACATTGGTATCGGCGCCCGGCACGGCAATGATCTTCTGATCCTCGCCGACAGGGCCGAGCAGCGCCTGCAGTTCGACGACGTCGTTCGGGAAATTGTTGCCGCTCGCCTCCATGTTGCGGCGAAGCGCCTGGGCGGTGCGCATGTCGGTGCCGGGCGCCCGGCCGAGGCCGAGGTCGATCCGGCCCGGATAGAGTGCGGCAAGCGTGCCGAACTGTTCGGCGATCACCAGCGGCGAATGGTTGGGCAGCATGATGCCGCCGGAGCCGACGCGGATTGTCTTTGTCGCTGCCGCCACATGGGAAATCACGATCGAGGTCGCAGCGCTGGCGATGCCCTTCATGCCATGATGTTCGGCAAGCCAGAACCGCTTGTAGCCGTTTTCTTCCGCGGCCTGGGCCAGGCGGCGGGAGTTTTCGAGCGATTGGGCGACGCTGCCGCCTTCGGTGATCGGCGAGAGATCGAGGACGGAGAAAGTCGCCATGGCACATGCCTTCATTGAGAGAAATTGATGAAAGGCTATGTAAGCTCAATTTTCCTCAATCCAAGGGCCCGGGCGAGGATTTCCTGCAGGGTCTTCGGAACTGTGCGTATGTTTTTGTTTTGTTCACTTTTTGCTGGCAGCGTCCGGGCTGGAGACATAGGGTGAAATCCATGCAGAACACGATTCGCATCATCGGCATCGATCCGGGCCTGCGCCGTACCGGTTGGGGCATCATCGAGACGCTCGGCAATTCACTGCGCTTCGTTGCCTCCGGCACGGTGACCTCCGACGGCGAGATGGATCTCGCCTCGCGGCTCTGCCAGCTGCATGACGGCCTTGCCGAGGTCGTGCACAGCTACCAGCCACACGAGGCGGCGGTCGAGCAGACCTTCGTCAACAAGGATGCTACGGCGACACTCAAGCTCGGCCAGGCACGCGGCATCGCCATGCTGGTGCCGGCACGTGCCGGCCTGAGGGTTGCCGAATACGCGCCGAACGCCGTCAAGAAGGCAGTGATCGGCGTCGGGCATGGCGAGAAGCAGCAGATTCACATGATGCTGAAGGTCCTGATGCCGAAAGTCGAGTTCAAGGGCAACGATGCGGCGGACGCGTTGGCGATCGCCATCTGCCATGCCCACAACCGGCAATCGGTGACGAGCCGGCTTGCCGCTTTGATGGCGTAGTTGCGCCCGACCACATTTTTTCCGATGGTCTGATCGACCATCCCGAACCCACCGCGAGAGACGCCATATGATCGGCAAACTGAAGGGTACCATCGACGAGATTGGCGAGGATCACGTCGTGCTTGATGTACATGGCGTCGGCTACGTTGCCTTCTGCTCGGCACGCACCCTGTCCAGGCTCGGTTCGGCAGGCGAGGCGGCGATACTCTTCATCGAGACCTATGTGCGCGAGGACCAGCTGAAGCTGTTTGGCTTTCTCTCGGCACTGGAACGGGAATGGTTCCGGCTGCTGCAGAGCGTGCAAGGGGTCGGCTCGAAGGTGGCGCTTGGCGTGCTTTCGACCCTGACACCGGGCGAACTCGCAAATGCCATCGCGCTGCAGGACAAGACCTCGGTCTCGCGCGCCCCGGGTGTCGGGCCCAAGGTGGCGGTGCGCATCGTCACCGAACTGAAGAACAAGGCGCCGTCCTTTGCCGGTGAGATGTCGGCCACGATCGGCCTCAAGCAGGAACTTGGCGAAGGTGTGGCCTCCGCACCGGTCTCCGATGCGGTTTCGGCGCTCACCAACCTTGGCTACTCGCGTGACCAGGCGGCAAACGCCGTTGCGGCTGCGCTGAAGAATGGCGGTGAAGGCGGCGACAGCGCCAAGCTCATTCGACTTGGCCTGAAGGAACTGGCGCGATGACGGCTTGCGTTGATCGGGCCTGCAGGGCAGAACGCAAAGTGCCCGGCATGATGACGGGCTGCAGCGAGCAGCTGCCCGATCGATTGGAAACGAATGCATGACTGACGCCGCACGCCTGATAGCGCCGGAAAAGCGTGGTGAAGACCTCGACGCGACCATGCGGCCGCAGACGCTGGACGACTTCACCGGCCAGGCGGAAGCACGCGCCAACCTCAAGATCTTCATCGAAGCGGCCAAGAACCGCGGCGAGGCGCTCGACCACGTGCTGTTCGTCGGTCCGCCGGGCCTCGGCAAGACGACGCTCGCGCAGATCATGGCCAAGGAACTCGGCGTCAATTTCCGCTCGACCTCCGGCCCGGTCATTGCCAAGGCCGGCGATCTCGCCGCTCTTCTCACCAATCTCGAAGAGCGCGACGTGCTCTTCATCGACGAAATCCACCGGCTCAATCCGGCGGTCGAAGAAATCCTCTATCCGGCGATGGAAGATTTCCAGCTCGACCTGATCATCGGCGAGGGGCCGGCGGCCCGTTCGGTCAAGATCGATCTCTCCAAGTTCACGCTGGTGGCGGCGACGACCCGTCTCGGCCTGCTGACGACACCACTTCGCGACCGCTTCGGCATTCCGGTGCGGCTCAATTTCTACACGGTCGATGAGCTGGAATCGATCGTGCGGCGTGGTGCTCGACTGATGGGCCTCGGCATGACCGATGACGGTGCGCGCGAGATTGCGCGCCGCGCCCGCGGGACGCCGCGCATCGCCGGCCGACTTCTGCGCCGGGTGCGCGACTTCGCCGAAGTGGCACGCGCCGAAGCCGTGACCCGAGAGATCGCCGACGAGGCGCTGACGCGGCTGCTCGTCGACAATATGGGGCTCGACCAGCTCGACCGCCGCTACCTCTTCATGATCGCGCAGAATTTTGGCGGTGGACCGGTTGGTATCGAGACCATCGCCGCCGGGCTTTCCGAGCCGCGCGACGCGATCGAAGACATCATCGAGCCCTATCTGATCCAGCAGGGCTTCATCCAGCGCACGCCGCGCGGCCGCATTTTGACCGCCAATGCCTGGAAACATATCGGTCTCAATCCACCCAAGGAAGTCGAGGCGGCGCAGTTCCGTCTGACGCTCGAGGACGAATAGATGATCACACGCCGCGGATTGTTGAAGATGATCGGCGGCGGCATCGCCAGCATGGCGGCACTCGGCGGCTACGCCTTCGCTGTCGAGCCGCTGGCACGGCTGAACGTGACCCGTTACAAGCTGACGCCGCCCAATTGGACGCCGGGGCTGAAGCTTCGTGCCGTCGTCCTGACGGACATCCATGCCTGCGAGCCCTGGATGCCGGCGAGCCGCATCGCTTCGATCTGCCGGCAGGCCAACAGTCTTGGCGGTGACATCACGCTGCTGCTCGGCGACTATGTGGCCGGCATGAACCTGGTCACCCGCTACGTGCATTCCAGTGAATGGTCGCAGGCGCTGGCGACACTGACGGCGCCGCTCGGCGTACATGCGGTCATGGGCAATCACGACTGGTGGGAAGACAGGACCGCGCAGAAGAATGGCGGCGGCCCGACCTTCGGGCATAAGGCGCTCCAGGACGTCGGAATCAACGTCTACAGCAACCGGGCGGTGCGACTCGAGAAGGAAGGTCAAGGCTTCTGGATTGCCGGTCTTGAAGATCAGCTCGCCCTGGTGCCCGGCAAGAAGTGGCAGCGCAAGCGCATGAGCGGTCTCGACGATCTCGAGGGTACGCTGGCGCAGGTCAGCGATACCGATCCGGTGATCCTGCTGGCGCACGAACCGGACGTTTTTCCGCGCGTTCCGTCGCGGGTGGCATTGACGTTATCGGGCCACACTCACGGCGGCCAGGTGCGGTTTCTCGGTTATGCGCCGGTGGTGCCCTCGCGCTTCGGCGACCGCTACGCCTATGGCCATATGGTCGAGAACGATTGCAATCTGATCGTGTCGGGCGGCCTTGGCTGCTCGCTCGCGCCAGTTCGTTTCGGCGTGCCGCCCGAAATCGTGGTCATTGATCTCGGCTAGATGGAGAAAAAGTGCCCCACGATAATGAGGCGTGGGTAACGCACGCGAGCACGGTTCAGTTCGATCAGCCGATAGAGGGGCGATGGCAGAGCCATGATCTCCTGGAATTCAACGGCAACAAAGTTCGCTACAGGATCATGCAGGATGCGGAGGCCGGATGGCATGTCCATGACGGAAGCGACGAGTTCTTCATCGTCCTTTCCGGCGAACTCGAAATCGATGTTCGCGAGGGTGGTTCGGAAGGCATCGTCACACGTTACACCCTTCAATCAGGGGACATGATCGCAGTGCACCCGAACACGGAGCATCGCGCGCGCTGCCGAGGCCGTGTCACGTTGCTCGTGATGGATGCCATTGGTCACCTCGGATGAAGCGCACTGGAGGGTAGCGTCATTGAGCGCTGAGGTCCGGCAAACTACCCTCCGCTTCAGACAGGGCCGATGTCTGCCAGCAAATCCCGAATCGTTGTCTTCAGCCGTGCCGTGCCGCCCGGTTGCCAGCCGAGGGCGCGCAGCCTGTCAGTTGACATGACCAGATAGCCCTCCGTCGAGGCGACCTCCGGCAGTCGATGCGGACATCCCGTCAGCGCCTGTACGAGCGCCAGGATTTGTCTCGTATCGAGCAGCAGGTCGGAGACGTTGAAGTCCGCGCCGCTTACCGTGTCCGCATCCGCTTCGAGCATAAGCCGTACGGCGGCGCCAACATCGTCGCCATGGACCTCCGTTCCGAGCCGGGGCTGGATTGGTCTTCCATCGAGGTAGGTCGAAAAAAGCTCGGCCCATTTGTGCCGCCTCCCGGGGCCGGCTGCGCCGTAAACGCCGGTGACGCGCAGGCTCGCGGTCACGAATTCTGCGGTCGCAAGCGCGTGCAGCCGATCTTCGGCCGCGACCTTCACCTCACCGTAAAGCGTGTCGGGATCGGGCGGTGACGTCTCGTCGATGCTTCCGGAGAGCCGGCTGCCGTAGACGGCGCGGCTCGATAGAAACACACAGCGCCTGACGCCTGCACTGCGTGCCATTTCGAACAGGCGTATGGATCCTTCGACGTTGGCGCGATTAAAGCCCTCCGGATCGTCGCCTTCACCGCCGCGGTACTTGCCTTCGACATGCTCGAATGCGGCATGGACGAAGCGATCAATACCATCGAATGCGGCGGTCTGGTCGCGGTCCGGATCGAGAAGCAGCGGTACGAAGGGGAGATCGACTGTGAAGAATCCGGGGTCAGGAGGGCGGCGGCCGCCGATGATGACATCGTAGCCATGCTCGATCAGATGCTCGACGATGAAGCGGCCGACAAAGCCGGCGCCGCCGGCAACCAGCACACGGCTCATGGCCGCACCGGATTGGCCAGCGACGCGATGTCTGGGATGTTCTCTCCGGTGAGATAGGCGAACCAGAGGTCGATCAGCGGCCGCAGGGCTCTAGCGCGTGGGTGATCCTTCTCCCAGGGCTTTTCGTACTGATAGTGCAGCACGCCGATCGCGCGCCAGTCCCAGAGCTCGGGCAGGTTGAACCAGACGTATTGCAGCATGTTCATGGTCACCGGCAGGCCGTGCCAGTCGGGGAAGAAGGTCTGCAGGAAGGTCTGGTCGGTGCGCGGCCAGAAGGCGTCCGGCGCGTCGAGCTGCTCGAGCATGCGCCCAAACGTCTCCAACGACGGCCGGGCGACGAAGACGCCGGAATTCAGCCGGTGAAAGTCCGCGAGGCTTTCATAAACGTTGGGGGCTGCCGAGAATTCCGGATAGGCAAACAGCCGGTCGATGTTCCTGAGCACGATCGCGTCGGCGTCGATGAAGACGCAGCGCCGGTACTCGGTCAGTTGCCAGAGCCTGAGCTTGCAGAAGTTATCGAGCGGTGAGTGAAAGTCCGGCTTGCGGCCCTTGGTGAAGGGCGCCTTCTCATGCACGTTCCGGCGTTGATGGCGCGCGTTGAAGGCATCGGAGAGCGGCAAGAGGTCGGTCTCGGCCAGGCGGCAGCCGAATTCGGCCAGCGGTGCCAGAGCTTCGAGCGAAACGCCGCCGGTATGCAGCACGACGATATCGGCCTCGGTGCCGGTGAGACGAACGGAGCGCGCGAGCGCACGGGCGCCGAGCGCATAGTCGGCATTGGTGACGAGTGTCACGAAGGCATGGTCGGCAGACGGAGGCGAGGAGGGGCTGAGCCCCTCCGAAGGATCGTTCGATGTCATGAAACGGATTTCAGCCGCTTGCCCTCGGGATCGTGGTTGATGAGCGGCGCGATATCCTTGGTCCAGGCGGAGACCGCAGGCACGCGCGTACGATCGACACGATAGGCGAATTTCTTCGCGACATCGACGATTTCCGACAGCAGTCCGTCTTGCAGACGCGTCGGGTTGAGGCCGAGGCCCAAGAATTTCTCGTTGTGTACCACGAGATCGTTCTCTGCCGCTTCCTTGCGGGGGTTTGGCAGCCAGGCGATCTGCGAGCCGGAAATCGCGGCGATCATCTCGGCGAGGTCGCGTACCCGATGGGTCTCGGTCATCTGGTTGAAGATCTCGACGCGGCTGCCGCGGGCCGGCGGGTTCTCGAGTGCAAGCTCGATGCAGCGGACCGAATCCTGGATGTGGATGAAGGCGCGCGTCTGGCCGCCGGTGCCGTGCACGGTCAGCGGGTAGCCGATCGCCGCCTGGATGAGGAAGCGGTTCAAGACCGTGCCATAGTCGCCGTCATAGTCGAAGCGGTTGATCAGCTGAGGGTGGCGCCGCGTCTGCTCGGTGTGGGTGCCCCAGACTATGCCCTGGTGCAGGTCGGTGATCCGGAGCCCATCGTTCTTCGCATAGAACTGGAAGAGCAGCTGATCCAGGCACTTGGTCATGTGGTAGATCGAGCCGGGATTGGACGGATAGAGGATCTCCTGGCTGACGGTTTCGCCGTCCATCGTCTCGATACCAACAGGCAGATAGCCCTCGGGGATCGCGGCGCCGATGGTCGAATAGCCGTAGACGCCCATGGTGCCGAGATGCACGAGATGCGCATCGAGCCCGAGTTCGACCAGCGCATTCAACAGATTGTGCGTGGCGTTGACGTTGTTGTTGACCGTGTAGTTCTTGTGACGGTCGCTCTTCATCGAATAGGGCGCGGCGCGCTGTTCGGCGAAATGCACGATGGCATCCGGGCGATGCTCCGCCAGCCAGTTCTTCAGGAGCTCGTAATCGCGGGCAAGATCGATCAGGTTGAAATGGATGCGGCGACCGGTTTCGGCATGCCAGATGCGGGTGCGTTCCTGGATCGAGTCCATCGGCGTCAGCGATTGCACGCCGAGCTCCGTATCGATCCACCGGCGGGAGAGATTGTCGAGGATGTGAACGTCGTGGCCGGCATCGGACAGGTGAAGGGCCGTGGGCCAGCCGACGAAACCGTCGCCGCCGAGAATTGCAATCTTCATGCACGTTCTCCTGATCGAGGGAAGGAAGTCCGTCACGTGATAGGATAGGATTGTGACAACGCTGCAATGCTTGCAAATGGCTTTTTGTTCCTGCACAGGAAACGGGATATTCTTGCGGAGAAAAGCATGTCCCAGATTTCGCTCGCAGGCGAACTGACCGAAAACGGCCACCGACTGATCCAGCGCGTCTATTACGAAGACACCGACTTTTCCGGCGTTGTCTATCACGCCCGCTACCTGCACTTCATGGAACGTGCCCGAACCGATTTTCTCCGCCTGCTCGGCGTCGAACAGGCGACGCTGGCGATCGAAGGGGACAGCGAAGGCCTCGTCTTCGTCGTGCATCGCATGGAGATCGACTTCAAGGCGCCGGCGCGCATGGACGATGTCCTGACGATCACCACGGTCACGGAAAAAGCCGGCGGCGCCAAGATGGTGCTGCAGCAGGAGATCCGCCGCGGAGAGCAATTGCTGATCGCTGCGAAGGTGATCATCGCCGTGATCAACGGCCAGGGCCGGCCGCGCAGGCTGCCGGAGGCGTTGGCCTACAAGTTCCAGCATGCGAAAGAAAGCGCCGGCTAGGCGCATCGCCACACCGCGGTCATCTGTCCCGAACGCCCCTTTGCGGGGCGTTTTTCTTTGCCCGGACCGCTTCCGGCCCGCGTGTCGGTTTGTCAATTGACAATAATACGTACGTACGTATTATTTCGCCATGTCCAGAAAATCGATACGCGAAAATCTTCTCAAGGCGGGCGATCAGCTCGTATGGAACACAGGCTACGCCGGCACCGGCGTGCGCGACATCGTTGAGGCTGCGGGCGCTCGGCCGGGGTCCTTCACCAACCATTTCGCCTCGAAGGAAGACTTCGTCATCGAGGTGCTCGACCGCTATTTCGCCTATGTCTCGGGTCTCGTCGAAGAGGCGCTTGGCGACAGAAGCGTGCGGCCGGTCGATCGCCTGCGTCGCTATATCGATCTCATCACCGGCAAGCTTGCCGAGGCCGACTACAGCCGCGGCTGCATGATCGGCAATCTCAGCCTCGAAGCCTCGTTCGACAATGAACGACTGCGCGCGCACCTGTCGCGGCTGTTTGAGATCTGGCGCGGCCCGTTCGAGGCTTGCATCGCCGAAGGGCTGGAGAAGGGTGAGATCGCGGCAGTCGGTTCGGCGGCCGAGCTTGCCGATTTCCTGCTCAGCGCCTGGCAGGGTGCGATGCTGCGCATGAAGGTCGACCGTAGTCCGGCGCCGCTTTCGACATTCAGAAGGATCGTTTTTTCAACCGTATTTGATGGAGGAAGGCATGCGTGAAGAGGCATTTGCAGCGGGCAAGTCATTCGTCGACGTGCTCGGATCGTCGATGGCCTATGTCGATCAAGGCGCGGGCCCGACGGTTCTGTTCCTGCACGGCAATCCGACGTCGTCCTATATCTGGCGCAACATCCTGCCCCATGTGGCCTCGGTCGGGCGCTGTGTGGCGCCGGATCTGATCGGTTATGGCCATTCGGCCAAGCCCGATATCGACTATTCCTTCCTCGACCAGTTCCGCTATCTCGAAGCCTTTATCGAAAAGGTCGCGCCTGGCCCTCTCTTCCTGGTCGCGCAGGACTGGGGAACGGCGCTCGCGTTCCACCTTGCAGCACGGCACCCGGAGCAGGTGCTGGGGCTCGCCTTCATGGAATACATCCGGCCGGCCGAAACCTATGAGAGATTCCACCAAAAACCGCAGGCGCGCGAACTGTTTAAGGCGTTCCGGACCCCTGGCGTTGGCGAGCGGCTGATCCTGGAGGAGAACGTGTTCATCGAGCGGGTGGTGCCGAATGCGATCCTGCGCGGGCTGACCGATGAGGAAATGGCCGCCTATCGAGCGCCGTTTCCAGATCCGCCCTCGCGTCGCCCGGTGCTCCGCCTGCCGCGCGAGCTGCCGATCGAGGGTGCGCCAAGCGGGCTCCATGCGATCAGCACCGCCGACCACGCGGTCCTTCGTGCCTCACGCTATCCGAAGCTGTTGTTTTCTGGCGATCCCGGTGCCTTGATCTCGCCGGCCGAAGCGGAAGCCTATGCTGGCGCGCTGACGCACTGCCGTTTGGTGAAACTCGGAGCCGGAGCGCACTATCTGCAGGAGGATCACCCTGACGCAATCGGGATTTCCGTGCGCGCCTGGATCGAGGATCTGCAGCGCGTGGAGGCGGCCTAGCCGGCCTCTTTCACCCCGAGCTTGTCCAGCATCGCCGCGGTCAGCGATTGTCTGGTTCCGGCCATATCCTGCCAGGGGTCCTCGCCGGGCCCGATGCGTTCGAGAATGCCGGGTATATGGAAGCTGTTTGCGGCTTCAAGGTCCGAAAGCTCGTCCCAGCTGACAGGCGTGGCGACTGGTCCGCCTGATCGGGCGCGGGTCGAGTAGGGGGCGATCGCGGTGGCGCCGCGTTCGTTTCTCAGCCAGTCGATGAAGATGAGCCCCTTGCGCTTCTCCTTCGCCATGGTGGCGACGAACCTGTCCGGCTCGCGTTCGGCGAAACCCTGCGCAAAGGCTTTTGCGAATGTCTTGGCTTGCGGCCAGGTCGCACGGGCAGCGAGCGGCACGATCACATGGACGCCCTTGCCACCGGTGACCATCGGCACCGACTTCAGCCCGAGGGCCGAGAGCGCGTCCCTCAAGGCCGTCGCCGCCGTCTTGACGATCGCGAAATCAAGCCCCTCGTCGGGGTCGAGGTCAAAGACGAGCCGGTCGGGCGTTTCAAGCGCATCGAGCCGCGAACCCCAGATGTGGAACTCCAGCGCGCCCATCTGCACCGCGGCGACCAATCCCTTGGCATCGTGCAGGTACATGTAGTTTTCGGTTTCGCCAGAGCCCTCTTTGACGGGGACTTCCCGGATCTCCTCGGGAAAGCCATCACCGGCGTGCTTCTGGTAGAAACGTGGGCCTTTCAGCCCTTGGGGCGCGCGGACGAGCGACAGGAGGTGCCCGGCCGCATAGGGCAGCATGTGATCGGCGACCGCCGCATAATAGCGGGCAAGATCCAGTTTGCTGATGCCCGGTTCCTCGAACAGGATCCGCTCGGGATGTGTGATCTTGATGCCGGAAACGATCTCTTCGGAAGCGGCTGGACGCGTCTTCGCGCGTGTTGCGCCCGGGGCCTCGGCCGTCTTGGCGGCTCGCTTGCCGTTGCCACGGTTGGTGGAAGCATTTCCGGATTCGGTCATCCTAATCACCCGCAACGCGTTTTCACAACCACGGCCTTCTGGTCGGCTCGGAGATCGGCACGGCCGTGGCTTCAAGGGCACGATACCGCGAGAACGACGCCTTGCCGCAACGTTTGGTCGTGGATCGGGCCGTGGCTAAAGAAACGTGTCGGGCTCGGGTAAGTTCCGCTTGCCAGGTGATACTGCAAAGACACACCGCAGTAACGGTCTCTTAACCATAATGGTGTCTTAATCACCGCATCAGGATTTGTGCAGTGCACGTCATCCTTTGACCAAAATTGACGGCAAGAAGGCAACCTAAAGCTAATAAAGGTCGCGATGGTGCGATCTGCGGCGGTGCCGGGCATTCTTGCAAACAGGACGTTTGGGCTACCCGGTCACGAGCATGAACCGCTCTTGCCGGGTGTTTGGATTCGGGGACTGAAGACGATGGAACAGGTTGGATTGGCCGCGGCGACGCACGATGTGAGCCTCTGGTCGCTATTCATGCAAGCGGGCTTCGTCGTGAAGCTGGTCATGCTGGGGCTGGTCGCAGCCTCCGTCTGGACCTGGGCGATCGTCGTCGACAAGACGCTGAACTATGGCCGCGTTCGCCGCCAGCTCGACAGCTTCGAGCAGGTGTTCTGGTCCGGCCAGTCGCTCGAAGAGCTCTACCGCACGCTTGCCGACCGGCAGACGGCCGGTATGGGAGCGATCTTCGTTTCCGCCATGCGGGAATGGAAGAAGAGCTTCGAGCGTGGTGCCCGCTCGCCGATCGGCCTGCAGATGCGTATCGACCGCGCCATGGACGTGACGCTCGCCCGGGAATCGGAATCGCTGGAGGCCCGCCTCGGTTCGCTCGCGACCATCGGCTCGGCCGCCCCGTTCATCGGCCTCTTCGGCACCGTCGTCGGTATCATGACCTCGTTCCAGGCGATCGCCGGTTCGAAGTCGACCAACCTTGCGGTCGTGGCACCGGGTATCGCCGAAGCGCTGCTCGCCACCGCGATCGGCCTTCTCGCCGCTATTCCGGCGGTTATCGCCTACAACAAGTTCTCGGCCGATGCCGGCAAGATCTCGGCGCGCATGGAAGCCTTCGCCGACGAGTTCTCCGCGATCCTGTCGCGTCAGATCGACGAGAAGCTCCAGAGCCCGCGCCAGGCCGCGCAATAATCGCCACAGAATACGGAGACCACGCTGATGGGTATGTCGGTTGGCGGAGCCAAGGGTTCGGGCGGCGGTCGTCGTCGCCGCGGCGGCAAGAAAGCCGTGATGAGCGAGATCAACGTCACGCCGTTCGTCGACGTCATGCTCGTGCTCCTGATCATTTTCATGGTGGCAGCACCGATGATGACGGTCGGCGTGCCAATCGACCTGCCGGAAACGCAGGCAAAGGCGCTGAATTCCGACACGCAGCCGATCACTGTCTCGGTCAATCCGGCCGGCGAGATCTACCTGCAGGAAACGCCGATCGCGATCGATGAGGTCGTGCCGAAGCTCGAGGCGATCGCCACGACCGGCTACAACGAGCGCATCTATGTGCGCGGCGACACCAACGCCGACTATGGCACGGTCATGAAGGTCATGGCCCGCATCTCGGCCGCCGGTTTCAAGAACCTCGGCCTCGTCACGCTGCAAGAACAGGAAAAGTGATCGTCCACGATGAAGGGCAGTCTCGCTACATCTGCTGTCCTCCACGCCATGGTCTTGACCTGGGCGCTGGTGTCGCTTGGCAGCCCGGCTGACTTTCAGGTCGCCGACGTCGAGGCTTTGCCTGTCGACATCGTTCCCTATTCGGAAATGACGCAGGTACAGCAGGGCGACAAGAAGGCACCGAAGAAGGAGCATTCGTCGCCGGTCCCGACCAAGCGTCCGGAAACGAACCAGCCGGCCGAAAACGTCGGCGACAACGACACCGACCTGAAGACACCGCCGACGCCGAACGCCAAGCCGTCGAAGAGCGAAGCCACGGCATCGCCGGAAAAGAACGAAAAGCCCGAACCGACGCCTGATCCGGTCGAGCAGGAGATCAAGAAGGTCGAGGAGACCAAACCCGCTTCCGAGCCTGCGACCGAAGTCGCGGCCCTGCCGGAACCGAAGCAGGAAGTGAAGCCGGAGACGAAGCCGGATCCGGCGCCAGCCGAAGAAAAGCCGGCGGAGAACCCGCAAGCCGAAGCGCTGCCCGAAAAGGTGCCGACGCCGGCTGCAAAGCCCAAGGTCGAAAAGCCGGCCCAGAGCGCCAAGACGCCGGATCGCAAGAACGAGCAGACGCCGAAGGAACAGAAGAAGGCGGCGTCCACCGAGGAAAGCAAGTTCAACGCCGATGAGATTGCCGCGCTGCTCAACCGGCAGGATCCGTCGGCCGGTGGTGCCAAGAGCTCTAAGCAAGAGGCGGCACTCGGCGGCAAGAAGACCGTCGGCGTCGGCCTCAGCGCCAACGAGATCGATGGCGTCAAGGGCCAGATCCAGAGCAATTGGGCACTGACCGCCGGTTTGACTGGCGTCGCGGAGGTTCGCGTCACGATCCGCGTGCAGCTCGATCCGACCGGCAACATCGTCGGCGAACCTGAGGTCACCGCAACCGGTGGACCGGAAGGAACGCGCCGCGCTGTCGAAAGCAGCACCATGCGCGCGCTCCGTCGCTCGGTTCCCCTGCAAAACCTGCCACCTGAAAAATATGATGGCGAAAAAGGATGGAATACCCTCGTGCTGAACTTCGACCCCTCGGAATTCGCACTCTAGAGCTGCCCGGATTGGAACCATGCCGGACAGCCAACGACAACCGTACAAACCCTTCGTATTTAAGCTGAAAGGCTTGTCTCTATGATCAAGGTCTCCCTTTTCCGTGCCCTGATGGTGGCCGCGGGCATATTAGCCGCCGTCGTGGCGGTGGCACCGGCGCACGCAGAAGTCGTCATCGAGCTCAACAAGGGCAAGGTCGAGCCCTTGCCGATCGCGGTTACCGACTTCCTGCAGGGTGAGCTCGGTCAGAAGATCTCCGACGTGGTCGCAGCGGACCTGAAGCGTTCGGGCCTGTTCGCACCGATCAACAAGGGTGCTTTCATCGAGAAGATCAGCAACCCGGATGCGACGCCGCGGTTCGAGGACTGGAAGGTCATCAACGCGCAGGCGATCGTCACTGGTCGCGTGACACAGGAAGGCGACGGCAGGCTGAAGGCCGAGTTCCGACTCTGGGATACCTTCGGCGCGAAGCAGATCACCGGGCAGCAGTTCTTCACGCAGCCGGAAAACTGGCGCCGTGTCGCCCATATCATCGCCGACGCGATCTATGAAAGCGTTACCGGTGAGAAGGGATACTTCGACACCCGTGTCGTCTATGTCGCCGAAAGCGGCCCGAAGACGGCCCGCAAGCGCGAGCTCGCGATCATGGACCAGGACGGCTTCAATGCCCGCGCGCTCACCAATTCCAACGACATCGTTCTGACGCCGCGTTTCTCGCCGAACCGCCAGGAAGTCACCTACATGTCGTTCGAAAACCAGCAGCCGCGCGTCTATCTGCTGCAGCTCGAAACCGGACAGCGCGAAGTCGTCGGCAACTTCCCCGGGATGACCTTCTCGCCGCGCTTCTCCCCGGACGGCCAGCGCGTGATCATGAGCCTGCAGCAGGATGGCAACGCCAACATCTACACGATGGACCTGCGCTCGCGGACCACGACGCGCCTCACCAACACGGCAGCGATCGACACGGCGCCGTCCTATTCGCCCGACGGCAGCCAGATCGCCTTTGAAAGCGATCGCGGCGGCGGCCAGCAGATCTACGTCATGGGTGCTGACGGCTCCGGTCAGCGCCGCATCTCCTTCGGCGACGGTCGCTATTCGACGCCCGTCTGGTCTCCGCGCGGCGACCTCATCGCCTTCACCAAGCAGTCGGGCGGCAAGTTCTCGATCGGCGTGATGAAGCCCGACGGTTCGGCTGAACGCATCCTGACCACGGGCTTCCACAACGAAGGCCCGACCTGGGCGCCGAACGGCCGCGTCTTGATGTTCTTCCGCCAGAACGCCGGTGCCGGCGGACCGCAGCTCTATTCGATCGATATCTCCGGTTACAACGAACAGCCGATCCCGACGAAGGGCTTTGCATCCGACCCGGCCTGGTCGCCGCTGCTGGAGTAGTTGACGACGACGAGCGGGATGCGGGCGGAAAACCGCATACACTTTTCCTCATCCCGCTCTAACCTGACCCAATTTGCGGCGGGGAATGTGGCGGAGATGCCGCTTTCTCGCCGCAAAGTGCTGGTCTAGCAGGCGCCGAGACGAAATTATCGATTTGTTAACCATAACTGTTGAAAAGCGATTAACCGCTTCCGGTTACAGTCTGGCAACCGTGAATTCAGACACTTCTCAAGGAGACCGGCGCATGAGCCGAATTGACACCCCGGCCGTAGGCCGCATGCAGACCATCGCTCGCAACCCGGTCATGATCGCCCTGGTCATGACACTTGCCATCGCTGGCTGTGCATCGAAGAAGAACCTGCCGAACAATGCCAACGAGCTCGGTCTCGGCGGCGCCGGTGCTGCAACGCCGGGCTCGCAGCAGGACTTCACCGTCAATGTCGGCGACCGCATCTTCTTCGACACCGACTCCACCTCGATCCGTGCCGACGCGCAGCAGACGCTTGCCCGTCAGGCTCAGTGGCTCGCCAAGTATCCGAACTACGCGATCACGATCGAAGGCCACGCCGACGAACGCGGCACGCGCGAATACAACCTGGCGCTCGGCGCCCGCCGTGCGGCCTCCACCCGCGATTACCTCATCAGCCAGGGCGTTCCGTCGAACCGTATGAAGACGATCTCCTACGGCAAGGAAAAGCCGGTCGCCGTCTGCGACGACATCTCGTGCTGGTCACAGAACCGCCGCGCCGTTACCGTTCTCGGTGGCGCCGGCATGTAACTTCGCGGCCGAGCCTGCTCGGCCCCGAAGCATGACGTGGTCCGAGGGGGCGCATAGTGTTCCTGAAATCACAGACTGCTAAAATATAAGGGCGGCTCTCAGCCGCCCTTTGCTTTTTTACCACACTTTGGCCGAACTCCGTTGCTTTTTCAGGGTAATTGGAAAACTGTGCGGCATTCACCCAGTTGACTCGGCGAGATGTATTGCGGGCCCCGGATCAAGGGTGGGACAACCGGTATTCGAACAGGACAAATGAAATGAAGAAATTTGTCGTGGCGGGGCTGATCGGTCTTGCGACCCTTGCGGGTCTTGGCCAGACGGCGAACGCCATGCCGCTTTCAGGGCTGCTGGCCCGAACGACCGAAACCAACGCCGGGGCACAGCAGAACCTGCCTGTGGTGAAGGTGCAGTCGGTCGAAACCGCACGGATTGGCCAGCTTGAAGAACAGATCCGCTCGCTCAACGGGCGTATCGAAGAAATGAGCTTCCAGCTCCTGCAGATGCAGGAACAGATCCGGAAGTTCCAGGAGGACAACGAGTTCCGCTTCCAGGATCTGGAAAGCGGCAAGGCCTCCCCGAAGAAGAGTGGCGCTCTGCAGACGCCGAGAACCAACGACCAGGCGTCCGTCACCCCGGGGGTGACGGATAGCCAGACCATGGCGCCGGCAGGTGGCGACACGGCGTCCACGGGCGTTTCGCCGGGCGTGAGCCAGGGCGCCAACGGCTCTGCAGCGCCGACGACGCTCGGCCAGATCGTTTTCGACGAGAACGGCAATCCGGTTGCAGCCACGACGGACGCACAGCCGGGCGCCAATGCCACTGTTCCGGGCGTTGAAACCGGCGCAGGTTCGCCCAACGACGGCGGCTTGAACAGCAACCCTGGCAGCCAGCAGACCGCGTCGCTCGACAATCCGGGCGATCTCTACCAGTCGGCCTACGGTCATGTTCTCTCGGGCGACTACAGCACCGCCGAGCAGGAATTCGGCGACTATCTGGCGGCGTTCCCGAAGGGCGACAAGGCGGCAGATGCCAGCTTCTGGCTGGGCGAAGCGCAATATTCGCAGGGCAAGTACAGCGACGCTGCCAAGACCTTCCTCAACGCCCATCAGGCCCACGGCAAATCACCGAAGGCACCGGAAATGCTGTTGAAGCTCGGCATGTCGCTGGGTGCGCTCGACAACAAGGAAACGGCCTGCGCGACGCTGCGCGAGGTCAACAAGCGCTATCCCAAGGCCTCGCCCGCGGTAAAGGCAAAGGTGACGAGCGAGCAGAGCCGCTTTGGCTGCTGAGGCTCAAGCGCCGATGGCCGTTGTCGAAACGGCAAAACGATTTCTTTCATCCTTCGACAGGCCAGCTCGCATTCTTGTCGCCGTCTCCGGCGGAAGCGACTCGAAGGGATTGCTTCTCGCCCTCAACGAGGCGATCGAGGCAAGCAGGCCAAACGAATTCTCTCTCACTGCCTGTACCGTTGATCATGCACTGCGGTCGGAATCGGCCGAAGAGGCGCGTGGTGTCGCGGCATTCTGCGAGAGCCTGAGCGTACCGCATATCATCGCGACATGGGATGGGCCGAAGCCCAAAACCGGCATTCAGGCGGCGGCACGCGAGGCGCGGTATCGCTTGCTGGCGGATGCTGCGGAGCAGTTCAAGGCTTGCTGCATCGTCACCGGCCACACGCGCGATGATCAGCGCGAGACGGTGCTGATGCGCTCGCAGCGCGGTGCGGGGCCCGGTATCGCCGGCATGGCGGCAGCCACCCTTTATGACCGTCGCTTCTGGGTGCTGCGTCCCTTCCTGACGGTTGATCGCGCATCCATTCGCACCTTTCTCACAGAACAAGGCATGGTTTGGTTCGACGATCCGAGCAATGCCAACCTTCGTTTCGAGCGGGTACGCGCACGGGCCTGGCTGGCGTCGGCGCCGGAGGTGAGGACCGGTGTCTGGGATGCCCGCTCCCGGGCGCGTTCCTCGGCGGCCGCTGCCGCGCTGCTTCACCGTCATGTGCGGGTGCATGCGGGGCTGGTGGCGGAGATCTCGCCTGTCATGGCGGACCGATGCCGGGACGCCGATGAGCAACGGGCACTGCTCGCGCTTGCGAGCGTGATCGGCGGCCGTGCACATCTGCCTGCGGCAGAGACTGTGGATCGGCTGGCGCGCTTCCTGGAAGGGACGATACCCGGACGGCTGACGGCCGGGCGAACCGTCTTCGACCGCCGCGCGAGCGGGCTCTATCTCTATCGCGAGGCGCGGGGGCTGACGGAGCTGACACTGGCGGCCGACGAGAGCGGGATATGGGACGGCCGGTTCCTGGTGCGCAACACCGGGAACAGCCCTCTGTTCGTGCGTGCGGAGGGCGGCCATGGACCACAACAGCAGAGACTTATTGCCGCAGGCGTTCCACCGGGCGTTGCCGGCCGCGCATCGCTCGCGGCTCCGCAAATCCTGTCCGAAGACGGCAAAAATGTCGCATCTGCCACAATGGAGCCGCGGATCGGGCTCTACGACACCTTTTTGCCGGGTTTCGACAGGATCATGGCCGATGGGATCGCCGGATTGTTCGGACGACAGCGTTATCTTCCGCCGCCGGTTCACGATCTATTGACAGAAATGGAACGGTAGCCGGCGGTTTGCCTTGGCAATACGCCACCAGAACCCTATGTTAGGGAGCAAGACAGCGGCCCGCGAAATGCGCGGGTCGTGACAGGTTCCGGGGAGTTCGATGAACCCTAATTTTCGTAATCTTGCCCTTTGGGCAATCATAGCGCTTCTGCTGATCGCGCTGTTCAGCATGTTCCAGCAGCCGACGGAGCGCACCGGCTCGCGCGAGATTCCGTTCTCGCAGTTCCTCAAGGACGTGGATGCGAGCCGCGTCAAGGAAGTCGTGATCACCGGCTCGAAAGTGATCGGCAGCTATTCCGAAAGCGGCGCAACGTTCCAGACCTACGCGCCATCCGTTGATACGGCGCTGACAGAGCGCCTCGAAGCCAAGGACGTGACGGTCACGGTTCGCCCGGAAACCGACGGTTCGTCCGGCTTCCTCAGCTATATCGGCACCCTTCTGCCGATGCTTCTGATCCTCGGCGTCTGGCTGTTCTTCATGCGCCAGATGCAAGGCGGCTCGCGCGGCGCCATGGGTTTCGGCAAGTCCAAGGCCAAGCTTCTGACCGAGGCGCATGGCCGCGTGACCTTTGACGACGTCGCCGGTGTCGACGAAGCCAAGCAGGACCTGGAAGAAATCGTCGAATTCCTGCGCGATCCGCAGAAGTTCCAGCGCCTGGGCGGACGCATTCCGCGCGGCGTGCTGCTCGTCGGTCCTCCGGGTACCGGCAAGACGCTGCTCGCCCGCTCGGTTGCCGGCGAAGCCAATGTGCCGTTCTTCACCATTTCCGGTTCGGACTTCGTCGAAATGTTCGTCGGCGTCGGCGCCAGCCGCGTGCGCGACATGTTCGAGCAGGCCAAGAAAAATGCGCCCTGCATCATCTTCATCGACGAAATCGACGCCGTCGGCCGCCATCGTGGCGCCGGTCTCGGCGGCGGCAACGACGAGCGCGAACAGACGTTGAACCAGTTGCTGGTCGAGATGGACGGCTTCGAAGCCAACGAGGGCATCATCCTGATCGCGGCGACCAACCGTCCTGACGTTCTCGATCCGGCGCTTCTGCGTCCGGGCCGCTTCGACCGCCAGGTCGTCGTGCCGAACCCGGATATCAACGGCCGCGAACGCATCCTCAAGGTGCATGTACGCAACGTGCCGCTGGCGCCGAATGTTGACCTCAAGGTGCTCGCACGCGGCACGCCCGGCTTCTCCGGTGCCGACCTCATGAACCTTGTCAACGAAGCTGCCCTGATGGCCGCCCGTCGCAACAAGCGTCTTGTCACCATGCTCGAATTCGAGGATGCCAAGGACAAGATCATGATGGGTGCTGAGCGTCGTTCGTCGGCGATGACCGAGGCCGAGAAGAAGCTGACCGCCTATCACGAAGCCGGTCACGCCATCCTGGCGCTGAACGTCCCTTCGGCCGATCCGCTGCACAAGGCGACGATCATCCCGCGCGGTCGCGCACTCGGAATGGTCATGCAGCTGCCGGAAGGCGACCGCTATTCGATGAGCTATAAGTGGATGGTCTCGCGGCTCGCTATCATGATGGGCGGCCGGGTTGCCGAAGAGCTGACCTTCGGCAAGGAGAACATCACGTCAGGCGCATCCTCCGACATCGAGCAGGCGACCAAGCTTGCCCGTGCGATGGTGACGCAGTGGGGCTTCTCCGATCAGCTCGGTCAGGTTTCCTACGGCGAGAACCAGCAGGAAGTCTTCCTCGGCCACTCGGTGGCGCAGCAGAAGAACGTGTCGGAAGCGACCGCTCAGAAGATCGACAACGAAATCCGTCGTCTGATCGATGAGGCCTACGAGACCGCGCGCAAGATCCTGACCGACAAGAACCACGAATTCGTGGCGCTTGCCGAAGGTCTGCTCGAATATGAGACGCTGACCGGCGAAGAAATCAAGGCGCTGATCCGCGGCGAGAAGCCGGCGCGCGACCTTGGTGACGACACGCCTCCGCATCGTGGCTCGGCTGTTCCTTCGGCCGGCGCCAAGAAGGAAGGCGCACCCGGCAGCAAGGGTGAAGAATCCGAAGGCGGGTTCGAGCCGCAGCCGCAATAAGCGACATTTTGGCGATGTGTAAGAGCCGCCGTTCCTTAACGGGAGCGGCGGCTTTTCGTTGGTGAATTGGCGGCTGGCATTTGGTAACGGGATGTAATGATTTCTGATGCTAGGCTTGCTGCCGTTTGCTGCGCTTTTGTGTCAAAGAAGACAAATGTGTTTGCGATCGCAGGCCAAAGGTTGGCCCGAGGGTCCAAGGCGAACGGCAACCGCCGACATGAAATGAGGTCCGGTCAATGAAACCCAGTCGCGCACCACGCAGACAGGCGAAGCTGGCAAAGCCAGCGCTGACCCGGCAGAACGATGGAGCTCTTATGAAGCGTAAGTATTTCGGCACCGACGGTATCCGCGGCCAGTCCAACATGTTTCCGATGACGCCGGATCTGGCGATGCGCGTCGGTATCGCCGTCGGGACGATCTTTCGTAACGGTGCCCACCGTCACCGCGTGGTGATCGGCAAGGACACGCGTCTTTCCGGTTACATGCTCGAAAATGCCATGGTGGCGGGCTTTACCGCGGCTGGCCTCGACGTCTTCCTGCTCGGGCCGATCCCGACGCCGGGCGTTGCCATGCTCACCCGGTCGCTGCGCGCCGATATCGGCGTGATGATCTCGGCCTCGCACAACCCCTTCCAGGACAACGGCATCAAGCTTTTCGGACCTGACGGCTACAAGCTTTCCGACGACATCGAAGAGAAGATCGAGGCGCTGCTCGACCAGGATCTCTCGGGGCAGTTGGCAAAATCCGAAGACATCGGCCGGGCGAAGCGCGTGGATGGCGACATCTACCGCTACCTGGAGCACGCAAAGCGCACGCTGCCACGCGATGTTACCCTTCAGGGCCTCCGGATTGCCATCGATTGCGCGAACGGTGCTGCCTACAAGGTGGCGCCGACCGCGCTTTGGGAACTGGGCGCGGAAGTCGTGACCATCGGAACGGAACCGAACGGGCAAAATATCAATCTCGATTGCGGCTCTACTCATCCGGCAGCGCTGTCGAAGAAGGTCCATGAGGTGCGGGCCGACATCGGTATCGCGCTCGATGGTGACGCCGATCGTGTGCTGATCGTCGACGAGAACGGTACCGTCATCGACGGTGACCAGCTCATGGCCGTTATCGCCGATAGCTGGGCGGAAGACGGGATGCTGCGCGGCGGTGCCGTTGCCGCCACCGTCATGTCCAATCTCGGCCTCGAACGCTATCTGAAGGGCCGCGGCATCGACCTGCGTCGCACCAAGGTCGGCGACCGTTACGTGGTTGAGCAGA
Source organism: Ensifer sp. LC11 (assembly GCF_001695835.1). Classification (GTDB taxonomy): domain Bacteria; phylum Pseudomonadota; class Alphaproteobacteria; order Rhizobiales; family Rhizobiaceae; genus Ensifer. The sequence continues at coordinate 676 of NZ_MBSO01000073.1, read as the reverse complement.
TGCGCCAGGACGGCTTGAATGTCGGCGGCGAGCAATCGGGCCACATCGTGCTCTCGGATTTCGGTACGACAGGCGATGGCCTCGTGGCGGCGCTGCAGATCCTTGCGGTCGTCAAGCGTCAGGGCAGGGCGGTGAGCGAGGTGTGCCACCGTTTCGAACCTGTACCGCAGATCTTGAAGAACGTTCGTGTTTCCGCCGGCAAGCCGCTCGAAGATGCAACGGTGCGCCAGGCGATTGCCGATGCGGAATCCGAACTTGCCAAGTCCGGCCGTCTGCTCATCCGCCCCTCAGGCACCGAGCCGCTCATCCGCGTCATGGCGGAAGGCGATGATCGCGGCCAGGTCGAGCGTATCGTCGATGAGCTGGTCAACGTCATCGGCAGCGTGCGCAATGCCGCCTGAGGCCTGAAACGATCGATTTCCCTCCAGGGCCGGTGTGACGCACCGGCCTCTTTTTTATCCTGGTGGCGCGTCGGGAATGCCATGCGCTGAGGATTTCTCCTGCATTCAATGCGCCGCCATCCGACCCGGACGCCTTTGTGCTTTCGGGCCGAAGCAGCTCTAGGACGAATCGACATTCATCGCAGCCAGATCATTGCGGCGAGGAGATAGACGAAGCCTTCGAAGTGGATTGTTCTGCGGTCGTATCGGGTGGCGAAGCGTCGGAAGTGCTTCAT
>NZ_MBSO01000072.1 GCF_001695835.1 Ensifer sp. LC11 | reverse complement strand
ATCCATAAAACCTCCGTTCTATGTCTCGGCCAGCCTAGCGGTCCAAGCACGGAGGTCTCTCAAGGAAGATGTAGAACTCGTCCAGTCCTCCACCGGAGGTGGAGGTTTACTTGCTTACAGCGAAAAGCCCTGGAAATCGAAGAGATTTCCAGGGCTTTCTGTTAGGCCTTGAGCGCGCGGTCGAAAACGCGCGACAACCGTTCGGCAAAGCCGCGCGGGTCCTGTGGCTTGTCGCCGTCGAGCACGCGCGCCTGGTCGAGCAGCAGCTGGACCGCATCCGTCCGGAACGCCGTATCGCCGGCAGGGCAGGCGGAAATCGCGGTGATCAGCGCGTGGTTCGGATTGATTTCAAGGATCGGCTTTGGCGCATCGTCGAGGCGGCCGGCACCCTGCAGCATCTTTTCGAGTTGGCGGTCGGGACCGTGCTCCGGCGCGACGAGGCAGACGGCGCTTTCCGTCAGACGATCGGAAGTGCGCACATCCGAGACGTCCGCGCCCAGGGTCTCCTTGGCGAAGGCAACGAAGTCGATGACAAGCTGGCTCGCCTGCGGCGCCTCTTCCTTGCCGCCCTCGGGCTTGGCAATGTTGCTGAGATCGGCCGCACCTTGGGTAATCGACTTCCAGGGCTTTCCGTCGAAATCCGGAGCCGACGTCACCCAGAAGCTGTCGACCGGATCGGTCAGGAGTAGCACCTCGATACCGCGGGCGCGGAAGCCTTCAAGCTGCGGGGAGGCCTTGAGTTGGGCGAGGTTATCGCCGGTCAGATAGTAGATCGCCGACTGGCCTTCCTTCATGTCCTTGACGTAATCGGCAAGGCTGCGCTGGCCTTCATCTGACGTGGTGGTGCGGAAGCGTGACAGCGCCACCAGCTGTTCGCGGCGCTCGTAATCCTCGTAAATGCCTTCCTTCAGCACGCTGCCGAAGTTTTCCCAGACCTTATCGAAGGTCTCCGGCTCGCTTTCCGCCAGCTTTTCGATCGCCGTCAGCACGCGGTTGGTCACACCCTTGCGGATGCTTGCAAGCAGCGGGCTTTCCTGGATCATTTCGCGAGAAACGTTGAGCGGCAGGTCCGAGGTATCGACGAGGCCGCGCACGAAGCGCAGGTAGCGCGGCAGCAATTCCGCTTCGTCGGTAATGAAGACCCGCTTGACGTAGAGCTTCATCCGTCCCTTGCGGTCCGGGTCGAAGAGATCAAAGGGTTTGGAGCCGGGAACAAAGGCGAGCGCGGTATATTCGTGCCGGCCTTCGGCGCGGAAATGGACCGTCAGCGCCGGGTCATCATACTGGCCGGCGACACCGCGGTAGAAGTCCGCATAGTCTTCCTTGCTGATCTCGCTCTTCTGCTTGGTCCACAGCGCGGTGCCGTCGCCGACCTGAACCGGCTCCGCGCCGGGCTTTTCCAGAATGGAGATCGGAACCGGCACGTGGCCGGACTGGTCCTTGACGATGCGCTCGACGGTCCAGCGCGATGTGTAGGTCTTGGCATCCTCCATCAGGTGCAGCGTGATGCGCGTGCCCCGCGCCGGAGCATCAGTGAGATCGGCGGCGGAAACGGTGTAGCTGCCCTTGCCGTCCGAGGACCACAGCCAGGCGTGTTCCGAGCCGGCGTGGCGCGACACGACATCGACCTTGTCGGCGACCATGAAGACGGAATAGAAGCCGACGCCGAACTGGCCGATGAGCTGCGCGCCTTCCTTGCCCTGTGCTGCCTCGATGCGCTCCATGAAGGCGCGCGTGCCGGAACGGGCAATCGTGCCAAGCGCTTCAACCAGCTCGTCGCGGCCCATGCCGATGCCGTTGTCTTCGACGACGAGGCGATGGTTTTCCTCGTCGAGCGTCAACGTGATGCGCGGGGTCGGATCGCCGGCCAGAAGCTCGGGCGAGACGATCGCCTCATAACGCAGTTTCTCGCAGGCGTCGGCGGCATTCGAAATCAGTTCGCGCAGGAAGACGTTCTTGTCGGAGTAGACCGAGTGCACCATCAAATGGAGCAGTCGCGCCACATCGGCTTCGAAGACATGTTTCTCTACGGACATTTCGGTTTCGCTCATCGCTTTGGCAACTCCTTCTGCGTTTCGCCCCAATTGGCAAGCTGCGCTCTGAATTTCAAGGGTTGTCTTGCGGACGGCGTGTTTCTGTATGATGCTGCAGTGCGAAGAAGACGAAGAACGGCTGCGATAGGCAGGGTGTCCGATGGGGTGCGAGATTGAACGTACCGCAATGCTGACAAACCGCGGTAACACGGCACCGCTATACTCTCTTGACCCGGGACGAGACGTTTCGGGACGCTGGTTGCAGTTGATGACGCCGAGCGTTCGCATGTCTTTTTTTGACGTAAGTCAACGCTTAAAGCCCAGCACCGCCCTATAGCCTTCAAAAAGGCCCGGCCTCAATTGCACCGAGGAGTGGACGTTATGCTCAAGCCATCCACGAATGCGACGATACCGACTTTCGCCGATGCGTATTCCTATTCGCTTGATGCCTGGCAAAGATCGATTCTCTTTCTCGATGTCATGCGGCAACGCGGCGCGCAGTACGAGGAGCATCGGACCCAGACCGCGCCGAACGTGCTGGAATTCGAAGCCCAACTCGTGATCGATGGCCGCACGCTGGCACGCCCTGTGAACTATGCGCTGGTCAGCATCGTGCCGCCGCAGGGCGTCGCTGTGGATCAATCGAAGCGTCCGTTTGTCGTCGTCGATCCGCGCGCGGGCCATGGTCCCGGGATTGGCGGCTTCAAGGCCGACAGCGAGATCGGCGTTGCGATGAAGGCGGGCCATCCCTGCTATTTCATCGGCTTTCTTCCTGATCCGGTGCCCGGCCAGACCATCGAGGATATCGCCCTTGCCGAAGCCATCTTTCTCGAAACGGTCATCGCGCGCCATCCCAATGCCGACGGCAAGCCCTGTGTGATCGGCAATTGCCAGGCCGGCTGGGCGGTGATGATCGTCGCGGCGCTCAGGCCGGAGCTTTTTGGCCCGATCATTATTGCCGGCGCGCCGCTCTCCTATTGGGCGGGCGTACACGGCCAGAACCCGATGCGTTATTCGGGAGGGCTTCTCGGCGGAAGTTGGCTGACGGCGCTGACTGGCGATCTCGGCGCCGGCATTTTCGACGGTGCGTGGCTGGTGCAGAATTTCGAGAACCAGAACCCCGCCAACACGCTCTGGACCAAGCAGTACAACCTCTACTCGAAGATCGATACCGAAGCGGCGCGCTATCTCGGCTTCGAGCGCTGGTGGGGCGGCCACGTGACGCTGAATGCCGAGGAAATGCAGTTCATCGTTGATGAGCTCTTTGTCGGCAACAAGCTGGCGACCGGTGAGATCCGCACGTCCGACGGGACCGCGATCGATCTGCGCAATGTCCGCTCGCCGATCGTCGTGTTCTGCTCCAAGGGCGATAACATCACGCCGCCGCAGCAGGCGCTCGACTGGGTTCTCGACCTCTATGACAGCGTCGACGAGATCCGCGCCTACGGCCAGACCATCGTCTATACCGTGCATGAGACGGTGGGGCATCTCGGCATATTCGTCTCGGCCGGTGTCGCGCGTAAGGAGCACGACGAATTTGCCTCCAATATCGAGTTGATCGACGTGCTGCCGCCAGGGCTCTACGAGGCGGTGCTGACTCCGGCGGCCGAAGTGACTGAAGGCAGAGAGTTTGCTTCCGGCGAATGGCTGATGCGCTGCGAGCCGCGAACGCTCGACGATATCCGCGCCCTCGGTGGCAACGATGCCGAGGATGAGCGTCGTTTCGCCACCGCGGCGAAGCTCTCGGAAGTCAATCTGGCGCTCTATCGCACCTATCTGCAGCCGGCGATCAAGGCGGCGGTCACGCCGCCTGTGGCCGAAGCGATGCGGAGCATGCATCCGTTGCGCCTGCAATATGCTCTTTTCGGACCGGACAATCCCTTCATGGCCTGGACGGCCGCGCTTGCGGACCACGTGCGCGAAAACCGAGAACCCGCTGCATCGAACAATCCGTTCATCGCGATGCAAGAGGCGCTGTCGAACCAGGTCGTCGATGGCCTTGAGGCGTGGCGGCGCATGGTCGAGCACGTTTCCGAGCAGACCTTCCACGCAATCTATGGCGCGCCAACCCTTCAGGCGGCACTTGGTGTCGATGCCAACCCGGGCCAGTCGCCACGCAAGGCAACGAAAAGCCTGCTGCATCAAGAACTCGTCGACGCGCGGATCGCCGAGCTCAGATCCCGGATGGCGGAGGGCGGGACCTGCGAGGGGCTCGCCAGGGCGTTGATCTTCGTCGGCATGGCGCGCGGCGGCGCCGACGAGCGCGGCTTCGAAGCGGTGCGCCGGCTCCGGCAGGCGCATCCCGAGGCGAAGCAATTGGACCTTGCCGCGTTCAAGGCGACGATGCGGGAACAGTATTTCATGCTGCTCATCGACGAGGACGCAGCGCTAACAACCCTTCCGAAGTTGTTGCCGGAGGCGATCGAAGAGCGGCGCGCGGCCTTTTCCGCCCTTCGGGAGGTTCTGGAAGCCTCCGGCGCGGTGACAGGCGTCGCGGCCGAACGGCTGCAACGGGTGGCGGAGCTCTTTCGTCTCGACAACGAGCCACCGGTCTCGATCACGGCCGGCAAGGCCGTTCGCAATCGCAAGGCATCCTGATCGAAGAGGAGTTTCGACGTGTCCGAGGCTAGCGCAACGACGCCTGAACTGTCCAAATACGACCGCCTGATCGCCGCTGCGCGGGATGAGACTCCTGCTGTCACGATTGTCGCGCATCCTTGCGACGAGACATCGCTGCGCGGTGCGCTGGAGGCCTCCCAGATGGGGTTGATCGCACCCGTGCTCGTCGGTCCGGAAGCGAAGATCCGCTCTGTCGCCGCCGAACATGGCCTCGACATCGGCGGGCGCGAGATCGTCGATGTGCCGCACAGCCATGCGGCGGCGGCCAAGGCTGTGGCGATGATCCGCGAGGGGCGGGGCGAACTTCTGATGAAGGGGAGCCTGCATACGGACGAATTGATGAAGGAAGTCGCCGCCTCCGCAACCGGCCTCAGGACCGATCGCCGGATTAGTCACGTCTTCATCATGGATGTGCCGGGTCATGCCGAGACGCTCTTCATCACCGATGCGGCGATCAACATTTTCCCGGACCTCGAAGCCAAGCGCGACATCGTGCAGAATGCGATCGACCTCTGGGTCACGATCGGTCTCGGCGAGCCGCGTGTCGCCATCCTTTCGGCGGTGGAAACCGTGACGACAAAAATCCCTTCCACCATCGAAGCCGCTGCGCTCTGCAAGATGGCCGAGCGCGGCCAGATCACCGGCGGCCTGCTCGACGGCCCCCTCGCCTTCGACAACGCGATCGACCCTGAGGCGGCGCGCATCAAGGGCATCGTCTCGCCGGTTGCCGGCCGCGGCCAGATCCTGGTGGTGCCGGACCTCGAGGCCGGCAACATGCTTGCCAAAAACCTTACCTTCCTCTCGCGCGCCGATGCCGCCGGCATCGTGCTGGGTGCGCGGGTGCCGATCGTGCTGACGTCGCGAGCGGATTCGGTGCGTACGCGTCTCGCGTCCTGCGCCGTGGCCGCGCTTTACGCCACGCGGCGTCGGGCGGCACAAGTCGCGGCGGTGTGACCATGGACGCGCTTCTCGTCGTTAATGCCGGGTCGTCCAGTCTCAAGTTCCAGATCTTCGGAATCACGGATGCCGGTTTGGAGCGTCAGGTGAAGGGCCAGATCGCTGGCATCGGTACCCACCCACGTCTGCAGGCGAAAAGCGCAGACGGCACTGTGCTCGTTGATCGAAGCTATGAGGCGGGCGTTGTCGGTGATCTGCCGGCTGCTATTGTGGCGGCTAGAGACTGGCTATTGACGCTGGAGGGTCTCAAGCTGCGCGCCATCGGCCACCGCGTGGTCCATGGTGGCCCCGATTATGCCGCGCCAGTGCTGATCAATGCGGCCGTGCTCGAAAAATTGGCGACCTATCAGGACTTGGCACCGCTGCACCAGCCCAACAACCTCGCGCCGATCCGCCAGGCGATGGCGATCAACCCAGATGTGCCGCAGGTCGCCTGTTTCGACACCGCCTTCCACCACAGTCACCCGGAAGAGGTGAATTGCTACGCCATGCCGCGCCATTTCTATGACGACGGCGTGCGGCGCTACGGCTTCCACGGCCTTTCCTACGAATACATCGCCGAGCGCCTGCATGAGGTGGCGCCACAGAACGCGCAGGGCAGGGTGATCGTCGCCCATCTCGGCAGCGGCGCCTCGATGTGTGCGTTGAAGGATGGCCACAGCCTTGAGACCACCATGGGCTTCACCGCGCTCGACGGTCTGCCGATGGGAACAAGGCCGGGACAGCTCGATCCGGGCGTCGTGCTCTATCTGATCCTCCAGCGCGGCATGAGCGCGAAGGCGGTTTCCGATCTGCTCTACCACGAGGCTGGCCTCAAGGGGCTCTCCGGCGTATCCAACGATATGCGCGATCTTCTTGCCAGCGATGATCCGCATGCCAAGCTCGCCATCGATCACTTCGTCTATCGCTGCGGTCTCAACGCCGGCATGCTGGCGGCCGCACTCGGCGGCATCGACGCCTTCGTCTTTACGGCCGGTGTCGGCGAGAACTCGGCGCCAATCCGTGCCCGCATAGCGGAAAGACTTGCCTGGTTGGGGGCGGTACTCGACCCCGTGGCGAATGAAGCGGGCGCGATGTTGATTTCGACGCCGCAAAGCCGGGTCGCGCTCTACGTTCTTCCGACCGACGAGGAGCTGATGATCGCACGGCACACGCTGGCACTCCTGAAAACCCGTGCAGCCTGACCCAACGGAGACATCCATGTCCATTCCCGCCGCAAAGGCCAAGCTTCTCGACGGCCGCAAGGGCCTGGTGGTCGGCATTGCCAACGACCGTTCGATTGCCTGGGGCTGCGCCCGTGCTTTCCGTGCCTTCGGAGCCGAAGTCGCCGTCACCTATCTGAATGACAAGGCAAAGCCTTATGTGGAGCCGCTGGCGCGCGAACTGGAAGCGCCGATCTTCCTGCCGCTTGACGTTGCCGTTCCGGGCCAGATGGAGGCAGTGTTCGAGGAGATCGAGAGGACCTGGGGAGAGCTGGATTTCGTCGTCCACTCCATCGCCTTTTCGCCGAAGGACACGCTCGGCGGGCGTGTCGTCGATGTTCCACGCGAGGGCTTCCTGAAGACCATGGACATATCCTGCTGGTCGTTCATCCGCATGGCGCATCTCGCCGAACCGCTGATGAAGAACGGCGGCACGCTCTTCACCATGACCTATCATGGCTCGCAGGTGGTGGTGGAGAACTACAACATCATGGGCGTCGCCAAGGCCGCACTCGAAAGTGCCGTCCGCTATCTTGCCGCCGAACTCGGCCCGAAGGGCATTCGCGTCCACGCCATATCGCCGGGCGCACTTGCGACGCGCGCCGCGTCCGGCATCCCCGAGTTCGACGCTCTGCTCGAAAAGACCAAGATCAAATCACCGGCCCGAGTGCTCGTAGACATCGACGATGTCGGCGCCGCCACGGCTTTTCTCGCCCATGACGCCGCCCGGCTGATTACCGGCCAGGTTCTCTATGTCGACGGCGGCTACCACATCGTTGATTGACCGATCGCCTGGGCGCAAGGGTGGTGGTCAGATGTTGCCCATGCAGAGATACTTCATCTCGAGATAGTCCTCGAGACCGTGGCGCGAGCCTTCGCGGCCGATGCCGGATTGCTTGATGCCGCCGAAGGGTGCGGCTTCCGACGACATGCGGCCGGTGTTGATGCCGACCATGCCATATTCCAGCGCCTCGGCCACGTGCCAGACGCGCTTCAGGTTCTCGGCGTAGAAATAGGCGGCAAGTCCGTAGATCGTGTCATTGGCCTCGGCGATCACCTGCTCGGCGGTGTCGAAGCGGATGATCGGGGCGATCGGGCCAAAAGTCTCTTCCTGGGCGACACGCATGTCGGTCGAGATGCCGGTGAGAACGGTCGGCTCGAAGAAGGTTCCCGACGTGCCGATCCTGTGGCCGCCGGCGCGCACCTTGGCGCCTTTGGAAACGGCGTCGACGACATGGGCCTCGATCTTCTCGATCGCGTGCTTGTCGATCATCGGGCCGATGGTGATATCAGGTGTGAAGCCATCGCCGACGGTCAGTTCGGCAACGCGCCTGACGAACTTCTCGGCAAAGGCGTCATGTACGCCCGATTGCACATAGATGCGGTTGGCCGAAACGCAGGTCTGGCCGGCATTGCGAAACTTTGCCTGGATGGCGCCGTCGACCGCCTCGTCGATATCGGCGTCGTCGAAGACGATGAAGGGGGCGTTGCCGCCAAGCTCCAGACTCACCTTCTTGATCTGGTCGGAGCATTGCCGCATCAACAGCCGCCCGACCTCGGTCGAACCCGTGAAGCTGATCTTGCGCACCTTCGGATTGCTGCAGAGTTCGCGGCCGATCGCAGCCCCTTCCGACGCGTAAAGCAGATTGACGACGCCGGCGGGGAAGCCGGCCTTTTCGGCAAGCACGAACATGGCGCCGGCAACGAGTGGGGTCTGCTCGGCGGGTTTCAGCACGATGGTGCAGCCGGCGGCGAGCGCCGGCGAGATCTTGCGGGCGACCATCGATGCCGGAAAGTTCCAGGGCGTGATGGTGCCGACGACACCGACGGGTTGCTTGATGACCAGCATGCGGCGGTCGTTGGCCGGCGCCGGAAAAGTCTCGCCATAGATGCGTTTAGCCTCTTCGGCGTACCATTCGACATAGGCCGCGGCATGCAGCACTTCGCCCTTTGATTCCGAGATCGGCTTGCCCATTTCCGCCGTCAGGATCGCGGCGAGGTCGTCGGCGTGTTCGACGATCAGGTCATGCCAGCGCCGAAGTACGGCGCTGCGGTCCTTGGCGGGTTTTGCCGCCCAGAGCACTTGCGCCCTCGAAGCCGCTTCGATAGCGGAATGGGCCTCTTCAATTCCCATGTCCGGAAGGGTAGCCAGCAGTTCGCCGGTGGATGGGTTGAAAACGTCGAAGGTTGCGCCTGCCCAACCCTTGGCGGTCTCGGGGATCGCGTGAAGGGGCGCGAACAGATCAGCGGCCCGCAGATGTTTGGTGAGGGAAGGGGTCAAAGTCATGGCGGGCATCCTCCAACGGCGCCCATCTGCATCCTGCGAAGGGGCCGCTTTTCCTTGTTCTTGCGGGTGCCGGCCAGTGTCGGCACCCGATCCTCTCATACACGGCGTTAGCGCAAATCCGGCCAAAGTGCGACGCGGTTTTTCGTCCGGCATCGCGCAATTTCAAAGTGATCAGTCAATTCGCCGTCTCAATGACACGGCGAAATGACCACAAGGTCGCCCGGTCGGGCGTCAGCCGCGCGCCGCGACGATCGAGGCCTCGAGAATGTCGAGCGCTTCGGCAAACACTTCGTCCTGGATGGTGATCGGTGCCAGGAAGCGAATGACGTTGCCATGCACGCCGCAGGTCAAGAGGATCAGGCCCTTTTCCAGCGCGATCAGCCGCACCTTGTTGGCGAAGTCGGCGCTCGGCAGGTTGGTCTTCACGTCGTTGAACTCGACGGCGTTCATGAAGCCAGGGCCGCGGATGTCGGCAATCTCGGGCACCAGTTCGCGGATCGCGGCCAGGCGCTGCTTCAGGCGGCCGCCGAGCTGTTCAGCCCGTTCGCAGAGCTGCTCTTCGGCGATGACGTCAAGTACGGCATGTGCTGCGGCAATGCCGAGCGGGTTGCCGCCATAGGTGCCGCCAAGACCGCCGGATGCCGGCGCATCCATGACCTCGGCGCGACCGGTGACGGCTGCAAGCGGGAAACCGCCGGCAAGGCTCTTGGCCATGGTGATGAGGTCAGGCGCGACGTCGTGGTGGTCCATCGCAAACATCTTGCCGGTGCGGGCAAAGCCGGTCTGAACCTCGTCGGCGATCAGCAGAATGCCGTGCTGGTCGCAGATTTCGCGCAGTGCCTTCATGAAGGTGGCGGGCGCCGGATAGAAGCCGCCTTCGCCCTGCACCGGTTCCAGGATGATTGCGGCCACGCGGCCCGGATCGACGTCCGCGGCAAAGAGCTTCTTCAGCGCCGCGAGCGACTGTTCGGCGGTAATGCCATGCAGCTCGATCGGGAAGGGGGCGTGGAAGACATCGCCCGGCATCGCGCCGAAGCCGACTTTGTAGGGAACGACCTTGCCGGTCAGCGCCATGCCCATGAAGGTGCGGCCGTGGAAGCCGCCGCTAAAGGCGATGACCGCCTGGCGGCCGGTCGAAGCGCGGGCGATCTTGACGGCGTTTTCGACGGCCTCGGCGCCTGTCGTCACGAAGATCGTCTTCTTGGCGAAGTTGCCGGGCGTCAAAGCGTTCAGGCGTTCGGCGAGGTGCACGTAGGATTCGTAAGGAACCACCTGGTGGCAGGTGTGGGTGAAGCGGTCGATCTGCGCCTTGACCGCTTCAATGACCTTCGGGTGACGGTGGCCCGTGTTGACGACCGCAATGCCGGAGGCGAAGTCGATGTAGCGATTGCCTTCCTTGTCCCAGATTTCCGAGTTTTCCGCACGATCGGCGTAAATCTGGGTGGTCATGCCGACGCCACGCGAAATGGCGGCGTTCTTGCGGTCGGTGAGGGTGGTCATGGCACGTTCCTGTCACTACTGGAGTTAATATATTGCATTTTTTCTGCAAGTTTATTTTGGAAGTGGTACACCTTTCATTGTCGATTGCAAATCAAATTTGGTGATCGAGACAACACGGTCGCTGATGGGCCTCCTTGTCAGATCTCGATCGCGATGACTAAGGTCGCAAACACGCTGGAGCCGCACGGATTCGTGCAGCGCCGGCGGGCGTTAAAAGGGAATTTGGAATGGGCGCTGTGCGCTACAAGGTTGCCGAGGCAGCGCGTCTGGCGGGGGTCTCCGCTTCGACGCTGAGGTTGTGGGAGACGCAAGGGCTGGTCGTGCCCGAGCGTTCGCCGACGGGGCACCGGCAATATACCGAGAGCGATCTCGCCCGGCTGAAACGCATCTCCTGGTTCCGCGCCGAACGCGGACTGAACCCGGCCGCGATCCGCGAGGCTTTGGAGGCAGAGGGATCCGCCGACGATCAGGCAGCTTCGCCGACGAGTGACAGCGCCGACAATCAGGTCGGGCGCAAGCTGAGAAGCCTGAGGCACGCCGCCGGCAAAACGCTGGAGCAGGTCGCGGGCGATATCGGCATAGCAGCATCGGTGCTTTCGACGCTGGAGCGCACCTCGCAAGGCGTATCGGTCGCCGTCTTGCATAACATCGCCGAGTATTTCGGGACGACCGTTTCCAGCCTGTCGGGCGAGGAGGAGGCGGATGCGCGCGCCGTGGTGCGCGCCGGCGAGTGGCGGACCTGGCCGCGCACCACACCCGGCGTCACCGTGCAATTGCTCGCCGATGGCCGCAACCAGATGGACTGCCACCGCTTCGTGCTGGAACCGGGCGCCTCCAGCGAGGGTGCCTACCGGCACGAGGGCGAGGAATTCGTCTATGTGCTGTCCGGCCGGGTCGAGTTCATCCTCGACAGCGACCAGTTCTATGACCTCGGCGTCGGAGACTCACTCTATTTCGAAAGCAAGAGGCGCCACGCCTGGACGAACCGGCACGACGGCGAGACCGTGCTGCTCTGGGTCAACACGCCGCCGACGTTCTGAGCTGCGGTCGACCCTGTTCTTCCGATAGAACCGGCTGAAACAAGATCGGCGCGTGACCCCGTTGGGACCGCGCGCCGATTGGCATTCGCGTTTAAGCGAAGCGCCCGCCTCCCTTTTTATCGAGGAAGCCGGACGGAACGCATAGATCAGATCAGGCCGCAGCGTAGCGCTTGGCCATTTCCGACAGACGCAGAGCGCGGATCTTCGATGCCTTGCCGGCAGTGCGGAACGCCTCGAAGCGCTCCTTGCAGACTTCGGTCATCAGCGCCGTTGCCGGCTTCAGGTAGTTGCGCGGGTCGAAGTTCTCCGGATTCTCGGCGAAGTTCTTGCGGATGGTGCCGGTCATCGCGAGACGCAGGTCGGTGTCGATGTTGACCTTGCGCACGCCGAGCGGGATGCCCTTCTGGATTTCGGAGACCGGAACGCCCCAGGTCGGCTTCATCTTGCCGCCATAGGTGTTGAAGAGATCCTGCAGATCCTTCGGAACGGACGACGAACCGTGCATGACGAGATGCGTGTTCGGCAGCTTCCTGTTGATCTTGGCGATCGTCTCGATCGACAGGATGTCGCCATCGGGCTCGCGGGTGAACTTGTAGGCGCCATGGCTGGTGCCGATCGCGACGGCCAGTGCATCGACGCCGGTCCTGGTGACGAAGTCGAGTGCCTGGTCCGGGTCGGTGAGGAGTTCTTCGCGCGACAGTTTGCCTTCGAAGCCGTGGCCGTCTTCCTTGTCGCCGGCGCCGGTTTCGAGGTTGCCGAGGCAGCCGAGTTCGCCTTCGACCGAAACGCCGGCCGCGTGCGCAATCTTCACCACTTCGGCCGTGACGGCGATATTGTATTCGTAGCTCGCAACGGTCTTGCCGTCTTTCTCCAGCGAGCCGTCCATCATGACGGAGGTGAAGCCGTTGGTGATCGCCGAGATGCAGGTCGACGGCTGGTCGCCGTGGTCGAGGTGCAGACAGACAGGGATATGCGGGTACTCTTCCGCGGCACCCAGGATCAGGTGGCGCAGGAACGCATCACCCGCATAGGAACGGGCGCCACGGCTTGCCTGAAGAATCACCGGACTGTCGGTGGCATCGGCTGCGCGCATAACGGCCTGAATATATTCAAGATTGTTCACATTGAACGCCGGCAGCGCGTAGTCGTTCTCCGCCGCATGGTCGAGCAGTTGCCGCAATGTGATCAATGCCATTCGCTATCTCCCTTGGTGCTTAAGCGCAGCCTTCTCGGTGCGCCACAAAAACAATCCGGCTCAAGACGCCGCATGGCATCATCGCAGGCAGGCGATGGCCGGTACTCCGTGCGGCGTGACGGCGCGCGCGAATTGGTCGCGCCCACCGAAGTCCGGCGCACAATAGTTCATCAAGGTGGTTTGACAACCGGTCAAAGGGCAGGTTGCCAGAGGTCGAAAGACGCTTCAATCGATTTTACTGTGGACTGGATGCAACAGGTTTGCCGTTAAGTCGTTTCGCTTTCTGGTGGTGGCTTCGAAGAGAGGGGGACAATGCACCTGCGCACAACCGATGGGTGCTGGTTGCGCACCATACACTATCGAGAGGAGGACGTTCCGGAAACAGTCTGTCGACAAGGAGTGAACGGGTCGCAAGAAGATTGCGGCGAAAGCCGTCTTTCTTTCTGCACATTACGTAAACTGCGGCTAAAATTCACAAACTTTGCATTGGAGGCGATTCGAGACCTGTTCTCACGGCACTTTGTCGATAAAAATTATCGACCTAAAACGTTGCAGGAGATTTCGCGAAATTGCCGCGCTCTCGTCATATGTCCGTCGCAAAGGCGACGAAAAGAATCGCAAACGAAATACAACCTATGGGATAGGTTGGAATCCGCTCTATAGATAAAGATGCAAACGACCGCAGAATCCGCCTTGCCTTTGGGGGCGATTTGCACTTCTCTCCTGCGATCACAAACCCAAAAAAGGGGAAGGAGAGAAAGAAAATGGCCTCACTGAAACTCAACCTGCGTGCTGCCGCGTTGATCGGCTCGCTGCTCATCGGAGCAAGCCCGGCGCTCGCCGAAGCTGTCCTGCATCGCGGCAATGCAGGTGAGCCGCAGACGCTCGACCAGCACCACACCTCGATCAACATCGAAGCGTTCATCCTCAAGGACCTCTACGAGGGCCTGACGATCTATGACGCCGCTGCCAAGATCATCCCGGGTGTCGCTGAAACGTGGGAGCTCTCGGACGACGGTACGGTCTACACCTTCAAGCTGCGCGCCGACGCCAAGTGGTCGGACGGTTCGCAGGTAACGGCTGAGGACTTTGTTTTCTCCTTCCGTCGCGTTGAAGATCCGAAGACCGCTGCCGGCTACGCCAACATTCTCTTCCCGATCAAGAACGCCGAAAAGGTCAACAAGGGCGAACTGCCGACCGACCAGCTTGGCATAAAGGCGATCGATGAAAAGACGGTCGAGATCACGCTTGAGCGCCCGACCCCGTTCTTCCTCGAACTGCTGGCGCACCAGACTGCACTTCCGGTCAGCAAGGCAAGCGTCGAAAAGAACGGCACCGACTTCGTCAAGCCGGGCGTCATGGTTTCGAACGGCGCGTTCACGCTCGCTGCGCACGTTCCGAACGACAGCCTGACCGTTGTGAAGAACGCCAACTACTGGGATGCGGCCAACGTCAAGCTCGACAAGGTCATCTTCTACCCGATCGACGACCAGGCCGCCTCGGTCCGTCGCTTCGAAGCCAAGGAAATGGATCTCGTCTACAACTTCTCGGCCGACCAGATCGATCGCCTGCGCACGTCCTACGGCGAGCAGGTCCACGTCTCGCCGTCGCTCGCGACGTATTATTACGCCTTCGACACCCGTCAGGAGCCCTATAGCGACGTGCGCGTCCGTCAGGCGCTGTCCATGGCCGTCGACCGCGACTTCCTTGCCAAGGAAATCTACGCCGGTTCGCAGCTCCCCGCCTATTCGATGGTTCCCCCGGGCATCGAAAGCTACGGTGAGCCGTCCAAGGCCGAGTTCGGCACGCTGTCCCAGCTCGACCGCGAAGACAAGGCCATCGCCCTGATGAAGGAAGCCGGTTACGGCGAAGGTGGCAAGCCGCTCGACATCGAGCTGCGCTACAACACCAACCCGAACCACGAGCGTGTCGCAACCGCTGTTGCCGATATGTGGAAGAACACCTTCGGCGCCAAGGTGTCGCTGGTGAACCTCGACGTGTCCTCGCACTACGCTTACCTGCAGGAAGGCGGCAAGTTCAACGTTGCCCGCGCCGGCTGGCAGGCTGACTACGCGGATGCCGAGAACTTCCTGGCGCTTAGCGTCGGCTCCAACAAGACCTTCAACTACGGCCACTTCGAAAACGCTGAATTCGACGGCCTGATGAAGAAGTCCTACGACGAGCAGGATCCGGCCGCTCGCTCGAAGCTGATGCATGAAGCAGAAGCGCTGCTGATGAAGGAACAGCCGATCGCGCCGCTTCTGACCCAGGCCGACCTGTGGCTGGTTGCCAGCCGCGTCAAGGGCTGGGCGGACAATGCTCCGAACGAGCACCTGAGCAAGTTCCTGAGCATCGCCGAATAACGAACAGAGACGACGCGCGGTGACACGCCGCGCGTCGCCTCCGGAGTACGACCATGATTTCCTTCATCCTTCGCCGATTGGCGAGTGCGGTGCCGACCTTGTTTATCGTCGTCACCATTTCGTTTTTCCTGATGCGGTTTGCCCCCGGTGGCCCCTTCAACCTCGAGCGTCCTCTTCCGCCACAAACCATGGCGAACCTGATGAAGACGTATCAGCTCGACCAGCCTCTTTGGCGCCAATACACGCACTATCTCAGCAATGCGGTGACCGGCGACTTCGGCCCGAGCTATGTCTATAAGGACAACAACGTCGCTGAACTGATCGGCAAGGGTCTGCCCTATTCGATGGAGCTCGGCTTCTACGCGTTGCTTATCGCGTTGATCGGCGGCGTCACCGCCGGAACGATCGCCGCGCTTCGGCAAAACAGCGTTCTCGATTTCACCATTATGTCGTTTTCGACGATCGGGGTCACCGTGCCCAATTTCGTCGTCGGCCCGGTGCTGACGCTGGTCTTTGCGATCGTGCTCGCATGGCTTCCGGCCGGCGGCTGGGGTGACGGATCGCTGCGTTTCCTGATCCTGCCGATGATCGCGCTGGCATTGCCGCAGCTTGCGGTCTTTGCGCGGCTCACGCGGGGCTCGATGATCGAAGCGCTGCACACCGACCATATCCGAACGGCCAAGGCCTACGGCCTGCCATCGCGAACGGTCGTCGTCACCCACGCCATGCGTGGCGCGATGCTGCCGGTCGTCTCCTATCTCGCGCCTTGCGCTGCGGCCCTTCTGACCGGCTCGGCCGTCGTCGAGACGATCTTCACCATCCCCGGCGTCGGTCGATACTTCGTCCTTGGCGCCATCAACCGAGACTATACGCTGGTGATGGGCACGGTTATTCTCGTCGCCATCTTCGTCATCGTTTTCAATCTCCTGGTCGACATTCTCTACGGCCTGCTCGATCCGAGGGTTCGCCATGACTGATATCGCCCAGACCCCGGCGGCGACGCCGGAAACCAAGGGGCGAAGCCTCTTCCAGCTCGCTGCCATGCGCTTCCGGCGCAACCGCGCCGCCATGGCCGGCTGCTTTATGCTGGCGCTGATCGCGCTGTTCTCGTTCCTCGGTCCGTTCTTCGTCCCGCACACCTACGATCAGGTGTTTCCGTCCTACGTCTCGATCAGCCCGAGCCTGGAGCCGCGTCCGGATACGTCGACGCTTCAGGACGTTATGGAAGGGGTGGCCACCCGCGCGCGCGTTACGCTCACGGAGTTCAATCTCGAGGGCGAAACCTTCACCGCGACGATTACCTCCGAACAGCCGATCGATTCCCGTGCCACGCGCTACTTCGACCGCGCCAACGAGTTCCGCGACACCCAGGTGGTGGCAACGGAAAACGACGGGAAAACGCTGAAGGTCACCGGCCAGGTCGACCGGGAATATTTCCCCTTCGGCACGGATTCCAACGGCCGCGACCTCCTGGTTCGCGTCATGCTCGGCGGCCAGATCTCGATTGCCGTCGGCCTGCTTGCGAGCCTCGTGTCGCTCGGCATCGGCGTCGTTTATGGCGCGACATCGGGCTACATTGGCGGTCGTGTCGACAACGTCATGATGCGCCTGGTGGAGATCATGTATTCTCTGCCCTTCGTGTTTCTGGTCGTCGTTCTCGTCGTGTTCTTCGGCCGCTCGTTCATCCTGATCTTCCTGGTGATCGGCGCGGTGGAATGGCTCGACATGGCCCGTATCGTGCGCGGCCAGACGCTGGCGCTCAAACGCCGCGAATTCGTCGGCGCCGCGCAGGCGCTCGGCCTCACCGACTGGCAGATCATCCGCCGGCACATCATCCCCAACACGATCGGCCCGGTCATCGTCTTCGTGACCGTCGTCGTGCCCAAGGTGATCCTGCTCGAGAGCTTCCTCTCCTTCCTCGGCCTTGGCGTTCAGGCGCCGCTGACGAGCTGGGGGGCGCTGATCTCGGAAGGCGCAAACAACATCCAGTCGGCGCCATGGCTTTTGATCTTCCCGGCCATCTTCTTCGTCTTGACGCTGTTCTCTCTGAACTTCGTCGGCGACGGCCTGCGCGATGCGCTCGACCCGAAGGATCGCTGACATGGCAGATACCAAGGAAACCATCCTGGCCGTGCGCGGCCTCAAGGTGAACTTCTCGACGCCTGACGGCACCGTGGAAGCGGTCAAGGGCATCGATCTCGATGTCCGCACCGGCGAGACGCTTGCAGTCGTCGGTGAGTCCGGTTCCGGCAAGAGCCAGACGATGATGGGCATCATGGGCCTGCTCGCCAAGAACGGCGACGTCACGGGCTCCGCACGCTATCGCGGGCAGGAACTCGTCGGCCTTCCGCCAAAGGCGCTCAACCAGGTCCGCGGCGCGAAGGTCACCATGATCTTCCAGGAGCCGATGACCTCGCTCGATCCGCTCTACCCGATCGGCCGCCAGATCGCCGAGCCGATCGTTCACCACCGTGGCGGCTCGTTCAAGCAGGCGCGGGCGCGCGTGCTTGAACTGCTGGAGCTCGTCGGCATCCCCGAGCCGGGGCGTCGCATCGACAGCTATCCGCACGAGCTTTCGGGCGGCCAGCGCCAGCGCGTGATGATCGCCATGGCGCTTGCCAACGAGCCTGATCTCCTGATTGCCGACGAACCGACGACGGCACTCGACGTGACGATCCAGGCGCAGATCCTTGACCTCCTGAAGTCGCTGCAGCAGCGTTTCGGCATGGCGATCGTGCTGATCACGCACGACCTCGGCATCGTCAAGCACTTTGCCGACCGCGTTGCGGTGATGCGTCGCGGCGAAGTGGTGGAAAAGGGAACGACGGCGGATATCTTCGAACGGCCGCAGGCCGACTATACGAAGATGCTGCTGGCCGCCGAGCCGAGTGGCCGCAAGGCGTCTCCGCCCGACAGTGCACCGATCATCCTCGAAGGCCGCGACGTCTGCGTCGATTACCAGATCGGCGGCGGTCTCTTCCGGGGCGGAAAATCCGTCTTCCGGGCCGTGGATAGCGTGAACCTGCGCCTGAAAGAGGGACAGACGATCGGTGTCGTCGGCGAGTCCGGCTCAGGCAAGTCGACGCTTGGACGCGCGCTTCTCCGGCTTCTGCCGAGCAGCGGCCACTACCGCTTTGGAACGACGGATATTTCCGGCTTCGACCGTGGGCAGATGCGGCCGCTGCGGCGCACGCTGCAGCTCGTCTTCCAGGATCCCTACGGCTCGCTGTCACCACGACGCACCGTCGGCGAGATCATCACCGAAGGTCTGCACGTGCATGAGCCCGAGCTCAGCCGTGCCGACCGCGACCGCCGGGCGTCCGAGGCGCTGAAGGAAGTGGGACTCGATCCGGCGTCACGCAACCGCTACCCGCACGAGTTTTCGGGCGGCCAGCGGCAGCGTATCGCGATTGCGCGTGCGATGATCCTGAAGCCGAAGGTCGTCATTCTCGATGAGCCGACATCGGCGCTCGACCGGTCGGTTCAGGGGCAGGTGATCGAGCTGTTGCGCGACCTGCAGCGCTCGCACGGGCTTTCCTATATCTTCATCAGTCACGACCTTTCGGTTGTGAAAGCGATGTCGGACTACGTCATCGTCATGAAGAACGGCAAGATCGTCGAAGAGGGCGAAACGGATGCGATCTTCGAGGCGCCGAAGCAGCCCTATACCAAGACGCTGATTGGGGCAGCCTTCAACGTCTGAGCCCGTAGCCACGACCATTGACGGGGACGCGAGCGATCGCGTCCCCGTTTTCGTTTCCGCTCATGTGATTGCGGCAGCGGCTCCGATCAGAGCTCGCCTTCGGCGGAGAAATCCGCTGCCACGAGCTTCTTGTCGAGCCCGAACTTCTGCATCTTCTCGTAGAGCGTCTTGCGCGAGATGCCGAGCGATTCATAGACCGGCTTCAGCGCGCCGCCATGGGCGGCGATGGCGCTGGCGATCAGCCCCTTTTCATAGGCTGCCACCTTGTCGGCCAGCCGGCCGCCGTTCTCCGACTTTGCCGCATCGTCGGACGTCGCGTCGAGCCCGAGTACCAGCCGCTCGGCCGCATTGCGAAGTTCGCGCACGTTTCCCGGCCACTCGCGCTCCGCCATTTCCGCCAGCATCGCCTGGGAGACGTCGACTTCGTCCCGGCCGTAGCGCGCGGCGGATTCCCTGACAAGCTGCAGGAACAGCAGCGGGATATCGGCGCGGCGCTGGGCGAGCGAGGGAACCCTGAGTGTCGCGACGTTGAGGCGGTAGAGCAGGTCTGCACGGAAGCGCCCCGCTGCGACCTCCTTTTCGAGATCGACCTTGCTGGTGGCGATGAAGCGTACGTCGAGCGATACCTGTTCGTTCGATCCGAGCCGGGTGATGACGCGCTCCTGCAGGACGCGCAGAAATTTCGCCTGCAGGTCGAAGGGCATCGAGCCGATTTCGTCGAGCAGGATGGTGCCGCCGCGACCGTGCTCGAACTTGCCGTAGCGCGGGCGGATAGCACCTGGAAAAGCGCCGGGCTCGTGGCCGAAGAGCTCGCTTTCGATCAGGTTTTCAGGCAGCGCGGCGCAGTTGATGGCGATGAACGGGCTGTTGGCACGGGCGCTGAGATCGTGCAGCGTCCGTGCCAGTACCTCCTTACCGACGCCAGTGTCGCCAATGATCAACGTGTCCGCGTCGGCAGCGCCGATGGCGCGGATCCGGTAGCGCAGATCGACCATGACCTGGCTTCTGCCCGGAAGTCGCTGCTCGATGTCATCGCGCTTGCCGGCGACCGCCTTCAGGCGGCGGTTTTCAAGAACCAGCGCGCGCCAGTCGAGCGCACGGCGGATCGTGCCGGCAAGCATCTGCGCTGCAAAGGGCTTTTCAACAAAATCATAGGCGCCTTCGCGCATGGCGCGGACCGCTAGCTGCACGTCGCCATGGCCGGTGATGAGGATGACCGGCACCTCTGCGTCGATCTCGCGGATGCGTTGCAGGAGGGTCATGCCGTCCATGCCGGGCATGCGGATGTCGCTGATGACGACGCCTGGGAAGCTGAAACTGATGAATTCGAGCGCGTGTTCGGCGGCTGCGAAGGCGTCGACACGGAACCCGGCGAGCTCCAGCGCCTGCGCGCTCGAATGGCGCACATCCTCTTCGTCGTCGACGAGCAGGATCCGGCTCTCGATCATTCGGCGGCCTCCCGGGTATTGTCGCTGTCGGCGGCGAGTTCGATGCGGAGTTCGGCCCCGCCATCGGGCAGGTTGACGGCAATGAGGCTGCCGCCGAAGTCCTTGACGATGTTATAGGAAATCGAGAGGCCAAGGCCCAGCCCCTTGCCGACGCCCTTTGTGGAAAAGAACGGATCGAAGATGCGCTCGGCGATCGCCGGCGCGATGCCGGGCCCCCGGTCACGGACGCTTAGCACCACCTTGTCACCATGACGCTCTGCCTGCAGGCGAATGGTGCGATCGTCCAGGCCCTCGACCGCGTCGGCCGCGTTTGAGATGACGTTGACGAGCACCTGCTGCAGGCGCACAAGTCCCGCCTTGACCACGAGCGGCTCCGGTCCGAGATCGATCTCGACCGTTGCCGCAGCCGCCTTCAAGCGAACAGAGACGATCTCCATCGTGTCACGAACGACTTCATCGATGAGAACCGGCCCAAGCTTTTCGTTTGGCTTGCGCGCGAAATTGCGCAAATGCTTGCTGATGGCGGCCATGCGGTCGACGAGACCTGAAATCCGCCGGATGTTGTCGCTGGCTTCCTCCGAGCGGCCACGCTCGATCAGGAGCGTCGCGCTGTCGGCATAGGTCTTGGCGGCGGCAAGCGGCTGGTTGAATTCGTGCGAAAGCGCCGCGGACATCTGTCCGAGCCCGGCCAGTTTTCCGGCCTGGATAAGATCGGCCTGGGTGCGACGCAACTGCTGTTCGGTCAGTCGCCGTTCGGCAATTTCCTCTTCGATCTGAGTGTTGACGCGCGCAAGGTCGGCCGTGCGTTCATCCACCCGTCGTTCGAGTTCGACCTGGGCTTCGGCCTGCATCGAGATCCGTTCGTTGAGCCGCGCGCGCCGCTGCAGAATGATCGCAACACCAAGTCCGGCAAGACAAATCATGAGCAGGGCGGCAATGACTGATGTCAGTGCCTGTGCGCGCACGGAGGCGGTGTCGATGAGGACATTCACCGTCCAGTCGGCCTCGGGCATCGGTTGCGAAAGCATGAGATATTCGCGGCTGGAATTGTTGGACGATACCGTGAGGAAATGGTTGCCGGCCGAGATGCTCTCGGACGCGGGAAGGGCGTGCACCGTTGCATCGGCGTAACGCCTTGACGCCTCGCTGCGGGCCAGGCGTTCGGAGGTTAGCGGCTGGATCGAAGCGTAAAGCCAGTCTCGATTACCGGACATAAAGATAATGCCGTCGGGGTCGGAGACGAAGATCTTGTATTCGCCGCCTTCCCAGGAGGCCTCGATGCTTTCGACATCGACCTTGAACACCATGACGCCGCGGATCTCGTCGCCGATGCGGATAGGCGAACCGAAGAAGTAGCCCCGTTTCAATGATGTCGTGCCCAAGGCGTAGAACCGAGATTCCTGGCCGCGCAACGCCTCCTGGAAGTAGGGCCTGTAGCTGAAATTCTGGCCGATGAAACTTGTCGGCCCGTCGTAGTTGCTTGCCGCGATCGTATCGCCATCAGGGGTGATGACGTAGATGTCCGAGGACTGGAGAAGGGTGTTGATGCTTTTCAGGTAGGCGTTGACCGCTTCCTTCAGCCGCCGGTCACGCGGTCGGGTGACCAGTTCCTGGACATCCTCGTGATCGGCGATCAGCGCAGGCAGCGCCTGATAGCGACTGAGATGGCCGTCGAGCGCGGTAACGGCAAGCCGGAGCGCCGTCGTTGCCTGAGCGGTTGCTTCGCGCAGATAGCTGTCGGTCGCGACCTTATGGCCCTGCCAGGCCAACATGCCTGCTAGCAACGGCAACACCAAACCGAGAACCAGTCGATACTTCACAGATGTCTGCGCCCCTCCTCGCGTGCTTGCGATAACCCGTCGCTCAACAATCTTAAGCATCGGCGACAAGGGTCACAAGCGGGACCTCACGATGCGGAGTGGTTGACGAATTTTGTTCGGCGTCAACGGTTCGTTGACAATGCGTCTGTTCGTGGCCGTCTTTCGTCGACGGTCTGATGAGCGCATCTATGACGCAACGGAGCGCCCGATGGCGCCGGAGAGAAAGGATCACGGCAATGCTCAATCAGATCAAGGGTCTGCATCATGTCACCTCGATGGCGGACGATGCGCGCGAAAACAATCAGTTCTTCACCAAGTCGCTCGGCCTGCGCCGCGTCAAGAAGACGGTCAACTTCGACTCGCCCGATGTCTACCACCTCTACTATGGCGACGAAGCCGGAACGCCGGGCACGGTCATGACTTACTTTCCGTTTCCGCAGATGCCGCGCGGTCGCGCCGGTACCGGTGAGGTCGGAACGACTGTTTTCTCGGTACCTGAAGGTTCGCTCGGCTTCTGGAAGGATCGCCTGGCGACGCTTGGCGTTTCCGGTCTCAAGGACGAGCAGACCTTTG
Source organism: Ensifer sp. LC11 (assembly GCF_001695835.1). Lineage (GTDB taxonomy): Bacteria > Pseudomonadota > Alphaproteobacteria > Rhizobiales > Rhizobiaceae > Ensifer. The sequence goes on along the minus strand of NZ_MBSO01000072.1, from coordinate 55,071 downwards.
GTGAAAAGCGTCTGAACTTTGCCGGCCCTGATGGCGACGGCTTCGCGCTGGTTGAAGTCAAGGACGATCAGCGCGCTCCGTGGACCGAAGGGGGTATCTCGGCGGACCACGCGATCCGCGGGTTCCACTCCGCTGCACTCCGCCTTCGTGATGAAGGTGCAACGGCGGAACTGCTGAAGTTCATGGGCTACGAGGAACTCGACCGCAAGGACGGCGTCACGCGGCTGATCGTGCCGGGTGGCAACGATGCGCGCGTCATCGACCTCGAAACGATGCCGAACATTGGTCGCGCCTCTCAGGGGGCCGGCTCGGTGCACCACATTGCCTTTGCCGTCGAGAGCCGTGAAAAGCAGCTCGAAGTGCGCAAGGCCCTGATGGACACCGGCTATCAGGTAACGCCGGTCATCGACCGCGACTATTTCTGGGCGATCTACTTCCGCACGCCGGGCGGCGTGCTGTTCGAAATCGCAACCAATGAGCCGGGCTTCGACCGCGACGAGGATCTTGCCCATCTCGGTGAGGCGCTGAAGCTGCCGCAGCAGCACAAGCACCTGCGGCCGATCCTGGAAACTCATCTGCAGAAGATTGACGACTAACGCGGCCGAAACCGGGAGAGACGGCTCGCCCTTGCAGCGGGCCTCCGCGGATCTTAGCTGATGCAAAACAAGGAGACAGCAATGGCCGACTTTGGCTACGTCCACAAACTGAAGGCCGGCCGGCCCGGCCAGCCGATCATCTTCGTCTTCCACGGAACGGGCGGCGACGAGAACCAGTTCTTCACCTTTGCCTCGGAGCTGTTGCCCGATGCGACGATCGTTTCGCCGCGCGGCGATGTCTCGGAACATGGCGCCGCGCGCTTCTTCAAGCGCACAGGCGAGGGCGTCTACGACATGGCGGACCTCGCACGCGCCACACAGAAGATGGCAGGCTTCGTCAAGACACTTGCCGCCGAGCATGGCGCGTCGGAGGTGATCGGCCTTGGCTATTCCAACGGCGCGAACATTCTTGCCAACGTGCTCGTCGAAGAGGGCATATTTGACAAGTCAGTGCTGATGCACCCGCTGATCCCGTTCCGGCCGAAGGACAACGCTGGCCTCAAGGGACGCCGCGTGTTGATCACGGCCGGTGAGCGCGATCCCATTTGCCCGGCGCCGCTGACGCAGGCGCTGGCGGGCTACTTCCAGGGGCAGGGTGCCGTGACCGAAACCGAGTGGCACTCGGGCGGCCACGACATCCGTCAGAATGAAATCGCTGCAATCACGCGCTTCCTGAAAGGCTGAGGCTATTCCAGCCGGCGGCGGAACAACCAAGAGGCGGCCGAGAGGGTGACCATGGCGATCAGCAACAGCGGGATCGTCTGGCGCGCCACCTCGACCGCCGGAATGTCCTTGAGAAACACGCCTTTGACGATGACGAGGAAGTAGCGCAGCGGATTGACGTAGGTGATCGGCTGCAGCCACGAGGGCATGTTCTCGATCGGCGTCGCGAAGCCCGAGAGCAGCATCGCCGGTACCATGAAGAGGAAAGCGCCGAGGATGGCCTGCTGCTGCGTCATCGACAATGCCGAGATGAAAAGTCCGAGGCCGACGACCGAGGCAAGGTAGAAGACCGCGCTGCCATAGAGCAGCAGCAACGATCCGCGCAATGGCACCCCGAAGATGAAGACGGCTGCCAGGATGTAGATGGTGATGTGGAAGAGGCCGATCATCATTGGCGGGATCAGCTTGCCGATCAGGATCTCGTGGGTTCTAAGCGGCGAGACCATGAGCTGGTCGAAGGTGCCGAGCTCCCGTTCGCGCGCGATCGACAGCGCCGTCACGATCAGGCCGATCAGCAGCGCAATGCTCGCGACCAGGTTCGGCACCATGAACCATTGATAGGTGAGGTTCGGATTGAACCAGTTGCGCGCAACGACGCTGACGGCGTCTGGCGCCGTGCGCTTGCCCGCGGGTGTGTTGGCCGCGAGTGTTCCGACGATGCGACTGAGATAACCGGAGACGATCTGTGACGCGTTGGAACGCCGCCCATCGAGAATGAGCTGGACTTCAGCCGGCTGGCTCGCTTCGATGTCGCGCGAGAAGGTCGGGCCAATTTCGATGGCGGCAATGACCTTCTGGGTGTCGATCGCCACTCGCACCTCGTCGGGATTATCGGTGAAGCGGATGCTGCGGAAGGTTGGCGAGCCGTCGATCTCCTGAATGAGGTCCTGGCTCCAGTGGCCGTTGTCGCGGTTGAGCACCATCACGTCGACATTGGTGACCTCCAGCGTCGCGGCATAGGAGAATACCAGCAACTGCAGAATGGGCGGCACGATCAGGACGGTGCGTCCCTTGGGATCGCGCAGCACTGCCAGCAGTTCCTTGACGATCAGGGCTTTCAGTCTTGTCCACCACATTTCAAGCGATCCTCTTGCGGGTGCTGCGCGCGGCGAGCGCGAAAAAGACGCCGCCGATCAAGAGCATGACGGCGATGGCTCGCGTGAACATCGGCCAGATGTCGCCGGCGAGGAACACCGTCTGCAGGCTCGGGATCAGATAGCGTGCCGGCACGATGAGGGTGATCCACTGAATGACCGTCGGCATAGAATTGATTTCGAAGAGAAAGCCCGAGAGCAGGAAAGCCGGCAGGAAGGCGGAGATCAACGCCAGCTGCGAGGCCAGGAACTGGTTTTTCGTCGCCGCCGAGATCAACAGACCCTGACCGAGCGCCGGCATCAGAAAGGTCGCCGACAGCGCGTAAAGGGCCGCGACCGAGCCGCGGAAGGGCACGCCGAAGAGGAAGACGGCCAGCAATACGCAGAGCGTCATCGAGGTGAGACCGAGAAGGAAATAGGGTAGCAGTTTGCCGGCCAGCAGTTCCGCGGCCGAGACCGGCGTTGCCATCATCGCCTCCATTGTGCCGCGTTCCCATTCGCGGGCGACGACGAGCGAGGTCAGAAGCGTGCCGACGAGCGTCATGACGATGGCGATCGAGCCGGGCACCAGGAAGTTGCGGCTCGTCAGTTCCGGGTTGAACCAGAAGCGCTGTTCGGCGGTAATCGCCGGCGGCCGGCCGGCGCCGTCGCTCAAGCGCTGGCGCGTCCAATTGGCAAGCGTGGCCTGGGCGTAGTTTTGCACGAAGTTCGCAGTGTTCGGATCAGAGCCATCGACGAGCACCTGCAAGCTCGGGTGCCGGCCGGCCGCATAGTCCGCCATGAAGCCAGTGGGAATTACGACGATGCCGCGCACGCGGCCAAGCACCAGGTCATCCTCGAATTCACGCCGATCGCGGCCGACGGTCACCTTGAAATAGCGCGACGCCTGAAAGCCGGCTGCGAGATCGCGCGTCAGCGGCGCCTCCTGCTCGATGACGAGACCGATGCGGGTCTGGGTCGTGTCGAGCGAAACGCCGTAGCCGAAGAGGAACAACAGGATCAACGGCAGCACGAAGGCGATCAGGATACTGCTCGGGTCGCGGACGATCTGATAGCTTTCCTTGCGGACCAGCGCGGCAAAACGCCTGATCCGGGCAGACCGCCTTTCAGTATGGGAGGGATGTTCGGTCATGCGGCCTCCTTCTCCTCCGAGCCTTGAACGAGCGCGACGAAGGCGTCTTCCATCGTCGGGTCCGGAAGTTCGGCGCTCACGACCTGCGCCTTCAGCTCGTCCGGCGAGCCAAGCGCGATCGAGCGGCCGCGATAGATCAGCGAAATACGGTCGCAGTATTCCGCTTCGTCCATGAAATGGGTGGTGACGAGCACTGTCACGCCCTTTTCGACGAGCCCGTTGATGTGGGTCCAGAACTCGCGGCGTGTGATCGGATCGACGCCGGACGTCGGTTCATCAAGAAACAGTGCTTCGGGCTCGTGCAGCACAGCGCAGGCCAGCGCCAGCCGCTGCTTGAGGCCAAGCGGCAGGTCCTTGGCCGACATGTCGAGCAGTCGGCCGAAGCCGAAGATATCGATCATCAGCTGGATGCGCTCGCGCTTGCGTGCGCCGGACAGTCCGTAGACGCCCGCAAAGAAACTCAAGTTCTGGGCAACGCTGAGGTCGCCATAGAGCGAGAATTTCTGTGCCATGTAGCCGAGCCGATTGCGCGCCTCGGCGGCATCCCGTCGCAGGTCGAAGCCGGCGACGCGGCCTTCGCCGGCAGACGGTTTCAACAGACCGCACAGCATCTTGAAGGTCGTCGATTTGCCGGCGCCATTCGGGCCGAGCAGTCCGAAGATCTGCCCGCGCGGGATGTCGAAGGTTATGGCGTCGGCAGCGGTGAAGTCACCGAAACGTTTCGTCAGGCCACGCGCCTCGATGACCGGCCTGCCGTTCTCGATGACAAACGGGGTCTGGGTTTCGGCGAGTTTGGAACGGCCGCCAGGCCCGCCGCCGAGCATATCGATGAAGGCGTCCTCGAAACGAGGAGCCGTGGTCGCTGCGCTTGGGCCGTGCGGGTTATCGTTCAGTCCAGGTGGTTTTGTGTCAGGCCGCATCACCAGGCGGATGGCTTCGCCCTGGATGACACCGTCAACGACATTTTCCTCGTCGAGATAGCGCGCGAGCTTCTGACGGCGTCCATGCGCAATGCCGGACACCTTGAAGACGCGGCCGGCAACGCGGGCGGTCAATTCCGCAGGGCAGCCCGAAAACAGCAGTTTGCCCTCGTTGAGCAGGAGCACGCTGTCGCAGGCCTCGGCCTCATCAAGATAGGCCGTCGACCAGACCACGCCGATGCCTTCGGCCGTCAGATTCTCAACCATCTTCCAGAGATCGCGACGGGAAATCGGGTCGACCCCGACACCCGGTTCGTCGAGGAGGAGCAGGCGAGGCTTGCGCAACAGCGCACAGGCAAGGCCAAGCTTTTGTTTCATTCCGCCCGAAAGCTTGCCGGCAAGCCGCGCCGTGAAGCGCTTGAGATCGGTAAACTCGAGCAACTCGTCGAAGGTGGCGACGCGTTCGGGGAGCGGCAAGCCGCGCAGATCTGCATAGAGGTCGAGGTTCTCCTGAACCGAAAGATCCTCATAGAGACCGAAGCGCTGCGGCATGTAGCCGATCGACGCCTGGATGTCGGCGGCATTCGTCACCGTGTCGAAACCGAGGACCTCGACCTTTCCCGCGTCCGGCACCATCAGCCCGGTCATCAGCCGGATCAGCGTCGTCTTTCCGGCGCCATCCGGGCCGACCAGACCGGTGATCCGGCCGCCCAGGATCTCGCCGGCAACGTGGTCGAGTGCCGGCGGAGCGTTGCCGAAGCGTTTGAGCACATCGACGATCCGGACGAAGGGGGCGGCGTCGCTCATCGTTCAGCCTCCCTCTTGTTTCGGAAGGTGCACGGTGACCGGCATGCCCTGCCGGAGGTCGGGGCCAGGCTTGCCGACGACGATACGCAGACGGTAGACGAGATCGGTCCTGAGCTCTGGCGTTTCCACCGACTTCGGTGTGAATTCAGCGACGGGCGAGATGAAGCCAACGGTCCCCTTGTAGGGCCGGCCGGGCGCGGTGTCCGAGGTAACCTCGACAGCCATGCCGGGATGCACCCGGCCGAGTTCCGGCTCGGCCACATAGGCCCGAACCCAGACAGGTTCGTTGAGCGAGATAACATAGACCATGTCCGATGGCGCGACGATCGCGCCAGCTTCACGGACCCTGGATAGTACCGTGCCGGCACTTGGCGCCAGCAGGCGCGTATCGGCAAGTGACGTGCGGGCGCTCTCGAGCTTGGCTTCAGCGGCCAGAACCTGTGCCTGGGCCGCCTCTATGTCCTCGATCCGACTTCCCTCTTCAAGCAGGGCCAGCGCTTCGCGAGCAGAGGTGGCGCGGGCTGCGGCTGCGGCCCTGTTGGCACTTGCCTCGTCGAGATTGGCCTGAGAGATCGTCCCGTTCGGGCGCAGTTGGCGCGCCCGATCATAGGCGAGGTTGGCGTTTTCCAGGTCTGCAAGACGCTCCTCGTGGGTTGCGCGTGCCTGGGCAATTTCGGTTGGCCGAGCGCCGGCCTTCAGCTTTGCCAGATTGGCCTTCAGCGAGCCGAGTTCAGCTTCGGCCGCCGCCTCAGCCTGCTCGAACGGAGCAGCGTCGAGGCTGGCCAGAACGTCGCCGGGCTTCACCGTGTCGCCTTCGTCGACAGCGAGGCCGGCGATGCGGCCGCTGACGCGGAAGCCGAGAGACACCTGGCGGATATCGACGTTGCCGTAGAGCACGGACGTCCGCTCCGTAGCGGCCCATCCGAGCCGCTGGGGGAGCTCGAACCACCAGGCGCCGGCTGCTGCACCGGCCATCAAGATAAGGGTGATCGCTGGCTTGTTCATGACTGGCCCTCCTTCCCACTGCCAAGAGCCGTGACGAGTTCGGCGGTGTGACGACGCAAGAGATCGAGTTCATCAGGGCCCACGGCCTGCCAGTTCATCTGCCGAAGCACGGCAGCGTGAGCCATGCGAAAGACGAGGATGCTGCCAACGAAAGACAGGGTCTTCAGCCGGACGTGTTCGGATTGGACCGGTTCGCCGAGAATGGTGGCGACCAGCCGGCCGGCCATGCCGATCATCGGGCCCATGACGTTGGAATAGACGCGCTCGAAGGCTTCGGTCGGCTCCATCTGCTCGCGGATGATGAAGCGCGCCCAGCTTTCAGACTGACGGCTGACGAAGAGAGCGATCATGCGCTGCGCCATCTGGGTGAGCAGGTCACGGGCTTCCTGCGATCCCATCGCCCTGCCTTCGCCGTCGAGATGGGCAAGGCGCGCGAGGATCGTGTTTCGGAGCTCTGCGACGTGACCGATGATGATCGATGCAAGGTGCTCTGCGGCAGCGATGTAGAGGCCTTCCTTGCCGCCAAAATAATAGGGGATCGCCTGCAGGTTCACGCCGGCCGTTTCGGCGAGCACGCGGGTGGTGGCGCCGTCAAAGCCGTAGCGGCCGAAGACGTCGATGGAACTCGTCAAAAGCTTCTCGCGGGTGGCATCGCCGCGGTCCTGCTTTGTCGGTTGAGGTGCGCTTTCTTTTTTCATCATGTGCTAAAATTATATCATTCCATCGATTAAGTCAATCGAATGAATTGGCGGTCGACGTGACAAGTGCGAGTGGCCTGATTCTCCACGCCCCGGTAAGGACGTTGGATGCGCAGATTAGGAAAGGAGATATAGGCTCAAGCGACGTCGCGCTCTTCACCCCGTTCGAGCCTTCGCTGGAAGAGAGCTGCGATGAGGTCCGACTGGGTGACGATTCCAACCAGCCGGTTGTTGGCATCGACCACAGGCATATGGTGCAGGCCCATATCCGCCATTGGCGGCACGAGCTTGGCGATCATCGTCTCGGGCAGGGCTGATTGCACCCGGCGCGTCATGATGTCGGATACGAGCCGGGGCGACTTGGGGCCAAGGCCGACGACATTTCCGAGCCGCTGACGCAACCCAGCCTGGGGCGTGAGCATCGCGTGCTTCATGAAGTCGGTTTGCGTGACGATTCCGACCAAGCCGTCTTTCTCGGTGACGACCGGCAGGGCCTTGATGTGCTGCTTCAGCAGCGTCTGCCAGGCCTGACGCAGCGACGTTTCCGGCGTTGCCGTGGCAACATCACGCGACATGATCTCGGCGCAGGTGATTTCGCCGGAGCGGCGGTTGAAGGCGCGGATCTGCGCCTGGTGGATCAGGGCGTCGAGTTCCTCCGGGCTGACATCGACCACCTCTCCATATTGGGCCAGCACCGCTTGAAGATCCTCCGGCACGATGCCGAGCCGATGCGAGGGCGCAGGATCGGTGGTTCCGTGGAACGTCGCTGCCGGGGCGAGATGAGGATAGCGTCGGCCCGTGGCATTGTTAAACACGAGCGCGATCACGAGGATGACGACCGAGTTGATGGCAACCGGCGAGAGAACGAACCAATAGCCGGCCTCGTGGATCGCCGAGCCGCCGAGCACCGCCGTCAGCGCGACCGCCCCGCTCGGCGGATGAAGGCAGCCGAGCAGTAACATGACGGCGATGGCCAGCCCGACTGCGACCGCGGCCGCGACGACCGGTTCGGGAATGAACAGCGCCGCTGTGACGCCGATCAGCGAAGAGACGACATTACCACCGACGATCGACCATGGCTGAGCGAGCGGACTTGAAGGGGCAGCAAACAGCAGAACGGCCGAGGCCCCCATGGGTGCAATCAAGAGCGGCAGATTGGCGTCGGCACCGAGTGCATAGCTGCTGATGAAGCCTGTAAGCAGAATGCCGAGCAAGGCGCCAAGCGACGAACGCAGCCGCTCCAGATGACTGATCGGAGCGAGCGACGGCTTGAAACGCTTGAGATAGGCGGGGACCTGCGACATGGAGACTCTCGAAGGCGGGATCGAATATGCCTAGGCCAATAGCATATGGCGCACATTTGGGCATGAAATCCGCATCCAAAAACGCACGTCGGATTAAAATATATGCATCGCGCCTAAAAAGAGTTCGCCAGTTGCCGTGCGAGGTGATGCTCGCGCTCGACGAGGGAGCGGGTCTCAGGTCGCCGCAGAAAAATCTATCGAGATCCTGGTGCCGCGGTCCGGTGCCGTGTCGACGGCGACGGTTGCCTGGTGCAACGCGCTGATGCGCCGCACGATCTTCAGGCCGAGGCCGAGTTGTCCTGAACTCTTCACATAGCCAAGATCTTCATTGTGGTCCGGAAGGTCAATGAGCCCCTTGCCATTGTCCTCGACCGAGACGATCGGGCCCGGACCGCAGGCCAGAACGATGCGCGTGCCCGGCGGATTGTGCTTGACGGCGTTCTCGATCAGGTTGCGCAGCATGTTTTCGACCAGTGCCGGGATGGCGGTAATCGGCGGCGTGCCCTCGTCAACGAATTCCAGCGATTTGTCGTGGTCGAAAACGAATGGCGCGATTGCCTCTGCCACGGCAGCGCCGATCTGCGACAGGCTGGTGCGCTGATAGGCCGACGGGTCGACGGCATCGGCGCGTGCCAGCGAGGTGAGCTGCTCCAGAATATGCGTCAATGCGTCCAGATCGCGCTCTGCGTTGCGCGCTCTTGGGTCATCGATGCGGCTCAGCTCCATCTTGGCGATCGAAACCGGCGTGCGGATCTCGTGGGCGATCGACGACGAGAACAGTTTCTGGGACTGGATGAGATCGGCGACCCGCGTCAGCATCCGGTTGACGGCGGTGACGAGCCGGGCAATCTCCTGCGGCATTCTCGTCACCGGCAGGCGCGCATTGCTGTCGCGCGGGTCTAGCGCATCCGCTGCCCGGGCGGCCATGGCGACCGGTCTCAATGCACTGCGGATCGACCAGATCGTCGCGCCGATCACCAGGCAGAACATCAGCGTCATTGGCACAATCATCGAATCGACCATCTCGTGCAGCAGGGCGCTGTACATGAAGCCATTCGGATCGTTGAGGATCGCCAGTTCGACGAGCACGGTCGTGCCGTTTCTTTCGAAGGTCTGTCCTCCGGCAACGCTGAAGGGTTTTCCCGGCGCAATCAGCCGTTTCCAGAATTGGGGCGCGTCGACGTTGAGCGGCAGAAAATGCTGCGCACACTCGATCGTGCAGTTTGAGTGGATGATTTCTCCCGACGCCGTACGGATACGAAGGAAGATCGAACCATTGTCGTCCTGTCGATCCAGATACCGTTGGCGCATATCGTGATCGGGCTCGAAGCGCGCCGCGCCATCACGCACATGCACATAGGCAACCAGACTTTCGGTTTCCTGCTGCAGCATGAGCACGCTGAGCTTGTCGTCATCGAACCAGTAGTCGGCAAAGACGACACCGATCTGGATCGCCATGGCGAGCAGCGAGAAAGCCACGATGCGGCGTGCGACGATTCCAATCAAAGACGGGTTGCGGCTCTTCATGGGGCTTGCCTGAGAAGGTAGCCGATGCCGCGTACGGTCTCGATCTGGACACCGCTGTCGAGCGGTTGCAGCCGCTTGCGGACCCGCGATACGGCAAGTTCCAAGGCGTTGGGAGTAACCTCCTGGCCGTACTCAGAAAGCGCCGTTTCAAGTTTTCGCTTCGGCACGACGCGACCGACCTCCCGCATCAGGATCTCCATCAATGATCGCTCACGCGGCGGCAGCGGCACGATTGCGCCATCACAGGTGAGATCCGCGGTGGCGGGATCGTAGCGCAACGCGCCGGCTTCCAGAACAGGCTGAACCGCCTGGGGGTTGCGCCGGAGCATCGCGCGGCAGCGCGAGAGAAGTTCGCGGTGATGGAACGGCTTCACGAGATAGTCGTCTGCGCCGGCGTCGAGCCCGGCAATGCGCTCGTCGACCGAACCCTTGGCGGTGATGATCAGCACCGGCAATCCCGGGTGCTCCTGGCGGACGCGGCGCAACAGCGACAGGCCGTCACCGTCCGGCAGACCGAGATCGAGCAACACCAGGTCGTGCTCGCGTGCGGCAATCGCCGTTTCCGCATCTGCCACCGTTGACACGGCATCGAGGCGCCAGCCCGCGTCCCGCATGGTTTCTCCGACCAGTTCAACCAGTCGCGGACTGTCTTCGACCAGGAGCAGGCGCATTGATTCGTCTCGATATTTTACAGGGGCCGCCGCCGACAATATGGGCTTTCGCCGAGGCTGCCAACTCCTTGCTGCGGCACCTACTTCCGCGCGCATCGGTCGGCCAATGAGCACTCTTGACGGGGTTTGGACAGCTTGTCCGCCGTATCTCCTTGGATGAAGGCGAGGCTGCAACCGAACAGCCCGCCTGGTGGCTTCCACCTCGACTGAATGCCCGCGTCTGCAGCGTCCCTCCCAGGCGCTCCTGCCGACGCCGCAGGAGAAGACCGTTTTGACATTTCCAGGAATTCGCCGGCCCGAGATCGGCAGCATTGCACTTAGCGCCATTGTCAGCGCCTATCTGCTTCTCGCCACCAACAGATCCTTCTGGACGCACACAGTCGCCTATTTCGACGATTCCGTCGTGGCGCTCCTTTCCTTCAGCGCCGCCCTGTGCCTGCTGACGTTCGCGGCGCTGACGACCGCTTCCGTCAAATTCGTGATGAAGCCGGTGCTGATCTTCTTCATCGTGGTTTCGGCCGCGGCGTCCTATTTCATCGACACGTTCGGCGTCATCATCGACAAGGATATGATCGGCAATGCAGCCGTCACGACACACGCTGAAGCCAGCCATCTCTTGACCGGCAGCCTGGCGATACATCTGCTGTTTTACGGACTGGTTCCGTCCCTCCTTGTCATCTGGGTCAAGGTCCGCCATCGCCGCTTTTTCCTGAATGCCGCGGTCAATCTCGCCGTCATCATTCCTTGCCTCCTTGTCAGCGGCGGGTTGGTTTATGCAAACTTCGCAAACGTCGCCTACGTGATCCGGCAACACAAGGATCTGATGAAGCGGTTCAACCCGACGGGGCCGGTCTCGGCCGCAGTGCGATATGCTGCTTCGACCTACAAGGAGCGCAACATCGTCGTCCAGCCGCTCGGCACCGACGCCCGGCAGGGCGGGCGGATTGCGGCCGCGGGCAAGCCGGTGGTCGTGGTTGTCGTTGCCGGCGAAACGGCGCGGGCGATGAATTTCTCGCTCAACGGTTATCAGCGCGAGACCAATCCCGAGCTGAAGGCGCTCGGTGTCGTGAATTACACCGACACCACGAGTTGCGGCACCGCGACGGCAATTTCACTTCCTTGCATGTTTTCCGTCTATCCGCGCAGCGAATACACGGACTGGAAGGCGCGTTCGACCGAAAACCTGATGAACGTTCTGACGCGCGCTGGTGTTTCAGCCACCTGGTGGGACAACAACACCGGTAGCAAGGGCATCGCCGATCTCATCAGCTTCGCCAGCATGACCAACCAGAAAAACAGCCCCCTGTGCAACAACGGCGAGTGCCTGGATGAGATCTTCCTTGGTGAACTCGACAAGAAGCTCGGCGCCACGACTGCAAACAGCGTGATCGTCCTGCATCAGCTCGGCAGTCACGGGCCGTCCTACTATCTGCGCTATCCGGAGAAGTTCCGGCGTTTCACCCCCGATTGCCGCACGCCAGAGCTGATGAAGTGTTCGGTTGACGAGATCACCAACGCCTATGACAACACGATCCTCTACACCGATTACGTGTTGGCAAGCGTTGCCCGTCTGCTGGAGAAGCACCAGGACCGCATAGCTGGCGCGATGATCTACATGTCCGATCATGGGGAATCGCTCGGTGAGAGCGGCATTTACCTGCACGGTGCGCCCTATGCCATTGCCCCGCGCGAACAGACACAGGTGCCGTTCATTGCCTGGTTTTCGAGACCCTATCAGGCGGCAATGGGGGTCGACACGGCATGCCTGGCCAAGGACACGGCGCAACCAAAATCTCATGACAACCTGTTTCACACCGTGCTCGGCATGATGAATGTCGAGACCAAGGTCTACAAACGCGACCTCGATGCTTTCGCCAACTGCACGAGGAAGCAGCCGAGCGGCCAACCGGCCTTCCAGTCCGCCGATACCGCCAAGGATCTGCCGACGGGAGCCACGGGCTCCATGGCGGCGCCCGGGGCGCTTTGAGTGCCCCAGCGCCCGCAGGCGCATAAATTCGCGCAGGCGCGGAACAAAAACGCGCGTCGATGCTTCCTTCGGAAGATGCCCTCGACTGCGTGCCGACTGCAGGCGTGACCCTCGCCAGGATGCCGTCGGTCGAAAGGGCAGCCCGCAGGAAGGAGAATTTGATGCGCATCGTCGGCATACAGGTTTCCCCCGAAAGAGCCGGCCGCGTCGGTTTCACCGTGGAGTTTATCGGCGATGACGGGCAAGTGGTCACTGTGATGTGCCCGCAGGACAGCGCCGGCTCCTTGAACCGGCTCAACGCCGTCGCGAAGGCGAAGGAGATGTTGAGCGCCGCACTTCAGGCGGATGCGTCGCTTGCAGGAGCGAGCGACCAGGCGGAAAGGCGACGCGGCGTTTTGCCGAACGCACGCCAGACTCACGATCGCGATCTTCTGGAAGAACAGCTCGAGGAGGGCCTCGAGGACACATTCCCCGCAAGCGATCCGGTCTCGATCGCCAGTTCGACAATCGCCAAAGGCCATTCCCGCCGCTAGGCAGCGGGGTCGGCGGAGGGCGTGTTCGCCATCTTTGCGGCTCTGTTGCAATGGCGACGGAGGCAAGCGTGACCTTCGAAGTTTGATCGTCACGGCAAACCGTCGGCAAGCGCCAGATGACCGCTCGCCGCAGTGGCAGGTGATCATCGCAGCGCATCTTGCATCCTTTCGCAAAAAGCCTGTTCTAGCGCTTTGATCTGGTGATATTTTTAGGCCGGAATCAGCTCCTTTGAGCCGTGTGCAGGTGTTTGGAGAAGAGGTGCATGGCCGTCCGGCATCTGACTTTCGCCGTTGGTGACATTCACGGCTGCCTTGACCAGTTGCGTGCGCTGCTGGACGAGATCGAAGCCTATGCAACCTCGGGCCGAGTGATCTTTCTCGGCGACCTGATCGACCGAGGACCGGACAGTCGCGGCGTCGTCGAATTGATCATGGCTGGCCCGACCAGGCCCGGCTGGACCTGGCTGACGCTTAAGGGCAACCATGAAGAGATGCTGTGGGGCGCAAGCAGCGGCGAGAGTGACGTCGACTGGTGGCTCATGAATGGCGGGCGGGAGACACTGATTTCCTACAACGGCACCGTTCCCGGTCGACATCTGAAGTGGATCAACGAGCTTCCCTCCATTCTTGTGGAGCGGTTTCGCATTTTCGTGCATGCCGGTGTCGATGAGACCCTGCCGCTGGAGCGGCAAGGTGATGAGATCTTTCTTTGGATCAGGAGGCCCGACGACTATTCGGGCGAATACTGGGGCCGGCATCTTTGCCACGGACACACGCCCAGCGCGGCCAATCCCTGCACCGTGGGAAACCGGACCAATGTCGATTCCGGTGCCGTGTTCAGTGGGGTCCTGTCCTGCGCCATTTTCGACGACGATCAGCCGGGCGGGCCGATCGACTTCCTCGCCACGGCGATAGGGTGGGGAACAAACTGAAAGCTGCCGTCTGCAGCGAAAACGTATAGGCCATTGTGCACTCGCCGATCAGGTAGTACGTGTGCCTCCTTCTTAAGGGCGATGCTGCTGCCGCCCGTTTCTCAACAGCTCAGGGGATTGCATTGGACGCCGCGCCTTCATCCGTCTTCACGAAGAACTTCGCTGCCCTGCTTTTCGATATGGACGGCACTCTGTTGAACTCCATGGCCGTCGTCGAACGCGTCTGGGGCGCCTGGGCGGAGCGCAACGGCCTCGACCCGATCGAGTTTATAAAGACCGTTCACGGCGTCCGGGCTGTCGATACGATCCGCAATCTGGAACTGCCCGGTGTCGATCCGGAAAAGGAAGCCTATGATCTGGCGCTTGCGGAGATCGCCGATGTCGAGGGCATCGTCGAAATCCCCGGAGCAATTGCTTTCCTGAACTCCCTGCCGCCGGAGAAATGGGCGATCGTCACGTCGGCGCCGCTCGATCTTGCGGTGCGCCGTCTTGCGGCGGCCGGCATCCCGATGCCGCAACTGATGATCGCTGGCGAAGATGTTTCCGTCGGCAAGCCTGATCCGCAAGGTTATCGATTGGCCGCCGAGCGCCTCGGCGTTCGGCCGGAAGATTGCCTGGTCTTCGAAGATGCGCCCGCGGGTATTCTGGCGGGTCTGGCGGCCGGCGCCGATGTCGTCGTCGTCACCGGCGCCCATGAAGCCGCCGCCGACACACCGCATGTGACGCTTGCCCGCTATCACGGTATCGAAGCAGAGCTTGCGAGTGATGGCACGGTATCGCTGCGCCGGGCGATCTGAGCTCGTCGCCCCGCGGCGCTCTTATTTCGTCCGATCTTTAAAGGGCCACAGGGCGTTCGCCGACCTGCGGCCCTTGAGCACCTGATCAGGCGTTCAGCCAGCACTTCGTCAGGGCATGGCCGTTCATCAGTTCGCCGTTCGGGTCAACGACCCAGCCCCCCACTTTTTCGCTCGTCGCATCGATGTAGTTGTTGAACATCGGCACGATGACGCCGCCTTCGTCGCGCAGGATCGTCGCCGCCTGGCGATAGAGCGCCTTCCGCTTGGCCTGGTCGGGTTCCCCCCGTGCGGCAAAGATCAGCTTGTCGAAGTCTTCGCGGAAGAAACGGGTATCATTCCATTCGGCCTTGGAGAGATAGGCGATCGAATAAACCTGGTCCTGCGTCGGCCGGCCGGTCCAGTAGGACATGCTGAAGGGCTGCTTGTTCCAGACGTCCGACCAGTAGCCGTCGCCGGGCTCGCGCTTGAGATCGATGGTGATGCCGCATTTGGCGGCGCTCATCTGGAAGAGCTGCGCCGCATCGACGGCGCCCGGGAAGGCGACGTCGGACGTCCTCAGCAGCACCGAGCCGCTGTGCCCGGACTTCTTGTAATGAAACTTCGCCTTGTCAGGATCGAAGACCCGCTGCGCGACATCATTGTCAAAAAGTGGATAGCCCTTGATCATCGGCGTGTCGTTGCCGACGGTGCCGTAGCCGGCGAGCACCTTTGCGACCATCTCCTCGCGATCGACCGCATATTTCAGCGCCAGGCGCAGGTCGTTGTTGTCGAAAGGTCCAGTGTTGCAATGGGCAATGAAGACGTAGTGTCCCTTGCCGGGCACGTTGCGGATGGCGACGCCCGGGAGGCGCTTGATCAGCGCGACGATTTTGGGCTCGATGCGATTGATCATGTGGATCTGGCCGCTTTGCAGGGCGGCCGTGCGCGCGGTCGAATCGTTGATGACGGCGATTTCGATCTGGTCGGCATGGCCACGCTCGGCCGATCCCCAGTACCCCTCATGCCGCTCGGCGATGTGTTTGACGCCGGGTTCGTTGGAAACCACCTTGTAGGGACCCGTGCCGATACCGGCCGTCGGATCGTCCTTGCCGCCGTTCGGCTGGATCATCAGGTGGTAGTCGCTGACGACATAGGGCAGGTCGGCATTCGGTTGGCGAAGGGTGATGACGACACTGTCGCCGTCGGCCTTGATCGTCTCGAATTCCTGGACGAAGGGCAGGGCCGCCGACTTGGAATCGGCGTCTCCATGGCGCTCGATCGTCGCCACGACGTCGGCCGGCGTCAACTCCTTGCCATTGTGAAAGGTGACATCCTTGCGGATCTTGAAACGCCAGGTCTTGGCATCGGGTGTCGCCTCATAGGCTTCCGCAATGCGATGCTCGATCTCACCCGTCGGTGAGACTTCCAGGAGCTGCTCTCCCCAGCAGCGTCCGAGCGTATAGGGGACCTGACTTGCCCAGGTCGCCGGATCGAGGCTGTTGGTCGATTCGCCGCCAACCAGGCCCGCTTTCAGAATTCCGCCCTTGATCGGCCCGGCGGCGCGTGCCGCCTCGCCAAGCAATAGGTTCGCCGATGCGACCGTTACCCCGAGCGCTGCCGCACGCCCCAGAAACTCCCTTCGCGACAGCCGTCCTGCGGCAACCTGACGGCTCATGAATTCCAGTTCTCTCGGCATGACTTACTCCCTCTCTTGCAAGACCTGCCCGGCGCACCGGTAACGTTGCAGGATATTGGAAGGAGAGGCGGCTGTCGGGCTTCTTGGCCCGCGACAGTTCGTGCCGCAGATCGACGTGAGAACGTCGTTTCTTCGAGCTCACGCGCTGCTTCTGCGGAAGGTCTCAGCTTTTGCGGGCGTAGCGCTGCAGGATGGCGGAGATGTCCGGTTCGGCCTTGTCGGTGTCGAGTTCGGCGCGCAGTTCGACTGCGTCGAGATGCTCGCGCATGATGCGCTCGGCGGTCGCTGTGTCACGTGACTGCAAGGCGCAAATGATTTGGACGTGTTCGTCGACCGCGCATTCCGGCGAATGCAGTCGCGCGAAGCGCGCAAGGATCAGCGAGCAGCGCGAGACGATCTCGCGAACAAACCGCGTCAGCGCCTGCGAGCCCGTGAGCTCCGCCAACAGGATGTGGAACTCGCCCGCAAGCCGGATTGAAAGAGGTCCGTGATCGGAAAGGGCGGCCTCTTCCTGCTTGACGTGCTGTTGCAGCCGCCTGACGCCGGCGCCGTCGAGATTGGCCACCAGCCGCCGGATGACCTCGGCCTCGAGCATGCGCCGAAGCGCGAAGATATCGCGTGCCTCTTCCAACGTCGGCTCGGCCACGCAGGCCCCCTTGTTGGCTCTCAGGTCAACGATGCCTTCGGCATTCAACCGGACCAGGGCTCCGCGCACGCTGGTGCGGCTGACCTTGAAGTGATCGGCGATCGTGTCTTCGGAAAGCTTCGTTCCCGGCTTCAAGGCTTGCTCCAGGATCGCCTGGCGCAGGAGCTTGTAGACCACCTCGCTGCGGCTTGATTTCTCAGACAAGGTTGCCTCCCCAACGGCGCCGGTCGCCGACCGGCCGAACATGCCCTTGCCCTTGGATAACGTTCCCAAATTTGCTCGTCAATATTGTATACAATCATGTTGATGTTTGTATCCGTCTATCGTATGCAATTATCGGCGCCGGCGATTATGGGGTCGGAGCCGATCGGTTCGGGAGGAGGCGTGCGACGAGGACCGCACGACCAGGACGGGTCAGGACAAAGAAAACCAATGGGAGGGAATTCATGAAACGCAGGATTCTACAGCTCTGCGCCACGGTTGCGGGCGTTGCCGTCGGGCTTGTCGCGGCGACGACGGCGAATGCGGCCTCGACGCTGGAAACCGTCAAGGCACGCGGCAAGCTAATCTGCGGTGTCTCGATGAGCACGCCAGGCTTTGCCACCGCGGATGCCAAGGGGCACATGCAGGGCTTCGACGTTGACGTCTGCCGCGCCGTCGCCTCAGCCGTATTCGGCGATCCGGAAAAGGTCGACTTCGTTCTGACCAATATCAACACCCGCTTCCAGGCGCTTCAGTCCGGCGAAATCGACATGCTGTCGCGCCAGACGACTCACACCTTCTCGCGCGAAGTTTCGCTCGGCCTCGATTTCGGGCCGACGGTCTTCTACGACGGGCAGGGGCTGATGGTGCCGAAGTCGCTTGGCGTCAACAGCGCCAAGGAGTTGACGGATGCGGCGATCTGTACGCTGCCCGGCACGACGACGGCGCAAAACCTCAGCGACTTCTTCCGCTCGATCGGCGGCAAATTCGAACTGGTCGTGTTCGAAAACCCGGACGAAAACCGCAACGCCTTCTTCTCCGGTCGCTGCGAGGCGATCTCGTCCGACCGCTCGGACCTGGCATCGATCCGAGCGGTTGCCAACAACCCGGATGATTACGTCGTGCTGCCGGAAACCATCTCCAAGGAGCCACTGGCACCCTCTGTCCGTCAGAACGATTCCAACTGGCGCGATATCGTATCCTGGTCCGTCTGGATGTTGATGGCCGCCGAGGAACGCGGGATCACCCAGGCCAATGTCGACGAGATGGCAAAGAGCGAGGATCCGGAGATCCAACGCATGCTCGGCGTCAGCGAGGAGCTCGGCAAGATGCTGAACCTCGACAACAAGTGGGGCTACAACATCATCAAGGGTGTCGGAAACTACGGCGAAGTGTTCGAACGCAACCTTGGCACCAAGACCGCGCTTGGCCTGACGCGCGGGCCGAACACGCGTTGGAGCGAAGGTGGCCTGCTTTACGCACCGCCGTTCCGTTGAGAACTGACGGGCCCGCGTTCCGGCGCGGGTCCATCTCCCTACTAAACTTTGCGCGTCTGACAAGACGCGCGGCGCTGTAGATCCTGCGTTAAGGGACGGGTGCCCCATGCCTCTGCTGTTTTACGATGCGCGCATTCGCGCCTATCTCTATCAAATGATCGCCATTGGCGCCGTGCTGTTCGTCGCCTGGGTGATGTTCAGCACCGCGAGTGCCAATCTTGCCAAGCAGGATATCGCGACCGGCTTCGGCTTTCTGGCGCGCCAGGCGGGCTTCGTCATCACGGAATCGGCGATTGCCTATGAGCCGACCGATACGATCGGCCGCGCCATCCTCGTCGGCATCACCAACACCGTAAAGGTCTCGTTGCTGGCAGCGCTGTTCGGCACCATTCTCGGGCTTCTGGTCGGTATCGGGCGACTGTCGCACAATCCCGTCCTGTCCCGCCTGATGCTCGCCTATGTCGAGGCGCTGCGCAACGTGCCACTGCTGCTCTACCTGCTGCTCTGGTATTCGCTGATCATTTCCGCATTCCCGCCGGTCAAGCAGGCGATTGAGATGCTTCCTGGCGTGTTCCTCTCAAACAGCGGCCTGGTCATGCCGGCGTTGCGCTGGGAGAGCGGCTTTACCGAGTTGATAGCTGCGCTCGTTGTTGGCCTCGCCGGTGCCGCTCTCGCCGCACGGGTTCTCGGTCGCCGCCGTGTCTTGACCGGAAAGGACATGCCGATTGCCCCTTGCGGGACGCTGGCGTTTGTGCTGCCGCTCGCGGCGGTATTCCTGGTCGCAAATATCGCCGTCTCTTGGGACGTGCCCGAACTCGGGCGGTTTCGCCTGAGCGGCGGCTATCATCTGCGCCCCGAATTTGTGGCGCTTCTGCTCGGGCTTACGTTGAGTGTGTCGGCTAACGTTGCGGAAATCGTGCGCGCCGGCATTCAGGCCGTCAGCAAGGGGCAATGGGAGGCGGCGACGGCGCTTGGCCTGTCACGTGGGCGCACCCTGAAACTGGTGATCCTGCCACAGGCGCTCCGGATCATCATCCCACCGCTCACCAACACTTACCTGACCGTCTTCAAGAACAGTTCGCTCGCCATCGCGATCGGTTATCCGGACCTGGTGATGGTCTCGAACACGGTTATGAACCAAACCGGACAGGCGATTGAAGCCATTGCCATTTTCATGGGTGTCTATCTCGGTCTGTCCATCCTGATCTCGCTGGTCATGAACTGGTACAATGCGCGGGTCGCGCTGAGGGAGCGCTGAGCGATGACGCAGATCGACACTCTCATCGCCGACACCACGCTCACCTCTCGCCAAGCGCCGCCGGCGCCGAATGGCCGGTGGCTCGGCGCCTATTTTGGAACGCCCGGCAACGCGCTGATCACCATCCTCTGCCTCGGCACGATCTTCACGCTTGCTAAGCTGGCGATCGGCTGGCTGTTCGTCGATGCGACGTTCTCGGGGACACCGGCGGAATGCAAGGCGACGAGCGGTGCCTGCTGGCCGTTCCTGTCGGCGAAGATGCGCTACATCTTCTTCGGCTTCTATCCGTTCGAAGAGCAATGGCGACCGCTGGCGGCCATGCTTCTGTTCCTCGGCGCCTGTCTCGTCTCTATGGTGCCGAAGGTCTGGGGGCGGGGGCTGCTGATCGCCTGGGTCGCGATCATCCTGCCGACGCTCTATGTGCTTATGGCTGGTGGCTACTTCGGCCTCAGCGTCGTACCGACGACGCAATGGGGCGGGTTGCCGCTCTCCTTCATGCTGTCCTTCATCGGGCTCGCCTGCGCGTTGCCGCTCGGCATCGCGCTTGCGCTCGCCCGCGCGTCAAACCTTCCGGCGATCCGCGTTCTCGGTGTCGGGTTCATCGAGATCGTGCGCGGCGTGCCGCTGATCAGCATCCTGTTCATGGCAACAGTCATGCTGCCGCTGTTCATGCCTGATGGCATCACCATCGACAAACTCATCCGGGCGCAGGTGGCGATCATCCTCTTTGCCGCCGCCTATATCGCCGAGATCGTGCGTGGTGGCCTGCAAGCGGTGCCTAAAGGGCAGGTGGAGGCCGGACACTCGCTCGGCCTGCACTATTGGCAGATCATGCGCAAGATCGTGCTGCCGCAGGCATTGAAGAAGGTTATCCCGCCGCTTGTCAGTCTGTTCATCGGCTTCTTCCAGGACACCACGCTCGTGACGATCGTTGGCCTCCTCGACTTCCTCGACACCGTCCGCACCGCCATGCGCGATCCTCAGTGGCAGGGTATCGCCGTACTCGAAGGTTATGTTTTCGCGGCCGTCGTATACTTCGTTTTCAGCGCTCTCATGGGGGCTTACAGTCGTTTCCTAGAGCAATATTTCAGGACCACGCATGACTAAAGAGATCCACGTCATCCGCAAGGCACACACGTTGGTCGCCTTCGACAGCGAGCGCAATGGCCACGTCTATATGCATGATGCCGACGTCGCCTATGACGACACGGGCTTCGTGCATGTCGGCGGTCATTATGACGGCCCGTTCGACAGCGAGAGCTCCGGCCGCGATCGCATGATCATGCCCGGCTTCGTCAATGTGCATTGCCACTCCGGGGAAGAACCGATCTCCAAGGGCATCTTCGAGGACATCGGCACGGCCGCGCTCTGGGGCAATGCGCTCTACGAATATTCCAACCTGCTGGAGATCGACGATGACGCGATCGAGGCGTCGTTGACGGTCATGGTCGGCGATTTGATGCGCAGTGGCGTCACCACCCTGCTCGACATTGCCGGGCCGCATCAAAGCTGGTTGCCGACGCTTGCGAAAAGTGGCGCACGCGCCTTCGTCGCGCCTGGGTTCCGTGAGGCGCAATGGCATGTCGAAGACAGCCACCGTCTCGATTTCCGTTGGGACAAGGCACGCGGACGCGAGGCCTTCGCGCGGGCGCTGGAAGTTGTCGATGCGGCGGCGGCACACGCCTCCGGCCGCCTCGGTGGTGTCGTTGCGCCGTCGCAGATCGAGACCTGTTCGCCGGAACTGCTTGAGGATGCGGTGGCCGCGGCCCGCAAGCGCGGCATGCCGATTACCATTCACGCCGCCCAGACTATGGCCGAACACGAGGAACTCCTGCGGCGGCACGGACTGACGGCCGTACAGTATCTCGAAAGTCTCGGGCTGCTCGGCCAGGACCTGATCCTTGGCCATTGCATCTTCATTGACAGCCATTCCTGGACCCGGCAGAGAACCGAGATCGATCTGCATCTGCTCGCCGATCGCCAGACGACGGTGGCGCACTGCCCGGTCACCTTCTCGCGTAGCGGCATGGCGCTGGAATCGGTCGGCCGCTATCGGCGTGCCGGCGTCAATGTGGCATTGGGAACCGACAGCTACCCCTTCAATATGCTGGAGGAAATGCGCCAGGCGATGATCTGCGCGCGGCTCTCGGGCAAGTCTGTCTTCGACGTCGCGACCGCCGACATTCTGGACGCCGCGACCACCGCGGGCGCCAAGGCGCTCGGCCGCACCGACATCGGGCGGATCGCTATCGGCGCCAAGGCGGATTTCCTGGTCGTCGATCTCCGCCACCATGCGATGCAGCCTGTCTATGATCCGCTGCGCAACCTCCTGCATTGCGCCGCGGAGCGGGCGATCGAGCGAGTTTATGTCGACGGGACCTGTGTCGTCAGTGGTGGACGGCCGACCTTGATCGACTATGACGGCGCACTCGCGAAACTCCAGGAGGCCCAGGACTATGCCTGTCGCAGGGCCCCGGAGAACGACCCGACGGGGCGGGCGATGCGAAAGCTTGCGCCGCTCTCCTTGCCGGGTGCGCATCCACGCTGAGTGGGCGGCATAGCTGCCCCACAGCGCAAAGGTCAGGAGAGGAAGCGGTGCGCAGCGAAAACGCAGATCAGGATCGTTGCCGCCGCACCCGCCAGCGCGCCGAGGCGCTTTTCCAGGAACTCGCGGATCTCTTCGCCGAAGCGTTGTAGCAGCCAGGCGAGCAGGAAGAAGCGCGCGCCGCGCGCGATAATGGCCGCGACGATGAACAGGCCAAGATTGATGTCGGCGGCACCCGAGAGGATCGTCACGACCTTGATCGGGGGCAGGTGCGCGAGGCCTGAAGTGACCAGCAGCAATGCCAGCATTTCCGAATCGACCGATACCCTCAGGTGCTCGAAGGTGTCGAGCTTGCCGTAAAATTCCAGGAGCGGCCTTGCGAGCGTATCGAAGGCATAGTGGCCGAGATACCAGCCAGCAATGCCACCGAGCACCGAGCAGATGGTCGCAACCAGCGCATAGCGCCACGCCCGCTCGGGGCGCGCCAAAGCCATCGGGATCAAAAGCAAGTCAGCCGGAACCGGAAAGATCGAGCTTTCGACAAAGGCGATGATGCCGAGCCAGACAATGGCGGTCTCCCGCGTTGCGAGCGACAGTGTCCAATCGTAGAGGCGTCGGAGCATATGTTCGCGGTTCCCTGTTGGTCGTAAGGCGCTCTATAGGCGAGCGAGCATGGTGTAAATGTGACCGCATTTCTCACAAACGGCGGATGCCCTAGGCAGGCACCATGCGTGCATAGCGGCCCGGCGGCTGTCCGACATGGCGGCTGAAGGCGGTGCTGAAGGTGCTGGCCGAACCATAGCCGACGCGCGCGGCAATGGCGGCGAGATCGATATCGCGTTGCCGCAGCAGATCCTTGGCAAGTGCCATGCGCCAGACGAGCAGGTACTCCATCGGCGGTACGCCAACCACACGCGTGAAACGGTCGAAAAACACCGACCGGGAAAGTGCTGCCTCGCTTGCAAGTTTGGCCACCGTCCACGCGCGAGCCGGATCGGCGTGTATCGCGCGGATGGCCGCCGCCAACCGTGGATCGCCGAGGCCGCGAAGCAGACCGGGAGCTGCGGCTTCACCCTGAATTGACCGGAGCGCCTCGACGAGCAGTACTTCCACCAGCCGCGCGAGCACCAGATCGCGGCCTGGCCTGCCGTCACGTGCCTCGTCGCCGACAAGACGCACAAGGGTCGAAAGCCGACCGATGTCGCGCAGATGCACGAGCGTCGGCAGCAGCGATACAAGCAATCCCGCATCGGGGGAATCGAGCACAAAGTATCCGCCGAGCAGACGCACGTCCGGATCGCCGTCCGGCCGTCCATGGCGAATTTCGTCCATCGGCGCCGGCGTCACCTTCGGGTCGACGAACACGGGTTGAACCGGTTCAAAGCCCGAGAGGGTGAAGCCTGGCGTTGTCGGCAGCAGCACGAAGTCGCCGGCTTCGAGTGTCACGGGTGCTTCGCCGTCGACGGCTAGGCGGCAGGACCCTTCAACGACCGTGCAAAAGCTCGGTTGCCCAAAGTCGGAATAGCGCACGGCCCAGCGACCGGCGCCGCTGATGCCCTTGGTGAACACCGTGCGCGGGTGGAGCAGTTGGATGAGTTGCGAGAGTGGATCGATCATATCAGGACGATAGCAAATGAAAGCAGGACTGCAAGCGGTAGATCGTCCTGCGCCGTCTCGATATTCCGGTCGCATCGAAACAGCGAAGGAAATGACCATGAAAACCGTACTGATCACCGGTTGCTCCTCCGGCTATGGACTGGAAACGGCGCGGCGCTTCTATGCTGAGGGCTGGAAGGTGATTGCAACCATGCGTACGCCGCGCCGGGATGTCCTGCCGAAATCCGAGCGTGTCTGCTTGCTGGCCCTCGATGTCACCAAGCCCGAGAGCATCGCGGCCGCAATCGAGGAGGCCGGCCCGATCGATGTCCTCGTCAACAACGCCGGCGTCGGTGTGGTCGGAGCCTTCGAGGCGACGCCGATGGCGCACATCCGAAAGGTCTTCGATACGAACACCTTCGGCGTGATGGCGATGACGCAAGCCGTGATACCGCAGTTCCGCGCTCGCCGGTCGGGGGTCTTGGTCAACGTCACCTCCAGCGTAACGCTTGCTGCCATGCCGCTCGCAGCTGCCTATACGGCCAGCAAGACGGCGATCACCGGCTTTACCGGTTCGCTCGCCCACGAGCTTGAGGCCTTCGGCGTCCGCGTCAAGCTGGTCGAGCCGGGTTACGCGCCAACCACGCGCTTCGCGCACAATACGGCGGTCCCCGTCGAGGATCTGATCCCGGAACCCTATGCCGCTTTCGCGGCTCCTGTTTTCGCCCAGTTCGCAAAGCCGGCCCTGGTGACGACCGAGACCGATGTCGCGGAAGAGGTGTGGCAGGCGGCAAACGATCTGTCCGGCCGGCTGCATTTCCCAGCCGGCGCCGATGCGGTTGCGCTGGCGAAGGCGAGCTGATCCGGCGAAGGGCTGTCCGGGCGGCACCGGTAAGGTGCGCGACTGGCCGTGATCCGCAAGAGCGCCGTGCGTTCATATGAACGCACCAAGGACGCTCTAGCACTTTGATTCTAGAGCATCTTTCCGCCTCACGTGGACCCACTTGAGAGCGGGTTTCTCTAGGCGATCAGGCGGAGGCGCTCCGCATCGGGCGCCGTCGCCTGCGCTCGCTCGGCGGGCGTGGTGCGAAAGCGGTCGACGAGATCGAACAGGCCGGAAGCCTGGTTCGATAGCCGGTGCGTCATGCCAGTGCTCTCCTCGACCATGGCGTTGTTCTGTTGCGTCACGCCGTCGAGCGAAAGCATGGTCTGGTTGATATGCTGCAAATCGGTTGCCTGGTCGCGCGCATCACCGGCAATCTGCTGTGTCTGTTCGTTGATTGCATGAATCTGACCGGAGATCTCATCGAGGGCATCACCGGCCGCGCGAACCAGAGAGACCCCTTTTGCCACTTCTTCGGTCGAAGTCGTGATGATCGCCTTGATTTCGCGGGCGGCCAGCGCCGATTTCTGCGCCAGTTCGCGGACTTCGTGCGCGACGACGGCAAAGCCCTTGCCGGCTTTGCCGGCGCGCGCTGCCTCGACACCGGCATTCAGCGCCAGCAGGTTGGTCTGAAACGCAATGTCGTTGATCGTGCCGATGATTTGGGAGATCGCGACGGATCCCTTTTCGATCTGGGCCATGGCGCTGACGGCATTCATCACCACGTGACCGGACCGGTCTGAACTCGCCTTTGCTGCGGCTGCGATCGTCGTCGCTGACGAGGCGTGTTCGGCTGTGCGCTCGACGGTCGCGGTGATCGCGCTGAGCGCTGCGGTCGCCTCTTCGAGTGTTGCCGCCTGGTGTTCGGTGCGTTTTGCAAGCTGGCCAATGGCGTCGCGCATCTCACCGGTTTCACCGTCGATTTGCGCACTTCTCGTCTTCACGTCGCCAAGTGTGATGGCGAGGCTCTCCAGCGACTGGTTGAAGTCCGTGCGCAGGCGATCAAAACCAGCGCCGAAGGGGTGTTCGATGTGTGCGGTCAGGTCACCCTGGGCCAGACGTTCGAGCCCTGACGCCAACCTCTCGACGGCCTCGTTGATCTGCCGCGACACTTCGGACTGGGTCGTTTCGCGGGCCTGCCGCTCCTCTTCAATCAACACCCGCGTTTCTTCGGCTTCGGTTTCGAGGCGGTTGCGGTCAAGCAGCGCATCGCGGAAAACGACGACGGAACGCGCCATGTCGCCGATTTCATCCTTGCGGTTGCCGCCGAGACCAGCGATCGCCGTGACACCTGCCGCAAGACGGGTCATGTCGGTGACGAGGCCAGTGATCGGGCGGGTCAGCCGGCGCGAGTACCAGATGGCAATTGCGAGAGCGACGGCAAGAACGGCCAGAGCAGTGGCGAGGGTCCAGTTACGCAAAGCAGTGACGGCGGCAAAAGCTTCGCGTGTGGTCATGACTGCGACCATCGTCCAGCGCGTGCCGAAGGCATCGAGGCTGGTGGCCGCCATCTGGGCCTCCTCTCCGCGGAAGTCGTCGAGCCTGCTGCTGACGATACCATTTGCCCCCGCTTGGTTTCCGAGCTCAATCCGCGCCTTGAGCATGTCGTTGTCGGGAGTGCCGGTGCTGTCGGTCAGAAAGAATCCGTTGCCGTCAACGAGAATTGTCTCGCCGGTTTCCCCGAGCCCGGTCCTGTTGCCGACGATCTCACCGATCAGCGCATCGGGCATTTCGAGGATCAATGTGCCGATCTTGCCGTCGATCGATTCCAGCGGAATGGCGATGAACGACGCAGGCCGGCCGCCGAGTGGCGCGTAGGTCTCGTAGGAGGCGAACGCAAGCTTGCTCTTGTCGGTGCCTTCGGCCGTTTCCTGAAAGACGCGGCCGAGTCCAGTGTCCTTCCAGGCGGCGTCCTTGAGATTGGCGGCGAAATTGCCCTTTTTATTGAGCGAATAGACGACGTCGCCGCTAAGATTGGCAAGCAACACGTCGCGGTAGCCATGGGCTTCCACGTAGCGGCGAAAGAGGGGATGGTAACGCGCGTGCAGCGCGTCGTAGTCGTCGGTCCCCGCGGAATTGTAGAGGGCACGCTTGTCCTCGGGATTGGGGTTCTCCATGACATAGCGGCGCTGCAGTTCGCTGCCGGCGTTGTCCCCGATCTTGGCTGTGGCCCAATTGAGGTCGGTGAGCGCCTTGGCGACGGATTTCTGCACCTGCAGATTGCGCAGGTCGTTTTCGACGGTCGTCAGATAGTGCCGAAGCTCGTTGCGGCGCGCGTCGGCAAGGGCTTCCAGTTTTTCGATCGCGGCCCGTGACGACAGGCTGCCGCTGACGGTGAGGCCGGCAAGACTGGTGGCGGCGATGGAAAAAGCAGCCAGAGCCGCCGCAGCAAGGGGGAGCTTCGCGGACAAACGCATAACAAACACCGGGCTTGAAGGAGAGGAGGCCATGCCGAAGGCTGGTCGCGACGCCTCATGCGCCCGGCAGGATGACCCCGCGCGGAGAGTTATACGGTCTCAGGTTACAGTTTGATGACGTCTGCGTGACATCGATAAAGAACGCCGTGGAGCAAGCCGGTGGTCTGCGCCTATCGCGGCAAGGCACCAGCGAGAAAGATCGCCGCGCAGCTTTCGGCGCGGGCAGCGACCGTCGCATCGTCGATGCTGCTGACGCGACCCATCATGACAGCCCGTTGCGGCTCCATCGCCATCATGCCGCGCAGCATGCCCGCCGCCAAATGCGGATCGGCAATGACGAGCCGTCCCTGCGCCACCTGCGCCTTCAACCAGCGCTCCAGTGTTGCATTGGTTCGTTCGATCGCCTGTTCCCAAAACGTCGTGGCAACCTCGGGAAAGCGCTCCGCCTCTGCAAGTACCAGGCGAATGATCGCAATCGTGTCCGCGGCAAGCACGAGATGTCCGTAGGCGGCCAGCAAGCGCACGAGACCGGTCCTCACATCTGCGGCTTCGATGTTCTCCTCATCGGCTTCGAGCACGAACTCGGCGATCCTGAGGGAGATCACGCGTTCGAACAGATCGGCTTTGGTTGGAAACAGCCGGTAGAGCGTCTTGGTGGAAACGCCGGAATTCCGAGCGATGATGTTGATGTTTGCGGCCTCATAGCCGAGATCGCAGAACTGTCTTTCAGCCGCCAGGATGATCACGCGGCGGGTTTCATCATCGGAGCGGACCTGCGGCCGGCCGCGCGGACGTGGTGCCTTTTGCTTTTCTAGCATGGCGACTTTCCAAATTGCTCCTGAAAGTGTTAGTGCGAGCCGCGGAGGAAAGCAATTGCTTTCCTAAAAACTCGACGGCTCGACGCTCCGAAGGCGCTGTTGCGCGGATATTGCGGCCCGCGCAAACACGCCTTAGCCTTGCGAGATGGCGACGTCGAAACTCAGGGCCTACCGCTCCAAACGGGATTTTTCCAGGACGCCGGAACCTGCCGGGCAGGTCGGAGGCGAGGGCAATCGTTTCGTCGTCCATAAGCATCACGCGACGGCCGATCACTATGATCTGAGACTTCAGCTCGGTGACGTACTCAAGAGCTGGGCGGTTCCAAGAGGGCCGTCGCTCAACCCCGCCGACAAGCGACTGGCGGTCGAGACCGAGGACCATCCGCTCGACTATATCGACTTTGAGGGCGTCATCCCTGAGGGAGAGTACGGCGGCGGACCGATGATCGTCTGGGATACGGGTGTCTGGGCGCCGATGGATGATGTCGACAAGAGCCTGCGAACCGGCGCCTTCAAGTTCCGTCTGGCCGGCGAGAAGCTCAACGGCGGCTGGATGCTGACGCGGCTGAAACCGAAGCCCGGGGAGGAAGATCAGCGCAACTGGCTGCTGTTCAAAGAACATGACCTTGCCGCCGATCCAAACATCGACATCCTGATGTCGCGCCCCGAAAGCGTGAAGAGCGGACGGCGGATCGAGGAACTGGTGGAGCCGCCGAAGAAACCGGTAAAACCGGTCGTTCTCAAGCCCGGCGCGTTGGCCGGCGCGGTCAAGGGCGTGAAACCGGAGCGGATCGAGCCGCAACTGGCCAGCCAGACACCGAAGCCGCCAGGGGCGCCTCCGGAAAAGGCGACTTGGCTGCACGAGATCAAGTTCGACGGTTACCGGACGATGGTGGATATCTCCGACGGCAAGGTGCGGCTGATTACCCGCAGTGGACTCGACTGGACAAAGCGCTATGGCGATCTGCCGGACGCTTTCCGGAAGCTGCCTTGTCGCGAGGCGATCATCGACGGCGAAATTGTCGTGCTGGACGACAAGGGCATAAGCCGCTTTGCGTTGCTGCAGGATGCGCTTTCGTCCGGCGCTGACGGCAAGCTCGTTTTCTATGCTTTCGACATCCTCTATCTCGACGGCTGGAACCTCACCGAAGTCGCGCTTGACAAACGCAAGGGGCTGCTCGCGCAACTGCTCCAGGGACAAGTATCGAGCCGCTCCGCCATTCAGTTCAGCGACCATGTCGAAGGCGATGGCCGCGGCCTCTACGACCACGCGGCGGAGCTGGGGCTCGAGGGGATTGTGTCAAAGCGCACTTCCGCGCCCTATCGCAGCGGTCGCACCCAGACCTGGACCAAGACGAAAGCGCTCAAAAGCGAAGACTTTGCCATCGCCGGATACACCACCTCGGAGGCGGCCGAGGGGCTTGCAGCCCTTGCACTCGGCGAATGGATGGACGGTGAGTTGCACTACCGCGGCAAGGTCGGAACCGGTTTTGACGCGGAGACGGCCAGACTGTTGCTCACACGGCTTGAGGGATTGCGCAGCGACGCGATTGCGCTCGAAGGGGCACCGAAGGAAATCACCTGGGTGCGGCCGGTGCTGAACGCGCGAATCCACTATTCCAACCGCACCACCGACAATGTCCTGCGCCATGCGGTTTTCAAGGGGCTGCGCGATGTCGAACTCTCGGCTCCGGCGCGCGCCCCACGCAAACGCCTGATCACCGATGCCGATCTCGCGAGCATCCAGGTCACCAACGCGGACCGTCGGGTGTTCGGCAGATCCGGGCCGACCAAGCTCGACGTTGCCGTCTACTATGCGCTCGTCGGCGACTTCATGCTGCCGCACATCCTTGGCCGGCCTGTGTCGCTCTTCCGTTGCCCGACGGGAAAACCCGCAGATTGCTTCTTCCAGCGACATCCCTTTACCGGCATGCCCCCCGAAATCGGTAGTTTCGCGTCCAGCAATTCCGAGGGCGAGACCAAATCCTATCTGTCGATCGAAGGCACGAAGGGGTACCTGGCGCTCGCCCAGTTTGGCGTCATTGAGCTTCATAGCTGGGGAACAAGGCGCGCTAGGCTCGAAAAACCGGATCGCATCGTCTTCGACCTCGATCCCGGTCAGGGGATCGCCTGGCGCGACGTGGTCGAGGCTGCGGTTCACATTCGCGGCGAACTGGAAGCGCTTGGTCTCGTTCCCTTCGTCAAGACATCCGGCGGCAGCGGGATCCATGTCGTCGTCCCGGTGAGACCGAAACTGGATTGGAAGAAGACGCACCAGGCGACGAGCGCGATCGCTTCGCGCCTGGCCGCGACGGCGCCGCAGACATTCACCACCACCATGGGCAAGGAAAACCGCGTCAAGCGCATCTTCATCGACTTTCACCGTAATGCCCGCGGGCACACGGCGGCAGCGCCCTATTCGCTGCGGGCACGCACAAATCTGCCTGCTTCGACGCCGCTCAACTGGGCGGATCTTGAGACTATCGACGCTCCACAGGATTTGAACTATTCTTCGCTGCCTGGTCTTCTGGATACTTTCGGCGATCCCTGGGCCGATATCGACGACTTTGCCAAGGATCTGCCGCTCATGTCCGAAACGAGGACGTAATGCGTTTGGCCGCGTAGGAGACAATCATGGCGCCCAGGGCAAGTTGGAAAGGCTATCTCAAACTCAGTCTCGTCAGTTGTCCCGTCAGGCTTTATCCGGCGACCAGTTCGAGCGAACGCATCAGCTTCAATCAACTGCACAAGGACACCCACAACCGGATCAACATGAAGCCGGTCGACCCGGAACTGGGCCTCGTCGAGCGCTCGGACCTGGTCAAGGGCTACGAGTACGAAGACAAGAAATACATCATCATCGAAGACGCCGATCTGGAAAGCGTCCGCATCGAATCCAACCACACGATGAACATCGAGGCCTTCGTCGACGAAGGCTCCGTCGATGTCATCTACCAGGACGCACCCTATTATCTGGCGCCCGATGGCGCGATGGCCGAGGAAACCTTCGTCGTGCTGCGTGAGGCGCTGAAAAAAAGCGGTAAGCTCGCGATTGCCCGCCTCGTTCTTTCCAGCCGTGAGCGGGTGGTCACGATCGGCGCCCGTGAAACGGGCATGTTCGTGTGCGTCTTAAGGAATCCGAGCGAAGTTCGCGGAACAGCTGAATATTTTGGGAATATCCCTGTCGGTCATCCGGACCCGGAAATGCTGCAACTTGCCGAAGCACTGATCCAGCAGAAGATGACGGTCTTCGACCCGAAGAACTACGAGGACCGCTACGAGATCGCGCTGATGAAGATGATCCGCGAGAAGCTGAAGGGCCACAAGCCGATCATCGCGGCCGCACCTGAACGCGGCAACGTCATCAATCTTATGGACGCACTGAAGGCGAGCCTGTCCCAGTCCAAGCCGCCGGCCAAGAGCAAGGCCAAGGCCGAGCCGGCTGCCAACGAGACCGCCAAGGCGGCGGCTCCTGCCGCTGCCAAACGGACGGCGGCAAAGACGACCGCAAAGAAGAAAGCCTGATGGTGGTTGCCGGCCAGACATTCGGTATCGTGGGGGCGCTTGCGGCGTTCCCGCGCAGGCTTGCTGCGCGGGAGGTCGAACGGCAACACGGACATTTGAGACGTGGCATGACGCGGCAGACGACCTATCTCGTCTTCGGTCGCGGTCTGTTGGCAAAGGCGAGCGAAGCCGAGATCGATGCACGCGTCGACGCCGAGCGTGCCGCGGGGCGATGGCTCGTCAGCGAGAATGGTTTTCTTCGCCTTCTGGGGCTGATGTCGGTTCCGGCGGCATCGGCGCTCACGCGGCAGTCGTTGATCGATCAGGCCAAGCTGCCTTCGCGCGTCTTTGATCTCCTGTCGTTGTTCGATGCCTTCGAACATGACAGCGAACCCTATTCGTTTCGCGACCTGATCTTGGCCAGGAAGTATGCGGAGCTGATCGCCAGCGGGGCGAGCTGGAGCGCGATTGCCCGGTCGGTGCATCGCTCAGGGCAGGTGGCGTCGCTGACGGCACTATCACTGCACCACGAGGGCCGGGATGCGATCTATGCGCGCAGCATCGAAGGCAAGAGCGAGCTCGACGGGCAGCTGCTCTTCGATCTCGGGACATTCGACGATGCCGAGCTGGAAGATCTTTTCGCGCTGGCCGAGGAGGCCGAGGCGAGCGGCGACTACGAGCAGGCAGCCGCCTTTTATCAGCGCTATCTCGCCGTGGATCGAACGGACTCGGTTGCTGCCTTCAACCGCGCCAACTGCCTCAAGGCGGCGGGACGCGAACTGGATGCTGCGCATGATTATGCCCGCGCCATCAAGCTCGATCCATCTTTCGTCGAGGCCTGGTTCAACCTCGCCGGGCTGATGAGCGAGCGGGGACGGATCGATGCCGCCCGCAGGCACCTCAAGAAGGCGATCGAGCTTGACGGCGACTATGCCGATGCGGTCTTCAACCTGGCAAAACTCGAATTCGATGCTGGCGACCTTGGCGAGGCCAGGCGCTGGTGGCGCCGCTATCTCGAACTCGACAGCGATAGCGAATGGGCGCGAACGGCAGAGCGGGGTGTGCAGTACGTCGATCTGCATCTGCGTCCAAGGACGGTAGGCTGATATGGGCGAGAAGTTTCTGTTCGACGGGCCCGAGGATGCGCCCGTCACCATTCTGCTCGCACACGGCGCAGGCGCGCCGATGGACTCCGCCTCGATGAATGCGACCGCCAAGGCGCTCGCCGCAGCAGGCTTTCGCATTGCCCGGTTCGAGTTCGGCTATATGGCGGCAAGGCGCACCTCCGAAGGACGTAAGCCGCCGCCACGTGCAGAAACACTCAACCCGGAATATGTCGCTGCCATCGAAGCGCTCGGTGCAAAGGGTCCGCTCATCATCGGCGGCAAGTCGATGGGTGGGCGGGTTGCCAGCATGGTCGCCGACCAACTCCACGCGGCTGGCAAGATCGTCGGGCTGCTCTGCCTCGGCTATCCCTTCCATCCGCCGGCCAAGCCCGAACAGTTGCGCACGAAGCATCTTGCTGCGCTGAAGACACCGACCCTGATCTGCCAGGGAACCCGCGACGAGTTCGGCACGCGCGAGGAGGTTCCGGGTTACGCGCTTTCCGATGCCATCGAGGTCTTGTGGCTCGAGGACGGCGATCATGATCTCAAGCCACGCAAGAGCATTTCCGGTTTTTCAGCCGCCGATCATCTGCAGACGCTCGCTGGAGCGGTTTCCACCTGGGCCGCCCCGCTGACCTCCTGAACTGGCTGCCGATATGAAGATCGCCACCTTCAACATCAACGGCATTACTCGACGATTGGAGAACCTGATCGCTTGGCTGGGTCAAGCCAAGCCGGACATCGTCTGCCTGCAGGAACTCAAGGCGGCCGACGGTGAATTTCCGCGCGATGCGATCGAGAAGGCTGGCTACAGCGCCGTCTGGCAGGGGCAGGCGGCGTGGAACGGTGTCGCCATTCTTAGCCGCGACAGCGAACCGGTCCTGACCCGCGTGGGGCTTGAGGGCGATCCGTCCGACAAACAGAGCCGCTACATCGAGGCGGCGGTCAGCGGCATCCTGGTCGCATGCCTCTATGCGCCCAATGGCAATCCGCAGCCGGGCCCGAAGTTTGCCTACAAGCTGTCCTGGCACGACCGCCTTCTCCGCCATGCCTCCGACCTCTATGGTGCCGATCTGCCGGTCGTGCTTGCCGGCGACTACAACATCGTGCCGGAGCCGCGCGATATCTATCCGACACGCTCCTACGACGACAACGCGCTGGTTCAGCCGGAAAGCCGTGCCGCATTCCGAAAGCTGCTGGATCAAGGCTGGCTCGACGCCCTTCGCAAAATCTATCCGCAAGAGCAGCTCTTCACCTTCTGGGACTATCGTCGGAACCGATGGCAGCGGGACGCCGGCCTCCGGCTGGACCATATCCTGCTCAGCCACAAGCTCTCTCGCGAGTTGATCGGTGCCGGCATCGACCGGCAGGTGCGCGGTGTGGAAGGGGCGAGCGACCATGCGCCGGTGTGGATTACCTTGCGTGATTGAGGCGGCCGCAGCCGCGGGGATGCAGATGTAGCCCCACGTCCAGTGGTGGTGCTGTTTCCCGGTCTATATCCAGGCCGGTGGGCGAAAGGACGCGGCCAGCCGCGATCCGACGCAATTAAACACCAGGGAGAAAGCTCCGGTCCGGCTTGAGGTCGAGAAACGGCGTGCCGCCGAGGCAATCGAGACCGAGCACGAGCAGGGTTGGGCCTTCCACCGACGGCGGCATGGTCGGCACTTTCCGCCATGCCGTCTCGGCGCCTCG
The DNA here is from genome assembly GCF_001695835.1 of Ensifer sp. LC11. Taxonomy (GTDB): domain Bacteria; phylum Pseudomonadota; class Alphaproteobacteria; order Rhizobiales; family Rhizobiaceae; genus Ensifer. The sequence goes on along the minus strand of NZ_MBSO01000072.1, from coordinate 20,727 downwards.
CTGCATTACGATACATATCCCCCTCCAAGCGGAAACATCCGCGATACGTCGCCATGATCCTCTGCTGCGCATCTAAAGCGCGATTGCTGCCGCAAGGCATCGATCCAGTGTGGAGGGACTGATGTTCCTGTTTGTTGTAGCCTATCTCGCTGGCGTGCTGACGATCGTCAGCCCCTGTATCCTGCCGGTGCTGCCGTTCGTGTTCGCGCGCGCCGGTCAGCCCTTTTCCACCAGCATTCTGCCGATGCTGCTCGCCAAGATCGTGACCTTTGCAGGCATCGCCTCTCTCGCGGCGCTCGGCGGCAACTGGGCCGTGCAGGCAAACGCGTTCGGACGCTACGCGGCGATCGCACCCTTGGCGGTCTTTGGCGTCAGCCTGCTGTCGACACGGGCCGCCACGTTCTTGACCGGCCCGCTTGTCGCGCTCGGCAACAGATTGTCCAGGAAGGCGGCGACCGGCGAGAAGGGAAGCGTCGGCGGCGCCATCCTGCTCGGCGTTGCGACCGGACTGCTTTGGGCGCCCTGTGCCGGTCCTGTACTTGGACTCATCCTGACCGGCGCTGCTCTCAATGGCGCGAACGTGCAGACGACGCTGCTGCTTTCGGCCTATGCGGCCGGTGCGGCGACATCGCTGGCACTGGCGGTTCTTGCCGGCGGCAGGGTGTTTTCGGCGATGAAGCGGTTCCTTGGTGTTGGCGATCGCATTCGCCAGGGGCTGGGCGTCGCCGTGCTTGCCGGTGTCGCGGCGATCGCTTCCGGCTTCGACACCGGATTGCTGGCGCGCCTCTCCTATGCGAGCACGGCTGGTTTCGAGCAATCCATCCTCGACCGCTTGCGTGGCGCCGGAGCGGGTGACGTCTCCGTTGCCAGCAGCCGCATGACGCTCGCCGCAAAGGATACGCGACCGGCGACCTATCGCAGCGACCTGCCGGTGGAAGGGACCTTCCCGTCGCTCGACGGCGCCGTTCAGTGGCTGAACTCCAAGCCGCTGACACCGGCGGAGCTTCGCGGCAAGGTGGTTCTCGTCGACTTCTGGACCTATTCCTGTATCAACTGCATCCGGACGATCCCCTATGTCAGGGCCTGGGCGGAGAAGTATCGCGATCAGGGCCTCGTCGTGATCGGCGTGCACGCGCCGGAATTCGCCTTTGAAAAGCAGATTGGCAACGTTGAGCAGGCGGTTCGCGATTTCAAGATCACCTATCCCGTGGCGATCGATAACGATTTCGCAATCTGGCGGGCCTTTTCCAACAATTACTGGCCGGCGCACTACTTCATCGATGCCGAAGGACAGATCCGCTACACCCATTTCGGCGAAGGTGACTACGAAGGCTCCGAACGCGTGATCCAGGATTTGCTGGCCGAATCGGCCGGTAAGCGCAAGGCTCAATCCGACCTGGTCAAGCCGGATGCGAAAGGTGCCGAAGCCTCGCCTGATCTGACGCGGCTCGGATCCGGCGAGACCTATGTCGGCTACGCGCGCGGGGAAAATTTCGTGTCGCCCGAAGGCGTCTCGGCCGACAGCGCCCAACGCTACACCGTCAATGCTCCACGGCTGAACGAATGGGGGCTTGCCGGCAACTGGACTGTGGGAGCCGAACAGGCGCACCTCAACGAGGCTGGCGGCGGCATCACCTACCGGTTCCGCGCCCGCGATCTGCATCTGGTGCTTGGACCGGGCGCAGGCGGCAAGCCGGTGCCCTTCCAGATCACGGTCGATGGCGTGCCGCCGGGCGCGGATCATGGCGCGGATACCGATGCGGTCGGCAAGGGAACTGTCTCTGAGACGCGCCTCTACCAGCTTGTGCGCCAGTCCGGTGAGGCAAGGGAACGGACCTTCGAAATTCGTTTTCTGGAGCCTGGCGTCGAGGCGTTCGTTTTCACCTTTGGATGAGGGATTTGAGATGAGCGAAAATCACCTGCAACGCAGCCATCGGCTGCTCGGATCCATTTGGCGTCTTCTCGGTGCTGTGGTGTTGATCGGGGGCGGTCTGGCGCTTGCCGTCAACGATCAATCGACTGCCGAGGAAGGCCGGCGCATTCCGACGGCGCTCCACGATATTGCGTCAACGGAGGCAAGCCAGACGGCGGTGTTGGCCGGCGGTTGCTTTTGGGGCGTGCAGGCCGTGTTTCAGCACGTCGCCGGCGTCACGCGCGTCACATCAGGCTACGCCGGCGGCAGCGCCGCGACGGCGACCTACGAACTGACCGAAACCGGCACTACGGGGCATGCCGAAGCTGTGGAGATAACGTTCGACCCGAAGCAGGTCAGCTACGGCCAGCTGCTCGAGGTCTACTTCTCCGTCGCGCACGATCCGACTCAGCTTGGCAGGCAGGGACCGGACGTCGGCCCGCAATATCGATCGGCGATCTTTCCGCGTGACCACGAACAGGCAAAGGTCGCCGCCGACTACATCGCTCAGCTCGATACGGCCGGTGCTTTTGGTCGGGCGATCGCAACCACGATCGAGCCCGGCAAGTCCTTCTACAAAGCCGAAGCCCATCATCAGGACTACGTCTACAACAATCCGCGCCAGCCCTACGTCGTCATCTACGAGCAGCCGAAGATCGGCGCCTTGCACCGCCTTTTTCCAGGCCTCTACCGGGAGAAACCGGTGCTCGTGGCGGACAGCGCGTTGTAGTCCGCCTGCGACACATCGCACCGGAAGGCCGAAAGGGCGCACGGCTCGTCCCGGTCGTGCCGGGGCGGCTGCACCTTCGATTTGGCCCTCAGCCCGGCCGTACATGCCGATACAGTTTCGAGGCCAACCGAACACATCTGCGATACGTCCGGACGCGAAATTGACAGCCAGGGCCGGCCGAGACGGCGAACGCGTCCGGATCAAGGGTTGCCGGTCCCATTAGTGGAAGAGGAACAGTCGATGCGCATTTTCGTAACCGGTTTTGCCGTGGCCGCTCTCGCGGCGGCGCCTTGCGCCTGGGATAGCGATCCCAGGGAGCCTTCGGCAATTGCCGCGCTTTTCAGCCAGCCGCCGCTCTCAAGCGGCGCTGCCCAGTCCCAGGCGGTCACGGCACAGGACGACGCGCTCCTGCATGAAGCTCCACATGAGGAGCTGACACATCCGGCGATTGATGGATGACGGCTGAGCGACGTTCGATGGCTCAATAGTTTATGGCCTAAAATGCCGGAATTACGACATTTGAGACATGGGCTGCTCGACTTACTATCGAGGCTCCAACCAAAGGCAAAGGAGCTTGAAAATGGGAAAGAACATTAAGGGCACCGCACTGATTACCGGTGCATCCTCCGGCATCGGGGCGATCTATGCGGATCGCCTGGCGAACCGCGGCTATGACCTGATCCTCGTTGCCCGCAACCGCGGACGCTTGAATGCTCTCGCCAGCCGCCTCGCCGACGAGACGGGTCGCGCCATCGAAGTCGTACCGGCGGATCTCGGCAACAAGGACGATCTGAAGCGGGTCGAGACGCTGCTTCGGGAAGACGCAAGCATCACGATGCTGATCAACAATGCCGGCGTCGGCGCGACCGCGCCGCTGCTCGCCTCCGACGTCGACAAGATGGAGGAGATGATCACGCTGAATGTGAGCGCACTGACACGGCTGACCTATGCGGCCACACCCGGTTTTGTTGCGCGCGGCGCGGGAACGATCATCAACATCGCCTCGATTGTCGGTGTCGCGCCCGAATTGCTGAACGGGGTCTATGGTGGGACCAAGGCCTTCGTGCTGGCGCTCACCCTGTCGCTGCAGAAGGAACTTGCCGAGAAAAACATCCGGATCCAGGCCGTTCTGCCGGGTGCGACGGCGACGGACTTCTGGGATATCGCCGGCACGCCGATCGAACATGTGCCGAGCGAGATCGTCATGCGGGCTGAAGACATGGTCGATGCAGCGCTTGCCGGCCTCGACCAGGGTGAGGGGATCACCATTCCGGCGCTACCCGATGCCGGGGACTGGGCGGCCTACGAGGCGGCGCGCCAGAAGCTGATGCCCAACCTTTCGAGGAGCGCGCCTGCAGCCCGCTACAACGTCGGGGGATAGCGCCGATCGCTTCCCGAAATCCGTCCCGGAACAACTTGGCGATGCCGCAGGCATCGCCTCACCGCTCTAACAAGGAGAATGATGATGTCCAGTCGCCATTTGCCAACCGCCCATAGCAGTCGCTTGGCAGCCCTCGCGCTGTCGGCAGCGATCGCAATCCTGCTTCCTCCGATCGCCACACATGCCGCGGGCGCGTCTTCGGCCAGCAGCGTTCAGATCGCCGCTGCTGCCAAGCCCGCCGTCGACGAATCCATCCGTCCCTTCCAGTTCCATGCGAGCGAAGAAGCGCTCGCCGACCTGAAACAGCGGATCGAGGCGACGAGATGGCCGAGCCGGGAACTGGTGACGGATGGAATGCAGGGCGTGCAGCTTGCGACCATGAAGAAGCTCGCCGACTATTGGGCGACGAAGTACGACTGGCGCAGGGTCGAGAAGAAGCTCAACGACCTGCCGCAGTTCGTCACCAATATCGACGGCGTCGACATTCACTTCATTCACGTGCGGTCCGGGCACAAGAACGCGATGCCGCTCATCGTCACCCATGGCTGGCCCGGTTCGATCATCGAACAATTGAAGATCATCGAACCCTTGACCAACCCGACCGCTCACGGCGGTACCGAGGCCGACGCCTTCGACGTCGTCATCCCGTCCCTGCCTGGTTATGGTTTCTCCGGAACGCCCACTGAACACGGCTGGGATCCGGTGCGGATTGCTCGTGCCTGGGCCGTGCTGATGCAGCGGTTGGGCTATACCCATTACGTCGCCCAAGGCGGCGACTGGGGCGATGCGGTGACAGAACAGATGGCATTGCAGCGGCCTGCCGGATTGCTGGGCATTCATACCAACATGCCGGCGACCGTGCCGGCCGAGATCCAGAAGGCCCTGGACGCCGGTGATCCAGCGCCGCCTGATCTCTCGGCCGACGAGCGTCGTGCCTACGGTCAGCTCGATTTCTTCTACAAGAACGGTCTCTCCTACGCCCAGGAGATGAGCAAGCGTCCGCAGACGCTGTACGGCATCGAGGACTCACCGATCGGCCTTGCCGGCTGGATGCTGGATCACGACGCGCGCAGCTACGAGCTCATTGCCCGTGTCTTCGACGGCCAGTCGGAGGGTCTGACGCGTGACGACGTGCTCGACAACATTACCCTCTACTGGCTGACCAAGACGGCCGTCTCATCGGCGCGCCTCTATTGGGAGAACAAGCTCGCGTTCTTCGCACCGAAGGGCGTGCAGATACCAGTTGCCGTCAGCGCCTTTCCGGATGAACTTTATCAGGCGCCACGCTCCTGGGCACAGAAGGCGTTCCCGAAGCTCATTCACTATAATCGTCTCGCCAAGGGTGGACATTTTGCTGCCTGGGAACAGCCAGGCGTTCTGGTCGATGAGCTGCGAGCCTCGTTCAAGTCACTGCGTCAACCGAGCTGAAGGGGCGGGCGCGAGCCCGCGCCCAACCCGAACCGAACCACAAAGGAGAACCACCATGACAGGTCCAGGTAACGACAAGAAAGCGCCAACAGTCGATTTGAAGTTTGAGGTCGCGCTCATACCCGTTTCGGATGTCGATCGCGCCAAGGCCTTCTACGGCCGCCTCGGCTGGCGGCTCGATGCGGACTTTCCGGTCGGAGATACGTTCCGCGTTGTCCAGTACACGCCGCCTGGTTCGCCGGCCTCGATCCATTTCGGCACCGGGTTGACCTCGGCGGCTCCCGGATCGGCGAGCGGGCTTTATCTGGTGGTCTCGGATATCGAGGCTGCGCGTGCTCAGCTCATTGAGGCTGGCGCGGAGGTGAGTGCGGTCTTCCATCGCCAAGGACCGGGGCAGCCGCCGATTGCCGGCCGCGATCCTGCGGGCCGCAGCTATCGCTCCTACGCTACCTTCAGCGATCCCGACGGCAACGGCTGGCTGCTGCAGGAGGTAAGCGAGCGCTTGCCCGGCCGCGTCGATGCGGACGTCACGGAGTTTGCTTCCGTGGGCGATCTTGCGGCCGCGTTGCGGCGCGCAGCCGCCGCGCATGGCGAGCACGAAAAGCGCAACGGCGGCCAGCACGACCACAACTGGCCGGATTGGTATGCGGCACACATGGTCGCCGAACATGCGGGAAAACCGCTGCCTGAATGAGATGCGCTCAAGACCGCCGCGTTTCGTCCATGGCGCAAATCTGCTATAAGCGACCATTCCAGACAGGAGCGACGTGAGATGCACAGGATCGGCTATGTCGTCTTTCCAAGGTTCCAGCTCATGGGTTTCGCGGCGGTCACCGCCTTTGAGGTCGCCAATCTGACCCTTGGCGAACAGGCTTACGAGATAGCATTGTTGTCGGAAACCGGCGGCGAGATAAAGTCGTCGGCCGGCTTCGGCGTGCTGACGAAGGCCTTCGACGATACGATCTACGACACCGTCATGTTTGGGGCCGGGACGGAAATCGAGCCGGTAACGCCGGGGCTCGTCGCGTTCGCGCGGCATGCATTGGAGGTCTCGCGGCGCGTGGCCGCACCCTGCACCGGCGCTTTCGTCCTGGCGGAGTCCGGACTTCTCGACGGGCGCCGCGCCACGACCCATTGGGTGTTTGCGCGCCAGCTCCAGGAGCGTTTCCCGGATGTGAAGGTCGAAGAGGATCGCATCTTCATCGTCGATGGCAGCGTCTGGACGTCTGCCGGCATGACGGCGAGCATCGACCTGGCGCTCGCCATGATCGAGAAGGATCACGGCGAGGAGGTTGCCCGATCGGTCGCACGCAAGCTTGTCGTCTATCACCGGCGCGCCGGTGGGCAGTCGCAGTTCTCCGCCTTGCTCGAACTGGAGCCGAAGTCGGACCGCATCCAGAAATCCGTCAACTATGCCAAGGCAAACCTGCGCAATCTGTTGTCGGTCGAGGAACTGGCGGATGCTGCCGGGTTGAGTGCGCGGCAGTTCAGCCGGGCTTTCCGTTCGGAAACGGGCCAGTCGCCGGCAAAGGCAGTGGAGCACCTGCGGGTGGAGGCGGCGCGTTTGATGATGGAGCAGGGGCGTCACTCGATGGATGTGATCGCCGAGGAAACCGGCTTTGCCGACAGCGATCGCATGCGCCGGGCCTTTCTGCGCACGCTCGGGCAGCCGCCGCAGACGATCCGCCGCAACGCGCGAGAAGGCGTCGCCTGACTTGAAGGAGAGGAAAATCGGGCGTGCCGGCGATTGTATCGGTGTGTATCGCGCGCCCGATTGCCTACACGCGCTTTCAAATCAATCTGCTCGGCACACCACCGGGATACATCGGCACTCCATTGGTGAAGGCAGTTCAATTCACCGGAGACAGCCAATGTCGGACGAAATCAACCACCCGCGGCGTCAATTCATCGGCGCGCTCGCCTTGTCGCTTGCCGCTGCGCAGTTCGGTGCTACCGGTGCAGCACGGGCCCAGTCCGGGCGCGCTCACACATCGCGTCTGCCGGCGATCACGCCGGGCACGAACAAAACCTTCGCTTCGATCAGGCAGATCGATGCCGGTGTGTTGAATGTCGGCTACGCCGAGCTTGGCGAGCCCGATGCACCGGTGGTCATCCTGCTGCATGGCTGGCCCTATGACATCCACACCTATGTCGACGTGGCGCCGTTGCTTGCGAATGCCGGCTATCGCGTCATCGTCCCGTATTTGCGCGGTTACGGTACCACCCGGTTCCTTTCCGCCGATACGCCGCGCAACGGTCAGCAGGCGGTCATTGCTGCCGACATCATTGCGCTCATGGATGCCCTCCACATCGAGAAGGCCGTGATCGGTGGCTGCGACTGGGGCGCCCGGACCGCCAACATCATCGCCGCGCTGTGGCCGGAGCGCTGCAAGGCCCTGGTCTCCGTTAGCGGCTACCTGATCGGCAGCCGCGAGGTGAACAGGAAGCCGCTGCCGCCGCAGGCCGAGCTTTCCTGGTGGTACCAGTTCTATTTTGCGACCGAGCGCGGATACGCGGGCTATCATGAGAACCGCAAGGAGTTCGCCAGGCTGATCTGGAAGCTTGCCTCGCCGAAGTGGAACTTCGACGATGCGACTTTCGATGCCAGCGCCGCGGCACTCGAAAATCCTGACCATGTCGATGTCTCCATCCACAACTACCGTTGGCGGCTGAGCCTTGCCGAGGGCGAAGCGAAATACGACGATCTTGAAAAACGCCTCGCCCAGTTTCCGGCGATCACCGTCCCGACCATCACGCTGGAGGGCGATGCCAACGGCGCTCCGCATCCCGATCCGGCCGTCTATGCCAAGCGGTTTTCAGGCAAGTACGAGCACCGGCTGATTACCGGCGGCATCGGCCACAACCTGCCGCAGGAGGCGCCGCTGGCCTTTGCCGAGGCAATTCTGGACGCCGATCGCCTCTAACGCAGTGAAATAATGAAATTCAAAGCACTAGATGGTTTTGTTACTGTGATGCGGTAACGGAGCGATCGCAATCTCTACAGAAACAATCACCATGGCGCAGGATCGCACTGTCCGATCCTGCGCTTCTTCGCGAGGGACCGGCCGGAGGGAGCGGTCGCGATCGCCCGCCAGGCCAAAGCCCGCGCGTGACGACCCGGGCCGCCGATGAGCGGGCAGTGGCTCCTTCGTATCAGAATGTATCGGTTTCTTCAGGTTTGCGAAGTTCCCTACATTTCCGTGCGCTCGCGAAACATCCCGTACACGTGGCAAGCGCCATATGTCTTCCGACAGCGGCACAAGGGCATGGAGCCCGATTGGATACTCTGTCGAAAGGAACACCACTATGACCGACACTGAAAAGCTATTGTACACCGGCAAGACCCACACGATCGGCGGCCGTGAAGGGGCTTCCCGCAGCGATGACGGGCGTCTGGACGTCAAGCTCTCCTCACCGGGCAGCAACCGCCCCGGGACGAACCCGGAACAACTTTTTGCAGCCGGCTGGTCGGCGTGTTTCATCGGAGCGATCGGACTGGCGGCGGGGCAGCAGAAGATTACGCTTCCAGCGGATACCGCCGTCGACGCGGAAGTGGATCTGCGCAACCGCGACGGCGGATACTTCCTGCAGGCACGTCTGAATGTCAGCCTGCCCGGCATCGACCGCGAGGTAGCGGAGCGGTTGGTCGAGGCGGCCCATCAGACCTGCCCGTATTCCAAGGCCACCCGCGGCAACATCGACGTCACGCTCACCCTTGCCTGATCCGGGGCATGTCGCCGGCACGCGACGAAAAAGCCGAAAGATCGAAGCGGCGGCCCTTGTGGCTGCCGCTCTTTCCGCGGGCGTCGGTTGGCCGTCGCGCCGGTCCTGTTGACCGCGCCATGCCCTGGGCCGGCCGGTGTCGCGCAGCAAGCCAGTCACTTGTCGCCGAAAGCTCGACAATCAGCTTAAAAAGATGCTCTATCGCCTTCGTCTGAAACGGATTTCTGGTTGCACATGGAATATCATGCTTGCTCGCGCCGAATGACGAGTTCGCCGACCAGGCCCCCGCCAGCGCGGTTCTTGAGGGTCAGCGTGGCATTGATGGACGCCGCAAGCTGCTGGGCGATGGCAAGGCCAAGGCCGGTTCCGCCGGTGTCGCGGTTGCGGGAATCCTCCAATCGGAAGAACGGCTTCAGCACGGCTTGCAATTGATCGTCGGGAATACCCGGCCCGCGGTCAAGCACGGCGATGACCACCGTGTCGTCGGCAAGTCGCCGCGCCACGATCTCGGCGCAGCCGCCGAATTTGAGGGCGTTGTCGACCAGATTGGTGAGAATGCGCCTCAGCGCCTGCGGCCGGGTCGTGATCGCGCCGCCATCGATATCGCTGGCGGTAACAGGCTTGCCGGTGTCCTGGTAGTCGTAAACGAGGCTTTCGATAAACGATGAAAGGTCGACCTTGGTCGTCTTTTCGACATTGCCATGGGCACTGCGCGCGTAGGCGACCCCCTCCTTGACCAGGCTCTCGATCTGACCGAGGTCCTGGATCAGTTTTTCCCGGTCTGCGAAATCCTCTGCCATTTCCGCGCGCAGTTTCATGCGGGTGATCGGTGTCTGCAGGTCATGGGATATGGCGGCAAGAATTTGTACCCGCTCTTCCAGATATTGGGCGATGCGGTCTCGCATGGCGTTGAACGCGGTTGCCGCATAGGCAACCTCCGTTGGACCCGTTTCGTTGAGCCGCGGCGTGTTCCGGTTCGGGTCGAGCGTGTCGGCGGCCTCCGCCAGATTGACGAGCGGGCGCACGGCCTGTCGCATAGCAAACCAGCTGCAGAGAAGAAGGAGGGCGAGCTGAGCTATGAGCACGAAAGGCAGCCAGTCAGCCAGCGGCATGACACCTTTCGGATAGACATCGATGGTCAGCGGCGAACCGTCGCTCAAGGTAAGATGCGCCTGAAGACGTCGGCGGCTACCCGGGATCGTTTCGACCTTGACCGGGCGATCGAGACCGGTCGCGCGCTCGATCTTGGAGGCGATCTCGGCGGCGGCCGGATCGAGCGAAGGGTTGCCTGGAACGCCAGGGCCGAGAATGAAGCTATAGTTGTCGCGGCCCAGTCGGTCGAGCAATGCAGCCCGCTCGCTCGCGGGCAGGCGATCGAGGATCGCGATCGACGTCGCGATATCATTCTCGAGCGTATTGAACATCACCGACCGGGCGGCCGTGTAGCGCTCGAAAAACAGGACGGTGAACGACATCACATGCGCGATCGTCAGACCGGCGAGCAGGATAACAAAGAGCCGCGCCCTAAGCGTGCGCGGCCATAGTCGAAAACCTGTCGGCTGGGCGGCCATTGTCATTCGCGCGCCTCAACGATTTCGATCGGCACCGAAAAGACATAGCCTTCGCTGCGCACGGTCTTGATGTAGGTGGGCTCACGCGCGTCGTCGCCAAGCCGCTGGCGGACACGGCTGACGAGCAGATCGATCGATCGGTCGAAAAGGTCGGCCTCGCGCCCCTGGGTGAGATTGAGCAGTTGGTCGCGGTTGAGTACCCGCTGGGGGTGGTCGATGAAGACGCGGAGCAAGCGATACTCGGCGCCGCTCAGCGCGATCACTGTGCCATCGGCATCGATCAGGTGGCGTGCGGTCGTATCGAGCCGCCACGTGCCGAAGCGCAGCAGTTGTCCGGCTTCCGAGATCTGAAGGTTTGGCGGCAACATGCGCGAACGCCGGAGCACCGCCTTGATCCGGGCAAGCAGCTCGCGCGCCGAGAACGGTTTGGCAAGATAGTCATCCGCGCCCATTTCGAGGCCGAGGATGCGGTCCATTTCGTCCGAGCGGGCCGTCAGCATGATGATCGGGATCGCCTTGTGCTTGCCAGCGCGCAGTTCGCGGCTGAGCACGAGCCCGTCATCGCCCGGCATCATCACGTCAAGCACGATGAGGTCGACCGTGTTGCCCTCGAGAAAGGCGCGCATTTGCCGACCATCGGCGGCGACTGTGGTGCGCAGCCCGTTCTTGTTGAGATAGTTCGATACGAGTTCCCGGATTTCGCGGTCGTCGTCGACGATCAATACGTGGTCGATATGTTCCATCGAGCGACCTCCCCGGCCTCAGCTTGGCGCCTCATCATATGCCGCAGCGTTGCGCGGTCAAAACCGGCGGAACTCTGCTCGCACTCCATTGGCGCGCAATATGTGTCTCAGGTGTGTTTTCGGCATCCAGACTTGCGTGGGCATGTATTGCAAGCCGGCCTGGATACATTTCGACACAATTCCGCGAAACCGGGACGCTCGGCCAGAGGGCGGAAACACACAACCCGCCGTTCGTAAGAGCGACGGGTTGCGGCGGGACGCGGGTTGCGTCAGATCTTTGCCTGGGCTGCGCGTTGCGTGCGATACTGCACCGTGGGCAAGCCTCCCCAGCCCCAATTGTCCAGATCGACTTCTTCGATAACGACGTAGGTCGATTCCAGCGGCTTGTTGAGCACGTCGAGCAGCACCTGGCTCACGCCATTGATGATGGCTGCCTTTTCCGCGGCCGAGACCGAGTTGCGGTCGGCTGTGGTGCCTTCACGGGTCACCTGAACTGTTACGATCGGCATGGTCGTCTCCTTTATAAGATTGCAAACGGTGCCTGGCGGCAATGCCTGCGATTTGGGCTTTCGCGAGGACGGCCGGGCGTGGCTCTGGCCGTCCTCTTGGCGCTCGTCGGACCTACCAACGTCCGGCGTTCTGGCCGCCGTCGACATGCAGGATCTCACCCGTGACGAAACTGGCGCCTTCCAGGTAGAGGACGGCATCGACGATGTCGCGGATCTCGCCCATCCGGCCGACGGGGTGAAGCGTCGAGAGTGCCGCGTGGGTTTCGGGCGCGTGCATTGGGGTCTTGATGATACCCGGCGAGACGGCGTTGACGCGAACACCGGTCTTGGCAAATTCGATCGCGAGCGCCTGGGTTACGGAATTGAGCCCGCCCTTGGTGAGCGATGCCAGTGCGGCCGGAACGCCGGCAATCGGCTGATTGACGAGGCTGGTCGTGATGCTGACGATGTGGCCGGAGCCCTGCTTCAGCATTTCGGCGGCGGCGCGCTGGGTGATGTGGAAGAAGCCGGCGACGTTCACGCCCAGGTTCAGGTCATAGTCTTGCTGGGTGAATTGGGTGAACGGCTTGGCGGTGAAGACGCCGGCATTGTTGACCAGCGTGTCGATGCGGCCGAAGCGTTCCAGACCTTGGCGAACGACCTTCTCTGCCGTCTCCGGATTGGCGATATCGCCGGGTACGGCCAGGATACCGGCATCGGCGCTCTCCTGAATGGACCGGGACGTGGCGATGACACGGTAGTTGCGATCGCGGTATGCCCGCACAAGGGCGGCGCCGATTCCCTGCGATGCACCGGTGATAACGGCGACCTTCTGCTCATTGCTCATGGACGTGATCCTTCTGTGATTGCAACGGGCGTTTCGTTCGGCCCGTCCTTCGCCCTCGGCGTTGGTGCAATCAGATTTAGATCCATCCGTTCATTGAGAGAATTGTCACGCCATGGTGGTCAATCAACCGAAAATCGGCACAATCAGCTGAGAGCGTCCGCTTCGGCTGCCATGCGTGTGAACTCGGTCCGCAGCCGTGGCACCGCGAAATCGGCAAAGGCGCGCACCTTCGGCACCGACATGCGGCCCTGGGGCGCGAGGAGATGGACCGGCATCGGCGGATACTCCGCTTCGGGCAACACGATCTTCAGGCGCCCGTCTCGGACGTGACCGGCGACATGGTAGGAATAGAGCCGGGTGAGGCCGGTTCCGGCGGCGGCGGAATCGACGGCGGCCCGCACGCTGTTGACGATGCATCGCGGCGCGAACTGCACCGCACGCGGGATCAGCGACCCCTCGGCCGGCGGAAACGTCCAGGTGTCGAGGCCGAAATTGGTGAAGGCGACGATCTGGTGTTTGGCGAGATCGGCCGGCTCGTCGATGCGCGGATGGTTGGCGAGATAGCGGGGGGAGGCGACGACCACGCGCCGGACATCGCCGCCGATCCGCGTCGAAATGAGCGAGGAGTCTGCCAGATGGCCGATACGGAGCGCGATATCGACGCCTTCGTCCACCAGGTTCACGAAGCGATCAAGCAGGAGAAGCCTGGCCGAAACAGCAGGGTACAGGTTGAGGAAATCGTCAAGGATCGGGCGCAGCACCTCTTCGCCGACGATCGGTGGAGCCGAAATGGTCAGCGTCCCGCGCGGGGCTGCACGTTCGCCGCCGGCGAGCATGTCGGCCTCCTCCAGGTCGATCAGTACCCGTCGGCAGGCGGCAGCGTAGCGCTGGCCTGCCTCGCTCAGTTTGAGCGACCGTGTTGTGCGATGCAGAAGTTCTACGCCAACATGCGCTTCGAGCAGGTTGAGCGCGCGGCTAACCGCCGTCGGCGACCGCTTGAGCCGGCGGGCGGCACCCGCGAGGCTGCCTTCATCGATGGCGGTGACGAAGACCTTCATCGCATCGATCCGATCCATTATGCCGCGCTCCGTAATACCGATGGCTGAAGAGGCGACATTCACCCGCAAAATGGCGGAAGTAAAGACGCGCTCGGCCTTCTGGGCGGCGAGCGCTCCTTTGGGACGGCCGCGATCAGGTAGCAAACAGGTGCGTGATCAGTTCGGAGGCGGAGCCTTGCCAGAGTTCGCCCTTGCCTGTTCCCGCCCAGAGGGAAAGAAGTCCGAGGACCCTTTTGCCGTGGATGCGTCTTCCACAATCGACCCGGGGCAGAGGCTGTCCGGGTTCGTTGTCCATTGATGGCATCGTCGCGCGGGTGACGGTGCTGTAGACGGTTGCGGCGAGATCGATTGGCTGGCACTGTCACCCTGAAGGCGAACCGCTCCCATGAGGAACCCGATGTCGCGACGAACGGACCAACAGGATCCACCTCCCAATCTTGTCGAACACTATCGCCCGGTGCAGCTCAAGGCAGTTCTTGCCGCTTGCGCGATAAAGCACCGGGAGCCTCCGCCGCTTGTGGAGCAAGAGCAGTTCCACGGCTCGCAATTGCCGGAGGGTTTTCACCTTCCCCAGTCGGTTTACGACGACTGAGCCAACTGCAATCAGGTTGTCGCGAGCGTCCAGGCCATGCCGGCGAGTGCGCAGCCAAGCAGTGTGGCGATGACCGAGGTGCGAAAGCGGAAGATCGCCACGCCTGCGGCAACCGTCAGCAGAAGTGACGGAAGCAGCAGTGACCTCAGCACCGGAATATCAAGGACGAACGGCCCCAGTTTCCATGTCCCGACCTCGCCAAACAGCGTGTGCAGGCCGAACCAGACCGCGAGGTTGAGGATTACGCCGACGACGGCAGCGGTGATTGCGGACATGGCGCCCGTCAGCGCGACGTTGTTGCGTAAGCGCTCGATAAAGGGGGCGCCGAGGAATATCCAGAGGAAGCAGGGAACGAACGTGACCCACGTCGTCAGCATTGCGCCCAATGTCGCCGCCATCATCGGACTGATTGTACCGGGATCGCGATAGGCGCCCATGAAGCCGACGAACTGCACCACCATGATCAGCGGACCGGGTGTCGTCTCGGCCATGCCGAGCCCGTCGAGCATCTCGCCGGGCTTCAGCCAGCCATAGTGCTGGACAGCTTCCTGGGCGACATAGGCAAGCACGGCATAGGCACCGCCGAAGGTGACCACCGCCATCTGGCTGAAGAACAGGGCGATCTGGCTGAAGACGTTGTTCGGACCGAGGAAAATGATGAGCAGCGCGAGTGGCACGAGCCACAGGGCGAGCAATACGACGGAAATCCTGAGCGACCACGCAAGGTTGGGGCGGGCGTGGGCGGGGATGTCCTCTCCGAGCGCCGAATCTTCGTCCTTGAGCACCGGACCCGCCTCTCCCTTGTGGCCGCCGCCGATGCGGAAGAATGGCGAACCCGAGCGGGCGCCGACATAGCCGAGCACGCCGGCTGCGAGAATGATGAGCGGGAACGGAACCCGGAAAAAGAAGATCGCGACGAATGCCGCCGCCGCGATCCCGATCATCACCCTGTTCTTGAGTGCCCGACCGCCAATGCGGAAGACGGCCTGCACGACCACCGCGAGCACCGCCGCCTTGAGGCCGAAGAACAGGCCCTCAACGACGGTGACGTTGCCGAAGGCGGCGTAGATGTAGCTCAGCCCCAGGATCGCCAGGAAGCCCGGCAGCACGAAAAGGATACCGGCAACGAGGCCACCGGCGGTCCGGTGCAGGAGCCAGCCGATATAGATCGCAAGCTGCTGCGCCTCGGGTCCGGGCAAAAGCATGCAATAGTTCAGTGCATGCAAGAAGCGATGCTCGCCGATCCAGCGTTTTTCGTCGACGAGAATGCGGTGCATGACCGCGATCTGCCCGGCCGGGCCGCCGAAACTCAGCGCCGCGATCCGTGCCCATACCTTGACGGCTTCGCCGAACGGAATGCCGTGGCTTTCCCGCTGCCGCGCCGCCTTCGGCGCGGCCTTGTCCGCGATATCGGTCATGTCAGGCGTCCTTCTTGGGGGAGGGCCAGTTGTGGGTCTCATTGGTAGCATCCCGGCACCAGCGATAGAAGGCGTCGTAGAGCAGCATCCCCGCCTCCAATTGCTCGAGATCGTCGGCATACATGCGCGAGAGACCGAGGGAGGCGGCAAGCAGGCCAGGCGCTTCCGGAGCAAGGTCGAGACGGGCTGTGTCGGCGCCACGCACGATGGTGGCCAGCCGCAGCAGCGGTTCGGTGGCAAGTCCGAATTCTTCGACCATGACGTCGAATGTGCAGAGTTCGCCGCGATGGCTCCAGCGGATCGGGGCGTCGATATCGAAGGGCGTCGCTCCAAAGCGTTGGCCAACCAGTTCGGCCTCGGCAGGGGTGACAAACAGGAAGACCGCCTTCGGGTCGACGAAACGGCGGATCAGCCAGGGGCACGCGATGCGATCGATCTTCGGTCGAGCGCGGGTGACCCAGACGGTCCGTCCGACGGCGTCGCGATCTGGTAACGCGGAAATCGGTACGGCGGGGTAGCCAACTCTTGTCCAGGCCTCGAAACCGCCTTCGAGCACATCGGCAGCAATGCCGGCATGCCGAAGCCAGGCCGCAACGCCATGGCTGAGTTTCTTGCCCTGCTGACAGATGATCACCGCCGACGTCTTGCCGATGGTACCCATCCATTCCTGCACCTTGTGATAGTCGCTTCGCCCCGAGCCAGGGATCAGGCGCGGATCGACGGCGAAATCCTCGTCGACCCTGACGTCGATGAGTTCAGGGCAATTCGGGGTGCCAATCAGGCGAGCAAGCTTTTCGGGAGAAATTTCAAGAAATGACGACATGACGCGTCCTCCGGATGATCGGTTCTATGGACGCGATGCTTCGGCTGGCGCCTCATGGGGTGATCGCACCCCCATGCGCAAAGTTTGCCGCCGTTCACAGCCCGCTGTCAAGCCGCGGATCGGCGGTGGCTTTGCGGACATGACGGCGGGAGCACTTGGGTGTCGATGTGTGATCCGGGCAAATTACTGGAGGATTGTTACAAGTCTTTGGCGGTAGGATAGTTCCGCCATGCGTCAGCAGGGCGACCTGAGTGCTGAAGGTCGCACTCAGGTCGCGGAGGGCGGCACGTTCGGGCTATTTGCCGGCCCCCTTGGCTGCGATCTCGATCACGTCGGCGACTTTCTCGGCTTGCGAGGCGAAGACCGCGTGGCTCGCTTTGATTTCGGTTACCTGGCTGCCGGCGCGTTCGGCCATGCTTCGCTCAAGGTCCGGATTGATGGCGCGGTCTTCGGTTGCGACGATCGCCCAGCTTTTCTTCGTGCGCCAGGCGGGTTCGCCGACCTTGGCGGTGAAAACCTCCTTGGCGGCGAAGACCTGTGCCCTTGCGGCGAAGGCCGCATCCGCCGCCGGAAGATCGGCGGCAAAATCGGCGGCAAATGCCTTCGGATCGAGATAGAGGTATTTGCCGTCGGTCGTTTCCTTGATGCTCATTGCGGCCGGCGGCTTCGAACTGCCAAGACTTGCGATGTCTTCGCCCTTGTTGGGCTGAAACGCTGCCACATAAACCAAGCCCTCCACTTTCTTGTGATGGCCGGCTTCAGTGATTACGAGGCCGCCATAGCTGTGTCCGACAAGCAGCGCTGGCCCGTCCTGCAGGTCGAGAACACGGTTGGTCGCCTCGATATCGGCGGCAAGCGACGTTAGCGGTTCCTGGACGACCGTCACGTTGAAACCGCGGCGCTCCAGAATGTCGCTCGCCTTGCGCCAGCCGGAGCCATCGGCGAAAGCGCCATGAACGATGACGATGTTCTTGATTTCGGCCGCCTGTGCGGCGAAGGCGACGACGCTTGTCGCAAAGGCAAGGGCAATGGTTGGGAGAATGCGGCGGTTCATGCGATCGTTCCTTCTTTTGTTCGGGAGGCAACGACGACAATCTGGCCGGAGGGAGGTATCCCTGATGTGTCGATCTTCACGTGGATATGTACCGCATTGTAGCGGTCGCCTACGAGCGGGGCCGCTATATCACCGTTGCGAAGGGCGCGGCGCGCGACCGTGCGGCCACCGGAAGGACATCTTCCGACCTGTGGCTCCAAGAGAACGTCGCCGGCCGGTGCGAGGCGCGTTACGCTTCGACCAGGATCACAATTGACGACGGCACGACGCCGTCATAGGCCATTGCGTCCGCTGCGGCCTGGCTCTGCATCGCTTTCGACAGGGCGTCCATATCCGGGACATCCATCATGACGGCGACACGGGTCGGGTCCCCAGGATCGACAAACGTCCGGATGTTGGTCACGCCGAGCGTCCCGAAGAACTCCTTGCGTTTCGGCGACTTCAGCCAGTGTTCCGCGCCTTTTGTAATGTTGTGGTGGGCGATGATGGTTGGCATTCCGTCCTCCCTGTTTTTGACGCGGAACGGTTTCGTCGCAACTTTTCCCGGTTTATCCGCGTTCCCTCAAGGAACGGCCAGGTGGCTGGACTGTCAATTAGCTCATCGGAGCTAGAAGGGAGACCTGGCAGCCCCCGTGTGTTCAGCATTGGCCGCTTGGAGGAAGATGCCCATGCCGAAATTCATAACGATCGGATATGGCGATCGCGTCGGCTACGACCGCACGGCGGTAGCCGTCCGCGATGCTGCTCACGCGCATGATGCGAAGCTTCGAGAAAACGGAGCGCTGATGGCGGTTGCGGGCGCGCCGGTTCAGGTTCGCAACACCGATGCTGCCGGGGTCGAAACCACGAGCGGCCCATACATGTCATCGCCGCTGCCCGTGGCAGGGTTCGCGGTGATCGAAGCCGCCGATCTGGCGGAAGCGATCGATATGGTCTCGCAAACCCCCTGTGCCGTTGCCCGGGGCGTGGTCGAAGTCTGGCCCCTCGAAATCCCTTGAGCCAGACTTCCTAAGTGTTTCTCACGACGCCTGAATTGCGAGTCTTGCTTCCGGAGCCTCGATGGCTTCCGGCTCGTCCGCTTCCGCCGCCTGCGGTGCTTTGGCAGCGGCCTGCGTCTGCGCCTCTCTGAACAGCTTCCATTTGGTCGGTCTAAAGGCGATGCGGCTGTGGTCGCCGGCATTGGCGCGTTCGGGCGGCAGCTCGATCTCGACATGTGGGTGGTTGCGGCCAAGCGCGAGTTCGAGATGGCGGGTGCCGGCGACGCGGCGGCTGGCGGTGACCAGGCCGGCGAGACAGCCGCCGCAGCCGTCGATCAGCTCGATGTCGTGCGGGCGGAAGTGGAGATTGGCCGGGCCGTCGGGCTCGGCCGGGGCTCGAAGCCCGATCGGCCGGTCCTCGAACCAGATTTCGCCGTTCTGGAGCGTGACGGCCAGCGCGTTCGACTGGCCGATGAAGCCGTAGACGAAGGGCGAGACCGGATGGTCGTAGATCTCGTCGGGGGTGCCGACCTGTTCGATCACGCCCTTGCTCATGACGACGACGCGGTCGGCGAGCTCCAGCGCCTCGTCCTGGTCGTGGGTGACGAAGATGGTGGTGTGGCCGGTGCGGTCGTGGATGTCGCGCAACCACTTGCGCAGCTCCTTGCGCACCTGGGCGTCAAGCGCGCCGAAGGGCTCGTCGAGCAACAGCACGTTCGGTTCGACCGCCATGGCGCGGGCGAGCGCCACACGCTGGCGCTGGCCGCCCGACAGCTGCGCCGGATAGCGCTTGTCGAGACCGGAGAGCTGCACCAGGTCGATGAGGTCGAGCGCGCGGCGGCGGATCTCGGCGGCCGGCGGCCGGCGACCCGACGGGCGCACCTTCAGCCCGAAGGCGACGTTGTCGAGCACGGTCATGTGGCGGAACAGGGCATAGTGCTGGAAGACGAAGCCGATGTTGCGCTGCTGCACGGTCTTTTGCGAGGCATCCTCGTCGCCGAAGAAGATGGTGCCGCCGGTCGGGCTTTCCAGCCCGGCGACGAGCCTGAGCAGCGTCGTCTTGCCGGAGCCGGAGGGGCCCAAGAGCGCGATCAGCTCGCCGGAGCGGATGTCGAGCGAGACGTCGTCGAGCGCCGGGAACCGGCCGAATTCCTTGCGGATGTTGTGAACGCGCACGTCCATGGCAATACCTTTCAATGGCCTGCGGCTCTCAGTCAATGCCTGCGGCTGGCGGCGATCTCGGCGCTGTAGCGGATCTCCAGCGCCGTCTTCAAAATCAGGGTGATCAGCGCCAGCAGCGCCAGCAACGCCGCCACCGCGAAGGCGGCGACGAAGTTGTATTCATTATAGAGGATTTCGACCTGCAACGGCATGGTGTTGGTCTCGCCGCGGATATGGCCGGAGACCACCGAGACGGCGCCGAACTCGCCCATGGCGCGGGCGTTGCACAAGAGCACGCCGTAAAGCAGCCCCCATTTGATGTTGGGCAGCGTCACGTGCCAGAAGGTCTGCCAGCCGGACGCCCCCAAGGACAACGCCGCCTCCTCGTCGCTCGATCCCTGTTCCTGCATCAGCGGGATCAGCTCGCGGGCGACGAAGGGGAAGGTGACGAAGACGGTGGCCAGCACCAGTCCCGGCACGGCAAACAGGATCTGGATGCCGTGGCTCTGCAGCCACGGGCCGATCAGGCTGTGCGAGCCGAACAACAGCACGAAGACGAGGCCGGAGATCACCGGCGAGACCGAGAACGGCAGGTCGATCAGCGTCGTCAGGAACGCCTTGCCCTTGAACTCGAACTTGGCGATCGCCCAGGCGGCCGCCACCCCGAAGACGAGGTTGAGCGGCACGGCGATCACCGCGACGATCAGCGTCAGGCGGATGGCGGAGAAGGTCTCGGCATCGCCAAGCGCTGCGACGAATTCGCCGACCCCCTTGCGCAGCGCCTCGGTGAAGACGGCGGCGAGCGGCAACAGCAAAAACAG
>NZ_MBSO01000071.1 GCF_001695835.1 Ensifer sp. LC11 | reverse complement strand
CGCCGGAAGCGTTGACTTCGATCAGCGAGCTCTTGTTGGTGTCGTACTGCAGCGTCGTCAGGCTGACATTGCCCTTGGCGTCGCGGTTGAACGAACCGACAACCGACTTCGTGCCGGCAGCGTTGTTCGGGTCGGTGTAGACCCAGTTTTCGCCGGAGAACGAGGCCGACTTGGCAATGCTCACGAGCTGGTTCTGCAGCTCCTTGATTTCCTTCTGGATCTTGCTCTTGTCAACGCCCGGCTCGCTGGCGGTAACCAGCTTCTTCTTGATTTCGTCGACGACGTCCTTGGAGTTTTCCATGGC
>NZ_MBSO01000070.1 GCF_001695835.1 Ensifer sp. LC11 | reverse complement strand
CGCCGGAAGCGTTGACTTCGATCAGCGAGCTCTTGTTGGTGTCGTACTGCAGCGTCGTCAGGCTGACATTGCCCTTGGCGTCGCGGTTGAACGAACCGACAACCGACTTCGTGCCGGCAAGGTTGTTCGGGTCGGTGTAGACCCAGTTTTCGCCGGA
Organism: Ensifer sp. LC11; assembly: GCF_001695835.1. Lineage (GTDB taxonomy): Bacteria > Pseudomonadota > Alphaproteobacteria > Rhizobiales > Rhizobiaceae > Ensifer. The sequence continues at coordinate 147 of NZ_MBSO01000070.1, read as the reverse complement.
GAACGAGGCCGACTTGGCAATGCTCAGAAGCTGGTTCTGCAGCTCCTTGATTTCCTTCTGGATCTTGCTCTTGTCAACGCCCGGCTCGCTGGCGGTAACCAGCTTCTTCTTGATTTCGTCGACGACGTCCTTGGAGTTTTCCATGGC
>NZ_MBSO01000069.1 GCF_001695835.1 Ensifer sp. LC11 | reverse complement strand
CTCGGCGGTCTCGACATGTGGACCAACCAGCTCTTCGGCTTCTCCTTCTTCGGCACGCTGAAGCACGGCAAGACCGATGCCGCCTGCCTGGAGCCGGCCGCACAGCACCAGAAGATCGATTATCCGAAGCCGGATGGCGTCTTGACCTTTGACCGCCTGTCCTCGGTGTTCCTGTCGAACACCAACCATGAGGAAGACCAGCCGGTCCACCTGCAGGTGAAGGACATGGAGCTGCAGAAGCGCTCCGAGCACGATGTCTTTGCCGGCCCGTCGACGCGCTACTGTCCGGCCGGCGTTTACGAATGGGTGGAGAAGGACGGCAAGGACGT
>NZ_MBSO01000068.1 GCF_001695835.1 Ensifer sp. LC11 | reverse complement strand
TGTAAGCAAGTAAACCTCCACCTCCGGTGGAGGACTGGACGAGTTCTACATCTTCCTTGAGAGACCTCCGTGCTTGGACCGCTAGGCTGGCCGAGACATAGAACGGAGGTTTTATGGATGAACGATCGCAATCACACGCGACATGGGACTGCAAATACCATGTGGTCTTTTCAAGTAAGTACCGAACGAAACGCCTTTACGGTGACGTGCGGCGTGAGTTGGGTGACCTTTTGCATAGGCTTGCTCTGCAAAAGGGTTGCCGGATCGAGGAAGGGCATCTCATGCCCGACCATGTACACATGCTGATATCGATCCCGCCGAAATATTCG
>NZ_MBSO01000067.1 GCF_001695835.1 Ensifer sp. LC11 | reverse complement strand
GTCAGCCGGGCAAAGCGGCTTTCCGAGGTGGCGGCGGCCAGTTTCGGCAAGGCGGGCTGCGGCCCGGAGGCGGGCAGGGGGCTGGTGGCGGGGCTGGCGGCCAGCTCATGCGACATAGACATATCTCCGCCGGCTCCAGGCCTGGATCGAGTTGATGAGCAAGAGCATGGCAAAGGAGATCGCCAGCATCACCGCGGCAATGGCGGTGGCAGCGGCATAGTTGAACTCTTCCAGCCGGATGACGATCAAAAGCGGGGCGATCTCGGAGACATAGGGCAGGTTGCCGGCGATGAAGATCACCGAGCCGTATTCGCCGACGCCGCGGGCAAAGGCGAGGGCAAAACCGGTGAGGCCGGCCGGCAATAGCCCCGGCAGCAGCACCCGGCTGATCGTCTGGAAGCGGCTGGCGCCCAGCGTGGCGGCGGCTTCTTCGACCTCCTTGTCGATCTCCTCCATGATCGGCTGCACCGTCCGGACGACAAACGGCAGGCCGACGAAGATCAGCGCGATGACGATGCCTGCGGGGGTGAAGGCGACCTTGAGCCCGAGCGGCTCGAGAAACTGGCCGATCCAGCCGTTGCCGGCATAAAGCGTCGTCAGCGCAATGCCGGCAACCGCGGTCGGCAGCGCAAACGGCAGGTCGACCATGGCATCGATCACCCGCTTGCCGGGGAAGCGGTAGCGCACCAGCACCCAGGCGAGGATGACACCGAAGATCAGGTTGATCACCGCGGCGACAAACGCCGTGCCGAACGAGATCTTCAAGGCGTTGAGCGTGCGCGGATCGAGCGCCAGCTCAACGAACTTGGCCCAGCCCAGCCCGCTGGCCCGAAACACCAGTCCCGACAACGGGATCAACACGATCAGCACCAGCCAGCTCAGCGTGATCCCGAGCGACAAGCCAAACCCAGGCAAAACACTCGGCTGGCGAAACCGCCAGGGCACAGTCTTCTTCGCTTCCGTCAATGAACCTACCTTTTGCAGAGCATACGAGATACCGAGGGCCGCGCTTCCTTGTCGATGGTTTCGGTGGGCGCGGTCCTCAAAATGTACGCGCAGCCGGGCGGGCCGGCTGCGCGTTCAGGTCAGGTGTCATTGGCCCGGCTTATAGAGCTGATCGAAGACGCCGCCATCACCGAAGAATTTCGGTTGGGCTTCCTTCCAGCCGCCGAAGTCCTCGATGGTGACGAGCTTCAGCTCGCCGAAGCGGGCGATATCGGCCGGATCGGCGGCCGCCGGCTTGAACGGCCGGTAGTAGTGTTTGGCCGCGATCTTCTGGCCGGCGTCGCTGTAGAGGTAGCCGAGATAGGCTTCCGCCACCTTGCGCGTGCCCTTGGCGTCGACATTGCCGTCGACCAGTGCCACCGGCGGTTCAGCCTTGATCGAGATCGACGGCGTGACGATTTCGAACTTGTCGGGACCGAGTTCTTCGAGCGAGAGGTAGGCTTCGTTTTCCCAGGCGAGCAGCACGTCGCCAAGGCCGCGCTGCACGAAGGTCGTCGTTGCGCCGCGTGCACCGGTATCGAGCACCGGAACGTGCTTGAAGAGTTCGGTCACGTATTCCTGCGCCTTGGCATCGTCACCGCCATTGGCGGAGCGGCCATAGGCCCAGGCGGCGAGGAAGTTCCAGCGCGCGCCGCCCGAGGTCTTCGGGTTCGGCGTGATTACCTGGATGTCCGGCTTCACCAGATCGCCCCAGTCCTTGACGCCCTTGGGATTGCCCTTGCGCACCAGGAAGACGATCGTCGAGGTATAGGGCGCACTGTTGTTTTCGAACTTCGACTTCCAGTCCGCCGGGATCTTGCCGGTTCCCTTGGCGATCGCATCGATATCGGCTTCGAGCGCGAGCGTAACGACATCGGCCTGCAGACCGTCTATGACGGAGCGTGCCTGCTTGCCCGAGCCGCCATGCGATGTCTGGATCGTCACCGTCTCGCCGGTATCGGCTTTCCACTTTTCGGCGAAGGCGGCGTTGAAGTCTTTGTAAAGTTCGCGTGTCGGGTCATAGGACACGTTCAAGATCGTCGTGTCGGCAAACGCTACACTCGCAGCTCCGAGCTGCAGGCCTCCGAGCACAATTGCCAGTCCCACCATTCCGGTAATTCGTCCAAAGACCATTTCGACCTCCATTGGTTACCAGATAAAACTATCAATTTTATCGACTGCTACAACGTAAACCGATGACGCCAGAGGCGGCTATGGGGAAATGTCCTATCGTTCTGCCGGGTTTTTCCGGAACGGTTTGCCTGCAACCGTGCCCGCGGCAGGGCCACGCCGCCCTGACAGTAACATGGAGAGGGCCGCGCGGCTGTCCAGTGCGGCGCGCGGGAAGTCAAAAATATTCCTTGACGAGAATATTCCTTTTATGGAATATTTTTGCCCATGGAATGGATCATCTCAGCCCTGGCGGACGGCGCGCGCTGGCGCATTCTGGAGCTCCTCGCGGAGCGTCCACGATCGGTCGGTGAATTGGCGGAGCTGACCGGGCTTCGCCAGCCACAGACGACGAAGCACCTCCAAACGCTGGCGAGTGCCGGTCTCGTTACCGTATTTCCGCTCGGGCAGCGTCGTGTTTATGCGATAGAGGCAGCGCCCCTTGCGGAAATCAGAGAACGCTTGCAGCTGCTGATCGAAACGGCGGCGACAAACAGCGGCGAGCGGGACGTCGTTGCCCGCTACCAGGCGGCCATCGCTGCTGATGCCGCGAAGGCAGACCGGGGCCACTGGGCAGACGGGCGCAGCTTCCGGTTCGAGCGTGCCTTGCCGGCGTCGCGCGAGATTGTCTGGCGCCATTGGACCGATGCAAGTCTGCTTGCATCCTGGTGGGCGCCGCCGTCGCTGACGGTCACCGAGTGTATTCTTGAGCCCGAGCCGGGTGGAAGGGCGATTCTCGAATATCGGGATGCCGAGGGGCGCTACCGCTCCGAGGGGTGCGTACACGCGGCGAAGGAGCCCGAAAAGCTCGTATTCGAGCTCTCGGTGCTCGATGGAAGCGGCGGCATCTCCTTTACCGGCCACTACGATGTGGACTTTGGAGAGGCGGCAGGCGGCACCGCTCTGCGGCTCGGTTTGCGTATCACCGAAACGACAGCTGACGCCTTGCCTTACATCGCCGGTATCGAGACCGGCTGGTGGCAGGTTCTCGATAACCTCGCGCATGCGGTTGACGCTGCGACGCACGCGGTTCCTCCCATTCAGCCTGACGACAAGGGGCGAAGCCATGACTAAGACGACGGGCCGCCGGGTGGCCGCGAACCTGGCCCTGACGCTCGACGGACGATACAGCGGTCCCGGTGGGGCGGGTGACCTTGGCGCAATCGTGCCCTATGCGGTTACCGATGTCGCGCGAAACCATATGGCCCGTATCTGGGAAAGCGCCACGACGGCGGTACTCGGCCGGATCAACGCCGAGGGCTTCCTGGGTTACTGGTCGGCGGTAGCCGGCGACGCGGCGGCCGATCCTCGCGACCGCGGCTATGCACGATGGCTGGTCGGGGTGGAAAAGGTGGTGTTTTCGAGGACCTTGAGCGAAGCTCCCTGGGAGCGCACGCGGATCGCGAATGGGTCTGTGGTGGACGTCGTGTCGGAACTCAAGGCATCCGGCGAAGGCGATATCCTTATCAACAGCAGTGCCGGCCTCATCAAGGCGCTGCTTGCGGCCGATATGGTCGACCGGCTCTATCTGATGATCTGTCCGGAAATCGTCGGAGGCGGGCCACGCCTTTTCGACGATGGCCTGCCGGGAACGAAGTGGTCTGTCGCGCACCAGGAAACGGGCGAGCGGGGCGAGATCGCGCTCGTATACGACCGCGCCTCCTGACCGTCGCGCACGCACATCTGCAGCGCAACAATTGCGCGTGGCTAAAGCACGTGGCCGCGCGCCACGACCGGCCACTTTTCCTTCAGCTGATCGCCTTCAACGATGTGGATCGTGTCGACCATGTTGGTCACGACGCACGCATGATTGGGCACGATGCGAAGCTGGTCACCGACCTTGAGCCCGATCGGCCCATCGGTGACGAGTCGGCCATGCTCCTCGGAGAGCTGGTCGATGCGGATATCGTCGCGACCGAGCACGTGGCCGTAACCGGTCATTCCCAGCAAGTCCGACGTCAGCACCTTGCTGCCGGCGTCGATAATGGCGCGGTTTTCCGAGGGCACCGAGACGACGGTCGCAAGCACCGTCAGCGCACACTCGTCCCAGCTTGCCACACCGCGCGAAACCAGCGAACGGTCGTTGTAGATATAGGTGCCGGGACGATACTCGCTGGCGACCGGTGCGCCGGCCGCATGCATCATGCTCGGCGTGCCGCCTGAGGTGATGACGGGAACCGCGATGCCATCCGCTTCGATCAGGCTTTTTGCTTCGCCCATGAAGGCCTGGACCTTCGCTTCACCATTAACAGGCGGATAGGTCATCAGTCCGCCGAAAACGAGCCCTTTTGCACCGGCGATCCGGCGCGCCAGCGTGGCGGCAGCATGCGGGCTGCCAACGCCGCAGCGGTCGGCGCCGGTGTTGCATTCGACAAGCACGCGCAGCGGCTTGTCCTTGCCGGCAAAATAGGCGGCGAGCCCGTCGATGACCGCCTCGCTGTCGGCGACGACCGCAAGCGCGACGCGGGTATTCAGCCGTTCGAGGCGCGCCATCTTGGCTTCGCCGAGAATATTGTAGGTGATCAGCACATCCTTGATCCGGTCGCTGCCGTCGACCATCGCCTCGGCCTCGGTCACCTTCTGGCAGGTGATGCCGATGGCCCCGGCCGCAAGCTGCAGCTCGGCCATCTGCGGCAGCTTGTGCGTCTTGATATGCGGGCGCACGCGAATCCCATGTTTATCCGCATAGGCCTGGAAGCGCTCGATATTGTGCTTGGCAATCTCGAGATCGACGAGAACGGCCGGCGTTTCGATCGGCAGGGGCATCGCGACTCAACTCCTCATGTGGCGCGGGACGGGGCGAAACTAACTCAAGTGCCCTTGACAAGATATGACCCCGGGCATTTGATAGGTCAATCCATTATTCAGGACTTGGATCCGTAATAATGGAACAATAATCGGGAACCCAAAAGGGGAGAAATGAGATGAACAAGACCGTTTTCGCGGGCGCTGCCGTCGTAGCCCTGACCCTTACGGGTCCGGTCATGGCGCAGGAGCAGACCAGCAAGCTCGACGAGGTTCTGGCGCGCGGCCATCTGGTCATGGGCACCGGCAGCACCAACGCGCCCTGGCACTTCAAGAGTGCCGAGGACAAGCTGCAGGGCTTCGACGTCGACATGGGCCGGATCATCGCCAAGGCACTCTTCAACGATCCGGAAAAGATCGAGTTCGTGAACCAGTCGTCCGATGCCCGCATTCCGAACATCACCACCAACAAGGTGGACATTACCTGCCAGTTCATGACCGTGACCGGCGAGCGCGCGCAGCAGATCGCCTTTACCATTCCCTATTACCGCGAAGGCGTTGGCCTGATGCTGAAGGCCGACGGCAAATACGCCGACTACGCCGCGCTCAAGGCCGCAGGGTCGTCGGTCACCGTGTCTGTCCTGCAGAACGTCTACGCCGAGGCGATGGTGCATGCCGCCTTGCCGGAAGCAACGGTGGACCAGTACGAGTCCGTTGACCTCATCTACCAGGCGCTGGAATCTGGCCGCGCCGACACGGTCGCGACCGATCAATCGTCGCTTGCCTGGTACATGACCCAGAACCCCGACCGCTACAAGGATGCCGGTTACGGCTGGAACCCGCAGACCTATGCCTGCGGCGTCAAGCGCGGCGACCAGGACTGGCTGAATTTCGTCAACACCGCGCTGCACGAGGCGATGACCGGTGTCGAATTCGATTTCTATGCGAAGTCGTTCAAGACCTGGTTCGGCAAGGACCTGACGCCGCCGCAGATCGGTTTCCCGGTCGAGTATAAGTAAGCCACTCCCAGGGACGATCTTGCGCCTGCAGGATCGTCCCTTCCGTCCTTTCGGCATGGATGGCTGAAAACATGGGCTATTCTCTCAACTTCGCCGCGGTCTGGCGCTCCTTCGATCTTCTGCTCGAGGGCCTGGCACTGAGCCTCGGCCTCGCCTTCGCGGCGATCCTGGTGGGCTGTGTGATCGGCCTCGCTACCGCCTTCGGGCTGGTGTCGAAGAACATCGCATTCCGCAAACCGGCCGGTCTCTATGTGACCGTGATCCGCAATACGCCGATCCTGGTGCTGGTGCTGTTCAGCTACTTCGCGCTGCCGCAGCTTGGCGTGCGCCTCGGCAAGATCGAGAGTTTCGTGCTGACGCTCGCGATCTATTCCGGCGCCTATCTCGCCGAAGTGTTTCGTGGCGGGCTCCTGTCGGTTCCGCCGGGGCAGCGAGAGGCGGGGCTTGCGATCGGCCTTACCGAAATGCAGATCCGCACCTCGATCATCCTGCCCTTGATGCTGCGCAACGTGCTGCCGTCGCTGAGCAGCACGATGATTTCGCTGTTCAAGGATACCTCGCTAGCGGCCGCGATCGCTGTGCCCGAGCTCACCTTCGAGGCGCGCAAGATCAATGTCGAGACCTTCCGGGTCATCGAAACCTGGATCGTCGCAAGCTGCCTCTACGTCGCCACCTGCTCTGTGCTGGCCGCCCTGCTTCGCGCGGTCGAGCGCCGACTTGCCGTGCCGAGGTGATCGCCATGGATTTTCCCGCATTCCTCGACCAATTGTGGCTCGCCCGCATTCCCCTCTTGAAAGGCCTCGGCGTTTCGATCTCGATCTCATTCCTGTCGATCGTGGTCGGAACCGTGCTCGGCGTCTTTGTCGGCCTTGCGCTCACCTACGGCTACCGACCGGTGCAATGGATCGTGCGCGGCTACACCGACTTTATCCGCGGCACGCCGGTTCTGGTGCTCGTCCTTGCCAGCTACTATGTGCTCAGCACCGTCGGCATCGATCTCGGACCGTTCCAGGCGGGCATTCTGGCGCTGTCGATCTTCTGCAGCTCGCATGTCGGCGAACTCGTGCGCGGCGCCCTGCAGGCAATACCCAAGGGACAGACGGAGGCGGCCAAGGCGATCGGCCTGACGTTCCCGCAGACCTTCGCCTATGTGCTCGGCCCGCAAGCTCTCAGGCAGGCGCTGCCGGCCTGGGTCAATACCGCGGCCGAGATGGTCAAGGCTTCGACGCTTCTGTCGATTATCGGCGTTGCCGAGCTTTTGCTGCGGACCCAGGAACTGATCTCGCGCACCTTCATGAGCCTCGAATTCTATTTCTTCGCGGGCTTCCTCTACTTCGTCATCAACTACAGCATCGAGCGCTTCGGCCGTTACGTCGAACGCAAGACCGCTGTTCCATCGTGAGGCGTCGGTTGTGATGACCCAGACATTGCTTGAAATTCGTGACCTCCACAAACGCTACGGCGCCGTCGAAGTGCTGAAGGGCGTCGACTGCACGATGGCGCAAGGCGAGGTCATCTCGATCATCGGCTCCAGCGGCTCGGGCAAGACGACGATGCTGCGCTGCATCAACATGCTGGAGGAGTTCCAGGGTGGCTCGATCCGCATCGACGGCCAGGAAATCGGCTATGAGACCGTGGGCGGCGTGCGCCGGCGCAAGAAGGAAAAGGAGATCGCCCGTCAACGGGCGATGACCGGCATGGCCTTCCAGCAGTTCAACCTGTTTCCGCATATGACCGCGGCCAGAAATGTGATGCTCGGCCTTATCAAGGTGCGCGGCATGGGACGCGACGAGGCGCGATCAGTCGCCGAGAAGTGGCTGGATCGCGTCGGGCTGCTGTCGCGGATGGATCACTATCCCGGCCAGCTTTCGGGTGGCCAGCAGCAGCGCGTTGCGATCGCCCGGGCGATCGCCATGAACCCGAAGCTGATGCTGTTTGACGAAGTCACCTCGGCACTCGACCCGGAACTCGTCAACGAGGTGCTGCAGGTCATCAAGGGGCTTGCCGAAGACGGGATGAGCATGCTGCTCGTGACCCACGAGATGCGGTTTGCCTATGAGGTCTCGACGCGGGTGATCTTCATGAACCAGGGGCGGATCGGCGAGGAGGGCAACCCACGAGAAATGTTCGTGAAGCCACAGACCAAGCGCCTGGCGGAGTTCCTGAAAAGCTCGTCCTTCAATTGAGGCGCATCGCGCGCCTTTAGGGAGACCGGCCATCGCGCGATCGATGGCCGGTTTCTTCTTGACGCTGTGACCCCGGCTTCAGTCCGTGGCGAGCGACCGGCCACTCTGCGGATCGAAGAGATGCAGCACGTCCACATCGACGACGAAAGTGCGATCCTCGCCGGCCGTGACCGCGCTGCGCGGCGGCAGGCAGGCGGTGATACGCTGCTCGCCGATGCGTGCCGTGGTGACGAGCTCGGGGCCTGTCAGTTCGACCACCTCGATGCGTGCCTTGAACTGCGCTCCCGTTTCGCCGCCCTTGGCAACGCGAAGTGCCTCGGGTCGAATGCCGACCTTGACCCGCTGACCGTCGGCAACAACGCTGCGGAAGTGCACGGGCATATCGATGGGCTGATCGTCGCCGAGGATCAGCAGCTGTTCTTTTGAAACGGTCGCATCGAGAATGTTCATCGGCGGCGAGCCGACGAAGCCGGCGACGTAGAGTGTGGCCGGGCGGTCGTAGATTTCCTCCGGCGTGCCGAGCTGCTCGATCCGCCCGTCGCGCATCACGGCGATCCGCGTCGCGAGCGTCATCGCCTCGATCTGGTCGTGTGTGACGTAGACGACCGTGGTCTTCAGCATCTGGTGCAGGCGCTTGAGTTCGGTGCGCATCTCCATGCGCAGCTTGGCGTCGAGGTTCGAAAGCGGCTCGTCGAAGAGAAAGACCTGCGGATTGCGCACCAACGCCCGGCCAATGGCGACGCGTTGGCGCTGGCCGCCGGAAAGCTGGCTCGGTTTGCGCGCAAGCAAGTTCTCGATCTGCAGGAGCTTTGCCGTTTCCTTCACCGCCTTCTCGCGTTCGGCGGGCGGTACCTTACGCATCTCCAGTCCGAATCCGATGTTCCGGGCGACGCTCATGTTCGGGTAGAGCGCGTAGGACTGGAACACCATGGCGATGTCGCGGTCCTTGGGATGCGCGCCGAGAATGGAGCGCTCGCCGATGCGGATGTCGCCACCGGTCGGCTCTGCAAGTCCGGCGATGATGTTGAGCAGGGTGGACTTGCCACAGCCGGACGAGCCGAGGAGCACGAGGAACTCGCCGCTCTCAAGATCGATGTCGATGCCCTTCAGCGTCTCGACCTCGCCATAGCGCTTGTGGATGTTCTGGATGGCGAGAGCGCTCATGCGCCGGTCTCCTGAAGGAAGGATGAAAGCGGTTTGCCGTATGTGCGCGGCAGCGTCGAGATCGCCTCGGAAGCGATGGTGACGCCAGTGCGCAGGCAGGCTGCAAGCGGCATCTCGGCGGCAAGCGCTGCGAGGAAACCGGCATTGAAGACGTCGCCGGCGCCGATGGTGTCGACGACGGAAACGACGGGTGCTGCGGCGGATGAGAGGTGGCCATCCGCATCGACGGCGATTGCGCCGTTGGGGCCGCGCTTGATGACGACGATCGCGCCTTCGGGCATATGCGTTTTCAGTTCGTGCGCCGCTTCGATCGGGTCGGCAAGACCCGTCAGCGTCGTTGTCTCGACCTCGTTGAACAGTGCCAGCCGGCAGCGCTTCAGCCAGTCGACCGTGGCCGCACAATTCGCCTCGGTCCAGCCGTCGAGCGGCCAGCCGGTGTCGAGCGCCACGGCGATGTCGTGGGCGTCGGCCCAGTCGAAGAAGCGGTCATAGTCCGCCGTCAGCGCATCGGTCAGGAACGCACCGGTCAGGAGTGCGTAACCACCACGCAGTTTTTCGCCGTCGAGCATGGCGCGGACTTCCTCGAAGCTCAGAAGCGGCAGATGGCCGCGCGTCGTGAAGAAGGTCCGCTCGCCATCGGGATGGGTGATGCCGACGGAGAGGGTGGTGCCGACGTCTTCGACCGGCCAGGACCGGGACCGCTCGGGAAAAGCGTCCTTCAGCCAGGTGCCGAACTGGTCGTTGCCGACATTGGCGGCGATCGCGTAGTCGACCCCGAGCGAATCCCAGGCGAGCGCGCTGTTGCCGGCGCAGCCGCCGACCCGCAACTCGTCGTGATCAACGATGATTTCCGTTCCGGCCTTCGGCCAGGGGGCTGCTGGCCCGAGGATGAGGTCGACATTGGCGTTGCCGACCACGGCAAGAGGACGCATCGTTATTCGCTCCGGGTGATCTTGGTCGAGCGCACCGGGGTGCCGGCATTCTCGACGCGGGACGCCGCAAAGGCGATCATGAAGGACTGGGCGACCGGCAGCATGGCGAAGACCGCCGCCAAGCCGGTGGCCGGCGCAAAGGGGATGGTGATGACGCCGTCGATCGGCGCTTCGCCGGAGGCGTCGAAGACGATGACCGGTGAACCAGCCTCAGCCGCGGAGATCGCCATGGCATGCACGAGCCCGGCGGTCGCATCCGCCCCGCGGAAGAGCACGACACCGACCGACGGGCCGAGCATTTCCATGGGCCCATGCCGAAGCTGGCCACCCTCGAGCGAGAAGCAGGGCAGGCGCGAAAGTTCGGTGAGGCCGAGCCCGATCGCCTCGGCCAGCCCCTGCAGTCGACGGCCCGACGTGACGACAGACCGGACGCCGCTCAAGGCTGCGAGCGCTGCCGTCGTGTCGGGCGTTTGCGGCTTTTCCAATGCGTGAAGGGCATTGCCTGGATCGTCACCGAGGGCAACGAGAATGGCAAGATGCAGGGCAAAGCTGATCGTCAGGCTGCGGGTGGCGGCAAAAGCCTTTTCCGTGCCTCCGACGCCGACGAGTGAGGGCCTGCTTCTGGCAAGGAACGAGCCGCCTTCGAGCGTGAGGCCGAAGGTGTGCGGTGTTGCGCCGTTCGTTTCTCCGAACCAGCGCAGCACCTCGGCACTTTCACCCGACTGCGACGTCACGAGGATCGTCTTGCCTTCGATCGAAAGCGGCTGGCCGAGCTGTTCGGAGAGCGGCAGGGCGACGGCATCGATGCCATGAGCGCGGTAAAGCGGCTCGACGGCGCGGCCGACGGCGTGCGAGCCGCCCATGCCGAGCAGCAGCAGCTTGCCGTTCGCCCTCAGCGACGTGGCGATCCTGGCCGCCGTCTCCCCAGACTGGTGGACGGAGGCGACGGCGTCCGAGGCCTGGCGCGCCATTTCACGGTCGATCGCGACGAGCCCGTCCGGGCGTTCTGAAGTGGTCATTGTCGTCATCCTTTGACACCGCCGCTGGTGAGCCCCGATATCAGGGCGCGCTGCATCACAAGGCCGATCAGCACCGGGGGCAGGGCGGCGAGCACCCCGGCGGTTGCAATCAGCCCGTAATCGGAAACACGGCCGCCGGCGAGGTCGGAGATGGCGACGGTGAGGGTCTTGGCGCGCAGGTCCGAGGTGAAGAGCAGCGCGTAGAAGAACTCGTCCCAGGCGAGAAGGAAGGCAAAGAGCGCCGATGTGGCCATGACAGGCGCTGCGAGCGGCAGCGTGATGATCCTCAGGATCTGGTCGAGACGTGCTCCGTCGATCATCGCAGCGCTCTCGATTTCCTTCGGGATGGAATCGAAGCCGGATTTCAACAGCCAGGTGGTGAAGGGGGCAAGAATGGTGAGATAGACCAGCGCCAACCCGAACACCGAATTCAAAAGGCCGAGATAGGCAAGTCCCATATAGAGTGGAACAGCAAGTGCCACCGGTGGCAGCATATAGGTGGCGATCACCGCATAGAGCGACCAGGAGATCTGAGACGTGCGCGAGACAGCCCATGCCGCCGGAACGGCAACGGCGATCGCCGCCAGCGTCGCCATGCCTGCGACCTTCAGGCTGTTGAGCAGCGACGCGGTAAAGGATGCGCCGGCGCTGTTTTCGATCGTCGACAACAGCAGCCGGTAGCGCGACAGGTCGATCTCGTTCGGCCACCAGTTGAGCGGCTTGGTCGAGAGGTCGGCTGCCGACGAGATGCTCATGACGAAGAGCCAGAGGACCGGGGCGAGGATGATTGCCGCCAGCAGCAGTGCAGCGGCGTAGACGAAAACGGTGAAGAGAGGGCTCTGGCGTTCCATCACGAGGCTCCTGCGGCTTTGCGCACCAGGCCGGCATAGGCAACGGCGAGCACGGTTACGAGCAAGGTTACGATCAGTGCCAGTGACGCGCCCGATCCGGCGCGCTGGAAGGAGAAAGCTTCCTGGTAGACGAGGATCGACAGCGTGCGGGTGCTGTTGGCCGGCCCGCCGCGCGTCATTACCCAAATGAGGTCGAAGACCTTGAAGGCTTCGATCGTGCGCAGCACCAGCGCGACCAGCAGAGGTCCGGCGAGATAGGGCATGATGACATAGCGGAACCGGTTGAGCGGACCGGCGCCGTCGACAAGCGAGGCGGCGGTTATGTCGCGCGGCACGGCCTGAAGGGCTGCGAGCGCGATCAGGGCGACCAGCGGAAAGTTCTTCCAGCAGTCGGCGACGATCAGCGCCGTCAGCGCCGAGCCCGGCTCTCCGAGCCATGAGCGATAGCTGTCGATCAGGCCGAGTTGGGTCAGGGCGGCGTTGAGCGCGCCATATTCCGGATTGTAGATCAGCCGCCAGAGTGTGGCGTTGACGACGGTCGGCAGCGCCCAGGGCAGGATCATCAGCGCGCGAAGCGCGGTACGGCCGCGGAATTGCTGGTTGAGCAGCAGGGCTGCGAGCACGCCGATCACCATTTCGGCTGTGACCGAGACGACGGCAAACCAGGTCGTCGTAACAAGGGCGCGCTGGAAGCTCGAGCCGCCAAGCACCTTCACATAGTTGTCGAGGCCGACGAAGGTGCCTTCCGTGCCGACAAGCTTGGCATCGGTGAAGGACAGCCTGACCGTATCGATCAGCGGCCAGCCAATCACCGCAGTCATGACCACGAGCAGCGGCAGCATGAGCAGCCATGCGCGCGTTGTTATCCAGGTGCCGGACATGAGATGGAAACCTTCTCGGGGCCGTGGACCCCGCCATGCTATCGCATATCGCCTCAAATCGTCATTGACGTCAGCGAATGATGCATCAAATCAACGTGTTGCAGAAGCCCGCCAGCGCGCAAGCCAGGCTGCCGCTCTCCAACGCAGCTGCGTTGTTTCCGGGTGGACCCCGGGCGGGTGCCCGCCCGGGGTCTGGGAGGATGGCTTAAAGGCCGCTGTTTTCGGCCGCCGTCTTTAGCGCATCTTCAGCCGAAGCCTGTCCAAGCAGCGCTTCCTGGATCGCCTGTTGCAGGGCTGTGGAAAGCTCCTGGTACTTCGGCGTCGTCGGACGCGGATACATGGCGGCAAGTCCGAGCTTGGCAGCGGCAATCAGCTCTTCCTGACCCTTGGTGACGCTGGCGTCCTCATAGGACGAGGCCCAGATCGGCAGGCTGAGCTTGGCATAGGCGTTCTGCGTCGGCTGCGAGGTCATGTGAACGATGTACTTCCAGGCCTCGTCCGGATGCTTGCTGGTCGAGGTGATGCCGAGGCCCATCGAGCCGTTGACCGCCGAGACTTCGCTCTTGCCCGCTACACCCGGTGCCGGCACGACGCCGACTTTGCCGGCGACCTTGCTTTCCTTCGGGTCGTTGGCAAGGTTGTACATGTAGGTCCAGTTCAGCGCGAAGGCGGCTTCGCCATTCTGGAACACCTTGCGCACGTCCTCTTCCAGGAATTCCTTGGAGTTCGGGTTGGTGAGACCGGACTTGTAGCTCGTGACCATGTAGTTGAGCGCGTCGAGACCGCCGCCGGAGGTGAAGGCCGGTTTGTTGCCGTCGATGAACTTGCCGCCATAGGCGCTGACAAGCGTGGTGTAGTCGCAGATCGCGGCTTCGGCCTGCGACCAGCTCCAGGCGATCGGAGTTGCGAGCAGGCCCTTGTCCTTGATCGCTTTCGCCTGCTCGGCAAGCTCGTCCCAGGTTTTCGGCGGCGCCTTGATGCCTGCCTTCTCCAGGATTTCCTTGTTGTAGAACAGGTACTTGGTGTCGAGGATCCAGGGCATGCCATAGCGCTTGCCGTCATATTCGACGGTGGTCCAGGCGCCCGGCAAAACGCCGGACTTCATCTCGTCGGTTATGCGGTCGGTGACGTCGACGAGCACCTTGTTGGTGGCATATTCGGCCGGCCAGATCACGTCGAAGAGCACGACGTCGTAGCCGCTGCCGGACCCCTGCGCCAGCACGGCCTTGTCGTGCAGGCCTTCATAGGGGACGAACTCAAGGTTGACCTTCACGTCCGGGTTGGCCTTGGTGAAGGCCTCGGTCATGGCGCGCACATCCGCCTCGCTATAGGCAGCCTGCGCCATGAACAGTGCGTTCAGGGTCGTTTCCGCATGCGCGTGGCCGGCAAATGACAGACCGGCAAGGGTCGCGCAAAGCAGTGTCGTTCTTATGGATTTCAACATTCCTACCTCCAATACTTAAGCGTTTCAGATTTTCACGGCGCGCCTCCTCGGCCCGCCGTATGCGAGAAATCCGCCCATTCGCGGCGGCTATCGACATTTCAATCGGAGCGCTTGCGACAGCCTTGCCATCGCCTTCGTTCCCCCGGAGCTCTTTTTGGCTCCTATTAAGTCAATTGTCTTGACTTATTTTTTGTTCAATATTCTAACAGTGTCAAGAGGGGTTTTGTGGATGAACGATATGCGCCCGATCCGGGCGAAGAGCGGTACCAATCAGGAAGGGACCAGCGCGCACAACCGTCGTGTGATGATCGACGCGCTGCGGCTGAATGGGCGATTGTCCCGCGCTGACCTTGCCCGTGCGACGGCGCTGACGAAGCAGACCGTTTCCAACATCATCGAGGATCTGGAGCGGGACGGGCTGGTCGAGTCGCTGGAGGCGGTGCGCAATGGACGTGGACAGCCTTCGACGCCCTATAGACTGGTGCCGGAGGGCGCTTTTGCGATCGGATTGCAGATCGACCGGCACGTGACCCGCACGATCGCCGTCGATCTCGTCGGCCGCGTCCTGACCCGTGGCGAGGCCAACCTGCCGGCCGGCGGTCCGGCGACCGGTGTGCGGACGATCCTGGAACTGATCGAGAAGACCCGGCGGGATCTGGCCGCGATTGCGCCGCAGTCGGAGGACCGTCTCGTCGGCCTGGGTGCGGCGATGCCCGGTCCTTTCGGGGTCGAGGCGGATGCCGATGATCCCTGGATGATGGCGGCCTGGCAGAATTTTCCGCTGCTTGAAACTCTTGCGGCGGGCACCGGGCTTGATGTCGGCCTGCAGAACGATGCGGCCGCGGCGGCGACCGCCGAACGCATGGTCGGATCGGCGCACGGCGTCGACCAGGCGATCTGCATCTATTTCGGCTACGGCCTCGGTGCGGGCCTGATCCTGAACGGTGAACTCTATCGCGGTGCCAATGGCAATGCTGGCGAGATCGGCATGATCCTCAGCCTGCCGCGCGGGGCGCGCTCGGATGAACGCATGCCGCTTGAGCACCGCGCCTCGATCGCCTCGCTCTGCAAGCTGCTCGATCTCGATCCCGCCGATCCCGATCTCTATGCCTGCATCGATGCCGTCGCCGCGCGCCCGGACGAGCGGCTTAGCCGATGGATTGAAGCGGCGGCTTTCGAGATGCGCGCGGCGGTCCAGACGCTGGAGACGATCTTCGACCCGCAAACGGTGATCCTGTGCGGCGGTCTTCCGCCCGGGCTCGCGCGCCTTCTGGTCGACGCGATGATGCCGTTGCTGCCGTCGATCGCGGAGCGGCGCGACCGTAGCCTGCCCCGTCTGCAGATCGGCTTCACCGATCCCTGGGCGGTGGCGATCGGCGCTGCCGCCGAGCCGATCAGCCGCACCTTCGATCCGCGCTTCCAGGCGATCCTGAAAACACGCGAGCACGCCGCAGTGTAGCGGCGGGCAGCCGTCAGGTTCTGGGCTCGTCCAGACGGGCCAGCTCCGCATATTCCGCGGCCAGGAAATCGAGCAGAGCGCGCACTGAAGGAAGCAGACCCCGGCGCGAGGGAAAGACCGCGTGTATGATGCCGGCCCTCGGCGCCCAGTCGGGCGAGACGTCGACGAGCGTTCCCTCCTTCAGGTCCTGCCGGATCACCATCTCCGGAAACTGGCAGATGCCGACTCCGCGGAGTGCCGCGAGCCGCAACGCCACCATGTCTTCGGTGACCAGACGCGGCCGGTGCCGTACGATCGCCGTCGCGCCGTGAGGGCCCTCCAGTCGCCAGTCGTGTTCCGGGCGATCCGGGTTCCAGGCAAGGCTCGGGAACGCGGCGAGATCGGCAGGCGCCGGCGGCCTGCCGATCGCCGCCAGCAAGCCGGGGCTGGCGACCAGTCGTTGTTTGCTCTCGGCAAGGCGCTTGACGACGAGGTCGCTTTCTTCCAGCGGCGGAAAGCGGACGCGGATCGCGATATCGATGCCCTCGCGCAACACGTCGACGCGTCGGTTGGTGCTCTCCAGCACGACCTCGACCTTGGGGCACGCGGCCATGAAACGGGCGATTATCTCCGCGAGCTGGAAATAAACGACGGAAGACGGGCAACTGACATGCACGACGCCCTGCGGCTCGGAGCGCATGCGGTCGATCATCTCCTGCGCCGCTTCGGCCTCCACCAGCATGGCGACACAGTGGCGGTAGTACTCCCGCCCGATCTCGGTGACCACGAAATGGCGGGTCGAACGCTGGACGAGGCGCACGCCAAGCCCCTCTTCCAGCAGGCCGATACGACGGCTGAGGCGTGAGCGTGGCATGTTGAGCTTGCGAGCGGCTGCGGCAAAGCCGTTTTGCTCGACCACGTCGACAAAAAGCTTGAGGTCGTTCAGGTCCTGCATGGGGCGATTGTCCTATTTTCAGGACATTATAGCGCGATATCGCTGGCTACTGCCAGAATTGGTGCAGGGATATCTTCTCTCCAACGCCGCCACCACGGGGCGCCCCCAATCAACAAGGAGCAAGACGATGACACCTGCAAACTTCAACGGACAGCGCCCGGTCATTGATCCCGACGACGCCGTGATGCTTCTGATCGACCATCAGAGCGGCCTGTTCCAGACTGTCAACGACATGCCGATGCCGAAGCTGCGCGCCCATGCCGCGGCGCTCGCCAGCATGGCAACGCTGACGAAGATGCCCGTCATCACGACGGCCTCTGTGCCGCAGGGCCCGAACGGTCCCTTGATCCCGGAAATCCATGCCAATGCACCGCATGCCAAATACGTCGCCCGTCGCGGCGAGATCAATGCCTGGGACAATCCGGATTTTGTCGCCGCCGTGAAGGAAACCGGCCGCAAGACACTGATCATCGCCGGCACGATCACCAGCGTCTGCATGGCCTTCCCGGCGATCAGCGCCGTCCATGACGGCTACAAGGTCTTTGCCGTCGTCGACGCGTCGGGCACCTATTCGAAGATGGCGGAGGAAATTACGCTTGCCCGTGTCGTCCAGGCCGGTGTGGTGCCAATGGATACGGCGGCGGTCGCCTCCGAGCTGCAGCGCAGCTGGCACCGCGACGACGCCCAGCAATGGGCGGAGATCTACACCAAGATCTTTCCGGAGTATCAGTTGCTGATCGAAAGCTACCTGAAGGCGCAGCAGGTCGAGAAGGAGCATGAGCAGCTCGATTCTGCGCGCGCCTAAACGCTGCCTGGAGACGCAGAAGCGGACGCCCACGGCTGTATATCATGCCGTGGGCTTCCTTTTTTGGGGTCAGCGTCTGTCGAGTTCAAGGATGGTCTGGAACAGGACCTCTACGCCGCGCGCGCATTCTTCCGGTGACGTGTATTCCGCCTCGTTGTGCGACAGTCCGTCCTTCGACGGTACGAAGATCATCGCGGTCGGCGTGACCGTCGCGATATGAGCGGCATCGTGTCCGGCGCCGGAGACCACGTCGGTCGCCGAATAGCCAAGGGCTTCGGCACTGTCGCGCACCGCTTCGACAATTGCCGGGTCGAAGACGACCGGCACCTTCGACCAGATATGCTTCAGCGCGGTGCCCGCGCCCGCGTTGCGAACGGCGTCCTCCAGCGCGGCCTGCATCTGATCAAGCCCGGTCTCTGAGGGGTGACGCATGTCGATCTGCAGCCGGACGCTGCCGGGAACGACGTTGCGCGAATTGGGACCGACCTCGGCAAAGCCGACGGTGCCGACGCCGGGCGGATTTTGGCGGGCGATGTCGCGAACCGAAAGGACGATCTGCGCCGCGGCGACAAGCGCGTCGTCGCGCTGCGCCATCGGCGTGCTGCCGGCATGAGCCTCCGTGCCGGATATGGTGACATCGAACCAGCGCACGCCCTGGACGCCGGTGACGACGCCGATCTCGGTTGCTGACGCTTCCAGCAAGGGCCCCTGTTCGATATGGAGTTCGAGATAGGCGGCAAACGCGGCAGGCCCGACATTTGCTTCGCCGCGGTAGCCGATCGTATCGAGTGCTGCGCTGACCGTTACGCCTTCACGGTCGGCCAGCGCGTGCGCCGCATCGAGCGAAAGCGCGCCGGTGAAAACGCCGGAGCCCATCATCGCCGGCGAGAAGCGCGAGCCTTCTTCGTTGGTCCAGTTGACGACGGTCAGCGGATGGCGGAGCAGGGTGGATGTATCCTTGAGCGTCCGCAGAACCTCGACGCCGGCAAGCACGCCGAGAATGCCGTCGAACCGGCCGCCCTGCGGCTGGGTGTCGAGATGGCTGCCGACGGCGATCGCCGGCAGCGACATGTCTTCGCCGGGATAGGTGGCGAAGATGTTGCCGATGCCATCGACCTCGACCGTGCAGCCGAGCGCCCGACATTCGCCGACGAACCAGCCGCGAACCGCGCGATCCTCTTCGGTCAGGGTCAGGCGGGTGACGCCACCCTTGTCCGTGCCGCCGAAGCGGGCGGTCGCGACAAGGTCGTTCCACAGTCTGTCGCCGCTGGTAGCCGGCGTGTTGATGCGCCGAGGCTCGGTGCGCAAGGCTTCGACGCTCATTTCGACTGCTCCGGGGCGTCCTTGTTCAGCTTGTAGCGGAAGTCGCAATGGGAGGCACCCTGCATCACCGTCTGTGTACGCTCGAGCGTGATGCGCGGGTCGTAGCCGGTGCAGAACACGCCGTCGCGGTTACAGGAAAGCAGGTGTCCGATATGGCCAAGCCCCATCTCGCGATAGGTCTCGGCGTAGCGACAGCGCTTTACATTGTAGTGGAACTCGTCGTCTGTCGCCTTCGTCACCTCGATCGTCAGGGCGTCGTCCTGGGTCCAGAGATCCTGCAGCTCCTGGAAGGTGCGCAGGTTCGTGCCGCCAGGCGTCTTTGCGGCAAAGGTCCGGCCGGCCTCGATCGCGGCCTTTGTAATCGCCTTGT
This sequence comes from Ensifer sp. LC11, assembly GCF_001695835.1. Classification (GTDB taxonomy): domain Bacteria; phylum Pseudomonadota; class Alphaproteobacteria; order Rhizobiales; family Rhizobiaceae; genus Ensifer. Next base: position 212,427 of record NZ_MBSO01000067.1, on the reverse strand, counting down.
CGAGGATCGCCTGCGCGCGCGCCTCGCCGATCTCCTCGCGCATCGCCTCATAGATCGGCGCGATGATGCCGGCCTCGATGCGGCGGCGGGCGAGAATGCCGATCTCGCCATCCATCGCCGTCTTCGACGTGGTTTCGGAGCTTTGTTTGTCCGTCTTTGCCATGGAATGCCTCCCTGTCTGCCAGAGGGCAGAACAACAGGGGAAGGATACTACGCCAGCGAAGCATCTGTGTTGCAAATCTGTGCCGAAAGCGCCGGTCGCCGTGCAAATATTTTGCGCGAACACGTCAATCCGTCGGAAGCCATCTTGCCGGTCCGGCAATTGGCGAGCTGCAGTCGCGAGAAAACTGGAATCGGCGACGCGAAGGGACGCTGGATCAATGCTCGCTGCTCGACACGAACCAGCGGTAGTAGGGATTGCCTGGTTCGACGCGCATCAGCAGTTCCATGTCGCGTGCCCATTCGGCGCGATAGCCCGCATAGGCGTTGAGCGACGCCTGGTAGAACAGCATCAGCCGGTCGTGTGCGCCGGTCACGGATTTTTCGAGGTCCTTGTCGGCGCCGACGAGCGGTGGTTTGCTGCGCAAGGCGACAAGGGCCGGCAGCGTGCGTTGCAATTCGTCGGGACGAACCCAGCCGGCATATTCGATCCTGGGCTGGTCGTCCGTAACCGGTAGTGCCGAAGCGGCATAATGTTCGAGCCCGGCGCGATCGGTCATCCAGGTGGCGAGCAGATCCGGGACCCCGGCGACGCCAACCTCGCTCAGAGCAGCCGCGACGGACGGGGTGGCCATCCGCTCGGCTATGCGGCCCGCATCGAGCTCCTGCGGCTCAGCGGAGCCGACGAGAAGCATTTCGTGCAATTCCGTCGACCAGAGCGAGGTGTGCGGGAAGCTGTCGAGGAAGCTGCGCACGAGTGCCTGCGTGTCCTCGTCGTTCTGGGTGGCGATCGGCAGCCATTGGGCGACGAGCCCGTTGGCTGCGAGCCTTGCACGCGCCAGGCGATAGAAGTCGGACGAATAGAGATTGACGACGCCGGCGGCGGATGGCGGCGGTGGTTCAAGCGTGATGAGATCGTAGCGGTCAGTACTCCTGAGCAGTTCGCGCCGACCGTCAGCCACGCGGATTTCGAGCCGGCCGTCGCCCACAGCATTGAAATTGCCCGAGAACAAGGCAGAGGCGCGAGCGACAGACGGTAACAATTCGGCGGCTACCCGGCGGTCGAGATCGGGATAGGCGAGCAAGGAGCCGGCGGTGATGCCGGTGCCGAGGCCGATGACCAACGCCGATTTTGGTTCGCCTTTGTGGATGAGGAGCGGCAGCAGGGCCTGCAACCGCATGTAGCGCAGCGATGGCATGGCATCGCCGGTGTTGGAAACGCCTTGGATATAGAGGCGCCGGAAGCGCCGCTCAGACTGGCCTTGCTCGATGACCGCGACCGTTGCGCCGAGGCCTTCTTCATAGGAGACGATCGTGCCGTTGCCGCGTGACAGGTTCAAGAGGCCAGCCAGCCGCTCCGACGGCACCATTATGGCGATCAGCACCGTGAGGATGCCGAGAACCGGTGTGACGAGACGCCGGCTCGACCAACCATCCCGTCCGCGGCTGACCGCGATGAGACCGACGGCGGCCGCGGCGACCGCGAGAGTGGCGAAACTGCGGATGATGCCGAAGGCCGGGATCAGCACGAAGCCGGTCAGAAGCGTGCCGGCGATGCCGCCGAGCGTGTTGAGCGCCAGAACCCGGCCGGTATCCCGGCCAGCATGATCCGGATCGACGGCGAGCCGCAGGGCGACCGGGAAGGCGGCGCCGAGGATCAATGTCGGCACGAAGACTATCGTGAGTGCGGCAATGAGAAACCGGGCGGACATGCCGGCGAAAATGCTGCCGGTGATGCCGGCGACGGCCGCTTCCGCGCTGGTCTGCAGGGCCGTCAACCAGGGGCCAAGCACCGCGAGCTCTGCCAGTCCGACGAACCCGGCCAGAGCGACCAGCAGGCCGAAGGTACCCCAGGGATCGGAGAGCCGGTCGGTCCGACGTGCAAACAGGGCGGCGCCGAGCGCGAGCCCGGCGAGATAGGTGGCAAGCACCAGCGAAAAGGCAAACGAACGGGTGGAGATGAACTGGACGATCGCCTGCGACCAGGCGACCTCGTAACCGAGGGCGATGCCGCCGGCAATCGCGTAGAGGACCAGCGCCAGGCGCGAGCCCGGCTTTGCAAGCGCCGATGTCGCCGCGGCGTCCGTCGGATAGTTCAAAGCCACAGGTGCTCTTGTGGAAAGCGCAATTGCAGCAGCGGCAACGCCAAGGCCCGCGGCCGCAAGACCCGTCGCCTGAACGCCGAGCGCGGGGATGATGACGAAGGAGACCGCGAGGCAACCGACGATGGCGCCGAGCGTATTGGCGGCATAGAGCCGGCCGCCTTTTGCCCCGACGCCGCCCGGCGCCCGGTCCAGCGCGCGCAGCAGCACGGGCAGCGTCCCGCCCATCAGAAAGGCTGGTGCGGCAATGACCAGGATCAGCAAGCTCCAGGCGGCAAAGCTGTTTGTACTCTCAATCGCGACGAACAGCGGAGCGATGCGCGAAAGGGCAATGGTGACGCCGGCGCCGAGGACCGCCACGCCTGTTTCGAGCAGGGCATAGAAGCGAAAGGGCTGCCGCGAGCGGTCGCCGGCGCGTCCGAGAACGAAGCTGCCGAGCGCCAGACCGAGGAAAAAGGCGCTGACACCGACGCTGACGGCATAGACGTCGACACCGGTGATCAGCGACAGCTGCTTGATCCACAGAACCTGGAAGATCAAAGCGGCGGTGCCGGAGAGGAAGAGCATGAACGCGGCGATTGCCGGCCGGAAGGCCTGGATCCGTTGCCCGGTCAGCGGGTCTCCGGTCGTCTCAGCAAGAGCGGTGGTTCGCATGAACGGGCTGTTCTTCGTCGTCATCGCGGCATGCCATCTTCTCAAGGGCAAGGAAGAAAGGCGGCGCCGGCGCGCCGCCTTCGAGAGTGTTACTGCGCCGGCTGGGTCTTGGCCATGATCTCATCGATCTTCTGGTGCACGCTCTCCTCGATTTGATCGACCGAGAAGCTCGCCGGTTTCTGGCTCGGCGGATAGGCGATGAAGGTTTCCAAGAATGCGGCTGCTCTCCCTACGCCCTCGGCAACCAGATAGGCGTTCTTCGTACGCCAGTCATTATACTGATCCGAAACGATATCCGCCCGTTCGTACGGATCCATACGCAGGTTGAAGATCTTCGGAACGCGCAGGCAGACAAAGGGATCCTGCCAGACGTCGAAGCCACCGGGTTTGCGCATTTCGCAGAAAACGTGTTTCCAGTTCTCATAGCGCATGCCGACGAGCTTGGCATCGTCGTTGAAATAGAAGAACTCGCTGCGCGCGCCCTTCGGCTGCTCGCCCAGTATGTAGGGAAGCTGGTTGTAGCCATCGAGGTGAACCTTGAAGGTCTTGCCGTCGAGGTCGGTGCCCTTCAAGAGTCGATCCTTGATGTCCTTGTCGCCCGCAGCAGCGAGCAGCGTCGGGAACCAGTCGAGACCGGAAACCATCTCGTTGGAAATACCAGGCTTGATCTTGCCCGGCCAGCGGATCATCGCCGGTACGCGGAAGGCGCCTTCCCAGTTGCTGTCCTTTTCGCTGCGGAACGGCGTGGTTGCCGCGTCCGGCCAGGAGAACTGGTTCGGACCGTTATCCGTCGTGTAGACAACGATGGTGTTGTCGGCGATCTTCAATTCGTCGAGCAGGTCTAGGAGCTTGCCGACGTCGTTGTCGTGCTCGACCATGCCGTCGGCATAGTCGTTGCCGGGCATGCCGCTCTGGCCCTTGTACTGGTCGCGCACATGGGTGAAGAGGTGCATGCGGGTGGTATTCATCCAGGTGAAGAAGGGCTTTTTCGCCTCTGTCTGCTTCTTGATGAACTCCATCGCTGCGGCTGTCGTCTCGTCGTCGATGGTTTCCATGCGCTTGGAGTTGAGCGCCCCGGTATCCTCAATCTTGCCGTCGGCGAAGGAGTGCAGCACGCCGCGCGGCGAATAGGACTTCAGGAAAGCCGGGTCGTCCTTCGGCCAGTAGGGCCGTTCCGGCTCTTCCTCCGCATTCAGATGGTAAAGGTTGCCGAAGAACTCGTCGAAGCCATGGGCCGTCGGCAGGAAGCGGTCCTGGTCGCCGAGGTGGTTCTTGCCGAACTGGCCGGTGGCGTAACCAAGCGGCTTCAGCGCCTGGGCAATGGTCACGTCGCGGTCCTGGATGCCGACGGGTGCGCCGGGAACGCCGACCTTCGACATGCCGGTGCGCAGCACCGTCTGACCGGTGATGAAGGTCGAACGGCCGGCAGTGCAGCTGTTCTCGGCGTAGTAGTCCGTGAACATCATGCCGTCCCGGGCAATCCGGTCGATGTTCGGGGTCTTGTAGCCGACGACGCCGAAGGAATAGGCGCTGATGTTCGTCTGGCCGATGTCGTCGCCGAAGATGACGAGAATGTTCGGCTTGGCGGCATCCTGCGCGAAGGCAGGCAGGGGCGAAGCAGTTGTGGTCGACATCAGCACGGTGCCGGCCAGCGCCAGCGCTTTCGGTTTCATCGACCGCTCGACCGCACTTGCGGCGAGGCGGCCAATCCTACTCTTCATATCGATGCTCATTTCATCTCTCCCTGAGGCCGTGAAAGATCGCTCTCGGAATGCAGTCTTCAACTACCGGTGCAATTTCCGCAGGAACGCGCCTACAGGGAAGTACGTAACAGTTACGAAAGCCGGCCTTCACGTGTAACGCCGCCCGTTGGCAGCGTCAGAAATTCGCCCTTGGCCTGATATCAAGCGCCGGATTGAGAGCCGGTAATTCGCTTGCCGATCCGTTGCCATCTCCCGAAGCTTCCACCAGCCAACGTTGCCGCGACGCTTTCAGGCCGGTTCGCAGACGCGCGAGATCGGGCGTGCCGTGGTCGGACCGGGCCGTGCCGTAGCGGCTCCTTCGATAGTCGGCAAAGGCGCGCCGTGTCTGCGCATCGGCAAACCTGTCGAGCCAGCGGGACAGCGGCAGGTTGCCGGCCTTGCGCGACCAACCGTCAAGCGCGGTCTCCAGTCGTGCCGGATCGTGCTCGCGACAGGCGTCAAGCACATGGCGGAAGGCCGTCGCCTCGGATCGCGCTCGGCGCGTCAAAGCTGTGTCGAGCCAAGTTTCCAGCCGGCCGGCCAGGTTGGCGGCAAGCTGGAGCAGCAAGGCGAAGGCGAGGACGGCAGCCGTGATGCTGGTCCACCAGAGCCAGTCGAATGGCTCCTCGGCGGGCGGTGCCGCAGGCGGAGCGAGCGCGGTCTCTGTTGCCGGCGCTGCCGCGATCGTGAGTTCGGCAGCTTCAGCCTCAGCCGTCTCTGTCTTCCCCGAAGCCGGATTGAACCACTGCAGCGCGATCGCCGGCAGGGAGAACTTGCCCGGCTGAGTAAAGACGTAGGTTGCCGTGTCCTTGCGCAGCCCTGCGGTAGTCTCGCCGCGTGGCGTGCGCTCCTCCGACAGCGCCGGATCGTGCCGGTAGACTTGCACGCCCGCGGGAGCATCGAAGGAGGGTTCAGGGATCATCATCGGTGCCAGGCCCACGGCCCGGATGATGATCGTGCGCACAAGCGCGTCACCCGTGTGCAGGCCCGCCAGATCCCGGTCGAATGTCTGGGTGATCGTCATCTCACCTGCGGTAACGCCAGACGTGCCACCTGCGCCGCCGGGAACGGCAGCGACCGTAATCGTCAGCGATGGCACGGTCACCTTGCCCTGGCTGGTCTGGCCGGGCACGGCGGCATAGCCGAAGGGGATGACGATCGCAGGCAATGCGTAGTCACCGGCTGCCTGAGGCGTGATCACGTAGGTCTTGCGGATGCCGGAGAAATCCTCGCCATTGACGGTCTCATTGAGGTTCATGCCGCGATCGTCGGGCATGGTGACCACGGTGCCGGGAATGTCGAACAGCGGAAACTGCGGCGGCGAGAGAAAATAGTTCGGCACGAAGACGTCGATATCGACTTCCACTTGCTCACCGGCGTAGATCGTGCCCTTGGTCGAAACCGTGGCGCGAGCAAAGGGATCGGCGGCGGACGCCATGCCAGAGAGCGTGAACGACAGGCCGACCAGCCAGAAAGCCAACCGAGTGATGGTGGCCAAGGCGCTCACGGCGTTGTCTCCTTCGCCTCGATTGCGAACTTCCGCGCAAGCAGCTCGGCGGGTGAGACCTGGATGTTGCGCATCCACATGTCGGCCGTTTGCGGCCCGCCCTGGATCGTTGCCTCCGTGCCCTTCTTGCCCTTGTCGTCGAACTGCACCTGGTCGGGGTCCATGCCCGCCTGTTCCTGTTGCTGGTCCTGCTCCTGCTTGTCCTTGTCGGCCTTGCGTTTCTCGGCGATCGTCAGGTTCTTCTTGGCATCGGCCCAGTCGGGACGGCGCTTCAGCGCCTGTTGATAGGCGACGATCGCTTCCTCCGCCTTGTCGAGATGAAGCAGAGCGTTGCCCTGGTTGTAATAGCTTTCGGCCGTATCGCTCTCGGCAAAGGCGTCGATCGCATCCTGGAAGCGGCCGGCGCGGTAGAGCGCGGCGCCGCGCCAGGCGGGATCTGCGAAGTCCTCGGCCGCGCCCTGGAAATCGCCGCGTTCAAAAGCGCGCCGTCCCTGCTGATCCGGTGTCAGCCAGATGTCGACGAAGCGATTATCGGCGGCGGTCGCCCGGTCGTTGCCCATCAGCATTGTGGCGGCGATGAGATAGACAGCCCAGCGCACGGTCCAGCCGCGGCGGAACCAGAAAAGGCCGATGGCGGCGATCGGGATCGTCAGCCACCAGCCGGCGTCGTGCCAGCGCGTCAGACCCTCGGCGGTCTTGGCGGCAAAGTTCGTCTGGATGCGCCTGACGATCCAGCGCACATCGGCATCTTCAGCTGTCACCGTCGCGACTTCGGCCCTGGATGCGGACTGCAATGCCTTCAGACCGTCGACATCGAGCTTGGCTCGAACATGGCCGCCGGTCGCATCGCTGAGAAATCCGCCGTCGGCCGTCTTGACCGGACCGCCTTCGGCGGTGCCGATGCCAAGAACCATCAGGGCATTGCGACCCTGGTATTGACCAAAAGCCTGAAAGGCGGAGCGCTCGACGCCGTCGGTCATGAACAGGATCGTGCCAGGCACCGTTTCGTTTGCCAGAGCCCTTTCGACCTCCTGCAGGGCCTTTGCCGTGTTCTTGCCATCGACGGGCATGATCGCGGGGGAAAGCGCTGCGAGATAGGTCTTGATGAGGGCCGCGTCGTCACTGAGCGGCAGAACCATATGGGCAGAGCCGGCATAGGCAAAGAGCGCTGTGCGCGAGCCCTTTCTGAGGCTGAGAATATCCTGGACCTTGAGCTTGGCGCGTTCGAGCCGCGTCGGCGTAACGTCGGTCGCGTTCATGGTCGGGTTGAGATCGATCGCGATCGCCAGTGGTGCGGTGTCCTCGACAAAGGGCGGGCGCTCGCGCTGCCATGTCGGCCCGGCGGCGGCGATCGCAGCGACGGCGATCAGCGCCGCCGTGACATGGACCGGCTTGAAACGCCGCTTTCCGCCTTTCTCGATCAGCAGGTGCTCGAGCAGGTGCGGCGCGATCATGTCCTGCCATTGCGAGCGCACGTCGGAGCGCCGGCTGACGAGGAAGACGAGCAACGGCGCGGCAATCAGGGCCAGCAGCCACAGCGGCCGCAAGAAGTGGAAGTCCGAGATCATGGCGCTGCCCCCTGCCGCCGGCGGTGGTCCGCGAACGATGACAGCAGCCACATGGCCGCGTGATAGGCAAGAACGATGGCAAGGGCGAAGCCGAGCGGATAATGAAAGAGCTCGATGCGCGGCCGCCAGGACAGCGTCTTCTGGTTTGCCGGCGTCAGCTGGTCGAGAAGTTCGTAGATGTTCTGCAGGCTTGCCTGGTCCTGGCCGAAGAAGTAACGGCCCTTCGTCACCTCGGCGATCTGCTGGAGGGCCTTCGTGTCGAGTTTCTGCTCGCCCTCAGCGTTGGGATCGCCAATGCCGACCGTATGGATCACCACCTTCCTGTCGGCGGCAATCTCGGCCGCCTTGTCCGGCGGCATTTTGCTCGCGGTGTCGTTGCCGTCGGTCAAAAGGATCATCACCTTGTCCGGCGCGGTGCTGGCGTCGAACATTTTGATACCAAGCCCGATCGCGTCGCCGATCGCAGTGCGCGGGCCGGCCATGCCCGGCAGACTGTCGGCAAGCATGAGCTTGACCGTCTTGTGGTCCAGCGTGAACGGCACCAGCGGATAGGGCGCATCGCCGAAGGCAATCAAGCCCAGTCGATCGTTCGGCCGTCGGTCGATGAAATCGGCGACGACCGCGTGCACCGCCTCAACGCGGGTCTGAAGATTGCCTGACCGGTCGCGGAAATCGCGCGTGTCCATCGACTGCGAAAGATCGATCGCCAGCATCAGGTCGCGCTGGGGTTCGGTCTTCTCGATCGGTGGCTCGACATATTGCGGCCGAGTGAGAGCCAGAACGATGAGCGCCCAGCAGATGGGGGCAATCACCTTCTGGCCGATATTGGTCCTTGGGACGACCGACCCTTCGGTGGGGCCGAGGTTTGCTGCCGCGGTAATGTCCTTGAAGAACGGCATCCTGACGGCGGCTGATTGCTCGCGGAAGGGTGGCAGCATCCACCAGACGAGGAAGGGCAGCGGCAGCAACATCAGCGCCCAGGCGTAGTCAAGCACGTACATGGTGCGCCTCGATCCAGTGACGCGCCGCGGCGGCGTAGGTGCGGGCCTCGGGTTCGGGAACCGCACAAAGCGCTTCGCTGCCGCGATACTCGGCCTCTTCGAAGAAGCGTGCCGAGGCAATCGGAAATACCGGGCCGCCGGAGTGGCCATCGAGGAAACCGGTCCAGCCGGTGCCGTGGAGCCCGGCGACGCTTTCGCGCGGCCAGATCGCCAGCGCTGTCCGCTTCAGAAGGACCGGCAGAGCGGCGAGTGCTGCGCCACGGGTCGTCGGTGCGGCGAGTTTTGCCTCGATGTCCTTGAGGTCGGCCAGCGCCTCGCGACGGTAGCGATTGGCCTCCCAGCGCCGGTACCAGCGCCAGAAAGCGAAGGCGCCCGCAAGGAGGAAGAGACCGCCGAGGGCCGCCCAGCCCCAGGTCTGCGGCATCATCGAGACGGGCGCCGGCACGGTGATGTCGGCGAGTTGTCGAAGGGTGGCATCGAGAAGCGGGTCTTTGGGAGGAGCAGCCGTCGCCATCGCTATCGCCTCCGCTGCCGGCTGGCGAGCTGACCGAGCATGCTGCGCAGCTGCGGCGCGACCTCCTCGGCGGCTGAAATCGGCAGCATCGGCAGGCCGAGTTCCTCCTGCCAGGCGCGCAGCGCTCGGCCGCGCTTTCGTGCGAAGTTGTCGATCGCCTCGCGGACATTGCCGCGTCCGAACTGTACTTCTGCCTGAAGCAAGCCGCCGCTCAGGACCATTTCGCCCTTGCGCGGCAGTTCGAGCAGGAACGGATCGTAGATGAGGATGGAGATCACGTCGTTGTGCGCCGACAGCTTCAAGAGCATGTCGCGGGTTTCAAGACTGTATCCGTCGAAATCGCTGATGACGATGATCAGGTGATCGTGTCGCGCGATGTTGGCGACGGTGGAGAGCACGACGTCGAGCTGTTCGGCGCCATGCGGCGCCTGTGAACCCGCTTCGAGCGCGGTGTTGTAGCGGACGATGCTGTCGGCGAGGCGGATCACCGCTTCACGGCTGCGATAGGGGCGCACTTCCGCGACCGTCTCGTCGCCGAAGACGAAGCCGCCCACCCGGTCGCCGAGCGAAAGCACGCGCCAGGCGGCGAGTGCTGCCACTTCTGCAGCTGCGACCGATTTCATCGCTCGGCGGCTGCCGAAGAACATGTTGATGCGCTGGTCGACGAGGATAAGCGCCGGGCGGTCTTTCTCTTCATCATAGACGCGAACCACCGGTTTGCCGGTGCGCGCCGTCACCCGCCAGTCGATTGCGCGGATGTCGTCGCCGGGCAGGTAGTTGCGCAGCTCCTCGAAGGAAAGCCCGCGGCCACGCATGCGCGATTCATGGCGACCGGCGAGCAGACGTTGCACCGGCGCCTTGCGCAGGAATGTCAGGTCCCGCGCCATTGCCTCGAGACCGACCAGCGCATCGACCGACGTGTAGGCGCCCGTGGTGTCGGCCGTGCGGGTCCTTATGATGCCGCGGGAGCGAGCGAGAGCCGGCAGGGATATGGCCATCGGCGAACCTCCATCCTCAGGCGACCGCGACGAGTTCGACGATGCGGTCGATCACCTGATTGGCGGTGGTACCGCCGGCATGCGCCTCGTAGGACAGCACCAACCGGTGGCGAAAGACGTCGTGTACGCTTGCCTGCACATCGTCAGGGGTCACGAAATCGCGGCCGTTCAGCCAGGCATGCGCACGCGAAACCTTGTCGAGGCCGATCACGCCGCGTGGACTGACGCCGACCTGAAGCCACTTGGCAAGATCCTTGTCGAGCTTGTCGGGGTAGCGGGTCGCCATGACCAGTGCGACGATGTAGTTCTCGATCGCTTCCGAAACGGTAATCGCCGAAATCTCCTTGCGCGCTGCGAACACGGCATCCTGGGCGAGTTTCTCCGTCGCATGGTTGTTGGATTTCGTGTGGATCTCCTCGGATCGCACGAGCCGCATGATGTCGGCCTCGGACGCTGCGTCCGGGTAGTCTACCTGGATATGCATGAGGAAGCGGTCGAGCTGCGCTTCGGGCAGGGGGTAGGTGCCTTCCTGTTCGATCGGGTTCTGGGTCGCCATCACCAGGAACAGATCAGGCAGCACATGGCTTTTGCCACCAATGGTAACCTGGCGTTCCTCCATCGCTTCGAGCAAGGCCGATTGCACCTTGGCCGGGGCGCGGTTTACCTCGTCGGCGAGGATGAGGTTGGCGAAGATAGGCCCCTCCTGGAACTGGAACGCGCCTTTGCCGCCTTCGGAAAAATAAACCTCGGACCCGGTGATGTCGGCGGGCAAAAGGTCGGGTGTGAACTGGATGCGCGAAAGCTCCGCATCGAGGTTTTTGGCCATGCTCTTGATCGCGCGCGTCTTGGCGAGCCCGGGCAACCCTTCGACCAGCAGGTGGCCGTTGCTGAGGAGCCCCAGCAGCAGCCGCTCGATCATGCCCTCCTGGCCGATGATCGCTTCGCCGATACGCTTGCCGAGCTGCTGGATATCGTCGCGTGCACCCATGAGTTTCCTGCTCCCTTGCCAGGCCGGCGACATCGGTCATCATGAACCGTAGTGGAGCTTATTGTTAAATCGGAGAAAATGGAAAGAACGTAACAGTAACGAAGGCCCGATCGGCCAGTCGGGGCACTGCGCTGGTGACCGGGTGAGATCTGGCGCGCGTCGCACGCCTTCGTAACGGTTACGTACTTTGGGCCGGAAGCAAATGGCGTTAGCCTGTTTCAGCCTTATGTTCGCGCAGCGGCCTGCCGACGATGCCCTGGGAGATGAAAGCCTCATGCAAATGTCCCCGAAAATGCCCCTTGTCAACGAAACGCCGGCGGCCATCAGCGCGCGTGAGCAGATCTGGATCGAGGGCGGGACCTTTCTCATGGGTTCGGACAAACACTATCCGGAGGAAGCACCGGCACATCCGGTGAAGGTGGACGGCTTCTGGATCGACGTAACGCCCGTCACCAATCGGCAATTCGCGGCCTTCGTCGAGGCGACTGGCTACGTGACCGAGGCGGAGAAGGCTCCGGACCCGAAGGATTATCCCGGAGGTCTGCCGGAGATGATGCGTGCGGGTTCGGTCATCTTCGATCCGCCGAAGAAGGTGACCAGCAGCGACCCCTCGCAATGGTGGAACTACAAGTTCGGTGCCGACTGGCGCCGTCCCTATGGGCGGCAGAGCAACATTCGCGGCAAGCTCGACCATCCGGTGGTCCAGGTTTCCTATCTGGACGCCAGAGCCTATGCCGAATGGGCGGGCAAGGACCTGCCGACGGAGGCTGAGTGGGAGTTTGCGGCCAAGGGCGGGCTCGAAAGTTCTGAGTTTGCCTGGGGCGACGAGCTGGTGCCCGAGGGACGCTTCATGGCCAATACCTGGCACGGCGCGTTCCCGACCGAAAATCTGAAGCCCGACGGTTTCGACCGCACCTCGCCGGTCGCAAGCTTCCCGCCCAACGGATATGGCCTCTTCGACATGATCGGCAACGTCTGGGAGTGGACCAGCGACTTTTGGTCGACCAACCATCCGGCGCCGGCGCAGAAAAGCTGCTGCATTCCGTCCAACCCTCGTGGTGGCGGCAAGGAGGCGAGTTTCGACCCGCGACAGCCGACGATCCACATTGCCCGCCGGGTGGTGAAGGGTGGTTCGCATCTCTGCGCGCCCAACTATTGCCGGCGCTACCGGCCGGCGGCGCGGCATGCGCATGAGGAAAACGCCGCGACGACCCATATCGGGTTTCGCTGCATTCGTCGGCGCTGATCCGGTTTCTGGATTCAAAGTTCCCGCAAGGAGGATGCATGATGACGGCAATTGCAATGCGTTCCAGTTCCGTGCCCGATGCGGCCGGCCGGCAAAGCCGACGCCGCTCCAGGTTCGCGGGTTTCCTGCTTCTGCTCGCCACGGCATTTGCACCGCCAATCGCCCTCGTCGCGGCCGATGCGCCCGCCGACGAACTCCCGTCCTGGAATGACGGTGACGCGAAGACCGCGATCGTTGATTTTGTCACCCGTGTGACCAGCGAGGGTGGCGCGGATTTCGTCGCGAAGGAGGAGCGCATCGCCGTCTTCGACAATGACGGCACGCTCTGGACGGAGCAGCCGAACTATTTTCAGGCGATGTTTGCCGCCGATCGCGTCAAGGCGCTGGCGCCTGAGCATCCGGATTGGAAAGACAAGGAGCCGTTCGCGTCGCTGTTGAAGGGCGACATGGCCGGCGTTGCCGCTTCCGGCGAGAAAGGCGCCGTTGAGCTTGTCATGGCAACGCATGCCGGCATGACGACGGACGAATTTACCAAGACGGTCAAGGACTGGTTCGCGACCGCCAAACATCCGCGCTTTGATCGCCCCTACAACGAAATTACCTATCTGCCGATGCGTGAATTGCTCGACTATCTCAGAGCAAACGATTTCAAGACCTACATCGTCTCCGGTGGCGGCATCGAGTTCATGCGGCCCATGACCGAACAGATGTATGGCATTCCGCCCGAACAGGTCGTCGGCAGCAGTATCGTGACGAAATACACGCTCGACGGCGACACGCCGGCGCTGAACCGTGAGCCCAAGGTCGACTTTATCGATGACGGCCCAGGCAAGCCTGTCGGCATCAACACCTTCATCGGCCGGCGGCCGATCTTCGCAGCCGGCAATTCCGACGGTGACTACGAGATGCTGCGGTGGGTAACGGCGGGCTCCGGTCCACGCTTCGGCCTGATCGTGCACCACACGGACGGTGAGCGCGAATGGGCCTATGACCGGCAGTCGCCCGTCGGGAAACTGGACAAGGCGCTGACCGAGGCCGAACAGAGGAACTGGTTGCTGGTCGACATGAAAGCCGACTGGCGCAAGATCTACGCCTTCGAAAAATAAGACGGGTTACCCGTTCCATTGGCGCCGGTGCGCCAGCCGCCGATCTCGTGGAACGCTGGCGCGGATTTGCCTTGCCATGGTGAAGGTGGTCTCTCGGCGGGCCGCGGATCAGGTGGCATTGCATCTCGGATCGGCCGGGTTCTGACGATCCTCGTGGCGTTGGCTGGTAGCAGGACGACCGCAGGCAGGGAGCGGTCTTGCGAAGCATTAAAGAGATGCTCCAATGGGCGATGATCCCTGGGCGTCAATCACCTGAGGCTAATGTTACTGTTACGTACTTCCGGAAATCGGCATTCGTGCCACGCTGTTACCCGAAGGAGAGGTGGGCGGCGGCCAAACTTGGCCGCAGCGCGCCGATCGGCGGAGCCGATTTTTTGCCCAGGGAAGGTGTCTGGTCGTCGCTGGCACCTTTGGAAATTGCGGGCAGGGATATCGGGCTGATGCATGGCACGAGCATCGATGGTCATTCAGATGGGTGGGAAACAATGCCCAACGCGGCCGTTCAGCGGGGACTTCTGAAGCTTATGCTCAAGCTACCGGCGTTGCGCGGGCAGCTGCAACTGCTCAGCGCCAAGAACCTGTCCTTGGCGAGCCTCTGCGAAGCTTACGAGGAAGCGAGCTCTATGCTCGATCGGCAAAGGCGTCGCGACGCTCTGGATCATTCGATGATCTCGGAGTATGAATTGATCTGTCGCGAGATTGAAGAAGAGGTCATTTCTGTCTGTATCGCGGATAGCGGACACGAACCTAATCCGTTGTGATTAACAAATGTCTCTCACGAACCTATCGGATTGATGAAAAACCCACGAGAATTCTATGGGTTTTTATCAAGGTTCCTGTTCCAATCTGAAATGATCCCATTGTTTGACAAAAATATTTTGTAACGGTGCAATATTCTTCTTTGCGCCACAGGGGCTCTCGTCTAGAGTTCGTCTCGCGTTGCACTCTCTTTGGGGTTGTGGGCAGTTGGGAGCGCATCATGGAAGCCAGCAGAAATGCGGGTCAGGTGGTTTGCAGTGCCGTTGCCGAATGCGAGGCACGTGCGGTTCTTGAGCGTATTCTTGCCGATAGTCAGTTTCACGCAACCGAACGTCATCGCAAGCTTCTGCGATACCTGGTTGACGAGTTCTTCGCCGGCCGCTCGAGCCAGGTAAAAGCCTACACCATCGCTATTGACGTCTTCGGACGACCCACCTCCTTCGATCCGGCGACCGATCCGATCGTGCGTGTCGAGGCTTCGCGGCTGCGTGCTGCGCTGGCGCAATACTATGAGGCGCTGGGTGAAAAAGCGGAGCTTCGCATCGAGCTCCCAAAGGGCAATTACGTGCCGCACTTCGTGTTCGGTGGCGAGCCTCTGCGAAGCTTACCCGAGGTTCCGACACCTCCCGCAGAAGCGGCAAACGAACAGATCAACGTATCGCCGATGGAACCGCCCGCCTCGTCGCAGAGCCGTCTTCCGCTCGGCAGGGTTGCTGCCCTTGGACTGGGCTTCGTCGCGATAGCGGCCGCTCTTTACGTGTCCGTTGTCGACCGTCTGCCCTGGGAGCCGGTGCTCACGGCCAAGCCGACGATCGTTGTCGAGGTTCCCGCACGCAGTGGCGTCGACGACGAAACGCAGAGGAAGGCCGGTGACTATCTGGTTCACGCGCTCTCGCAGTTTTCCGCTGTCCGCACCCTAGCGCAACCGGCGTCGGCGGGCGTCGATGTCGCCTCAGTTACCGGCTGGGTTCCGTCGGCGTCGCCGGTCAAGCTGAAGGGGAGCAAGGAATACAGGCTTTCGATTGCCTACAGCGCCGACGTACGCAGGCATGAACTCTCGTGGCAGGTCATTGATGTGCAAAGCAACGAGGCACTGAGAGCCGGTACCTCAAAGGCGGCGATCGATAGCGGCGACGCGCAAGAGATACAGGAAAAACTGCTTTCGCGGCTCGCCCTTTCGCTTGCCGGAGAGGAAGGTGTCATCGTCAGCCTGGAAGCAGCGCGACAACTGACCACGCCGTCAATCGGCTATGGCTGCGTGCTTCTGGCGGATGTTGCTCTGGCGCGGATCGAACCTGAGGCGCTGGCTTCGGCCCATGCCTGCCTCGAACAGTCGGTGACCTATCAGGCTGCCGACCCCGACGTACTGGCAAGCCTGGCCATGGTTCTGGTCGCCACCGGCGAAGCGCGCGCCGCTCCACCGGTGGCCGAACGCGCCGTGAAGCTTGCGGACAAGGCCGTCGCGTTGGCGCCGCAGTCGAGCCAGAGCTACGTTGCACAGATGCAGGCGCGCTTTGCGGCGGGCGACACGGAAGCTGCGTTCCTGTCCGGTCGCCGCGCCGCGGTACTCAATCCGCTCGATGATGCCATTCCGGCTCGGCTCGGCCTTTTGTTGTTCGTTAGCGGACAGTATTCGGAGGGGCTTGGTCTGGCGCGGGCGGCGCAGGCCGGTTGCGATTACCTCCATCACGACGCGGCGCTCACCTTGGCGCTCGAAGACTACCGAAACGGCCGATACCGCGAGGCGCTGAGGCGGGCGCGGCAGCTTGCCAACCCGGCCGATACCGCAGTCAACCTGCTGCGCATGGCCGCGGCGGGCCAGCTCGGGCTGACACGGGAGGCGACAAGCGCCTTTGACGGGTTGCGCTGGAGCAAAGTTGGCGCAACGCAGCCGTTCGAAAAGGAACTCGCAGCGCGCGGTTATGCGCCGGAGCTCATTGCGCTGCTCCATGACGGTTTAAGCAAGGCCGGAATACATATGGCCGGCTTGCCGTAACCACCGGCGCGAAGGCGTTGGTTCAGCTTTCGGCTGCGACCCGGACCACCAGCTTGCCGAAGTTGGAGCCGTCAAGCAAACCGATGAAGGCGCTTGGCGCATTCTCGATCCCGTCGACGATATCTTCCCGGTAGCGGACCTCGCCGCTTTTGATCCAGCCGGCCATCTCTTGGTAGAACGCCGGCCGCTGATCGGCGAATTCACGCTGGATGAAGCCGCGGATGAGCAGGCTCCGGCTGAGGACCTCGCGCATCACGCCCGGCAGCCGGTCGCCGCCCTCCTGAGCGCCGGCGGGCTGGTTGTAGTGGGCGATCAGACCGCAGACAGGCACGCGGGCAAAATCATTGAGCAGCGGGAAAACCGCGTCCCAGACATGGCCGCCGACATTCTCGAAATAGACGTCGATACCGCTGGGGCAGGCCGCGGCCAATTGCTCGGCGAAATCCGGTGCGCGATGGTCGATCACCGCGTCGAAGCCGAGCACATTGCGAACAAAGGCGCATTTGTCGGCACCACCTGCAATGCCGATCGCGCGCGCACCCTTGATGCGGGCGATCTGACCGACCGCCGAGCCGACGGCGCCGCTGGCGGCTGCCACCACCACCGTTTCGCCCGGCTTCGGCTTGCCGATGGTCAGCAGTCCCGCATAGGCGGTGAAACCAGGCATGCCGAGAATGCCAAGCGCAGTTGAAAGCGGGGCCGCCGCCGGATCGAGCTTGCGCAGATCGGTGCCGCGGGACAAGGCGTAGCTCTGCCAGCCGGAATGCGAGAGCACGAAGTCACCGTCACTGAATTCCGGATGGCGGGAGCGCACGACACGGGCGACCGTTCCGCCTTCCATCACCGCGCCGATCTCAACCGGCTTGGCGTAGGAGCGGCCGGCATTCATGCGGCCACGCATGTAGGGATCGAGCGAGAGGTAGAGGATTTTCAGCAGAACCTCGCCCTCGGCCGGTTCGGGTACAGCCGTTTCAGCAATGCGGAAATCGCTCGGTACTGGCCGACCGGCTGGCCGGGCGGCCAGCAGGATCTGGGTGTTCTTGCTCATTGTTTTCGCCTCCCTGGGCGCGGCCCGATATGCGCCGCCGTCGGCCCTCGGTTCTCGAATGACAGCATCTTGTGGCACGAAACCGGACGGGGGCCCACCGATCAATTCCCAAACCATAATGGCTTCGCGGGCCCAAACCAACAGGGCGAGCCCGCGGCAACGACGAAGACAGCTTTTGATCAGGCGGCGTCGATCGCCTGCTTGATATCGGCGATAATGTCTTCGGGATGCTCGATACCGATCGACAGCCGCACATAGCCTGGCGTCACGCCGGTCTTGAGTTGATCCTCTTCCGACAGCTGCGAATGTGTCGTCGTTGCCGGATGGATGGCGAGCGAGCGCGCATCACCGATGTTGGCGACATGATAAAGCAGCTTCAGCGCGTCGATGAAGCGGCGTCCGGCGTCGCGCCCGTCCTTTAACTCGAAGCCGACGAGCGCGCCGTAGTGGCCGTTCAGCAGATATTTCTCGGCTCGGGCCTTCGCCTCGCCTTCCTGGAACTTCGGAAAGATCACCCGCGCCACCTTCGGGTGGGTGCTGAGGAACTCTGCGACCTTGATCGCATTCTCGTTGTGCTGCCTGATCCTGAGCGGCAGCGTCTCCAGGCCCTGAATGAACTGGAATGCGTTCAATGGGCTGATGGCGGCGCCGAGATCGCGCAAAAGCACCGCACGGGCGCGCAGGATATAGGGATGGAAGGCGATCGCGGCCGCCTTTTCGAACCAGGTCTTGCCCTGGTAGCTCGGATCCGGCTCGTGCAGGTTCGGGTGGCGCGCCGCATGCTCGTGCCAGGGAAAGCTGCCGCTGTCGATGATTGCGCCGCCGATCGAGGTTCCGTGGCCGCCGATATATTTCGTCGTCGAATAGACGACCACCGCGGCCCCATGATCAAAGGGGCGGATCGTCAGAGGTGCTGCGGTGTTGTCGATGATCAATGGGATGCCAAAACGCTTTCCGACATCAGCAACTTCCGCGATCGGGAAGACGTCGAGCTTCGGGTTCGGCAGGGATTCGGCATAGTAGGCCCGCGTCCTGTCGTCCGTCGCGCGGGCAAAGGCTTCGGGATCGGCGGCGTCGACGAAGCGGACCTCGATACCGAAGCTCTTCAGCGTTGCGGCAAACAGCGCCCAGGTGCCGCCATAAAGGCCGGCGGCACTGACCACGTTATCGCCGGCACGTGCCAGGTTGAGGAGGGCGAAGGCAGATGCCGCCTGGCCGGAACCGAGTGCAAGTGCCGCGGCCCCGCCTTCGATTTCCGCCAGCCTTTGCTCAAAGGCGTCCTGCGTCGGATTGGAGACGCGGGTATAGAGATGGCCCGCAGCCTCCAGAGCAAAAAGCTTGTCGGCGCCATCGGTGCCGGGAAGCTGGTAGGAGGTCGTCTGGTAGATCGGCACGGCGACGGCGCCGCTCACCGGATCGAAGCGATAGCTGCCGCCGTGAAGCGCCAGCGTTTCGGCATGCAGCCGCGAGCCGGCCTCGCGCAGCCCGGTCGATGCCTTGATTTCGACTGCGGCTTCCTCCGGCTTTTGATGGATCGTCATCGCATTTCTCCTTGGCTCTTCAGGTAAATCGGGGGCTCTTCAGGTAAATCGGGGGCTCTTCCGGTAGATCAGGGGTTCTTCAGGTTGATCGGCCGCTTCGTTCTCAGGCGGGCACGGCCGCCTTCTGCTGCTCCAGAAGGTCGGCGTGATGCGCGGCGGCGACATCGGGATGCGAGCGCAGCCGGGATTTCAGCACGTTGCGGCCGACCTCGTGGAAGAGTGGGTTGAGCGGGTCCTGGGTGACGCCGCGCACCTCGGCGGCCAGTTCCGACGGCAGGTCGAGCACCGGAATGGTCGATGCGAGATTGGCGCCAAGGAAGAAGGCGACGGAAAGCCGATCGCCGCCAGCCGGCGGGGTGACCACCCGGTGAATATTGGCAAGCAGGTAGCCGTTCGAGGCCAGCTCCAGAAGCTCGCCGACATTGATGACGAAGGTGCCGCGCTTCGGCGGCGCATCGATCCATCCGCCTTTGCGGTCGTCGACCTGCAATCCGCCGACCACATCCTGCAAGAGGATGGTGACGAAACCGCCGTCCTTGTGCGCGCCGACCCCCTGGTCGCTCTCGGTCTTGTCGCGGCCGGGATAGCGGATGATCTTCAGAAGCTGGTTTGGGCCATCGCGATAGATGGGGCCGAAGACATCGGGCTTCTGGCCGAGCGCTTCGGCAAAAATCTCGATCAGCCGGATGCCGAGGCCGGTGACCGCATCGATGTAGGCGAGGATCGCGGATTTCAGCTCCGGCAGGGCTTCGGGGAACTGGTTGGGGCCGATCAGCCGCTTCCACGGCGCATCGCCGGGCGCGACCTCGATGCTCTGGCGCTCTGGACCGAAGTCGACCTGCTCGCGCCAGTCCTGGGTGCCGCGGGTATATTCGAGACCGGCTCGGTTATAGCCGCGAAAGTGTGGCGACTTGCGCATTTCGATCGCCAGCTTGTCCGCTTCCGGCAAGGCGAAGAAGCGGCGCGAAAGCGCAAGAATGCCGTCGATCTCTTCCTGCGGAATGCCATGGCCTTCGAGGTAGAAGAAGCCCACCGAGCGGGCGGTCGAGCGCAACTCGTCGAGTGCCGCCGCCCGCTCGGGATGGCCCGCCGCAAAGCGCGCGAGATCAAGCACCGGCAGGGTTGAGTTGGTGTGGCTCAAGATAGTCTCCTTTCATGTGTCGCTGCTGTCCGCAGTCGGCTTCGGATCTCAAGGGTGAGGCCGAGGGTGAGCAGCGTTGCGGATGTCCAAAACAGTTCGGTCGAGTAGCGCGTGATGCCGAGCACGTGCTCGGTCTTGCAAAGCGCCTGTGCCAAGGCGCAGATGTCGCTTGTCTGCGCGAGGCAAAGTGCCGCTTGCGGCAGCGTCAGATAATCTCCGGCCATGACCTGCCGGAAGACGAGCCACCACCAGCCGAGCCCGACGAAAAACAAGGTCGCCCCGCTGGCGATAACGATGCGGGAAAGGTGCCGCTCAGACCGCATCTGCGACCCCCAGCTTGGCAAGCAGATGGCCGCGCAACGCCACCAGGTCGGCGTCGTCCCGCCGGCGCGGATGCTGTTTTGTCACCGGAACCTCGGCCACGATCCGGGCTGGCCGATCGCTCAAGACAATCACCCGGTCGGCAAGCAGCAGCGCTTCCTCGACATCGTGGGTCACCAGCAGCGCGGTGAATCTCCGATCCTTCCAGAGGGAAAGCAGTTCGTTCTGCATCTTCAAGCGCGTCAGCGAATCGAGTTTGCCGAAGGGCTCGTCGAGCAGCAGCAGGCGCGGATCGTTGACGAGCGCCCGGGCAATCGCCACCCGTTGCGCCATGCCGCCGGACAATTGATGCGGGTAGGCGTCAGCGAAATCTTCGAGGCGGACAAGCCGAAGCAACTGGTCGACCCTGTGCCTTTCGTGCGCAAGCACGCCACGCGCATCGAGCCCGGCGGCGACGTTCTTCCAGACTGTCAGCCAGGGAAACAACGTCGCGTCCTGAAACACGAGCAGGCGTGACGGATCCGGTCGCGTGATCGGCGCAGCATCTTCCAGCAATGAGCCGGCGGACGGCGTGTCGAGACCGGCCGCCAGGCGCAGCAACGTGGACTTGCCGCACCCCGAGGGACCAAGCAGCGCCACGAATTCTCCCGGCGCAATGGTAAGATTGATGTCGTCGAGCACGGCATAGGTTTGATTGCCGATTTCGAAGGCGTGCGACACGTGCTCGACGTCGAGCTTCAGGGCATTCGGCACGGCGGCCGGAGGTTGCGAAAGGGCGGTCATCAGAGAATGCCCTTTTGCCAGCCGAGCAGACGATCACGCACGACGAACAGCAGCCTGACGAGACCGGCGCAGATCAGCGCCATGACGATCAGGGCGGCGTAGACATTGGCGTAGGCCGAATAGGCGGTGTTGAACTGCAGATACCAGCCAAGCCCGAACTTGGCGCCCAGCATTTCGGCGACGACGAGAACCGCGAAGGAGTAGTATAGCCCCATGAAAAGGCCGACGAAGACGTTGGGCAGGGCGGCAGGGATGGCGACTTTCAGCACCAGATAGCGCGGGCCCGCTCCAAGGGTGCGGGCGACATCATAGAACGAGCGATTGACCTGACCGACGCCCGAGGCGGTGAGGATGGCGACGGGCACACCGGAGGCGAGCGCCACGAGGAAGATGCTGGCGTGGAACGTCGTCGGAAAGATGAAAAAGGTGCAGGGGATCCAGGCACTGGCCGGCACAGGGCCGATCAGCTTTAAGACCGGCATTCCCCAATAGGCGAACCGCTTCGACCAGCCGAGTGCGACGCCGGCAGCAAAGCCGACAAGGATGCCGGAGAAGAAGCCGAGCCCCCAGAGGCGAGCGGTATAGGCGACGCAGATCAGCAGCCGATCCCAATCGGTGACGTAGACGTGCAGCAGGCCTTGCGGTGGCGAGAAGAACGGCTTCGGCAGCCAGCCGAATTTCGCCGTTGCCAGTTCCCAGACGGCGAG
This sequence comes from Ensifer sp. LC11, assembly GCF_001695835.1. Taxonomy (GTDB): domain Bacteria; phylum Pseudomonadota; class Alphaproteobacteria; order Rhizobiales; family Rhizobiaceae; genus Ensifer. Next base: position 190,546 of record NZ_MBSO01000067.1, on the reverse strand, counting down.
CCAGAGACCGATGACGATCAACCACGGGCCGTAATGTTCCAGTGTCTTGCCGGGGCGGGCTGTGAGGGCGAGAAGCAAAAGGATTGTGCCGCCGGCGGCGAGCAGAAGCGCCAGCAACACCGTCTTGTCGCCCCATACGATCGTGTCGGGCAGGAGATAGGTGATGCCCGCCGCAGCAAACCAGCCCGCGGCGGCCAACACTCCGTCCCTCCAGATCCGCCGGGGCAGGGCGGCAAGGCCGCTCTCAAGCGGGATAGCGTCTCGGATGGCGTCGCTCATGGCTGGCGCTCAGGCGAGAATGTCGACGGTGATGCGGTTGGCGATCTCCGCCGGATCGGTCGCGGCTTCCACGACGCCGGCCAGCTTGAGATCCTCGTAGCCGATCTGCACCTCCTTGATCAGCTCCTTGCCGAACCAGTGCTTGTGATAGGTGAACGAGGCGAGCACTTCCGTCAGATCATCGAGCGGGATGCCCGGCTTCAATGTGTCGAAGTACCATTTGGCGACTTCGTCCGGATGCTCGGCGGTATACTGATGGATCTCCAGATTGGCGGTGGCTACCCGGCGGATGGCGTCCTTGTTGGCTTGGAGGTAGTCGCCGTTGACGCCCAGCACGCAGCAGACGCGATCCTTGAAGACGCCGGTCTGGGTGTCGTAGATCTTCAGGAAGCCGTGCTGCTTTTCATAGGAATAGGCCCAGGGGTCCATATGTGCGACGGCATCGGCCTCGCCCTTGAGCACGCCTTCGGCAACGAGGTCGAAGGGGAACACCTTCCAGGTAACGTCCCGTTCCGGATCGAGACCCGCCTTGGCGAGCGCGACGGAAAAGGCGACGCGCGAGGGCGAGCCGACGTCGAAGGTTCCGATCGTCTTGCCCTTGAGGTCGGCGAGCGACTGGATGCCCGCGTCGGGTTTGACCAGCAGGCGCTGGCAGCCGCCGTGCGAGCCGGCGAAGAGCTTGACATCAAAACCCTGCTCGATCGGCTTCAGCCAGTCGTAGAGCAGGCCGGGACCGGCCTCTGCCTTCCTGGTCGCCAGCGCCTGGATCAATGTCTGGCCGCTTGCCCCCTGATAGAAGAGTTCGACGTCGAGGCCGTGCTTGGCGTAGATGCCCTTGTGCAGGCCAAAGCCGACGGGCGAGTGGCAGGCGGCGACCTCCGTCCACTCCAGCGTGATCTTGGACAGGTTGCCGGCGATGGCATAGTTCGTGGCGCGGCTCGCGGCGACCCCGAGTGCTGCAGCGGCCCCTGCTGCGGTGGTCGCCTTCAGAAGCGTTCGGCGCGACAGGCCGCCAGTCGTCGAAAAGATTTGGCTCATGATCATCCCCGCTCGCATGTGGTGACAACAGCCTAACCGGTGTCGCGGAGATTATTCAATATTATCTATGGAAATTATGGACTAAATTTCGCGCCCCGCGCGCAGTCCGCTTTCGAATGTCTGGCTGTTGCGCGAAAAATCCGTCCGGCATCGGATCCAGCGATATGCTCGCAGGTACTTCACGTCGAAGCGTCTGGGTGAAAGACCGGGCCTGCGCATGGCTGGCACCAGTGTCGGGAACGGGGTGCCGTGTGCGTAAGTTCGCGTCCGGGCGGGCTTGCCGTCAAGCACACCAAAGAGCCCTGTCTTTTTCGAAACAGGGCTCCTGAAGAGCGAAGCTCTGAGATTGCCGGCATCAAAATCGTCCGAAGTCGGCCGAACCTTTGCCACCGCGCGATCGCGAGCGGAAACCGTCCAGGCAGTTCAGCAGCGACCGAGGCTCGGGCGCGTCAGCAGTTCGTTGGTGAGATGCGCTCGCTTGCTACCGCAGTCCTCGGCCTCCTTGAGCAGCGACGCAAGCGCCAGCTCGAGACAGTACTGGACGCCTTCGACATTGAGGGTCTTGGCGGAGTCGCGCGCATAGGTGACAAGACGAGCCAGTGCCAGAAGCTCCTTTTCCTTGTCTTCCGGCTCGGCCGGCACAGCGAATGAAGATAGCATGATTTTCCCCAGCTCCCTGTGGATCGATGATCCCGTTCAGCGTGACCAATCATAGCGTGACTGCGCTCCAGCGCGCGTGACATGAGCGTGACACACGTTGTATGGGAAAACCGCGCTCTTAAGATGAAGCGTCAGGTTGACCGGACAACCTCTTCCACATGCTGGTAGAATTGAATTTCCAGTTTTTGGCTACAACCGTCCGTTGGGTTGGCGCGGAATGCAGGGCGTCGAGCAGATGCTGCGCATCAAGTCTTTTCTGGTCAACGAACCGGGCGTCGAGCAGCTCGATCACGCCGGCCGGATCGATGCCTGTGGGCAGCGCAACGCGCGCGATGATGTTGGCCCAGTTGCGTTCCTTGTAGAAGATACCGGCCGCCGTGGCAGCAATCGCCGCAACCAGGTCCGAGGTAAGAGCCCCGTCTTCCCCAAGGCGCTTGAGGGTTGCGTCGACATTGACGAGAGGCAAGGTCAGCGGCAGATAGCCGAGCTCGGCCGGGCCATGGATAAGCGCGACATCGGCGTCGTCCACCCGCGCTCGGGTGGCGTATTGCCGGAAAATGTCACCAATGCCAACCATGCCGAAGGACGCGCATTCCGCTGCGCGAAGCGCGCCCATGCTGGCGGCGCCAAGGACCCGCACGCCTTGCGACAGCGCGTACAGTATCTCCTTGTGCCAGACGGGTGCGACGTTCTCGAAATTGCCATCGACGAGCCCGATCGCCACCGCGCCGCTTTCGACCGCGCGCAAGATGTCGCCCTGGACCGCGGGGGGCAGGACAAGGATCTCCTTGCCGGCCGTCAGGCGCGCATCCGGTAAGGTCGGGCCAATGAAGGCGACTTTCATCCGGCCTCCAGCGCTTTGGCAAGCGCCCGCTCGCCAAAGCGGCGCTTGCGCATGCCGTCGGGATTTTCCAGCGCCGGTACGATAATCTTGACCACTGAAAAGGGCATGTCGCTGTCCATCAGCGGGACGACGATGATTGTGCGGATGCGCGCAATGTCGAGCCGCCGTACCACGAGATCGAGCAGCGCGTGCGGTCCCCGCCGGACGGCGGTCGTTGCCATGGGCTTCCGTTGCGGCACGGCCGTAAACAGGCCGCGTGTTTCATCGGGAAGGTCGCGGACGAATGTCTCGGGGAACACGTCGTCGCGGGCACCACTGATATAGGTGAGCCGTGACTGCGCGGCTTCGGTCACGGCGCGGATGGCGGCTCGCCGTGCCTCCGGATGGGCGCCATGGCCAATCGTCACGTCGTGATAGCGGAGTCGTTTCGCCGACAGGATGCCGGCGTCGGCCAAGGTTGCGGCATAGCAGGGAATGCCAATGTCACTGGTCATGTCGAACAGGCGCAACTCAAGACCGCAGGAAACAATCCGTCCGGTCATATCGTCAAGAATGGGATCCTCAAAGGATGCAGGATCGATGCAACCGCTGAGCTTGCCGCGCAAAGGCAGCAGGCGCCAGAGCGTTTCGGCATCGCGCTCGATGCGCTCCAGCAAGCCGTGCAGGATCGCCTCCGCCTCGGAATTGCCCGAGGCGAGGCCATCGGAGGATTGCCAGTAACGGCAGCCGTCAAGGGTCCGGTCGAGGACCGCCGCCTCGCGCGGCACCCAGGTCGTCGCGCCGTCCGAGAGGTCGAAGCCGCGCAACCAGTCGATCGGTTCGTCGTCCTTGAGATCCGTATGCCCGGCGGCGATGAAACCCGGAAGCGCCAGGGCGCGGTCGCCGGCCTTGCACAAGTCATGCCGCGTTGCCGTCCTCACCGGTACGGACGGGTCGCTGGCGATGGCGCGTTCAAGCGCTTCCATCGCAGCCGAAACCTTGGCGTCGATATCGGTGATGCCTTTGCCCTGGTTGATGACGATCGACCTGGCGTTCGGCGAAACCGCGCTCCAGACGGGAATGCCGATCCTGTCCAGTCCGGTCAGGCGGGCCAGTCTGCTGACGCCGAGTTTCGGCAGAAATGATTCAACCCGCCGGAAGGTCTCCTCGGGCGAGCAGGAACGATCGCTGTAGGAAAGCATGTCGGCCGTCGGACGAGCGCGTTGGTCGTCCGACGGCCGGTTCTTGTCGGTGGCCTGTGCCACGCGCCGGACTAGCCGTCCATGAATCCGCCCGAGACCGAGCCGGACGAGGCGGCAAGCACGGCCAGGTTGACGCCCTTGTGCACCATTGCACCGCTGCTGTTGCGCAGGTCATTGGCGGCTGCCAAGGGGCCTTGTGTCGGGGTTGGGATCAGCGACACCGTTCCTGCGTCCAGATCAGCAACCCAAAGCCTGTCGTCACCCGCTACGCCGATTACCACCACTTTCGCCATTTGCCCCTCCTTGTGTTGTTGCTTGACGTGAATATCAGAAGCCTGCTTTGCGCAGGCCCTCGCAATAGTGGATTCGCTGCCATTCTTCCCTAAAGGGGACGATCGCGATCCATTTGTCGAGGTCAAAATCGGGGTGGACATCAAAAGTCTTGCGTACGAACTGGCGCGCCTTCTTCCGGTTGCCAAGCATGCCCCAGCTCGCGGCCGACAACCGGTCGGCCGGGGTGGGATCGCGCATGCGCTCGATGTAGGCGATCGCCTGTTCGTATTGGCCGAGCGAGTAGCTGGCTCCGGCCGCGGTCCAGAAATATTCATCCGGTGCGATCGGGTTGAGGTCGAGCGCTGCCTGGATCTTGCGCAGCCCGCCTTCCGGCCTCGACGCCTGCACCAGCGTATCGGCATAGCTTGCGATCACATTGGCATGTTGCGGGCTCAGCGCCTCCGCCTTGTCGTGGAACTCCATGCTCTCGTCGAACTGCCGGAGATAGAGCTTCACGACGCCGAGCTCGCGGTAGCCCGTCGCCAGCGTGTCGTCGGCGACGACCGCGTCACGCGCGTGCCGCTCGGCAAGTGCCAGCAGCTCGCCGTCGCCGCGCGCCGTCAGCAGCCATTCGACAAAGTAGCTGCGCGCCAGGCCGCTCATTGCCGGTGCGAAGTCGCCATTCTGGTAGAGCGCTTCGCGGAAACTTTTGCGAGCGCGCCGTACTTCGGGAAGATTGAGCTGCTTGAGATAGCGCTGCCCCAGGAGGAAACTGCGATAGGAGCCGACATTGGTCTCGTAGGTTTTCCGGTGCGTCTCGTTGCGCTCCACCTGACTGGCGATGGCAAGCGCGATCTGGCGGGCAATCTCCCGTCGCGAGGTCATCAATCCGTCGCCATCGAGATTGAAGCGATCGGCCCAGATCACCTCGTCGTTGGCAAAGAAGATCAGCTGCGTGAAGAGCGTCAGCCGGTTGCCCTCGTCCGTCAGGCGTGTGTCGAGAATATAGCTGATCGCGTGCTTCTGGTATGTGTTCGCCTTGTCGGCCTGGAGGCTGATCTGGGCCGCCGTGTAGGGGGCAATTACCGAAACTGAGCGAAGCGCGCAGAGACCGATCGTGACATCTTCGATCAAGGCGCTCGCAAACTGAGTTGCCGGGCTGTCGATCGTTCCGTTGTTTGGCGGCAGGAGCACGACGCGGGGCGGGCGCATGTCGACGGCCGGCTCCGACGCCGGGATAGACATCACCGAAGCCGGTCGCCATTCCGGCCCGATTGCCACCGCCGGCACGCCGACATGCGAGACAGCCCGCGCTTCGAAGTGATTGCCTTCGAGCTGAAACGCCTGAGCGAGGATCTTGCGTACGTCTTCATCGAGGGGATTGCGCTCAAGCAGCCGGGTCGCTGCCGTCTTGACCAATTTGCGGTGGCCGTTTGTCGCTTCCGGCGCGGCGAGCAGCAGGCTCTCGCGCAAGAATTCCATGTGTTCGCCGCGTTGCCGCTCGATCCAGCTGTGCAGCGCCTGCCCCTGGGATCTCAGATCCCTGAGGAAGTCCTCCTGTAACGTTTCTACAGCCAATTGGAGGCGGGACAGCGGATCGCCTACGTCGCGACTGATGGCATCCAGATCGCTTCGCAACCGGCTGGAATCAAGCCGCACCGACGACTGCGAAAAACTCAAGAAGTGGCAGCCGAGTTCCTGCTGTCGCGCACTGATACGGGATATCGTCTTGCGCAGATTGACGAAGGCCTGGCTCGGGACGACCTCGTCCCACAGCAGCTTGGCGACGTCATTTCGAGACTGCTCGCTATGCCCGCCGACGATCAGATAACAAAGGACGAGCAGACCCTTCTCGGGGAAAACGACCTCGCGCCCGTCCGCATCGACGAGCCGCAGGCGCCCAAGGGTCTGCAGTCTGAATGTCATCCGATCATTCCTGTGGCGCGCGGACGCTTATCCGTGCAGGTCCTGAGCGTGGCTCGCCCCTGTCCGAGTGGGCTCGGTCTCCGGCGTCTGAGCAACGGCAGCGACCAATGAGATGATTTTCTTGCGCAGCACCGGATCGGTGATCTTCAGGAAGGCGCGATTGAGCGCGATACCTTCCTTCGACGAAACGAAGGAGGAAATCTCGCTCGGCTCGCGCGTCGTCTCGCCATTGCGGGCGCCGGCGTCTTCACCCTCCTGGAAGAAGAAGCTCGGGTGGACGCCGAGGATATCGGCGATCGCCTGCAGGCGGCTCGCGCCGATACGGTTGGTGCCCTTTTCGTACTTCTGCACCTGCTGGAATGTGATCCCGAGGCCGTCTGCCAGTTTCTCCTGGCTCAATCCGGCCATCAACCGACGCATCCTCACGCGGGAACCGACGAAGACATCTATCTGGCTGGGGGCTTTCGTGTTCACTTGCATTTCCTCCGCACGTAGGAGTGTCAAATCATGCATATGAGTTTGCTTGAATAAATGCCCCGATGCAATCACCACGGGCTAAAACAAAGAGATTTGCAGCGTAATAGGCGGTTTCCCTGTCGCAGCTCGGCCGCGGATCACCGCAAACGAAGCAGAGGCCGGAAAACGTGGCCGTCTCACAGACATGACGCCACCTGATGTCAGCGTTTTTGCTGGCGATTCGGTCGGTCTCGCACCGATCACATGCGGCCGCCGAGATCATATCTGCCGATCCCGATGCGCTTCACGCTCAGCTGTTACGCTCGCCGTTACTGTTACGTACTTGCGCTCCGGCGAAGGGCAAGCTGCTTATGTCTCAACCGATTTGCGGTAACCACTTCGGGTAGAGGTCGTTGTGGGGTGCCGGTTCGGATCGCCTATGGAAGTCGGAGAACGATATGCGCAGATTGACACTTGCCTTGACCCTTCTCGCAATGGCCTCAGCACCGGCTGAAGCCGGCCCGGCAACGACGAGCGCATCCGTCAATTTCCGGGAAGGACCGGGAACCGGCTTCGACAGTCTCGGCACGATCGCGGAGGGTGCAAACGTCGACGTCAAGGAATGCGACGATGCCGGCACCTGGTGCGCCGTGAGCGTCAACGGCCAGAACGGCTTCGTCAGCGGCAAGTATCTGAACGATGCCGATCCCAAGGGGCTCGGTTGGCCGCGCGCCTTTACGACCGACAGCGGCGCGACCATCACGCTCTATCAACCGCAGATCAACGCGTGGAAGGATTTCACCGAACTCGATGCGCTGATCGCTGCCGAATACAAGAAGTCCGACGACGCCAAGCCGATCTACGGCGTCATCGGTGTCACCGGCAAGACCGATGCCGACAGCGCGGCCGGCCAGGTCGTCGTTTCGGACATCAAGATGACGGAGATCAACTTTTCGGTTCTGGACAGAAAGGAACTGGCGGACCTCGCGCTGGACGTCGGCAAGTTGATGCCCGTTGGAACGATCACGGTGTCGGAAAACAAACTGACGGCGAGCCTTGCCGACTATGAGCGGCTCGGCAATGTCGAGGGGCTGAAGGCCGATCCGCCGCCGATCTTTGTCAGCAAGCAAGCGGCGATCCTGGTCCAGACCAACGGCAAGGCGGTGTTCGCGCCGGTCAAGGGCGTCGAGGGGCTCTCCTTCGCGGTCAACACCAACTGGGATATTTTCAAGGTTGAGGCAGACAGCACCTACTATCTGCGCAACGACAAGACATGGCTGCAATCGAAAGATCTGGCCTCGGGCTGGCAGCCCGCATCATCGTTGCCGGACATTTTCGGCAAGCTGCCGGACGACGACAATTGGAAGGACGCCAAGGCGGCGATCCCGCCTCAGGCCGCAAGCGGTGTCGCGCCGAAGGTCATCTATACGGACAAGCCTTCGGAGCTGCTCGTCTTCGATGGCGAGCCGAAGCTCGAGCCGGTGCCGGGCACGGGACTGAAGGTTGCGACCAACAGCGAGAGCGATGTCTTCTACCGCGATGCGGATTCCAACTGGTATATTCTCGTCTCCGGCCGCTGGTTCGCAGCCGCGTCTCTCGATGGCCCCTGGACCTTTGCGACGCCCAAGCTTCCGGACGACTTCCAGAACATTCCGCAGGATGCGGCCTATTACACTGTACGCTCATCCGTGCCGGGCACGTCGGAAAACGCCGAGGCACGGCTGAAGGCGAGCATTCCGGAAAAGGCGCGCGTCGCGCTCGACGGCTCGGTCAAGGTGGACGTCGCCTATAGCGGCGATCCGAAATTTGAGAAGATCGACGGCACGTCGCTGACCTACGCCGTCAACACGAACGAGACGGTCATCAAGGTCGGCGACAAATATTTCGCGCTGAAGGACGGCGTCTGGTTCGTCGGCGCTGCGCCGGCGGGGCCGTTCAGCGTCGCCAAGGCGGTCCCGGACGAGATCTATACCATTCCGCCGTCGTCCCCGGTCTACAATGCCACTTACGTTCGTATCTACGACACCGAGCCCGACGCCGTCTGGTTCGGGTACACGATGGGGTATCTCGGTGCCTATCTCGCCTGGGATACGTTCGTCTATGGCACCGGCTGGTACTATGACGACTACTGGGACTATGGCTGGGCTGGCGGCGGCTACTGGCCCTATTATCCGACCCCGGTGACCTATGGCGTCGGTGCTTTCTACAATCCGGCCGTCGGTACCTTCGGCCGCTATGGTTATGCCTATGGGCCTTATCGTGGCATCGCTGCAGGGGCCGCCTACAATCCGCGCACCGGCACCTATGTTCGCGGCGCCGTCGGCTACGGGCCGAATGGAGATCGTGGCTTTGTCGCCGCCTACAATCCGCGCACCGGCAACGCGGCGATCGCACGCGGCGGGCACAATGTCTATGGCAGCTGGGGCACGGCATCGGTCAAGCATGGCTCCGACTTTGCGCGCATCAGTGGCGGCTCGACGGCAAGTGGTGGCGGCGTCCATTGGCGGACGTCTGACGGGAACCACGGCTTTGTCGCCGGCGGCAAGGGCGGTGACGTCTATGCCGGGCGCGACGGGAACATCTATCGCCGTGACGACGGGCAATGGCAGAAGCACACGCCTGACGGCTGGCAGCCTGTTCAGAAGCCATCGATCCAGGACCGGGCGACGGCGGGACAACAATTCGTCACCAGGCATCCTGATGCCGCCCAGAACCTTAACGAGCGGATCACCACGGGTGATCGCGCGCCGGATCATCTGGCGATCGACAACATCGGGCGGCAACTTGGCAATCAGCGCTCCTTCGAGCGCCAGTCCTTCGATCAGCGACCGTTGAACTTCCCGACCGGGGGTGCCGGGGGCTTCGACCGCCCGGGTGGCTTCGGTGGGGGCGGCTACGGCGGCGGAGGTTTCCACGGCGGTGGCGGCTTTGGCGGCGGTGGCGGCGGTTTCCACGGAGGGGGAGGCTTCGGTGGCGGTGGCTTCCATGGCGGCGGCGGATTCCGGCGCCGTTGATGCCATCGTGAACGAACATTGACGAAATTGCCCGCGGGTATGCTAGCTTTCGTATGGGTTAAAATGTGTCGGTCGGGGGATCGTCACGATCGGCGGGGGTGCTGAGAATGGGTTGTGTCGGGTTGTCGCGTCGTCTGCTGGAGCCGGTCCTCGGTTTCCTTACGCTTCTGTTCATCCTCGTCGGACCGGCCCTGCCGGCCTTGGCGCAGGATGCGGCGACTGCCGCGCCGCCCGCCAAGGTCCAGCAGCTGATCCAGCTTCTCGACGATCCGGAGGTGAAGCAATGGCTGTCTACGAAACAGGCGCCGGCAGCTCCGGCGACGGCACCCGCAACAGAGACGCCGGCTACAGGCGTCGTCGCTCGGTGGACGGCCGAAATCAGGCGACACCTGACGGGTATCGGCAATGCGGTTCCGCGCGTTTTTCCGGAAATGCAGGCAGCGCGGGAACGCCTGGCCGGCGATATGGAGAGCCACGGCGCGGCGCCCATCCTCAAAGGGTTCTTTTTCATTCTGCTGATCGGCTACGGCGCCGAGTATCTCCTGCGCTGGCTGCTCAGGCGCAGCCTGCGGGGCGCCGTGCTGACGGGGCCGGCCCGAACGATGCTCACACGCGTTCTGCCGCTGATCGTGTTTGCGGCGGCCAGCATGTCCGTACTTGCCATCGCCGATTGGCCGACGCGGCTTGAGACGACGATTGCGCCGCTGCTTGGCGCCTGGATCGGTGCCCGCCTGCTGATGATCATCGCATCGGCCGTTCTGACCGGCGGCCCGGTCAACGAGGGAAGCGCGGACGGGCGAGCTGGATATCTGTCGCTGACGACGGACGAGGCCCGCTTCTGGCATCGTCACTGCCTGTGGTTGATTGCCGCCGCGGCGCTCGTCTGGGGCGTCGGCGATGCGATGCGGGCACTCTCCATCTCCACCGATGTGCGTAGCCTCATCACCGCCATCCTGGGGCTGGTGGTGCTGGCACTCGGAGTTCTCACAGTGGTGCGGCGCCCTGTGGGTGCTGTCACCCGTTCGCGCCGTATCGTCGGCAACGTACTCTTGATCGCCTTTCTGATCGTCCTTTGGCTCCTCTGGGTCGCCGGCATGGACGTCCTGTTCTGGATCGGCCTCTATGTGATCGGCTTGCCGCCGCTGCTGCGTTTTACCAGTGCCTTCACCAAGACGTTGCTGGACGCTTCTGCCGAAGAGGAGACGCGTGTCATGCGCAACATCTTCATCGAGCGCGGCGCGCGGCTGCTGGTCATCGCTCTGGCCGCCGGCTGGCTGGCGCTCGTCTTCAAGGTCAGTGCCACGGCAATGATGGAGGACGACGCCTTCAATCGGGTTGTCCGAGGGGTGTTGGCTGGTGTCGTCATCCTGCTGGCGGCGGACCTCGTCTGGCAGCTCGCGAAGGGCTTCATCAATCTGCGCATGAAGCAGGCCCGCCACGTGCCCGACGATCCGGCGGAACTTGCCCGCAACACGCGGCTGCTGACCTTGCTGCCGATCCTGCGCAACTTCCTCGCGGCGTTCATTGCGGTGGTGGCGGTGCTGATGGTGCTGTCCGGCCTCGGCGTGGAGATCGGCCCGCTGATTGCCGGCGCCGGTGTTTTCGGCGTGGCGATCGGCTTCGGGTCGCAGACCCTGGTCAAGGACGTCATCAGCGGCATCTTTTACATGATGGACGACGCCTTCCGGATCGGGGAATACATCCAGAGTGGCAGCTACAAGGGCACGGTCGAATCCTTCAGCATCCGCTCCGTCAAGCTCAGGCACCATCGCGGCCCGGTCTTTACCGTGCCTTTCGGGTCGCTCGGGGCGGTGCAGAACATGAGCCGAGACTGGGTGATCGACAAGTTCCTGATCAACGTCTCTTTCGATGCCGACGTCGCCAAGGTGAAGAAGGTGGTAAAGGGCATCGGCGCCAAACTGCTCGAGGATCCGGATATCGGGCCGCTGATCCTGGAAACGGTCAAGATGAAGGGCGTCGAGAATTTTGGCGACTATGGGATGACCTTGAGTTTCGCCATGAAGACGAAGCCGGGAAGCCAGACCCAGGTCAGACGTCGGGCCCAGGTCATGATCAAGGAAGCCTTCAAGGAAAACGGCATCAACTTCGCCTCGCCGACGGTGCAGGTGGCGGGCGACGAGCAGCAGCAATCTGCCGCCGCGGCCGCGGCAACCCGCGACGCGATCGCAAAGAAGAACGCTGCGGCCGCGCTTGGCGAGGGCGGCCCGCCGCAGGAATAGTTTGGACTGGTCGACAAGGGTTCCCTGGGCTGGGCAGGTCAGCATGAAACGGCTTTTGTTCGGAATATTGATCCTGTTGTTCGTTGGTGGCGGCAACGCTTGGGCACAATCGAGCGAACAATTCCTCCGCTCGATGCTCGTTCCCCACACGGACGACTTCGACGACATGGAAAAGCGTCGCGTCGTTCGCATCATCGTCCCCTTCAGCAAGACGATCTACTTCATCGACCGCGGCCAGCAGCTGGGGACCGCTGTCGACTTTGGCATGGCGCTCGAAAATGAGCTCAACAAAGGGCGCAAGAAGCAGATCGACAAGATCCGCGTCGGCTTCGTGCCCATGCCGCGGGCAAAGCTCCTGTCGGCGCTCGAAGATGGCCTCGGCGACATCGTCATGGCCAACCTGACGATCACCGAGACCCGCCTTGCCAAGGTGGACTTCACCGATCCGCTGTTTGCCGAAGCCAAGGAGGTTCTGGTCACGGGGCCTTCGTCGCCGGCAATTGCCAGCCTGGACGATATGAGCGGCAAGGAGATCCACGTGCGCCGCTCAAGCAGTTACTATGAGCATCTGGCGGCACTCAGCGCGAACTTCGAAAAGGCGGGGCGTGCGCCGATCGCGCTGAAGGACATGGATGAGAACCTCGAGGATGAAGACCTCCTCGAGATGATCAACGCGGGTCTGTTGCCGTGGACGGTGGTCGACAAATACAAGGCGGATATCTGGGCAACGGTTTTCACAGATCTCAAGGTGCGCGACGATATCGTGGTCTCCGACCATGGCCAGATCGCCTGGGCGATCCGCAAGGACAGCCCAAAGCTCAAGGCCGCCCTCAACGATTTCGTCAAGACCCATCGGGTCGGCACGACCTTCGGCAACACCCTGAAGAACACCTATTACAAGGGTGACAAGATGCTGAAGCGCGCCTATGCGCCAGATGACATCGAACGCTTCAAGCAACTTGTGGAGATCTTCCGCAAGCACGGTACCACCTATTCCTTCGATCATCTGATGTTGATGGCGCAGGGCTATCAGGAATCGCAGCTTGATCAGTCGCGCCGCAGCCATCGCGGTGCCGTCGGCATCATGCAGCTCCTGCCTTCGACCGCGGCGGACAAATCGGTCAATATTCGCGGCATCGACAAGGACGAGGATCTCAATGTCGAGGCTGGATCGAAGTATCTTCGCTACCTCGTCGATACCTATATCAACGATCCTGAGATCACGCCGCGAGATCAGCTGCTGTTCGCGTTCGCGGCCTACAATGCCGGGCCGGGAAATCTGCGCAAGTTCCGGGCGAAGGCCAAGGACATGGGGCTCGATCCGAACCTCTGGTTCGGCAATGTTGAGAACGCAGCTGCCGCCATCGTCGGGCGCGAGACCGTTCAGTATGTGAGCAACATCTACAAGTACTATATCGCCTACAGCCTGCTTGCAGCACATGACGCTGACGCTGCGGCGGCGAAGGGCGTCGGCGCGGAGCCGGTCGCTGCGCAATAGCCAGTGCGTGCGGCAGGCGCTGATCAGACCAGCCGGCACATGGATTTGCCGTCTGGGCGCCGATGCAGAATGTGGCAAGAACGGCGACGCGATCGATGGTCGCGCCGCCCAGCCAGGAGGTGAAGACGATGATCTCTGCACGAGGTATCTCCGGTATCGGCCGGTCGTCGGGTCTATTCGCAATCATTGCGTTGATGGTCGTTGGCTGCACCACGCCGGACCTTGAGCCCATCCCCGGCAGCATCACCTATGGCGGGCAACCGCGCACGAAACTGACCAAGTCACCTGTCGGCAGCCTCGTTCCGCACCGCTTCACGAGCGGCAACAGTTTCGTGCAGGAAACCTACGTGATTGAGCCGGATCGCTCGCTGAAGCTCATCCGGAGGGACTACTACGATCTGCCGATCGATTGACGAACCAACGGTGCTTGCGTCTCACTCGGTTGACAGTCTCTTGCGAAGGCACGATAGCTCGCTGCGGATGAAGATCGCCTTTTACGCACCGCTGAAATCTCCCGATCACCCGGTTCCCTCGGGCGACCGGTTGATGGCGCGCCAGCTGATGGCAGCGTTGCAAGCTGATGGCCACGAGGTCGCTGTCGTCTCGGAGTTGCGCAGCTTCCTGGCGGCTCCGTCTGCAGACGAGTTTCATCAGCTGGAGCGGGAAGCCGACGCGGAAATCGCCCGTGTTCGAGGCACCTGGCAGCGTGATGGCGCTCCCGATCTCTGGTTCTGCTACCATCCGTATTACAAGGCGCCGGATCTTCTCGGGCCGGTGCTTGCCGCCGAGTTTTCGATGCCCTATGTGACGGCCGAGGCATCCTATTCGATGCGGCGGAACGAAGGCGTACGCGCCATCGCCCAGCGGCATGTCCTGACGGCCATCGAACAGGCGACCGTCAATATCTGTCTGACGCGGCGCGACCGCGACGGCCTTCTGGAAGCTGCCCCTGCCTGTCGTCATGCGATGCTGGCGCCGTTCATCGATGCGACGCCGTTCGTGTCGACCAGGGACAGGAGCAATGATGGCTGCCGGATGGTCGCAGTGGCGATGATGCGCAGCGGCGACAAGATGGACAGCTACCGGATGCTGGCAAAATCACTGGCGTTCATTGCCGACAGTCCCTGGGTCTTGACGGTTGTCGGAGATGGGCCTTGTCGCGAGGAGGTGCAGCAAGCCTTCGCGGCATTGCCTTCCAGCCGACTGCAATGGCTGGGTGAAAAGAAGGCGGCGGCCCTGCCGGGTATCCTTGCGAGCGGCGATCTCTACGTCTGGCCCGGCTGTGGCGAGGCCTATGGACTGGCCTATCTCGAAGCGCAAGCCACCGGCCTGCCGGTTCTTGCCCAACGAACGGCCGGCGTGCCGGAGGTGGTCCGTCACGGTGAGACCGGGATCCTGACGCCGGAAGGCGATGTCGGCGCCTATGCGGCGGCGATGCGCGACCTGATCGGAGATCCGGTCCGCCGTCGGCAATTGGGCGCGGCCGCCCGCCGCTTTGTCCACGAGGAGCGCTCGTTCCCGGCTGCAGCACAACGACTTCGTGCGATTTTCGATGAATTCCTGGAGGCGCGTGCATGACCGACAGCCATTGGCAACAGCTTTCCGCGAAGCTCGATGAGGTGGCGGCACTCGGGCGACAGGTGGATTTCTGGTGGCGGGACGACGATGCCGCCGAGCCGACGGCGGCGCTCGACCGGCTGCTGTCGCTTGTCGGCGAATACGCGGTTCCCGTGGTCATCGCCGTTCCGCCGGCCCAGGCTACCGACGCGCTTTCGCGCCGACTTGAAGGGCTTTCCGGTGCCAGCGTCGCGGTGCATGGCTGGGCGCATCGCAACCACGCGCCGCCTCTGGAGAAGAAGCAGGAATTGGGCGGACACCGGCCGCGCGCGACAGTGCTCCAGGAACTCGAACGCGGCTACGCGCGGCTGCAGATGCTTTTCCCGGCAGGTTTCGTGCCAATGCTCGTGCCGCCTTGGAACAGGATCGATGCCGCGCTTCTGGATGGCCTGCCGGACATCGGGTTCACGGCGCTATCGGTCTTCGGCCCGGAAAAGCCCTCGCCGCTTTCCGTCGTCAACACCCATGTCGACGTCATGGACTGGCGCGGGACGCGCGGCTGCCGCGACCACGCATTGATCATCGCGGACATCATGACGAGACTTCGCCAGGTCTGTGGTGACGAAGAGGAGAGGGCGGACCAGACGGGACGGACAATCGGTCTGCTGACGCACCACCTGGTACACGATGATGGCGTCTGGGACTTCCTGGAAGGCCTCTTTGCGCTAACGGTCAGGCATCCTGCGTGCCGCTGGCTCTCTGGCCGCCAAGTCACAGATCGATGATCTGTCCATCACGGGCGGCAAAGGCACCGGCAAAGGTCGCCTGAACGTCGCGCTCCATTTCCGCGAGCGCGTTGTCGGTGCGGGACGGATCGTGATGGAACATCGCGAGCCGCTTCACGCCGGCGGCCATCGCCAGCCGGGCCCCATGCATGCCGGTCGAATGTCCATATCCCTGAAAATGCGTCATCTCGCTTTCGAGATAGGTGCAGTCATAGACGAACAGATCGGCCCCGGCGATCAGCTCGAGAACGCCCGGATCGAGAATGCCGGGCTCGTGCTCGGTGTCGTAGGCCAGAGCAACGGCGCGGCCGTTCCATTCGATCCGATAGCCCACGCAGCCACCTGGATGATTGAGGCTCGTCGTGCGGATCGTTACTCCCTCGCGCGGCGTCAGCACGTCACCTGGCTTGAAATCCATCCCGTCAAGGCTTGCCTGACAGATATCCGGGTCGACGGGGAACCACGGCGGGCGCATGAAGTCGCGGATCATTTCCCTTGTGGTCATCGTGCCGTGGAGGTGGCCCGACCAGAACCGAACCGAATTGCGACATTTGTAGATCGGTTTGAAATAGGGAAGGCCGATGATGTGGTCGTAGTGGCTGTGTGTGAAGAACAGGTCAAACTCTTCCACACCTTCGGCGATCAGGGAATGGCCTGCCTCGCGTATTCCCGACCCCGCATCGAACAGCAATACATCCTTGCCGCATCGGATCTCGATGCAGGACGTATTTCCCCCATAGGCGAGGTATTGTTGGCCGGAAACCGGCAAACTTCCTCTTACGCCCCAGAACCGCACTCGAAAGTTGTCGTCACGCATTCAGTTTGGCTTCACTACGCACGCTTGGATCATTTTGATCCCTGTGTGACTGTTAAACAAGCACATATGGCCGCACCCCTGCAATGCCATGGGTTATTATTTGGAAAGTTACCCTAGCCTCGCCAAGGGCGGTGTACCCAAATCGTCCGGCGAGGCCCTCAATTTCTGCTGGGTTCGCCAGGTCGGTGGTGCCCTTAGCAACGGCATATGAAACTTTTTATCGCCCTGTTATGTAAATTATCTATCGAACGAACTGTAACTTAGGGAACAGGTCACGCATGGCTGAGGCGACAGATGGACGGTTCTACGACACCGTGCCTCTTTTCGATGCGTTCGAAGGGGTCGCGGACGAGGCGAACTATCGCCCGCTTCCCGACGGCTGGGTCCTGGCCGTTGCCGATATCGTCAATTCGACGGGTGCGATCGCGGACGGCCGCTACAAAACGGTGAACATGGCCGGAGCCAGCGTCATATCGGCCCTGATGAACGTGCTCGAAGAAAAGACGATGCCCTTTGTTTTCGGAGGCGATGGCGCGTTGGCGGCATTGCCGGCATCCATGGCCGAGAAGGCGCATGGCGCGCTCTCGGCGGTGAAGACCTGGGTGGCCGAGGAGCTTGATCTCGAATTGCGCGCTGCTCTGGTACCGGTCAGCGATATCCGCGCCAATGGTCTCGACATGCGTGTCGCGCGCTTCAAGGCGAGCGACGAGGTTTCCTACGCAATGTTTGCCGGCGGCGGCGCAAGCTGGGCCGAAGCGGCGATGAAGGCCGGGCGCTACCACGTCGATGCGGCCGCGGCCGGCAGCCGGCCCGATCTGACCGGCCTTTCCTGTCGTTGGAACCCGATCCAGTCTCGCCACGGCGCCATTGCCTCGATCATTGCTGTACCGGGTGAGAAGGGCGACGGGCCAGAGTTCCAGGCGCTCATTGCCGACATCGTCGCCTTGGCCGACGAGGAGGAGCGCAACGGCCATCCAGTTCCCGAGCTTGGGCCGAACCCGCGGTTTTCCTTCAAGGGGATCGACGCGGAGGTGCGCGCAGCCGCACCCAGAGGAAGGCGTGTTGCCGCGCGCTGCTGGATCACGCTGCAGACGCTGGTCCTGTTCGTCTGTCTCAAGATGGGCTGGAACCTCGGCTCGTTCGACACGACCCGGTACCGCCGCGACCTCGCGGACAATACTGATTTCCGCAAGTTCGACGACGGCCTGAAAATGACCATCGATATCAGTGCCGCACGCCTGGAACGGATAGAGCAGCGTCTGCGGCAGGCGGCCGCGGAAGGGGTCGGGCATTACGGCCTGCACCAGCAGGATTCGGCGCTGATGACCTGCATCGTGCCGACGCCGATGACCCGCGACCACATCCATTTCGTCGATGGGGCCTCCGGTGGTTACGCGGTGGCCGCGAGCAAGCTCAAGGCGTCACTGGCGCGCACCGAGGTGGCTCGGCAGGCCCCGGGCGGTGATGCCTAGGACGTTGTACCACACAGCCTGAACGTCCCCATCGGCGCTGGCTGGCTCCCGCTGACCCGGAGTTGTGAGGCTACGCCTTGACGATGTGGCCGCCGGAAAGCCCATTGCGATAAAACACGTTGCGCGTGTCGACTATGAGCGGCGCCCAGGCGGAAAGCGCTGCGTAGTCCACCTGATCGTGGTCGGTGGCGACCAGCACGGCATCAAATGCGGACACCGTGCTCTTTTCGAGCGCGACCGAGCGCCGACCCTTGAGCCCGCCGTACTCGCGCGTCGGCGGAATCTCGGCAACGTAGGGGTCGTGGTAGGCCGTTCGGCCACCGCGTTCTTCGATCAGCTCGATCAGGCGCAAGGACGGGCTTTCGCGAATGTCCGGAACGTTCTTCTTGTAGGCAAGGCCGATGACGAGAACGTTGGAACGGCTGAGCGCCTTGCCCGCATGTCTGTCGAGCGCCTCAGCCAGACGGCTGATGACGTGGCGCGGCATGGCCGAATTGATTTCACCTGCGAGTTCGATGAACCGCGTCGGCAGCTCGTACTCGCGCGATTTCCAGGTGAGGTAGAAGGGGTCGATCGGGATGCAATGACCGCCAAGTCCGGGACCGGGATAGAAGGGCATGTAGCCGAACGGCTTGGTCTTCGCTGCCTCGATAACCTCCCAGACGTCGATGCCCATCGCCTCGTAAACGATCTTCAATTCGTTGACGAGGGCGATGTTCACCGAGCGGAAGATGTTCTCTGTGAGCTTCACGGCCTCCGCCGTGGCGTTCGACGACACGGGCACGACGGTCTTGACCACGGACGCGTAGAACGTCTCCATCAGCCTTGCTGCTTCGGGTCCGTCTCCGGCGACGACCTTGGGAATGCTCACGGTTTCATAAACCGGGTTGCCGGGATCCTCGCGCTCCGGCGAAAAACCGACGAAGAACTCGGCAGCGGATTTAAGCCCGGTTTCTTCGAGGATGGTGCGCACGACGCCATCGGTCGTTCCCGGATAGGTGGTCGATTCGAGGACGACGAGTTGCGCTGGTCTCAAAGTTGCGGCGATCGCGCGCGACGTCTTCTCGACGAAGGAAAGATCGGGGTCGCGGTGTTTGGTCAGCGGCGTCGGCACGCAGATGATGATGACGTCGCAAGCCGCAAGCTTCTGGAAATCGGTGGTGGAGCGGAAGCGGTCGGCAGCACTCTCTTGCGAAAGGGCGGCATCTGAAACCGCCGCGATATAGGATTTGCCGGCATCGAGTGCGACGATCTTGGCGGGGTCGATGTCGAAGCCGGTGACGGGAAATCCTGCGCGAGCCGCCGCAATCGCCAGCGGCAGGCCGACATAACCGAGGCCGATGACGCCAACTTTGGCGCTTCGCGCAGAGATGGAGGACAGCAGGCTTTCGAAGTGAGGTGAGGTCAAGTTTCGTTTCCAGGTCTCGGGGACAGACGGGTGGCGCCGCGCGAACATGTCGTGGTTTGTTGGAGAGAAACAAGCCCCAAGTCAAGCGAGGTGCCCGGTCACGCTGCGAGGCGTGCCGTTGCGCCGGCTATCAATTCTTCGTGCAACAAAAATTTGCCCGGCTACTGGAAATCACCGAGGGCCATCAATATCTGCATTGTAGAAGCGCCGCATTCCGGGTGCCTGCACGTCATCGACGCCGGAATCGGCTGGAGCATTTTCTTAACGGGCACGGCTCATCATCATCCACCGCGAACATAGACCGGCGTTACGCCGGGGCGTTCGCCGTCTCTGGATGCTGAGGGGGCGGTCTGTCATGGTGAGGACGAGGCAATGGCCACGACGAATGACAAGGTATCAGAAATCCTCATCGACAAGGTCGCCGATTGGCTGATGCGAACATCGCTCAGCGACGCGCCGCTGGAGACCATCGTCAGGGGCTTTTGCGAGCGGCTCGCCGCTGCCGGCCTGCCGCTGATGCGCGTCCACCTTTCCTTCTCGATGCTGCATCCGCTCTATGACGCGCTCGGCTTTACCTGGGTCCGCGGCAAAGGCGTTGAGGTGAGCGGTCTGCGGCATGAGGAACTCGCGCTCAATCCCGAGCGCTTCCTGCAGAGCCCCTATTATTATTTGCTCAACAACAATCTCGAGCATGTCCGCCGCCGTATCTACCAGGACACGCCATCCGAGTTCCCGATCTTCGACGATCTGAAGGACATGGGTGCAACGGACTATCTGGCCTTCATGCAGTCGCTCGGCGCGGATTCCGGCCACGGCATGGTGGGGTCCTGGACGACGGATCGCCATGGCGGCTTCACCGACGATGTGATCGGGGCTTTGCTGAAGCTGCAGCATCACCTGGCGGTGGCCGCCAAGATGGCGGTGCTCGGCAAGCTCGCCGACAACATGTTGACGACCTATCTCGGGTCCAGTGCCGGCCGGCGCGTGATGAGCGGCCAGGTGCGCCGTGGCGACGGCGAAACGGTGCGCGCCATTCTCGTCATGGCCGATATGCGCCGCTCGACGATGCTGGCTGAAAAGGAAGGGCGCCAGTCCTACATCGAGACGCTCAATACCTATTTCGATGCAATTGCCGCCCCCTTCAATCGCAATGGCGGTCATATCCTGAGCTTCGTCGGCGATGGCTTCATCGCGGTCTATCCCTGCGGTCGCCACAAGGAGCCCTCGGAATTTGCCGCCCGCGAGGCCTTTGCCGCCGTGCGCGCGGCAACGGCGCGTATGGAGATGCTGAACGGCGAGCGGCGCAAGCAATCCCGCGACCCGATCGGCTACGGTATCGGGCTCCATGTCGGCAACGTGATGTTCGGCAATGTCGGTCTGCGCGACCGGTTGACGTTTTCCGCCTTCGGCTCGGCCGTCAATGAGGTCCAGAGGTTGCAGAACCTGACCAAGAAATACGCCCACAGCGTCGTCGCAAGCGAAGCCTTCGTCAACTATTGCGGCGGCGACTGGACGGCGCTCGGCCAGGAGAAGCTGAGGGGCGTGCGGCAGAAATTTACCATTCTTTATCCCAATGACGCGGCGCTGCTTGCAAGGGCGGACGAGCGCTTTGATGATGTGCTGCAGGATGGACTTTCCGAGGCGGAGCATGTCATGCTGCTTCATCGCAATACGCGCCCGCTCCAGCCGCCGCGCGGCCTTATCGACAAGATGCTTCAATAAGGGGGAAGAATGCTTCGAGCCGTCGTTTTCGCCGCTTCCATCGCCATGGCCGGGAGCGCGATGGCGCAGCCATGGGAAACCAAGCTTTCCGACGGCTTCGAGGGACAGAACTTCGCGCCGGACGGCGGGCTCTACTATCGCGAGAATTTCGAGCAGAGCGCCGGCACGGTCGAGTTTCAAGGCTCCGTCAAACGCACCGGAAACGCTGCGCTCAAGTTGAGCGTCGTTCCGACCTGCCCCGATTCGCTCGACGGTTGCAGCGAGCGCGCGGAGATCTGGGAGAAAACGGCACTGCGGGTGCCCTATGATCAGGGCGTCTGGTACGGCTTCGCCGTCAAGTTTGCAGATCCGGTTCCAAGCGAGGACCACAGGTATCTGATCGCTCAATGGAAACGCGAGATCGATCCCGGGGCAGAGGGCGATTTCAGCCCGTTCCTGGCGCTGCGGCTCGAAGCCGGCAAGCTCTTCGTGACGGTGGAGACCAACTATATCGCGCCGCTCACGATGGGGCCGGAAGGTACGCCGGCAAGCTGCAAGCCGGGTGAAATCCCGGTCTGGGGACGGCCCGGCGTCAACCAGATGCGCATGCTCGTTGCCGCTGATGACAACTGGAAGCTCGAGGACGGCAGCCTGTTCAATGGCTGCACCGATGCGATCACGGTTACCAAACATGGAAACCCGCTGCCCGATCCGAAATCGGGCTGGATCGATTTTGCAATCTTTACGAAGCCCGGTGCCACCGGCTCGGGGCATATCGAGCTCTTCGCCAACGGCAAGCCTGTCATCACGGTGAAGGGGCACGTCGGCCACGCTGACAAGGGCCTCGGCAAGAACCAGTATTTCAAGTTCGGCCCCTATCGGGCGGCCGACACAACCGACTGGACCCTGTTTTATGACGACTTTCGTCGTTCACCGAATTGCGCCGATGTGTTGAAAGACGGTGTGTGCCCATCTCCCTAACTGACTGAAGATGCACGTGGGTAGAGCCTCGGCTGCAACCCGCGATGCTGGACAGCCCTTAGAAGCTGCGCTAGTCTTTTTTAGAGGCGGCGGATAAAAAGCAATGAGGGAAGCGTGCTGCTATGACATCTGGGGCGGACCTGCTTCGAGTTGAAGGTCTGCGGATCACATTCTCGGTGCTCGGCGGCGAAGTGCAAGCCGTCAATAATGCGAATTTCCGAATCCTGCCGGGCAAGGTCACGGCTCTCGTCGGTGAGTCGGGATCCGGCAAATCTGCGATCAGCCAGGCGGTGATGGGCATTTTGCCGAACGTCGCCAGGGTTGGTGGCAAAATTTTGTTCAATGATCCCGGGACGGCGGCAAAACCGATCGACCTGCTCTCGCTGGAGCGGGAGGGGGACGAAATTCGCAGCCTGCGCGGCACGCGCATCAGCAAGATCTTCCAGGAGCCGATGACGTCGCTGTCGCCGCTCCACACGATCGGAAACCAGATTTCCGAGGTGCTGAAGATTCACACGGACGCGGAAAAGGCCGAACGGCGGGCGCGCACGGAAGAGCTGCTCGGCTATGTCGGCTTCGCCAATCCGAAGCGCGCCTACGACATGTACCCGTTTGAACTTTCCGGCGGCATGCGTCAGCGCGCGATGATTGCGATGGCGCTGATCTGCCGACCGGCACTTCTGATCGCCGACGAGCCGACGACCGCGCTCGACGTGACGGTGCAGGCCCAGATCCTGAAACTTCTGCGTGAGCTTCAGGTGAAGCTCAACATGGCGATGCTGCTCATCACCCACGACCTTGGCGTCGTCG
Organism: Ensifer sp. LC11; assembly: GCF_001695835.1. Classification (GTDB taxonomy): domain Bacteria; phylum Pseudomonadota; class Alphaproteobacteria; order Rhizobiales; family Rhizobiaceae; genus Ensifer. The sequence continues at coordinate 167,606 of NZ_MBSO01000067.1, read as the reverse complement.
CCAATATGGCCGATGAGGTGGTGGTGATCTACCACGGGCAGATTGTCGAGGCGGGGCCGGTCGAGGCGATCTTCCGCAACCCGCAGCATCCTTATCTCAAGGGGCTGATGGCCGCCGTTCCGCACTTTGACATGAAGCCCGGCGAACGCCTCAAGGCCCTGCGCGAAGTCCCGGTCAAGGCCGGATCGGTGCTTGGAACATCCGCAGCCGGCCGACGCGGCGGCCCGGACGTGCTTTTGTCCGTCAGCAACCTTTCCAAAACCTATGGGACGCGGAAGTCCTCGTGGTTCGGCGGCGGTGAGAGTTCGTACCACCGCGCCGTCGATGATGTCAGCTTTGATATCCGCCGCGGCGAATGCCTCGGCCTTGTCGGCGAGAGCGGCTGCGGCAAGACAACCGTCAGCAAGATCCTGATGCGTGCGGTGACGCCCGACACCGGTTCGGTGACCTTCGACAATGGCGAGGGCCCGATCGATGTGCTGAAGGCACAGGGCGACGAGCTGAAGGCGCTGCGATCCAGGATTCAGATGGTTTTCCAGGACCCGGTTTCGTCGCTTTCGCCGCGTATGACGGTCAAGAACATCCTCAGCGAGCCCCTCGAGATCCACGGACGGGGAACGGCGAAGTCGCGCGTCGAGACCGTGCGCGAGCTGCTGCAGGCGGTCGGGCTGGACCAGCGCTTCATCAACCGCTATCCGCACAGCTTCTCTGGCGGTCAGCGCCAGCGCATCGGTATTGCCCGTGCCTTGGCGCTCGTGCCGGAACTGCTGATCTGCGACGAGCCGGTTTCGGCGCTCGATGTTTCGGTGCAAGCGCAAATCCTCAACCTTCTCAAGGATCTTCAGAAGGAATTGGGGCTGACCTGCCTGTTCATTTCGCACAACCTCGCCGTCGTGGACTACATGGCGGATCGCATCGCCGTCATGTGCGCCGGCCGCATCGTCGAGCTCGCCCCGCGCGAGGTGCTGATGCGCAAGCCGGTCCATCCCTATACCAAATCGCTGTTGGCTGCCGTTCCCTATCCGGATCTCGACCGGCAGCTCGACTTCGACAGGCTGAAGGACAGTGAAGGATCGGACATGCGACGCTGGGGGCCGCAGTTCCGTGCTGATGATGCTGGCGACACGCTTATCCCCGCGGATCTCGGCGGCGACCATTTCGTATTGGCACGCCGTTCCGTGGATGCAAGGGAGTTACGGCCATGATCACCCGCCGAACTGTACTGGCATTGCTTGCAACCGTGGCCCTTCCAAAACAGCTGTTTGCGGCTGCAAGCGAGCCGGCTTTCCTGGAAAAGCTCATTGCCGACGGCAAACTTCCGCCGCTCGCCGAGCGGCTGCCCAAGACGCCGCGCGTCATCAATGTCGCCGCCATGGGCCGTCAACCCGGCAAGCACGGCGGCGTGGTGCAGATGATCATCGGCAGCGCCAAGGACATTCGTCTGATGACCATCTACGGCTATGCCCGGCTGGTCGGCTATGACGAAATGCTGAAAATCGAAGCGGATGTGCTTGAAAGCTACGAGGCAGTCGAGGACCGCATTTTTACCTTCCATATCCGGGAAGGGCACAAGTGGTCCGACGGCAGCCCATTGACGTCGGAAGACTTCCGCTATTGCTGGGACGATGTTCTCAACAACGAGAAGCTCACGCCTGCGGGGCTGCCGACCGCACTCGTGATGGATGGCGAAGCCGGAAAGTTCGAGATCATCGACGAACGCACCGTGCGCTATTCCTGGTCGACGCCCAATCCGGACTTCCTGCAGAAGCTCGCCGGCCCCCAGCCGTTGGTGGTGGCAATGCCTTCGGCTTACCTCAAGCAGTTCCACGAGAAGTACCAGGAAGAAGACAAGCTCAAGGCCCTGATGAAGGAGGAGCGTGTCAAGAAATGGAGCCAGCTGCATATGCGCATGGCCCGCTCCTATCGTCCTGAAAACCCGGACCTGCCGACGCTTGATCCCTGGCGCAACACGACGCCACTGCCGGCCGAACAGTTCGTTTTCGAACGCAATCCCTACTATCACCGTGTCGACGAGAACGGTCTGCAGCTTCCCTATATCGACAAGTTCGTGCTCAACGTCAGCTCGTCCGCGCTGATCCCGGCCAAGACCGGTACGGGCGAAAGCGATCTGCAGGCGACCGGTGTCGATTTTATCGACTACACATTCCTCAAGGATTCCGAGAAGCGCTATCCGGTCAAGGTTCTGCTTTGGAAGAAGACCCAAGGCTCGCGCCTGGCACTTCTTCCCAACCTCAATTGCTCGGACGCTGTCTGGCGGGCGCTGCTTCAGGATGTGCGGGTTCGTCGCGCGCTCTCACTCGCCATCGACCGTACAGAGATCAACAAGGCGGTCTTCTACGGATTGACCAAGGAAAGCGCCGACACGGTTCTGCCCGACAGCCCGCTCTTCCGCCCCGAATATGCCAGCGCCTGGGTCGCCCACGATCCGGAGCAGGCGAGTGCGCTGCTCGACGAAGCGGGTCTCACCAAGAAAGGCAGCGACGGCATTCGCATTCTCTCCGACGGCCGTGCCGCACAGATCGTCGTGGAGACTGCCGGCGAAAGCACGCTCGAAACCGATGTGCTGCAGCTCATCACCGACTATTGGCAGAAAGTCGGGATATCGCTTTTCATCCGCACGTCGCAGCGTGACACGTTCCGCAGCCGGGCCGTCGGCGGCGAGATCATTATGTCGATGTGGTTCGGGATCGATAACGGCGTCCCGAATGCCAGCATGAACCCCGGGCAGCTTGCACCGACTGCCGACGACCAGCTGCAGTGGCCGGTCTGGGGGCTCAACTACCTGTCACATGGCGAAATGGGCCAGGCCCCGGACCTGCCGGCCGCCGTCGAGCTGACGGAGTTGCTGCAACGCTGGCGTCATTCGGCGGAGGATGCAGAGCGCACGGAAATTTGGAGCCGGATGCTGTCGATCTACACCGACCAGGTCTTCTCGATCGGGATCGTCAACGCCTCGCTACAGCCGATCCTCGTGGCCAAGAAGCTCAGGAACGTGCCGGAGACGGCGCTCTACGGCTTCGATCCCACGTGCTACTTCGGCGTCTACAAACCCGATACTTTCTGGATCGAGCAGGAAGGCTGACATGCTGCGTTATATTCTCTGGCGTATCGCGGCGATGGTTCCGACCCTGCTCATCATTTCCGCTCTTGTCTTCACCATTATCGAGCTGCCGCCCGGCGACTACTTCGAGAGCTACATCGCCGAGATCAAGGCGCAGGGCGAAGGCGTCGACATGGAGCAGATCGAGGCGCTCCGCAAGGAGTACGGTTTCGATCAGCCGCCGGTGCTGCGCTACATTCACTGGGTTGGCGGCATGCTGCAGGGCGACTTCGGCTATTCCTTCGAGTACGAGCTGCCGGTCGGTGACGTCGTCGGCGACCGGCTTTGGCTGACGATACTCGTGTCCTTCGTCACCATCATCTTCACCTGGCTGATCGCCTTTCCGATCGGCCTTTATTCGGCGACCCATCAATACAGCTGGGGCGACTATGGCCTGTCGCTGATGGGTCTGATCGGCATCGCCATCCCGAATTTCATGCTGGCGCTGATTCTGATGTATTTCGCCAACATCTGGTTCGGGATCTCGATCGGTCATCTGATGGACCAGAAATATCTGGCCGAACCGATGAGCTGGGCCAAGGCGAAATCGATCCTCGAACACATCTGGATCCCTGTCATCATCGTCGGCGCGGCGGGCACCGCCGGCATGATCAGGCGCCTGCGCGCCAATCTTTTGGATGAGCTGCAGAAGCAATATGTCGTGACGGCGCGCGCCAAGGGGCTATCGCCGACGCGCACCCTGCTCAAATATCCGCTACGCATGGCGCTGAACTTCTTCATTTCCGATATCGGCTCCATCCTGCCGGCGATCATTTCCGGTGCGGAAATTACCGCGATCGTGTTGTCGCTCGAAACCACAGGCCCGATGCTGATCAAGGCCTTGCAGAGCCAGGACATGTACCTTGCCGGTTCGTTCCTGATGTTCCTCGCCTTTCTGACGGTGATCGGCGTGCTGATCTCCGATATCGCGCTCGCCATTCTCGATCCTCGAATTCGCCTGCAAGGCAGGAGCACCAAGTGACGTCATTTCTTCCGGCGCCCGGCGAGCCCCTGCCGCACTACGTTTCGACCGCCCCGTTCGATCCCTACTCTGTCGAGGCGATGACGGACGAACAGGTGCGCGTCAACCAGGCCTCTCAGCTTCGCCTGATGTGGTGGAAGTTCCGTCGTCACCGGCTGGCGCTCGTTTCCGGCGTCTTCCTGGCGGCACTCTATCTGATGATCGTCATCAGCGAGTTCCTGGCGCCCTATAACCTGCATACCCGCAACATGGATTACATCTACGCCCCGCCGCAGGCGGTGCACCTGTTCCACGAGGGCAAGTTCGTGGGGCCCTTCGTCTATGGCCGAACCATGACGCTGGATATGGACACACTGAAGCGCAACTATGCCGACGATGTCACGGACGTGGAGCCGATCCGCTTCTTCTGCCGTGGTGATAGCTATCGCTTCTGGGGCCTGTTCGAGAGCAATGTGCATCTTGCCTGTCCGGCAAAGGACGGTCAGCTCTTCCTGCTCGGGACGGACCGGCTCGGCCGCGACGTGCTGTCGCGCGTTATCTACGGAGCCCGGATCTCGCTGACAATCGGCCTGCTCGGCATTACCGTCAGCTTCGTGCTTGGTATCGTCATCGGCGGCCTTGCCGGTTATCACGGCGGCGTCTTCGATCTCATCGTCCAGCGCGTGATCGAGGTGCTGCAATCGATCCCGAGCATTCCGCTCTGGCTGTCGCTCGCCGCGATCATGCCTGCGACCTGGAGTCCGATCCTGATCTATCTGGCGATCACCATCATCCTCGGGCTTTTGGACTGGACCGGTCTCGCGCGCGCGGTGCGCTCGAAATTGCTGGCTTTGCGCGAAGAGGACTACGTCCTTGCCGCGCAGCTGATGGGTGCGAAGAGCAGCCGCATCATCGGCCGGCACCTCGTTCCAGGTTTCATGTCGCATCTGATTGCAACCGCCACGATCTCGATCCCGGGCATGATCCTGGGCGAGACGGCGCTTAGCTTCCTCGGCCTTGGCCTCAGGCCGCCCATCACCAGTTGGGGCATTCTGTTAACCGAGGCAAAAAGTGTCAGTGTCATTGCCTTTTATCCCTGGCTCCTATTTCCCACAATTCCGGTCATTCTTGTGATTTTGGCGTTCAACTTCTTGGGAGATGGGTTGCGTGACGCGGCCGATCCCTACAAATGAAGCCCGAATTGACGCCGGCAAGCGGTCGGCGTGAAACGGTTCATTGCACCCTGAGCGAAAGGTTCCTTGCATGATGCGGCGTTTTGAAGATGCCAGGATCCTCATGTATAGCCATGACACGTTCGGGCTCGGACACCTCCGGCGTTGCCGCACGATCGCGCATTCGCTGGTGGAAGACTATCGCGGTTTGAACATCCTGATCATTTCCGGCGCAACCATCGCCGGCGCTTTCGACTACCGCGCGCGCGTGGATTTCGTAAAAATCCCGAGCGTCATCAAGCTGCACAACGGCGACTATACCTCACTCGACCGCCACATCGAGCTGGATGAGACATTGAAGATGCGCCAGGCGATCATTCGCCATACGGCCGAGACCTTCAAGCCCGACATCTTCATCGTCGACAAGGAGCCCATGGGTCTGCGCGGCGAGGTGGAGGAGACGCTGACCTATCTGAAGGCGCATGGCACGACGCTGGTGCTCGGCCTGCGGGAGGTCATGGATGCGCCCCACCTGCTCGAGGCGGAATGGAAGCGGCGCGATACGATGCGCAAGATCGAGCAATACTACGATACGATCTGGGTCTATGGTCCGCCGGACTTCTACGATCCCCTGACCGAGCTCGACGTACCGCCGGCCGTACGCGACCGGATGAATTTCGTCGGCTTCCTGCAGCGCAGCGTTCCGCGGGAGGAATTGCCCGGCCACAAGCCGCAAGGCGACTACATCCTCGTCACGACCGGTGGCGGCGGCGACGGTGCGGACCTGATCCACGATGTCATCCACGCCTATCAGCAGGATCCCGAGCTCAGGCATAATGCCCTGATCGTGCTCGGGCCCTATATGCCGGTCAAAAAGCGGGAGAAGCTGATCCGCAAGGGCAGCAAGATCCCGTTTATCAAGATCATCGAATTCGACAATCGCATGGAAGAACTCATCGCCGGCGCCAAGGGCGTCGTCGCCATGGGTGGCTACAACACCTACTGCGAAATTCTTTCCTTCGACAAGCCGGCCCTGATTGTGCCGCGTATCCAGCCGCGCGAGGAGCAACTGATCCGGGCGCGCCGCGCAGCCGAGCTGGGGCTCATCGAGATGTTGTTGCCGAACGAAGCGGAAGATCCGCTGCGTTTTGCGGCGGCGCTGAAGGCGCTGCCCTACCGCGCCCCGCCATCGAAAAGCAGCGCCAATGGCCTGCGGCTTGAAGGTCTGGTGCATATCTCCGAAATCGTAGGCAAGTGGCTCGACCGGCCATCGAGCGAACACCTCAACATTGTGAAGAAATCGAGCTGAAGCATTGCCGACAGACCGCAAGATTGCAGTCGTGCTGAAGGGCTATCCGCGTCTTTCAGAAACCTTCATCGCGCAAGAACTGCTTGGCCTCGAACGGGCCGGGTTGGATCTCGTCCTGATCGCGCTCAGGCGTCCGACCGATGGCAAGCGCCATCCGGTGCACGATGAGATCCGCGCCGACGTGCACTATTTGCCGGAATATCTGCATGAGGAACCGCTGCGGGTGCTGCGCGCGTTCATCCGATCCGTGCCAAAAGCCGGGTTCTGGCCGGCTTTCGGGTTTTTCCTCAGGGATCTTGGACGCGACTTCAGCCGCAACCGCTTTCGCCGGTTCGGGCAGGCCTTGGTGCTGGCCTCCGAATGGCCGGGTGATCCGCGCTGGCTGCACGCGCATTTCATTCACACGCCAGCTTCGGTGACGGCCTATGCCAGCGTGATTGCCGGCACGCCCTGGACCTGCTCGGCGCATGCCAAGGACATCTGGACCTCGCCAGACTGGGAGCTTTCCGAAAAGCTCGGGCGCGCGCGCTGGACCGTGACCTGTACGCGGATGGGCTACGAGCATTTGAAGAGCCTCACGACCGAGAAGGCAAGGGTGCATCTCAGCTACCATGGCCTCGACCTCGATCGTTTTCCCCGTTTCGAGGGCAAACACTCCGACCGCAATGGGTCCGATCCGTCCGATCCGGTCCGTATCGTCAGTGTCGGCCGCGCCGTCGGCAAGAAGGGCTACGACGTGCTGCTGAAGGCGCTCTCGCTGCTGCCGCGAGATCTGCACTGGCGGTTCGAGCATATCGGTGCCGGCGAGCTGACGGGCAAGCTCAAGCTGCTGGCCAGCGAATTCGGTGTTTCGGATCGGGTCGCCTGGAAAGGCGCGCTCGACCAGACCGATGTGCTTGCGCGCTATCGGGCAAGCGACATCTTCGCGCTTGCCTGCCGGATTACGGCCGACGGCGATCGCGACGGCCTGCCGAATGTGCTGGTCGAAGCGTCGAGCCAGCGGCTGGCCTGCGTCTCGACGGCCGTTTCCGGGGTGCCGGAACTTCTCGACGATGGCGAAAACGGCCGTGTCGTTCCGCCGGAGGACCCGCAGGCACTCGCGGCCGCCCTCGAACAGCTCATCCGTGACCCCGTCCTTCGTCACCGGCTCGGGGATGCGGCGGAGGAAAAGGTTCGCCGGCAATTCGACCATCACACCAGCATCAATCAGCTCGCTGACCTGTTTGCCAGAGAATGGGGAGCCTCCTGATGGGCGCGCGCCGTATCTTCTTCTATGTCCAGCATCTGTTGGGCATCGGCCACCTGGCGCGGGCGAGCCGGATCGCAAGCGCGCTTGCCGCCAGAGGGTTCGATGTCACTGTCGTGACCGGCGGAAACCCTGTGCCGGGTTTCCCGGGGCCTGATGTGAAGCATGTGGCCCTGCCGCCTGTGCTTGCCGGCGACAAAGGGTTTTCCGGGCTTGCCGACAGCGAAGGAATTCCGGTGAGCGATGCGTTCAAGGAAAGGCGCCGCGACCTCCTGATCGAGGCGTTCGAGGCGTGCGATCCGGATATCGTCATCTTCGAAGCTTTCCCCTTCGGGCGGCGCCAGATGCGTTTCGAGCTGATGCCGTTGCTCGAGGTGATCGAAAAGAAGAAACCGCGGCCGCTCGTCGCTGCGTCGCTGCGCGATATCCTGCAAGAGCGGACAAAGCCCGGGCGCGCCGAGGAAACCCTCGACGTGGTCAAGGCGCATTTCGACCTCGTGCTCGTGCATGGCGATCCGGCCTTCGCACGCCTCGAGGAGACCTACCCCTATGCCGCCGAGATCGAGGGCAAGATCGCTTATACGGGTCTCGTGGCGGGAACGGCACCGGAACCTCCGGCGGAAAGGTTCGACGTCCTGGTCTCTGCTGGCGGTGGCGCTGTCGGCAAGGAGTTGATTGGTGCCGCGTTGCAGGCCGCCGAACTGTTGCCGCAGGAGCTGCAATGGTGCCTGGTCACCGGGCCAAACCTGCCGCAGGACGATTACGACGCCTTTGCGGCCGCAGCCGCCGGAAGCGTACAACTGTTCCGTTTCCGCAAGGATTTTGCGAGCCTGCTTTCGGGCGCCCGGCTGTCCGTGTCCCAGGCCGGATACAACACGGTGTGCGATATCTTCCGTGCCGGATGCGCATCCCTGCTCATTCCCTTTGTCGCCGGGGGCGAGACGGAGCAGTCGACCCGTGCGGCAAGGCTCGAAAAACTCGGCCTTGCCGGGGTGTTGCCGGAGGCGGAGGTGACGCCCGAGCGGCTGGCGCGTGATGTATCGGCGATGCTGGCGCGGCCAAGGCCAAGTGTCCCGCCGCTGGATCTTAACGGGGCGATCAAGACCGCGGAGATTCTGGAGCGCTGGTCCGGCCGCTGACCAAGCCACGCGGCAGCAATGGCTGCCGCGCAGATCAGGCCGTGCCGATCAGCATGAAGCGCGTGTATTTTTTCGTCGGCAAGGCGCCGGCGAATACGACCGTCGTCAGCGCCGCCTGCCGGGTGAACTCCTCAACCGAGGCCACGCAATTGATGTGCGTGGGTTCGCTGAAGTAATCGTTGGATTGCAGCAGCACGCGCGTGCCGGCTGGAATGCGGCCGAGCCACGATCTGAGGTCGGCGATATGCTCGCAGCTCGTGTTAACAACCAGATCGGCCTGAAGCGCGACGTAGTCGATCCCATACATATCGGCCGTCAAGGCGCGGAATTTGCCTGGGAAGGCTGCATTCAGTGTCTGCGCCACGGCTTCTACATCCGGGTCGATGTCGAAGCTGTCGACGGTCGCGACCTCGAAGCGCGAATCCTCCAGCAGCATCGCGCCCAGAATGCCGTACCAGCCGCCGAGAATGGCGATCTTGCCGTACGAAGGGCCGGCGACCTCCAGGAGTGTATCGCGTGCCCAGATCTTGCAGGCGACCTGCTTGTGATTGAAGGCGTTGGCGATGTGAGCGTCGGGATGTTTCGCGATGACCCGGGCGATGCCATCGATCAGGGGGCTTCGCGTGTAGGTGGCGATACCGCGTGCCAGATCAAAGGCATGCTCGTACCAATCGCCGGTTTGGCAAGACGGATGGCTGGTGTGTTTCATGCGGTCGTTGTAAGCTGGCGGCCAAGCGAGTGCAATAACGGCGTGTGCTTTCGAGACCGCGACCTCTGCAGTTGACTTCAACGCCGCCTGTTGGAAACGGCGTCCATTGCAGATTTTTCTCGCACCTGCATAATCGATCAACCGGATTCGGCGCCGGGCGGAATATGCAGGCGTTCCCTTCGCGAGCGAGGGCCGAGAGGCACCCATCCGGAGGCGTCGCCGAAGAGTGATGCGTGTTGGGGACATATGGCAGCCCGACCCGCCAGCAGCAGTCGTGTTCAATAAGGTCCTATAGCCAGTAACATGGAACCACGCCTTTCCCGCTATATCTGGACCCATACGCGCAAAGATCAGCTTTGGATCCTGGTTGTCGTCGCGCTGTCGATGATCCCCTATTTTCTGTCCTTCGATCTGCCGAAGCAGATCGTCAACGGGCCGATCCAGGGCGATGGTTTTGACAGTCCGGAGGCGACGCAGGCCTTCCTGTCGATTTCATTCGATCTGCCGTACCTTGGCACGATCAATGTCTTTGACGGGTTCCAACTCGGCCGTGAGGGCATGCTGCTCGCGCTCAGTCTGGTGTTCCTGGCGCTGGTGGTCGTCAACGGCCTCTTCAAATTCTACATCAACACCTTTAAGGGCCGGCTCGGCGAACGCCTGTTGCGGCGCATTCGGTTCGAGCTGGTCGATCGCGTCTTGCGCTTCCCGCCCAGCCACTTCAGACGGGTGAAGCCGGCCGAAATCGCGACGATGATCAAGGACGAGGTCGAGCCGCTTGGCGGCTTCACCGGCGACGCCTTCGTCTCGCCGGCCCTGCTCGGAGGGCAGGCGCTGACGGCACTGGTGTTCATCCTTTTGCAAAGCTTCTGGCTCGGACTGATCGCAACGCTGATCGTCGCCGTGCAGGCCGTCATCATCCCGCGCATGCGCAAGCGGCTACTGGTGCTTGGCCGCGAACGGCAATTGACGGCGCGCGAACTCTCCGGTCGCGTCAGTGAAATCGTCGACGGCATCGGCGCGATCCGCGGCCATGATACCTCCAACTACGAGCGCGCCGACATCGCGGCCAAGCTCGGACGGATCTTCAAGATCCGCTATGATCTCTACCAGTGGAAATTCCTCGTCAAGTTCATCAACAACTTCCTGGCGCAGGTCACGCCTTTCCTGTTCTACGCAATCGGCGGCTACTTCGCGCTGCAGGGCCGCCTCGACATCGGCCAGCTCGTCGCCGTCATCGGTGCCTATAAGGACCTCCCGGGTCCGCTGAAGGAGCTGATCGACTGGGATCAGGCCCGCCAGGACGTCCAGGTCAAATATGCCCAGGTGGTGGAGCGATTCAGTGTCGATACGCTGCTCGACCCGAAGGTTCAGGCGGTGTCGACAGTGGCTGTCGAGCCTCTGGCCGGCCCGCTGGCGGCGGTCAATCTGACGGTCACCGACGATGCCGGTTCGACCCTGCTCGACCATGTGTCGCTGCAGGTGCAGCCCGGCGAAAAAGTGGCGCTGACCGGTGGCGGCGAAGTCCTTGCCGAAGCCTTCGGCCGGCTGGTCTGGCCGGCAAGCGGCAAGGTGGTCATCGGCGGGCAGGATATTCTGGACATGCCGGAATCGGTGACCGGCCGGCGTATCGCCTACGCTTCGTCCGACGTCTATGTCTTCCAGGGCAGTCTCGGTGACAACGTCCTCTACGGGCTCAAACATGCGCCGCTCAAGGACCATGTCTATGAGGGCGAGCGCGCGTCGCACCGCAAATGGGAGGTGACCGAGGCACGGCTCGCCGGCAACCCACACCTCGACGTCAACAGCGACTGGATCGACTATGGCGCCGCGGGCGCGAGCGGGCCGGACGATCTGCTCATCCAGATCCGGCCGGTGCTCGATGCCGTGCTGTTGACCAATGACGTCATGGCGCTCGCGGTCCGCTCGACCATCGATCCGCAGCGGCATGCCGAGTTTGCTGCCGGTATCGTGGAGATGCGCAGTGCACTCCGCCAGCGGCTCGAGAAGGAGAAACTCAGCGACCTCGTCGTGTTCTTTGAGCCGGGGACCTACAATATCGAGGCGACGATCGGCGAAAACATGCTGTTTGGCACGATCACCGATCAGGCGATGTGGGCGAACGCGCTTGAGAACCATCCGTTCTTCAAGACGATCCTGCAGCGGGTCGGCTTGCGTGACACGTTCTACGAGATGGGTATCGAGATTGCCGAGAACGTCGTCGAACTGTTCCGCGACTTGCCGCCGGATCACCCGTTCTTCCAGCAATTGACCTTCATGACCGCCGAGGAAATACCGGTTTATGAGGCAATTCTCCAGAAGGTGCGCAGTCGCGGCAAGGCAGAGGTTCCCGAGGACGATCAGATCAAGGTGCTCCGCCTGTGTTTCGATTACATCGAGCCGCGGCATCGTTTCGGTCTGTTGACCGATGAGGTGATGGCAAAGATCGTCGCCGCCCGACGCGAGTTCGATGAGGGGCTGCCGGCCGATCTTGCCGGGATGATCGAGCACTATCGCCCGAACCGTTTCATCGCCTCTGGCAGCATTATCGACAACGTGCTCTTCGGACGCATCGGGCACAAGCATGCAGACGGTTCGGAAAAGATCCGCGCCATCGTTCGCGATCTCTTCGAGGCGGGCGGCCTCTACAACGAAGTGCTTGCCTTTGGTTTCGACTACAATGTTGGCGCCGGCGGCAAGCGCCTGACGGCGGCCCAGCGGCAGAAGCTCGACCTGGCGCGTGCGCTCATTCGCAACTGTGATTTCTACATCTTCAACCAACCGCTCCTGGCGCTGGATCAGCGCGTGCAGGAGCAAGTTGTTCGAAACGTCTTCTCGATGCTCGATCAAAGCGGGCGCGATCCGGCGATCATCTGGGTTCTTGCCAATCCGGCGCTGATGGAACTATTCGACCGCGTCGCGCATTTCGAGAACGGACGCCTGCTGAACGACGCCAATGTGGATGAACGACCCGACTACAAGGAAATGGCATCTTGATGTAATATTAATGTCAGGGCACGAGCATATGGTCCCGCCGCGATGCGGGAGCCAGTTTGCTCCCGACGGGAACTCGGAGACACGGATTGTGATGTTGCTCAAAGATGAAGTCGAAATGCTGCGCCGGATAACCCTGTTTTCAGGATTGCCACCGGCAAAGCTGAAACTTCTCGCCTTCACGTCCGACCGGGTCATGTATAGCGCAGGCGAAGCTTTGTTCTATCAGGGTGACATCGGCGATGCGGCCTATGTCATTCTTTCCGGCAAGGCGGAGGTGCTCATCAACGCGGCCGGCGGCCCATTCAAGATTGCCGAGGTCGAACAGAACTCGATCGTTGGCGAAATCGCGATTCTCTGTAATACGCCGCGTACCGCGACCGTGCGCACCAGCACGCCGCTTGAGGCGCTGCGTATTCGCAAGGACGACTTCCTCAAACTTCTGGCCGATTTTCCGGAGATGGCTGTGGAAATCATGCGCGTGCTTGCCGACCGTCTTGCCCAGACGACGGCTGAACTTAGCGAGGCTCGAGGTCGCCTGGAACCGGTGGACGCCTGAACGTTTCGCCGCGCGTCTGGCTGCTTCCATCAATGCGCTGAAAGGACCGCGCGGGCGAGGCATTCGTTCGCGGCATGGTAGCCCTTCGCAAAAACGATTCCGCTTCATCAGGATATGGGTTAGAGAAACGCCATGCGTTCGATAACCTATTTCCACAAGACCGTTCAGTTTCCGGATAAGCCAGAAAAGAAGCGCTTTTTCGCGCGGCTGCAGAATGGCGACTGGGAGCCTTGCACGTTCCAGAACATCGAGCGCCTGGTCGATGGCAAGACGACCTTCGTCGACATCGGCGGATGGATCGGAGTGACACCCTATTGGGCCGCGCAAATCGCCGATAATGTCATCACCGTCGAGCCTGACCCCGTCTGTTTCGGCATCCTCAAGGAGATGCAACCGCAAAATAGCGGCGAGGTCCGCGTGATCAATGCGGCGCTGTCTGAGGACGACGTGCTGGTTCTGCACTCGGTCGGCGGTGGCTTCGGCAGTTCGGAAACGTCGGCGCTGATCGCCGATGACAACGGGGAAGCGATCCAAGCGCAGACTGTCAAGATCGCCGAGCTTCAGGATATGGCACGCACCGAGCGGCTGTGTTTCAAGATCGACATCGAGGGATACGAGTATCGCGCGCTCGACCAATTCGCAGCCATCGATCGCAACCGGACGGCCGGCGTACTGCTGGCAGTTCACCCGCAAATCCTCTTTGCTTCCCTCAGCGGGTCGTCGCTACTGCGCGTGGCGCGCACGATTTCGGCTACCATCCGACTGATCCGCAGCTTCAGCGGCTTTCGTCTCGACAATCCCCGGGCTATTTGGACGGCGCTGCGCAAATCGATTGCGCGCCGGGAGTTCCGCGGCTTCGATCTGCTGTTCGTCGCCAGGGATCGCGACCGCTACAGCGCCGCGCGTCTTGTCAGACGCGCAAAGGCCGCTGTAGGGCTTTGAATTGCTGCATGTTTTTGTCCTTTAATCGGCTACGATTAAAGGAAACATGCAGTAGGTCTTCGCAAATCCGTTGCAAGAGCAGCCCTGCCGAAGGTGGGTGAGGCTTCGTGCCACCGTCATCTTTGACGGTTCTCGGCGCGGTTAACCACACTCGAAGTAAAGTTAATTCTTCGTTTAAAGATGATACTTCCGGTGGTATAAGCCGGCTGTTGCTATTTTTTGTTTCTGGTTGCGAAGTGTCGTGAGGACGACCGCATGTCCTGGATATATTTTGTTAGTTTCGCCTATAGCCTGACGGCGTTGTTCCTGCTGGCGATGACCTATATCGAAGGCTTGCAGGCGCGTGCGCCCTGGAACATGTACCGGCTCGCCGGACTTCTGGTGTGCATTTTCTGGCCGGTCCTGTTCCTGTATCTGATGGTTACGATGGCCTCGAAAAGAAGAATTTCGCAGCGCTAGAGGCCAGCGCCCGGACCGCTCCTCCGGGATTTGGCACTTGCGCCGTAGCGTTTACCATACAACCAGAAAATGCCGGAGATTAACCCATGATTCCTTCATGCGGGCTATGGTCTGGCGGTGATCGACCGGTGTGAAAGTATCTGAGCATGTGCGGTTACGGCGGCTATTTCGGGTCAGTCCCGGAGGCAGAGACGCTCCTCAGGAGGATGACCGCTGCGATTGCGCATCGCGGGCCGGATGAGCATGGCATTTTCGTTGCGCCCGAGGCTGGCTTCGGCCATGCGCGCCTGTCGATTGTCGGTCTGGGTGATGGCCAGCAACCGATGTCGGATGATGCGGGCGACCTGACGATTGCCTTCAACGGCGAGATCTTCAACTATGTCGAACTGCGGGAGGAACTGCGGGCCAAGGGGCGGCGGTTCCGCACGTCCAGCGACACCGAGGTCATTCTACATCTCTACGACGTGATGGGCGAGGATTGCCTGTCCGCTCTCAATGGCGATTTTTCCTTTGCGATCTGGGATCGGCGGCGCCAGCGAATGATGCTGGCGCGTGACCGCATGGGCGTGCGCCCCCTGTTCTACACGACCCATGGCGGGACGCTCTACTTCGCCTCCGAAATCAAGGCGCTGCTTCAGGTGCCCGGCGTTTCCGCCGAGCTCGACCCTGTCGCGCTCGATCAGATCTTTACGCTCTGGGCCCCGATCGCACCGCGGACAGGTTTTCGCGAGATTTTCGAGCTCGAACCGGCCCATCTCATGATTGCCGAAAGGGGCAAGCTGTCGATCCGCCCCTATTGGCAGCTCGACTACCCGGACCATGCCGCGCAACCCTTGTTTGCAGACGAGCGGAGCGCTGCCGAAGAGCTGCGCGCCCTTCTGACGGATGCAACCCGCATCCGTATGCGCGCCGACGTTCCGGTTGGCTCCTATCTTTCCGGCGGGCTCGACTCGTCCATCGTCTCGGCCCTTGCCGCCGGGATGGCGCCGCAGGGTCTGCGCACATTCTCGGTGACGTTCGATAGCGCCGAGCACGATGAAAGCGCCTTCCAGACGGAGATGGCGACGGCACTCGGCACGCACCACACGGCCGTCGCCTGTCGTGCGGGCGACATTGCCAAGGCGTTTCCGGAGGTTATCCGCTTCACCGAGCGGCCCATTATCCGCACGGCGCCGGCGCCGCTCTATCAGCTTTCCGGTCTCGTCAGGGAACAGGGATTGAAGGTCGTGTTGACCGGCGAGGGCGCCGACGAGGTCTTTGCCGGCTATGATATCTTCAAGGAGGCTCGGGTACGCCGTTTCTGCGGTCGGCAGCCCGGCTCCCGCATCCGCCCGCACCTGTTCCGCAAGCTTTATCCGTACCTGCCGGGCCTGCAGCAGCAGTCAGCAGAATATCTTGCAGCCTTCTTCGGCGCCGGCGATGTGCCGCTTGACGATCCACTGTTCTCGCATCGCCCGCGGTTCAAGAGCACGGCGGCGACCAAGATCTTCTTCTCCGCCGACCTGCGCGCCACGGTGAAAGACTACGATGCGGCCGAGGATCTGGTGAGCAGGCTTCCCGCTGCCTTCGGTCGCTGGCATCCGTTGCACCAGGCGCAATATCTCGAAAGCCGCTTCCTCTTGCCCGGTTACATCCTCTCCAGCCAGGGCGATCGCATGGCGATGGCGCATGGGATCGAGGGGCGCTTCCCGTTCCTCGACCACCGTCTCGTCGAGTTCGCGACGCGCCTGCCGCCGGAAATGAAGCTCAAGGGGTTGGTGGAAAAACATATCCTGCGCGAGGCGACGAAGGACTTGCTGCCATCGTCCATCGGCCGGCGCACCAAGCAGCCTTACCGCGCCCCCGACAGCCATTCGTTCACCGGTATCGGCGAACTCGATTACGTCCGCGATGCCATGAGCGAGGCACGCATCGGCGACAGCGGCCTGTTTAATCCCAAGGCCGTGACGAAGCTCTACGAAAAATGCCAGGCGCAACCGGTCACCGGCTTTCGGGACAACGCCGCCTTCGTCGGTATCCTGTCGACACAGCTTTGGCTGCAGACTTTCGCCGGCACCAGAACCCGCGCCGCCGAGGCGGCTTGAAACCCATTGGGAAAGGAAAAGATATGACGGAAACGATCAAGGACAGTGTCAGGGCCTTTGTCATCGAAAACTTCCTGTTCGGCGATACGTCCTATGATCTCGCCGAGACGGCATCGCTGATCGAGAACGATATCATCGACTCCACCGGAGTCCTCGAACTCGTCGCCTTCATCGAAGACAGGTTCGGCATCGCCATGGCTGATTCCGATATCGTGCCGGCGAACCTCGATTCACTCGCGCGCATCTCGGCCTTTATCGAGACGAAAGTCGGCGCGCCGGTCACGGCCTAGCGAAGACGCGAGGGGGCGTCCATGCGGTTCGAGCAATTCCTTATCGGCAATGCCGCAAGGCATGCGGCCAAGACGGCGCTGATCACCGATCGCAGGCGCCTCAACTACGGCGAGGTCAACGACCTGTCGAGCCGCTTGGCCGCCGCATTGGTGAATGCTGGCGTCAAGCGCAACGACCGCGTCCTCGTCTTCATGGACAATTGCTGGGAAGCGGCGATCTCGATCTTCGCCATTTTGAAGGCCGGCGCCACCTTCAGCCCGATCAACGCCTCGACCAAGGCGGACAAGCTCGCCTATATCATGACCGACTGCGAAGCGGCGGCGATCCTGACCCAGGCCAAGCTGATGCCGGTGGTAACGGACGCGCAGGCACAGAGCGGCAAGGCGGATATCTTCGTTGCCTCGACGGCGGCGCCCAACGGCCAGACGCCGGCTGGCGCCGGCGCGTTCGACGCCTTGCTATCGGACGAAGCGGCGCCCGTGCCCCATGGCGGCATCGATGTCGACCTGGCCATGCTGATCTACACCTCGGGTTCGACCGGCCGGCCGAAGGGTGTGATGATGACCCATCGCAACATCGATGCGGCATCGGAGTCGATCACCACCTATCTGCGCAACGAGCCCGACGATATCATTCTCAACGTGCTGCCGCTCGCCTTCGACTACGGCCTCTATCAATTGCTGATGGCGATCCGGCTCGGCGCGACGCTGGTGCTTGAAAAATCCTTCGCGTTTCCGCATGCAATCTTCGAGCGTATCCGCGAGGAAGGCGTGACCGGCTTTCCGCTGGTGCCGACGATGGCCGCGATGATCCTGCAGATGCGTGACCTGGAGCCGGGTTTCCTGCCGAGCCTGCGCTATCTCTCCAATACCGCCGCCGCCCTGCCACCGCCGCACATCGCCCGCCTGCGCGAGCTTTTCCCGGGCGCCAGGCTCTATTCGATGTACGGCCTGACGGAGTGCAAGCGCTGCACCTATCTGCCGCCGGAGGAACTCGATCTCCGGCCGGGATCCGTGGGGATCGCCATACCGAACACCGAAGCCTTCGTCGTCGACGACGAGGGCAAGCGTGTGCCGCCGGGCGTTGCCGGCGAGCTCGTCATCCGTGGGCCGCACGTGATGCGGGGCTACTGGCGCAACGATGCCGCGACCGAGCGCATGCTGCGGCCAGGACCGAACCCCTGGGAAAAGGTGCTTTACACCGGCGACCTCTTCCAGACCGACGAGGAGGGGTTCCTCTACTTCGTCGGCCGCAAGGACGACATCATCAAGACGCGTGGCGAGAAGGTCGCGCCAAAGGAAGTCGAGACCGTGCTGCATGCGCACCCCGGCATTGCAGAGGCTGTGGTCGTCGGCGTTGCCGATCCGGTGCTCGGCCATGCGATCGCGGCACTGGTGGTGCGCTCCGACCTCGGCTTGACCGACAAGGATATCATTCGACACTGCACTCGGCATCTCGAAGACTTCATGGTGCCGAAGATTGTCGAGTTTCGCACCGAGCTTCCGAAGACGGATACGGGTAAGGTCAGCCGCAGGCTTGCGGCCGAGACGATGGAGCCTGCACAATGAACATCCGAACGTTAGAGAACACACGTCCGTTCTCCGCCGAAACCCTGACGATTGATCATGCCGCCGAGACCGACCGCATCGTTGCGGGTCTGCGCGAGCAGCTGCGAGGCATGAAGAAGCGCGGCCTGGTGCTTGGGCTTTCCGGCGGCATCGACTCGAGCGTTTCGGTGGCACTTGCCGTGCGTGCTGTCGGCGCCAAGAATGTGTTCTGCCTGTTCATGCCGGAAAATGATTCCGATCCGGAAAGCCTTCGTTTTGGCCGGCTGGTCGCCGAGACGTTCGGCGTCGAAGCGATCGTCGAAGACATCGGTCCGGCCCTGAAAGCCATGGGCTGCTACGAGCGCCGCGATGCCTTCATCCGCGAGCTGGTGCCGGACTATGGCGACGGATGGGCCTCGAAGATCGTGATTGCCAATGCGCTTGAGGGAGAGGGCTACAACATCTCGTCGCTCGTGGTGCAAAGCCCGGATGGCAAGCAGGCGAAACATCGCATGCCGCCGTCGGTCTATCTCGGCATCGTTGCCGCCACCAACATGAAGCAGCGGACCCGCAAGCAGGTCGAATACTATCACGCCGACCGGCTGAACTTTGCCGTGCTCGGCACGCCGAACCGGCTGGAGTATGACCAGGGGTTTTTCGTCAAGAACGGGGATGGCGCCGCCGACGTCAAGCCGATCGCCCATCTCTACAAGTCGCAGGTCTATGCGCTTGCCGCCTATCTCGGCGTTCCCGAAGAAGTTTGCCGGCGCGCGCCGACGACCGACACCTATTCGCTCGAGCAGACGCAGGAGGAGTTCTATTTCTCTCTGCCTTACGACCGTATGGACCTCTGCCTCTATGGTCTCAACAACGGCATCGAGATCGATGCTGTCGCGAAAGCCGCGGGTCTGACACCTGTTCAGGTTGAAAGGGTCTGGGTCGATATCGCCGCCAAGCGCAAGGCGACGCGCTACCTGCATCTCGGGCCGCAGCTCGTGCGGCCGGTAGAGGAAGTTGGTGGTTGAAGCCTCGGAGGACTGACGCAGCCCTTAATCGAAGCTCCCGCCGATCAGGCGGCTCCAGTGCTCTCCGGCAATGCCGTTGAAGAAGCCCTGCCCATCGCGGCAGGCTTGAACAACCGCCTGGTCACGGGAGTGTACGACGGTTGAGGCGACGTGTACGAAAGCGATGCGCCGTCCGAGCATGGCTTCAAGCAGAGCCGGCTGCGTACGACCGCGCAGGCCTGCAAGACCCCGCTTCGACGCCTGATCGATCAGGCAGTCGATGACCGGGCCGGCCTGTCCCGGCAGAGCCAGGATTTGCAACACCCTCCCGATTTCGCCTGCCTTGGCATAGTAGGCGAACGCACCCACGACGGCGCCGGTGCGCGCGGTAACCAACCCATAGGCAAGCTCGCCCTGATCAGGCTTTCGCTCCGCGTCGGCGAGGACGTGATCGAGTTGTCCGTCGTTCCATTCGGGGCGGAGGGGAAACTGCGCGGTAAACTGGTCAACGACGGCCGCAAAGCCGTTGCGGTCGGTTTCCTTTGCCGTGAAGCCGGCTGGCGCCACGCCCGCTTCGGGCAGGGCGGACCAACGTTGCTCGCCATGGCTCATTCGTTTGCGATAGAAATTGTCGAGCGCGCGTGCGAAGGGAGCTGCGAGCCGGGCGGGCTTGATGCGGTTGGCGGCGACACTCAGGCTGAAGGTCGCGGGTCGGATGACGCGCACCCAGTCGAGACTGTATTGCGGCAGCACAGCGCCGCGCAGCCTCGACCACATCTGCGTCGAGACCTCGCTTGCAGTCTCGCTGAAGGAGAGATCTTGCGGACCGGCGAGAAAGGCCTTCAGGATGCGCGCCCCGGCCAAAGGATCGGTCTCGCGGTCTTCGACCATCAGTGAACCGCAGATCGCGGCGCGCAGACGCTTGCCATTCAATGTCATCGGCAGGGCATTGACCCCCACGAAGCCGGTGATGCGGCCGTGGTCGTTCACATGCACGAGAGGGCGGATCTCTGGATCGCAGCCCGGCGCATCGAGATAGAGCTGGCGCATATAGGTGACGAGCGCCGGCGGAGCGGCCCGATCGTCACGGAACACCCGCTGGAACATTCCGGCGACGGCCGAAATGTCCGCACTTTCAAGCGAACGGATTTCGCTCATCTGGCGCGATCTCCGGCCTCTGCCCCGATTTTCCTGACGATGGCAACCCGAGGCTTGCCGTCGTGGTCGACGGCGAAGCTTACAGGTTCATAGATCTTCGTCCTGGAGAGAAGTGCCGCCGCCTGCCGGTCCTGGCCTTCGCCGAACTCGAACAGCAGCCAGCCACCCGGTTTCAGGAAGGCGGCGGCATCCCGGATCAACCGTTGATGGATGGAAATGCCGTAGGGGCCGCCATCGAAGGCTTCGCGCGGCTCACTTTCGAGCAGGTGAGCCCGGTCGCCTTCCAGCCGGCCGGTGGAGATATAGGGCGGGTTGCAGACCACCATGTCGACAATGCCTTCGAGGCTATCACCTTCAAGCGCGGCAAAAAGGTCGCCTTGCCGGATCGAAACGCGCGCGCCGAGAGCAAGCCGGTCGACGTTGCGGCGGGCGAGTGCGACGGTGCTGTCGGTCAGGTCGGCGCCCCAGACACGGGCGGACGGCATTTCGTTTGCGAGACCGAGTGCGAGATTGCCGGAGCCGCAGCACATGTCGATGACCGTGACCTGAGGTGGCCCATCCTTGAGGATCGCCAGCGCTTTTCTTCCGAGCAGTTCCGTTTCTTCCCGTGGAACCAAGACATCGGGCGCCAGTTCGAGCTCGACCCCCATGAACCGATGCAAATTAGCCGGCAGACCTTCAGCAGGTCGGTCGTTCGGATGACTGTCGTTTTGCGGCACGGCCATTCCCTCATGTCCTGGATCGAGTCGTCCTGGAAAAATCTGTGGACGCGCAGGACCTGGACACTACTGTAATCGGGTAAACGGAAGCTGAAATGCAATTGCGACGCGTGCGTTAACCGCGCAATCATCAATTGCCTGCTACCGTGCGCAGCGATCAAAGGCGAATACTCGCTAACATTGAATGCGGCTTTGCGTGACAATGTCGAGTTGGTGTCAAAGGCAGATCGGAATGGCTTCGGAAAGTGTGAAGGAGCGCGCGCACAGACCGTTCCTGTCGATGGTCCTGTCCTATGCTGCATCCGGCGGCAGCCTTGTCATCGGATCTGCCGCTCAGCTTCTAACCTTTGCGATCCTCGCGCGCTGGCTCGGCGTGCACGAATTCAGTGTTTTCGTCGCGATTACTGCCGTCGCCAACATCGCCGTGCATCTGTGCGGCCTTGGCGCAATGGAATGCCTGGTGCGTCGGGTCGCGCGCGATCGCAGCATGTATTCGCGCATGCTCGGCCACAATGTTATTCTGACTGCAATCAGCGGCGTGCTGCTGCTCTTGCTCGGCGCTGTGGTGCTGCCGTTCTTCTTCACGCTATCCCCCGATCCCGCGACCAACGTCGCCGTGATCACGCTGATGCTCATCACCAACGTGATTTTCGTTCGGATCATCGTGCTCGCCGAGCAGATCTTCCTCGCCCATTCCAATTTTGCCTCTGCAAACAAGGTGGTCGTCGGCTTCGCCGTGGCACGCACGATTGCTGCCGCACTCGCCTGCACCGTCTTTGGCGTCGCGACCGTCGCTTCCTGGGCCGTGTGGCAGTTCGTATGCCATGTGCTCGTGGCGCTCGGCTGCTGGCGGGCGGTCAAGGGGCTGGGGCGTCCGACCTATGGCATCGTGCAGGAGGAACTGCCGCAAGGGCTTTATTTCAGCGTGCCGTTCATCCTGCGCGCCGTCAGGCAGAACGCCGACCTTCTGGTCTTGAGCCTTGTGGCAAGCGCTGAGGTGATGTCGAGCTACTCGGTTGCCCGCCGGATGCTGGAAAGCAGCTACCTATCGGTCGAAGCCCTGAACCGGCTGATCTATCCGGGTTCTGCAAGAGCGACGGCAGCCGGTCTGCACCATGCGTTCGAGCGTGTCCGCAAGGTGCTCTTCGCCGCGACTTCGATCAGCATCGCTGCGGCCATCGCTGTCTTCGTGCTGGCACCGGTGCTGCCCTATCTCTTCGGAAGGGATTACGTTTCTCTCGTTTCTTTCGTCCGCATCCTGTGCTGGGTCGTGGTGCCCATCGCCATGTGGGCGGTGGCGATGGAGGCGCTCGGAGCTTCCGGCCATCACCAGGCACGCGCGTCGGTGATGGGGCTCGGCAGCGTTCTCGGCGCCGCGCTTACGGCCTGGGCCACCTGGTATGCGCCGCCGATGGGAACGTTCATCTCCTTCTACGCGATCGAAATCGCAATGGTCATCGTTTCCTGGACCGTTTTCTTGCGGTTTGTGCGACGTGGCAGGGCGCAGGCTGGCCATGCGCCATTGCCGACGGGGATGGCCCATGAAGGTTGAGATCGGCAACATTCAGGCTGAAAGATCCCTTGGGCGGGAAATGCCCCGAATGGGCAATGTACGGGCTATGGAGCCACGGGATATTCCCGCCGTCAGCAGCATGTTCACCCGGATCTTTCGCAAACGCGAGCACGAGGCAAGCGAGGAGCTTCGGCAATACATCGAGACCACCTTCTTCGGGAGCCCGCTCTATTCGCCCGAGAACGGTAGCATCGTCTATGACGACGGGACAGGCAGCATCGGCAGCGCCATACTGGCGCTTCCGATGGAGTTCACGATCAACGGCCGCCGGACGGTAGCCAAACTCCTGTGTGCCTTCATGTCCGAGGGCAAGGCCGGTGCGGTCGGCGCGGCCTGCCTGGCCCGCGCCATGCGGGCCGCAAGGCAGGATATGTGCTTCTCAGACAATTCCTCGCCAGTGAGCGCGGACCATTGGGTTGCCGGCGGCGGCATCGTGCTTCCGATACAGAGCCTCGACTGGCGGCGCTCCTTCCGACCGTTCAAGGCCTGGGCGCTGACGGTGGGCCGACAGGTGCGAATGCTCCGGTCGACCGCGATTGTCGGACCGCTTGCGCTCTTCGACCGGATCTTGCGGCGCCGTCGCCCCAAGACCAAGCCGGCCGCCGCGGCCGGTTGCACAACGCGTCCCATCGATCCGCTGGCTTTTGTGGATCTCGCCGAGCCCATGCTGCAACGCTTTTCAGTCAGGCCCATCTGGTCCCGAGGCGAATTCGACTGGCTGGTGGCGGTTGCACGCCTAAACAAGCCGCTCGGTGACCTTCTGTGCCGGGAGGTCTGCGACGAAAGCGGGCGCGTGATCGGTGCCTATCTCTACTTCGGCAAGGCCCGCGAAACAGCGACGGTGCTCAACATCGTCTGCGAGGCGGGCCGCGAATTCGACGTCACCCAACAGATGTTTCATGCGCTCGATGCCGAAGGCTACGCGCTTGCCGTCGGCAGCGCACAACCCTTCCTGATGAACGCAATCTCGCGCCAAAGGTGGCTTTCCTTCCATCACCGTGGCTATTTTTGTATGGTGACCAAGCATGCCGACCTCAAGGACGCGGCGCTGCGCAATGACATCTATGTCGGTGGACTTGCGTCGGAAAGCTGGAGCCGGTTGCTGACCGATTTCTAGGATTGGGCGGTTAAGTCACCACCTTGACATTTAACGGAATATTCACCGTACAACCTTAATTTTGCGTTAGAGGGGCGCAGCGAGGCGACGATCTTCGCGCCTAGATGGGCGTGCGTGAGGGATGCGTATGTATAGGCCGGACGAGGCCGAAAAGCAGAGGCCCAGGCAGCCGGCGCGCGACCAACGTGCGCTGGTCGAGAAGGGTTCGTTGCTCGATCTGCTGTCGCACGACCTCCACGACGCTGATCACGCGGCTGACGAGCCGGCGCCCGCCCGCAAGCAATCCGATGACGTCCCCAAAGCCTCCAAGCGCCAGCCCGATGCGGCACCGCCAACGATGCACGCGCACCGCGGTAGTTTCGCTCCCGGATTGAGCGACCTTAACAAGATCGGCATCGACGACATCATCAGCTGGCTACGCGACGGATTGCTCTGGATCATCGCTGCGGTGGTTCTCTGCGTGGCGGCTGCGTTCATTTATGCGATGACGGCGACACCGCGCTATACCGTCTATACCGACATCGTCGTCGACCCCTCCAACCTTAACGTCGTCAGCGATGACGTCTTCACGAGCAATCCGCAGCGCGACGCGCAATTGCTGGAGGTGGAAAGCAAGCTGCGCATCCTGACGTCGCGCAACGTGTTGTCGCGCGTGATCGCCCAGCTGCGCCTCGCCGAAGATCCGGAGTTCGTGAAACCTTCGGCCTTCGGATCGCTGAAGAGCCTCTTCTCGACGAAGGCCGAGCAGCGCACCGGCGACGAGCTTGCTGCGATGCGGGCCCTGTCGGAGCGGGTGGAGGCTCGGCGCGAGGAACGGTCCTTCGTCGTGGTGATGAAGGTCTGGAGCGAAGAGGCGGCGAAAGCCGTCACGCTGTCCGACGCGATCGTCGCGGCCTTCGAGCAGGAGCTGTTTCAGTCCTCGGCCGAGAGTGCAGGTCGCGTTGCGCAGAATCTCAACGCCCGCCTTGACGAGTTGCGCCACAATGTCACCGAGGCCGAACGGGCCGTCGAAGACTTCCGCCGAAAGAATGGGCTGCAATCGACCAATGACGGCCAGCTCGTCAGCAATCAGCTTTCGACCGAGTTGAATACGCAGGTTCTCGACGCCCAGCAGCGCTTCATCCAGGCGGAGACGCGCTACAGGCAAATGAACGATGCGCTTGCACAGGGGCGGACCGCGAGCGCTTCGGAATTCGAATCCGTCAATATGACGAACCTGCGCGAGCAGTATAACCTTTTGCAGCAGCAGATCGCGTCGATGCAGCGCACCTATGGCGAGCGCCACCCGCGTCTCGTCAATGCCCGGTCCGAGCGAACGACGCTGGAAGGAGCAATGGCCGACGAGGCGCGCCGGATTCTTGATCGTGCCAAGGCAGACACGGATCGGGAGCAGCAAGCCTTTGCCGCCCTGCGTGCCAAGGCGAGCGACGAGAAGTCGAACGTGTTCTCCGACAACGAGGCCCAGGTACAGCTTCGCGACCTCGAGCGCGATGCCCGCGCCAAGGCTGCCATCTACGAGACGCATCTCGCACGCGCGCAGCAGATCACCGAGCGCCAACAGATCGACACGACCAATGTTCGCGTGATCTCGCGCGCTCTGCCGCCGAACGCGCGCAGTTGGCCGCCGCGTACGGTGGTTCTCGTCGCCGGCGGCGGCATACTGGGGCTCATGTTCGGTATATCCCTTGCGCTCGCACTTGGTCTGTGGAGATACGTCCGTCGTCCGCAGCCTTCGGCCTTGTGAGAGGGCGGCCGTCGTGCCCGATGTCAGCGGCAGAGCGTCGAGTTCCCAAGAAACCTTGAGGATCCGCATAGGAACCTTCCTGTTTCTGGCCATTGCCATTTATTACTGGATTCCCTTCCATTCCTTCGTCGACCTGACCAAGGAAAGTCTGCTGGAACCCGGTGGTGATAATTCCAGCCGGCTGAACCAGATCGTCGCGCTCCTCCTGTTCGCAGGCGCCTCCTGTTATGGTTTGCTGCATCCGATGCGAAGCGGGCTGCTGCAGCCGCGCGCGCTGCTCGCGGTCTTGCTTCTGTGGGTTCTGTTCGTCTGCCTGGTCTCAGCCCATCCCGGCAACGGCGTGAAAGCGATCATCCTGACGACGATGGTGGCGGTAAACGCCAACGTCTATCTGTTGTTGCCGGCCAACGAGCGCCATTTCGCCAAGATGCTTGCGGTCTCTACCCTGGTGATGCTCGCCGTTGCCTACTACGGCGTTCTGTTCAAGCCGTTGCTGTCCATTCACCAGGCCAACGAAGTGCTTGAGCCGATGCATGCGGGGCTGTGGCGTGGTCACTTCCGCCATAAGAACGAAGCGGCCGTCGCCATGGTGCTCGCCTCCTTCTTCGGTCTCTTCGTCTTGCACAGATGGTCGAAGCTTGTCGGATTGACGATCATCGGCCTCGCCTTCTTCTTCCTCATCCATACGGGCGGCAAGACGTCGACGGCGATGCTGCCAGGCATCCTGATGCTGGCGTGGCTCTTCGAGCGCGTGCGCCTGCTGCGCATCCCGATTGCTGTTGGCGGCGTGGCTCTGTTCAACCTGTTTGCCGTCGGCTCCGCCGTCTTCCGGCCGCTCGGCGAATTTGTCTCGTCGCTCGGCATCGATGCGACGTTCACGAACCGCGCCGATGTCTGGCGCTTCGCCTTCACGGTGATCGCCGAGCAGCCATTTATCGGACGCGGCCTCAAGGCATTCTGGCAGACCGAGGAAGTGGTCTTCAGCGGCGGCAATATCGAGACCTGGGCGGTTCGCGCGGCGCATGCCCACAATTCCTATCTTGAGACCCTTCTGGTGATCGGCATCCCCGGGCTGCTGCTCACGCTGTTTTGGCTGGTGGTGCTGCCCCTCTATCATGTCTCGCGCATTCCGCCGGCCCGGGAGCACAGCGACCTCACGCGGCTGTTCCTGAGAATCTGGCTCTACGCGATCTACAGCGCCAGCCTCGAGGCCTTCTTCTTCGATGGACCGAACGTGCTTTGGTTTGCCTTGCTTTTTGCGATTTGCGGTTTGCGCCTGCAGTCTTCGGCAGCGCTTGCAACCGAACCACGCCAGCTTGGACAAAGGATAGTGGCGCATGCCTAACATTTCTCAGGCTCTGTCGCGGGTTGACGGTCTTGTGGATCGTGTCGCCAACCGGCTGATCTGGCGTTTCGCGTCGAAACCGCGCGACGTCAAGACCGATGTACCCCTCGTTTCCTTCACCTTTGACGACGTTCCAGACAGCGCGCTTCACAACGGCGCGGCGATCCTGGAACGCCATGGTGCCCGCGGGACGTTCTATATTGCCGGTGGGCTCGCCGGACGGGTCGAGCCCGATCGAACGCTGATCTCGCCACAGGGCTGTGCCGATCTTGCCGCTCGCGGCCACGAGATCGGCTGCCATACCTATTCGCACAGGAAGATCCGGGATATGAGCGGCGCGGCTCTTGCCGCGGATCTCGACCGCAATGCCGACTATCTGAGGCGCAGCGGCGTCGATGCGGCCACGACCAACTTCGCCTTTCCCTACAATGCCGCCTGGCCGCTTTCGCGCCGGGAGCTGGGACGGCGTTATCGAACCTGTCGAGCGGCCGGCGAAAGCGTCAACCGCGCATCCGTCGACCCGCTGATGCTGAAGGCGGTGGAGATCCGCCAACCGGAAACGGAGGCGCGAGCGCTGACCGGATGGATCGACGATGTGGTCGCGCGGCCCGGCTGGCTCGTGTTCTTCACCCATGACATCGCATCGCGGCCGACGTCTTATGGCTGCACACCGGAAACCTTTGATCACCTCGCGCAATACGCGGTGGCGAAGGGCTGCGTCGTCCTGCCGGTCGAGCGGGTGCTTGACAGGCTCGGTTGGTAGGAGGGGGCATGACGGGGCACGCAAACGGCAGCAACAGGTTGCTCGCGATCAACAATTACTTCTACCGCCGCGGTGGCGCGGAAGCGGTCTTCTTCGATCATATGAAGATGTTCAGCGACATCGGCTGGGACGTCGTACCCTTCGCGATGCAGCATGAGGACAACGAGTCATCCCCCTGGTCGGACTACTTCGTGTCCGAAATCGAGTACGGCCGGCGCACCAATCTGTTGCGCAAAGTCGTGCAGGCGGCAAGCGTCATCTATTCGCGTGAGGCGCAGCGCAGCGTCACCCGGCTGATCGAGCGCGCCCGACCGTCGATCGCCCATGCCCACAACGTCTACCATCATCTGTCGCCGGCGATTTTCTCGACGCTGAAATCGGCCGGCATTCCCGTTGTCATGACGGCGCACGATCTGAAGCTTGCCTGCCCTTCCTACAAGATGCTGCGCGACGGCGCGGTCTGCGAGGACTGTCGCGGTGGACACGTCTACAACGTGCTGCGCCATCGCTGCATCAAAGGGGAGCTGGCGCTCAGCGCCGTGGTGCTGGCGGAAACCGTGGTCCACCGCGCGTTTGGTCTCTACCGCAACAAGGTGGACCGCATCGTCGTGCCAAGCAAATTCTATGTCGAGAAGCTGGTCGAATGGGGGTGGCCGCGAGAGCGGATGGCGCATATCCCGAACTTCGTCGACGTCGATGTCTACTCCGCCAAGTGGATCGAGGGTGACTATTTTGTCTTCGCAGGGCGGCTCGCTCCGGAGAAGGGGCTGACGACCCTGATCAGGGCGGCTGCATCGTCCAACCAGCGCCTGGTGATCGCGGGAACCGGTCCCGAAGAGGGGGCACTGCGCCAACTCGTGGCGCAGACCGGAGCCGATGTCACCTTCGCCGGCTATCTCTCGGGCCAGGCTCTGCATCGTCTGATTGGAGAATCGCGCGCCCTGGTTCTTCCCTCCGAATGGTATGAGAACGCACCGATCAGCGTGCTCGAAGCCTATGCCCTCGGGAGACCGGTGATCGGCGCGTCGATCGGCGGCATTCCAGAGATGATCCGGGAAGGCGAGACCGGGATGACTGCCATATCCGGTGACGCAGAGGATCTGGCGGCGGCACTCGCAAGGATGGCAGCGCTACCGGTTGCCACGCGCGCGTCGATGGGCGCCGCGGGCAGACAGTGGATTGCCAGTGAATTCTCGGCCGCGGCCTACCGCGGGCGGACACTCGACCTCTATGCCGCACTCGGTGCCGCCTGATCGCGCCGGCATTAACGTTACGATACAATTTGTAGTAACTTGGGCTCGCCCTATGGTATTTGGTCATTTATATAAGGGGTCAATGAAATATCTGGGTGGCTGGTAAGTATTTCGCCGTAAAACCGGAACGGACAACCTTCGAGGCGACGCATGAGCAGGAAGTCTGATGTTTGGCGAGGTCATCGCATGCGACAGCCGGTGATTGCGCTGGAAATGGTTCAAACCGAACTGTCAGAGGGAAGCTTGCCGACGCGCGGCTCGACCTTCTCTGGCCTATCCGCTCAGGGTGGAGCACTCGCCGTACGAAGCGAGCGCAAGCGCGTGATGATGCTGGGCCTGCGTGGCATCCCGAACGTTCAGGGCGGGGTTGAAAAACACGTTGAAATGCTCGCCAGCAAACTCCTTGGAAATGGTTGGGACGTCGAAGTCATTGGGCGCCGTCGTTATCTGGAGGGCGGTGATCGCTACGCCTGGAATGGGGTCGAGGTCGTTCCTCTCTGGGCACCGCGCCGGATGGCGCTGGAGGCCATCGTGCATACTTTCCTCGGTGTCTGCCTTGCTGCGTGGCGTCGTCCCGACGTGTTGCATATCCACGCCATCGGCCCGGCGCTGATGACGCCGCTTGCCCGCATGCTCGGGCTCAAGGTCGTCGTCACCCATCATGGCTACGACTACGACCGACAAAAATGGGGTGGCTTTGCCCGGCGGACGCTGAAGCTCGGCGAGTTCCTGGGCATGCGTTTTTCCAACGGGCGCGTTGCGATATCGCGAGATATCGCCCAGACAATGCGCGCTCGACACCATGTCTCGATGACGCTGGTGCCGAACGGCGTTGCGATCACGCCACCAAGCGGTAACGCGGGAACCCTCGCGGAGTTCGGCCTGGTGCGCCGACGCTACATCCTGCTTGCAGCCCGGATTGTCCCTGAGAAGCGGCAGCTCGATCTCATCCGCGCCTTCGCCAAGTGCGGTTTGGCCGATACCAGGCTCGTGCTTGCCGGCGGCGCGGAATTCGACAGCGCCTATGTGGCGGAGGTAAAGGCGCTTGCGCGCGAGGTTCCTGGCGTGGTGCTCACGGATTTCCAGTCAGGCGACAGACTGGCGGAGTTGTTCGCCAATGCGGCGCTGTTTGTGCTGCCGTCAAGCCATGAGGGCATGCCGATCGCGCTGCTTGAGGCGATGGCTTACGGCCTGCCGGTGCTGGCGAGTGACATTGTCGCCAACCGGGAGCTGGATCTGGCGCCGGACGAGTATTTTCATTTGGGCGACGTCGATGCGCTTGCCGCCGGCATAACCAAAAAACTGGCTGCTCCCTTGAGCGACGAGGAGATGCGCGAACGCGCGGCGCACGCGGAAGCCACCTACAGTTGGACAAACGTGGCGCAAAAAACCGCGGCGGTGTATAGCGCGTTGCTGGCGAAATAGGAGGGCGCGCGCGTCGACCGTGATACTGCATATTGTCTCTTGATCGTAACCGACAAAGGACAAAAACATGCAGCAATTCAAAGTGCTACAGCGACCGTTCCGTGTCTGACAAGGCGAGGCGCTGTAGTCAAAATTGCGCCGGCGCCGGCGCACAGTTTAACAATGCGCGGTTGCGGTCGGGGATCGATTATTGCCGTGCCTCGCACGCTGCCGGGAAGACAAGCTGACAATGAACCTCAAACTCGCCGCCGGCCTACTTGCATGGATCCTGTTTGCCGTGATCGCCTATTCGACAATGTCGCCGCTCGATATGCGCCCTCGTCTCGGGCACCTTGTCCATATTGAGCGCTTCGGGGCCTTCGGCCTGATGGGACTGTTGTTTGCGGTCGCCTATCCGAGGCGGTTGGGGCTGGTGCTGGTTCTGGTCTTTGTGACGGCAATTGGATTTGAGCTGTTGCAGATGGTTTCGGCCGATCGCCACGCGCGTGTGACGGATGTGGCGGTCAAGCTCCTTGGTGGCGCCTGCGGTGTCTTTGGCGGCTGGTTCCTCTTTCGCTTTCGGTTGCCGTTGCTGCGTTTGCTGGGGCGATAAACCAAAACGCAAAATATCGCAGGTAAGATAGGCGACACCCGGAGCAGTTTTTCATGCGCTCCGCCGAGACTGGGGGATCGCGTGGCAGTATCCGTCATCATCAAGACGCTGAACGAAGAGAAGCGCATTGCCGCCACCATCGAAAGTGCGTTGAAGGCGCTCGAAATCGTTGGCGGCGAGGTCATCCTGGCCGACAGCGGCTCCTCGGACAGGACGGTGGAGATTGCCTCGCGCTATCCGGTCGTCATCGCCCAGATCAGCCCGCCGGCGCTTCCGAGTTGCGGAATAGGTCCTCAGCTCGGGTTCCAGTATTCCCGCCACGAGCATATCTGCCTGCTGGATGGCGATATGTTGCTGGACGGCGACTTCCTTGAGGTGGCGTCGTCGTTCCTCGCCGACAATCCAGAGGTCGCGGGCGTGACCGGCCATGTTCAGGAGATGCTCACCTCCAACCTTGAATTTTCCCGACGGGTCACGCGCAACGCGCCGGAAAATAGGATCGGCGCGATTGATCGCATGAATGGCGGCGGCCTCTATCGTCGCGCGGCGATCGAGGCGGTCGGTTATCTCTCCGACCGCAATCTCCACGGCTATGAGGAATTCGATCTCGGCATCAGGCTCAGAAGCGCCGGCTGGAAGCTGCATCGCCTCGACCGGCGTTTCGTCCAGCATTTCGGCCACACGGACAATTCCTATCGGCTGCTCGTTCGGCGCTGGAAGAGCAAATATCTGTTCGGCATCGGCGAGTTGCTGCGCGCTTCGATCGGGCAGCCGTACTTTTTCCAGCTCATCCGGGAATTGCCGGAGCTCAAGCTTTGGGCGCTGGTCTATCTTTGGTGGGCAACATCGCTCGGTCTGGTGCTGTTCATGTCCGACAAGGCGCTTGCCCTTGGCATCGTCCTTGCGATCCTCGTTGGCGTCGTCGGGTTGATGAGCCTGCGCAAGGGCGGATTCAGCATGGGCCTTTATACTGTTGTCGCCTGGTTCTTCCATGCGGCGGCGCTGCCGGTCGGCTTCTTCAGGACGCGCCGCAAACCTGACGCGCCGATCGAGAGCAAGCTGCTCGGAGCTCCGGCATGAAACGGCGGATCGTGCTCGCAGCGGCGGCGATGCTTCTCGCAATCTGCTCGTCCGCGCGCGCATCCGATGCGTGGCTTCCTGTGCGGGACGTTTCTCTTGAACTCGGGGCCGGCAGCCCGCTCGACTTTTCCTCTTTCCTGCCGAACGCGACGATTGACGCGGATCATCGCCTGGTCGCAGGCGCCGACGGTCGGCTTGCCTTCGTGATATCGCCCGAAAAGCCGGAGAGGATGCTCTGTGCGTCGCTTGCCTGGAGCCCGGCCTCCGGCGGGTTTCCGGATCACGACACGGCCGACCGCTATGCCCGGCAACTGGCGATGCGCGGCTACAACCTCGCCCGACTGCACTTTGTCGACGGCAGCCTGATGTTCGGCCGCGACCGGGATTTCGACTTCGATCCCGAGACGCTCGACCGCATTCACTATCTGCTGGCGGCGCTGAAGCGTAATGGCATCTACTGGATGATGGACGGCCTCTCGTCGCTGCGCGGCGTCTATGGCGGCTTTGACGACCGGTGGGATGATGGGGGAAACCTCAAGCTCGAGCTGTTTGTGGATGACCGCGCGTTCGATCACTGGAAACGCATGCAGGAGGCGATCCTTGGGCGCGTGAACCCCTATACGGGCGTTGCGCCGATCCGCGACGATGCCCTGGCCGTCGTCATTCTTGCCAACGAAAACGGGATGGAATTCGACACTGTCGTGCATGATCGGCCGGGGAAGGCGCCCTACGATCTGCTGCTCGCCAAGCCGTTCAATGACTGGCTGGCCAAACGTTATGGTTCCACCGAAGCACTGGCAAAGGCATGGCGGGACCTTCGCTCCGATGAGACGATCGAGGCACGCTCCGTCGAGCTTCCATCCGACCGCTACGTCGACAGTCCCCGGTTGCGCGATCTTCAGGCCTTCTTCATCGAGACAGAGCGGGACACGACCGCGCGAATGAGCGAGGTCCTGCGCAGACTTGGTTACCGCGGGCTGATCAGCAACTACAACAATTGGCCGACGGTCCAGGCGTCGCTCAGCCGGCGCGGCCTCGACGCCGTGACCATGAACACCTATCACGACTGGGTCAGCGGCTACGCGCCGGGCAGCAAAACCACCCAGACGAGTTCGATCCGCGACGGGGTGAGCTATATCCGGATGATCGCGGCGGCGCGCTGGCTCGGCAGACCCTTCGTGATCAGCGAATACGATCACCTCTTCTGGAACCGCTACCGCTACGAGGCGGGCCTGGCGATGCCAGCCTACGCGGCGTTGCAGGGCTGGGATGCGCTTTGCCGCCATGGCCACGGCCCGATCGTGCTCTCCTATGGCGAGCCCTTCCCGCACAAAAAGGCGATGCTGCCCTACGCCATAGCGCTCGATCCGGTTGCGCGTGCTGGCGAGACGCTGTCGGCGCTGCTCTACCGCCGCGGGGATGTGGCGACATCGGATGTGACGGTCCCGTTTGCGGTGCGTGGTGAAAAGGATCTTTCCGACGACATGCAGGCCCGCGAACCGGAGCACCTGACGGACCTCGCATTGCTCGGGCGGATCGGTCTTGAAGACGCAAACAGGCTCGGCAAAATTCCGGCCGTGATGCAGCCTCGCCTGGAAGACAGCGAAGGCATACTCGAAAACCTGCGCCAAAGCGGCGCGCTTGCGAGCAATAACGGCACCAGCATCGATGCCGGCATCTATCAGAGCAGCACCGGCGAGATCCTGTTGAACCGCTTTGCCGGACAATTGCGCGTTGCGACGGCGGCAACGGAGGCCGTCGCCTTCTCGTCGCTGCGAGAGCCTATCGATCTTGGCGTGCTGCGTATCGAGGGAGCTGATGGCAATGGGCTCGTCGCGCTCTCGGCGCTCGATGCGCAAGCATCCCTGGCCAGGAGCCGCCGCTTCCTGCTGATATTTGCGACCGATGCGCAAAATACCGACATGACGTTTCGTGACACCGAGGAGAAGGTGATCGAGGATTTTGGACGGCTGCCGGTCCGGATCCGTGACGGCTATGTCGATCTTGCGCTTGCGCGAACCGCTGAGACCTGGAGCGTTTCACCTGTGGGACTTGATGGCAAGGTTCATGCGGCCGTAGCGGAAGGGAAGGGCGACGTCACCTTCCGGCTCTCCAATGATGTTCCCTCCGGCCCGACGACCTATTTCCTGCTCGAATTGCGATAGGGCGGCTCTGTGCGTCTTGCGGATCAATGAATGGCCATGATGTCGGCCTATGCTCCGCCGCTTTCCAAGCACAGGAGGATACGATGAGAATATCGGAAGCCATGCATCCCGGCGCTCGCTGGATCTCTCCCGAAACGGAACTCAAGACGATCGCGCGCATCATGAGGGACGAGGACATCGGCGCCTTGCCGGTTGGCGAAAACGATCGTCTGATCGGCATGGTCACGGACCGCGACATCGCCTTGCGCGCCTTCGCCAATGCACGCGACCCGGCTTCGATGACGGCGCGGGACGTGATGACAAGGGATATCGTCTATTGCCGTGCCGACGAGACGATCGAACATGCCGTCCACCTGATGGAGGCAAAGCAGGTCCGGCGCCTTCCCGTGATCAACGAGGACAAGCGCATGGTCGGCATGCTGTCACTGGGCGACGTATCCCATGCCAGTAGCCGACAGCTGTCGGGCGAGCTGGCCAAGGCGGTCACGGCCCATCACGTCTGAAGCCGGCTCTTGCGATTGCGGCGCCCTTCAACGGCGCCGCATACAGTTTCGTTGGGTCGATCTGGAGAGGATCAGAACCGGTAGCTGATACCGGTGCCGATCAGCCACGGGTCGAGCTTGACCTTGCCGCTGACGGCTCCGGCGCCGGGCAGGGTCGCGTTGACTTCGGGCTCCAGGAACAGTTTTTTCACGTCGAAGTTCAGGCCCCAGTGCTCGTCGAGCTTGATATCGACGCCGGCCTGGAGTGCCACGCCAAATGTGTTCTTCAGATTGAAGCTCGAGAAATCGCCGCGCGGTTTCTCGTTGTAGAACATCGTGTAGTTCACACCGGCGCCGACATAGGGCTTGATCTCTTCGGTGACATTGAAGTGGTACTGCAGCGTCAGCGTCGGCGGCAGCAGCCAGGCTTTGCCGATCTCGCCGAGACCGGCGATCGAGCCGCTGCCGCGCGCCGTGTGCGGCGTCGTGCCGAGGACCAGTTCGGCCGCGATGTTGTCGGTGAAGAAGTAGGTGATGTCGAGTTCCGGAACGACGGAATTGCTGACGCCGACCTTTTCGCCTTCGAGTGCCGTGCCGTTCAGATAAAGCGAGCCTTTGTCGTCAGGCAGGACGGCCAGCGCGCGGGCGCGGATCATCCACGGTCCGGGTTCGCTTGCGAGAGGCATTTCCGGTGCAGCGACCGCGCTCGGCTCGGAAAGATCTGCCGCCGTCGCAATCGCGAGCGGTGCCGCAAGCGCGGCAAAGAAGACGGCAGATGGCAGAATGGCGCGAGTAGGCATGATTTCCGGACCCCCAGAAGAAGTTGAACATCGCCGGTCAGGGCGTTCGGCGGCAGGGATTCTGCGGCCGGCGGCACTATGCTCAAGGCTGATGTCTCAGGGGTTGTCCTGGATCAATGCGGGTGAAAATCACCAAGCCCTTGGGGATAAAGGCGGATTCGTCCGAGTGAGCGATTTCCGCGCCAACCCTTTGTCAGGCGGGCATGCGCGGAATGCTGGCGAGAAGACGCTGGGTATAAGCGTGTTTCGGTGCGGCCAAGATGTCGCGGGTCTTGCCGCTCTCGACCACCCTGCCACGCTCCAGAATGACCATTTCCTCGCAGAGTGCTGCGACGACACCGAGGTCGTGGGAAACGAAAACCAGCGTCAGCCTTTCGGCGAGCGTCTTGAACAGTTCGACGATGCGGATGCGGGTCGACAGGTCAAGCGCGCTAACCGCTTCGTCGGCGAGCACGATCTGCGGACCGGCGACGATGGCACGGGCAATGGCGATGCGTTGGCGCTGGCCGCCGGAAAATTCGTGCGGATAGCGCCGCATCGCGTCGAGCGTCAGGCCGACGGCCTCGAGCGCCTCGGCAACCGCTTGCGTCCGATCGCCCGGGATCCGCAGCGATCTCAGCGGCTCAGCGATGATGTCGATCACCCTCTGACGCGGGTCGAGGGAGGAATAGGGGTCCTGGAAGACCGGTTGCACAGCGCGACGGTAGCGCTGCATGAAGCCGCCGTTGCCGGGGTCGAGGATCTCGTCGCCGAAGCGGATGGTGCCGCTGGTCGGGCGAATGAGCCCGAGCATGAGCCTGAGCAGCGTCGTCTTGCCCGAGCCGGATTCTCCGACAAGGCCGACACTCACGCCGCGACGCACCGAGAGCGAGACGTCGTTGAGTGTGGTCTGCTCGCGGGAATAGCCGAAACTGACATTTTGTACATCGAGCATCATGATCCGGTTGCCCCCAACGCTTCGTCGAACAGGCGGGCCGCTTCGACCAGGGTCCTCGTGTAATCGTGCTGCGGTTTGCCGAAGACCGCGCCGACCGGCCCTTCCTCAACGGCAATGCCGTTTTTCAGCACGATGACGCGCTCCACGACGTCTGCAACGACGGGCAAGTCGTGGCTGATGAACAACAGTGCCATGCCGGTCTCGCGCACCAACTGGTCCAGTAGCTTGAGGATTTCCGCCTGGGTCGTGACGTCGAGCGCGGTTGTCGGTTCGTCGGCAATCAGGAGCTTTGGCCGGCAGGCAAGTGCCATGGCGATTGCGACGCGCTGGCGCTGGCCGCCGGAGACCTCGTGCGGATAGGAATTGATGATGCGTTCGGGCTGCGGCAGCGCAACCTTGTCGATGAGGTCGCGGACTTCGCGTTGAACGACGTCCTTCGATGCCCTCCTGCCGTCGCGTTCCAAACGCCGGCGAACGGGCTCGGCGATCTGCCGGCCGATCTTCATCAGCGGGTCGAGCGCGGTCAGCGGTTCCTGGAAGACGACGGCCGCGGCCACACCGCGCAATCGGTTCATCACCCGGTCGGCGGCGCCGACCACCTGTTGTCCGTCGAGTTCGATCGAACCGCTTACGCTGATCGACGGCGGCAGCAGGCCGGTCGCTGCCATCGCGGTCATCGATTTGCCGGAGCCGGACTCACCGATCAGTCCGATGCGCTCGCCCGGCTGGACCGTAAAGAAAAGATTGGACACCAGCGGCTTGTCGCCGGCGCGGATGTTGAGATCGCGAATGTCGAGAAGCGGCTTCATCGCGATCTCCCGCGTGTCGGATCGGCGATATCGCGCAGCCCGTCGGCCAGAAGGTTCATGCCAATGACGAGCGCAACGAGTGCGATGCCCGGTGCGATCGCGCCGATCGGTGCCGTGTAGACGGTGCCTTGCGCTTCCTGCAGCAGCCGTCCCCAGGAGGCGTTCGGCGGCGGCGCGCCAAGGCCGAGATAGGAGAGCGACGCTTCGGCGATGACCGCCAGGCCGAACTGCAGGGCGAAATTGACCGACAGCGTCGGCCAGATGTTCGGCAGCACATGGCGCAAAACGACGCCGGCCCAGGAGGTCCCCGACGTGCGCGAAGCGACGATATAGTCCTGCCTGAGCACGCGCTTGGCGAGGATGCGGGTGAGCCGGGCGACGATGGCGGAGATCGCGAGGCCAAGCGCAAGGATTGCGGTCCAGAGGCTGGCACTGTCGCTTGCGGCCACCACCAGCATGGCCAAGAGAAGCGTCGGAAAGGCGATCAGGATGTCGAGGGTTGCGGCCATGACATCGTCGGCAAGGCGCGTGGCGAAGGCGGCGAGAACGCCGAGGCTGACGCCGATGGCGGCGCCGATTGCGACCGCACCGGTGCCGACGAGGAGCGCCGTGCGCGCGCCGATCATCAGTTGCGTCAGCAGATCGCGCCCCAGCCGGTCCGTTCCGAGCCAATGCAACAGCGACGGGGCTTCGAGACGGCCGCCCGAGGCGTTCAGCGGATCGTAGGGCGTCCAAAGCAGCGTGAGAACGGCGACCAGCACATTGATGCCGACCAGTGCCAGGCCGACGGTGAGGGCAAGAGAATGCCGCTGCCCGCGCGTGGAAACGGATGTCTCGACCGGGCTCATGCGTTGCCTCCGACGGCGCGCTCGCGCAGACGTGGGTCGATCAGGCGCTGGGTGAGATCGGCG
Source organism: Ensifer sp. LC11 (assembly GCF_001695835.1). Taxonomy (GTDB): domain Bacteria; phylum Pseudomonadota; class Alphaproteobacteria; order Rhizobiales; family Rhizobiaceae; genus Ensifer. Next base: position 129,199 of record NZ_MBSO01000067.1, on the reverse strand, counting down.
GCAAAGCCGATCAGCAGCACCAGCAGAGTGGAGATGAACAGCACGCCCTGGACGTTCGGATAGTCGCGCTGCTCGATCGCGAGCAGCAGCATGGAACCTAACCCCGGTAGCGCAAACACGCGCTCGACGACGACGGCGCCAAGCAGCGTCGTTGCGAGTTCGATGCCGAGAATGGAGACGATCGGCACGGCGCCGTTGAGGATGCCGTGGCGGACAAGCGCTTGCGGAAAGCTGGCGCCAAGGGCGCGCGCGGTTCGCAGATAATCGCTGCCGAGTACGTCCTGCGTGGCGGAGCGGACATAACGCAGCAGCGACGCGCCCATGACAAGTCCGATCGTCATCACAGGAAGTGCCAGTGCATAGAACGCCTGCCCTTCGTTCTGCCAGCCGCGCCGGGGAAAGCCGCCTGACGGAAACAGCCGAAAGGTGACGGCGAAGACGGTGACGAGCAGGATGCCGACCCAAAAGACCGGGATGGCGATGCCGAGTTGCGACACGGTCGAGATTAGCCCGCCATACCAGCGGTTGGCCTTGACGGCGGAGAGAATGCCGAGTGGCACGGCGACGAGGACGGCGAGCAAAAAGCCCATCAGCGCCAGCGGCACGGTGACGGTCAGCCGAGCCAAGATTTCCTCGATGACAGGTTTGCCGCTGACGAAGGATGTGCCGAGATCGAAACGGGCGAGGCTACCGGCAAACCGCAGGAACTGCTGCCAGAGCGGCAGGTTCGAACCGACCTGCTCGCGGGCTTTTTCGATCTGCGCGGCGTCGGCGCCGACGGAAAGTAGCGCGTTGGCGGGGTCGCCGGGAAGCAGACGCAAAAGCACGAACAGCACCACTGCCGCAATCAGCAGCGACAGGAGCAGAATGGCGAAGCGGCGGACGAGGTAAGTGAGGATGGCTGCATTCCTTTCTTCTCACGGGATCCGTGATCAGAGGAGTTGGCTTTTGCACCAAAACGGCGAGGGAGGCTAGATCATCCGCTCACCTTTGGCTGGACCTGTGGAAGGTCGAAAAGGCTGGTGATGTGGCGCGGACGGAACGGCTTTGCAAAAATGCAGTCAGCCCCCGGATCGGATCCAGGGGCTGAGGTGCGCGCGACCGGCGCCTACACGCGCCGGCTGGCAATCCCGCTTACTGCTCGCTCTTCTTGATGCCGTAGGCGAAGAACTGCGAGTTCAGCCCGTTGACCGGGTAGCCGGTCACTGCCGAGCTCGAGACGACGATCTGCGGGTAGAGATAGAGCCAGTTGCTGGCGGCATCCTCGGCGATGATCGTGTTGGCTTCCTTGAGCTTGGCGGTCTGCTCGTCGGTGTTGGCGGCTGCCTCCGACGCCTTGATCAGGTCGACGACCCGCGGGTTGTTGTAGCCCCAGTAGAAGTCCGGGTTGCCGTAAAAGACGATGTCGCGGTGGTTGACGTGCTCCTGCAGCGTCGCCTGGAAGTCATGCGCCTTGTAGACCTTGGTGTACCACTCGTTGGCGGTGATCACGTTGATCTCGACCTTGATGTTGACCTTGGCCAGTTCGCTCTGGATGAACTGCGCGACGATCGGATGCGGATCGTAGTTCGGCGTGTCGAGCTTGAAGGCAAAGCCATCGGCAAAGCCCGCTTCCTTCAGCAGCGCCTTGGCGCTCTCGACGTCATAGGCGTCAACGGCGGTGAGATCCACGTACCAGGGATCGGTCGGCGGCACGAAGGAGCCGATCAGCGTGCCGTATTCGCCCCAGATCGACGTCAAGAGCTTCTTGTCGTCGATGGCGCGCGCGATCGCCTTCCTAACCTTGACGTTGTCAAAGGGGGCGACGCGGTCGTTGAAGGCGAGCAGTTCCTTGGTGGTCGACTGGCCGGCGGTGACGGTAAAGTCGGGATTGTCCTTGAACTGGGCAATCGAGTCCGGGCTCTGCACGCTGGTGATGATGTCGACGGCGCCGGTCAGAAGCGCATTGTTGAGCGCCGTCGCGTCGGTGAAATACTGGAAGACGACTTCGCCATTGGTGGGCGCGGTGCCCCAGTATTTGTCGTTGCGGGTCAGCGCCAGCGACGAGCCGCGGCGCCATTCGTCGAGGCGATAGGGACCGGTGCCGTCTTCGCCGGCATTCAGATCCTTCGCCGCGTCGTTGACGATCCAAACGTAACTCAGATTGTAGGGAAGCGAGATCGAGCGGGCGGACAGCTTGACGACAACGGTCTGTTCGTCAGGGGTTTCGATAGCACTGATCGTCGCGAGGCTCTTCTTGCGCGAGCTCTTGGATTGCTCGGCGGTCACGCGCTCGATACTGTACTTCACGTCGACGGCGGTCAGCGGATCGCCGGAGTGGAAGGTGACGCCGGGGCGGAGCTTGAAGGTATAGGTCAGGCCGTCGTCGCTAACGCTCTGCTCTGCAACGAGACCGGGCTGGACGTCGCCGGCATCGGTCAGCGTGAACAGTGCCTCGTAGACATTGCCATTGAAGGCTTCGTTGATGCCCTGGCCGGCGCCGGCGGTGTTGTCGAGGTTCTGCGGCTCATAGAGCGAGCCGATCGTGATCGAGGCGTTGGGGTCAAACTTGGCGTCCTCGGCAAAGACGGCTGTGCTCGACGACAGGGTGAGCGCCAGTGTGGCGGCTGCCATGGTCGAGGCCCGCGCCCGAAGGCCATGTCCCGCGGTCTTGCCAAAGCTGATGATATTGCCAGTCATTTCCCAAACTCCTGCATGATGCCTGTCGCGCGTGTCGCGCTGCCATCCGAATGTATGCCCCGGATGATTGCGATACATCATACTTATTCCCTAGTAATTTAGTGGAAAAATTGGTTCCTTTTGTCAGCCGAAGTTGAAAATTGTGCCCCGGCAACGGCGATGCTGGCGAAGGAGATTTCGGTTTTCGCCTTGAGACGGATTGCTGAGATATATCAGCGAGCGTTCATGAATTCATGAATCTCTGAAGGCGATGGGGCCGCCCAAAGGGAGGCTTTTCCTCGATTGCCGATTGTTCGCTCCATCAAGGCAGCCGGCGAAAGATCGGGCCTTCGAGTGCGGCTGACAAGGATTGTCGTCCACAGTGATTTTCCCTCGAAAATTGCAAAATGCAACAAGTCGACAAAAGGATTCGACAGTGCGGAGATTCTGATATATCGGCTGATTAATCGTTTAATCACGCGATAGCGGAAACCACTGACTTGGCGCGTTCCGGACCAAAACTGACGAGGATTGCCAGAACGCTGGGCGTCTCCGCGGCCACGGTTTCGAACGCGCTCTCGGGCAAGGGTCGTGTGTCCGCCGAGATGGCGGAAAAAATCCGTGCGACCGCCGCCGAACTTGGCTATGTGCCGAGCCAGGCGGGCAGGGCGCTACGCACCGGGCGCACCGGTGTCATCGGCCTCGTCCTTCCCGATATCGCCAATCCACTCTTCCCGCAGATCGCCCAGGCGATCGAGCTCGCCGCCTCGTCCTCTGGCTACGGCGTGCTGATCGCGGACTCGCGCGGCGACGTCTCGACCCAGACCAAGGCCATCGAACGGCTGATCGACCGCGACGTCGATGGCCTGGTGATCGTGCCGCGGCGCGGCACCCGCATCGCCGATGTCGGCTGTCCGGTCGCCGTCATCGACACGCCCTCGACGCCGGGCAACACCGTTGCCGCCGACCATTGGGGCGGCGGGCGGCAGATCGCCGAGCATCTGAAGGCGCTCGGCCACCGGCGTGTGCTCATCATCGGCAACAATCCGGCCTCCAATGTGCAGAACGATCGCTCCGGCGGTATCCGTTCGGTCTTCGGCGAGGGCTACCACACCGATACGCTCTGGATCGAGCCGCTGGAGAAGGCCTCAGGCAAGGGCTGCCTCCTCGGGCTCGCCGAGAAGGTGGCGGAAGGCTACACCGCCTTTGCCTGCATTTCTGATCTCCATGCGCTCCGGGCGCTCACCGAGTTGCAGCGCGCCGGCATCACTGTGCCGGAAAAGGCGAGCGTTACCGGTTTTGACGACCTGATCTGGGCGCCCGTGATCACACCGGCACTGACAACGGCCCGCATGGACATGACCGAGATTGCAGCGATTGCCGTTGCAGCACTCGTCAAGGCGATCAGCGAGCGCGACCCTTCCGATCCGTTGATCGGCGCGCCGGTTACGGCCGAGACGTCGAAGGTGCCGATGCATCTGGTCGTCAGGCAATCGGCTGCAGCGCCGCCCGCTTTTCAATCTGTTCAAACCACCGCCACCGCAGTCACCCCCGTCATCGAAGGAGGACCCCAGCCATGAAGAAGTTCCTGCTTGCATCGAGCGCACTCTTGCTCGTCGCCGCTCCAGCCGCGTCTGCCCAGGAAAAGACGCTTACCATCTCCGTCTACGGCTTTGCCCAGGACGCGTTCAAGGAGCTGGTCTATACGCCGTTCGAACAGAAGTGCGGCTGCAAGCTCGTCGTCGAAACCGGCAACAGCGTCGAGCGGCTGGCAAAGATGGAAGCCAACAAGGCAAGCCCGGTCGTCGACATGGCCGTCGTTTCGATGGCAGACGCGCTTTCCGCCACGCGCGCGGACCTCATTGAAAAGATCGATACGTCGAAGCTTTCGAACTTCAACAAGCTCTACGATCTCGCCAAGGACCCGAACGGCGACGGCATGAGCGTCGGCTACACCTTCTATGCCACCTCGATCGTCTACCGCTCGGACAAGATGGAAGTGAACTCCTGGGCGGATCTTTTGAGCGATGAAAACGCCAGCCACGCCGCCTTCCCGAACGTCACCACCAACCAGGGCCCGCCGGCGCTCTACATGGTCGGCGAAGCCATCGGCAAGAACACGCCTGACCTCAAGGAAGCGATCGCCGCCGTCGGTGCCAAGAAGGACGACATCGTCACCTTCTACGTCAAGTCCTCGCAGCTCGTGCAGCTGATGCAGCAGGAAGAAATCTGGGCAGCCCCGATCGGCCGCTTCTCCTGGGAAGGCTTCACCAAGCTCGGCCTGCCGATCAAGTGGGCAACGCCCAAGGAAGGCCAGACCGGCGGTATGAACGTCATGGTGCTGACTAAGGGCGGCAAGAACCAGGAGCTCGCGCTTCAGTTCATGGACTTCTGGCTCTCGACCGAAATCCAGACGGCTCTTGCCGAAAAGCTCGTCGACAGCCCGGCCAACAAGGACGTCAAGGTTTCGCCGGAGGTCGCTGAAAACCTCACCTACGGCGAAGAGACGGTGAAGAACCTCAAGCTGATCCCGTCGGCCGTCGCCCTCGACAACCGCGAATCGTGGCTGTCGGAGTGGAACGCACAGGTCGGCCAGTAAAATCAAGCAATCGCAACCTTCATCGGCGGGTCATCACCGCCGGTGAAGACCTCATGCGACGGGCGCGATGACACGTGCCCACGAATGCCTCGAAAGGAAGAAGGATGTTCCAGAACCGCGCCGAAGCCCTGGCGCTCGCTCTGCCCGCAGCGGTCTTTGCGGCGATCGTCTTTCTGGCGCCGGTGGTGATCTTGCTGGCGGAAGGCTTTCGCAACGCCGATAGCTGGTCGCTTGTCGCCTATACCAACTTCTTTTCCGATCCGCTGAACCGCACCGTCTTCCTGCGCACCTTCCGGCTTGGCCTGATAGTCACTGCCGTCTCGGCGGTCATCGGCTATGCGGCCGCCTTTGCCATCGTCAATCTGACGCCGCGCAACAAGGGGCAGATGATCGGTCTCGTCGTGCTGCCGCTGATGATCTCGTCGGTCGCGCGCACCTATGCCTGGATCGTCATTCTCGGCCGAACCGGCATCGTCAATCAGGCGCTGCAGCTCGTCGGTCTCTCGGATGAACCGATCCGCTTCCTCTTCACAGAAACCGCCGTGTTCATCGGCCTTTTGCAGCTCTTTCTGCCGTTGATGATCCTGTCGCTGATCAGCGCGCTCGAAAACATGCCGAAGGATGCGATCCCGGCGGCCCGCGTGCTCGGCGCCAACTGGTTCCAGGTGTTCTTCAAGGTCATCCTGCCGCTCACCAAGGAGGGGCTCGTGATCGGTGGAACGCTTGTTTTCACCGGTTCGCTGACGGCCTACATCACGCCGGCAATCCTCGGCGGCTCCAAGGTGCTGATGCTCGAAACGCTGCTCTATCAGCGCGTCACTGTCGCCAATGATTTCGTCGCCGCCAGCGTCATCGCCTTCATCCTGATCGTCATGAGCTTTGCCGCCAATCTTCTCCTGAAACGGCTTGCCACCGCGAGGAACAAGCGATGACCCCGCGCGTCTTTTCCCCCCTGGTCCTATTCCTGGTGATCGGCTTCCTGATCGGACCGTTCTTCATCATCGTTGCCGCTTCGCTCTCAGGCGGCGAGACGCTGGCCTTCCCGCCGCAGGGCTTCTCGCTGCAGTGGGTCGCCAAGGTCTTTACGGTCGAGAGTTTCCGCGAGAGCTTCGCGATCTCGATGCTTTTGGCGATTGGGGGTACGGCGGCCGCGCTCGTGCTCGGCGTCCCCGCCTCCTACGCGCTCTCGCGTTACAAGCTGCCCTTCGGCGAAACCATCCGCACGATCGTCTCTCTGCCGATCATCGTGCCCGGCATCATCGTCGGCCTGGCGCTGCTGCGTTACATCGTCGTGCCTTTCGGCATGAACATCACCTTGACCCTTTTCCTCGCCCACACGGCGCTGGTTCTCCCCTATGCCGTGCGCGTCGTCTCGGCGAGCCTCAACAACCTGCGCTCCGATATCGAGGAGGCAGCGGTGCTGCTCGGCTCTTCGCGCGCCGGCGCCTTCTTCCGGGTGGTGATGCCGAACATCCGCAGCGGCATTCTCGCCGCCTTCATCCTCGGCTTCGTGACGAGCTTCAACCAGGTGCCGGTCTCGCTCTTCCTCTCCGGCCCGGGCGTGCGCACGCTGCCGATCGACATGCTCTCCTACATGGAGATCACCTACGATCCGTCGGTTGCTGCCCTTTCGGCGCTGCTCGCCTTCATGTCCATCGGCATCGTCTTCCTTGCCGAACGCTTCCTGGGATTCTCTCGCTATGTCTGACACCGCCTTCCTCAGCCTTGAAAAACTGACGCTCGCCTATGGCGATACCGTTGCGGTGAAGGATCTCGACCTTTCGATCCGCAAGGGCGAACTGGTGGCGTTTCTCGGTCCGTCCGGCTGCGGCAAGACCACGACGATGCGCTCGATCGCGGGCCTGCTATCGCCGGCCTCCGGCGCGATCAGGCTCGACGGCGCCGATATCACCCGTGTGTCGGCAAACAAACGCTCGGTCGGCCTCGTCTTCCAGTCCTATGCGCTGTTCCCGCACCTGACGGTGTTTGAAAACGTCGCCTTCGGCCTGCGGCTGAAAAAGCTGCCGGCCGCCGAGATCGAGAGCAAGGTGACCGCGGGCCTGAAGTCGGTCGGCCTTTCGAAATTCTCCGCGCGCAAGCCGGGTGAACTCTCGGGCGGCCAGCAGCAGCGCGTGGCACTAGCGCGCTCCATGGTCATGGAACCGAAGGTGCTGCTTCTCGACGAGCCGCTGTCGAACCTCGACGCCCGCCTGCGCCTGGAAATGCGCACCGAGCTGCAGCGGGTTCAGAAGGAAACCGGCGTGACGATGATCTTCGTGACCCACGACCAGGGCGAAGCCCTTTCGCTGGCGGATCGCATCGTCGTCATGCTGAACGGCGCGATCGAGCAGATCGGCACGCCCGAGGATATCTACAACCGCCCGGTCTCGCGCTTCGTCGCCGATTTCGTCGGCTTCGAGAACATCTTTGCCGTCGAGGGCGGCAAGCTTAAGGCCGGCAACGGCCCGATCGATTTTTCCGGATCCCTGCCGCCTGACACGGCAGGGCTTGTGTGGCGTCCGCGCATGGTGACCCTTGGTTCAGGTCCTTTCCAGGGCACCGTGCGCGGAGCCTCTTTCTCCGGCAGCACGCGCGAATATCTGCTCGATTCGCCGCTCGGCGCCATCAAGGCCGAGGAAGATGCCACGCTTGCAGCGCGCGAAACCGGCTCTGCGATTGCCTTCGACCTGCCGGTCGAGAAGGCGGCGCGCCTCAAGAAGTTCGGGTAACCTCCGATGGGTGTCTGGATCGATACGGACATGGGCTTCGACGACATCGCTGCGGTGCTTGTCGTCCTTCATGCCGGTGAAGAAATCGACGGCGTCTCCCTCGTTTTCGGCAACACGCCGCTGGACCAGGTGAAGCGCAATGCGGCCAGCGCGACGCACGCCTTCGGTTGGACCTTCCCCATTCATGAGGGGCGCGCGCTGCCGGTGCTCGGCAAGCTCGAGACTGCCGAACGCATCCTTGGCGCGGCTGGCATGCCGACCGCCGGACTGACGCTGCCGGAAGGCGATTCCTTGCCGCCGAGCGACGCCTTTGCGACACTGTGCTCCTGGCTGGAACAGGAAGGGCCGAAGCGCATTCTGGCGCTCGGGCCGCTCACCAATCTTGCAGCCCTGTGCCTTGCGCGGCCGGATCTTTCTGCGCGCATCACCGACCTCACCTGGATGGGTGGCGGCGTCACCAGCGGCAACCACACGGCATCCGCCGAATTCAACGCCTTTGCCGATCCGGAAGCGCTCGCGATCGTGCTTGCCCACGGCCTGCCGCTGCGCATGGTCGACCTCGATCTCTGCCGCAAGGTTTTCGCCTATCCCGATGATGTCGCGTCGATCCGCTCTGCGGGTGGCGCCAATGCGGCACTGATTGCCGATCTGCTTGCGGGCTACATCTCGATCGGCACCAGCCGCGGCCGGCCGGGCATGGCGATCTATGACCCCTCTGCCGCCGTCGCCTTCGTCAATCCCGGCGCGATCTCCTTCCGCAGCGCCCGTATCGATGTCGAGCTCGGCGGGACACTGACCCGAGGGCGCACCGTGGTTGAGACCCGCGAAAGCCATGCGATCTTTAACGCCGAATATGCCGTCGACGCCCATATCGAGACGACGAGGGCGCAGATCCTGGGCGCGCTGATGAAGGAAGCGCAGAAATGAGTTCGGTGCAGCAGCCTCAGGACCTGACGGATGCGGCGCTCCGCACACGCGCGGTGGCCGCTGCGCGCGGCGCCGAACCGTTTGACGTCCTGATATCGGGCGGTACGCTGGTCGACGTGGTGACGGGCGAACTCCGCCCGGCAGATGTCGGTGTTGTTGGGCCGCTAATCGCGAGCGTTCATGCGCCGGGTGCGCGCAAGGATGCGGCGGCCGTCATCGACGCGACCGGTGCCTTCGTTTCTCCTGGCCTGATCGACACGCATATGCATGTCGAAAGCTCGATGGTGACGCCGGCGACCTACGCCAATGCCGTGTTGCCGCGTGGCGTGACGACAATCGTCTGGGATCCCCATGAATTCGGCAACGTCAACGGCGTTGCCGGCGTGCGCTGGGCCGCGGATGCCACCGCCGGGCTGCCTTTGCGCACAGTACTTTTGGCGCCCTCCAGCGTACCGTCGGCGCCGGGACTGGAGCTTGCCGGCGCCGATTTCGACGCCGATGTGATTGCCGACATCCTGAGCTGGCCGGAAATCGGCGGCATAGCCGAGATGATGAATATGCGCGGCGTCATCGACGGCGAGGCGCGGATCAGCGCGATCGTCCAGGCGGGGCTCGCCGCCGGCAAGCCGGTCAACGGACACGCGCGCGGCCTAACCGGCGCCGATCTCCAGGCCTTCGTCACCGCTGGCGTCAGTTCTGATCACGAGCTTGTCTCGAGCGACGATCTGATGGCGAAGCTCCGAGCCGGATTGTCGATCGAACTGCGTGGCTCGCACGACCATTTGTTGCCGGAATTCGTGAAGACACTCAATGCCTTGGGCCATCTTCCTCAGACGGTGACGCTCTGCACCGACGACGTCTTCTCGGACGATCTCGCTCACGCCGGTGGTCTTGATGATGTCGTCCGCCGGCTGGTCCGCTACGGCCTGCCGGCTGTGTGGGCGCTTCGGGCGGCGACGCTGAACGGTGCAGTGCGCCTCGGCCGGCACGATCTCGGGCTCGTGGCGCCGGGGCGCCGGGCGGATATTGTGCTTTTCGAGGATCTCGCCGATTTCCGTGCACGTAAGGTGATCGTCGACGGCAAGGTGATCGCCGATGCTGGCCGGATGATCGAGCCGCTGCACGAAATCGACGTCGCGCCGCTGCACGGCACGATGAAGATTGCACCTCTGTCGGAGAACGATTTCCGCATTCCTGCAGATGGCAGGAAGGTCCGTGTCGCGACCATCGACCGCCCTCGCTTCACCCAGTGGGGAGAGGCGATTGCCGAGGTCACGGACGGCTTCGTTGTTCCGCCTGACGGTACGACCCTGATCGCCGTGGCGCACCGTCACGGACGCGCCGACAGCGGGCCGCGGGTCGGTCTCCTGTCAAGTTGGGGCTCCTGGCGCGGCGCCTTTGCGACCACGGTTTCGCATGACAGCCACAACCTCACCGTCTTCGGCGGCAATGCCGAGGATATGGCAGTTGCCGCCAACGCGGTGATTGCCGCCGGCGGCGGCATGGCCGTTGTGGCCGGCGGCAAGGTCGATGCTCTCCTGCCTCTGCCGCTCGCCGGGCTGGTCTCGGAGGAACCGCTTGAGAAGGTGGCTGCAAGCTTTGCAGAACTTCGCGAGGCGGTCGGCCGCATCGTCGATTGGCAGCCGCCCTATCTGGTGTTCAAGGCCTGCTTCGGCGCGACGCTCGCCTGCAATGCAGGGCCGCACCAGACCGACCGCGGTATCGCCGACGTGGCGACGGGCAAGGTCATGCAAAGCCCTGTTCTGGACGTGCTCGAAGGATGATTTTCTTAGGCCGCCCTCGTAGGGCGGCCCGTGAAGACCGAGGCTCATCCCGCCTCCCTATTTAAGAAAACGCTCTAAAATCTTGAGATCGCACGCTTCCGACCGGTGTTACAGGTCTTGTTCAGACGCGCCTCACTCGGCGCGTGCGAGTTCCTGTTCCACGAGCGTCGACCAGAAGGCGACGCCCGGGCCGATCGCCGCATCGTTGAAATCATAAGCGGTGTTGTGATGCAGCGCGCCGTCGACGGCGGGGCCGTTGCCCAGCCAGACGTAGCAGCCGGGAGCTTCGAGGCCGAAGAAGGCGAAATCGTCGCCCGCTGTCGAGGGCGGGAATGCCGTGCGGGTCTTGTCGCCGAAGACGGCTTGGGCTGCCCTCAGCGCCCGGTCGGTCGCATCGCCGTCGTTGACGACGGGCGGAATGCGGCGCTCGAAGTCGTAGTCGACGGCAATCCCGTACATTTCTGCCGTGCCACGCGCCAGGCGGCCGATTTCCCTTTCGAGCTGGTCACGCACCTCTGGCGTATAGGCGCGCGCGGTGCCGCCGATTTCCACGATGTCCGGGATGACGTTGAGCGCCTTCGGGTCGCCGGCACGCACCGAGCAGGCGCTGACGACGGCCGGCTGCAGCGGATCGACGACACGGCCGACGATCGATTGCAGCGAGGCGAGGAAGGTACCGGCGGCGGTCACTGGGTCCCGGCCGAGATGCGGCTTGGCGCCGTGGGTGCCGACGCCGCGGAAGGTCAGCCGCCAGCTGTCCGAGGAGGCAAGCTGCGGGCCGGCGACGACCGCCATCTCGTCCGGATCAAGGCCCGGCATGTTGTGCAAGCCATAGACCGCGTCGCAGGGGAAAAGTTCGAACAGCCCGTCGTCGACCATGCGCTTTGCGCCGCCGCGGCCTTCCTCGGCCGGCTGGAAGATGAAATGCACGGTGCCGGAGAAATTGCGGGTCTTTGCCAGATGACGGGCAGCGCCGAGCAGCATTGTCGTGTGGCCGTCATGGCCGCAGGCATGCATCTTGCCGGCTTCGCGGGATTTGTAGGGGCGGTCGGCGATCTCCGGCATGGCGAGCGCGTCCATGTCGGCGCGAAGGCCGATCGAGCGAGTGCCGTTGCCCACTTGCAGCGTGCCGACGATACCGGTTTTTCCCAAGCCACGGTGAACCTTAAGCCCCGCGTCCTCAAGCCATTTGGCAACGAGGTCGCTGGTGCGCACCTCCTCGAAGCCGAGTTCCGGATGGGCATGCAGATCGCGACGGAAATCGGTGAGGAAGGTGAGGTCGGCAGCTATTCCGTCTGGCAGGCGCATTGGCAGGCATTTCCTATGGTTCATCCGGCGAAGGGCTTGTGAATTCCGCGCGCTTTGCTCAGCTCGCGGTGCCCTTTCGGTTTGATCGAAGTCGCAAACGGTATAGACGAAAACAGCCGGGATCAGAACAGCGAACCGGATTTTCTGGTCGCCTTTCAATCCGGGCGAAATGCGAAGACGAGGACGAAACCGATGCAGCCTCATGACTTTTGGCAGGAGGTCTACCCGCCGAAAAGTTTCGACATTCAGACGGGTTATCGCGATTTCTTCCCGGCGACACTCGGTGATAACAGCCAGATCCTGCTGCCGATCCGGCCGCTCGCCGATGGCAAACACGCGCTCGCCTCACTGATCGTCAATCAGGCGAGTTTTGCTGTCGAAGACGCGCTGGCAACCGAACTCGCAGCAAAGCTTGCCGTCTTCGAGCCTGACGTCGTCGCCGGCCTGCCGACACTCGGCCTGACGCTTGCCTCCGCCGTCGCGCGCAAGCTCGGCCATGGCCGTTACGTGCCGCTCGGGACATCAAGAAAATTCTGGTATGTCGACGACCTCAGCGTGCCACTTTCTTCGATCACGACGCCGGATCAGAAGAAGCGGCTCTATGTCGATCCGCGCATGCTGCCGCTCTTGGAGGGGAAGCGCGTGGCGCTGATCGACGACGTGATTTCCAGCGGCACTTCGATCGTGGCGGGCCTGAGCTTGATGGATGCCTGCGGCATCGAGCCGGTCGCGATTGGCGCCGCGATGCTGCAGACCGAGCGTTGGCGCCAACCGCTTGCCGATCTCGCATCACATTGGCCCGAGCGCGTCGTCGGCGTGTTCGAGACGCCGATGCTTCGGCGCGACGAAGACGGAAGCTGGCTCGCCGCCTGAATTCCTTTGCACCGTGCGTCGGCCGCGATAGGCTAGTGGCACGGCATCACGAAAGGACCTCCATGCGGTTTGTCAATCCAATCCCTTTCGTCCGCGACATCAATCGATCCAAGGAGTTCTACGAGGAGAGACTTGGCCTTACGGTGCTGGAGGACTTCGGGACCTTCGTCCTCTTCGCAAGTGGTTTTGCGATCCATGAAGGGCGATCGCTGGAACAAACCGTCTGGCGAAGCGAACCCGTTTCGACGGAACGCTATGGACGACGAAATCTGCTCCTTTACTTCGAGCATGACGATGTCGACGCGGCCTTTGAACGCATCGCGCCGCATGTGGAATTGATACACCCCGTCGAGCGCCAAGCGTGGGGACAGCGCGTGTTCCGCTTCTATGATCCGGACGGTCACGCAATAGAGGTCGGAGAGCCGCAGAACCTCGCATCGCTGGACAAACCGGATTAGCTTTCGTTCCCGCAGCCCAGCCTTCTTGCCGAACGCCTCCGCCATCGCGGAAGCGTTCGGGTCTCTGTTTGCGCAACATGCCAGGTGTCGGAACGCTCACCCTCGGGGATCGGCGCTACTTTACCGGTCGTACCTGATAGTAGACCGTCGATTGGGCGCCCGCCTTGGCGATCGTGTAGACGTCGTAGGACGCCTGCGGGTCGTTGCCCATGCCGAGCGAGCCTGCGGGCATGCCGGGCACGGCAATGCCGGCAATGTCGGGTCTCTCAGCCAGAAGCTTGCGGACTGCTTCCAGCGGCACGTGTCCCTCGACGACATAGCCGTCGACGATCGCCGTATGGCAGCCTTCCACGTCGGCGGGAACCGCGAACCGCGTCTTGATCACCGACATATCGGCCTCGTCGTGCACTTCGACCTTGTAGCCGGCGGCTTCCATCGCGTCCGCCCATTGTTCGCAGCACCCGCATTGCGGGTCCTTGTAGACGGCCATGGTACTGGTTGCCGCCGCTGTGCCTGTTGCAAAGAGGGCGATGCCCGCAATCGTGCCTGCAACGAAATGCCTGCGTAGCACGTTCATCGAACACTCCTTTCCGTTTGCCTGATTTGGGGATTGTGAGGCCGGGGCCGCGCGAAGTCGACCCGGGCCGATTGTCACAGTTACTTGACCTCGGTCACGGTCAGCTTGCCCTTGACCCGGTCGGCGACGAATTCAATCGCAGCGCCTTCCTTGAGCTTGGCGAGCACGGCATCGTCGCCAACGCGGAACACCATGGTCATGGCCGGCATGTCGAGGTTCTTCAGATCCTCATGGTCGATCGTGACCTTCTTGGCCTTGGTGTCGATCTTCTTGACGACACCTTTGGTGAATTCCGCTGCCTGGGCGGGAAGGGCAAATGTGGTGGCGGAAACAGCAAGCGCGAGCGCTGCAAAGAGTTTGCCTACGGTCTTCATGTTTCATCCTTTCCTGTGATCGGGATCATTTCTTCACGACGTCGAGCGGGCCGTGCATGCCGGCATCGTAGTGGCCCGGCACAAGGCAGGCGAACTCGAAGGTACCGTCATTGGTGAAGGTCCAGTAGATGTCGCCGGACTTGCCAGGCTCGAGCCGGATCGCGTTCGGATCGTCGTGCTCCATGTCGGGGAACTTCTCCATGGTGATCTTGTGTTCCTGGATCGTCGCCTTGTCGTCGAGGACGAATTCATGCGCGAGCTCGCCGGCGTTCTTGATCGCGAAGTGAACCGTCTGGTCCTGCCGAACCTTGATGGTGGCCGGGGTGAAGATCATCCTGCCGTCGTCGGTTTCCTTCATGGTGACGCGGATCGTCTGCGTCGCCTTCTTGCTGTCGCCGGGCTCGCCGATGGAGACCTTATTGTGGCCACCTGCGTGGCTGCCCGATGCGAAAGCCTGGGAGGAGAGGGCGGTGGCGACAACGAGCGCCAGTGCGAATGCTGTTTTCTTCATCGTATTGTTCCTGGTCGATTTGAGAGTGTTCATAACAATCAGCCGTGTCGTCATGGTTTCGGCGTGATCACGGTCTTGGCATCGTTTGCCCGCGTCGCTTCCGGCAGAGCGCCGGTCCACTCCCAGGCTTGCGTTCCCGGCGGGTTTTTGTACCAGCCGGGGTCGCTGTAATCGCCGGCGGAGATGCCTTCGCGCACCTTCACCACCGAAAACATGCCGCCCATCTCCAGCGCGCCGTGCGGACCCCAGCCAGTCATCATCGGGATCGTGTTGTCGGGGAGCGGCATTTCCATTTCGCCCATGTCGGCCATGCCGGCCGTACCCATGGGCATATAGTCGGGCTTGACCTTGCGGATCTTCGCCGCGACCGATGTCTTGTCGGCGCCGATGAAGGTCGGGATGTCGTGCCCCATCGCATTCATCGTGTGGTGCGACTTGTGGCAATGGATCGCCCAGTCGCCTTCGTATTTGGCGTCGAACTCGTAGGCACGCATCGCGCCGACGGGGATGTCGATGGTTACTTCCGGCCAACGGGCCTCCGGCCGTACCCAGCCACCATCGGTGCAGGTCACTTCGAAGTCGTAACCGTGCATGTGGATCGGATGGTTGGTCATGGTGAGGTTGCCGACCCGCACGCGCACGCGGTCATCTTTCGACACGACCAGCGGGTCGATGTCGGGAAAGATCCGGCTGTTCCAGCACCACATGTTGAAGTCGGTCATTTCCATGATGCGCGGAACGTAGGTCCCGGGCTCGATGTCGTAGGCATTGAGCAGGAACACGAAATCGCGGTCGACGCGCATGAAATTCGGGTCCTTCGGGTGCACGACGAAGAACCCCATCATGCCCATGGCCATCTGCACCATTTCGTCGGCGTGCGGGTGGTACATGAAGGTGCCCGACTTCACGAGGTCGAACTCGTAGACGTAGGTCTTGCCCGAGGGGATGTGCGGCTGCGACAGGCCGCCGACGCCATCCATGCCCGAAGGCAGGATCATGCCGTGCCAGTGGATGGTGGTGTGTTCCGGCAGCTTGTTGGTGACGAAGATGCGGACGCGGTCACCTTCGACCGCTTCGATCGTCGGACCCGGCGACTGGCCGTTGTAGCCCCAGAGATAGGCGGTCATGCCGTCCGCCATCTCCCGCTCGACAGGCTCGGCGACGAGGTGGAATTCCTTGACGCCGTTGTTCATGCGGTGCGGCAGGGTCCAGCCGTTGAGGGTGACGACCGGATTGTAGTCAGGACCGCTCGTCGGAACGATCGGCTTCTGGGTCTTGGCATTGTCCATCGTTGCCGCTTCGGGCAGGCCGGAGTTGGAGGTCTGCGCCCAGGCGGCGGTCGAAACGAGAGCTGCGCCAGCGCCGAGGAAGTGTCTTCTGTTGAACATCTTTCTATTCCTTCTTAGTGCCCTGCGCCGCCGGCTTCCGCCGCTGCGGGTGCGGCCGCTGCTCCGCCGGATCCACCCGATCCGCCGCCGTTGATCGCCGTCGTCAGATCGGCGTCGGCCAGCCAGAAATCGCGCTTTGCGTTGACGGAAAGCACGGTCGAATTGACCTTCGCCCTGACGTCGGCCAAGAGCTCGAACGTGCTGGTGATCATGCCGTTGTAGCTGAGCGTCGCTTCCTCCTCGATCTTGCTGCGCAGCGGCACGACGCTGTTGCGATAGTGGCGGGCGATCTCGTAGCGCGAGCGATAGGCTTCGTAGGCGGACCGCGCTTCCGAGCGGATATTGACCGCCTTTTCCGCAAGCAGGTTCGCCGAGCGCATATGGGCAAGCTCGGCCTTGCGCATGCGCGCGCTTCCGCTGTCGAAGATCGGGATCACAAATTCGAGCTCGAACTGGCCCGTGGTCTCGACCTTGGTGCCGTGATCCTCTTTCTCCCGCTCCGCTTCCGCGCCGGCGACGAGCTCGAGGTCGGTGACGAAGCGGGTCGCCTCGGTCAGCTTGTAGGATTTCGCTACCGCTTCGAGATCAAGCCGGGCGATCTGCAGATCGACGCGGCGTTTCAGCGCCTCCGCTTCGATGCTGTCCTTGCGGGCGAGCGCCTTCGGCAGATCCGGCAGACGGTTCGGGACCTGATAGTCCACGTCGGCGCCCCACAGACCCATCAGCCGCGTGAGGTTCTCCTTGGCAAGGCGAGCGGCAAGCCGCGCCTCGGCCGCCTGCCCGGCGAGTTCGGCGTCGAAGACATGTTCACGCGCTTGCGTACCCTTGCCCATGGCGCCGGTCTCACCCAGTTTTGCGGCCAGTTCCGAGGAGGCATCCGCCGCAACCTGCGCCCGGTTCAGCTGTGCGACGGTTTCCCATGCCGCGACGGCGTCGATCCAGGCGCGGCGGGTCTCCGCGGCAAGCTCGAGCGTGCTGAGTGCCGCTGAAAGCTGTGCCTGGCGGAAGCGCGCGTCGGCAATGGCGATGGTCTTGTCGCGCGTCAGGAGTGCCAGGATATTGGTGGTGACCAGCCCCTCGATCGCCTTGTAGGCTTGGAGTTCCGGTGTGCCGATGCCGGTCGTACCGATCGAGACGGTGGGGTTGAGGAACAGCGTCGCCTGCCAGGCGTCGGCCGAGGCATCGCCGAGATCGGCATAGGCGGCCTGCAGGCCCTTGTTGTTGAGAAGCGCGATCTGGACGGCCGTATCGGCGTCGATCGTCTTGCGCTTCAACAGCGCCTTGACCTCGGCATTGACCTTGTCGGCCTGTTCGCGGTTCTGGATCCAGACGCTTTTCTTCGTCGCGGCCGTTGCGATCTTCGCATCGACAGTCGTAAAGCCCGCGTCCTTGGCCGAATATTCTGCGTTGGTCGCGCAGCCGGCAAGCACGAGCGGCAGGCCGATTGCCGCCGCGAGGTTGAGCTTGCGAAGCCTCATGACGCGTCTCCCTTGGCGGTCGATTGCGCGTCGTTGAGAGGGCCCCAGGCCTTGGGGCCGGTCGGCTCGCGGTGGGTGTAGCCCGAAATGGGGCTGCGATACTGCGTGCTTCGAATGCCGCTCGTGCTGTCGGCGGGATCGCCGAGGCTTGAGACCTCGGCAGGCAAGGTGGCAGCGCATCCGCCCAGGATCATGGGCAGGAGCGCCATGGAAAACAATCGTTTCATGGTTCAACCTGAAATGTGAATGGCAGAGGTCGGCGATCGACCGGCAAAGGACCGGGCGGGCCTCGTCGCGGACCGCGCTGCAGGGACCTGCGTCTCACTGGACGACAACGGTCGCTGGAACGCTTGGAACTACTGCAGGTTCTTGTTCCTCAATTGGCTACGACCAAAGGAAACACGCAGCAGCGGTCACGAATTCACGAAGTCAGGCTCTTGGGGGACGATGAAGGCCGTCGAGCTCACCGGGGGTCAGCTGCGGGTGTGCGCCGAAATTACGGATGGAGCGCGGGAAATCCGGATGGCTGCCGTCGGCGTCGCCAAGCACCGCCACGGCCGCGCAGAAGGTCTTGCAGCAATCCTTCTTGTCGGCCTTGCCGCTCTGCTCTGCCGGCTTCACCTTGCCTTTGTCGAGGCTCGGGCAGTGTTCGGTCGCAGCTTGCATCGGATTGGCGGATGCCTCGATCTGCATCGCGCCGTGCGCGGCTGCATGCATCATGCCCGAAGCGGTGGAATAAGGCAGCAGGGCCAGCGACACAGCAATCGCCAGCTTCAGCACAATCAGCAAACGCAGATATGTGGCTCGTACCTTCTCCATGACCGATCCGTAGAAACGCAGACGATTCCTGTCAATGCCGCTTGCGTTTAGCGGCGTCACGAATGCGTGAGACTTTGCAAAGCGCATGGGGCCACGTCATCCATGCCGCCGGTTGCGAACCGGGTCGATGCCGCCGGCACCAAAACGGGCAGGCTCGGTTGTCTTCGCCGGGGTGTTGCCGGCATCGGCCAGATCGTCAAGAATGGGACAGTCCGGGCGCGCGTCGCCATGGCAATGGGCGGCCAGATGCTTGAGTGTGCGGCTCATCGCCTTCAGTTCTTCGGCCTTGCGCTCCAGGATCTCAACATGCTCGAGCGCGATCTTCTTGACCTCGCCGCTGGCGCGCGACCGGTCGCGCCAGAGCGCCAGGAGATCGGTCATCTGCTCGACGGTGAAGCCGAGGTCGCGCGAGCGACGGATGAAGCGCAGCGTATGGACATCGTTGTCGCCATAGTTGCGGTAGCCCGATTCGCTGCGGTCGGCCGGGGGGATCAGGCCGATCGTCTCATAGTAGCGGATCATTTTGGTCGAGACGCCGGAGGCGCGAGAGACTTCACCGATGTTCATGACTTTACCTTTGGAGCTGCGTGCAATCCTTGGGGTTGCATAGGCGGGCAAACCTGTCCGATCGAATATAGGGGGGCTGCCCGGCTTCCGCTACGTCTTGGGAAGCCGGGCAGTGTTTCAATGCGCCGCCGCAACGGGCCGGAAGCCCCTGAGGCGCAGTGCGTTTCCGAGCACGAAGACGCTCGACAGCGCCATGGCGCCAGCCGCAAAGATCGGCGACAGCAGCAGGCCATAGCCGGGATAGAGCGCGCCGGCGGCAACCGGGATCAGCACCGCGTTATAGGCGAAGGCCCAGAAGAGGTTCTCCTTGATGTTGCGGATCGTCGCCTTGGAAAGGGCGATAGCGTTCGGCACGCCGAGCAGATCGCCGGACATCAGCACCACGTCGGCGCTTTCGATGGCGACATCCGTGCCGGTGCCGATCGCAAGCCCGACATCGGCTTCGGCGAGCGCCGGCGCATCGTTGATGCCGTCGCCGACGAAGGCGACAGCGCGTCCGCCTTGCTTCAGCTTCTTCAGCGCTGCCACCTTGCCGTCGGGCAGGACTTCGGCGATGACCTCGTCGATGCCGAGCTTGGCGGCGATAGCTTCCGCAGTGCGGCGATTGTCGCCGGTGATCATCGCGACCTTGAGACCGAGATCGTGCAGCATACGGATTGCCTGCGGCGTCGTTTCCTTGATCGGGTCGGCAACGGCAATGATCGCTGCAAGCTTGCCGTCGATCGCGGCATAGAGCGGGCTCTTGCCTTCCGAACCCAGCCGAGCGGCCTGTTCGGCAAAGACGGCAACATCGAGATTCAGTTGCGCCATCAGCCGGTCTGCGCCGACATGGACCGTGCGGCCCGCCACTTCAGCGCTAGCGCCGAAACCGGGGATGGCCTCGAACTTGGCCGGATCAGCGATCGCCAGGCCTTTTGCCTTTGCCGCCTCGACAATTGCCTCGGCAATCGGGTGCTCGGAACGGGTTTCGACGGCAGCGACCAGCGCCAGAACGCTGTCACGTTCAAAGCCAGCGGCGGTTTCGAGGTCGGTCAGTTCGGGCCGTCCCTTGGTCAAGGTTCCCGTCTTGTCGACGGCGATGACGGCGGCATTGCGCAGCGTCTGCAGCGCCTCGCCCTTGCGGAAGAGCACGCCCATTTCGGCGGCGCGGCCCGTGCCGACCATGATCGAGGTCGGGGTGGCAAGGCCCATGGCGCAGGGGCAGGCGATGATCAGCACGGCGACGCCATTGACGAGCGCGAAGGTCAGCGCCGGATCGGGTCCTAAGACCAGCCAGATGCCGAAGGTCAGAAGCGCAATGGCGATGACGGCCGGCACGAACCAGGCCGTGACGCGGTCGACCAGCGACTGGATCGGCAGCTTCGCGCCCTGGGCCTGCTCGACCATCTTGATGATCTGCGCGAGCACCGTGTCGGCGCCGACCTTGGTGGCGCGGAAGGTGAAGGAGCCGGTCTTGTTGATCGTGCCGCCTACCACCTCGCTGCCTGCGGTCTTTTCGACCGGCACCGGCTCGCCAGTGATCATCGATTCGTCGACATAGGAGTTGCCGTCGATGACGCTGCCATCGACCGGAACCCGGTCGCCAGGGCGCACCACCACGGTGTCACCGCTCTGCACGTCGGAAAGCGGGACCTCGACGGTCTCGCCGTCGCGGATGACGCGGGCCGTCTTTGCCTGCAGCCCCATCAGGTGCTTGATCGCCTCCGACGTGCGGCCCTTGGCGCGCGCCTCGAGGACGCGGCCGAGCAGGATCAACGTGACGATGACGGCAGCAGCTTCGTAATAGACGTTGGCTGTACCGTCAGGCAAAAAGTCCGGCGCAAAAGTAGCGACGACCGAATAGATCCAGGCTGCCGACGTACCGATGGCGACCAGCGAGTTCATGTCCGGTGCCAGGCGGAAGAGGGCGGGAACGCCCTTCTGGTAGAAGCGCAAACCCGGGCCGAAGAGCACCAGCGTCGTCAGCACGAACTGCAGGTACCAGCTTTCCTGCATGCCGATGTTGTTCATGACGAAGTCGTGCACGGCCGGGATGAAGTGCGAGCCCATTTCGAGCAGGAAGATCGGCAGCGTCAGGACGCCGGCGAGGAGCAGGGAGCGCGCGAGCTTTCGGGTCTCCTGCTCGCGCTTCTCACCTTCGCGGTCGACACTTTCGTCGCCGGTGATGCGCTTGGCGGCATAGCCGGCAACGCGGACAGCCTCTTCGAGCGCGGCCGCGGTGGCGATGCCCCTTGTCACGCGGACCGAGGCGCGCTCGGTCGCCAGATTGACGTTTGCTTCGGTGACGCCCGGCACCGTCTTCAGCGCCTTTTCGATGCGTGCGACGCAGGACGCGCAGGTCATGCCTTCGATGGTGAGCTCGATGGTGTCTTCGGCCGCACCATATCCGGCGTTCTCGATCGCCTTGACGATGTCGGCCGATTTGGTCGTCGCGTCGAAGCGGATGTCGGCGCGTTCGGTCGCGAGATTGACCGAAGCCGAGGTGACACCTGGCACGGCGCGGATCGCCTTTTCGACGCGTGACACGCACGACGCGCAAGTCATGCCCTCGACGGGAATACTGGCACTCATCGCAGTCGCCGAAAATTCCTCGGCATCGTTGGTTCTAATGGGGGTCACAGATCCCATAATCGCGCTCCTTTCACATCCTTTTATTGGAAGATGGGGCTTCCAACGATGGGAAGGTCAAGAGCATTGCTGAACTTTCCGCTCGGCGGCGAACGGTGACAGGGCGCCGACCGACGCGATAACCCAGCGGCGTCACAGTGGCCCTCTCGTTTGGATCGGCGATTAGTTCAAGCTTGGTTGTGACGCCAAAGGCACGAAACGCGCCGGCTCGCATCGCGAGCCACCGCTTCACGCCACATGGCGTGCGCGCCTTCTACCCCTCCGGCTTCGCGGTGATAGGTCATCCATCCCAGTGCGTGGCGTGCCCTGAAAAGTGGTCTCGACATTCAGGGCCAAGGCCGTCCATCTCTTCAAAATTTGCGCCAGCATTCTCTTGGAAATGGGTGAGGACTAACCCGCAATCAAGCCATCGAAAACTTCGAGCATCGCGTCACTGATCGCTTTTCCAAGCGCGGCTGCGGTTTCTGCCAGCTCTTGTTCATTCATGTCACGGGCGGCAACCGCGAAGGCAGCGCCTTCGATGGTCACTATTTCTTGCGCGCGCTCGATTGCCCAAAGGGCGAAATCGCTGCGGCCGTTGATTTCCACGGTCTCCATGTCTTCTCCTGATTTGTTTAAGCGGGTGTCTTATAGTGGAAGCGTTGGATGCGATATGCCGAAGTTTATCAAGGTCGACTGCCTGGCGCTCGGGATGCTCGCCGAAGCGCAGCCGCGCACTATCAGGCGAACAAGGGGCAACATTGTCGATCTCGCGATACCGATATAGGTTCGCAGCTCTAGATGTGAGCATCCCGTCCTCAGGTGGAATCACCGACGTCGGAGAAGATGCTCCAGAACCAAAATGCTGGAGCGACCTTTGTGCGTTCATCTGAGCACACGGCGCCCCAGAATGCTGCGAGGTTCCAGGTGGTCACTGTGCCGGTCATCAAAGTGAGAGTTCCTGCATCCGCTGACCCATGCCACAAGGGTACCCTCTCGATCGGGGACTGGGCCATTCCGTGCGTTGTCGGGCGAGCCGGTCTCGTTTCGGCAGCGCTCAAGCGGGAAGGCGATGGTCGAACCCCGATTGGCGTGTTTCCGTTACGCTACGGCTTTTTCAATCCGGTCGCCCGACCGGATTTTCCACGTGATCTGGCCTATCCGTTCGTTCCTGCGTCCGCCGACATGATCTGGGAGGAGGCGGGGGCCAACTACAACCGACTCGTCTACGCCGATGAAGGCGAGCGCGCGACAGAGCGGCTGACCCGCGAACGTGCCGAGCCCCTGTTCGACGTCATCGTTCCTATCGGCTTCAACGATTCCGTCGCCAGGATGGGCGGCGGCAGCGCGCTGTTCATCCACGCAGCAAGGGCCGATTTTGCGGGCACTGCCGGTTGCGTGGCGGTCGCTGCCGGCGATGTCATGGCTCTTGTCCGGCGATTGCGGCCCGGCATGCTGATCGACATCGATTTTGAACCTCGTTCTATCTTGCCTGAGCCGGCCGACGAAGGAACGCCGATCGAGGTCGTGCGCTTCTCTGGGCTGCAGCGTGGGCCCAAGCTGCTCGTTACCGGAGCAGTTCACGGCAATGAAACCTGCGGGCCAGACGCAATTTGGAGAGCGATAACGGCGTGCCGAACGGGCGAGCTCGCCGTCCGCCGCGGAGAGGTTACGTTCGTCCCCGTGGTGAATGGGAAAGCCTATCGACAGGGAACCCGCGAGGGGGATCGCAACCTGAACCGCGACCTGTGCGAAGTAACGATCGAAAGGGACTACGAGGATCGGGTCGCCAACACGCTCTGCCCGCTGCTGCGCCAAAACGACGTCCTGTTGGACATTCATTCCTATCGCTCGGCGGGGGAACCCTTTGTATTTCTTGGCCCTGACAACAGCACAAAGGGGAACCAACCCTTCTCCAAGGCAGAATTGGAGACAAGCCTGGCAGTGAGGCTTGGACCCGGCCTGATCCTCCACGGCTGGCTCGACGCGTACGCCAAGTCGATTGCCGAACAGGCGCGACACGGCGGAGCCGGAAACGCGTTGTCGCACGCCGTCGGGACGGCGGAATACATGCGCTTCTCAGGTGGCTATGGGCTTACTTTGGAGTGCGGTCAGCATAAGGACCCAGGCGCGGTCGACGTCGCCTATCAGGCAATTGTGCGCGCATTGGCTCACCTCGGGATCATCGATTCGCCGGCACCGGAAGCAGTGCATCCCAGGGCTATTCATCTTGTCGACGTTGTTCTCTGCCTTTCGCCGGGAGACCGTC
The DNA here is from genome assembly GCF_001695835.1 of Ensifer sp. LC11. Taxonomy (GTDB): domain Bacteria; phylum Pseudomonadota; class Alphaproteobacteria; order Rhizobiales; family Rhizobiaceae; genus Ensifer. The sequence continues at coordinate 105,273 of NZ_MBSO01000067.1, read as the reverse complement.
TCGAAGGGGACTGGCGCACGGGTGACCCGGTCACTGCAGGCCAAACGATCGCCCGGCGCGCCTCCGGTGAGGCTGTTGTCGCCCCGAGGGACGGGTTCGTGATCTTTCCGGACGCCGCGGCCACTCCGCTTCAGGAGCTATTCTACTTTGGTGTCGCAAGCGATCGCTTCGCCTGACCGTTCGGCGGCCTCCCACCGCCTGCCTGCAAGGGGCGGGAGGGACAACCGCGGCCCCTACACGTCTCGTGAGACGCGCGGCGCCGTCATCCTCACTTCCACATGGTTCGCATTCGGGCGCCGACATCGATGCGGATTTGCCGGGCGCTGCGTTCACCGGCAGCGGCGGATACTTTCGGCCAGGTGGTTGCCTCGAAAAACTGCAGCAGCGTTGCCGGGATGAACCGCGTGCGTGATGCGTAGACGTGACGGTCGCCTTGCGCATTCTGTCCGTGGGTGAAGAACCTCTGAGGCGTGATCAGCGAAAGGCTGTCGCGCGCCCTGGTCATGCCGACATAGAGCAGCCGGCGCTCCTCCTCCAGTTCCGCGGTCGTTCCCACGCCGAGATCGGAGGGAATGCAGCCGTCGACGACGTTGAGCATGAAGACCGAGCGCCATTCCTGGCCTTTTGCCGAATGGATGGTGGAGAGGATCAGATAGTCTTCGTCGAGGAGGGGCACACCGGCCTGGTCGCTGGTCGCATCCGGTGGATCGAGCGTCAGCTCGGTCAAGAAACGCTCGCGGTTCGGATAGCCACCGGCGATCTGTTCGAGCTGGATGAGGTCAGCCTTACGCGTGTCCGCGTCTTCATGGATGCGGTCGAGGTGCGGCTCGTACCAGGCGCGGGCGGTGCCGATCTCCGCCGGCCAACCGGCTCCGGATTTTCGGAGGCCCGAAACGAGCGTTATGAAACTGGACCAATCATCACCGGTCTTGGCGGGGGCGGGGATATCGGCAAGCGCTGCCAGCGGCTCCGGATCGGCGGCGATGGCGTCGAGGATCTTGCCGGCGGTCTGCGGACCGACGCCCGGAAGCATCTGCAACAGGCGGAACCCGGCGACACGGTCACGCGGATTTTGGGCAAACCGCAAGACCGCCAGGAGATCCTTGACATGGGCGCTGTCGAGGAACTTGAGCCCGCCGAACTTGACGAAGGGAATGTTGCGACGGGTTAGTTCGACCTCCAGCGTCCCGCTGTGGTTGGACGAGCGAAACAGGACCGCTTGTTGCTTGAGGGAGATGCCGACCTCGCGGTTGGCGAGCACCTGATCGACGATGTAGGCCGCCTGATCGGTTTCGTCCTTGACGGTGACAAGGAACGGGCGTTGCTCGGATTGCCGGTCGGTCCAGAGGTTTTTCGTGAACCTTTCCCGAGCAAGCTCGATTACGCCATTTGCGGCAGCGAGGATCGGCTGCGTCGAGCGGTAATTGCGATCGAGCGTGATGACGTCGGCGGGGTCTGGCGAAAACCCCTTCGGGAAATCGAGGATGTTGCGAACCGTTGCCGCGCGGAAGGAATAGATCGACTGCGCGTCATCTCCGACGACCGTTAGTCCGTTACCATCCGGTTTCAGCGACATCAGGATGGAGGACTGGAGGCTATTTGTGTCCTGGTACTCGTCGACGAGAACATGATCGAAGCGGCTGCCGATATCTTCGGCGAGCTCCGGCGCGGAGACCATCTGCGCCCAGTAGAGAAGCAGGTCGTCGTAGTCGAGCACGTTTTGGGCCTGCTTGGCTTCGACATAGCCGGAAAACAGCGCTTTCAGCTGTTCTTCCCAGCCGGCGACCCAGGGAAAGGCCGACTTCAGCACATCGGCAAGCGGGATTTCGGAATTGACCGCGCGCGAATAGATGGCAAGGCAGGTGCCCTTTGTCGGAAAACGGCTCTCGGTCTTGGAGAGCCCGAGTTCATGGCGAACGAGGTTCATCAGATCGGCGCTGTCTTCGCGATCATGGATGGTGAAATCGACGTTCAGGCCGATCTGCTCGGCATAGATGCGCAGCAGCCTTGCGCCGATCCCGTGGAAGGTGCCCGCCCAGGCAAGCGCATCGGTCATGACTGCGGCATTGCCGCTCAAAACCTGGCGACAGATTCGCTCGACCCGACGGGTCATTTCGGACGCTGCCCGCCGCGAAAAAGTCATCAGCAGGATTCGCCGCGGGTCGGCGCCATTGACGATGAGGTGCGCTACACGATGGGCAAGCGTGTTGGTCTTGCCCGAGCCAGCGCCGGCGATGATGAGAAGCGGGCCACCGATCCGGCCTTCCGGCAATCCGACACCATGGACGACCGCCTCGCGCTGACGATCATTGAGCTTTTCGAGATAGGCGGCACCCATAAATTCCTCGTATTCCGACAGATTGCTGTTCCGCTGGTGTCCCGGCGCTCTTCTTCAAGGCCGTGTGACCGTCGCCACTGTTCGCGCGTGCATGTGTACGGTGGACCGGAACATAGTGGGAACCTATCAATTCAAGGTGACACTGAAAACCCGTAAAGTGTTCGGCGACGGAGATCCCCGCCTCTTCCGCCCGGTGAGGTCGTCTGCGCACGGGATTGAGGTTCGATCCGCGCTCGACAGAGCGATAGTGGGTTGAGGTGGCATCAGGCAATGGTTATGTCGTGCCCCACACGCCCTTAGATCAAAGAAGCATAAGGCCAATCGGGATGACCCCAGACTTTCTCGTTACGCATTCCGGTGGGTTCCACGCCGACGAACTTTTGTCCACCGTCATTCTCACGCGGCTCTTTCCGCAGGCTCGTCTTATCCGCAGTCGCGCCGCCGAATGGATCAAACCAGGCGCAGACCGCATCATTTATGATGTCGGGGGGGTATATGACGCCGCCGCCGGGATTTTCGATCACCATCAGCGTGGCGCCCCGATGCGAGAGGATGGCCAACCTTACAGTTCGTTCGGACTGATCTGGAAACACTATGGCCGCGACTATCTTGCCGCCTCAGGTGTTCCTGAAAATCATATCGAAGCGGTACATGCCTCCTTCGACGCTCGCTTCGTGCTGCCTGTCGACCTGGTTGACAATGGTGCGCTCGACCCCTCCCTTCTCGGACCGCTCGCGGGCCTCGCATTGCCGGCTCTTTTGGAAACCTTGAAGCCCGTTTTCGACGAGGCAGGCCCGGAGGCCGACGATCGCGGCTTCCACGCAGCCTTGGCGATCGCCCGCACGCTCGTCGAGGCCAGTGTCTCCCAGCGTGCCGCAAAGCTCAGGGCCGAGGCGCTCGTCCTTCAGCAGATCGCCCATGCCGGTGAGGGACGAATACTCGAGCTGCCAAGGGGAATGCCCTTTCGTCCAGCCATCGTGAAAGCTGGCGCCGATCACCTGTTGTTCGTCGTTCATCCGCGCGAGAGTGACTGGTGCCTGACGGGCATTCGCAAGGCGGATGAAGGGTTTGAACTGCGCGCAGACTTGCCCGCAGCCTGGGCTGGCCTGACGAACAGCGACTTGGAGGCGGCTTGCGGAGTGGCTGGTGCAAGCTTTTGCCACAACGGCCGTTTCATCGCGGCCGCAAAGACGCGCGAAGCTGCGATCGCAATGGCTGAGCTGGCCGTCGCAGAAGCCGTTTCGGTGTAAACCCGCCACCTTGCCCAGCCGCTCGTCATAGCGGCTGGGAGCGGCAGGCGCGGCGGCTGCCGAGGGCGGAATACGATCCGGCGAAATGAGACCCGCCAGGGTTCTCGTTCATGTCGAAAGCGCGGCCCTAAGTTTGCTCGGCGATTGGCCGTAGGTTTTTGCGAATACCCTGGAAAAATGTCCGGCGTTCTCGAAGCCGACTTCGAGGGCTATGTCGATCAGTGGTGCCTTCGTCTGGGTGAGGAGGTGCTTGGCGCGCTCCAGTCGAAATTTCCTGTAGACGAGCGCCGGCGACATTTTCGCTTTCTCCATGAACAGGCGCTCCAATTGCCGGCGGGACAATCCGACGGACGCCGCCAGTTCGGGGATAGAGAGCGTGCTTTCGGTCTGCTGCTCCATGATGATGAGGGCCGCGTTTAAGCGAGGATCGTCGCTCTCGATTGCGAGCGGTTTTCTCGGCTGGACATGCAGGTGCGAGCGCGCTTTGTCGATCTGCAGCACCTCAAGCGCATTCCGCTCCGCTTCCTTGCTGATATGAAGGCGCACGATATGGGCTGCCATATCGGCCGCGCTGCTGCCGCCGGCGCAGGAGCCGCGGGTGCGATCGAGATTGAACAGGCGATCCGAGCGAACCTTAAGGTCGGGGAAACGTTCGCGGAACGCCTGGTAGTGGAGCCAGCTGACGCAAACATTGTGTCCTGTCATCAGGCCCGCTTCAGCCAGGATGAAGGTTCCCGTGCACAGGCCGATCAACGGCACTTTTCGCGCGGCTGCTTTCTGAATGAACCGAACCGTCTCGTCGTCGATCGGGTGTTGGCTGTTGAGCAGGCCGCCGACCACGACGATGTAGTTGAAGGGGGTAGGGTCGACGAGGTCCGACGTCGGCGCCACCTGCACGCCGCAGCTGGAGGTGATGAGATGCCGGGTGTTGCCGAGCACCTGCCAATCTGCGCGGATGCGGCCGGACTTGTCGAGTTCGTCGCTCGCAAGCCTGAGCGTATCGATGAAGAGAGCGAAGGCGGAAAGGGTGAAGGATCGGGCAAGCACGAAGCCGATTTTGAGGCGGCCGGCCGGAGCATTGTTGGATTTCATCGTCATCGGTGTTTCACGCTCTGGCCGCGGAATGCGCCCGCACCTTCGAGTTTGTCGACGCTTGCGCGGCGTTGACATAATCGAGCGGGTAACTGGCGGCGGTCGAGCCTTGCCTTTCGATTGTCAATGGGAGCCGAGCTTTGCCGCTTCGAGCGCGCTCCCATGGATTGGCGCTGGAAGTCGAAGGCGCAGCCGGACGCTTCTCGTTATCACCATGGGGAGCGGCCGGTTCTAAATTGCCCTTCCCACGACTTGCGCTGCCACGGTTACGAGCATCGCCGCAAGCGTAAGCGCTGCGCCAAGGCGTGCAGCCTTCATTCGTCGTCCGCGCGCACCGCTCCAATCATACCCCATCACTTCGCTCCTCGCGACCGGCTTCGGACGCGACCGCTCAGCTATCGGCCAAACCGCAGCGTGATAGGTCGCGGCTCTGAGTTACCGCTCATGCTGCAGCGATGTTGTCGATCGAGTCAAGCTTGCCTCTTCTTGCCCCTAGCAGTGGCGCCAGGGCTGCCGACTTTTCGCGTTTTTGAAGGCAGCTTCAAGGGCGGCCCAGCATCCGGCGTGACCACCGCCGATGACGAGCATGTCGCAATCGATTTCATTGCCTCCGGGACGGGCCTCCCGTGACCCTTGCGATAGTCATGCTCATGACAGGCATCCTTTCGATGAAGAAATGTCGTTGCGATTTAAATCTATGCAATGCATAGAGTTCTGAGTTGCCTTCCCTGGAGCCCACGCATGCTTCTCGCCAGCCTTGCCATGTATGTCAGCCCGCCGCCGGTCCAGGAGGCGACGCGGTTGTTCTGGGAAGCGTTGGGGAAACGGATACGTGGATACGGCCTCGAAGCGCCGAAGGCGCTCGACGAGACCGTGGCCTATAACGAGGCGTGGTTTCGTCCGGATCTGCTGTTCGGCCAGGCCTGTGGGTATCCCTATGTCCAGCACCTGCGGGGCAAGGTGCAACTGGTGGCGACGCCGACCTATGGTTTGCCTGGCTGTGACGGACCGCTCAAATGCAGTTTCATCATCGTCAATGCCGGTTCGTCGGCCGGCTCGATTGGCGATCTGCGTGGTGCGCGCGCGGCGATCAATGAACCGGGCAGCAATTCCGGCTACAACCTGTTTCGGGCCGCCGTGGCGCCCCATGCGATCGACGGGCGCTTTTTCTCGTCGGTCGTCGAGACCGGGGGCCACCGGGCAAGCATCGATGCCGTATCGAGCGGCGCGGCCGACGTCGCGGCCATCGACTGCGTTACCTTTGGCAACACGCTGCGTTTCGATCCCGAACGAGTGGCCGGCGTCCGTATTCTCGCGGAGACGACGAAGGGGCCGGGCCTGCCCTTCATTACCGCCGCCTCGACCTCGGCGAAGGACCTCATCATCTTGCGGCGTGCACTGGCCGAGACGATAGCCGATCCGGAACTCGGTGGCGTCTGTGATACGCTCTCGCTTGCGGGCATCAGCCTGCTCGGCGATGCCGACTACGAAGCGTTGGCCGAGCTTGACCGAGACGCCGCGCGCCATGGTTACCCCGCGATCGCTTGAGGGATGACGGGCGGCTTTGCGGCTAGCGGAAAGTGCATGCGACTTTGCGCCCGCCTTCGTCCGTCTGAGGGGCCGGGTGGACGCCGCCGGGGCAACGATGGTCGCGATGGAAGCGCCGCCAGCAAGCACCTGTCGACGCGTGGGATTGAATGTCATGGGACGTCCGGCCAAGGGCCAGGACTCGTCAAGTCGATGGAGGGATTAAACTCAATAATATATAAATTACATAGAATAAATATTCTCCGTTGATGCTCGCCAACACGACCAGTTTTCCGTTCATCGGGTCTTTCTTGCAAAGTCATACGGCGCGGCCCGAGGCAGCGTGCCTCTATATTGGCGCTTGAAATCTAATGCTTTTTCGCCACCCGGAATTCGCCTCATGTCCAATCGACCGTCATCCGACGCTCTCCCTCCGCAATCAGCTCTCTCCGTGATCGCTGGCATCGAATGGCAGACCCTGACGCTTGCCATCGTCATCTATGGCGGCTTCTTGGCACTCACCTGGTTCTGGCAATCGCTTCCGATAGTGGTCGTTGTCGGCCTTGGCGGCTGGCTGACCGCATGGCACGGCTCTCTCCAGCATGAGGTCATTCACGGTCATCCCACCAGAAACCGTTTCATCAACGATGCGATCGGCTGGCCGCCGTTGTCGCTCTGGTTGCCCTATGCGATCTATCGTGAAGGTCACCTGACGCATCACCGCGACGAGCACCTGACTGATCCGGTCGAAGACCCGGAGTCCTCCTACTTCACACAAGCCGCCTGGGATCGGATGGGCCGCCTTGGCCGCGCCCTTGCGGCCTGGAACACCACCCTCTTCGGCCGGTTGACGCTTGGCCCCCTGGTGATGATCGTCAGCTTTCTGGTGCAGGAGGCGGCGATGCTCAAAAACGGCGATCGCGCCCGGGCGACCCTCTGGATCACTCACGCGCTCGGCGTTGCCGCCGTCTTGGTCTGGGTCATTGGCGTTTGCGCCATGCCGGTCTGGCTCTATCTTCTCGGCTTTGTCTATGTCGGGGCGGCGCTAACCAGATTGCGTTCCTATGCGGAGCACCGCTACGCCGACAATCACGATGAACGCACCGCCATCGTCGAAAACAGCATCGTTTTCGGCTTGCTGTTTCTCTACAACAATCTGCATGTGCTGCACCATCAGCGTCCGGGTCTGCCGTGGTACCGGGTCCCGCTGCTCTATCGCAAACACAGGAGTTCTCTGCTTTCGATCAATGGTGGCCTGATCTATGATGGCTACCTGGATGTCGCGCGGCGTTACCTCTTCAAGCCACATGACGACCCGCGCCACCCCCGACATCGACAGCCAGCTCGAGCTGCAGTTCCAACCGTCAGGGCCGAGGAGAAAACCATGCGGCCACGGTGCGCAATCGCAGAGTAGTCGACCTCGGCGTCACAGGCTCGTGAACGAAAAAGGGCTCCTGTTTCCCAAACCCCACAGTTGTGCGGGGCCTCTCGTTTTGCCGTTGTGGTAGTTTCCCTTGCGTGTGAACTCGAAGGGGAGGCCGAAAATGCCGGGCACATTCTCTACCGCCGACATGGACGCCATTAGACAAGAGCATGAGGAATGGTGCCTTGCGAATGACGTCGACCCGAACAGTACCATCGGAATCGGGAAGGCGATGCAGATGTTGGCAGACTATAGTGGCAGTGCGAGCCGGCAATCACCAAAAGCATCGAACGCGCAGCGTACAAAGGTCCGCGCCTAGTCGCCGAAACTGACCCACACAAGCGAGGCTATTTCACCAATCCCAGCCGTCTCAAGCGACATTCGAAGTGGCTTTGGCACCGCGTCGGCAATTCCTGCGCATGATGCGCAAGCGTGGTCCGGAGGGGTGGCCGATGGATAGGCGCGCGCTGCCGGGCAATCCTTCGGCGGGCTTGGCCGGCGGACCTCAAGGCATTTGCAGCCGGCTTTTCAGGAGGGGCGCGGTTCAGAGGTTCTCCTTGAGAAGGACTTCGATGCGGATTTTGTCCTGTCCGGCGTGGGGTTCTCGTGCGTCGGCGCGTGCGCGCATGATGCGTATCGCGCTTCGCACTGCATGTCCTGGGTCCTGGGCAATCACCGCATCGATGTGCTCGTCGCGCAAACCGCTTTCACTGAACGGCGTGCGTTCGTGGACGACCACCGTGAGTGGTCGCAGATCCGTGTATGCCGCGGCCCCCTCCAAAGGAATCCGTGCCTCCGAACTCAAAACATAGATCGAGACAACATCCTGATTTCTTTCCAGGATTCTCCTGAGGATCTGCGCAGCCCTGCGTTCATCGCCATAAGTCTCGACCGAGGGAAGACACTGGAGATGAGGAAATTGCGAATTGATGACGTTGTCGAAACCGAAGCGGCGTTGGATACTGTCCAAGGACTGCATCGTCTCGGCCACGATCAGTACTTTTCCCGCTTTCCCGCCGACGAATCGACCGACTATTTTGGCGGCGGTCGCCCCGGCGGCGAAATTGTCGACGCCGACGAAGTCAGCGGTCGGAAGCTTTTCCTGTCCGGAAAGAAATTGCACGAACTTGATGCCACGCTCGATGAGGCGGCCGATCGCGTCGCGGACCTGCGGCGATTCCGGCGCCATCAACGCAATCCCGTCGAACTCGTTCTCGTCTACTTCGGACAAGTACTTCGCAACCTTGTGTGGATCGTCGACGGGAATCTGGACGACGTCGAGGTCGATAAGGTCGCCTTTCATGACCGCCCTCGCATCTTCCACCCGATGGATCAGTTCCGCCAGGTAGAGGTCACCGGTAGTCGGGAGAAGGAAGCGGAACCGGTAGCTCTTGTTTCGAGCAAGGCTAACCGCCGCAGGATTGCGGATAAATCCAATTTTTTCAATGGTTTCATTGACTTTTCGAACCGCCTTCTGGCTCACGTTCGGCCGATCGTTCAGGACGCGGTCCACGGTTGCGAGGCTTAACCCCGCCGCCTCAGCAAGATCTTTGGCTGTTGGCCGCATACGGAACTCCAGAAGTAATCATCCTGCAATCTACTCCATCAAAACCGTTCCAAAATCAACAATTGATGTGCGCACCTCAAAAATCGCTTGCACTGAGGTGCGCACCTCAGTATGAATTGTTAGGCGATAAGACGCGGGCTCCGAGTGCAGCCGCGCGCACCGCTGGTGCCAAGAGGATTTCGGTACGCCAACCGCCCGGCTCGGGCGTTTTCCTTCTGATGGAGGTCGGAAGGTACAAGGGGAGGAGAACCCAATGATGAAGCAGATGCTATTGAGCTCCACAGTTGTGATCGGAGCGTATTTTGCTATTTCGGGCGCTGCTGGCACGCATGCCGAGGCGGCCGAGCTGACCCTTTGCTGGGCGGCCTGGGATCCGGCCAATGCACTGGTTGAGCTGAGCAAGGATTTCGAGACCAAGAGCGGCAACACGATGAAGTTCGAGTTCGTGCCGTGGCCGAACTTTGCCGACCGGATGCTGAACGAACTGAATTCCGGTGGAAAGCTGTGCGATCTCATGATTGGCGACAGCCAGTGGATCGGCGGTGCCGCCGAGAACGGCCAGTACATCAAGCTCAATGATTTCTTCGACAAGGAAGGGATCAAGATGAGCGACTTCATTCCCGCAACCGTCGTCGGCTATGCGGAGTGGCCGAAGAACACGCCGAACTATTGGGCATTGCCGGCCTTTGGCGACGTGGTCGGCTGGACCTACCGCAAGGATTGGTTCTCTCGTCCCGAGCTCCAGGCGGAATTCAAGCAGAAGTACGGCCGTGACCTGGCCGTGCCGAAAACCTTTGCCGAACTCAAGGACATCGCCGAATTCTTCCAGAAGCGCCAGATCGACGGCAAGACCGTCTATGGTGCGGCCATCTACACGGAGCGTGGGTCGGAAGGCATCACCATGGGCGCCATGGATGTGCTCTACAGCTTCGGCTTCGAGTATGGCAATCCGAAGAAGGCCTACGAGCTCGACGGCTTCGTCAATTCGGCCGACGCGGTAAAAGGGCTGGAGTTCTACAAGGCGCTCTATGACTGCTGCACGCCTCCAGGGCATTCCGACGCCTACATGTCGGAGGACATCGACGCCTACAAATCCGGCCAGGTGGCGCTGCAGATGAACTTTGCCTTCACATGGCCCGGAATCCACGTCGATGCCAATGTCGGAGGCGACAAGTCCGGCTATTTCCCGAACCCGGCCGGCCCGACCGGCATCCAGTTCGCCCAGCTCGGCGGGCAGGGGATCTCGGTTGTCGCTGCATCCGACAAGCAAAAGGAAGCGCTCGACTACATCAAGTGGTTTGCGCAGCCTGAAATCCAGAAGAAATGGTGGTCGCTTGGCGGCTACTCGGCGTTGCGCTCGGTCGTCGAAGATCCGGGCTTCGCCACGAGCCAGCCCTATGCGCAGACCTTCCTCGATTCGATGGCGATCGTGAAGGACTTCTGGGCCGAACCCTCCTATGCGTCCCTGCTTCAGGCTTCCCAAAAGCGCTTCCACGACTATGTCGTGGCGAAACAGGGTACGGCCCAGGATGCGCTCGATGGTCTGGCGGAGGACTGGAAGGACATCTTCGAGGACGAAGGCAAGTACTGACGCAAACAGGCCGCCGCCTCCCGGCGGACAGCGTCCGTGCAGGGCCGGTCGTGTAACCGGTACCGGCCCTGCACGCCATCGTCTCAATGCCTTAGGGGAATAGCATGCTCCATTCTTCGATCGATCGCGTCGCGCACGCGACGCCGCCGGCGGTTGCGCAACGGATCAGAGGCCTGTCGGACCGCGCAATCGCCTGGATTTTCGTGGCTCCATCCATCGTGCTCTTGCTCGCCATCAACATATTTCCGCTGATCTGGACGATCCGGCTAAGCTTCACCAACTTCCGCGTCAACCGACCGAACGAGCCTGTTCAGTTTGTCGGTCTCCGCAACTACTTGAATATCCTGACCGATGAAGACATCTGGCTGACGATGCAGGCCACGGCCCATTTCCTGATCTGGACGATTGTCCTTCAGGTGCTGATTGGCTTTTCTCTCGCCTATCTCATCAACAAGAAGTTCCGCGGCAACGACCTGTGGACGACCCTCATCGTGCTGCCGATGATGCTGAGCCCCGCTGTCGTCGGCAACTTCTGGACCTTCCTCTACCAGCCGCAGATCGGCCTCTTCAATTATGCAGTCGGATTTTTGACCGGAGCGGATCCTTCCAGCTTCTCGATGATCGGCGACACCTCGCTTGCGCCCTGGGCCATCATCATCGTCGATACCTGGATGTGGACGCCTTTCGTGATGCTCATCTGCCTGGCCGGCCTGCGCTCCATTCCAAACAGCATCTACGAGGCGGCGGAATGCGACCGCGCCAGCAACTGGCGGCAATTCTGGACGATCACCATCCCGATGGTGCTGCCTTTCCTGATGCTCGCCATCCTTTTCCGCGGCATCGAGAACTTCAAGATGTTCGACCTTGTCGTGCAACTGACGGGCGGCGGGCCGGGCTCGATCACCGAACTGACGTCGATCAACCTTAAGCGTGAAGCCTTCGAGAAATGGCGCACCGGATACGCTTCCGCCTATGCCGTGATCCTCTTCGTCACCGTCTTCGGCCTTGCGTCGATCTATGTCAAAGCGCTCAACAAGGTGAAACAGAGATGAGCAGCTATTCCGTAACGGAGCCATCCGCACGGCAGAAGTGGTTCGCAGGCACCCTCGTCGTGCTCTATGCCGTCATCACCATTCTGCCCCTCCTTTGGATCATCGGCACGAGCTTCAAATCCCCCTCGGATGCCATTGCCTATCCGCCAAAGACGTTCTTCCAGCCAACGCTCGAGGGCTATGTGAACCTGTTCACCACGCGTACGCGGGTCACGGAAGAGCAACTGAAGCAGATGGGCGAGCCGACGACCTGGTACGATCGGCTCGTGCGCAAGGATGGACTGATCATCGCCGGGCCGTCACGGTTCACCGAGCGCTTCTATAATTCGGTCATCATCGGATTCGGGTCGACGGTGCTGTGCATCGTGCTCGGGACGGCGGCGGCCTATGCCTTCTCTCGCTTCAAGGTGCCGCTTAAGGACGACCTGCTGTTCTTCATTCTCTCGACCCGGATGATGCCGCCGATCGCCGTTGCGATCCCGATCTTCCTGATGTTCCGTTCGCTCGGGCTGAATGACACCCATGCCGGCATGATCCTGCTTTATACGGCGGTGAACCTGTCGCTGTCCGTCTGGCTGCTCAAGGGTTTCATTGACGAAATCCCGATCGAATATGAAGAGGCAGCGCTGATCGACGGCTACACCCGCTTCCAGGCCTTCTACAAAGTGGTGCTGCCCCAGGCGGCGACGGGCATCGCGTCCACGGCTATCTTCTGCCTGATCTTTGCCTGGAACGAGTACGCCTTCGCCGTGCTGCTGACGTCTGGTACGGCACAGACCGCGCCGCCCTTCATCCCGACGATCATCGGCGTCGGTGGCCAGGACTGGCCGGCCGTGGCCGCCGGCGCAACCCTCTTCCTTGTCCCCGTGATGGTGTTCACGATCCTTCTTCGCAAGCACCTGTTGCGCGGCATCACCTTTGGAGCGGTTCGAAAATGACAGCTTTCCTCAACCAGTTGCTGCGCCTTCGGCGCGGCGCGTGGGAGATGGTGGCTTCGGTCCTCATCGCGCTCGGCGTGCTGATGCTGATGCAGCCGCTGTCGCTGACGCTCTACTCTTTCTCGTTTCTTGTGACGCTGACCGGAACCGTGATGTTCATCATCGTCAGCCATTTTCCGGAGTAACCGATGGCACAGATCAGAATTGAGAATGTGCGCAAGGAATTCGGGGCGTTTACCGCCGTCCAGTCTTCGACCTTCACCGTGGAAGACGGTGAGTTCTTCATGCTGCTCGGTCCATCCGGCTGCGGCAAGACGACGACCTTGCGCATGATGGCGGGGCTCGAACTGCCGACGAGCGGACGGATTTATATCGGTGGCGAAGAAGTCGGCATGAAAAGGGCGAGCGAGCGGGATATCGCCTTCGTCTTCCAGATGTTTGCCCTCTATCCGCACATGAATGTGCGCAAGAACATCTCCTACCCGCTCGTCAGCCAGGGAATGAAGAAGGCAGAGGTAGCCACGCGCGTCGCCGAGGTTGCAAAGATCCTGAGGATCGAAGGTATTCTCGACAAGCCGGTCGGGGGGCTCTCCGGCGGCGACCGTCAGCGGGTTGCCCTTGGCCGCGCGATCGTCAGGAACCCGAAGGCCTTCTTCATGGACGAGCCGCTCGGCGCGCTCGACGCGGAGTTTCGCGAACATATGGCGGGCGAACTGCGTGCGCTGCATGATCGCATGGGCGCCACCACCGTCTACGTCACCCACGACCAGCTGGAAGCGATGCAGATGGGCGACAAGATCGTTGTCATGAACCACGGCGTCACAGAACAGTTCGGCCGGCCGCAGCAGATCTATGACTGGCCGGCGACGAAGTTCGTCGCCAAGTTCATCGGATCCCCGCCCATGAACTTTCTGGAGTTTGACGGCATGATCGGCGTTGGTGGCGACAGCATCGATCTCTCCGGCAAGAAGGTGAAGGTGCCGGCTTCGCGCGAGGGCCGGGCCGGCTCGCTGACCCTTGGTGTCAGGCCGGAGCACATCCGGTTCGTCGATGATTCCGCCTATCGGGGTCGCGTCATCGCCGTCGAATATCTCGGTACGACGCAGATCGTCACGCTCGATACGCCCAATGGCGAGCTCAAGGCGCGCACGCCATCGAGCCAGGCTGCCCGTGCCGACGAACTCATCGGTCTCGATTTTGATGCGCGAACGCTGACGCTCTTCAACGCGGAGACGGGCCGTGCTCTTGTCTCCGAAGCCAATGAGGGAGTCTTGCGCCGTGGCTGAAGTCATCTTGCAAAATGTGACGAAGACGTTCGGCGCTCAGCGTGCGCTCGACGATGTCTCGATGACGATCCCGAACGGGTCGTTCGTTGTGCTTCTGGGGCCGACGGGGGCCGGAAAAACGACGACGCTGCGCATGGTCTCAGGCCTGGATACGCCCGATAGTGGCGAGATCTTTATTGGCGGGCTGTCCATGCACGGGCTGACGCCGGCGCAGCGCAATGTTGCGATGGTGTTCCAGCAATACTCGCTCTATCCGCATCTGTCCGTGCGGCAGAACCTGGAGTTTCCGCTGAAATCTCCGCTGTTGAAGACGCCGCAGAAGACGATCGACGAAAAGGTGAACGCGATCGCGGAAGTCTTACAGATCTCGCACAAGCTGGACAACAAGGCGACCGCCTTGTCTGGTGGGGAGATGCAGCGCGTGTCGATCGGGCGGGCGCTGGTGCGCAACCCGCAGATATACCTCATGGATGAGCCGCTGAGTTCACTCGACGCGAAGCTGCGGGCGGATCTGCGCGTCGAACTGAAGAATATCCAGGCGAAGTCCGGGGCAACGCTGCTCTACGTCACGCACGACCAGATTGAAGCGATGACCATGGCGACGCATATCGGCGTGCTGGAAGAGGGCAGACTTGTGCAGTTCGGTTCGCCGAGAGAAATCTACGAAACACCGGTAAGTGTCTATGCCGCGAGCCGTCTCGGCCAACCGCGCATCAATGTCCTGCCGGCCGACCTGTTCCCGGGTGCCCCAGCGAAGGCGAAGTCGATTGGTCTGCGCCCTGAGCATATCGTTCAGGGAAGCGGCGAGGATGCCCTCGTCACGCGTGTCGAGCATCTCGGGGACCAGACGCGTCTCCACCTCTCGTTCAAGCACCACGATCTCATAACGGTCACGGACCCCCACACCGGGTTCCGGGGCGGTGAGACAATCAAGATTCAGCCAAGCAAGCCGCTGTTCTTCGACGCGGCCGGAATGCGTATCGTTTAAGGAGGCGAATATGAGTCAATTCATCAACCGCAAGGAAAATGCGGTGACGGAAGCGGTCGATGGGGTTCTCGCCGCATCCGGTGGCGCGCTCAGTCGCCTCGATGGCTATCCACATATCCGGGTGGTGCTACGTTCCGATTGGGACAAGGATCAGGGCAAGGTTGCCCTGGTTTCCGGTGGCGGGTCGGGGCACGAGCCCGCGCATATCGGTTTCGTCGGCAAGGGCATGCTGACTGCGGCCATCTGCGGCGACGTCTTCGCATCACCGAGCGTCGATGCGATCCTCGCTGGCATTCTGGCCGTCACGGGACCGGCCGGCTGCCTGCTGATCGTTAAGAACTACACGGGCGACCGGTTGAATTTCGGCCTCGCAGCAGAGCGCGCGCGGGCCTATGGCCTCAATGTGAGCATGGTCATCGTCGACGACGACATTGCCTTGCCCGACCTTCCACAGCCGCGCGGCGTTGCCGGCACACTGTTCGTGCACAAGATTGCCGGGGCGCTGGCTCAGCGCGGCGCAGATCTTGATGCAATCGCCAGTGCGGCACGCAAGGTCATATCCGGCACGAGGACGATCGGCATGTCGCTCGATACCTGCACGGTGCCGGGCTCTCCGAAAGAGCATCGAATTCCGGAAGGACATGCCGAACTCGGCCTTGGAATCCATGGCGAGGCAGGCGTCGAGCAGATCGAATACTCTGACGCACGACATGCCGTTGCCGCCATGGTCGAGCGGCTGAAGGCAGCGATGGCCGACAGGCCGCATGTCGCGCTTGTCAACAATCTGGGCGGCACCTCGATCCTGGAGATGTCGGTTCTCGCGCATGAGCTGGCCCTTTCCGCCATCGGCGACAGGATCGCGCATCTGGTCGGACCAGCTGCGATGATGACATCGCTCGACATGCGCGGTTTCTCGATATCCGTCTATGCGGCCGACAAGGTCGAGTTGGAACTTTTGTCCTCCCCTGTTGCGCTTCCGGCCTGGCCGGGAATGACGGAGATCAAGCCCGTATCGGTCCTGGCCCTTCCCGATGGCTTGACCCCGATCGCTCCGTTGCCCTCGCGGCATGAGCCGACGAAGCAGTTTCTGCTTGCCTGCTGCAATCTCCTGATCGGTGCGGAGAAGGAGTTGAACGCGCTCGACGCCAAATCCGGGGACGGAGACACCGGATCGACGCTGGCAGGCGCAGCACGGGCTCTGATTGACGCTATGGACCGTTTGCCTCTTTCGGACCATACGCAGCTCTTCCGCGCGATCGGACAGGAATTGAGCCAGACCATGGGCGGTTCTTCCGGCGTGCTTCTCGCGATCTTTTTCGCGGCAGCCGGAGACGGTGCGTCAAGCGGGCTCTCCATCGGAGAAGCGCTGAAGGCAGGTCTCGCACGCATGCAGGAAATCGGTGGCGCGCAGATCGGCGACCGCACCATGGTCGACGCTCTCGCACCGGCGCTGGATGCACTCGACGCAAGCATGACTGCGGCGGCCGAGGCGGCCCGCGCCGGCGCCAACCTGACGGCGACGCTCGTGCGGGCGAAGGCGGGGCGGGCCGCCTATATCAATGCCAAGCAACTCGAGGGGCACATCGATCCGGGTGCCGAGGCTGTCGCTCTTCTGTTCGAGCATCTGGCCCGACGCCCGGCATTCAATGCGGTTCGGCCGGAGACCGCAACGGCCGGCTGACGCTTTGCTGCTTGCCGGAAAATAAAACGCCCCGGATAGCCGGTGCGTTTTACGTGGGGGATGGCAAAATGCGGTTGCCTCTCAGAGGGAGCGGCTCTCATAGCCGGCCGCCTTCAGGGCTTCGGCGATCGGACCGGCGGCTGCGGCGGTCTCGACGCTGACTTCCCGGTTGCCGAGATCGACCTTGATCGTCGCCTGCGGGTCGACGCTCAGGATCGCCTTCTGGACGACGCCGGCGCAGTGGCCGCAGGTCATGTTGTCGATCTTGTAGTTCTGCATGCTTGTCTCCTTCGTTTCGTTGTGAGAGAAACATGGCGTTTCCCACCGTTGGAAGGTCAAGAGGGGCTTTCAACATATTTTTCGAGGGTTCTTTGAGGCCCTTCGCAAGGTGGAAGAAGACGCGACGGCACGATTTCAGCGCCGCCAAATGCTCCGAAAAATTTGAAAGTCTTTCCTCATCGATCCCGGGAATGGACGGCTAGCGGACCGGCGCTGGAAGACGCACAATCCCAAGGCTGTGCAAAAGGCATTCGCGTCGTCTGAAAGAGGGCGGACGATCGCCAGCCGGCACGGAGCCTCAAGCGGTTCTGTGGAACGATCGCCCCGGAAGCCTCCGGGCGTTCGAAATGCACTGGTCGGGAACTGGAGGAGACGGTTTCCCGCTCACTGTCGTTCGGCTGCGTCGTGGTGACGCCGCCAAGGGAGGAAAGATGTTTGAACGACTATTCAAGCTGAAAGAGCATCAGACGACGGCGCGCACCGAGGTGATTGCCGGTATTACGACATTCCTGACGATGTCCTACATCATCTTCGTCAACCCCGACATCCTGTCGAGCACGGGCATGGATAGGGATGCCGTCTTCGTCGCAACCTGTATCGCTGCGGCCCTCGGCTCAGCAATCATGGCGCTCGTCGCCAATTGGCCGATCGGCATGGCGCCGGGCATGGGCCTTAACGCCTTCTTCGCCTTCACCGTCGTCGCGGCGCTGGGCTTTACCTGGCAACAGGCGCTGGGTGCTGTCTTCATCTCGGGCGTAATCTTCCTGATCCTGACCGTGACCGGGGTCAGAAGCTGGCTGATCGCCGGCATTCCGCACTCGCTTCGAAGCGCGATCGCCACCGGTATCGGCCTCTTCCTCGGCATCATCGCGCTGAAAAACGCCGGCATCGTCGTCGACAACCCGGCAACGCTCGTCGGTCTCGGTGACCTCAAGCAGACCGGCCCCCTGCTCGCCATTCTCGGCTTCTTCGTCATCGCGGTACTTGACGCATTGAAGGTCCGCGGCTCGATCCTGATCGGCATTCTCGTCGTCACGGTCCTGTCGATGATCCTCGGCGTCAGCGAATTCAAGGGCATCGTTTCGGCTCCGCCGAGCATTGCGCCGACCTTCCTGCAGCTCGACATCATGGGCGCACTGCATGGCGGCTTGGTTCATGTGATCCTCGTCTTCGTACTCGTCGAAGTCTTCGACGCCACCGGTACGCTGATCGGTGTCGCCAAGCGCGCCAAGCTGGTGGAAGAAGGCAAGCCGAACCGTCTCGGCCGCGCGCTTCTCGCCGACAGCACCGCGATCGTCGCCGGCTCGCTGATCGGCACCAGCAGCACGACCGCCTATGTCGAAAGCGCCTCGGGCGTTCAGGCTGGCGGCCGCACGGGTCTGACCGCACTCACGGTCTGTGTTCTGTTCCTGGCTGCGCTGTTTTTCTCGCCGCTGGCAGCGGCCGTTCCGTCCTATGCGACGGCACCGGCTCTGCTCTACGTCGCCGGCCTGATGATGCGCGAACTGACCGAAGTCGACTGGGACGATCTGACGGAAGCGGCCCCGGCAGCACTCACCGCGCTTGCCATGCCCTTCACCTACTCGATCGCCAATGGTCTCGCCTTCGGCTTTGTGAGCTATGTCGTCTTGAAGGTCTGCACCGGCAAGTGGAGTGTCATCCACCCGGCCACCCAGATCGTTGCGGCACTGTTCATCGTGCGCTTCGCGTTCTTTGCCGAGTAGACGAAATTTGGCCGAGGCGTCTTCGCCTCGGCCAATCAGAACTTCCCCGTAAGTGCTGGCCGGAACGACGAAATGTCGCTCCGGCCTTTTTCGTGTCCGGCCTGGATGGGCTCAGTATTGCCCGGCCGGCAGGTGCACGACGAGGCCATCGAGCTCGGCCGAGACCATGATCTGACAGCTCAGGCGGCTGCGCTCGTTCGGATTGACGACGCACTCGATCATGTCCTGCTCCTGAAAATCGGGTGCCGGCAAGCGCCCTGCCCATTCGCCGTTGATGTAACAGTGGCAGGTGCCGCAGGCGCAGGAGCCGCCGCATTCGGCAGCGATGGCGTCGATGCCGTTCTGCACGGCCGCCGACATCAGCGACTGGCCAACCTCCGCCTGCACTTCCTTCGTCTTGCCGTCCGCATCGATGAAGACGATTTTGGGCATGGGTATTCTCCGGATTAGAATTTCGGTTTCGGTGCGGATCAGGCCGGCCGGATGGCGATCGTCAGCCGCTTGGGACCACGGACGGACAGCCCACGCTTGTACTCCGGCGCCTGGTCGACGAGTTCGATCGTCGGGAAGCGGCGCAGCAGTGTGCTGAAGATGATGTCCATATCCAGGCGTGCCAGATGGTTGCCGAGACAGAAGTGCACGCCGCCGCCGAAGGCCAGGTGCCGATTGGGCGTACGGCCGATATCGAAGGTGTCGGCTTTGTCGAACTGCTTGGGGTCGCGGTTGGCCGCGCCGTAGAGCAGGCCGAACTTGGTGCCGCGCTCGAAGCGCCGGCCGCAGATTTCGACGTCCTCGGCGCAATGGCGGTGGAAGAAGGGAAGCGGCGACTCGTAGCGGAACATCTCCTGCACCCCCGTCTGGATGAGGCCGGGCTCGCTGCGCAGTCGCGCCATCTGTTCGGGGAAGCGCAACAGCGCATGCATGCCGCTGCCGAGCACGTCGATCGTCGAGCCGTGACCGGCCATCAGGATCAGCATGCAGGTCGAGATGAACTCGTCGAAGTTCATAGCACCGGCGCGTTCAGCCTCGATCAGCACCGAGATGAGGTCATCCTTCGGCGCCCGCTCACGCTCGGCCTTCAGCGCCGTCAGATATTCGTAGAATTCGGTCGTGTTGGTCTCGGCGATCTTCTTGCGCGCATCCGAGCGGTCGACGTCGAAGAACTGCACGATGTTTTCCGACCAGATGCGCAGCTGCGGACAGTCCTCGTCCGGAACGCCGAGCAGGCGGCCGATGATGTGGCCGGGAACGTGGGCGGCGAGGTCATCGACGAAATCGATCTCGCCACGATCGGCAAGGCCGTCGATCAGCCGGTCGACATAGACCTGGATCTGGTCGCGCAGCTTGGCGATCATGGCCGGCGTAAACAGCTTGAACACCTGCTTGCGCAGCCGGTCGTGCACCGCCCCGTCGCTGTCGAGCAGGCTGAACTGAACGAAGCGCTCGTGGTGCGGCATGTCGTGCCAGTTGGCCGCACGCTGCAGTTTCGCAAGCTCTTCGGCCGTCGCGATGTCCTCCAGCGAACGCACCATGCGCTTGTCCATGACGATTGCCGACACGTCCTCGAAGCGCGAGGCGAGCCAGATATCGAAGTCCGCGAAGTAATGCAGCCCTTCCTTTTCGCGCAGGGCGCGGTAGGTTGGGTAGGGATCGCGGGCGAAATCCGGAGACAGCGGCGCGAAGATCAGCTTCGCGGCTTCGCCGTTCGGCGCGGCTTCGGTCATGGGCAACACTCCGTGCATAAAGCTGCATGATAGCGTCGCTGCAGTATCTCTGGGAATGGCGCCCTGTCGCAAGTTGATGGACAAAACTCTCATCGACTGTCAGAAACGACGATGCTGTCTGAAAACGAAGAAATCCATTTCCACACACCGGCGAAGTTTGCCGATGCGTTTCCCTATCTGGCGCTGGTCGCCGGAAGCCGGACGGCCCGTCCTGACGAAGCGCCGATCCGCAAGCGCTTCCACCAGCATGTCTTCGTCTATACGATCGGCGGCCGTGGGTTGATCGAGGTGCGCGGACAACGCTTCCTGGCTGAAATTGGCAGCGTCGTCTGGCTTGATACCGCCCAGGCCTATGCGCACAGTTGTGCGCCTGACAGCGAAACCTGGCGCTATCTCTGGATGGGGATCGAGGGGCACGGGCTTGATGCGCTCTACCAGTTTCTCGGCGTTCAACAGTCGCCGCTGTTTGTGCCGAGAGAACCAGGGATAGCGCAGGGCGCCTTCGAAGCGGTGAGCGGCTATCTGGCGGAACGCTCACCCGCAACCGATGCCTTGGCGAGTGCGGCGATCTCCGGGCTGATCGCGGACATGATCGCGCCACGGCTGATCGGCAAGGCGGCAGCACAGGATGATTTGGGCGAAGACCGCTTGCTGTTGGTTCTTTCAGCGATGCGCGACGATCTCGCCCGCGCCTGGACGATCGATGATCTCGCGGCGTGTGCGCGGCTCAGCCCGTCGCAGCTTTTTCGCCGCTTTCGCGATATGGTGGGCACGACGCCGATGGATTGGCTGCGCCATGAGCGCATCAACCAGGCAAAACGTTTGCTGGTCGCCCCCGACGCCAAGGTGTCGGCGGTGGCCGCCGTCTGCGGCTATCCGGATCCCTATCACTTCTCCCGCGATTTCCGGCGGGTAACGGGATATACGCCGACAAAATTCCGGCGCGACGGCGGGTACTGAGGCCGCAGTCGTATCGTCCGATTTCGGCGGCCAGCGAGGCCCTGGCGCACCGATGAACCCGACCGGACGACCGGGTCATGCGTTCATTCACACGATCAGGAACGGCTCCTTGAAGAAATGCTCTTCGAGGTTCACACCTTCGCCACCGCGGTCGACCACCGCAAAGTCCGAGACGTCGTCCAGTGGCGTCAGAATGCCGTGCCAGACATTGCGGGCGATGTTGACGCCCTGGCCCGGCGTGGTCTTGAAGGCGATCGGTTCGCTCGGGCCTTCATCGGTTTCCCGCGAGACGACGATCAGAAACGGATTGTCGCTCAAGGGGATGAAGGCCTGGCTGCCGAGCGGATGACGCTCGACCATCGTGAGCTTCAGCGGCAGCGGATAGGGTACGCCGCGCACCAGGCTGATCATCGGCCGGGCCTTTTCGCCCGTCGTATCGATCTTGGCGAGATCATGAAAGCGGGTTGCGTTTCCACCGTTGATGGGGAAGTTGTGGGCATTCTCGGTTTCAATCACGTCTCCGAAGGGCGCAAAGGCCTCCCGGGTCAGTGGCTGTATGACGATCTCCTTCATGTGACGCTCCTCCGTCCAATATTGATCGGGCTTTAAAGTTCGATCGTTTCGCCTCCTCGGCGAATTGATCTAGATGCCGGCTTTCGCAATACGCCCGAAGACACGCAGCCGGCTGACGCCGCCGTCGGGAAAGATGTTGAAACGCACATGGGTTGCGGGTCCGAAGCCCGCGAGTTCGCTCGCTCCATAAGCATGAATGCTGTCGGCCTGAAGCTTCTGCTGCGGCAGGACCTCGCGCCAGAACATCGAGGACGCGGTAATCGAGGTCGCAAGTTCGCAGGCGGCTTCGCCCAGGTCGGCCGCCTGCAACGAACAGGCATCGGGATAGTTGCCCTTGAAATGGGCGGTATCGACGACGAGCCGTTCGATCTCGCCGCGGGCGGCAAGTTTCACGACGATCCAGTCGTTTCCGGGCTCGCGCCGCCGGCGCGTCTCCCAGCCGTCGCCCATGTTGATGCCGCGTCCGGGCGCAAGCAGCCGCTGGTGGCCGTAGTGCCCGTTCGAGTAAGCGATGATGCGCCCACCCAAGAGAGATGACGCGAGGTCGATGACCGCGTCGCGGGTGGCCGCATGATCAAGCGCCGGCGCGCCGTAGACCCGCAGGCGTGCGATGCCGCCATCCGGGTAGATGCGGAGGCGGACATGGCTCCAGATCGCGTCTGACCTGGCCTCGAAATAATGCTGGGCGCTCGGCCCGAGCGGCCGCGCACAGACGAGTTCCGTCCAGACCGTGCGCTCATTCGGTCCATCAGGCGCCAGGCAGGCATCGATGGCGCAGGCGGTCGGATAGTTGCCGGTGAAATGCGCGGTGTCGACCTCGAAGCCGGTGATGCGCCCGTTGGCGGCAAGCGCAATGATCGCATGATCGTTGCCGGGGCCGCGGCGACGCCGCGTCTCCCAGCCGTCCATCCACTTGCCGTTCTCGTCATAGACGCCGGGATGATAGACCGGCGGCGCGTCCTGCAGCATACGCTCGAGCGGCGCGAAGAACTCGTCGGTAGCGAAGACCGGCCGCGCGCCGAGACCGGCGGAGGCAAGGTTGATCGCGTTCAGCGCGAATGCGGGCAGGCTCATGCCGGCGGTCGTCATCGCAACGGTCCTCAGCTCGGAAGCATGTCCTTGAGGCGCAGATAGGCGATCCGCTCGACCTGCCGACATGCGGTCTCGAATTCCGTGTCGCGATCGTTGCCAACACGGTTTTCGAAGGCCGCAAGGATCTCGTCCTTGGAGCGCCCCTTGACCGCCATGATGAACGGGAAGGCGAATTTCTCGACGTAGGTCGCGTTGAGCGTGGTGAAGCGCTCGCGCTCGGCGTCGGTCAGCGCATCGAGGCCGGCACCGGCCTGCTCGTTGGTCGAGCTTTCGGTAAGGCGTTTTGCCTGTGCGAGCTTGCCGGCAAGATCCGGGTGGGCGATCAGAACGGCAAGCCGCTCCTCGGCCGAGGCTTCGCGGAAGACGGCGGAAAGTGCGGCGGCAAGTCCGATTGCCGTGTCGTTGGCGGGCGAAAGCTCGCCCTGGAAGGCGCGCTTGGCGATCCACTTCGAATGTTCGAAGACGCCGCCGAATTTGGCGACGAAGGCTTCTTCGGAAAGCCGCGACGGACGATCGTCCCAGGCCTTGAAGGGATAGGTCTCTGTCCAGTAGCGAGCAATGTCGACGCGCTTTGCGAGCCAGACCTTTTCATGGCTCTGCACATAGTCGAGGAAACGCGCCAGCGCTGCGGCGCGGCCGGGGCGGCCGACGAGGCGGCAATGCAGCCCGATGCTCAGCATCTTCGGCGCGCCGGCTGTACCTTCGGCATAGAGCACGTCGAAGCTGTCCTTGAGGTAACTGAAGAACTGGTCGCCGCTGTTGAAGCCCTGCGGCGTGGCGAAGCGCATGTCGTTGCTGTCGAGCGTATAGGGGATGACCAGCTGATGGCGCCCGGCGTGTTCATGCCAATAGGGCAGATCGTCGGCATAGGCATCGGAAACATAGTCGAAGCCACCGGCTTCCGTGACGAGATCGAGCGTGTTGTCGGAACAGCGTCCCGTGTACCAGCCGCGCGGCCGCTCGCCGGTGACAATTGTGTGCAGCCGGATCGCCTCGGCGATCTCCTGGCGCTCGCGCTCCGGGGAAAAGTCCTTGTGCTCGATCCATTTGAGGCCGTGCGAGGCGATTTCCCAGCCGGCATCCTGCATGGCGGCGACCTGCTCCGGCGAGCGCTTCAGCGCAGTGGCGACACCATAGACGGTTGCCGGCACACCGCGCTCGGTGAACATGCGGTGCAGCCGCCAGAAACCGGCGCGGGCGCCATATTCGTAGATCGATTCCATGTTCCAGTGGCGCTGGCCCTGCCAGGCCTGCGCACCGACGATTTCCGACAGGAACGCTTCGGAGGCCGCGTCGCCATGGAGCACGCAGTTCTCGCCGCCTTCCTCGTAGTTGATGACGAATTGCACGGCGATCCGCGCGCCGTCGGGCCATGTGATCTTGAAGTTCGGGCCGTGGCCGTGAAGATCGCGGGGGTATCTCATCAAAGCAGCTCCTCCAGACATTTTCGTCTCTGCATCCAATTTCTACCGGCATTTGCTTCGAGCCATTCCCCCCAAAAATTTTGAAAGTCTCGAATGATCCGCTCGCTACCCGGCAAGCGCTTTTGCCGGAATACTGCGAGGTGGAAAGCTGACTTCGGGAGGAGTGAAAAGAATGCAATCTCATGGTGGAAACGCCGGTCGCCTGACGACGCACGTGCTGGATACGGCAAGCGGCAAGCCGGCCGAGGGGCTGCGCATCGAACTCTTCCGGGTCGATGGCGATCGCCAGACGCATATCAAATCCGTCAGGACCAACGACGACGGCCGCTGCGACGAGCCACTATTGAGCGGCGAGCGCATGCAGACCGGCACCTATGAGCTGCAGTTCCATGCCGGCGACTATCTCGGCGGCGCGGCCAAGCGCGGTGAGAACCCGTTCCTCGACGTCATCCCGATCCGCTTCGGCATCGATAACCAGGGCGCGCACTATCACGTGCCGCTGCTTCTCTCGCCCTATGGCTATTCCACCTACCGCGGGAGCTGAGCAATGACCATCCAGATCCGCAATACCATTCGCTTCATCCTGAACCATCGCCTGGTTGAGCTCTCGGACGTTTCGCCGGTCCAGACCCTGCTCGATTTCCTGCGCATTGACCGCAATCTGAAGGGCACCAAGGAAGGCTGCGCCGAAGGCGACTGTGGAGCCTGTACGGTGCTCGTCGGCCGGTTGGTCGACGGCAAGCTCAAGTATGAATCGGTCAACGCCTGTATCCGCTTCGTCGGCTCGCTTGACGGCTGTCATATCGTGACGGTGGATTCGCTGGCGCAGCCGGCCGGTCCGCTGCACCCGGTGCAGCAGGCGATGGTCGACACGCACGCCTCGCAGTGCGGTTTCTGCACCCCGGGCTTCGTGATGTCGCTCTATGGCCTCTGGATGGAAAACCCGAAGCCGTCGATTGCCGAGATCGAGAAGGCGCTGCAGGGCAATCTTTGTCGCTGCACCGGCTATGCCGCGATCATCCGCGCCGCCGAGGCGATCTCGACGATCGGCGATGTCGGCAAGGATCCGCTGGTCGCGGAGCGCGGCCGGATCGCGGGCGAACTGGTCGCTCTCCAGGACGGCCGCCGCGTCGAGATCGGCTCGGATGCGGAGCGCTTCATTCTTCCAGGCTCAGTCGACGATTTCGCCGCCGTGTTCGAAGCCAATCCGAAGGCGACGATCGTCGCCGGCTCGACCGATGTCGGGCTCTGGGTGACGAAGTTCATGCGCGACATCTCGCCGGTCATTCACCTGACCCATCTCGAAGAGCTGCGGCGGATCACGGTCGATGCGGATGGCGTCACTCTTGGAGCCGGCGTCAGCTATGCCGATGCCTATCCCGTCATCGTCGAGCATTTCCCGGAACTGACGGAACTCTGGGACCGCATCGGTGGCCAGCAGGTCCGCAACATGGGCACCGTCGGCGGCAACATCGCCAATGGCTCGCCGATCGGCGACACGCCGCCGGCACTGATCGCACTTGGCGCCTCGATCACGCTGCGCAAGGGCGCGCGCCGGCGCACGGTGGTGCTCGAGGATTTCTTCATCGCCTATGGCAAGCAGGACCGCGAGCCCGGTGAGTTCGTGGAAAGCGTGCGCATCCCCTTCGTCTCCGACAATGCCCGCCTTGCCGTCTACAAGGTGACGAAGCGGCTCGACGAGGACATCACCGCCGTCTGCGGTGGCTTCAATGTCGCCTTCGACGCCGGCCGGGTGACCGACGCTGTGATCGCCTTCGGCGGTATGGCTGGCACGCCGAAGCGCGCCTCCAACGTCGAGGCGGCGCTTAAAGGGGCCGAGTGGAACGAGGAGACGATCGAGCGGGCGGTCGCGGCATTCGATCAGGACTTCACGCCGCTCACCGACTGGCGAGCTTCGGCGGAGTATCGCCAGCTGGTGGCGAAGAACCTGCTTCGTCGCTTCTATCTCGAAACGCAGTCGAGTGGCGGCCAGCTCCGCCTCGATCGCACCATTGCTGTCGCGGTTTAAGGGAGGAAGCCATGAACGTGATGCAGCCCATCGACCGCATCCGCGGCGCCGTGCATGAAAAGGAACGGCACGAATCCGGCCACAAGCATGTGTCGGGAACCGCTGAATACATCGACGACATTCCGGAACCCCAAGGCACGCTGCATGGCTATCTCGGCCTGTCGCAGCGGGCGCATGCCGAGATCCTGTCGATCGACTTCGAGGCCGTATCGAGCAGCGAAGGCGTTATCGGCGTCCTGACCGCGGCCGACATCCCCGGCGAAAACGACATCAGCCCGGCCCACAAGCACGACGAGCCGATCTTCGTCACTGACAAAGTGGAGTTCCACGGCCAGCCGATCTTCGCGGTTATCGCCACCTCGCGTGAGGCGGCCCGGCGTGCGGCGGCCAAGGTCAAGATCGAGTATCGCGAACTGCCGCATGTGACCGATGTGCTCGAAGCGGCGGCCGCCAATTATCCGCTGGTGATCGATCCCCTGAAGCTCGAGCGCGGCGACATTGAAGCCGGGTTTGCCAAGGCGAAGAACATTCTCCAGGGTGAGATGCGGATCGGCGGCCAGGACCACTTCTATCTCGAAGGTCAGATCTCGTTTGCCATCCCCGGCGAGGACGATGAAGTTCTTGTCTATTCCTCGACCCAGCATCCGAGTGAAACCCAGCACATGGTCGCGACCGTGCTCGGCGTGCCCTCGAATGCGGTCACCGTCAACGTGCGCCGCATGGGCGGCGGCTTCGGCGGCAAGGAAACGCAGGCGAACATCTTCGCAGCCGTCGCGGCGGTTGCCGCCAAGAAATACCGCTGCCCGGTCAAGGTCCGGCCCGATCGCGACGACGACATGAGCGCGACCGGCAAGCGTCACGACTTCCACGTCGACTACAAGCTCGGCTTCGACGACGAGGGGCGCATTGAGGCGGTGGACGCCGTCTTTTCGGCACGCTGCGGCTATTCGGCCGACCTTTCCGGCCCGGTCACCGACCGCGCGCTGTTCCACGCCGACAATTGTTACTTCTATCCGAACGTGCGCCTGCGCTCGCGTCCGCTGAAGACCAACACCGTCTCCAACACCGCGTTTCGCGGTTTCGGCGGGCCGCAGGGCATGGTCGGCGGCGAGCGCATGATCGAGGAGATCGCCTATGCGGTCGGCAAGGATCCGCTCGAAATCCGCAAGCTGAATTTTTACGGCGGCGAGGGGCGGAATCTCACGCCCTATCACCAGACCGTGGAAGACAACATCATCGGCCGGATCATCGAGGAACTGGAAACCTCGGCGGATTATGCCAAGCGCCGCGAGGCGGTGATCGCGTTTAACCGCGAGAACAACGTGGTCAAGCGCGGCATCGCGTTGACACCGGTGAAGTTCGGCATCTCCTTCACCAAGACCGAATACAACCAGGCGGGCGCCCTGGTGCACGTCTATACGGATGGCTCCATCCATCTGAACCACGGCGGCACCGAGATGGGGCAGGGGCTCTATACCAAGGTCGCCCAGGTGGTGGCCGACGAGTTCCAGGTCAATCTCGACCGGATCAAGGTAACGGCGACGACGACCGGCAAGGTGCCGAACACCTCGGCGACCGCAGCCTCGTCCGGCTCGGACCTCAACGGCATGGCGGCCGCCAACGCCGCCCAGCAGATCAAGGCGCGGCTCGTGCGCTTTGCCGCCGAGCGGTGGAACGTTGCCGAGGCTGACGTTGCGTTCGAGCCGAACACCGTGCGGATCGGTGCCGAACGTTTGAGCTTCAACGAGTTCATCAAGATCGCCTATGGCGCCCGCATCCAGCTTTCGGCGGCCGGGTTCTACAAGACGCCGAAGATCCACTGGAACCGCGCAGAAGGTCGCGGCCGTCCCTTTTTCTACTATGCCTATGGCGCCTCGTGCTCCGAAGTCAGCGTTGATACGCTGACCGGCGAGTACCAGGTCGATCGCACCGACATCCTGCACGATGTCGGCCGCTCGTTGAACCCGGCGCTCGACCTCGGTCAGGTGGAAGGTGCTTTCGTTCAGGGCATGGGCTGGCTGACGACGGAGGAACTCTGGTGGGACGCGAAGGGCCGGCTGCGCACGCACGCGCCCTCGACCTACAAGATCCCGCTCGCGTCGGATCGGCCGCGCGTCTTCAACACCCGCCTTGCCGAATGGTCGGTCAACCGCGAGGAAACCATCCGGCGTTCCAAGGCGGTGGGCGAACCGCCGTTCATGCTCGGCATTTCGGTTCTTGAGGCGCTATCCATGGCGGCGGCGAGCGTTGCGGAGTATCGTATAGCACCGCGCCTCGATGCACCGGCAACGCCGGAACGGGTGCTGATGGCGATCGAGCGGCTCAGGGCGGCTGCACGGCAGAAAGGGTGAGGAAGGGCTGATCGGTCATGGTAACGAGCCGCGAGGATATCAGGGACTTTCTCCGACGCGAGCCGGATTGCGTGCTCGTGGAAGTGACGGGTGCGGCCGGCTCTACGCCGCGCGACACCGATGCCTGGATGCTCGTCGCGACCGATAGCCTGTTCGGTACGATCGGTGGTGGGCAACTCGAATACATGGCGATCGACCATGGCCGGCGGGCGCTGAAGCGCGGCGACGCGCTGGAGGCAATGACGATCCCGCTCGGGCCTGAGATCGGCCAGTGTTGCGGCGGGCGCGTGGCGCTCGCCTTCACACGCATCGATCGGGAGAAAGCCGCTATGCTGATTGAACGCAGCGACCTGGAAATCGCCAGCCGGCCACATGTTTATGTCTTCGGTGCCGGCCATGTCGGCGATGCGCTCGCCATGGCCTTGTCGCTGGTGCCGGTGCGCACCGTGCTGGTCGATACCCGCGAAAACGAGCTTTCCGCCGTTGCCGACATTCCCGGCATCGAGACCTGCCTGACGGCGATGCCGGAAGCGGTCGTTCGCGACGCGCCTCCCGGCAGTGCCTTCGTCATCCTGACGCACGACCATGCGCTCGACTTTTTAATTGCGGCAGAGGCGCTTCTCCGTGATGACGCTTCCTATGTCGGCATGATTGGCTCGAAGACGAAACGTGCCACCTTCAAGAACTGGCTGTCGCGCGAGATCGGCCGACCGGAGCTCTTCGACCGGCTCATCTGCCCAATCGGCGGCACGACCGTGAAGGACAAGCGGCCGGCGGTCATTGCAGCACTTGCCGCCGCCGAAGTCATGGCGGCGGCGCTGAATTTCCGTCAACCGGCACAATCCGATACCGTGCGCCGGCCTGCTGTTGCCAAGCTTGCGCGCTAGCGGTTAAGGCGCCGTCGCCCTATTGCGTCGCGCCGTTCAGGTGAAGCGCAAAGCCGCGTGCGTCTGCGGTCTCGAGATCCGGGCGCAATTCAAGGGTGGGGATCAGGTAGTCGCCGCCATTCTGCCGGCGATAGGGAATGGGCGTCGTGGTCGCAAGCGCGCGCATT
Organism: Ensifer sp. LC11; assembly: GCF_001695835.1. GTDB lineage: Bacteria > Pseudomonadota > Alphaproteobacteria > Rhizobiales > Rhizobiaceae > Ensifer. Next base: position 75,330 of record NZ_MBSO01000067.1, on the reverse strand, counting down.
CTTTCCCTGAGCCGCTCGGCGGTTGCTTCGAAACCGGCCTCGCCGAGGCCATCGACGCGATAGGCGACGAAAGGCGGAAGCACGTCGTAGCCGGGATAATAGAGCACGCCGTGATTGATCGGGAACAACAGGTCGTCGATCGGCCCGTTGACCCCACGCGACGAATAGTGCTCCTCCCAACCGCCCGTCGTCACCACAAGCATGGCGCGCTTTCCTGCAAGCGTGCCTTCGCCGAAGCGCTTGCCCCAATACTTGTCGCTGTGTTCGCCGACGCCGTAGGCGAAACCATAGGCATAGACGCGATCGACCCAGCCTTTGAGGATCGCCGGCATCGAATACCACCACAGTGGAAACTGCAGGATCAGTGCATCGGCCCAAAGCAGCTTTTCCTGCTCGGCTTTGACGTCGGCGGTCAGGGTGTCGGTCGCAAAGGCATCCTTCGAGGCGCGGCTTGGCTTGAACCGGGTATCCGAGGCCAGGGCGGGGAAGTCCGCCCGGTCGATTTCCGACTTCCATCCCTCGGCGTAAAGGTCGGTAACGCGCACATCGTGGCCCTCTGCCTCAAGCGCCTTGATGGTGACATCGCGCAGAGCGCCGTTAAGCGAGCGGGGTTCGGGGTGAGCATAAACAAGCAGTACTTTCACGGTCGGTGTTCCCTGGTGTCATCAACTGAGACTCCAAGTAGACCCCAACAAGCCTATGCGGTAGATATCAGAAATGCATAGGATTCTGCTAAAAAATGGATAAATCGGACGTCACGCTTGAGCGCATGCGCACGTTCACACGCGTTGCCGAGCGCGGTAGCCTTTCGGCTGTCGCGCGCGAGCTCGGCATCGGCCAATCCACTGTTACCCGGCAGTTGCGGGAACTGGAGGAAGCCGTTGGCGTGCCGTTGCTCAGCCGCACCACCCGGCGCGTCACGCTGACCGATGAGGGCAGCCGCTATTATGCCAACAGCATCCAGATCCTGCGGCTGGTCGAACAGGCGGGCGACGAGGCACGCGGCACACGCGGCACTGCCGCCGGCACCATTCGCGTATCCTGCACGTCTGCCTTCGGAGTGTTACACGTCAGCCGGCTGATCTTCGCCTTTCAGGACAAGTATCCTGATATCGGCATCGATCTTAGCCTGACCGATGAGCGTATCGATCTGGTGCGGGAAGGGATCGATATCGCGCTGCGTCTCGGGCCGCTCACCGACAGCTCGATGAAGCTGCGGCCACTTGGCGAAAGCCGGCGCTTGCTCGTGGCGGCGCCGGGCTATCTGGCCGCGCGTGGGGTTCCCGGCTCCCCAACTGACCTTACCGCCCATGAGGGGATCCGCATGTCGAATGTGGCAGGGAGCGACAAGCTTACCCTGAAGGGACCGGACGGACGGCATCATGTCGTGCCCTTCGGCGGGCGCTTTCGAGTCGATCACGGGCTCGCCGTCCGCGAAGCGCTTGTCGCCGGCCGCGGCATTGCACCGGCACACCAGTGGCTGGTGGACGATCTTCTGGCGAGCGGCCGGCTTGTGCCGTTGCTTCAGGACTATTCGCTGCCTTCGGTCCCGCTTAGCCTGTTAATCGTGCCCGAGCGCGCCGGCATTGCCCGTGTTCGCCTGTTGGTTGATTTCCTGGTCGAGCGGATCGGCGGTCTTGGCGGGATTGAGAGAACGAAGGGCTATCAGCCTCCCTCGTTAAATAGTCTGACGGCCGAGCCGCATGAGCCATAACCCAAATGGATTGGTTGCATGATCCGCCCGCCTTAAACGCATACCACAAATGTGTCGCTTACCGATTGCCACTGGATCTGCCTATTATCATTGGTTTCTAAAATAAGGTTGGCGCTGAGGTCGACCTTTAAGGGAGTAACGCGTCCCGGATTTTCTTTAGTGCTTTTCAGACAAGTCGCGTTTTACGCAACTGCACGGAGACAGGGCGCATCAGATCGGGAGACGACGATGAAGAAATTGACACGTGCTCTGCTTTTGTCCACGGCATTTGCGGTGGTGACGCACTATAGCGCGCCGATCATGATCGGCATTGCGCACGCCGACGAGGGGACCACCAGTGGTGAAAGTGGTACTGGCGGCGACGGCGATGGTGACGGCGGCGGTGATGGCGGCGGCGATGGTGACGGCGATGGTGGTGGCGATGGTGACGGCGACGGCGATGGTGATGGCGACGGCGATGGTGACGGCGACGGCGATGGTGATGGCGATGGTGACGGTGATGGCGACGGCGGCGGCAAGACCAAGCATGCCAACAACGGCTTCGGTAACGGCGGCGGTGACGGCGTTCCCGGCAAATCGAAGCACAGCGACGTGAACCGCTGATACTTCGTTGTTGCGGAGGGCCGGCGCCTCGGCAATGCGCCCTCCGTCTTTCTTCCCGCAATCGAAGCCGTTGCGGAAAGAGGTGCCTCGCTTCTTGGGACAGAGCGCATGACGCCCCGGCGAGGGCGCCCTCGTCGGGCCTCATTGCGTTGGCCGCCTGACCACGCCTTTGCGGAGGTTAGGCCAGCATACCGTTGATCAGCCGCTGACAGCGCTCAGCCATGTAGTCGATCATCAGCCTGACTTTCGGGTCCTGGAAACGTTTGTGGGGATAGATCGCCGCGAGTTGCACACTAAGCGGCGGCGTGTCGGAGAGGATTGGCACCAGCGCACCGGCATTGATGTGGGCCTTCACCTCGAACAGCGGCTTGTTGATGATGCCGCGGCCGTCGAGCGCCCATTGGGTGAGCACGTCGCCGTCATCAGAGTCGTAAGGGCCGGTCACCTCAAGCTTGCGCACGCCTTCCATCGTCTGGAGCGTCCAGAAGTATTCCTTCGAACCGGGATAGCGCAGCAGCAGACAGTCGTGTTTGTCGGCAATCAGCGCATCCGGCGTTTGCGGCACGCCGCGTTTCTCGAAATAGGCGGGCGCACCGCAGATCACCCGCTCGCAATTCATGATGCCGCGCATGCGCAGGTTCGAATCTTCGAGGATGCCGAGCTTGAAGGCGACGTCGACGCCCTCGGAGAGGATATCGACGTTGTGATCCGACAGGCGAAGGCGCACTTCGATATCGGGATACTTGTCGTGAAACTCAGGAATGCCTGATGCGATCAGTCGCCGACCTATCCCCAAGGGAGCAGTAATCTTCAAGGCGCCCTTCGGGTTGCGCGAGAGATCGGCGATTGCATTTTCCGCTTCGTTGACCGCTTCGAGGATCTTCACGGCGCCATCGTAAAAGACGCGGCCATGCTCCGTCGGGGTCAGCTTGCGCGTCGTCCGATTGAACAGGCGAACGCCCATATGGCGTTCCAACTCTTTGATTCTATTGCTTGCAACCGCCGGCGTCACGCGCTGGTCGCGACCGGCCGCCGACAGGGTTCCAAGCTCTACGACGCGCACGAAGACGCGTACATTGTCCAGATAAGACATGCCTCCGTCCCACTCCTCCGGCTTCTTACTAGCCTATCCATTGCGTCGCTATTTTATAGATTTTTTTGAAAGTGTTGGTGAAGCAGCGACGTTCCCGCGACCTCCAGCAATGACACATAATGGCCTGAGGAGAAATGGGAGAATTGCATGTACGACTATGCCATCGCCTGGGATTGGCTGACCTTTGCCGTGAGATGGCTGCACGTCATCACCGCCATTGCATGGATCGGTTCGTCCTTTTACTTCGTCGCCCTTGACCTTGGTCTGAAGAAACATCCCGGCCTGCCGGTCGGCGCCTATGGCGAAGAATGGCAGGTGCATGGTGGTGGCTTCTACCACATCCAGAAGTACCTGGTTGCACCGGCCAACATGCCGGAGCACCTGATCTGGTTCAAATGGGAATCCTACGTCACCTGGCTTTCGGGCTTCGGCATGCTGTGCCTGGTCTACTACGCCGGTGCGGATCTCTACCTGATCGATCCGAACGTGCTCGACGTCTCGAAGCCGGTGGCGATCGCCATCTCGCTCGGTTCGATCGCCTTCGGCTGGCTCGCCTATGACACGATCTGCAAGTCGCCCTTCGGTCGTGACAACACGAAGCTGATGGTGCTTCTCTACTTCATCCTGGTCGGCATGGCCTGGGGCTACACGCAGCTCTTCACCGGCCGCGCGGCGTTTCTGCATCTCGGCGCCTTCACCGCGACGATCATGTCGGCCAACGTGTTCTTCATCATCATCCCGAACCAGAAGGTGGTCGTGGGTGACCTGATCGCCGGCCGCACGCCGGACCCGAAGTACGGCGTGATTGCCAAGCAACGCTCGACCCACAACAACTACCTGACGCTGCCGGTTCTGTTCCTGATGCTGTCGAACCACTACCCGCTGGCGTTCGGCACCCAGTACAACTGGATCATCGCCTCGCTGGTCTTCCTGATGGGCGTCACCATCCGCCACTATTTCAACACCCGCCATGCCGACAAGGGCAACCCGACCTGGACCTGGCTCGTCACAGCACTGCTCTTCGTTGCGATCATGTGGCTCTCGACCGTGCCGAAGATCCTTGCCGGTGGCGCCGAGGAGAAGATCTCGGCCGCGCAGCAGCCCTTCGTCGCGGCGGAAGCCTTTCCGAAGGTGCGCGACACCGTGCTTGGCCGCTGTTCCATGTGCCATGCCAAGGAGCCGGGCTGGGAAGGTCTGGTTGTCCCGCCGAAGGGCGTGACGCTCGAGACGGACGTGGAGATCGCCAACCACGCGCGTGAAATCTATCTGCAGGCCGGCCGTTCGCATGCGATGCCGCCGGCAAACGTCACCGGCGTATCGGACGAGGAGCGCCAGCTGCTGGTCGCCTGGTACGAGTCCGTCGTGAATGGAGGAAAAACCCAATGACCGAATTGCTGATCCGCGGCCGCGTCCTGACCTTCGTCGAAGAGCCCAAGGGCATCGACGATACCGCCTCCTATCGCTATTTCGAGGATGGCGCCGTGCTGGTGCGCGACGGCAAGGTTGCCGATATCGGAGAGCACGCCGAAGTCGCCCGCCGCGCCGGACCCGGCGTCAAGGTTGCCGACCATCGCCCTAATCTCGTGCTGCCGGGCCTGATCGACACGCACCTGCATTTTCCGCAGACCCAGGCGATCGCCTCCTACGGCGCGCAACTTCTCGAATGGCTGAACACCTACATCTTCGTCGAGGAGCAGAAGCTGCGGAAGCCGGAGCACGCCGACTTCATCGCCGGCCGCTTCCTGGACGAACTGCTGGCGAACGGTACGACGACGGCCGCCGCCTACTGCTCGGTGCATCCGGAAAGCGTGGATGCCTATTTTGGTGCGGCCGAAGCGCGCGGCATGCTGATGATCGGCGGCAAGGTGATGATGGACCGCAACGCCCCCGATGCGCTGCGTGACACGCCGCAGCTTGGCTATGACGAGACGAAGGCGCTGATCGCCAAGTGGCACGGCCGCGGCCGCGCGCATTATGCCATCAGCCCGCGCTTTGCCATCACCTCGACGCCGGAGCAGATGGAGATGAGCCGCGTGCTCGTCGCCGAGCATCCGGAATGCTACGTCCAGACCCATCTTTCCGAAAACAAGGACGAGGTGGCCTTTGCGACCTCGCTCTATCCGGAAGCCAAGGACTACACGGATATCTACGCGCGTTACGATCTCCTGACGCGCAAGACCTTGCTCGGGCACTGCATTTACCTGAGCGACCGCGAGATCTCCGTTCTTGCCGAGACCGGCGCCGTCGGCAATTTCTGCCCGACCTCGAACCTCTTCCTCGGCTCCGGTCTCTTCGACCGGGATCGCTTCGACAAGTTCGGCGCCCGCTGGTCGGTCGCGACCGATGTCGGCGCCGGCACCAGCTTCTCCATGCTGGAGACCATGGACGAAGCCTACAAGGTGTTGCACCTGCAGGGCCAGCGGCTGACGCCGTTCAACTCGTTCTACCGCATGACGCTCGGCAATGCCCGGGCGCTCGATCTCGACGATCGCATCGGTTCGCTGCATGTCGGCGCCGATGCCGACATCGTCGTGCTCGACAGCCGCGCCAAGCCCTCGATGGAACTGCGCATGCGGGTCGCCGGTTCGCTGGCGGAAGAGCTCTTTATCCTGCAGACGATGGGCGACGACCGTTGCGTTGCCGAGACCTACGTTGCCGGCAAGCCGATGAAGCGTGCCACGAGTGAGGCGAAGGATACGGCATTGGTGGCCAAGAGCCTAGAAACCGCCTGAACGGCATTGCACTGCCTTCTTGGGGCTCGCAGATCTGCAAGGATCTGCGAGCCCTTTTCGTTTCCGCGGCCTATTGCAACGGGGTGAGCGGCGCATTCTCCTGGGCGGTTACAGCTCTTCCGGCCGTTTGCCGCCCATCGCCTTGGTCAAGGCATCGGCGCGCTCGCGCACGATTGGGCCGAGCGTCGAGAGTTTCTCGTTGCTGACGCGCACCGAAGGACCGGAAATCGAGATACCGGCGATCGTCTCGCCATATTCGTTGAAGATCGGGGCGGCGACGCAGCGCATGCCGAGCGTGTGCTCCTCGTCGTCGACGGACCAGCCGCGGTGGCGGATCTCCTGGATGTCTTTCAGCAGCGCCGGCAGCGTGTCGCGGGTCTTGTCGGTGAAGTGGGCAAGCTCGCGGCCGCCGAGAAGCTGAGCGATCTCCTTGTCCGACCAGGTCGAAAGGATCGCCTTGCCGATGCCGGAGGCGTGCACGGGGCCGCGGCGGCCGGGGCGGAAGAAGGCGCGCATCGGCGCGTGGCTTTCGACCTGCGAGATGAAGACGACGTCGCCGCCTTCCTCGATGCCGATATTGGCTGTCTCACCGCTTTCCTCCATGAGGCCCTTGAGGAAGGGGCGGCTGATGGTGCCAAGCTTGCGGAAGCGCAGATAGGCATTGCCGATCTCGAATGCCTTGAGGCCGACGGTCCAGGCGCCCGTATCAGGGTCGTTCATCACCATGCCGTGGCCGGAAAGCGTCGTCAGCAGACGATGCACGGTGGATGGCGCCATGCCGGTCTCGTCGGCGAGCTGGGTCAAGGTTGAGCCGTCTCCCTGCGCCACGACCTCCAGCAGCGCGAGGCTGCGATCGAGCACCTGGACGGACGACGGCGCTGCATTTTCGCCCGCCTTGCGCCCGCGTTTTCCCCTGCCGTTGCCGTCCATCGATGCCTCTCCAAATCACGTCATTCGCCCATCATCCTCTATCAGGCCGCGAAGGGATTTTCTCCGATTTGTTGAAAATCTTTATTTCCACATGATGGAAATGATTTCCATTTGTGTATTGCGTATCGAAAATAATGGATTATCTTTTCAGGAAATTGGAGGAGTTCCCATGGCTAAGATGCGTGCCGTTGACGCGGCTGTTTATGTTCTGGAGAAGGAAGGCATCGGCTGCGCCTTCGGCGTACCTGGCGCTGCCATCAACCCGTTCTATTCGGCGCTGAAGGCGCGTGGTTCCGTCCGCCACATTCTGGCGCGCCATGTCGAGGGTGCCTCGCATATGGCGGAAGGCTACACCCGCGCCAAGCACGGCAATATCGGCGTCTGCATCGGCACATCCGGCCCTGCCGGAACCGATATGATCACGGGCCTCTATTCGGCCTCGGCCGACTCGATCCCGATCCTGTGCATCACCGGCCAGGCGCCGCGCGCCCGCCTCGACAAGGAAGACTTCCAGGCGGTCGATATCGCCAAGATCGCAGCACCGGTCACCAAGTGGGCGGTCACGGTCATGGAGCCGGCGCTCGTTCCCTTTGTTTTCCAGAAGGCATTCCACATCATGCGTTCCGGTCGCCCGGGCCCGGTCCTGATCGACCTGCCGGTTGACGTCCAGCTCGCCGAAATCGAGTTCGACCCGGACACCTACGAGCCGCTTGAAGCCTACAAGCCGAAGGCGACGCGCGCCCAGGCTGAGAAGGCGATCGCGATGCTGAACGAGGCGGAGCGTCCGCTGATCGTCGCCGGTGGGGGCATCATCAATGCCGACGCCTCCGATCTTCTGACCGAATTCGCCGAGATCACCGGCATCCCGGTTATCCCGACGCTGATGGGCTGGGGCACGATCCCGGATGATCATCCGCTGATGGCCGGCATGTGCGGCCTGCAGACATCGCATCGCTACGGCAATGCCAACATGCTCGCTTCCGACTTCGTTCTCGGCGTCGGCAACCGTTGGGCCAACCGCCACACCGGCAACGTTCCGACCTATACGGAAGGCCGCAAGTTCGTTCACGTCGATATCGAGCCGACCCAGATCGGTCGCGTCTTTGCACCTGACTTCGGTATCGTCTCGGATGCCGGCGCTGCCCTGAAGCTGTTCCTCGACGTCGCGACCGAATGGAAGACGGCCGGCAAGCTGCGTGACTGGTCCGCCTGGGCCGAAGAGTGCCGCGAGCGCAAGCGCACCATGCTGCGCAAGACCCATTTCGATCAGACACCGCTGAAGCCCCAGCGCGTTTACGAAGAGATGAACAAGGCTTTCGGCCGCGACACCTGCTATGTCTCGACCATCGGCCTCAGCCAGATCGCCGGCGCCCAGTTCCTGCACGTCTACAAGCCGCGCAACTGGATCAATTGCGGCCAGGCCGGCCCGCTCGGCTGGACCTTGCCGGCAGCACTCGGTGTTCGCGCCGCCGATCCGGACCGGACGATCGTCGCACTTTCCGGTGACTACGACTTCCAGTTCCTGATCGAGGAGCTCGCGGTCGGCGCCCAGCACAAGCTGCCCTACCTGCATATCGTCGTGAACAATTCCTATCTCGGCCTCATCCGTCAGGCACAGCGCGGCCTCAACATGGACTTCGAGGTCAGCCTCGCCTTCGACAACATCAATGCGTCGGGCGATGCGGAGAAGGGTTACGGCGTCGACCACGTCGCGGTTGCCGAAGGTCTCGGCTGCAAGGCGATCCGGGTGCGCAGCCCGAACGAGTTCCAGGAAGCCTTCGACCGTGCACGGGCGCTGATGGACGAGCACCAGGTTCCCGTCGTCATCGAGTTCATCCTCGAGCGTGTCACCAACATCTCCATGGGTGCCGACATCAATGCCGTCGTCGAGTTCGAGGAACTGGCGCTGCGCGGCGAGGACGTGCCGACCGCAATCACGGCCCTGCTCGACTGAGCAAAATGCGGGCGGTCTTCCGCCCGCATCCCGCTCCAAAGACAAACACAAGGAGGAGACATCGCATGGCGAAGTTCGCTGCGAACCTGACAATGCTGTTCAACGAGGTGCCGTTCCTCGATCGTTTCGCCCTTGCCGCCAAGGCCGGCTTCGAAGGCGTGGAGTATCTCTTCCCCTACGAGTTCGAAAAGGTGAGCCTGCGCGCCGAGCTTCAGCGTCACGGCCTGACCCAGGTTTTGCACAATCTGCCGGCCGGCAACTGGGCGAGCGGCGAACGCGGCATCGCCATCCTGCCGGACCGGGTCGACGAGTTTCGCAAGGGTGTCGCAAGCGCCATCGACTATGCGACGGCGCTCGACTGCAAGCAGGTGAATTGCCTGGTCGGCATTGCGCCGGCGGGTGTCTCGGAACAGGTGCTTCGCAACACGCTGGTCGCAAATCTCAAGCTTGCAGCAGGTGAACTGGGCAAGCAGGGCATTCGCCTTTTGATCGAGCCGATCAACGACTTCGATATTCCCGGCTTCTATCTCAACACGGTCGAACAGGCCGCTTCGATCATCGAAGAGGTCGGCAGCGACAACCTGTTCATCCAGTACGACCTCTACCATCAGCAACGCACCCAGGGCGAACTGATCGGCACCTACAAGCGCTTTGCCGATCGCATCGTTCACGTCCAGCTGGCCGACAACCCCGGCCGCAATGAACCGGGCACTGGCGAGATCAATTATCCCTTCGTTTTCGACGCGCTGAAAGCGGCCGGTTACGACGGCTGGATCGGTTGCGAGTACAAGCCGCGCACCACGACGGCCGACGGCCTTGGCTGGCTTGGCGCTGAGCGCAAGCGCACCCAATCCGCAGACATCATCAAGATCAGGAGCTAAGCACCATGGCAACAATCGGTTTCATTGGACTGGGTATCATGGGCACGCCGATGGCGCGCCACCTGCAGGATGCCGGCCACACCATCGTCACCTCGAAGTTCGTCATCCCGCCGCGCCAGGAGCTGCTCGATAACGGCCTGAAGTTCGTCGACACGCCGAAGGCGCTCGCCGAAACCGTCGACACGATCATCCTGATGCTGCCGGACACCCCGGAGGTCAAGGACGTCCTCTTCGGCGAAAACGGCGTCGCCTACGGTCTTTCCAAGGGCAAGCTCGTCATCGACATGAGCTCGATCTCGCCGATCGAGACGAAGGAATTCGCCAAGAAGGTTCGCGAGACCGGCGCCGAATTCATCGACGCCCCGGTCTCCGGCGGCGAAGTCGGCGCCAAGAACGCCTCGCTCTCGATCATGGCGGGTGGCGCCCAGGAAAGCTTCGACCGGGCTTTGCCGCTCCTGAAGCTGATGGGCAAGAACATCACGCTCGTCGGTGACTGCGGCGACGGCCAGGTCACCAAGGTTGCTAACCAGATCATCGTCGCGCTGACGATCGAGGCGGTTTCGGAAGCCCTCGTCTTTGCGTCCAAGGCCGGCGCCGATCCGGCCCGCGTCCGCGAGGCGCTGATGGGCGGCTTTGCCTCCTCGCGCATCCTCGAGGTGCACGGCGAGCGCATGATCAAGCGTACCTTCGATCCGGGCTTCCGCATCTCGCTGCACCAGAAGGACCTGAACTTGGCGCTGCAGGGCGCAAAGTCGCTCGGCATCTCGCTGCCGAACACGGCCGCCACGCAGGAACTGTTCAACAACTGCGCCGCCAATGGCGACAGCGGTCTTGATCACTCCGGTCTTGTCCGGGCGCTGGAGCGCATGGCGAACCATCAGGTCGCCTGAGACTTCTAGCAGGCACGAAACGCACATGATCCGCCCGGCGTCCCATTGTGCCGGGCCGGTCATGTGTCCGGGCGGCGGTTGGAGGAACCGCCGCCCGAGACATCATTAAGTACGGGGAGAAAAATGCCAGCGATCACTGACCCACGCCGTTTTCTCGAAACGCTGTTCACCTCGGCCGTTGCCGCGGCTGACCCGGAACGGGTGATCGTCGCCAACCTGCCGGAACGGCCGAAGGGGCGCACGGTCGTCGTCGGCGCCGGCAAGGGCGCTGCCCAGATGGCGGCTGCCTTCGAGCGCCATTGGGATGGACCGCTTTCGGGTGTCGTGGTCACACGCTACGGTTATGCCGCTCCCTGCGACAAGATCGAGGTGCTTGAGGCGTCGCACCCGCTTCCGGATGAGAATGGTTTGTTGGCATCGAAGCGCTTGCTCGCAGAAGTCAGCGGCCTGACGGAAGACGACCTCGTCGTCGCTCTTGTTTGCGGCGGTGGCTCGGCGCTTCTGCCGTCGCCTCCACCCGGCCTGACGCTGGAAGACGAGATTGCGGTCAACCGAGCACTGCTTGCCTCCGGCGCGCCGATCAGCGCCATGAACGCCGTGCGCAAGCACGTTTCGATGATAAAGGGCGGCAGGCTCGCAGCTGCCGCCTATCCGGCGAAGGTCGTCTCGCTGATCGTCTCTGATATTCCGGGCGACGATCCGGCGCTGGTCGCATCCGGGCCGACGCTCGCCGATGCAAGCTCGCGCGAAGATGCGCTGACGCTGATCGACCGCTACGGCCTGGAATTGCCGGCCAAGGTCATCGCCTGGATCAACAGCCCCGACAGCGCCGCGCCGTTGCCGGATGATCTGCGCTTTGCCCGCAACGAAGTGCGGCTGATCGCATCCGCCTCCGTCTCGCTCGAGGCAGCCGCGGCTGAAGCGCGTGCAGCCGGGATCGCGGCGATCATTCTGTCTGATGCGATCGAAGGCGAGGCACGCGATGTCGGCGGCGTGCATGCGGCGATCGCCCGTGAAGTCGCCGGCCGGGGACGGCCGTTCAGCAAGCCTGTCGTCGTGCTTTCCGGCGGCGAGACGACCGTGACGATCCGCGGCAAGGGCAAGGGCGGCCGCAACAGCGAGTTCCTGCTGGCCTTGGCGCTTGGTATCGATGGCGCCAAGGGCGTCTCGGCACTTGCGGCTGACACGGACGGGATCGACGGCTCGGAGGACAATGCCGGCGCTTTCGCAGACGACACGACCGTAGCCCGGCTCGTGGCGCAGCGGCTGGATGCTGCAGGACTGCTGCAGAAGAATGACAGCTGGACAGCGTTCGATGCGCTCGGCGATCTCTTCAAGCCTGGGCCGACCGGCACCAACGTCAACGATTTCCGCGCCATTCTGGTGCAGTGAGCCGCACGCAATTCCAGGAAAAGTGTGGAACGGCTTTCCGGCCGGGCCCGCGCGAGTAAAGGTCTCGTCCCGGCGCCTCCGCCGTCACGCGAAATGGCAGCTCACGGAGCCGTAGGGGCCGAAATCGGCAACGATCGTATCGCCATTCTTGGCTTCGATGGTGCGGATGAACGAACCGGAAAGAACGATCTGGCCGGGCTCGATCGCATCTCCGCACTGCGCGAGGCGGTTGGCAAGCCAGGCGATACCGCGGGCCGGATGATTGAGCACGCCGGCCGCAAGCCCCGTCTCCTCGATCGCCGCATTGCGCGAGACGATCGCGCCCATCCAACGCATGTCGACGGTATCGGGACGCACGGCGCGGCCGCCGAGAATGAGGCCGCCATTGGCGGCATTGTCGGAAATCGCATCGACGATGGTCCGCGTCCTCTTGGTCTTGGGGTCGGTTCGCACGATGCGCGTGTCGAGAATCTCAATTGCCGGCATCACATAATCAGTGGCGTTCAACACCTGCACCAGATTGACGCGCGGTCCCTTGAGACCAGCCTTCATGACGAAAGCGATCTCGGCTTCGACGCGTGGCTGGATGAAGCGATCGGCCGGAATGCTCGCACCGTCGTCGAACAGCATGTTGTCGAACAGCACACCGGAGTCAGGCGTATCTATGCCAAGCGCCTGCTGCATGGCATTGGAGGTCAAGCCGATCTTCCAGCCGATGATACGGTGGCCGTCGTCGCGCTTGCGCCTAACCCAGGCGGCCTGGATCGCATAGGCGTCATCGATCGTCATTTCAGGATGCTTGAGCGATAGAAGTCCGATTTGCTTGCGGTCGTGTTCCGCCTGATGCAGGCTTTCGGCGGCTTTGGTTATCTCGGTCGCATTGAGCATAGTCCGGCCCCTCCACTCCAGCGTGTCTTACGATACACCATGGCTGCCACGTGGGCACGGGTCGTCTTTTGACGTTCACACCGGCTGGCCAGCCAACATCAGGCCGAGGGCAATGAGAATAGAGCCGCAGGCGCGCGGAACCAGCCGGCTACCGCTGCCGGTCAGGCGCCCAAGTGTGAACGAGGCGAGGAACACGGCAGCGACGTCAGCGATCGAGAGGGCGAGGTTCACCAGCAGCCCGAACATCAGGAACTGCATTGACAACGGCATAGATGCCGTAGGGTCGACGAATTGCGGCAGGAACGTCACGAAGAACAAAGCTGTCTTGGGATTGAGGATTTCGACGACGATGCTGTCACGCAGGACGCCGGGTTTGGCCGCTCCGGTGTGGGCGGTGTGTTTCCCGGCCCCGAGCAACATGGTTGCGCCGAGCCAGATTAGATAGACGGCGCCCGCGAGCTTGATCACCGTATAGAGAAGCAGTGCATGATGCAGCAGGGCGGCGAGCCCGAGGGCAGCCGCAGCGATATGGACGTAGCAACCGATATGGATGCCGAGCGCGGCGAGAAACCCCGCCTTGCGTCCATGGGCGAGCGTCTGGGCCGTCATGTAAAGGATAGCCGGGCCCGGCATGCAGGCAAAGATCGCTGTGGCAAGCACAAACGAGATCCAATGCTCCATCGAGGGCATGGCTGTTCCTCCAGATATCGCCGACCCTTCTCGGGGTGGTGTCCAATCGTCGATCCACGAGAATCGTGGTTCGATCTGGCGGAAGAACTACGCTTGGTTGTATCAGCGAGACATACGGCGGATGCCGTATTTCGCCCTGTGGGCCGGCACGCCCATGCTGGCGTGGTTAAGGGAGTGTGACCGTCAAAGCAGGCGGAGAGAAAATGCGGCCATCATCCGATCGGCAGGCCGATGCGCATGGCATAGGCGGCGATCTCTGCCGCATTGTGCAGGCTGAGCTTGCGCATCAGGTTTTCGCGATGCTTGCGCGCCGTCAGCGGGCTGATGCCGAGGCGATCGGCGGTTTCGCGCGCCGTCAACCCTTGCGCTGCGAGTGTCAGGATCTGCATCTCGCGCCGGGTAAGGGGGACCGGCGAAAGAGCCGCATCGGTCAATGGCGGCGGCTGGTGGCTTCGAGGATCATCGACAGCGAAGCGAACCGCCTGGCTGAGATAGACTTCGTTTCGCAGCATGGCATCGAGCGCCGCGTTCAATTCGGCGGGATCTCCGCTCTTCGTAAGATACCCGCTGGCACCGGCGGCGATCGTGGCCCGGACGGTGCGGGCTTCGATGTTGGCCGTCAGCACCAGGATCTTCATACGCGGCGCAATCGCCCTGAGTTCGCTGATGAACTGCACGCCAGCGACCCTCGGCATGCCGAGATCGAGGATCACCAGGTCTGCGCCGCCAGCCCGCACGATGGCTGCCAGCGCCTCGCCGTCGGCAGCCTCCGCAACCACCGATACATGATCCATGGTGGAGAGCAGCAGCTTCAGGCCTTCGCGAACGATGGCGTGATCGTCGGCCACCACGACCGTCAGCAGTTTGCGCATGTAAGCAATCCTTCATCGATTTCGGCAATTGTCGGCGGCTACTGCACAGCATCGAGAGGGGAGCGGCAATGGACACTCGCGAGCATCTGCAACCTCTCCTGATAGACTTATTATTTCGTCAATCTTACGCGGTGCTTTTTGCCAATTTCGCAATTCCACTGCCGGTTGCTTATGTCCTGCGTGAATGGGTGCCGGCAAACCTGCTCTTGACCTGGATCGCTGCCCTCTATCTGCTGACGTTCGCCCGCATCCTTCTCGACTGGCGCTATCGGCGCGAGCCCGATGAACAGCGCAAAAGCGATTGGGGGCGATGGGCCTGGCGTTTCACCTTGCTCTCCTGGCTTTCGAGCGCCCTGTGGGGTGCGCTTGGCTGGGTTGCTTTCCTGCCGGACGAGCCGCAGACGCTCGCCTTCATCTGCATCGTCATCACGGGCATTGCCAGCGGCGCGGTGCCATCACTGTCTGCTTTTCCGCTGGCTTACGCCGGATCGCTGCTGGCGATGTTGCTGCCTTTCGCGATCCGCTGCTTCATGGGCGACGGTCCGATCTATGACACCTATCTGGTCTTCACCATCTGCCTCTTCGGCGTCGACCTCTACTACAGCCGCGTCACCCATCGCACTCTCGCAGAGACCGTGCGGCTGCGTTTCGAGAACCTGTCGCTAATTGGCGACCTGCAGGAAGAACGCGACAAGGCGCAAAGCGCTGATCGCGCCAAGTCGCGTTTCCTCGCGGCGGCGAGCCACGACTTGCGCCAGCCGATCCATGCGCTCGGCCTCTTCATCTCCACGCTCGGTGCGCTCGCCCGAAACGGCGACGTGCCGGCAAGGAACGGGCGTGATCTTGCCGAGCGGGCACGCTCCGTCATTGGCAGCCTGAGCGGTCTGCTCGATGCACTGCTCGATATTTCCAAGCTTGATGCCGGCGTGGTTGCCGTGGAGCGCGAGCCGGTCGCCCTGCGGCGCCTGTTCTTTGACCTCAAGTCGGAATTCTCCAGCATTGCCAAGGGACAGGGGCTCGACTGGCGCGTCGTGGTGACCGATGTCTGGGTCGATACCGATCCAATGATGCTGAAGCGAATACTCGACAACCTGCTTTCCAATGCCTTTCGCTACACGCAAAGCGGCCGAGTGCTGATCGGCTGCCGACGTCGCGGCGGATCGGTCGAAATCCAGGTCTGGGACACAGGCGTCGGAATCCCCGAGGTGGACCGGGAGGCAATCTTCGAGGAGTTCGTTCAGCTCAGAAACCCGGCACGCGACCGCGCTCAGGGACTGGGACTGGGTCTTGCGATTGTCCAGCGCACGGCCGCTCTGCTCGGGCATCCGATCACGGTGGTTTCAACGGAGGGGCGCGGCTCGGGTTTCTCCATCACCCTGCCCATCACCGCTCCGATCCCGTCACCGCAGAAGATCCGTCCGGATTTGACGGCCGCGACCCACCACGGGGGCATCATCGTCATCGATGACGAACGCGACGTGTTGGAAGCAACGGCATTGCTCCTTGGAACGCTCGGCTATCGGGTCTACGCCGGTCGCTCGGCGGTGGCCGCCTGTTACGAGCATACGAGGGCTTCGAGCCAGGGCGCAGCACCGGTCGATCTTGTCATCACGGACTACCGCCTCGAAGACGGCGAGACGGGAATTGGCGCCGTTGGAGCAATCAAGCGTTATCTCGGCAGGGACGTACCGGCCTTGATCCTTTCAGGCGATACCTCGCCGGCGCGGCTGAAGGAGGTGACCGCCAGCGGCCACCGACTGCTGCATAAGCCGCTCGACGCCGAGCGCCTCGAAGAGGAAATCGCGGCTGCACTTTGGGGGGACACTCCCGAAAGTGGACGCAACTCTACCGCTATTCGATGAAGACGCGAACGCTTGCGGCGCGGCCGACCGCGTCGATGACGGTGAGCGTCGAATAGCCGACACCGTCGGGTTGCCATTGTGTCACTCGACGGCGGGTCAGCTCCGGCAACGGCCTGCCGTTGGCAAGCCAGCGGAACGGCGCCCGCCCGCCCTGAAGCTTCAGCGTCAACGGTGAGATCGCCTGATGATCTGCGCCGAGTTCGACACGTGCTCCCTCGGGCGGGAAGACGATCTGCGGCGCCGGCTCGCGCGCCGAGGCATTGACCAGGCCGCTTGCAGTCAGCGAGAAGCGGCGCTGGCTGATTGGCAGCTCCGCTTGCGAAATGCGGATCGCCCCGGCCGGCGCGTCCGGGAGCGGCTTGATGCCGAAGCCGGATTTGGCAAAGCCTTCGAAGAGGATGGGCGCGGCGCTGCCGTAGCCGGTGAGGCCCGGAACCGCGCCATTGTCGGGCCGGCCAACCCAGACCCCGAGCACATGGCGCCCGTCATAGCCGACTGACCAGACGTCACGATAGCCGTAGCTCGTGCCGGTCTTGTAGGCGATGCCGCGCTGTCGGCTGCCCGTCGGCGGCAACACGCCCGAGAGCGCATCGGAGACATTCCAGACCGCGACAGGAGACAGCAGCGGCTCCGCCTCGATCAGGCCGGCCTTGCCATCAATGCCGTCACCGAGCCTCAAGGGGAAGCCGCGATTGGCAAGGGCGGCATAAAGCTGGACGAGGTCGCGCAGCGAAAGCCCGACGCCGCCGAGACCGATCGCAAGCCCCGGCGCTTCGCCTACAGGCAGCGCCGGTTTCACCTCGCCGCGGCGGAAGCGCATCATCAGTTCGGCCGGGCCGACGGCGTCGAGAAGGCGGATCGCCGGCACGTTCAAGGACAGTTGCAACGCCTCGCGCACGCTGACATCGCCCTGATAGCTCATGTCGAAGTTGCGTGGACGATAGCCGAAGAAATCCGCCGGCCGGTCCTCGATGATCGTCTCCTGGCTGACGAGCCCTTCCTCGAACGCGAGACCATAGATGAACGGCTTGAGGGTCGAGCCGGGCGAGCGCGTGATGCGGGTCATGTCGATCCAGCCGGAACGGCTCGGGTCGAAGTAATCGGCCGATCCGACCGACGCGACAATCTCGCCGGTTCGCGCATCGGCCATGACCATCGCGACCGAAACCTTCGGACCCAGCTTGGTGGCGCCTTCCTTTGCCACGGCCTCGAGGTTGCGTTGGACCGCAAGGCGCAATGTCGTCTGATGCTGGATGGCCTTCGGGTCCTTGCGAAGGGCCCGTTCGGCGAGATGCGCGGCATAGGCGGGAAGCTGCAGGCGGCGCGAGGGGACGGAGGTTGCGACGGCGCGCGCGGCCTCACCGTCCCCGATCACATCGGCAACGGCGAGACGTGCCAGCACGCGCTCACGGGCGGCGACGGCTGCGGCATGGTTGCGATCCGGCCGGCGCTTCTCCGGCAGTTGCGGCAGGGCGACGAGCAGTGCCGCTTCGCCGGCGGTCAGCCGCTTCGGCTCCTTGCCGAGCCAGGCGAGGCTTGCGGCGCGCACGCCCTCGATGTTGCCGCCATAGGGCGCATGGGTGAGATAGAGGTTGAGGATCTGCTCTTTTGAAAGCCGTCGTTCGATCTGGATCGCACGGGCGATCTGCAAGAGCTTGGCCGTCACCGAGCGTTGCTGGCGCGGTTCGATCAGGCGGGCGACCTGCATCGAAAGTGTGGAGGCGCCGGAGACGATGCGACCGTTGCTGACAAATTGCAGCGCCGCGCGCCCGAGCGCCAGGAAGTCGACACCCGAATGCTCTTCAAAACGTTGATCCTCGTAGGCGATCAGCATCTTGAGGAACTGCGGATCGACATCGCCGACCGTGGTCTTCAGTCGCCAGAGGCTGTCCGGCGTGGCGAAGGCTCGCAGCAATTGCCCGTTGGCATCGAGCACCTCGCGCGAGACGACGTCAGCCTCTTCGAGTGGCGGCGGGAAGGCCTCGTCGGCCTTCTCGATCGCAAAACCCGTCAGCCCCGTCAGCAGTAGGCAGACGGGCAAGGCGATCAGCAGTTTGCGCCCAATCGACATGATCTAGCCTATTGCGCAGCGAGCACCTCCATGCGCCCGGTGGCGGTGCGAGCCGACAGTTGCGGCCGGTACATATCCTCGACCGTGGCAGCCGGATGGTCGTAGACACCAGGGGTGACGGCACGCACCACATAGGCGAGGGTCACATCCCGGGCGGCACCGGTGCTCCGGTCGATCGCCGCGACGAAGCGGTCGTTGCGGAACTCCGAATGGGTCGCGGTGATTTCGCCGAGCCATTCGAAATTCGTCAACTGAGCGCTGTCAACGAGGCTCGGATTGTCGATCTGGAATCCGGCCGGCAGCAGGTCTGTCACCAGCACGCGCGACGGCCAGTCGTTGGTCTCCGTCATCTTGAGCACAACGACGTAGCGCTCGTTCTGGCGTGCCTCCATGACGTTGGCCTCGGCGCCGTCGAGCGTATAGTAGGTACGCTCTATGGTAAAACCGTCGCCGCCGGCCGAAAGCGGTTGAGCCGGGGCGGCGACGCTGGTGACGACAGCCGAAACCGGATCGGCGCCCTGATTGCGGATTACGACCGGATGGGTCACGAGCGCGTCGCCGGTCATCTGGGCCGCATAGCTGCCGGTCTTCGATGCGCCGTTGACGTCCAGCGCCATGTCTTCATCGCCGTTCTGAATGGCACGGGCGGCTAGCAGCATCCAGGCCTGTTCCTGGGTGCTGGTGTAGGTCTTCTGTTCCCATTCACGCGCGACGATCTTTGACAGTTCCGGAACGATCGGCGGGACCGGACGGCTTTCAGCGGCAAGCACCAGTACGGCGGCGTTGTCGCGCAGGGACGAACCGTAATCGGAGCGCGACAGGCTGACATTGACGAGGCCGGTCGACATGTTGGCCGCCTTGGCAAAGGTATCCTGCGACCCCTGTGCATCGCCATAGAGCGCCAGAGCCGCGGCAATATGGGCCTTGGCGAGCGGTGTCGGGAAGTCATTGATCGCCGTGTTGGCGTAGTAACGCAGATCGTTGATCGCCGCCTTGCGGTTGCGCGCGAGCACGTAGAGCCCGTAAGCGATCTCGTTGCCGCGGTCCTTGACATTGGTGTCGTAGCCGACGCCGTTCTGCAGGTTTTCCAGCGCTTGGACCATGGCAGCCTCAGGCACGTCGTATTTCTGCTCGCGGGCGCGGGTCAGGAAGTCGGTGACATAGGCGTCGAGCCAGAGATCGCCATAGCCGGGGCCCCACAGGCCGAAGCTGCCGGACGATGACTGGTAGGAGAGCACGCGATAGACAGCCTCCTGCACGCGCTTGGTCACGCCCTCATCGTCGGCGAGACCGGATTGCTTCGCAAGTTCGCTCAAATAGAGCAGCGGCAGCGCCCGGCTCGTCGTCTGCTCGGCGCACCCATAGGGGTAGCGATCGAGCGTCATCAGCAGCGCCGGCATGTCGAAGGCAGCCGCGCGCGTGACGCTGAGATTGACCGATGCGCCCTGCAGGATGCTGTCGGCGAGCAACTGCCCATCGACCGTAAGGCTGCTTCCGGGCGCGATCGCAACGACCTGCCGCTGCGTGATCGGCAAGGTTGCCGGACGCACGAGCATATCGAGCGACTGCTCCAGCGAAAGGCCGTTGGCGCCCGTCAGTGCGACCGTGACGACACCGTTTCCGGGATATTGCCCGACCACCGGCAAGGTTATCGAGGTGCGACCGCCCTGGTCCAGGGTTACCGTGTTGCCCGTGCCGGGTTGTTCGACCGTTGCAGGTCCGCTGGTCGTTACGTGGATCTGGTAGTCACCCGCCGGCGCGTCGGTATTGGCGATATCGAGCCTCAGCTCGGACCGGTCTCCGGGCGCCAGGAACCGCGGCAGGCTGGCGGTGACGACCACCGGGTCGCGGATCACCACGTCGCGCGTGGCGTGGCCGACACCGGATTTCGTCCAGGCGACGGCCATCAGCCGCGCCGTGCCGTTGAATTGCGGGATGTCGAAGCTGACGGTCGCCTTGCCGTCACCGTCGAGCTGCACTGGCCCCTCGAAGAAGGCAACGAGCTTTTCCGTGGGCGGGCTGCCCTGGAGCGCCACCTGGCCGCCGTCGCCGCCGGTGCGCAGTTTTCCGGTAGCGCCAAGCGAGCTATCGATCAGGCGGCCATAGAGGTCGCGGATCTCAAGCCCGAGCTGCCTCTGGCCGAAATACCAGGCTTCCGGATCCGGCGCCTCGTAACCGGTGAGATTGAGGATGCCGACGTCGACGGCTGCGAGCGTCACATAGGCTTCCTCGTTGGCACCAGCACCGGCGACCTGAAGGCCGATGTCGAGAGCGCCGCGCGGCTCCATTTTCTCCGGAGCGTTCAGTGTGACGGCGAGTTTGCGCTCGGCCGGGTCGACCGAAAGCCACTTGATGCCGATCGAGCGCATGGGCATGCGGCTTTCCTGGGCATCGCCAGGCCGATAGAGCGTGGCTGTGACATAGGCGCCGGCGCCCCAGGCTTCGGTCACCGGCAGCTCGACCTCGCCGCCTTCGGCGGCAATCGACGCTGTCTGGGTCGTGATCAGGTTTTCGGTGCCGACGGTTACCAGCAGTTCACCGGCAAACCGCGGCGAAACCTTCAGCTTGGCCGTATCGCCGACCGCGTATTTCTCCTTGTCGAGCGCGATCTCCAGGCCATCGGGCGTTTCCGTCGAGGTGGCGGCGACATACCAGCCGGCATCGAATTCGACGCTGGAGGTCGGGCCGTCGATCGAGGCCGTCTCGACCTCCAGGCGGTAGCGCCCCCAGCCGACAGGCACGGCGATCTCGCCGCCATCTTCGGTCAGGTCGACGCTGCCGTTTGCCACCTGCTTGGTGGTGACGACAGGCTCATACTTCCAGGCACTGCCGTCGCGGTACCAGTGATAATTGCGTTCGACGCTGATCAGCTTCCACAGGAGGCCGGGCATGGCGGTCTTGCTGCCGTCCGGATCGACGGCGATGACGCGGAACTTGCCAATCGAGTTTTCGGCAAGTTCGCCTTCGAACTCCGGCTTGATGCCGAGCATCGGGCCTTCGGCGCGCACCGGTAGCTTCAGTGAGCGCTCGACAGCGCGGCCGCCGGCTTCCCGCATGCGGACGGTGACGGTGGCGTCGAGCAGCTGTGTGGTCGAGGGCACTTCGTCGATGAAGACGTCGAACGTGGACTTGCCTTCCTCGTCGAGCGCCGAAAGCTCCTCAAGCGGCAGGCGCGTGTCTTCGCTCGCCTCTTCGTCTGCAAGGCCGAAGGAATAGCCCTTGAAGGCGGCGTTCTCGCGCGTCGGCTTGATGGCCACTTCGCCTTCGAGCTCGAGACCGGCGGCTGGCGCGCCATAGAGATAACGTCCGTCAACGGCCACGCTCGCCGCCTCGCCAACGGCGATTTCCTTGGCGTCGCTGGTCAGGTCGAATTCGGTGCGATCGGGCACGAAATCATCGACGAGGAACTGCTTCTCGCCGATGGCAGGAGATTTCGGATCGGTGAAGATCTGCATCGTCCAGGTGCCGCGCATGGCGTTGGCCTGAACGTCGAGATCGAGTGTATGGCCGCCGAGCTTGCCGCCGGCGCTGGTCATTCGGCGATACTCGACCCCATCGGGCCGGAGGAAAACGAAGGTCAGCGGCAGGTTCTCGATCGCCATGCCGTCGACGTCGCGGGCAAGCGCTGCCGCATGCACTGTTTCGCCGGCGCGATAGATGCCGCGCTCGGTCCAGGCGAGAATGTCGATGGCGCCGGGGGCCGCGCGACCGGTGACGCCGCGATCGGACAGATCGAAGCCGGCACGGCTCATGTCGAGGAAGACGTAGTCGTCTTCACCCTTCCTGGCGGTGATGACCGCGGGGGTCAGTCCCGCCGTGCCGCGGATCAGGCCCGCCGTGAAGGTGACACGGCCATCGCCATCGCTGGTCGCCGTACCCAGGATCTCGTTGTTCTTGGCGACGAGCTGCAGTTCGACGCCTTCAATCGGCTCGGCCGACGCAAGCGAGCGCACGAAGACGTTCAGCCCGTCCGTGCCGGCATAGGTGGAAAGGCCGATATCGGAGACGACGAACCATTGCGTCGCGCGCGCATCCCACTCCTGGCTGATACCGGTGGTCGGCGCCGCCGTCAGAACGTAGACGCCGGGCTTACGCTCCGGCAGCGCTTCATCGACCGGGAAGCTGGTGACGACCTCCTTGTTGACGTCGCGCTCGATGTCGATCGTGCCCTGCCAGACGAGTTCGCCGCTTTCATCTTCGATGCGCTGGGCACTGTAGCCGTCGAGCTGGGTGAGGAACTGCGAGCTCTGCAGCACCTGGGCGATGCTGCGGTCGCCGACGCGATAGAGTTTGAGTTTGGCGCTATCGGTGTTGACCGACACGAGCGGGATCCCGCGGCGCGCGGTCGACGGCAGCACGAAGCTGTCACCGGTGAAACGCACCATCTGGGCGCGGTCGGCGACATAGATGTCGAGATTGACCGGCGCCTCCAGCACTTCGTCGACAGTGGAGGGCAGGCCGGTGCGAAGCGTCAGTTTGTAACGCTCGCCATGCGAAAGGCCCTCGACGCAGATCTGATCGCCTTTGGCTTCGAGCGCCTTGGGTGCTGCGCCGTTGACGGTGACGAAAGAGGCATAGTCAGCGCCACTCTTCAAGAGCTGTTCGGAAAACTGCACGCAGGCGCGCGGCGTCGCAGCGTCGGAATCGATCGTATGCTCGACGACGCGGAAACCCTTGCGCTGCTTAAGATCGAGATAGGCGGCCTCGGCCGACTTCGCCTTCACCAATTCCAGGCTCGCCTTGTAGGCGTCCAATGCGGCGCGGTAGTTTTCAGCGCCTTCGAGCGATTTTGCCATAACGGCGAGCGCATGCGCCCGGCTTTCGGCCGTGCGGGTCAGCTCGTAGCCGTTGATCGCGGCGATCGCTGCTTGCATCGACACGGCCGAATTGTTGGTGATGCGGTTTGCCGTACGCGCCGCTTCCAGCCAAAGCTCGGCTTCATCGGGCGTCACCGCCAGCGCGCCCTGGAAGGCCTTCAGCGCATTCTCGATATTGCCCAGGCCGGCCTGGCCGCGCGCCATGTCGATCAGCGTATTGACGCCCAGGCCCTGCTGGTCGTCGGCAAGCGCGAGATTGGCCTTGGTGTTGCGGGCGTCCTGCAGGATCTGGTCCGACAGGAACTTCAGGCGCGGCGGCGCGCCGATGTCGGCTGCGGCTGCCTGCGGCTGTACGACCTTGCCGGCAATGGCGCCTGGGAAGGCGTTCAACTGATTATAGTCGGACTTGAGGAAGCACCACTTCACCTTGGGATTGTAGGTGAAAGCGCGGCAGGACTGATCGGCGATACAGGTCTGCTGGCATTCGTCGAGCGAGACGTTTTGCTCGGTCCTGAGATCGAAGCCGAAATAGTCGCCATCCTTCGTTATCTCGACCTGGCGGCCGGTCTCCTGAGCAGCGGCGGGGTTTCCCGCGGTCAGAAGGGACAAAAGGAGGGTGGAAAGGCCGAAAAACGCGCGCACAGACATCAAGTCCTCCCAACGCTGCCGGTCTCGATAGGGGCCCCACTTTTCAGGCTTCCGGGGGCGCTTGTCAACCGAGGAGAGGTCGACGTGCTGCGCAATTTCAGCGGGAGTCCTGAGATAAGTGCCAGAGCACCGATCCGGAATGAAACACGATAAAATGATATTTAAATCAAACTATTATGACGACGGCGCCGTTGCGCGGCGGGCCATCGCGCTAGGCTCTCTGTTCCCTGAGGAAGACGATCAGCGAGCGGCCGGCATCTATGATGTGGTCGCGCGTCAGCGCACTGGCGCGCTCGGCGTCGCGGGCAATGCAAGCATCGAGGATCGCCTTGTGCTCGCGGCGTGCGCGGGCAATGCCCGATGTCAGCGTCAGCTGCGCCCTGAGGTAGCGGTCGATGCGGTCGAGCGAGGCGCGGACGATTTGCAGATAGTAGGGTCGGCGCGCGCCCTCATAGAGGCTGTAGTGGAAATTGCGGTTGATCTCGCCCCAGTGGTCGGCGTTCTCTTCTTGCTCGAACGCCTCGCAATGCCGGCGTGCAAGGTCGAGCGTGCGGCGGTCGAGATTGGGCACCGCAAGGCGAATGACCTCGGCCTCGATCAGGGCACGAAACTCGAAGATCTCTTCGATCTCCTCGATGGAGAGGCCGGCGACGACGGCGCCCTTGTAGCGCTCGGTCGTGATCAGGCCGTGCTGTTCGAGACGGGAAAGCGCTTCGCGCACCGGGATGCGGCTGGTGTTGAACATTTGCGCGATGTGGTCCTGTCGCAGGTTCTCGCCCTCGGCGAGATCGCCTTCGATGATCGCCTTGCGCAGCGCTTCATAGACGATATCGGCGGCTGAGGCAGATTGCCTGACGTCCACGGCCTCGAGTTTCATCGTGTTCAAATCCTGCTGGCAAAGCCTTCTGGCTCGGCGAATTCGGAAGCGTTTTGGCGCTGTTGGTCCATGGTCATAGGTCCATTCCGGACCGCGGGCAACAGAACCCTGTGGTCTCGGGCGGGATTTCGAATATTTCAGATTGTATATTGGATCCAATATTTCTATGAGTGTTTTCGCCGGGTTCAGCGCCGTCGCGTATCATCCTGGCAAAAGCGGGAGTACGGCCAATGCGCAGGGCATCGGTCGCCTGAGGTGGCACCCGTCCACCGCTTGGAAGGAGAGAGGCATGCGCAGCAACAAGGTCGTCCACATCGTTTCCTGCCACGCGGAGGGGGAAGTCGGCGACGTCATCGTCGGTGGCGTTGCGCCGCCGCCCGGAAACACGCTCTGGGAACAGCGCCGCTTCATCGCCGAAGACCAGACGCTGCGCAATTTCGTGCTCAACGAGCCGCGCGGCGGTGTCTTCCGCCACATCAACCTGCTCGTGCCGCCGAAGGATCCGCGCGCGACGATGGGCTTCATCATCATGGAACCCGAAGATACGCCGCCGATGTCCGGTTCCAACTCCATCTGCGTTTCGACCGTACTTCTCGACAGCGGCATCGTGCCGATGCAGGAACCGGAAACACGCATGGTGCTCGAAGCACCGGGCGGGCTGGTCAACGTCGTCGCGCAGTGCCGCAACGGCAAGGCCGAGCGCATTACGGTGACCAACGTGCCGTCCTTTGCCGACAAGCTCGATGCCAAGCTCGAAGTCGAGGGGCTGGGCACGCTCACGGTCGACACCGCCTATGGCGGCGACAGCTTCGTCATCACCGACGCGCGCACGCTTGGCTTTTCGGTGACGCCGGACGAGGCGCGCGAGCTTGCCGAAACCGGCATCAAGATTACCCGCGCGGCCAATGAACAGCTCGGTTTCACCCATCCGGAAAACCCCGAGTGGAACCACATTTCCTTCTGCCAGCTCACGCTGCCTGTCGAGGAGAAGGACGGTGTCCTGCACGGCCGCAACACGGTCGTTATCCAGCCGGCCAAGCTCGACCGTTCGCCGACCGGCACCGGCTGCTCGGCACGCATGGCGGTGCTGCATGCGCGCGGCGTGATGAAGGTCGGCCAGCGCTTCAGCGGCCATTCCATCATCGATTCGACGTTTGACTGCCGGATCGCCGGCGAAACCACTGTTGCCGGACGGCCAGCGATCATTCCTGAGATTTCCGGCCGCGCCTGGATCACTGGCACCCATCAGGTGATGCTCGATCCGGCGGATCCGTGGCCGGCCGGCTACCGGCTTGCCGATACTTGGCCGCGCAAGCAGTAAGGCGTCATTATCCGGGCTGCCTTGTGCGGCCCGGACGCTGCGTTTTGGCCGGCTGGCTCAGTCTTCTTTGATGATCCTGGTCGTGCCGACCCAGAGTTCGCGGGCCGGCCCCGCGCCGACATTGCGGGCGCGGTGCGGCAGCGCCGCCGGGAAGTGCAGCGTGTCGCCGGCCTTCAGCAGATACTCCTTGCCGTCGATTTCGTAGAGCATTTCGCCCTCGATCAGGTAGAGAAAGTCCTCGCCTTCGTGGCTCGTCAGTTCCGATGCGTAGCCCTTGGGCATATGGGTGATGCAGCCATTGAGCGTCGCACCCGGGAAGCCACGCTCGATCAGTTCGTAGACGCGCTCCTTGGTCTCGACATTGTATCCTGGCCGCTCACCGGCATGCGAGACCATCGAATGTCCATGCTGCGGCGGCTGCGACAGGAAGGTGTCGACGCTGGTGCCGAGCGCGTTGGCGACGTTGTAAAGCGAGATCAGCGACGGGGTGGAAATGCCGCGCTCGATCTGGCTGATGAAGCCTTCCGTCAAACCGGCTTCGCGCGCAACGTCCTTCATGGTCTTGCCGATTTCCTTGCGGCGCGCGCGCAGCATCTGGCCGAGCGAGGCGGTCGCCACGGCTTCGGGGAGGGAGGCGCCTTCGGCAGCTTGCGGCGCCTCTTTGATCTTCAGGGGCATGATTTTCTTTCCGCTTGACTCACGTCTATCGATGTACTTTAGTCCAGCTAAAGTTGGTTCGGCAAGCCGATCAGATCGGACGCCGGCCTTCTTTCAAAAGGGGAACTACAAGAACGTCTTCACGGCAATCCGTCGGCGGCGAAAAACACTAAGAAAGATTGGATCCAATATCCAATAAACGTGTTCGGCGCGCGATCGATGCTGGCTGCGGTCAAAAGGAGGAGTGAGATGAAACGTATATTGCCTATCATGCTCGGCGCGACGCTTGGGCTGCTTGCGGCCACCTCGGCTTTCGCGATCGAACGCGGCGGTGCGATGACATTCGCACGCTACGACGACTCGACCGTCATCGACCCCGTTTATGCGGACCGCAACCCCGATCTCTGGATGGTGAATGGCCTCTACGAAACGCTGCTGCGCAACGGTCCTGATGGCTCGATCGTGCCGGGCCTTGCCGAGGCCCATGAGGTTTCCGCTGACGGCAAGACCATCACCCTGACACTGAGGAGCGGTCTCAAGTTTTCCGACGACTCGGAGTTGACCGGCGCTGACGTCGTCTTCTCACTCGACAGGGCGCGAAACACCGACCTCGGCCCCTGGGCAGGCCTGCTCGGTGCGGTCGACAAGGTCAGTGCCGACGGCAACAAGATCACCGTTTCGCTGAAGAACCCCGACCCCACCATCATTTCGATCCTTGCGACCTTCAACACCGGCATCATGCCGAAGGCGGCCTTCGAGAAGGCGGCAGGTAGCACGGACCAGGAGAAGGCGCGCGCCTTCTTCGCCGCCGGCCCTGTGACCTCGGGTCCCTTCGTCATGAAGAGCCACGAGCAGGGGTCGAGCATGAGCTTCGAGCGCAATCCCAACTACTGGCGCCAGGGCGAAGACGGCAAGCCGCTGCCTTATCTCGACCGAGTGGAGTTCCTCGTCATTCCCGATGATGCCACCCGTATTCTCAAGCTTCAGGCCGGCGAAGTCGACGCGGCCGAGTTCATTCCGTTTGCCCGCGTCGGCGAGTTGGGCGCCGATCCGAACCTGAAGATGGAGCTCTTCCCCTCGACCCGCATCGTCTACGCGCCGATCAATACGCGCGAGACGAAGAAGGATGGCGCGAAGAATCCGCTTGCCGACGCCAAGGTCCGCCAGGCGCTGAACTACGCGACCGACAAGAACGTGCTGATCAAGCTCGTCACCTTCGACACCGGCAAGCCGATGACCTCGTTGATGTCGGCGGCGACACAGCTTCACTACGGCCCCGCGCCGCTCTACCCGTACGACCCGGAGAAGGCCAGGCAGTTACTGGCTGATGCCGGTCTCAGTGGCGGCTTCGACGTGAACTTCACCACGCTTGCCGGCAGCGCCGACGACGCGACGCTGTTTACGGCCCTTCAGCAGATGTGGGCGCCGCTCGGCGTCAACCTCAAGGTCGAGCAGGTCGACAACCCGACCCGAGGCGAAAAGAACCGCTCCGGCGACTTCGACATCCACACCTATGGCTGGGCAAACGACGTCAACGACCCGGCGCAGGTGACCGGCTGGCTCGGCTACTACAAGCAGCGCCAGGCCGTCGGCACCGGCTGGAACAACCAGGAATTCAACACGCTGTTCGAAGCCTCCAACGTCGAGACCGATCCGGCCAAGCGCAAGGACGAGTACAAGCGCATGCAGGAGATCTATGCGGCGGAAGCGCCGCTGCTCTTCCTGTTCGAGACGCCCTTCGCCGTCGCCGTTTCGAAGTCGATCGAGGGTTACGTGCAGACGCCGCTCGGTGCCAACGACTTCTCTGAAGCCTGGCGCGCCGACTGATAGTGGAGCGGACTGCGAGAACCGGGCGGCAATGGGCCCGGTTCTCCGTTGAAGGTTGGAACCATGCCCTCACTTTCCTATCTCGTGGCGCGGCTGCTGCAGATCATCCCGACGTTTCTGTTGGTGATGATCTTCATCTTCCTGCTCGTGCGCCTTTTGCCGGGCGATCCGGCGATAGCCATGGCCGAGGCCAAGGCGACCGACGCCCAGCTTGAGCAGATCCGGCACAATCTTGGTCTCGATCAGCCGCTGCCGGTGCAATTCCTCGTCTTCGTCAAGAACACGCTGACGGGCGATCTCGGCCGCTCGATCATGCTCAAGGCGCCGGTGACCGACATCATTCTCAGTCGCCTGCCGACGACGATCTTTCTTGCACTCTATTCGGTTGTGCTCGCTGTCTTGCTTGCGGGGCCGCTTGCGTTCCTTGCTGCGTCGCGGGTCAACAGTCCCGTCGACGTCGCTATCCGCGGTGTCTTCCAGGTGGGCCTCTCGATGCCGGTTTTCTATATCGGCCTGGTCCTTTTGACGGTGCTGGCCGCACAACTGCGCTGGTTTCCGGTCGGCGGCTACGGCAAGACCTTTCTTGCCAATCTTTATCACCTGATCCTGCCGGCGCTCAGCGTCGCGCTCTATACGTCGGCGATCATCCTGCGCAATCTGCGCGCCTCGCTGATCGAGGTGCTCGACGCCGATTATGTGCAGTTCGCCCGCGCCAAGGGGCTTTCGCCGCGGATCATCATGACCCGGCACGTGCTGCGCAACGCGCTGGTTTCGACTGTCACGCTGCTCGGCTTGTCGATCGGCAACCTGATGAGCGGCACGCTGGTGACGGAAACTGTCTTTGCCATTCCCGGCGTCGGCCGGCTGATGCTGGAGGCGATCTTTGCCCGCGACTATCCGCTGATCCAGGGACTGACGCTCACCTTCGCCGTGCTCGTCTCCGTCGTCTTCCTGCTGACGGACGTCGTTCAATCCTGGCTCGATCCGAGGCTTCGCCAGTCATGAGTGCCATCACCCAATCCCATTCGCGGACGCGGGGGCGGCTTGCTGGATTCCTGGCACGCGCCTTCGCTCGCCCATCCTTTGTTGTCGGTGTTACCATCCTCGGCCTGTCGCTGGCGCTTGCTCTGTTCCCGCAGGTCTTCGCGCCTTATGATCCACTCGCCTTCGACCTCCAGGCGATGCAGCAGGGGCCGAGCCTCACCCATCCCTTCGGTACCGACAATTTCGGCCGTGACGTGCTGTCTCGGGTCATCTGGGCCTACCGGGTCGACATGCAGATGGCCTTCTTCGCGACGATCTTCGCGCTGTTGATCGGGCTCACTGTCGGCGCTTTCGTGGGCTATTACGGCGGCATTGCCGACGTGATCTTCGGCCGCTGCGTCGATGCGATCATCACCTTTCCCTTTCTGGTCCTGGTCATTGCCATCGTCGCGGTGCTCGGGCCTGGCCTTGTCAACATGTATGTGGCGATCACTGCGGTGAACTGGGTCTACTACGCCCGGCTGACGCGCGCCGAAATCATGACGCAGAAGGCCAGCGACTATGCGGCCGCCGGCCGGGTGCTCGGTTACTCGGATCGTCGCATCATCTTCCGCCACCTGCTGCCGAACGCGATCTCGCCAATCCTCGTCTACTGGATGACGGACATGGCGCTTGCGATCCTGCTCGGCTCTTCGCTCGGCTATCTCGGCCTCGGCGCCCAGCCGCCGGCCGCCGAATGGGGGGTGCTGATCGCCGAAGGCCGCAACTTCCTGATGACGGCCTGGTGGATGAGCCTGATGCCGGGCATCGCCATCGTGCTGACCGGGCTTGGCTTCAGCCTCGTCGGCGATGCGCTTGCCGACTTGCTTCGACCGAAGGGGCGCTGAAATGGGAACACAGGAAAAACCCGTCGTGCTCGACGTCAGGCACCTTCGAACGGAGTTCGGTCCGCGCGAACGGCCACTGGTTGCGGTCGACGATGTCTCGTTCCAGGTTGCGGCGGGCGAGATCCTCGGTCTCGTCGGCGAGTCCGGTTCGGGCAAGAGCATCACGCTTCGTTCGATCCTCGGCATTGTCCGCCCACGCGGGCGCGTTGCTGGTGAAATCCGCTGGAACGGACGGGATCTCGTTACGCTTTCCGAGGCACAGCTCCGGCGCATCCGCGGCCGGGAGATCGCGATGATTTTCCAGGAGCCGATGTCGTCGCTCAATCCGCTGCTGTCAGTCGGGCTGCAGATATCGGAAAACCTGGTGGCGCATACGGATCTCGATGCCAGAGCGAGAAAGGCGCGGGCGATTGAACTCCTCGAGTTGGTCGGCATCCCTGCAGCGCGCAATCGCCTCGATGATTTCCCGCACGAGTTCTCCGGCGGCATGCGCCAGCGGGTGATGATCGCGATCGCGCTTGCCTCCAATCCAAAACTGCTGCTGGCGGACGAGCCAACGACAGCGCTTGATGTCACGATCCAGGACCAGATCCTCAGGCTCATCCAGTCGCTGAGCCGTGATCTCGGCATGGCGGTGATCCTCGTGACCCACGATATGGGCGTCGTCGCCGAGACCTGCGATCGGGTCGCCGTCATGTACGGCGGCAGGATCTGCGAAGTCGGCCCGACGGCGGCCGTCATCGGCGATGCGCGCCACCCCTATTCGCTGGGGTTGCTGCGCTCGATCCCGCGCGACGTCGCGCCACGCACGCCGCTCTATTCCATCCCCGGCGCACCGCCGGCGCTGAATGCGCTTCCGCCTGGCTGCGCTTTCAGCGCGCGCTGTCCGGTTGCCGGTGCCGAATGCCCGAATGTCAGGCCTGCGCTCCAGAGCGTCGACGTGTTGCGGCAGGTTGCCTGTCATCATCTTGCCGACGCGCAAACGCATTTCAGACCGCGGGAGGCGGCGCAATGACCATGCCAGCTTCAGCAAGCACTTCGCCTTTGCTCTCGCTTCGGGCGCTCTCCATGCGTTTCGAGAAGCGGCGCTCGCTCTCCGATACGCTGGCAAGGCGTCCCCAACAGATCGTTTCGGCAGTCAATGGCGTCGACCTTGACGTCATGCCCGGTGAGACGCTGGGCATTGTCGGAGAATCCGGCTGCGGCAAGTCCACGCTGGCACGCCTGATCGCCGGGCTGCACCGGCCGACATCAGGCGATATCCTGTTTGAGGGCGAAAGCGTCGTCGGTCTCCGGGGGGCGCGGCGGCGCGCCTATAACCGGCGGGTCCAGATGATGTTTCAGGACCCCTACACCTCGCTCAACCCGCGCATGACCGTGCGCGACACGCTGCGAGAAGCGATATCGGTGCATCGCATGCGGCAAGGGGCTGCGATTGACCTGCGGGTCGACGAGCTCTTGGATCTCGTCCGGCTGCCCGAGGGGGCGGCGGACAAGTATCCGCACGAATTCTCCGGCGGCCAACGCCAGAGGATCGGCATCGCCCGTGCGCTGTCGCTGGAGCCGACCTGCCTCGTCGCCGACGAACTGGTTTCGGCGCTCGATGTCTCGGTGCAGGCGCAGGTCGTCAACCTTTTGATCGAGCTGCAGGACGAGCTGGGGCTGACGGTGTTGTTTGTCGCCCATGACCTTCGCCTCGTGCGCCACGTCTCGCATCGCGTAGCCGTCATCTATCTCGGCGCGATCGTCGAGATCGGCCCGTCGGAGGCGCTGTTTTCGAAGCCGATGCACCCCTATTCCAAGGGGTTGCTTGCCGCGGCCCCGTCGCTCGACCCGGGCGCCAGACGCCGCGCGCCTGCACTGACCGGCGAGTTGCCGAGCCCGCTCGCCATTCCGCCCGGCTGCCCGTTCCACGTGCGCTGCCCGCACGCAACCGAGCTCTGCCGCCGCGACAAGCCAGTGCTCCGTCCGGTCGGTGCCGGCATGACCGCCTGCCATTTCGCCGAGACCATCGGCGGCGCCTGATCCTCCATTTCAACAGGAAAGACGTGATGACAAAGACAGTGAGGCCGGATATCTCCGGCCGGATCGGCGCCTTGCGCCGCAAGCTCGCCGAGACCGGGGTCGATGGCTACGTCGTGCCGCGTTTCGACGAACACCAGGGTGAATATTGCGCGCCGCACGACAACCGGCTGGCCTTCGTCACCGGTTTTACCGGTTCGGCCGGGGTGGCAATCGTCATGCGCGATCGGGCCGCCATCTTCGTCGACGGCCGCTATCAGGTACAGGTGCGCGACGAGGTTGATCTTGAGACCTTTGCGATCGAGCATTTCTATGACGCGCCGCTGAAGGCGTGGCTGAAGAACAATCTGCGCAAGGGCGAGCGCGTCGGTTTCAACGCCATGCTGCTGCCGTCAACCTGGGACACGGACTGTGGCCGTTCGGTCGAGGCGGCGGGTGGCGTCTGGGCACCTGTCGACGAAGACCTTGTCGATGCGATCTGGACCGACCAGCCGGAAAAGCCGCTCGGCAAGATCATGGCTTTTCCCGTCGCCTATTCCGGCGAAAGCGTCGCCGACAAGAAACGACGTGTCGCCGAGATGTTGGCGCAGCAGGGGGCGGATGTGCTCGTCGAGGCGCAGCCCGACAATGTCGCCTGGTTCCTCAACGTTCGCGGACGCGACGTCGCCTTCAATCCGATGCCGCAATCCTTCCTGCTCTTCGATCGCGCCGGCAAAACCGAATGGCTGGTCGATCATCGCAAGCTGCCGAACGACCTCTCCGATTTCGAGCTCGACGACGTCGCGGTTGCCGAGCCTGGGCAATTGCTCGAGCGCGTCAAGGTGATGGCGGCGGGGCGCACTGTACTGATCGATCCGGGCTTTGCACCATCGGCTACCGCCCATGCGACGCGGGCAGCCGGCGGGACCGTGCAGCTGGCCAGAAGCCCGGTCACGCTTGCCAAAATGCACAAGAACGCGACCGAGCTTGCGGGTTTCCGCGACTGCCACCGCCTCGATGGCGCCGCCTGGATCCGCTTCTTCGCCTGGCTCGAGCGTCATGCCGCCGAACGGGACGCGAGTGGCAGGCCGGTCAGCGAACTGGAGGCGGAAGAGCGCATTCTCGGCTACCGGCAAATGGAGGAGAGCTTTGTCGAGCCGAGCTTCCGATCGATTTCGGCCGCTGACGGCCACGCGGCAATGTGCCACTACGCTGCAACGAACGAGAGCAGTGCACCGATCCGCAGGGGCGGGATCTATCTGCTCGACAGCGGCGGCCAGTATCTGACCGGCACCACCGATGCGACCCGCACGACAGCGCTCGGCCCGGTCAGCGACGAGATCCGTCGCGCCTACACGGCGGTGCTCAAGGGGTTGATCTCCATGGTAACGCTCAAGTTCCCCAAGGGTACCTATGGCCACCAGCTCGACGCCTTCGCCCGCCGCCCCCTCTGGGATCTCGGGCTCGACTACGATCACGGCACCGGCCACGGGGTCGGTCATTTCCTTTCGGTTCATGAACAGCCGCAGCGCTTTGATCGCCGCGTTAATGAGATCGAGTTGGAACCCGGCATGGTGACGACGATCGAACCCGGCTACTACAAGGCCGGCGCCTACGGCATCCGCATCGAGAACCAGGTGGAGGTCGTGGATGACGGCGACGGCTTCCTAAGCTTCCGCAGTCTGACCCTGATTCCGATGGACATGCGCTTGGCCGAGGTCGGTCTGCTGACGCAAGCTGAGCGGCAATGGGTTGATGCCTATCACCGGCGCGTCGCGCAGGAGGTGGACGATTTGCTTGATAGCGAAGCCTTGAGCTGGCTTGCGGAGCGAGCTGCGCCGATCGCAGGCTGATTGGTGCACCAGCCTTCGTCAAGGCGCGGGCGCAGGAGGATGAACGGCAAGACGGCGGTCCGGTGGGCCGCCGTCTTGCATTCTATGGGAAGTGTGGCTGAGGCGTTTCACGCAGCAATTGTGTCGCACCTTTCACTTCGTGTGAGTCCTCTTGCTCAACTGGAGCTATTTGTGATAATTTTCACAAAAGTTGTTCGGGCCTTGCGTTGGTTGCGAACGCCGAGGACACGGAAAGAATATGGTCAGTCGCAAAACAGCCCGCATCATTCAACTTGCCGACGCGTTGTCGGGACGCCGTGTCCTGCATTTGCGCGACGCAGCAGCGCTGCTCGGCGTTTCGGAAATGACCATACGCCGCGACGTCGCCGACAATCCCGGCCAGTTTGCCTTTCTCGGAGGGCATATTGTGCCGGCCGGAGAGATCGAGCCGGATGCGCCCTACGAGCTTGCGCGCGAGGCCGACAGCCATGCGACCGCCAAGCGCGAGGCCTGCGTCCAAGCCGCCCGCCACATTCGCCCGGATGAGACGATCTTCATCGATTGCGGCACGACGCTCGAATATCTCGTTGAGCTCATTCCGGAAAATTATTCAATTACGGCAGTGTGTTATTCGCTGAACGTCGCTGAAAAGCTGACGCGCAAGCCCAATGTCCGGATTGTCATGCTGGGCGGCGTCTATCACCCGTCATCGGCATCCTTCTCCGGCAATTCCGGCCTGGAAACGCTTGACTCGCTCGGCATCAATGTCGCCTTCCTGTCGGCGGCCGGGGTCGATCCGGGCCGCGGCGCGACCTGCGTTCATTTCCACGAAGTCTCGGTCAAGCAGAAGGTCATCTCGCTAGCGCGCGAAAGCCACCTCGTCGTCGATCTCAGCAAGATCGGCAAGCTGAAACCGGCTTTTTTTGCCCCGATCGGCGTTTTCCGCTCTATCATAACGGAAGAGGGTGAGACGCAGCTGCCGAGCCTGTAGCCGCGGCCGGCGCAAAAATATTACCAATTCGTCAAAACGTGAGAGGTTCGCTTGACACCCTCAGTATTTGATGGAATAGTCACAAAAATTCGATAGAAAAATAACAAAATTGAGATCTCGGCGGCCGCGCCCGCGTGTGGCTGGCTGCGACAGGGAGTTCAAGGAGCCATCGCTTGGAAGACCTAGCTGTGAAGTCAGGCGCGTCGAAAGCCGCGCAATCGCCGGCGGCGGGCCACAATTGGCCGCGCAATGACGGCATCGATCTCGATCTCGGCTGGGTGCTGGACCAGCGCGTCAACCTGTCTGCCGCCGAGCGTCGCGTCGCGACGCTTCCCGGCCGCCGGACGGTGAAGAAGGACGCGCAGGCCGCCTGGCTCTTGAAGGCCGTCACCTGCATCGATCTTACGACCCTCAACGGCGACGATACGACGGAGCGCGTCAAGCGGCTCTGTGCCAAGGCGCGCCAGCCGGTGCGCCAGGATCTGCTCGATGCGCTCGGCATGGGCGGTCGCGGCATCACGACGGGCGCTGTTTGCGTCTATCATCGTTTTGTTTCGACCGCCGTCGAAGCGCTTGATGGTTCGGGCATTCCGGTCGCCGCCGTCTCCACCGGCTTTCCGGCCGGCCTCATCCCGCATGACGTGAAGCTGCGCGAGATCGAAGCCT
Organism: Ensifer sp. LC11; assembly: GCF_001695835.1. GTDB lineage: Bacteria > Pseudomonadota > Alphaproteobacteria > Rhizobiales > Rhizobiaceae > Ensifer. The sequence goes on along the minus strand of NZ_MBSO01000067.1, from coordinate 39,250 downwards.
CGGTCGCTGATGGCGCCAAGGAAATCGACATCGTCATCACCCGCGAGCATGTGCTGACCGGCAACTGGCCGGCGCTCTATGACGAGATGCGCGACTTCCGTGCCGCCTGCGGCGACGCCCATGTGAAGGCGATCCTCGCGACCGGCGACCTGAAGACGCTGCGCAACGTCGCGCGCGCTTCGCTCGTCTGCATGATGGCCGGCGCCGATTTCATCAAGACCTCCACCGGCAAGGAAGGCGTCAATGCCACGCTGCTGGTGACGCTTGTCATGCTGCGCATGATCCGCGCCTATCAGGAGCAGACGGGCCTCAAGGTTGGCTACAAGCCGGCCGGCGGCATCTCGGCTGCCAAGGACATCCTCAACTACCAGTTCCTGATGAAGGACGAACTCGGCCGGGAATGGCTTGAACCGGATCTCTTCCGCATCGGCGCATCGAGCCTGCTCGCCGATATCGAACGTCAGCTCGAACATCACGTGACCGGCGCCTACTCGGCCCTCAACCGACACCCGATTGGATGATCCCGATGACTGTCGCAAGGTATTTTGACGAAATGTCCTATGGTCCCGCGCCCGAAGCCGACACCGAAGCCCGCCAGTGGCTGGCGCGTCACAAGGGCGAATTCGGCCACTTCATCAACGGCGCCTTCGTCGCGTCCGCTTCCGGCAAGACCTTCGAGACCAACGAGCCGGCAACCGGCAAGCTGCTCGCAAAGATCGCGCTTGGCGGCTCCAAGGATGTGGACGATGCCGTTGCCGCCGCCCGCAAGGCGCAAGTCGCCTGGGCGAAGCTGCCGGGCCATGCTCGCGCGCGCCATCTCTATGCACTCGCCCGTATGATCCAGCGCCATGCGCGTCTGATTGCGGTCGTCGAGGCGATCGACAACGGCAAGCCGATCCGCGAAACCCGCGACATCGACATCCCGCTCGCCGCCCGCCACTTCTATCATCACGCCGGCTGGGCGCAGTTGCAGGAAGCTGAGTTTGCCGATCAGGTGCCGGTCGGCGTCGTCGGTCAGGTCATTCCCTGGAACTTCCCGTTCCTGATGCTCGCCTGGAAGGTCGCGCCGGCGCTCGCGCTCGGCAACACGGTCATCCTGAAGCCCGCTGAATTCACGCCGCTGACGGCGCTGCTCTTTGCCGAACTCGCCGCCGCTGCCGGTCTGCCGGCCGGTGTGTTGAACGTCGTGACCGGCGAGGGCGAAACGGGTGCGCTGATCGTCGAACATTCCGACATCGACAAGATCGCCTTTACCGGCTCGACCGAAGTCGGCCGTCTCATTCGCGAGCGCACGGCCGGGTCAGGCAAGTCGCTGACGTTGGAACTCGGCGGCAAGTCGCCTTTCATCGTTTTTGATGACGCTGATATCGACGGGGCCGTTGAAGGCGTGGTCGACGCGATCTGGTTCAACCAGGGCCAGGTCTGCTGCGCCGGTTCACGTATTCTCGTGCAGGAAGGTGTGGCACCGCTGTTCTACGAGCGGCTGAAGCGCCGCATGCAGACGCTGCGCGTCGGCCACCCGCTCGACAAGGCCATCGACATGGCGGCGATCGTCGCCCCGGTGCAGTTGCAGCGGATCGAAAGCCTCGTCGCCAAGGGTGTCGCCGAAGGTGCAGCCTTGCACCAGCCGTCGATCGAATTGCCGAAGGGTGGCAGCTTCTATCCGCCGACGCTTCTGACCGGCGTACAGCCGACCTCGATCGTCGCCACCGAGGAAATCTTCGGGCCGGTCGCCGTCTCGATGACCTTCCGCACCCCGGAAGAGGCGATCCAGCTTGCCAACCACACGCGCTACGGCCTTGCCGCCAGCGTCTGGAGCGAGACCATCGGCCTGGCACTGCACGTTGCGGCAAAGCTCGCCGCTGGCGTCGTCTGGGTCAATGCCACCAATCTTTTCGATGCTTCTGCCGGTTTCGGCGGCAAGCGCGAGTCCGGTTTCGGCCGCGAGGGTGGTCGCGAGGGGTGCTACGAATATCTGAAGCCGAAGGCATGGCTCGGCCGCAAGCCGCGTCCGGCGGTCGCCGAGCCGGCGGTGAAACCCGTCGCGGGCGACTTCGCCATGCCTGATGTCGACCGCACCGCCAAGCTCTATATCGGCGGCAAGCAGGCGCGGCCGGACGGCAATTACAATCGCAACGTACTTTCGCCCAAGGGCAGGGTGCTTGGCGAGGTTGGCGAGGGCAACCGCAAGGACGTCCGCAACGCCGTCGTTGCGGCGCAGGCGGCATCCGCATGGTCCTCGGCAACGACGCACAACCACGCGCAGATCCTTTATTACATCGCCGAAAACCTGAGTGGCCGTGCGGACGAATTCGCCGACCGCATTTCGGCCATGACAGGTGCCTCTGCGGCCAGCGCCAAGGCGGAGGTCGAAGCCTCGATTGCGCGGCTCTTTACCTATGGCGCCTGGGCCGACAAATACGAAGGCGCCATCCACCAGCCGCCGCTTCGCGGCGTCGCGCTGGCGATCCCCGAGGCGATCGGTGTCGTCGGCGTGATCTGCCCGCCGGAAGCCCCACTGCTCGGCATGATCAGCCTGGTCGCGCCGCTGATCGCCACCGGCAACCGCGTCGTCGTCGTGCCGAGCGAGCCGCATCCGCTGGCTGCGACCGACTTCTACACGGTCCTGGAAACATCGGACGTTCCGGCCGGCGTGGTCAATATCGTCACCGGTTCGGCGATCGAGCTGGCAAAGACGCTCGCGAGCCATAATGACGTGGACGCGCTCTGGGCCTTCGGTACGCCTGAACTTTCGACGCTCGTCGAGAAGCTTTCGTCCGGCAATCTGAAGCGCACCTTCGTCGACTACGGCAAGGCGACGAACTGGCTGGACCGCGACGCGGCGGAGGGCCCGGCCTATCTGCGCCGCGCGACCGACGTCAAGAACATCTGGATCCCCTACGGCGAGTAGGGGGTCGACCCATCACGCGGGGCGGGAGGAGCCGGCTCGCGTGACGGAGGAAGTCAACAGTTAGGGAGACGCGCTCACCCCAAGGGGAGCGCATTGCGCGCGGTGGCAATCGTCGCGTGTCTGGAGGAGGACTGCATGCTCAAAAATATTGACCCGGCGCTCAATGCCGACGTGCTGCACGCGCTGAGGTCCATGGGGCACGGCGACACGGTCGTCATTTCCGACACCAATTTCCCGTCTGACGCCATTGCCCGCAAGACGACGCTCGGCACGCTCCTGCGCATCGACAACGTGTCGGCCGCGCGTGCCGTCGAGGCGGTGCTTTCCGTGCTGCCGCTCGACACGCCGCTGCAGCCTTCTGCCGGCCGCATGGAGGTGATGGGCGCACCCGATGAAGTCCTGCCGGTGCAGAAGGAAGTCCAGGCGGTGATCGATCGCGCCGAAGGCAAGTCTGCACCGTTGTACGGCATCGAACGCTTCGCCTTCTACGAGGAAGCCAAGAAGGCCTATTGCGTCATCACCACGGGCGAAACCCGCTTCTACGGCTGCTTCCTGTTCACCAAGGGCGTCATTCCGCCCAAGACCTGACGATCCGGCTGCGCGGGTTCGCGTGGCGTCCGATTGACTGATTGAAATCGCGAGAGATTGCCTGGGCACACCGTTTCACACCGGTGCGGTCGCAGGGGGAGGCTTGAATGAAGGTTGGTGTTTCGATCCTTGGCATCTTCGTGGCCGACACGGCCTATCTGGCGCGGCGCATGCCGGTTGTCGGTGAAACGATTACCGGCAGCGGCTTTTCGGTGGGGCCGGGCGGCAAGGGCTCCAACCAGGCCGTCGCCGCGGCGCGCGCCGGCAGTCCGGTGTCCTTCATCTCCAAGCTCGGCCGCGACACCTTTGGCGAGATGGCGCTGCGCACCTATGCCGAAGCCGGCGTGACGCCGACGATCGTGCAGATGGACGATCTGCCGACGGGTGCTGCCTTCATCTATGTCAACGACCAGAACGGCGAAAACGCCATCATCGTCTATCCGGGCGCCGCCGGTTCGATCGGCATCGACGATGTCGAGGCCGCCCGCGAGACGATCGAGGGCTCACGCATCTTCGTGACCCAGCTGGAGCAGCCGGTTGCGGCGGCCCAGCGCGCGCTTGAGATCGCGCATTCAGCGGGCGTCATCACGGTCTTCAATCCGGCACCGGCTGAAACTTTCCCGGACGCGATCTATGCGCTCTGCGACTATCTGGTGCCGAACGAAACCGAAGCGGCGGCGATCGTCGGCTTCGCTCTTTCCTCCGAGGATGACATCCGTCGCGCCGGCGACGTGATCCTGAAGAAGGGCGCCAAGACCGCGCTGATCACGCTCGGTGAACGCGGTGTGCTCTACCACAATCACGAGCAGTCCGTGCTCGTTCCGGCGATCGCCAGCGGACCGGTGGTCGACACAACAGGGGCAGGGGACGCGTTTGTCGGCGGCTTCTCCGCCGCACTGGCGCGCAACCTTGCTCCGGTCGACGCGGTCCGCTTCGGCTGCGCAACCGCCGGCATCGCCGTCACTCGCCGTGGTACCGCTCCCGCCATGCCGACCCTTGCCGAGATCGAAGCGCTGCTTGCCAGAGGGGCGGCCGCATGACGCGCAACGATCCGATCAAGCATTTCTTCATCTGGCCGGCGCTCCTTATCGTCCTTCTGATCTCGATCTTTCCGCTCGTCTATTCGCTGACGACCAGCTTCATGAGCATGCGGCTCGTGCCGCCGACGCCCGCCCGCTTCGTCGGCCTCGGCAATTACATCGACCTTTTGCAGAACCCGCGCTTCTGGCACGTCGCCGGGACGACGACGCTGATCGCCTTCATCTCCGTCGGGCTGCAATACGTCATCGGCCTTTCCGTGGCGCTGGCACTGAATTCAAAGGTGCCGGGCGAGGGAATCTTCCGCGTCAGTTTCCTGCTGCCGATGCTGGTCGCGCCGGTTGCCGTCGCGCTGATCGCCCGCCAGGTGCTCAACCCGACGATGGGCCCGCTCAACGAGCTGATGACGGCGCTCGGATTTCCCAACCTGCCGTTCCTCACCCAGACGAGCTGGGCGCTCGGCTCGATCATTGCAGTCGAGGTCTGGCAATGGACACCTTTCGTCATCCTCATGCTGCTCGCAGGATTGCAGACCCTGCCGGACGATGTCTACGAGGCGGCCGCGCTCGAAAACGCCACGCCCTGGCAGCAGTTCCGCGACATCACCTTTCCGATGCTCTTGCCGATCTCTGTCGCCGTCGTCTTCATCCGCCTGATCGAGAGCTACAAGATCATCGATACGGTCTTCGTCATGACCGGCGGCGGGCCGGGGATCTCGACCGAGACGCTAACGCTCTTTGCCTATCAGGAAGGCTTCAAGAAGTTCAATCTCGGCTACACCTCGGCGCTTTCGTTCCTGTTCCTGATCGTCATCACCGTCATCGGCCTCGTCTATCTGGCGGTCCTCAAGCCCTATCTGGAGAAGCACAAATGAGCGTGCGCACTCTCAAGGGAAAACGGCGCTGGCTGGCGCTTGGTGGTTGCCTCATCTGGCTCGCCATCACCTTCTTTCCGCTCTACTGGGTGCTGATCACCTCGTTCAAGACGCCGATCGCCGTCGTCGGCGGCCCGACCTATCTGCCTTTCGTTGACTTCGAGCCGAGTCTTACGGCCTGGAGCGAACTTCTGTCGGGCCAGCGCGGCCAGTTCTTCAATACCTTCTGGGCATCGACGATCATCGGTCTTTCGGCATCGATCGCCGCGACGTTCATAGGCGCAATGGCAGCCTATGCGTTGGTGCGCTTCACCTTCCGCTTCCGACTGCTCTCTGCGCTGATCTTCGTGGCGATCGCCTTCGGCGGCTTCCTTCTCGGCCGGCATGTGCTCGGCTTCGGGCAGGGGATCTCGTTGATCTACTCTTTCGTCGCAGCGCTCGCCCTTGCGATCGTTTCCAGTCGTTTCCGTCTGCCCGGACCGGAGCTCGGCAACAACGACATCGTCTTCTGGTTCGTCAGCCAGCGCATGTTCCCGCCGATCGTCGCCGCCTTCGCGCTCTTCCTGATGTACACGGAAATGGGCAAGCTCGGCTTCAAGCTGGTCGACAGCTACATCGGTCTCACCTTCGCCTACATCGCCTTCTCGCTGCCGATCGTCATCTGGCTGATGCGCGACTTCTTCGAGGCATTGCCGGTCGAGGTCGAGGAAGCGGCGATGGTCGACAACGTGCCGTCGTGGCGGATCTTCTTCGGTATCGTCCTGCCGATGTCGAAGCCGGGCCTGATCGCCACCTTCATGATCACCCTCGCCTTCGTCTGGAACGAGTTCCTGTTCGCGCTGTTCCTGACCAATTCCAAGTGGCAGACGCTGCCGATTCTCGTCGCCGGCCAAAACAGCCAGCGCGGCGACGAATGGTGGGCGATTTCGGCTGCCGCTCTCGTTGCCATCATCCCGATGATGGTCATGGCCGGGCTTTTGAGCCGGCTCATGCGCTCCGGCCTGCTTCTCGGAGCGATCAAGTAACAACCGACTTTGGCATGCATTCATTCACAGGGAGGATAGAATGAGGAAATTGCTACTGGCATCTGCATCTCTTGCCACACTCGCGATGGGGAGCGCGGGAACGGCGCTTGCCTGCGATCCGGACTACACCGGCGTCGAACTGACGGCGACGACACAGACCGGCCCTTACATCGCCTCGGCGCTGCAGCTTGCGGCCAAAGGCTGGGAGGAAAAGACCTGCGGCAAGGTCAAGGTCGTCGAGTTCCCGTGGTCGGAACTCTACCCGAAGATCGTGACCTCGCTGACATCCGGCGAAGACGCTTTCGACGTCATCGCCTTTGCGCCTGCCTGGGCGCCTGACTTCACCGACTTCCTGTCGGAAATGCCGGCCGACTTGCGCAAGGGCGCCGACTGGGACGACGTCGCCCCTGTCTACCGCGAACAACTGATGGTCTGGAACGGCAAGGTGCTGTCGCAGACCATGGACGGCGACGCCCACACCTACAGCTACCGCATCGATCTCTTCGAAAACGCCGACAACCAGAAGGCGTTCAAGGCGAAGTACGGCTACGACCTGGCGCCGCCGAAGACCTGGAAGCAGTATCTCGATATCGCCGAGTACTTCAACCAGCCCTCGAACAACCTCTGGGGCACGGCGGAAGCCTTCCGCCGCGGCGGCCAGCAATTCTGGTTCCTGTTCAGCCACGTTGCCGGCTATACCAGCCACCCGGACAACCCCGGCGCCATGTTCTTCAATCCGGAGACGATGGACGCGCAGGTCAACAATCCCGGCTGGGTTCGCGGCCTGGAGGAATACATCCGCGCCTCCAAGCTCGCGCCGCCGAATGCGCTGAACTTCTCCTTCGGCGAAGTGAACGCAGCCTTTGCCGGTGGCCAGGTGGCGGAATCGATCGGCTGGGGCGATACCGGCGTCATCGGTGCTGATCCGAAGCAGTCGAAGGTCGCCGGCAATGTCGGCTCGGCGCCGCTGCCGGGATCGGACGAGATCTGGAACTACAAGACCAAGAAATGGGACAAGTTCGACCACGTCGTCCAGACCTCGTTCATGGCCTTCGGCGGCTGGCAGGCGGCGGTTCCCGCCACCTCGACGAAGCAGGAAGCGGCCTGGAACTATATCCAGTTCCTGACGAGCCCGGCCGTTTCCGGCCAGGCGGCGATCACCGGCGGCACCGGGGTCAACCCCTATCGCATCTCGCACACGACGAACGTCGATCTCTGGTCGAAGATCTTCTCCGAGCGTGAAGCGAAGGAGTATCTCGGTGCGCAGAAGGAGGCGGTGACCGCCAAGAACATCGCGCTCGACATGCGCCTGCCCGGCTACTTCTCCTACACCGAAGTGCTGGAGATCGAGCTTTCCAAGGCACTTGCCGGCGAAGTGACGCCGCAGCAGGCGCTCGATAGCGTTGCCGAGCAGTGGAACAAGCTGACCGACGAGTTCGGCCGCGACAAGCAGCTTGCCGCCTATCGCGCATCGATGGGGCTGCCGCAGCAGTAACGAGACCCCCGCCCGCCCCGAAACGTTCGGGGCGGGCGCCAACGTCCCCGGCGAGGCCGGGGCATTGTCAGCAGCAAGGGTTTTTGCATGTCACAGGTCCGACTGGAGCAGATCACCAAGTCCTTCGGGAACGTCACCGTCATACCGCCGCTCGATCTTCAGATCGCCGATCGCGAGTTCGTGGTGCTCGTCGGGCCGTCCGGCTGCGGCAAGACAACGACCCTTCGGATGATTGCCGGCCTCGAAACGGCGTCGTCGGGTTCGATCAGGATCGGCGAGCGCGACGTGACCGACCTGCGCCCGGGCCTGCGCAATTGCTCGATGGTGTTTCAGAACTATGCGCTCTATCCGCACATGACGGTCGCCGAAAACATCGGCTACGGCATGAAGGTGCGCGGCACGCCGAAGGCCGAGATCGACAAGGCCGTGGCGGATGCCGCCCGCATCCTCAATCTCGGCGCTTATCTCAACCGCAAGCCGAGCGCGCTTTCCGGCGGCCAGCGCCAACGCGTCGCGATCGGCCGGGCGATTGTGCGCCAGCCGGATGTGTTCCTCTTCGACGAGCCGCTGTCGAACCTCGACGCCAAGCTGCGCATCGAAATGCGTACCGAAATCAAACTCTTGCACCGGCGTCTTCAGACGACCGCCGTCTACGTCACGCACGATCAGGTGGAAGCCATGACCATGGCCGACCGCGTCGTCGTCATGAACCAGGGCCGTATCGAACAGGCGGCCGACCCGATTACGCTTTACGAGGCACCGGCCAATCTCTTCGTCGCCGCCTTCATCGGCGCGCCGAGCATGAATTTCATCGAGGGCCGGCTCGAACGTGGCGATAGCGGGCTCACTTTCAGGGCGGAAGGCGATGTCGTTATTGCGGTTCCGCAGATCCGCGCGGATTTTCTCGGTGCTTTTGCCGGCAAGGACGTGGTGCTTGGCATCCGTCCGGAGCATACGATGGGGACGGACGCTGGAGCGCCGACCGTGAAGCTCACCGTGCGCGATGTCGAGCCGCTTGGGCCGCACACACTGGCGCTCGGCAAGGTGGGGCAAGGCGCGTTCACAGCGCAGGTTCACGCAGCGTCACGCATCGGCCCGGATGACCAGATCGAGGTGCCGATCGAGGCGGAAAAGATGCATTTCTTCCTGAAGGAAACCGGCAAAGCGATCGGCCGCTGACCGGAGGGGAGCCGAAGGCGGTGCTTCGGCTTCGAAATCTTACTTCTGCTCGGCGCGCGCGGCGGCGAGGAAGGCGAGTTTCGCCGGCAGTTCCAGATGCTTGGAAAGTGCCACGCGTTCGGGCGTGTAGTGATGCTCGACGTCGAGGCAGTTGACCGTGCCGAGCAGTTCGCCACCGACCACGACCGGGATGTTGGCGACCGAACCGCAGCCGAGCGACCAGATGGTTTCGTGGTCGCCGAAGACCTTGGAGATGTCGACGATGGTGTTGGCGACGAAGGTCTGGTGCGCCCTATGCACGATGTCGAACCAGCTGTCGTAGCGGATCGGCTTGGTGCCAGAGGTCGGATATTCCTCAGGGTGCGAGGTGTAGGCGCGGCGGGCGACTTCGTTGACCATGTCGACCGTCATGATGGTGAAGAGCTTGGCGCCGATCACCTGGCGGCAAAGCGTCTGCAACGCGGTCCATACCGCGTCGGCATCGGTAGTCTTGGCAATCGCCGCGTCGAATTCCGCCAGCGCGGCAGCGATCTGTTCACTGTTCATGCTATGTCCTTGGGGTTACGCGATATTTTAGAGCGGGACGCGGGCGGAGAACCTCCCGCGTTTTCCCTTGTCCCGCTCTAGTTGGCATGCGCGGCGCTGATCTGCATCAGCTCACGCGAATAGGGTTCCCTAAGGTCGCCGCGTTTGAGATCGGCGACATCGGCCACTTCGACAATGCGACCCTGCCGCATGACGGCCAGCCGATCGCAGAGGAAGGAAACGACCGCCAGATTGTGGGTGACCATCAGGAAGGTGAGGTTCTGCTCGCGCCTGAGCCGCTTCAACAGGTTGAGGATTTCGGCCTGAACCGAGACGTCGAGCGCGGATGTCGGCTCGTCGAGCAGCAGAACCTTCGGCTTTAGCATCAGCGCGCGGGCGATCGCCACACGCTGGCGCTGACCGCCGGAGAGCTGATGCGGGAAACGGAAGCGAAATTTCCGGTCGAGGCCGACCGAGGCCATGACTTCCTCTATCCGCGCATTGCGGTCGCCGATACCGTGGATCGTCAGCGCTTCGCCGAGTGTCGCGTCGACGGTCTTGCGCGGGTGCAGCGAGCCGTAGGGGTCCTGGAACACCATCTGGCACTGGCGCGAGAAGGCGCGGTCGATGCCGTGGCCGCGGGGTGAGCCGAGCACGGTGATTTCGCCCGTCCATTCCGGCGCGAGCCCAGCGATCGCCTTCAATACGGTCGATTTTCCCGAGCCACTTTCGCCGACAAGGGCGAAGCTCTCGCCGTCGGCGATGTCGAGATTGACGTCGTGGGTGATCTGCACGTCGCCGTAGGAGATGTCGAGGTTCTTCAGAGAGAGCGCGGTCATGCCTTGGCCCATGCGCTGCGGTCGAGCACCGGCAGCTCGTCCCGTGTTTCATCGAGGCGCGGAATGGAGGCGATCAGCCCGCGCGTATAGGGGTGTTTGGCCGCCATCAGTTCACCGGCCTTGCACTCCTCGACCACCTCGCCGGTGTTCATCACGAGGATGCGGTCGCAATAGCTGGAGACGAGGTTCAGGTCGTGGCTAATGAAGATCAGCCCCATGCCCTTGCGCTTCACCAGTTCATCGATGATGTCGAGCACCTGGGCCTGGACGGAAACGTCGAGCGCCGAGGTCGGCTCGTCGGCGATCAAGAGGTCCGGCTCCGGGATCAGCATCATCGCGATCATCACGCGCTGACCCATGCCGCCGGAGACTTCGTGCGGGTAGAGGCGCGCGACACGTTCCGGGTCGGCGATGCGTACCGATTCCAGCATGGCGAGCACGCGGGCGTTGACCTCACGGCGCGGCAGCTTCTGGTGTGTCAAAAGCGCTTCGGCGATCTGCTCGCCGATGGTCATGACTGGGTTCAGCGAGAACTTCGGATCCTGCATCACCATGGAGATACGGGCGCCGCGAATGGCGCGCATCTGCCGCTCGGACCGCTTCAAAAGATCGATGCCGTCGAAGACGAGCTTGTCGGCCGTCACCCGACCGGGCGCGCGGATAAGCTGCAGGATCGAGCGGCCGGTCATCGATTTGCCGGAACCGCTCTCGCCGACGATGCCCAGACGCTCGCGGCCGAGCGTGAAGGAGATGCCGCGCACCACCTCGAGGTCGCCACGGGGCGTCGGGAAGGTGACACGCAGGTTTTCGATTTCGAGAAGGTTACTCATCAGCGTTGCTCCCCGCTCTTCGGATCGAGCACGTCGCGCAGACCGTCGCCGAGGAAGCAGAAGCCGAGGCTGACGAGAATGATGGCAAAGCCGGGCATGGTCGCCACCCACCACTGGTCGAGGATGAAGGAGCGTCCGCGCGAGATCATCGCGCCCCATTCGGGAAGCGGCGGCTGCGCGCCAAGGCCGATGAAGCCGAGGCCGGCGGCCGTCAGGATGATGCCGGCCATGTCGAGCGTCACACGGACAATCATCGAGGAGGTGCAGAGCGGCAGCACGTGGCCGAGATTGACCCGGAGGCTGGAGGCGCCGAGAAGGCGCACCGCCGAGATGAACTCGGAGTTCTTGAAGGTGAGCGTTTCGGCGCGGGCGACGCGGGCATAACCCGGCCAGGAGGTGATGGCGATCGCGATGATCGCGTTCTCGATGCCTGGGCCCAGCGCCGCGACAAAGGCGAGCGCCAGGATCAGTTTCGGCAGCGACAGGAAGATGTCGGTGATGCCCATGAGGATGCGGTCGACCCAGCCGCCGAAATAGCCGGCAGCGACGCCGATCACAAGACCGGCGGGCGCTGCGAGCACGGCAACCAGCGTGACGATTGCGAGCGTGATGCGCGCGCCGTAGACGACGCGGGACCAGATGTCGCGGCCGAGTTCGTCAGTTCCCATCCAGTGGGCAGCACTCGGTGGCAGCAGACGTTCGCTCAGCGATTGGCGCAGCGGGTCATGGGTGGCGAGCCAAGGCGCGAAGAGAGCCGTCAGCACCAGTGCAAGAATGATGATCGCGCCGACGACGGCGAGCGGATTGCGCATCAGCGCGCCGAAGATGCGGTAGAAACGCCCGAGGCGCGCCTGCATCGGCGAGGCGGGGCTGTCGTCGATCAGCCAGTCGCGAAGTGTGGTCATGTCCGCCTCCTCCCTAGCGTGCACGCGGATCGAGCACGCGATAGAGCACGTCCGAAATTTTGTTGATGCCGATGAAGACCGCGCCAATGACGAGGGTCGAGCCGAGCACGGCCGACATGTCGGCGTTGAGCAGGGCGACGGTCAGGTAGTTGCCGATGCCGGGCCAGGAGAAGATCGTCTCGATCATGACAGACCCTTCGAGCAGGCCGGCATAGGACAAGCCGATGACAGTGATCAGCGGCACGCGGATCGGCCGGAAGGCATGGCGCCAGATGACGAGGCGCTCCGGCACGCCTTTGACCCGGGCGGTGGTGACATACTCCTGGCTCAGCTGGTCGAGCATGAAGGAACGGGTCATGCGAGCAATATAGGCGAGCGAGAAGAAACCGAGGCACGAGGCCGGCAGGACCAGGTGCCAGACGGCGTTGCGGAAGATCTCCCATTCCCCGGCGATGATGCTGTCGACAAGGATCAGGCCGGTGACCGGCGAGACCATGCCATCATAGAAGATATCGACCCGTCCCGGGCCGCCGACCCATTGCAGCCGCGCGTAGAAGACCGCCAGGCCGACGAGGCCAAGCCAGAAGGCCGGTACGGAGTAGCCGAGAAGGCCGATGACGCGAATGCCCTGGTCCAGCCACGAGCCGCGGCGGGCTGCTGCAAAAACGCCGAGCGGCACTCCGATCAGCACGCCGAGGATGATGCCGAGCGTCGCCATTTCCAGCGTTGCCGGGAACACGCGGGCGAGGTCCTCGATGACCGGCTTACCCGTCGAGACAGAGGTGCCGAAATTGCCGGTGACGACATCGCCGACGTAGCTGACGAACTGGGTGATCAGTGGTTGGTCGAGCCCCATTTCCTGGCGGACACGCTCATAAACGGCAACCGGAGCCCGGTCGCCGACCACGGCCAGAACCGGATCGATCGGTACGATGCGGCCGATGAAGAAGGTGATGGCGAGCAGGCCGAGGAATGTCACCGCGAGCGTAACCAGGAAGCCCGCCAATGAGGTAAGGCGCTGCCGTCTCCGGCTGGGTCTGGCGGCGCGGCGTACCGGCGCTGCTGCTGTCGTGCTGTCGTTTGCCACGTGGCGATTCCATCCCTCTTCGCTTGCGGTCTGTCCTGTCGATACCGCAAAAATTCGCTTGGAGTATATAAATAAGTTTGCTTAAATCAAAAAAATTTTACTGGAGGAGGAGAGCGTGAGCATTCCGTCAGATGACGAAGCCACGTCCGGAAAAAGCACCGGGGCAGGGCAGCCGAAGGTGGGCGCGCTGGTGCGCGCGCGCCGCAGGCAGATGCATATGACGCTGCAGGCATTGAGCGATGCGGCCGGCGTCTCCGTCGGTTATCTCAGCCAGGTCGAGCGCGATCTCGCCATGCCCTCGCTCGGCACGCTGGCGCAGATCGCCCAAGGGCTCGGCGCCGAACTCAACCATTTCATCCTGGCGCCGGCGATCGATACCGGCCTTTCGCGCGCCGAAGGGCGCATGGTGTTTTCGGTCGGCGGCTCGCCGGTGTCCTATGAGCGGATCGGCGCGGATTTTGCCGGCAACCAGCTTTCGAGCTTCGTCATCACCATTCCGCCCGGACACCGTTCCGAGGTCTTCAGTCATGAGGGCGAGGAGCTCGTCTATATGCTGGAAGGCGAAATCCTGTTCGGGCTCGACGGCGACGAGACCATGCTTTCCCCGGGTGACGGCCTGCACTTTCGCGGTATCCAGCCCCACTACTGGTGGAACAAGACCGACACGCCCGTGCGGCTGATCTGGACCGGCACGCTGCCGCTCTTCCGCCCGCGTGCCTCCCAATCCAACGAGACCGGTGCGCCGCAAGCGCTTCCGAAGCCGGCGACGACAAAAACCAAGCCTCATCGAAAATAGGAGAATGATGATGAGAATGTTCAAGGCCGCGGTTTTCGCGGCGTCCCTGATGCTGAGCGTGTCGCCGGCCGCACTCGCCGAAACGCCGGCGGAGGTACTGGTCGTCGCCCAGAATATCGACGACATCGTTAGCATCGACCCGGCCGAGGCCTACGAGTTTTCTTCCGGTGAATACGTCACCCAGACCTATGACCGCCTGGTGCAGTACGATGCGCCCGACGTGAAGAAGCTGGCGCCGGGCCTTGCCTCCGAATGGACGGCCGACGATGCCGCCAAGACGATCACCTTCACGCTGCGTGATGGTGTCACCTTCACCTCTGGCAACCCGCTGCGCGGCGAAGACGTCGTCTATTCCTTCAAGCGCGTCGTCGTTCTCAACAAGGCCCCGGCCTTCATCCTGACGCAGCTCGGCTGGACGCCAGAAAACATCGACAAGATGGTGACCGCCGACGGCAACAAGGTCACGATCAAGTATGAAGGCGACTTCTCGTCCGCTTTCGTCCTCAACGTTCTCGCAGCGCGCCCGGCATCGGTCGTCGACGCCGAGACCGTCAAGGCCAACGAAGCCGATGGCGATTTCGGCAATGCCTGGCTCAAGGCCAACTCGGCCGGTACTGGTCCCTTCGTGCTGAAGGCCTTCCGCGCCGGCGAACTCCTGAACCTTGCCAGCAACCCGAACTACTTCGGCGGCGCTCCGGCCATCAAGGGCGTCATCATCCGCCACGTCGCCGAAGCCGCAACCCAGCAGCTGATGCTGCAGACCGGCGACGTCGACATGGCCAAGAACCTGACCCCGGACCAGGTGTCGGGTCTTGAAGGCAAGGATGGCGTGAAGGTCGAATCCTACCCGCAGGCCGCCGTGCACTTCCTGTCGTTCAACCAGAAGGCCGCCGCACTTCAGCCGGAAGCCGTCTGGGAAGCCGCCCGTTACCTCGTCGACTACAAGGGCATGACCGACAGTTTCCTGAAGGGCCAGATGGATGTTCACCAAGCCTTCTGGCCGAAGGGCTTCCCCGGCTCGCTCGATGAAACGCCCTATGGCTATGACGTCGAAAAGGCGAAGAAGATCCTCGCCGACGCCGGCATCAAGACGCCGATCAAGGTGACGCTCGACGTCATCAACTCGACGCCGTTCACCGACATGGCGCAGTCGCTGCAGGCATCGTTCGCCGAAGCCGGCATCAACTTCGAGATCATTCCGGGCACCGGCAGCCAGGTCATCACCAAGTACCGTGCCCGCACTCATGAAGCCATGCTGCTCTATTGGGGCCCGGACTTCATGGACCCGCATTCGAACGCCAAGGCCTTCGCCTATAACGAGGACAACGCCGACGACAAGTACCAGTCGACGACCACCTGGCGTAACGGCTGGGCGGTTCCGGCCGAGCTCAACGAAGCGACCAAGGTAGCGCTGAAGGAAGCCGATCCGGCCAAGCGCGACGCGCTCTATGTCGACCTGCAGCGCAAGGTGCAGGAAAAGTCGCCGATCGTGATCATGTTCCAGGCCGCCACCCAGGTCGCGATGAAGGACAAGGTTGAAGGTTACGTCAATGGCGCCACCTCCGACTTCGTCTTCTACCGGATGGTGAAGAAGAACTGATCGAGCATCGCTCTTGCGCCGTCCTTCAAAGGCGCACATATCAATCGCCCCGGACCTTTGGCCCGGGGCGACGTGTTTCTACCGATGCGATGGTGTTCTTTAGGTTCTGGGAAGGTTTGTGAAATGGCGGATGTGAAGGTGAGAACGCGGGAAACCGGGGCGACGGCGGTCGTCGGCAAGACCGGATTTCCGCATGTGACCTCTGTGACTGGAGGTGAACTCGATATCGTCACCGGCCCGTCGCAGGCAGGATATGGCCCGCTCGATCTGCTCTATGCGTCGCTCGCGAGCTGCCTGGTGCTGAGCGCCCGCATCGCCGCCAGCCGTTATGGCGTGCTCGACCGGTTGACGGAAGTGAGCGCCAAGGTGACCGGTGAGAAGGCGCATGACGAGCCGTCCCGCGTCGCCAGGTTCAACATTGTCTTCGACATCAAGGGCGATTTCGACGATGCGGTCCGCCATGCGATTGCGGAGGCCGCCGAAAACGAGATCTGCACCGTCAGCAACACGATTCGCGGCAATCCGGAATTTGTGACGAGCTTCGCTCACTGACATCAATTGGCCTAAGGCCTGTGTGTTTGTGGGGTGGGCTGCCACAGGCGGCCCACCCTTTTTCGTATCCGGATGAGGGAACTCAGGCCGGCTGCGGCGCAAGCGTCGCCGGTTGGCGCCGGCCAATCGTCAGGACCAAAAGGGCCGCGACGAGGCAGAGCATGCCGGCTGCAAGCAGTGCTGGCGTATAGGTTTCGAGCGACGTCCGGCTGGCGCCTGCGAGGAAGGTCGCACTGGCGGCACCCAGTTGGTGGCCGGTGAAGATCCAGCCGAAGACGAGGCCGGCCCGTTCCGGGCCGAAGCGTTCGGCCGAGAGCTTCACGGTCGGCGGTACCGTCGCGACCCAATCCAGGCCGTAGAAGATCGCGAAGATCGACAGCGTGTAGATGTTGAAGCCGCTGAACGGCAGGAACATCAGCGAGAGGCCGCGCAGCCCGTAGAACCAGAAGAGCAGCCAGCGGTTGTCGTAACGATCGGAGAGCCAGCCGGAGCCGATGGTTCCGATGAGATCGAACACGCCAATCAGTGCCAGGAGGCTGGCCGCGGCAACGGCGGCAATGCCCACGTCACCGCAGATCGAAACCCAATGGGTCTGGATCAGGCCGTTGGTGCTGAAACCGCAGACGAAGAAGGTGGCAAACAGCACCCAGAAGGTGTTGGTCTTGGCGGCGTCGGCGAGCGCCCGGATCGGCGCCATGAGCAGGGTTCCGAAGCTCTTTGCCTTCGGCGGCGCCGGCGCGATCTGCTTTCCGCCGAACGGCGCGAGGCCGAGGTCGCTTGGGCGATCCTGCATGAACAGCAGCACCAGGATAAAGGCTACCACGAGGATGACGATGATCAGCGTCAGCGCCGACCGCCAGCCGATCGTTTCAGTGAGAGTTGCAAGCAGCGGCAGGAAGACCAGCTGGCCGGTGGCGTTGCTGGCGGTCATCAACCCGACCACCAGCCCGCGTCGCTGGTCGAACCAGCGGGTCGCAACCGTTGCGCCGAGCACCAGCGCCGTCATGCCAGTGCCGACGCCGAGCACCACGCCCCAGATCGCGACCAGATGCCAGAGTTCCGTCATGTAGAAGGAAGCGGCGATGCCGGAGACGATCAGGATCAGCGCCGCTGAGACGACCGGGCGCACGCCGAAGTGGTTCATGAAGGAGGCGGCAAACGGGCCGAGCAGCCCGAAGAGGCAAAGCCGGATCGCCAGCGCCAGCGAAATCTGGGCGTTGGACCAGCCGAATTCGGTCTCAAGCGGCTTGATCAGCACGCCGGCTGAGCCCATCGCGCCGGCGGTCGACAGCATGACGAGGAAGGTGACTGCGGCGACAGCCCAGCCGTAGTGGATGTTGCGTCTGGCAAGATAACGCGCAAGCGCCGGACCGAGCATCGTCGTTTTCCTTTTGTCCATGTTTTCGGGTGTGCGAGAGCGCTGCGCGAACACAGAGCGCCTGTCGCAGTTTGGATTTGGTGTCAGTCTGCCGCCGCTCCCTGACGGGCAGCGTCGCTTAAAGCGTTTGCAGCAGTTCTTTCAGTTGTGCGGCAGCGTCGGTCCCCAGCCGCGCCTCGATCTGGTCCTGCGCGCCCTGCCAAAGCGGCGCACCTTCCGCGAGAATCCGCCGGCCGTTTTCGGTGAGTTCGACAACGGCCTCCCTCTGATCCTTACCGCTTGCGGTCGTAACCAGCCCCATTCCCTCCAGCACCTTGACGTTGCGGCTGACCGTCGAACGCTCGAGTTCGATCTTGCGGCCAAGTTCGGTCATCGAGATCGGCTCGCCGCGCTCAATGTGCCGTAGCAAACTGAATTGGGCCAGGTTGATGCCGACCGGCTGTAGTGCGTCGTCATAGAGCGACGTCACTCTGCGGGTGGCTTTGCGTAATAGGGCACAGTAGCAGCGAGACATTATTCGTGTATATACACGCAAATGCCGGACGTCAAGCTCTAACAGTGAGGGCGCACGACAGGGCGGTTACCGCACCAGATCGATGTCGGACCGGTCCAGGCGAAGTTGAAGAACGTGGTTGGGGTAGGCCTGGTCGCCGATTCTAAAGTGGGTTTCGCCGATCTTCTCGAAGCCGCTTGCGATGTAGAAGGCCGTAGCCTTTTCATTTTCGGCGTTGACCGCCAGCCACGTACTCGTGCTGCCGGTGTTTGCGCAGAACTGAAGGCCAGTCTCTAGCAGCCTCTTGCCAATGCCGCGACCGTGGTGACGCGGCTGCACATAGAGTGTCGTTAGTTCAAGGTCCGAAACGATGTCGATCGGCGGCGGCGAGTTGGATGACATGCGCAGGAAGCCGTCGATGCCGCCGGTATTCTGCGAAACCCAGATGTTCTCGTTCTCCTGAGACAGGATGTCCTTAAAGCGTGCGGTGGTGAATTGCTCCAGCGCATAGTCGGCGAAGAACGCGTTGACGCCGTCGCGGATGTAGGTGTTGAGCCAAACTTCCAGGCTGATTGCGGCCAGGCTCGATGCATCCTCTGCGGTAGCGGGTCTGATCAAGGTTTCATCTTTCAGGTCTTGCATTTCCGCGAACGTTTGGCGTGGCGGCGGCGGTCCTCAGTTGCTCAGTCGACGTAGGGCTCAAGCTCCTTGTCGAATTCCACCCCGGCGACGTTGTTGAAGAGGGCTGTCGCGACCATGATCCCCGAGAAGGCGACGAGGTCGACCAGCGCCTTGGCATCGTAGCGCGCTTTCAAGCCCGTCCAAATCTCGTCCGGGACGGCATTGCTGTCGGCAACGATCGCCCGTCCGAAGGCGATAAGCCGCTGTTCGTCTTCCGTCGGCACGACCGAATGGAAGTCGATGCCGGCATTGGCGAAGGCGCGGCGGAAAAAGCCCATCGCGATCGGGGATTTCATTGCTTCGGAAATGGAATGGGAAAGGAACCAGATCTCCCGGTCGTTGAGCGCCGGGCGCAGTTCCTCGCGCAGCGTGAACCATTCAGCATAGATCCGATGCGCAACCGGAGAATGCAGCAGCGTGCGCTTCATGTTGGTCATGCGGCCGCGCACGCGGATCTCCTCGTCATGGGCGGCGCGGATTTCGTCGGAGGCGGTGTCGTAGTCGATCTGGGGAATATGGCTCACGGTCTTGCCTGTCTTTGGTGGCGCAGTTCTAGCGCATGTGATGGTGGTGGATCAGACGGTGCTGAGCAGAATGCTCGTCTCGCTGTTCGAAACGCCCTCGACGTCGCGCACTTCGCGCAGGATGCGGTCGAAATCGCTGAGGCTGTTGGCGCGGATTTCGGCGACGAGATCCCAGCCGCCATTGGTCGTGTGCAGCGCGTAAAGCTCGGGCAGGCCGCGCAGGTATTTGATGACCTTGGTGGTGTTGCGGCCGCTCACTTCGATCATCATGATTGCTCGGATGGCGCGATCGTCATAATCCTGCCGCACGCGCAGCGTGAAACCCAGCACCGCTCCGCTTTCGAGCAGCCGGTCGATGCGTGTCTGCACCGTTGCCCTGGAGATGCCGAGCACCGTCGCTATCTTGGAGTAGGGCGCACGGCCGTCTTCTCGCAACAGCGAGATCAGCTGGTGATCGAGGTCGTCGAAGATATGCATGAAGACTGTATATTACGATTGCGCAAAATGCTCAATATGACCGTGAATTTTAGGCATGTTTAAAATTTCAACTCACTTCTTGCAAGCCTAGGCTGACCTCATCGAATTTCTCCGATGGAGTTGGTAACGTGGTTCAGTATGTCGGTGTCGGCAACGTAATCGAGCTGGTCAAATCGATCGGCATTGAGACGTTCCTTGTGGGTCTTGCGGAATACATCGAGGATGATTTCCGCCGATGGAACGCATTCGAGAAAACGCCGCGGCTTGCGAGCCACTCGAAGACCGGTGTCATCGAGCTGATGCCGACCTCTGACGGCGAGCATTATGGCTTCAAATATGTCAACGGTCACCCGAAGAACCCGAATGTCGGTCTGCAGACGGTCACCGCCTTCGGTGTCCTTTCCGATGTCAGCACGGGTTACCCCTGTCTCGTCTCCGAAATGACGATCATGACCGGTCTGCGCACCGCCGCCACCTCGGCGCTTGCCGCAAAATATCTCGCTCGTCCCGATGCCCGCTCGATGGCGATCATCGGTCTCGGCGCCCAGTCGGAATTCCAGGCGCTCGCCTTCCGCGCGCTTCTCGGTGTCAAGCGCCTGCAGGTCTTCGATATCGACGCGGAAGCTGCCGACAAATTCTGCAACAACCTCGCGGACATGGACTTCGACATCGTGGTCGCCGCCACCGCGGAGGATGCGGTAGCCGGCGCCGATATCATCACGACAGTCACGGCCGACAAGCGCAACGCCACGATCCTCTCCGACAACATGGTTGGCGCCGGCGTGCACATCAACGCCGTCGGCGGTGACTGCCCCGGCAAGACCGAGCTCCAGGGCGACATCCTGCACCGCGCCGACGTCTTCGTCGAATATCCGGAGCAGACCCGCATCGAAGGCGAGATCCAGCAGATGGCGCCGGATTTCCCGGTTACCGAACTCTGGCAGGTCATTGCCGGCGAGGCCGTAGGCCGCCGCAGCATCGGCCAGATCACCATCTTCGATTCCGTTGGCTTCGCCACTGAGGACTTCTCGGCGCTGCGCTTCCTGCGTGACAAGATCCAGGGCACGGCTTTCTACACCGAACTCGACCTGACGACGCAGCCGGACCACCCGCGCGATCTCTACGGCCTGTTCAGGCAGCAGCCGGCCGCCTTTGCCGAGCGGAGCGTTGCATAAAATGAAGAGACTGTCCGTACAGGCGCCAAAGGGCGTCGTGATGATCCGTCCGCACCATTTCGGCCCGAACCCGATGACGGCCGAAGACAATGCCTTCCAGGCGACCGACAAGGCGCGCCAGCCGTCGGCAATCGCCCGGGCAGCTTACGACGAAGTGAGCCGCATGGCTGACGGGCTTGCCGGTGCCGGCGTTGCCGTGCACCTCTTCGAGGATGAGTCGGCGACGCGTCCCGACTCGGTCTTCCCAAACAACTGGTTCTCGACCCATTCGGGTGGCCATGTGGCGATCTATCCGATGTATTCGGAAAGCCGCCAGAGCGAGCGCCGCGCCGATATCATCGAGATGCTGAAGAACGAGTATCGCGTTCAGGACGTGATCGACTATTCCGGCCTCGAAAAGGATGGCGTCTATCTCGAAGGTACCGGCGCCATGGTGCTCGATCATATCGGCCGCGTCGCCTACGCGGCCCGCTCCAACCGCACCAACGAGGTGGCGCTGGAGCGTTTCTGCACCCACTTCAACTTCGAGCCAATGATCTTCGACGCGGTCGATCGCCAGGGCAATTCGATCTACCACACCAACGTCTTGATGTGCATCGGCACCGAGTTTGCGCTGATCGGCACCAGCATGATCCCGGATCTTGCCCGTCGCCAGGAAATCTGCGCACGGCTGGAGGAGACCGGTCGCCAGGTCATCGACCTGACGCTGGAGCAGATCGAGAATTTCGCCGGCAATGCCATCGAGCTCGACGGCGCCGACGGCCGCGTCGTGGTCATGTCAGCCCGCGCACTCGCCTCGCTCCGTGCAGACCAGATCAAGGCGCTCGAAGCCTCGGCCCGTGTTCTCGCCTTTGACGTTCCCACCATCGAGCTTGCCGGCGGTTCCGTGCGCTGCATGCTTGCCGGCGTTCATTTGTCGCGAAGAGAACCGGCCGGTACGCAAAAGCTTTACGCCGCCACGTCCGATCGATAGAAGCAGCTCATCCAAGCCAAAGGTACTGAAAAAATGTCGCAATCACGCCCCGTCTACCAGTTCAACAACATCATCGTCCGCACGCCGTCGACGTCGGTCGTCAACGGCCTGCGTGCCGATGACCGTGGCAACCCCACCTTCGAAGGCGTGAAGGCTGAACACGACGCCTACATCCAGGCGATGAAGGACGCGGGCGTGAAGGTGACGGTGCTGCCGGCGCTCGAAGCCTTCCCGGACTCGATCTTCGTCGAGGATCCGGCGCTGGTCTTTACCGAAGGCGCGATCCTGCTTCGCCCGGGTGCCGAGACTCGCGTCAAGGAAACGCCGGAGATCGAGCCGACGCTGCGCGCCATGTTCGAGACCGTGCTTGACCTGCCGGGTACCGGCTTTGCCGATGGCGGCGACGTGCTGACGACCCGCGAGAGCGTGATGATCGGCCTCTCGGCCCGCACCAACAAGGTCGGCGCCGAAGCCCTTCAGGCCTGCCTGACCAAGCTCGGCCGCAAGAGCGAGATCGTCGCGACGCCGGAAGGCGTGCTGCACTTCAAGACCGACTGCTCGCTGCTTGACGACGAGACCGTGCTTTCGACCGCGCGTCTCGCCAAGTCCGGCGCATTCGAGCGCTTCAAGCAGGTGATCATTCCGGATGGCGAAGAGCCTGCGGCCAATGCGCTGCGCGTCAACGACGTCGTCATGGTCGGCTCGGATTTCCCGCGCACGATCGAGATGCTTGACAAGCTCGGCTATAAGGTCGTGCCCATGAAAACGACGGAGATCGGCAAGATCGACGCAGGCCTGTCCTGCATGTCGCTGCGCTGGTTCAGCAACACGCTCTAATCCGACGCAATCCCCGAGGAGGAAACATTATGAAGACGTTGAAGACCGCCCTGTTCGCAGGGATCGCCCTTTCCATGGCTGCCGGCAGCGCATTTGCCGAGGACACCTTGCGGCTCGGCATGACGCCGGAGCCCTATATGCCCTTCACCCAGGTCAATGCCGGCGGTGAATGGGAGGGTCTCGAAGCCGATCTCTCCCGCGCGCTCTGCGAGAAGATGGCCGTCAAGTGCGACATCAACCAGATGGCCTGGGACGGTCTGATCCCGTCGATGAAGGAAAACAAGGTCGACTTCATCATCGGCGCCTTCTCGATCACCGACGAGCGTCGCCAGGTTGTCGACTTCTCGACGCCCTATTACACCGAAGGCACGTCGTTCGTCGGGGCCAAGGCTGACACGAGCGAGATCAAGACGGTCGACGCGGCAGACGGTTCCGGCGAGATCATCGATCCGGCAAGTGTCGAGGGCAAGATCATCGGCGTTCAAACCTCAAGCGTGCAGTCGGCTTACGTCGCCAAGTACCTGACGGGCGCCGAAGCCAAGAGCTACGACACCGCCGACAACTCGGTCGCCGACCTCGTTGCCGGCCGTGTCGACTACGTGCTGATCCCCGACCTCTACATCCAGACCTTCCTGAAGTCGCCCGAGGGCGCCGACTACGAGGTCAAGGTCGAAGTGCCGAAGAACGTCGTTCTTGGCGAAGGTGTCGCCTATGCCGTGCGCAAGGGCGATGCGGCGACCCTTGAAAAGGTCAATACCGGCCTCGCTGCTCTCGAAAAGGACGGCACGACCCAGAAGCTCGTCGACAAGTGGATCTTCGGCAAGAAGTAATTGCTCTTGAAGGGCGGCGCCGGGCTCTTCGGCTCGCCGCCGCCCTTGTTCGCCAAACCGGCCGCAGCGCCGGGGCAACATCGCAGCCACCGCTATAGCAACCGCGCCCCCTTCGACGGGCAGCGGCGCAGGGGCTGACGAGACAATCGGGAACAGGTAACGACGGATGGACTATTACTGGCAATTGCTTGCCTGGGGCGGCGAGGGCTGGGGCGATGATTTCGCCTGGGGCCTGGTGATGACCTTGCAGGTATCCGTGGTCGCCTATGCGGTTGCGGTTCTCTTCGGCTTTCTGGGTGCCGCCGGCAAACTGTCGAAGCACCGCCTACCGCGTTACCTCGCCGGGATCTATACGACGGTCGTCCGTTCGTTGCCCGAACTGCTCGTCATCCTCCTTCTCTATTTTTCCGTTGCAAGCGGCGCCGAGCGGCTTTTGAAGCACTTCGGGCTTGTGGCCGAAACCTTCCAGTTCAGCTCGTTCTGGGCGGCGATCATTGCGCTTGCCTTCGTCTCCGGCGCCTTCATGACCGAGGTGCTGCGCTCCGCTTTTCTCTCGGTGCCGCCGGGCCAGATCGAGGCGGCGGTTTCGATCGGCATGCCGAGACGCAAGGTTTTCACCCGTGTTGTTTTCCCGCAGATGATGCGCCACGCCGTGCCCGGCATGGGCAATCTCTGGCTGTCGATCACCAAGGAAAGCGCCATCATCAGCGTGCTCGGCTCCTTCAGCGAACTGCTCTACACGGGATATCGCGCAGCGGCAGGCACCAAGCAGTACATCTTCTTCTACGGGCTGACGGCCATCCTGTTTCTGGCAATCACGCTCGTTTCCGTCCTGGTGATTGCTGAGATCGAGCGCCGCCTCAACCGGGGGCACCACTGATGGAAACGATCTCCAACGTCATCGGCTTCCTGCCGGCCCTGATCAAGGCAACCCCGCTGACTCTGCTCTTGACCGCGGTCGCCGGCGTCTTCGGACTGGTCATCGGCACGCTCGTGGCGCTCGCCCGGCTTTCCGGCCGCCGCATCCTTTCGGTGCCAGCCTACGTCTTCACCTTCGCCTTCCGCGGCACGCCGCTGTTGGTGCAGATCTACCTCGTCTATTACGGTTTGGGGCAAGTTCTGCCCGGCACCTGGGTGCGTCACAGCTTTCTCTGGCCCTATCTGCGTGATGGCCTGTGGTATGCGATCTTTGCGCTGAGCCTCAACCAGGCGTCCTACAATGCCGAAGTTATCCGCGGCGCGATCAAGGCAATTCCGCGCGGCCAGATCGAGGCGGCAAAATCGATCGGTATGCGTTCGTCGATGATCCTTCGCCGCATCACCCTGCCGCAAGCGTTCCGCTCCTGCCTGCCGGTACTGACGGGCGATCTGATCATCCTGTTGAAGACGACGTCGCTCGCCTCGACCATCACCATCCTCGAGGTCATGGGCACCGCCCGCATGCTGCAGCGTCAATCGCTTCTGATTTTCGAACCGTTGATTGCCGCAGGCATCATCTATTTCACCGTCGTCTTCATCCTGACGCGCGTCATGGGCGTGGTCGAGAAGCGGCTCACCCGCTACCGCACGGCGAAGGCATAACGAGGAGGCGCGCTTGGGCGCGCGAGAGGAACGAACATGGCTGCAACAGCGCTTTC
The DNA here is from genome assembly GCF_001695835.1 of Ensifer sp. LC11. GTDB lineage: Bacteria > Pseudomonadota > Alphaproteobacteria > Rhizobiales > Rhizobiaceae > Ensifer. The sequence continues at coordinate 14,001 of NZ_MBSO01000067.1, read as the reverse complement.
GGTGAAGAACATTCACAAGAGCTTCGGATCCGTCGAGGTGCTGAAAGGCGTCTCCTTCGAGGCAAAATCCGGCGACGTCATCTCGCTGATCGGCAGCAGCGGGTCCGGCAAGAGCACGCTGCTGCGCTGCATCAACTATCTGGAGACGCCGGATGAAGGCGAAATCTCCGTCTCGGGCGAGGTGATCCGCACCGTCAAGGGCAAGGACGGCAAGCTTGCCGCCGCCGACAAGCGGCAGCTCGAACACATCCGCACCCGTCTCGGCATGGTGTTTCAGAGCTTCAATCTCTGGTCCCACAAGACCATTCTCGAAAACATCATCGAAGGGCCGATCCACGTGCTTGGCATGGCCCGCAAGGATGCCATCGGCGAGGCGGAGCTGCTGATGGAAAAGGTCGGCATCACACCGAAGCGCGACCACTATCCGAACCAGCTCTCCGGCGGCCAGCAGCAGCGCGCGGCGATCGCCCGCGCTCTGGCGATGAAGCCGGAGGTAATGCTCTTCGACGAGCCGACTTCGGCGCTCGATCCGGAACTCGTCAACGAGGTGCTGCTCGTCATCAAGAAGCTCGCTGAAGAAGGGCGCACCATGGTGATGGTCACCCACGAAATGTCACTCGCCCGTGATATCTCCAGCGAGGTGATCTTCCTGCACAAGGGGCTGGTCGAAGAGCGCGGCGCGCCCTCGCAGATGATGCGTGACCCGCAATCGGCGCGACTGCGCCAGTTCCTGCAGATGGCTTGAGGAGGCCCCGATGCGCGACGCCAATTTTTCCCACTTCCTGCCCGAACTCGTCGAAATTCGTCATCAACTGCATGAAATGCCCGAAATCGGCCTCTCCGAGGTGAAGACCTCGGAATATGTCGCGGGGCTGCTGCGGTCCTGGGGCTTCGAGGTTACGCGTGGCCTGGCAACGACCGGGATCGTCGCGACGCTGAAGCGCGGCAACAGCAATCGCGCCATCGGCTTTCGCGCCGACATGGACGCGCTGCCGATGCAGGAAGAAACCGGCCTTGCCTATCAGAGCAAGCATCCGGGCGCCATGCATGCCTGCGGCCACGACGGTCACACCAGCATGCTGCTCGGGGCCGCCTGGGCGCTGTCGAAGGACGAGAGCTTCAACGGCACGGTGCATCTGATCTTCCAGCCGGCCGAGGAGAATTTCGGCGGCGGCAAGCTGATGATCGAGGACGGGCTGTTCGAGCGCTTCCCCTGCGAGCGGGTCTATGCGCTGCACAACTGGCCGGGCCTGCCTGCTGGCACCTTTTCCAGCCGCGCCGGCGCAATGGCCGCGTCGATCGATGTGCTGACCTTGACGATCAGGGGCAAGGGTGGACACGGCGCCCAGCCGGAGCTGACGATTGACCCCGTTGTCGTCGGTTCCAGCGTCGTGATGGCGCTGCAGACTCTGGTCTCACGCAACGTGTCGCCGCATCAGCCGTCGGTGCTGACGGTCGGTTCGTTCCAGTCGGGCTCGGCTTCAAACATCATTCCAGATACGGCGGTGCTGGAAATCAGCATGCGCGCGATGGATCCGGTCGTGCGCAAGCAATTGCAGGAGCGCGTCGAGCAGATCGCCCGTTTCCAGGCCCAGAGCTACAACGCAGAAGCCACCTTCGACTGGCAGGTCGGTTATCCCGCGACGATCAACGATGCGCAGGCTGTCGAGGACGCCCGGGCGGTGATCGCCGAGACCTTTGGCGCCGACGCCTATGTAGAGCTTCCCGAACCACTGATGGGCAGCGAGGACTTCTCTTTCCTGCTGGAAAAAGTGCCTGGCGCCTATGTGCTGATCGGAAACGGCGACAGCAGCGGGCTCCATACCACCCGCTACGACTTTAACGACGAAATCCTCGAACGTGGGGCGACGTACTTCTACAACCTCGCGCGCGCTGCACTGGTCTAGCCTGGGTCACGGACTCACAAGCCGGGACCCATATCCTTGCGGAAGCGAGTGCGACGGCGGCGAGGACGTTGCTTGCGAGTTCGTAGCGTGTGGCGATACCGCGGACCGCTATGATGAGGGATGCCGCCGGCAGTCGCATGAGATGTCGAACCGAACCCATGCGCGGCGCGGTCATTCCGGTTGATGGCGGCTGGCTGGCGCGATGAGCTGAGATGCTTGGCCCGCGCCGATATGGCAATCGGCGTGATGATTTTTGACTTCCAGGAGGGGTTCAGGCCGCCAAGGCTGCCCGAGGCATCGACGACACGACGAACCTCGGCATCAAGGGCAGTGTGCCTGGCTTCACGATCAGGTCGAAACTCATCTTTCGCCTTTCTGGTACGGGATCATCAAAGCCTTGGGATAGGCGGCGCGGCGTGCGACCAGGATCAACGCCAGGATCGACAGCGCATAGGGCATCATCAGGAAAACCTGATAGGGCACGATGCCGCCCGATATCTGCTGAAGGCGAACCTGATAGGCATCGAAGGCGGCGAACAGGATGGCGCCGATCAGCGCCTTTCCTGGCCGCCAAGAGCCGAAGACGACCAGTGCGATGCAAATCCAGCCGCGCCCGTTGATCATCTGGAAGAAGAACGAATTGAAGGCCGAGGTGGTGAGAAAGGCGCCGCCGACCGCCATCAGCGCGCTGCCGACAACGACGGCGCCCATGCGAATACCGGTGACCGAAATGCCCTGGGCCTCGACCGCCGACGGGTTTTCGCCGGCAGCGCGGACCGCAAGGCCGACGGGCGTGCGATACAGAATCCAGGCAACAGCTGCGACCGACACGAAGGCAAGATAGGTCAGTGGCGTCTGGGTAAACAGCGCCTCGCCGACGACCGGAATGCTGGACAGGCCCGGGATCGGCAGGGGCTGGAACGGTTCGATCTTGGGCGGCGATGTAACCTCCGGCAGCGCAAGACGATAGATGTAATAGGTAAGACTCGTGGCAAGCAGCGTGACGCCGATACCGACGACGTGTTGCGACAGGCCAAGCGGTACCGTGAGCGTGGCGTGCAGCAGGCCGAACATGGCGCCCACAAGGGCAGCGACCAGCAATCCGGCCCAAAGATCACCGCCAGAATATACGGTGAACCAGCCGGCGAATGCACCGGCCGTCATGATCCCCTCGATGCCGAGGTTGAGGACGCCCGCGCGCTCGCAGATCAACTCGCCCATGGTCGCGAAGATCAGCGGAGACGCGATGCGGATGGCGGCAACCCAGAAGGAGGCGGTGAAGAGGATTTCAAGCGCGTCCATGTCACCTCCACCTGATCCGGAATCGCGTCAGAAGGATCGCGACCACCATCGTCAGCAGCGAGGTGGCGACCATGACGTCGGCTATGTAACTCGGCACCCTGGCCGCACGGCTCATGGCATCGGCGCCGACGAAGATGCCGGCGACGAAGATGGCCGACGCAATGACGCCGAGCGGATTGAGCATGGCCAGCATGGCGACGACGATGCCGGTGTAGCCGTAGCCCGGCGACAGGTCGAGCGTCAGGTTTCCCTTGAGCCCCGAGACTTCTGAGAAGCCCGCAAGCGCAGCCAATCCGCCCGAAAGCAACGCCGTCTTCATCAGCGCGCGGTTGACCGGAATGCCGACAAACCGCGCGCCCTCGGGATTGTGGCCGACGGCGCGCATTTCGTAACCGAGAACCGTCTTTTTCATGACGACCCAGACGAGAACGGCCGAAACCAGAGCGATGACGAAGCCGTAGTGCAGGCGCTTGCCCTGGATGAGGCGCGGCAGTTGCGCTTCGGCGATGACCTTCTGCGATTGCGGCCAGCCGAGCCCCATCGGATCCTTGAGCACACCTTCAAGCAGCATCGATACGAACAGCAGGATGATGAAGTTGAGCAGCAGCGTGGTGACCACCTCGTCGACGCCGAAGCGGGTCTTCAGCACGGCAGGGCCGAGCAGAAGCAGCGCGCCGGCGGCCATGACGGCGACCATGATCACCGGGATCAGGATGGCCGAAGGTAAAGGCAGCGCGCCGGTGCCCAACACCACGGTGACGACGCCACCAATGTAGAGTTGGGCTTCCGCGCCGATGTTCCAGAGCTTGGCCCGAAAGGCGACGGCGATCGCCAAGCCCGTGAAGATCAGTGGCGTCGCGCGGGTCAAGGTTTCCAGCAGCGCGAATTGTGAGCCGGCCGCGCCCTTGGCCACAAGATAGAAGACCGACAGCGGCGAAGCGCCAGCGGCAAGAACCAGGATCGACGTCAGCATCAGCGTTGTGGCGATGGCCGCCAGCGGAAACAGCAAGGTGATCGCCAAGGACGGTGCGGGCTTCGGCTCAAGCCGCATGATCGCTGTGCTCCCCGCTGTGACCTGCCATCAGTTCCCCCAGTTCCCGAATGCTGCGCTCGCCGCGCGAAGACGGCGTCGAAAGGCGTCCCTTGGACATGACGATGATGCGGTCGGACAATGCCAGGACTTCCTCGAGGTCTTCCGAAATCAGCAATATCGCCGCGCCCCTGCCTCGCGCTTCAAGCAGCATCCGGTGCACGTAGGCGACGGCGCCGACATCGAGGCCGCGGGTCGGCTGGCTTGCAAGGATAATTGCCGGGTCGGGATCAAGCGCTCGGCCGAGGATAAGCTTCTGCATGTTGCCGCCCGAAAGCAGGCGTATGCGGGCCTCGGGCGAGGGGCATTTGACGTCGTAGTCGGCAATGAGTTTCTCGGCGAAGCGGCCGGCGGCCTTCCAGTTGAGAAAGCCCATGCGGCTGAACCGGGGGCTTCGGTAACGTTCGGCGATGACATTCTCCGTCACGCTCATGTCGCCGATGCTGCCGATGGCGTGGCGGTCTTCCGGAATGCGTCCCACGCCATGGGCAAGTGCTGTGCGCGGCGACCAGTCGGCGACCTCCCGCCCGGCGATGGAAATGCTGCCGTTCGTCGGACGCCGGATGCCGGCGATGAGAGCGGCAAGGACAGCCTGGCCATTGCCGGCAACGCCGGCAAGGCCGGTGATTTCACCCGCTGTGAGCGTGAGCGATACGTTATCGAGGCCGGCCCCGTTGTACGGCGGCGTGGAGACGCGTTCGAGCACCAGCAGCGGGGCACCCAGCTTAACCGGGCTTACCTCCGCTGGCTTGACCTCCTGGCCAACCATGAGAGCCGCCAGTTCTTTGCGATCGGTCGAGCCTGTTTCGCGCTCGCCGACGAGCTGGCCGGAGCGTAGGACCAGCACCCGATCGCTGACAGCCATCACTTCGTGCAATTTATGGGAGATGAAGATGATCGAAAGGCCCTGGGCGACGAGCAGCTTCAGCGTGCGGAACAGTGCGTCGGTCTCGGCGGGGGTCAGAACGGCCGTCGGCTCGTCCAGGATCAGGATGCGGGCTTCACGATAAAGGGCCTTTAGGATCTCGACGCGCTGGCGTTCGCCGACCGAAAGGGTGGAGACGGTGGCCGCGGGATCGACGGCGAGGCCGAAATCGGCGGACAGTTGCTCGATGCGCCGCCGCGCTGCGGCCCGGTCAAGCCGCATACGCCAGAGGCTCTGCGTGCCAAGGGTGATGTTTTCCTGCACCGTCATGTTGTCAGCGAGGGTGAAGTGCTGGTGGACCATGCCTATGCCGGCATCAAGGGCAGCGCGCGGATCTCCCGGTGGAAGCGGCTTGCCAAAAGTCTCGACGGTTCCCTCGTCGGCGACGTAGTGGCCGAAGAGAATGTTCATCAGCGTTGTCTTGCCGGCACCGTTCTCCCCGAGAAGCGCGATGACTTCGCCCCGCATCAGGTCGAAGGAAATGGCCTCGTTGGCCCTGAGTGGTCCGAAATGCTTGCTGATGCGGGAAAGACGAAGGGCGAGATTGCTTGACACGTCGGTGACCGGAAGTGGCGTTGCGGGAGAGCGGCTTTGCTTCCCGTCCAGGCAGAGGATGGTTGCTGTCGGCGAAGCGTAATCCTCGCCCGGCACTGCCAACCACCTCTGCCACGAACGGGAGGAACGGAAGGGCTAGCTCGACTTCGGCTCTGCGTCGTTGATCTCGACGGTGAACGAACCGTCCTTGATCATCTTTTCCTTCTCCGCGACCTTGGCCTTCACGTCTTCCGGAATCTTGCTGTCGAAGGTTCCGAGCGGCGCGAGCGAACAGCCGCCGTTCTTCATGAAGGAATAGACGCCGTAGTCATCGGCCTTGAAAGCGCCGGCCTTCACCTCGGCAATCGCCTTGTCGAGGGTCGGTTCGAAATGCCACAGCGCTGAGGCGACAACGGTGTCCGGATAGTCTGCCTGGGTGTCGATGACATTGCCGATGGCCAGGATCTTCTTCTCCTTTGCGGCATCGGAGACGCCGAAACGCTCGGCATACAGGAGGTCCGCACCGCCATCGATCTGGGCGAATGCGGTCTCCTTGGCCTTGGGTGGATCGAACCAAGAGCCGATGAAGGCGACCTGGAACTTGGTGTCCGGGGCCACTTCCTTCACGCCGGCCATGAATGCGTTCATCAGCCTGTTGACCTCCGGGATCGGGTAACCTCCCACCATGCCGATGTTCTTGGACTTGGTCATCGCACCGGCGACGAGGCCAGACAGATAGGATGCGTCCTGGATATAGTTGTCGAAAACCGAGAAGTTCGGTACGGCGGCATCGGGTTTGAAGCTAGAGCCCATCAGGAAGGCGACATCAGGATAGTCCTTGGCGACGGTGCGGGCGGCATCCTCGACGCCGAAGACCTCGCCCACGATCAGCTTGTGGCCGGCCTCGCAATATTCGCGCATGACGCGCTCATAGTCGTTGTTCGCGGTGTTCTCCGAATAAACATACTCGATGTCGCCGCGCTCCTTGGCGGCGTTGGCAGCCTTGTGGATACGGCTGACCCACTGCTGTTCGACCGGGACGGTATAGATGGCCGCCACCTTTATCGGGTCCGCAGCGAGCAGGCGACTGGGCAGACCCGCCGCAGCGACAACGGCGGAGGCACCGGCAGTTTTGATCAGGGTTCTTCTGGAAATGATGAAATTGAAGGAATCGCTATGCATTAAGGTCCCCTCTGATTGATTGCGCGTCTTGGAACGCGTCTTTTTACCACCTGGTCAATGTAGGTGAAGTTGGGAGGCGCAGCAATTGGGCGCGGAGCGCCATTCAACCAGAAATGACCCGGCCTCGGCGACGAGGTCTCAGTCGTTTGGAGCCAAAGGCTCAGGATGGCAGACCGACAGGCGCACAGCTATTCCCTCACGTCGGGGCAGAGGCAAGCTTGCGGGCGATCTCGAAGAAGGCGCTGACAAGTTTCCCATTGCTCCGCTCACGCAGACAGATGAGAGCTTCGTCCATCAACATCTCGGGTGCCTCGATCTCGATCGGGATGAGGCGGTTGTCTTGCCCGAACTCGGCCGAGGAGACAAAGCCGACGCCGCCGCCGGCCGCAACGATCTCGCGCACGGCCTCGCGGCCTTCGGCTTCGATGAGGGGCGTCAAAGGCATGCCGCATTGCTTGGCCATCGCTTCCAGCTTCTGGCGGGTCTTGGAGCCTTGTTCTCGCATGACGAGCGGATGCTTGGCGAGGTCAGCGAAGGTGACCGATTTCTGGCCCGCGAGTGGATAGTCGCGGCTCGCAAAGGCGATGATCGGCGTGGAGTTGAGCTTCAGTATGTCGAAGTCGCTCGATTGCGGGATTTCGCCGAGAACGCCGATATCCGCCTCGTAGGCGTGCAGGCTTGTGATGACCGTCTCGGTGTTGCCGGAATCGATCGACACCTGCACCGTTGGATAGGTGCGCCGGAAGGCGGCAAGGATGTGCAGCAGATGGTGGGCCGCATCGGCGACGATGCGGAGCTTTCCGGCCCTGAGTGCCCGCGATTCCGAAAGCAGGTCGAGCGCCTGCTGTTCGACATCGAACATGCGGCGGGTGACTTCCAGAAGCTGCTGGCCGGCCTGGGTCAGCGTTACCTGCTTCTTGTTTCGGTTGAAGAGCAGGACATCGTATTCCTCCTCGAGCTTGCGCACCTGGTCGGAAACCGCAGGCTGGGTGAGGAAGAGCGCTTCCGCCGCGCGTGAAAAGCCGCCGTGAATGGCCACATTGTGGAAGGCGCGAAGCTGGACATAGCGCATGTGTGCGGCGCCTTTCGATAGATTTCACCTATGGGTTTATTAGAACGAACGATTTGATTTATGTAAAGCGGCAAAGGATAGTTTTCGGATTCCATCCTTTTTGCGGAGTGAGCACATGAACCTCCCGGCTGTCGCCCTCGAACTTGCCGCCGCCACCGTTCTCTTGCTCTACGCCGTCAGCCTCGTGAAGAAGGGCGTTGAAGCGGCCGCTGGCGACATCGTCGCGCGCACGGTCGGTGGAGCCGGTGGACGGCCGCGCGCGGCCGCCTGTGGCTGCGCGGTCGCAATTGCGCTGCAGAGTTCGACAGCCGTCGCCATGCTGGCTGCGGGGTTCGCCGTCAGCGGTGCATTGGCGCTCGATATCGGTCTGGCGGTGCTGCTCGGCGCCGATCTCGGCTCGGCGCTCGTCGTCAAGATCCTGTCCTTCGACCTGCACTGGCTGGCGCCGCTCCTGATTGCGGCCGGCGGTCTCGTGCATTTGAAGGCATCGACCCGGAAGACCGTCGAGGCCGGGCGCGCCGTTCTCGGCATCGGGCTTTTGCTTTTGTCGCTGCAGATGATCGGCCATGCGACGCAGCCGCTCGCACAGAGCCCGCTGCTGCCTTCCGTCGTCGCCTTCGTCGGCAGGGACGCGCTGACGGTGATGATCCTCGCCGCGCTTTTTACCTGGGCGCTGCATTCGAGCGTGGCGGCGATCCTGCTGATCCTTACCTTTGCCGCGAAGGGTATCGTGCCCGTCGAGATCGGCATTCCGCTGGTTCTCGGGGTCAATGTCGGCGGCGGGTTGATCGCGCTCTGGCTGACGCGCGGTCTGCCTGTCGAGGGCCGACGTTTGCCGCTCGGAAATCTACTGTTTCGCGCCCTGTTCGGCGCAGCGGTTTTCGGCCTTTTCTCGTTGCATGCTCCTTTCGCTTGGCTTCCAGGCGAGACGGCGGCTGCAAAGCTCGTCAACCTGCATGTGCTTTTCAATGCTGCACTTGTGCTCGTCGGGACAGTCTCCTGCGGCCCGATGGCGCGCCTTGTTCGGCTGCTCATGCCGGATGCTGCCGGCAAAGGTGATCATTCGGTCCATGTCAGCGCACTCGATCGCACGCTGATCGACAAGCCGCCGCAGGCGCTTGCGGCTGCGGCGCGCGAGGTATTGCATATGGGCGATCTCATTGCCCGAATGCTGGAGCCGGTCATGACGGTCATCCACGCGCCGACGCCGGAGGCGGTCAAAGCGCTGCTCAGCATCGACGGCAATATTCATCGCGCTCACAGCGAGATCAAACTCTACATCGCCGCCGTCAACCGAGGCATTCTCACAGAAGACCAATCACGACGTGGCATCGAGCTCACCGAGGCGGCGATCCACCTCGAATATGCCGGCGACGTCGTGGCGAAGAGCCTATTGCAAATGGCGGAGGAGCGGTTGGAGGGGGCGGGCGCCTTTTCTCTGGAGGGGTGGCGCGAACTCACCCTGCTGCATGCGGCCGTGGCTTCCAACGTCAGGCTCGCGGCCAACCTTCTCGTTTCGCCCGACCCGGTGATCGCCCGCGAGATGGTCCGGCAAAAGGAACATGTACGCCGCCTCGTCGAGGAGAGCAGCAAGAGCCATTTGGAGCGGCTTCGGCAAGGTGTGGCCGCCAGCATCCTGTCGAGCGACATGCACCTGGAGATCGTGCGGGCGCTGAAGGAGGTCAATTCGCTGGTGACGACCATGGCCTATCCGCGCCTGCGCGAGAACGGTGACCTGCTCGAAAGCCGGCTGGTCCCAGCGGCGTGAGATATATAAATTCAGCCTATAGATTGATACAAAAGAACGATTTTACAGATATATGTTTCCGCCGCATTGTCGTTCTCGAACACGCCAACTGCGAGGACGGACAATGCCAAACACCGCTTCTGACAGAACCATCGCGCCCCTGGAAACGCCGAGGCTGGGCGAACCCTATCTCCTGACGCCCGGCCCGCTGACGACGGCCTACGAGGTCAAGGAAGCCATGTTGCGGGACTGGGGTTCATGGGATGGCGACTTCCGGGCGATGACAGCCAAGCTGCGTCGGGAACTGCTCGAGATTGCCGGCGATAGCAAGGGCGAGTTCGATTGTGTGCCGATGCAGGGCAGCGGCTCATTCTCGGTCGAGGCGATGCTCGGCAGCTTCGTTCCGAAAGGCGGCAAGGTGCTGGTGCTGATGAACGGTGCCTATGGCAAGCGCATTGCCCAGACACTCTCCTATCTCGGCCGCGAGCACGTGACGATCGACAAAGGCGACTACATGCCGCCCCGCGGGCCGGAAGTTGCCGCCGCACTCGACGCCGACGCTGCTATCACCCATGTCGTCGTCGTCCATTGCGAGACGAGCTCCGGCATTCTCAACCCGTTGAAGGAGATCTCCGACACCGTCTATTCCCGCGGCCGCAAGCTGCTCGTCGACTCGATGAGTGCCTTCGGCGCGGTGCCAGCCGGTATCGGCGATTTCCGCTACGAGGCGATTGTTTCCTCCGCCAACAAGTGCATCGAGGGTGTACCCGGCTTCGGCTTCGTCATTGCTCGCAAAAGCGAACTGGAGGCCGCCAAGGGCCGCAGCCATTCGCTGAGCCTCGATGTGCATGCGCAGTGGGACTACATGAACAAGACGGGCCAATGGCGTTTCACGCCGCCGACGCATGTGGTTGCGGCCTTCCTCGAAGCGCTCCGGCTGCACCGCGAGGAGGGCGGGGCAGCCGGCCGCGGAGCCCGCTATGCCCGCAACCGCGACGTCATGGTCGCCGGCATGCGCGAGGCAGGGTTCGAGACGCTGCTTGCCGACCAGTGGCTGTCGCCGATCATCGTCACCTTCTTCAGCCCGGCCCATTCCGCCTTCGCCTTCGACCGCTTCTACGATCTGATGAAGGACAAGGGCTTCATCATCTATCCGGGCAAGCTGACCGTGGTCGACAGCTTCCGCGTCGGCTGCATCGGCCGCATGGACGAGCATGTCATGCGCCGCGTGGTCGCAGCCGCTCGTGAATCCCTCAATGAAATGGGCGTCGACAGCGCCGCCCCGCCGGCCGTCGCCCTTGAAGAACGCCGCCGCCTCGCTGCCTGAACAAAGGAAATTCCAATGAACCAGATGTCCAAGATCACCGTCACCGCCAACCGCCGCACCTATCCCTGGCCGAAGGTTCCGGCCATCGCCATCTGCCTCGACGGTTGCGAGCCGGCCTATCTCGACGAAGCCATCAAGGCGGGGCTGATGCCGACGCTCGAGCGCATCCGCAAGACCGGAACGGAGCGCACCGCGCTCAGCGTCATCCCGAGTTTCACCAACCCGAACAACCTTTCCATTGCCACCGGCCGGCCGCCGGCGATCCACGGCATCTGCGGCAACTATCTCTACGAGCCGCAGACCGGCAACGAAGTGATGATGAACGACCCGCGCTTCCTGCGCGCGCCGACCATCTTCAAGTCCTTCTACGATGCCGGCGCGAAGGTGGCCGTGGTGACGGCCAAGGACAAGCTGCGCGCGCTGCTCGGCCACGGCCTCAAGTTCGACGAAGGCAGGGCGATCTGCTTCTCCTCGGAGAAGTCCGACAAGACGACCAAGGCGGAAAACGGTCTCGACAATGCCTCGGCGTGGCTCGGCCGTCCGGTGCCGGAAGTCTATTCGGCGGATCTCTCCGAGTTCGTGTTTGCCGCCGGCGTCAAGCTGCTGAAGGAGTTCCGCCCTGATGTCATGTACCTGACGACGACGGACTACGTGCAGCACAAGTACGCCCCCGGCGTGCCTCAGGCCAATTCCTTCTACGAGATGTTCGACAAGTACCTGACCGAACTCGACGCGCTTGGTGCTGCGATCATCGTCACTGCCGACCACGGTATGAAGCCAAAGCACAAGGCGGATGGTTCGCCTGACGTCGTCTACGTTCAGGATCTGCTCGACGAATGGCTCGGTAAGGACGCCGCGCGCGTGATCCTGCCGATCACCGACCCCTACGTCGTGCATCACGGCGCGCTCGGCTCCTTTGCGACCGCCTATCTGCCCGAAGGCGCGGACAAGGAAGAGATCATCGAGCGCCTGAAGGCGATCGAGGGCATCGACGTCGTGCTCTCCCGTCCGGAAGCCTGCGTACGCTTCGAGCTGCCTGACGACCGCATTGGCGATCTCGTGCTGATCTCGACCGAGAACAAAACGCTCGGCACCAGCGAGCACCGGCACGATCTCGCCGCGCTCAATGAGCCGCTGCGCTCGCATGGCGGCCTGACCGAACAGGAAGTGCCGTTCATTGCCAACCGCAAGCTTCCCGAACTTCTGACGGCGGGCACGCTGCGCAATTTCGACGCGTTCTTCTACGCGCTCGTCGCAGCGGCGCAAGCTGAACACTAGGGAGGACGCCATGACCAAGGTGGAAACGGCATTTGCAATTCGCCACGAGCCGATGCGGATCGCTGGCAAGGCAGTCGATACCGAGGGGCGCATCGAGGTGCGTTATCCCTTTAACGATGCCGTCATCGGCACCGTTCCGGCTGGTAACGCCGAGCATGCCCGCAAGGCCTTCGAGATTGCGGCGGCCTACCAGCCGAAGCTGACGCGCTACGAGCGTCAGCGCATCCTGCTGAAGGCGGCGGACCTGCTCGTCGCCCGCAAGGAGGAGATCTCCGACCTGATCACGCTGGAGCTCGGCATCTCGAAGCAGGACTCGCTCTATGAGGTCGGTCGCGCCTTCGACGTGCTGACACTGTCCGGCCAGATGTGCATCCATGACGATGGCGAGATCTTCTCCTGCGACCTCACCCCGCACGGCAAGGCGCGCAAGATCTTCACCACCCGCGAACCGCTCAACGCCATTTCGGCGATTACGCCCTTCAACCATCCGCTCAACATGGTGGCGCACAAGGTGGCGCCAGCGGTCGCGACGAACAATTGCGTCGTCCTGAAGCCGACCGAATTGACGCCGATGACGGCGCTCGTCTTCGCCGACATCCTCTATGAGGCCGGCCTGCCGCCGGAGATGCTGTCGGTCGTGACCGGCTGGCCTGGCGATATCGGCATGGAGATGATCACGAACCCGAACTTCGACCTCATCACCTTCACCGGCAGCGTGCCGGTCGGAAAGCTGATTGCGGCGCACGCCCACTACAAGCGACAGATTTTGGAACTCGGCGGCAACGACCCGCTGATCATCCTCAACGATCTCTCGGACGCCGATCTCGCAAAAGCCGCGGATCTTGCCGTTGCCGGTGCGACGAAGAACTCCGGCCAGCGTTGCACGGCGGTGAAGCGCATTCTCTGCCAGGAAAGCGTCGCGGACCGCTTCGTGCCGCTGGTGCTGGAGCGGGCGAAGAAGCTGAAGTTCGGCGATCCGATGGACCGCGCAACCGAACTGGGCACGGTCGTGCATGCACGCGCGGCGGAGGTCTTCGAGCAGCGCGTGTACAAGGCGGCGGAAGAGGGGGCGGAAATCCTCTACAACCCCGGCCGGCAGGGCGCCCTGCTGCCGCCGATCGTGGTCGACCGGGTCACGCATTCGAGCGAGCTGGTGATGGAGGAAACCTTCGCGCCGATCATTCCGATCGTGCGCGCGCCCGATGACGACGACGCGCTGATCGCGCTTTCGAACTCGACGGCTTTCGGACTTTCCTCCGGCGTCTGCACCAACGACTTCCGGCGCATGCAAAAATACATCGCCGGGCTGAAGGTCGGCACGGTCAATATCTGGGAAGTGCCGGGCTACCGCATCGAGATGAGCCCATTCGGCGGCATCAAGGATTCCGGCAACGGCTACAAGGAAGGCGTCATCGAGGCGATGAAGAGCTTTACCAACGTCAAGACATTCTCCTTGCCATGGTGATCTCCAGCGTTTCCCCCGCTGATTCACCCCTCTGGGAGCCGCTACGCCGGCTCCCTTTTTTGTAAGCAAGTAAACCTCCACCTCCGGTGGAGGACTGGACGAGTTCTACATCTTCCTTGAGAGACCTCCGTGCTTGGACCGCTAGGCTGGCCGAGACATAGAACGGAGGTTT
>NZ_MBSO01000066.1 GCF_001695835.1 Ensifer sp. LC11 | reverse complement strand
ACGGTGAAGCGGGTGGTTGACTACAACGTCAAGATCCGCGTGAAGGCAGACGGTTCGGGCGTCGAGCTTGCGAACGTGAAGATGTCGATGAACCCGTTCGACGAAATCTCGGTCGAAGAAGCGCTCCGGCTGAAGGAAGCCGGCAAGGCCGACGAAGTCGTCGTCGTCTCCGTCGGCCCGGCCAAGGCCGAAGAGACGCTGAGGACCGCGCTTGCCATGGGTGCTGACCGCGCCATCCTGGTCGAGACCGAAGACCAGGTCGAGCCGCTCGCCGTCGCCAAGATCGTCAAGGGCGTCGCCGAGGCCGAACAGCCGGGCCTGATCATCGTCGG
>NZ_MBSO01000065.1 GCF_001695835.1 Ensifer sp. LC11 | reverse complement strand
TGGCCGATCCAGCCGTTGCCGGCATAAAGCGTCGTCAGCGCAATGCCGGCAACCGCGGTCGGCAGCGCAAACGGCAGGTCGACCATGGCATCGATCACCCGCTTGCCGGGGAAGCGGTAACGCACCAGCACCCAGGCGAGGATGACACCGAAGATCAGGTTGATCACCGCGGCGACAAACGCCGTGCCGAACGAGATCTTCAAGGCGTTGAGCGTGCGCGGATCAAGCGCCAGCTCAACGAACTTGGCCCAGCCCAGCCCGCTGGCCCGAAACACCAGTCCCGACAACGGGATCAACACGATCAGCACCAGCCAGCTCAGCGTGATCCCGAGCGACAAGCCAAA
>NZ_MBSO01000064.1 GCF_001695835.1 Ensifer sp. LC11 | reverse complement strand
TGGGTTGCGACTTGAAGCTGGACCTTTCCATGCGGATCGCGCGCCAAGGCTATCTCACCCAGGTGGCGGTAGCTGCCGAAGTGTCTGTTGTCGCGGCCATGCCGTGCGCAGTGGATGGGCTGGACCTGACCGTTGGTATTTATGCTGCGAATGCAATGTCTTCGGACGTACCCCGCGCAGCGGATAGCCATTTAAAGCGGTGGGCGAAGCCCCGGGCGATTGCGCTTGACAGTGCCAAAAACCTGCTAAGGTAGAGGATGAAGAAGTGCGTAAACGCCCCACGAAAAACCCACTCGCCTGAGTTGGGTCACCGGTCTTTGCGTAGCAGCAATGACCGTAGCGTCCATGGTGGCCATGGGTTGCGACTTGAAGCTGGACCTTTCCATGCGGATCGCGCGCCAAGGCTATCTCACCCAGGTGGCGGTAGCTGCCGAAGTGTCTGTTGTCGCGGCCATG
>NZ_MBSO01000063.1 GCF_001695835.1 Ensifer sp. LC11 | reverse complement strand
TGCGCTTTGATTTTCGAGAAAGCCATCTCGATGGGATTGAGATCGGGTGAATAGGGCGGCAGGAACAGGAACCAGGCCCTTTTTTCCTTCAGGGCTTCAGCCGCTTTGGCACTTTTGTGGACGGCGAGGTTATCCAGAATGACGACGTCGCCGGGCGACAGCGTCGGGGCAAGTTGCGTCTCGATGTAAGTGTCGAATGACACGCGGTTCATGGCGTGGTGAATGATCCACGGGCGGTCAGGCCATGACAGCGCAAGGCGGCGATGAAAGTCTGTGTTCCCCAATGGCCGAATGGCGCATCCATCTGCAATCGTTCGCCGCGCGGGCAGCGTCTGCGAAGCCGCACCATCTTCGTGTTCACGGATGTTTCGTCAATGAAGACAAGGCGATGCGGTTCAAGCCGCATCCTTGGTTGGCGCTTGGCGATCCAGACCTGTCTCTTATACACATCT
>NZ_MBSO01000062.1 GCF_001695835.1 Ensifer sp. LC11 | reverse complement strand
CAGCACCTCGCCGGCATGAAGGACAGCAAGGTCATCGTCGCGATCAACAAGGACGAAGAGGCGCCGATCTTCCAGGTCGCCGACTACGGCCTGGTTGCCGATCTCTTCGAGGCTCTGCCCGAATTCGAAAAAATGCTTTGAAACGCACATGTTCGAGATGATTGAACTCTCCGAGCGCGAGAGTATGGAGTTCGACGTCGTGATCGTCGGCGCGGGACCTGCCGGTCTTGCGGCCGCAATCCGACTGAAGCAGGTCAATCCGGAGCTGTCGGTCGTGGTGCTGGAGAAGGGCGCCGAGGTCGGCGCGCATATCCTCTCAGGCGCGGTCGTCGATCCGATCGGCATCGACCGGCTGCTGCCGGGCTGGCGCGAGGAGGCTGACCATCCGTTCAAGACCGAGCTCAAGGACGACCACTTCCTGTTCTTGGGCCCGGCCGGCTCGATCCGCCTGCCGAACTTCCTGATGCCGCCGCTGATGAACAATCACGGCAACTACATCGTCTCGCTCGGCAACGTCTGTCGCTGGCTGGCAAGCCATGCGGAAGCGCTCGGCGTCGAGATCTATCCGGGTTTTGCCGCCACCGAAGTGCTCTACAACGACGAGGGTGCCGTCATCGGTGTCGCCACCGGCGA
>NZ_MBSO01000061.1 GCF_001695835.1 Ensifer sp. LC11 | reverse complement strand
CGGTACCGACGCGCAGGCCCGTCGAGATGCGTTCCTGGGTGGTCTCCATCGAGGAGTTGATCGAACGCAGGGTGGCGAGTGCGCCCATTGCGGCGGAATTGGTCAGAATGCTCGTCATTGGCTGAGTGCCCCTTGTTTTGGCAACGATGAAAAAGGAAAGGGACATTCCGGGATTACCGGGAAACGGCGGTCAGCTTCATGCCTGCTGACCTGTGAAAGCTGGTTGGTCAACCCGCCGTCTCGATGGCTACAACAAACACCATCGTGGTTAACGAACCCTAAAACCCACGGAAACTTTTCGAGATTTTCCTGCGGCAATGACGAAAAACAAGAGACCGCGCTTCTTGCGAAGCGCGGTCTGATATTGAGCATCGGGTGCGGGCCCGTAGCCCGCACGCTCACGCTGCCGATTAACGGAACAGCGAGAGGATGTTCTGCGAGTTGGAGTTGGCGATCGACAGCGCCTGGATGCCAAGCTGCTGCTGCGTCTGCAGAGCCTTCAGGCGAGTCGATTCCTCGTTCATGTCGGCATCAACGAGGCGGCCAACGCCCTTCTCGATCGAGTCCGAGAGGCTTTCGACGAAGCCGTTCTGCAGGTCGATACGGCTGTTGAGCGCACCGAGGTCGGCGGCAGCGTCGGTCATCTGCGTCAGGACGGAGTCAACACCCGAGAGGGCCTGCGACAGAGCGCCGGTCGTCATGTTGGTGATGTCGAGCGTCAGGACGCTGAAGGTCAGCGCTACGGTCGCGCCGGTTGAATCGGCGTAGGA
>NZ_MBSO01000060.1 GCF_001695835.1 Ensifer sp. LC11 | reverse complement strand
TAGAGCGTTTCATTGCTTGTCTGAATCTGGGGGGATTCCCGGCCGGTCGGTTTTGTGATTCAAGATGCTGGCTGGGCGGAGGCCAGCTTCTGATGACACGAGCCCTTTCGAATGATCTTCGCGAGCGTGTTGTTGCGGCGGTTCTGGCGGGTGAGACCTGCCGTTCGGTTGCGGCGCGCTTTGGTGTATCGGTTGCATCGGTGGTGAAGTGGTCGCAGCGCTATCGGGCGACCGGCTCGGTCGCGCCGGGCAAGATGGGTGGCCATCGCAAGCGCATTCTGGAGCCGCATCGCGCCTTCATCACCGAGCGGCTCACCCAGAACCCGCAGCTGAGCTTGCATGGGTTGAAGGCTGAGCTGGCGGGGCGCGGTGTGACTGTTTCCCACAATGCGGTGTGGCAGTTCATCCGGCGCGAGGGGCTGCGCTTCAAAAAAAACGCTGTTCGCCCTTGAGCAGGCCCGCGCCGACATTGCCCGCCGACGTCAGCGCTGGAAGGCATGGCAGGGTGGTCTCGATCCCAGCCGGCTGGTGTTCATCGATGAGACCTGGATCAAGACCAACATGACGCCGCTGCGCGGCTGGGGTCCGAAGGGCAAGCGCCTGCGCGCCTTTGCCCCGCATGGTCACTGGCGCACGCTGACATTCCTGGGTGCACTGCGGTGCGACCGGCTCACCGCACCCTGCGTCTTCGACGGGCCGATCAACGGCCAATGTTTCCGCGCCTATGTCGAGCAGCAGCTCGTGCCCATCCTCAAGCCTGGCGACATTGTCATCATGGACAATCTCGCCAGCCACAAATCTGCGGCCGTCCGTCAGATCGTCACAGCCGCCGGCGCAAGGCTCTGGTTCCTGCCGCCCTATTCCCCCGACCTCAATCCGATCGAACAGGCCTTCGCCAAGATCAAGCACTGGATGCGCCATGCACAAAAGCGAACGATCGAAGACACCTGGCGACACATCGGCTCGCTCGTCGCAACCATCCAACCCGGCGAATGCAGCAATTACTTCGCAAACGCCGGCTACGCTTCCGTCAAAACATGAAACGCTCTAG
>NZ_MBSO01000059.1 GCF_001695835.1 Ensifer sp. LC11 | reverse complement strand
CCCGGGTTGGCCGCAGCCGAGACGGTTTCGATCGTTGCCGAACCGCCTTCGGCAGCAGACGCGAAGGAGGCGGTGCGCACGGTGATGACGCGCTTTTCTTCCGTCGTCTGCACCGTCTGAATGGCGTTGCCGGCGTAGATCGGGCGCCGATAAGTGTCGGCCGAGACGACCTCGATGATTTCCGAAACCTGGCTGACGTCGAGCAGCGCTGCAACGCGCGGCATGACGTTCTTGCCGACCGAGGTCGCAGCCGCGACGATCGTGTCGTAGTTGCCGGCGAGCGAAACGATCAGGGCTGCCAAGGGCTCGGCGAGGTTGTTGGCAAGCGAGGCGTCGTCGGCGACGAGCACCTTGGCGACGCCCGCAAGCTTGGCGGCCTGTTCGGCCGCCGCCTTGGCGCCGGCGCCGGCGACCAGCACATGCACGTCGCCGCCAATCTTGGAGGCAGCGTTCAGCGCCTTGGCGGCCTGGTCGGAAAGGTGGTTGCTGTCGTGGTCAGCCAGAAGAAGAATGGCCATGATAATGTCTCCCTTTGCTTCGAGCTCAACGATCCGTTCCGGATCGGAGCTCCAGGATTGTTGCTTGGTTCATGCGTTTGTCCGGAAACCGGTTCCCACTTTCCGGACGCATGAACTCAGAGCACGCCGGCTTCGGTCTTGAGTTTTTCGACCAGCTCGGCGACCGACTTGACCTTGATGCCGGCCTTGCGGCCCGACGGCTCCTCGGTCTTCAGCACCTTGAGGCGGGCTGAGGTGTCGACGCCGAAATCGGCCGGCGACTTCTTGTCGAGCGGCTTCTTCTTCGCCTTCATGATGTTCGGCAGCGAGGCGTAGCGCGGCTCGTTCAAACGCAGGTCGGTGGTGACGACTGCCGGCAGTTTGATGTCGATGGTCTGCAGGCCGCCGTCGACTTCGCGGGTGACGGTTGCCTTGCCATCCGATATCTCGACCTTGGAGGCAAAGGTGCCCTGCGCCCAGCCGAGCAGCGCCGACAGCATCTGGCCGGTCTGGTTGCTGTCGTCGTCGATCGCCTGTTTGCCGACGATGATCAGGCCCGGCTGTTCGGCCTCGGCGACGCCCTTGACGATCTTGGCGACGGCGAGCGGCTCGACCTGGTCTTCGGTCTCGACCAGGATGGCGCGGTCAGCACCCAT
>NZ_MBSO01000058.1 GCF_001695835.1 Ensifer sp. LC11 | reverse complement strand
CCCGCACGGGTGCGGGCAACGAGCGCGCCGACTTCTTCTGCCCGGCGGGCGGAGTCCTTGACGGTCGTGGTGATCTCTTCAAGCGCTGCCGCCGTCTCTTCGACCGAGGCCGCCTGCTGCTCGGTGCGGCGGGCGAGATCGTCGGCAGCCGAGCGGATTTCCGTCGCGCCGGCATCAATGCCACGGGCATTGGCGCCGACGGCGCAAAGCGTGTCATGCAGCTTGGCGACCGAGTTGTTGAAGTCGGCGCGCAGACGGTCGAGACGGTCGGCGAACGGGTTGTCGATGCGGTAGGCGAGATCACCTTCGGCGAGGCGGCCAAGGCCGGACGCCAAACCATCAACCGCCTCTTGGATTTCCACCGCGTCGCGCGCCTTCTGCGCCTCACGCTCCAGGCGCTCGCGCTCCGACAGCGAGCGGTTCGCGTCCGCTTCGCTTTCGAGCTGCATCTTGGCGATGGTCGCATCCCGCAGCACCCGGAGCGAGCGGGCGAGATCGCCGATCTCGTCCTTGCGCTCGGCCTCCGAGAGGTCGACGTCGGTCTCGCCGGCGGCAATCTGGCCGGTGACGCCAATGACGTTGGCGACGCGCTTGCGGAAGCGGCTGGCGAGTGTCCAGCCGACGATGATCATGATGGCCGCGGCAACGGCAATCACGGCGATCGAGATCATCGCGAGCTGCGAGAGGCCGGCAAAGACGGTCGCTTCCGGAACGGAAACGACCACGTACCATTCGGTGTCCGGCAGGAGGTTGACCGGCACGGCCACTGCCAGATGCTCGGTACCATCGGTGTGCTTCAGCGCGAAAGCGTGGCCGGTATTGGCCAGCAGCAGCCCCCAGCCCTCCCCTTGCAGCGGTGTGTCCTTCAGCACCTTGCCAAGCACCTTGGCATCGGGATGGCTGATGATGCTGCCGTCTTTGCTCAAGAGCGACACAAAGCCGGTGCCGAAAGGCTTCAGCTTGCCGAGTTCGGTCGAGAGTTCGCCAAGCGCCATGTCGACGCCGACGACGCCGATGAAGGTACCGTCCTTCTTCAGCGGCACCATGATCGAGGTCATCACCACGTCCTTCCCGTTGATCGGGTAGACATAGGGTTCGGTGACCATGTCGAGGCCGGTCTTCTTCGGGATCTGATAATAGTCGCCCGGACCCGGCTTGTCGTAGTCGGCGAGCGGCTCGTGGATCACCTTGTCGCCGGAACGGGCGATATAGGGAACGAAGCGGCCGGTCGCATCGTGGCCGGTCTTGCCGACATAATCTGCGTCCTTGCCATCAAAGGCATTCGGCTCCCAGCCGGTGCTCATGCCGACGGCGAGCGGATTGTCGACGATCAGACGCTTCATCAAGGTTTCGATTTCGGCGCGCGACGGGGCGCCGATGCCCGTCGAAGCATAGAGCGCGGAGCGGATGTTGTTTGCGAGCGTCTTGGCTTCAGCAAACTTCGTCTCGACACTGCGGGCGCTCGCCGAGGCCGCATTGGTCATCTCGGCGATGCTACGCTCGCGCAGTTGCTGGTAGGACAGCCAGAAGACGACGGCGGCGGTGACCATGGAGGTCAGAAGGCCGGTCATCACGATGGCGAACATGTTTCTTGCCGTTGCAGTCTTTAGGATCACCGTACGTCTCCCCTCGCGCTTCGCCGTTCCGGTCGTGCGCGGCCAAATCATTCATTGCGTGGCGGGTTCACCGGCACGTTGAGCATTGGGACAGGTGTCTGGAACACATCGCGATGAATGAATGCCTGGAGGCGACGTGCGGAGCGAAGTCATTTCGCGGCGAAGAAACGGTATGCGCGAGCGCTTTATCAAAGCTTAAGAAACAAGGGGATGAATCGCGATCCTGCAGCGAAAGACGAGAATCTTGATGCAGCACGCAAGGAAAAGGCCCGGTTTCCCGGGCCTTCTGCGTGTCGGATCTTGGCAAAGACTACGCCGCCCGGCGGCGGTGGGTGGTTGCCGCCGCGTAGACCCCTTGCGTATCGCCGAGATTGAACTGGGCGAGCAGCGCATTGAGGGAGGCGGCTTCGGACGCAAGACCGTGGCTTGCCGCCGTCTGCTCCTCGACCATCGCCGCGTTCTGCTGCGTGCCCTGGTCCATGGTATTAACAGCCGTGTTGATCTCCTGGAGACCGGTCGACTGTTCGCGTGTCGCCGTCACGATCGCGCTCACATGTTTGTTGATCTCCTGGACTTCGGAAACGATCGTCTGCAGCGCCTTGCCGGTGTCACCGACCAAAGTCACACCGTTCCTGACCTGGTTGCCCGAGGTGGTGATCAGCGCCTTGATCTCCTTGGCCGCGTTGGCCGAGCGCTGGGCGAGCTCGCGCACTTCCTGGGCGACGACGGCAAAACCCTTGCCGGCTTCACCGGCACGCGCCGCCTCGACGCCGGCGTTCAGCGCCAGCAAGTTCGTCTGGAAGGCGATGTCGTCGATGACGCCGATGATGTTGGAGATTTCGCCTGAGGATTTTTCGATCGCATGCATCGCTTCGACAGCGTTGGCAACGACCTCACCGGACTTTTCCGCACCCGCACGGGTGCGGGCAACGAGCGCGCCGACTTCTTCTGCCCGGCGGGCGGAGTCCTTGACGGTCGTGGTGATCTCTTCAAGCGCTGCCGCCGTCTCTTCGACCGAGGCCGCCTGCTG
>NZ_MBSO01000057.1 GCF_001695835.1 Ensifer sp. LC11 | reverse complement strand
CCTAAGTCCCAGACCCATCAATCAGCCTCAGCCAACCAAGGAAACTCTAGAGCGAAGGTCGTCGTCGCCAGCAGCGCCGCCGCCCTCGTCAGTGATCGGGCTTATAGACCCCCAGCCTCGCAGACGTCAACAGGGTTTTTCGAAAAAAATGACAGATTTCTGACAAAGCCCGGAAACGCAGGGCTTTGCGCCCCCAAAAAAGTTTAGGGCCCTCTCCCGCGTCTGTGGAGACACATTTTGGCCCTCACTTTTTCACAATCGGCCGATCTAAGCGAAAGCAACGATGCTTCGCGGGTGTTTCACGCGGGAGAGCGTGGAGAGGCGGGATATCCGCCTTCCGTCCTCCCCCCCGAGATTTGACTCCGTTGCGTGAAAGATGCACATCTTCGCGCAACGTATCGCAGGCAAGAATACGGTTTAGAGACATCGGGGACCCTCAGCTCGGCATGATCACCGACAAGAACATGGTCAGGTCGCTTGGCGACCAGCCACCGATCCTTGCGCATGGCCGCCGCGCGCCCGACAGGCGCGAGATTTCGCTGCGCTGGCTATCGGGTACCTTTTTGACTGGCATCACCTCAAGCCTGCTGATGGGCGTCGCTCTCTTTGCGGCCCTTGACGGACGCCAGCAATTGGCGATCCCGGCGGAGGCCTATGCAGCCCTTGATGCCGGGTCGAATGGCGATGAACAGGCAAGCGCCGTACGCGGCGGCCGCATCCTCTCACCGAAACTCGTCGCCAAGCCGGCCGACAAGACCGTCATGGAAGTGTCAACCATGACCCATGACGGCGAGAAGGAAGTGGTGCGCAAGCAGCCCTTCGTTCACGTCAAGATGGCGCTGGCCGCAAACCACCAGACTTCGGAAGGCTATCCCGATTTCGATCCCCTGGCGATCTTCTCCACGGAGGAGGCGGACGAGGAATCCCCCGTCGCCAGAACCGGCACGCTCTATGGATCGAACGTCGATTCCGAGGTGGCGCTGAAGACCGTCGATTTTCCGCTTCGCGGCGGTCCCACCTTCGACAGCTCGATGTCGCTCGACGAGGTCGAGGAGAACGTCCGTACCAATGGCTCGGTCCTGACCGAAGGCAGCACGCAGGTCGCGTCGCTCTATTATGTCGACCCGCAGCGCTTCGCCTCCGAGAGCGACGGGCTCGATCTGCTTCAGCAGGGTCTGACCGCCCGCATCGTCGAACAGAACAAAAGCGTCGCCGCCTACGAGACGATCGACGAAGAGACCACCGAATACGCCGACGACATCATTCCGGTGCGCCGCCAGACCGACATTGCGACCGTCATGGTCAATGCCGGCTACACCAAGGCGCAGGCCGAAGACGCCGCCGGTTACATCGGCCAGGCGCTCGGCGACAACGAACTTGCCGAGGGCGACGTCCTGCGTATCGGCATCATTCAGAACAGCGAGACCCAGAAGGGCGATGAGGCGCGGATCGTGCGCGCCACCATCTATTCGCGCAGTCGCCATGTGCTGACGATGGCGGTCGACGACAAGGGCCGTTTCGTGCCCGGCGCCGAACCACCAAGGCTCGACGCAGTGGCCACCGCCTTCGACGACAACGGCGCGCCGGTGGTGACCAGCAGCCACGACCTGCCGCGGGTCTATGACGGTATCTACCGGGCGGCGCTCTCCTACGGCATGAGCGCCGACATGGTCGGCCTCGTCGTCAAGCTGCTTGCCAGCAATGTCGATTTCCAGGCGCAGCTAAAGCCAACCGACTCGCTTGAAGCCTTCTTCTCCGTCACCGACGAGCGTGGCATGGCGACGGAAGACTCCGAGCTTCTCTATGTGCGCGCCAAATTCGGCGATGCCGTCACCGCCTTCTACCGGTTCCAGGATCCGGACGACAATTCGATCGACTATTTCGACCAGGACGGAAAGAGCATCCGGCAGTTCCTGTTGCGCAATCCTGTACCGAACGGCCATTTCCGCTCAGGCTTCGGCATGCGCCGCCACCCGATCCTCGGCTTCTCGCGGATGCACACCGGCGTCGACTGGGCAGCGCCCCGCGGCACGCCGATCATCGCCGCCGGCAACGGTGTCGTGGAAAAGGCTGGCTGGGATTCCGGCGGTTACGGCAATCAGACGCTGATCCGCCATGCCAACGGCTATGTATCGTCCTACAACCACCAGAGCGCGATCGCCAAGAACGTCAAGGTCGGCTCCAAGGTTGTCCAGGGTCAGGTGATCGGCTGGGTCGGCACCACGGGTCTTTCGACCGGCCCGCACCTGCACTACGAACTGATCGTCAATGGCAACAAGGTCGATCCGCTGCGCATCCGCCTTCCCGGCGGCAAGTCGCTGGCCGGCGATGCGCTGGCGAAGTTCGAAAAGGAACGCGACCGCATCGATGAACTGCTCGACAAGGATGGCACGGGCGCCGAAGTCGCGAGCAACTAGCCCCCTCCCCTCGTCAAAACTCCGCACATATGAAAAGGCCGCCCCAAAAGGGCGGCCCAGACTGCTGACAAACCTCTGGCGTTTGCCGGGGGTTTTTGATTCACTGGGTTATGTTGAAGAAACCCGCTCCCGAACAGACCGCACTCGAGATGGTGACGCTCGACAGCCTGGTT
>NZ_MBSO01000056.1 GCF_001695835.1 Ensifer sp. LC11 | reverse complement strand
TGGGTGTCGATGCCGCGCTTCTGGCCGTTGCCGAGATCGATGATCTGCTTCGGTTCGCCGAAATAGACGCCGCCGGTGAGTTCACGCACGATCAGGATGTCGAGGCCTTCGACCAGTTCCGGTTTCAGCGACGAGGCGGCGGCCAGCGCCGGATAGCAGATCGCCGGACGCAGGTTGGCGAACAGTTCGAGGTCCTTGCGCAGCCGCAACAGCCCGGCTTCCGGACGGACCTCATAGGGCACCGCATCCCACTTCGGACCGCCGACGGCGCCAAACAGCACCGCATCGGCGGCAAGCGCCTTTTCCATGTCCGCTTCCGAGATCGCCTGGCCGTGGGCGTCATAGGCCGAACCGCCGACAAGGCCCTCGTCGGTCACGAAGCCGGCGCCAAGCTCGGCATTCATGTAGGCGATGATCTTGCGGACTTCCGCCATGGCTTCCGGGCCGATGCCGTCGCCGGGAAGGATGAAAAGTTTGCGGGCCATTTCGGCACTCCTGTGTCTAGTCTGATCTGAAGCGGCCAAGCCGCGTTGGTGATTACGTGCCGGCACTACGACGCTGCGCGTTTCCCCGTTTCGGGGACCGGTCGCGCGCCTTCGATCTGGCCGATGCGTTCGCGCAGTGTATTCGTCACAGCGTGAGAGGCGGAGGCAACGGCGATCTCAAGATTGGCCTTGCCGCCGTCAACTTCGACGGCAAGTTTCGAAACGGTGACGCCGAGCCGGCGAACAATATCGAGCAGGCGAGAGACGATGTTTTCGAGATCGCCGCTCTCGACGGTGTAGCGCATCGTGTCGCTCATGCCGCCACCTTCGGCCAGGGCCGCTGCTCGGGACGCATGGCTTCGAAGGCGCGGGCGAGACGCAGGGCGCCGATATCGTCAAAGGACTGGCCGATGATCTGCAGGCCGATCGGTAGGCCATTGGCGGTATAGCCGCAATTGATCGAGATCGCCGGCTGTCCGCCCATGTTGACGGCGACGGTAAAAGCGATGTGCTCAAATGGCTTCTGTGGGTCATTGACCGGCGAGGCCCATTCGGCCGGGTAGGACGCGGTCGGCGCGGTCGGCGACAGGATGAAATCGTAGCCGGCGAGTGCGGTGTGCAGCGCGTTGCGCATGGCTTCGATCTGGGCGAAGCCGGTATAGACCTCGCGGCCGGAGAAGTTCTCTGCCGTTTTGATCCAGTCGAAAATATAGGGCAGGATCTGCGCCTGTTTTTCCGGCGAAAGGCGCGACACGTCCTCCCAGCCACGTGCCCGCCAGAAGCGGTCAAGGCCGTCGATCATATCACGGGTGAGGAATGGGCCGACCGGTTCGATGATCGCGCCGGCATCGGCGAAAAGCCTGGCTGCCCGCTTGACCGCCTGTTCCGTTTCCTCGGTGACCGATTGGCCGAAACCGGCGTCGAGCCAGAGGCCGATCTTCAGACCCTTGAGGTCACGATCAAGGTCGAGCCAGGGAATATCGGCATAGGGCAAAGCCATGGTGTCGCGGGCGTCCGGCTTCGAGAGCACCGACATGTAGAGGGCGGTATCGGCGACCGTGCGGGTCATCGGGCCGGCGACCCGGCCGATGAAGGGCGGGTTGATCGGGACGCGGCCGGCAGATGGTTTGAGACCGACGACACCGCACCAGCCGGCCGGCAGGCGGACCGAGCCGCCGATATCGGTGCCGATATGTAAGGGGCCATAGCCAGCGGCCGCTGCCGCTCCGGCTCCGGCGCTCGAACCACCCGGATTGGCCGAGAGGTCCCACGGGTTGCGGGCAAGCTTGTGAAAACTCGAAAGGCCAGAGGAAAGCATGCCGTAGTCGGGCATGGTGGTCTTGGCGAGAAGAATACCGCCCGCCTCACGGGTGCGGGCCGCCGGCGGCGCGTCGGCGGTAGCTGGCGTCAGCGACACGGCGGCGCAGCCGAGAGGCACGGCGGTGCCCTTGGTCGCAATGTTCTCCTTGATCGTCACCGGCACGCCGTCGATTGCGCCGAGTGGCTCACCCTTCGCCCAGCGCTCCTCCGATGCTCTTGCGGCCTTGCGCGCCTCGACCGGATCATAGGCCCAGAGCGCGTTGAGTTTCGGCTCCGAGGCTTCGATGCGGGTGATGACGGCCTCTGTGACCTCGATCGGAGAGAGTTTTTTCGAGCGGTATGCCTCGACAAGGTCGACGGCGGAGAAATCGGCGAGTTCGGACATGGCAAAAATTCCTGCAATAGGAGCAATTCCGGGGAACTGCAGAGCTTGGGACTCTAGGCAAAATGACAGCGGGCGGACCAGGCCGGCGTTACCGGCTTGGCCACGGGCGTGCGGGTCAGGCAGATCTCCTGCCTCACCGGACAGACGGCGGCATAGGCGCAGCCGGCCGTGGTCGTTGCGGTATGCACCGGCGTCTGCGGCGGCGCGTCAGAGCGCACGCGCTTGCGGCGGCCGGAGAAGGGTTTCGGCACGGCGGCAACCAGCGCCTGGGTATAGGGGTGGCGCGGCTTGTCGAACACGTCGTTCGTCGGGCCTTCCTCGACGATCCGGCCGAGATGCATGACGGCGACCCGGTCGGTGATGGCGCGTACCACGCCGAGATCGTGGCTGATGAACAGGTAGGAAAGGCCGAGCCTTTCCTGCAGGTCCATCATCAGGTTCAGCACCTGCGCCTGGATCGAGACGTCGAGCGCCGAGACCGGCTCGTCGGCGACGATCAGCGCCGGCCGCGTAATCAGCGCGCGGGCAATGGCGATGCGCTGCCGCTGGCCACCGGAGAACTCGTGCGGGTATTTGTCGGCTGATGCGAGCGGCAGGCCGACCGCCTCCAGCACTTCGGCGATGCGCTGGTTGCGCTCGGCGGTGCTCGTCCCGCGTTCCAGCGAGACGATCGGCTCAGAGATGATTGTTCTCACCGTGTGGCGCGGGTCGAGTGAGCCGTAGGGATCCTGAAAGATCGCCTGGAAACCTTTGCGTGCCTCGCGCAGGCCCGTGCGGTCGAGCGCGTAGATGTTCCTGCCGGCGATGTCGACTTCGCCCGATTGCGGGCGCTCCAACCCCATTACGGCGCGCGCCAGCGTCGACTTGCCGGAACCGCTTTCACCGACGATGCCAAGGCTCTGACCCGCCGCCAGCTCGATGCTGACGCCGTGCAGGACGCGCAGGCGGCTTTGCTTCGAAAAAATCGACGGGCGCGGCAAGTCGTATTCGCGCACCAGATCGGTGGTCTTGAGGATGACCTCACTCATGGTGCGACCATCCTTTCACGCGGATGAAAGCAAGCGGCGCGATGCGGCACATTTCCATCGGTATTGATTAGATCTAGTGGCGGGATCGCATGACGGCAATCCGTCTGCACGAAGGCGCAGCGCTCGGCGAAGGAACAGTGCGGCGGCCGGCCAAAGGGATCCGGAACGATGCCCGGGATGGCGTTCAATCTCGGCCGCCCTTCACCCGCCTGACGTGGCGCAAGGGCCGCGCCGTGCGGCGAGGCGGCAAAGAGACCGCGGGCATAGGGATGCGCCATGCGGGCGAAGACGTCGTCCGTGCGTCCGGTTTCGATGATGCGGCCGGCATACATGACCGCAATGCGGTCGGTCATCTCCGAGACGACGCCGAGATCGTGGGTGATCAGCATCAGCGCCGTGCCGGTGTCCTCGATCAGTTCGTCGAGCAGATCGAGGATCTGCGCCTGCACGGTCACGTCGAGTGCCGTCGTCGGCTCGTCGGCGATCAGCAGGTCCGGTTCGCAGGCGATCGCCATGGCGATCATGACGCGCTGGCGCTGGCCGCCGGAGAGCTGGTGTGGGTAGAGGTCGAGATCGAAGCGTGGCGCCGGCAGGCCGACGCGATCGAGAAGGGCACGCGCCTTCTTCTCGGCATCAGCTTTGGTTTCACCAAGATGCAGGCGCCGCCCTTCGGCGATCTGGGCGCCGATTGATTTCACCGGGTTCAGCGCCGTCATCGGTTCCTGAAAGATCATCGCCATGCGCCGGCCGCGATAGCCGCAATAGTCGGCTTCTCCCAGGTTGGCGAGATTGCGGCCGTCGAACAAAAGCTCGCCACGTACCCGCATGCGCTGGGGCAAGAGGCCCATCACGGCAAGTGCCGTCATCGACTTGCCGCTGCCGGATTCGCCGACGATGCCGAGGCGTTCGCCGCGGTTGAGCTCAAGATCGATGTCGCAGACGATATCGACCTGACTCTTGCCCGCCGAGAGTTCGACCGACATGCCGGCCATCTGTAGCAAGGGTTTGGTCATCGTTGCCGCCTTACGCGCGGGTCGAGAATGTCGCGCAGGCCGTCGCCTAAAAGGTTGAGGCCGAGCACGGCGAAAGTGATCGCCAGCCCCGGGAAGATCGCGAGCCAGGGCGCCTGGTAAATGAAGGTCTGGGCATCGTTCAGCATCTTGCCCCAGCTCGGCATCGGCGGCTGGGTGCCAAGCCCGACATAGGAAAGGCCGGCTTCGGCGACGATCGCTAAGGCGAACTGGATCGTCACCTGGACGAGCAACACGTGGTTGATATTGGGCAGGATGTGCAGAACCGTGATCGCGACGTCACCGCGGCCGGCGCAGCGTGCGGCCTGCACATATTCGCGCTTCCAGAGGCCCATCGAGGCGCCGCGGGTGACGCGGGCAAAGACGGGAATGTTGAAGATGCCGATCGCGATCATCGCATTGGTGGCACCAGGGCCGAAGATTGCGGTGATGATGACGGCGGTCAGAAGCGCCGGGAAGGCAAAGGCAAGGTCACTCATGCGCATGACGAGGCCATCGACCCAGCCGCCGCGCGCGGCAGCCCAGGCGCCGAGCGGCACGCCGATGCCGGCACCGACCAGCACTGCGACGATCGAGACGCTGATCGAGTTGCGGGCGCCGACCATGATCATCGACAGGATGTCGCGACCGAAATTGTCGGTACCGAACCAATGGCTGAAGCTCGGCCCCTGCAGCTTGTCGCGGAAGTTCATCGCGGTCGGCGCATAGGGCGTCCAGACATAGGAGACGACCGCCATCGCCACGAGGACGAGGGTGACGGTCGCGCCGATCGTCAGGTTTCGGCTGCCGATGAGCTTGGAGATGAGGCGGGGCTCCGAGGCGACTGCGGGTGCGGACATCAGTGGCCTCCTCTCGACAGCCGTGGATCCAGATAGCCGTAGACCAGATCGATGAGGAAATTGATGGTGATGACCGACGCGGCAAGCAGCGTCACCAGCGTCTGCACGGTCACCAGATCGCGCTGGGCGATCGCTTGGAAGACGAGACGCCCGATGCCCGGGAGATTGAAGACGTTCTCGATGATGATCGTACCGGCGAGCAGGAAGGAAAACTGCAGGCCGATGATGGTGACGACCGGGATCAATGCGTTCGGTACGGCATGTTTCCAGAGCGCGCCTGAACGGCTGAGCCCCTTGGCGCGAGCGGTGCGGATGAAATCTTCGCCGAGCGTTTCGATGACGGCCGAGCGCGTCACGCGCCCGAGAATGGCGGCAAGCGGCAGGCCGAGTGCGAAGGCCGGGAGGATCAGCGAATGCAGGCCGTTCCAGATGCCGCCTTCCCAACCGGCGAAACCCGATGCCGGGAACCAGGCGAGCTTCAGTGCGAACAGCAGGATGAAGAGCAGTGCCAGCCAGAAATTCGGGATGGCGACGCCGACCTGGGCAATGCCCATGACGACGGTGTCACCGGCCTTGCCGCGATTGGCGGCGGCATAGACGCCGATGGCGATGGCGACAATGACGGAGATTGCCATCGAGAGCAAAGCAAGCGGCAGCGTCACCAGAATGCGGGGGCCGAGCAGTTCGCGGATCGGCACGGAATAGGTGAGGCTCATGCCGAAGTCGCCGACGACGAAGCCGCCGATCCAGTGGAGGTAGCGGATCCAGATCGGCTGATCAAGACCGAGCTGCCGGTGCAGCGCGGCGATCGCGTCGGCGTCGGCATTCATGCCGAGCATCAGCACCGCCGGGTCGCCGGGCAGCACCTGCATCAGCAGAAAGACGATGACTGAGGCGGTAAGCGTCGTCAGAACGAGCGACACGAGGCGACCGCCAATGAACGAAATCACATCAACCTCCCGGAAAGAGCGAGCGCTGACCGGCGCCGGGTGCGTCGGTCAACGGCAGATCTGCGTCCGCCCCAACGAGGAGGGCGAATGCCGGAGCGGGATGAGGAAAAGTGCATGCGGTTTTTCGTCCGCATCCCGCTCCAACGAAATGATCAATTTTCCCAATAGGTCTGGGTCTGGTCGTCGGCCGGCACCGGCATGTTCTTCCAGAGGCCTTTCACTTTCTTGTTCCAGACGCCGATCTTCGGCAGCGCGTAGAGGAACACGTTCGGCTCGTCGGCCGCCAGCTTGCGCTGGAGTTGACCTGCGAGATCCATCTGCTCGGCTTCGGTCGAAGCGAGCGTGAAGGACTTGTAGAGCGCCTTGTATTCCGGGTTCTGGTAGTTGAAGTAGTATTTGTCGCGAGCATAGATATCGAGGTCGCGGGCCTCGGCATGGGCGATGATCGTGGCGTCGAAGTCCGAGTTCTTGAACACCTGGTCGAGCCACTGCGCGAATTCGATCGGAACGAGGTTCACCTTCACGCCGACTTCGCTGAGCATCGCCGCGATGATCTCGCCGCCACGCCGCGCATAGGCCGGCGGCGGCAGCATGATGGTGATCTCGAGATTCTGGACACCGGCCTCCTGCAACAGCTGCTGCGCCTTGCCGGGGTCATAGGGGTAGGTTTCGTTGAGATCGACATAGCCAGGTTCGACCGGCGAATAGTGCGAGCCGATCGTCGTGCCGAGGCCCGAATAGGTGCCTTCGACCAGCGACTTGCGGTCGATCGCATGGGCGAGCGCCTGACGGACGCGCACGTCGTCGAAGGGTTTGCGGGCATTGTTGAGCGCGAGAACCACCTTGCCCGAGGTGCTGCCGACCTCGACCTGCAGGTTGGGATCGCTCTCAAACTGGCTGACGAGTTCTGCCGCCTGGAACATCGGGAAGGCATCGACATTGCCGGCAAGAACGGCGGCAGCGGCAGCGGACGGGTCGCTGATGAACTTGAAGGTCACTTCGCTCAGCTTGGCCGGTTCGCCCCAGTAGTCGGCGTTCTTTTCGAGCACGACCTTGTCGCCCTTCGCCCACTCCTTGAACTTGAACGGGCCGGTGCCGACCGGCTTGGTCTTGTTGTCGGCGGCCGACGACGGCGCGATCATGACAGCGTCGCCCCAGGCCATGTTGAACAGGAAGTTGGAGGCGGGGCGCTTCAGCGTCACGACCGCGGTTGCCGGATCCGGGCATTCGGTCTTTTCGATCGGCTCGAACAGGCCCTTCTGGGCATTGGTGGAATCGGCTGCGACCGCGCGCTCGTAGGAGAACTTTACCACCGAGCAGTCGAAAGTCGTGCCGTCGTGGAACTTGACGCCCTGGCGAAGCTTGAAGCTGTAGGTCTTCTGGTTTTCTGAGACCGTCCAGCTCTCGGCAAGCAGCGGCTTGACGCTGCCGTCCTCCACCACGCGGACGAGACCTTCGAAGAGGTTGCCGTAGGTGATGTAGCGGATCGGTGCTGCGGCACCGGCGGTCGGGTCGAGGCCCGGCGGCTCAAGCACCTGGCCGACGGTGATCGTGTCCTTGGCCATCGCCGTCGTCAGCGACGCGGCGATGAAGCACGAGGCAAGCGCCCATTTCGTCAAGTTCATCATGGTTCCCCCGCTTTGCGGTTTCGTTTGTTTATAGTCCCAGTTTAAAGCGCGTCGCGATCTTTCGGATTCGCTCTTCGCGCTTTAAGTCTTTGATTTATCGCATATCGTTATCGCAAAACCGCTGTGCACGTTTGCGCGACATGCTTTAGATCGAGCGTCCGCCGTCGACATCGAGCGCCACGCCGGTGATCATCGATGCCTGCGGCGAGGCGACGAAGGCGGCGGCTTCGGCGAGATCCTCGGGCTTCAGCAGGCGTCCGAGCGGAATGGAGTCGCGGAATTTCTTGCGGATCTCCTCGGTGTCTTCGCCCATGAAGGTGGAAAGCAGCGGCGTTTCGCCGGCGACCGGATTGAGCGCGACGACGCGGATGTTGAAGGGGGCAAGCTCGATCGCCAGCGCCTTGGTGGCCGAGACCACCCAGCCCTTGGTCGCATTGTACCAGGCAAGGTTCGGCCGCGGCCGGTTGGCGCCGGTCGAGGCGATGTTGACGATCACGCCCGCCTTGTTTTCCTTCATGTGCGGCAGCAGCGCCCGCGTCATCAGGTAGACGCCGCGGACGTTGACGCCGAGGATGCGGTCGAACTCGTCAGGCTCGACCAACTCGGCGTTCTGCGGTTTGTGACCGATGCCAGCATTGTTGATGAGGATGTCGACACGCCCGAACTTCTCGAGACCTGCGGCAACCGCGGCCGCGACGTCCGTCTCCTTGGAGATATCGGCGACCACGGCAAAAGCACTTGCGCCGAGCTCCTTGGCGACGCGTTCGGCGCCGGCGGCATCGCGATCGACGACGATGACCTTGGCGCCGCCTTCGACGAAGCGCTTCGCGATGCCCTCGCCGAAGCCGGAGCCTGCACCGGTGATGAGAGCGACTTTACCTTCTAGTGACACGTGTTCCTCCCGAGGGATCATAGGTCAGAGCGGGAAGCGAGCGGAAAGCCGCGCGTTTCCTTGCTCTAGCCGTGGTAGACAGAAATGGTTTTCATGCTGGCGAAGCCGTAGAGGGCCTCAAAACCCTTCTCGCGGCCATGGCCGGATTTCTTGACGCCGCCGAAGGGCAGCTCGACCCCGCCGCCGGCGCCGTAGTTGTTGATGAAGACCTGGCCGGCGTGCACGGCGCGCGCTATCCGCAACTGACGGCCGCCGTCATTGGTCCAGACGCCGCAGACGAGACCGTAGGCGGTGCCGTTGGCGAGCCGAACCGCCTCGTCCTCGCCGTCGAACGGCATGATCACCTGCACCGGGCCAAAGATCTCTTCCTGTACGGTGCGGTGTTCATGCGGCACGTCACGGAGAAGGGTGGGGGCGACATAGGCGCCTTCGGCCGGAGCATCGGCGACGATCTCGCCTTGGGCCGCAACCTTCAGGCCATCCGTTACGGCACCGGCGAGAAAGTCCTCGATGATTGCCTTCTGCCTCTGCGAGACGACCGGACCTACAGCGAGATCGGCGCCCGCCGGGCCGACCTTCAGCGCGCGGTACCGTTCGCTCATCCGCGCCACAACCTCTTCATAGACGGCGCGCTCGACGAGGATGCGTGACGAAGCCGAGCAGGTCTGTCCGGCATTCTGGATGCCGGCGTTCACCAGGAAGGGAACGGCGCGGTCGAGATCGGCATCGGCAAAGACGATCTGCGCCGACTTGCCGCCAAGTTCGAGCGTCACCGGCACGGCATTCTTCGCGGCGGCCGCCTGCACCATTTCGCCGGTGCGAACAGAGCCGGTAAAGGAGATGTGGTTGACGTCAGGATGTGCGGAGAGGGCCGCGCCCGCTTCCGAGCCGAAGCCGGTGACGACATTGAGCGCGCCTGATGGCAGGCCTTCTTCCTGGGCGATGCGTGCGAATTCCAGGATCGTCAGGCAAGCCTCTTCGGCCGGCTTGACCACCGCCGCATTTCCCATGGCGAGTGCTGCGCCGAGGCTGCGGCCGAGGATCTGCATCGGATAGTTCCAGGGAATGATATGCCCCGTGACCCCATGCGGCTCATAGACGGTCAGCACGGTGAAGCCGTTCTGGTAGGGGATGGTGTCGCCGTGCACCTTGTCGGCAGCGCCGCCATAGAATTCGAGGTAGCGGGCGAGCGCCACGACGTCGGCGCGCGCCTGGGTCAGCGGCTTGCCGACATCGCGCGCCTCAAGCTCGGTCAGGAGGTCGATGTTGCGCAAGACCGCCGCCGAAATCCGGCTCAGCACCCGGCCGCGCTCGGTCGGCGTCATGCGTCCCCAGTCGCCCGCCAGAGCAGCGCGTGCGGAGCGCACCGCGAGATCGATATCCTCCCGGGTTCCGCGGGCGATGCGCGCGAATTCCTGGCCATTGGAAGGGTCCCGCACGGCGATGGTGTCGCCGCCCAATGCATCCTGCCAGTTGTTCGCGATGAAATTGCCGTAGGTCTTCACGTCATGCCTCTTTGTCAGTCTCGCGCGCCTCAAGGAGCGCTTTCAATCTCATTGCCGTCGCGTTGATATGGGCGCGCGCCAGCTTTTCGGCCTCGTCGAGGTTTCGTGCCGCGATTGCCTCGACGATCAGCCCGTGTTCGGCGACCGCCGTGCTCGCCCGTTCGCTCGAAAGCGAAAAGGCCGGCGCAAAGACCTGCGAGGTCATGCGCAGAAGCGGTCCGAGCGGCGCCAACGACGCGTTGCGCGAGGCACTGACGATCGCCTCGTGAAAGACGACATTGGACTGGGTGTAGGCGCCGGGATCCCAGCGTTCGACGATCTTGCGCTGCCGTTCGACCTGCTTTGACAGGTCCTTGATTTCGGCCGATGTCGCGCGTTCGGCGGCGTTGCGCGCAGCCACTCCGTCCATTGCCTCGCGCACCGCGTAGGCGTCCAGGAGTTTCGGCAGGTCGGCCGTCGCGACCCTCACGCCGCTACCCGGCTTGTTGACGACGAGCCCGTCACGCTCGAGTACCCGCAAAGCTTCGCGCAGCGGCGTGCGGCTGATGCCGAACTCGGCGGCGATGCGCTCCTGGCGCAGTGTCGCGCCGGGCGCGTAAACACCGGCATAGATGCGTTCGCGAAGGGCCTGTGCCACTTCGTCGAGAAGGCGTGACTGGCTTCGCCATTCGAAGGATTGGTTCATCGATCCCTCCAAGATCGAGGCAAATTGTATCCAGGATACAGACAATGTCAATCGGCCAAGGCGCACATGGCCGGCAGACAAGATTGCCTGTGCTGTTCTGCGATCGCGAAGACATCGGTCCGCTTTGCGCAACGCTAAGGCGCGCACACCCCAAAATTTGACGGTTGTCAGATTGCGCAGCCCATGGCTGAAATTCGCAACCGGGAATGGGGTGCCGATTGCGCCGTTCTACCGTCAGATATTGCGAACGAGGGGGAGACGATGCATCACGAGGCCACAGCGGACGAATCCGCCTTCTTTCCCGCTCACTGTTTGACGGCCACGAGACTTTTCTCGACCCGACAACTCGCCCTGCTCGCTTCTACGGCAGTCGGCCTCTGTCTTCAGAGCCTACCGGCTGCCGCGGCGTGCACCTTCGTGCCGACTGCGGGCGATGACATTTATGTGTGCGACAGCGGTACCTCGGCCGGATTTACGGATCTTGGCGGCAATAATACGCTCACTCTGCCGGCCGGTGGCACGGGAACGATCACCAGCGCCATAACCTTCGGCGCAGGTGTCGACACCGTCGAGATCCACAGCGGAGCGATCAGCGCCAATCTCCAGCAGGGCGATGGCAGGGACAGCTTCACGATGACCGGCGGCACGCTGCAATCACTGAACCAGGGTACCGGTCTCGATACGTTCTTCATGTCGGGGGGCCACATTGTCGGTTTCTTCGACGACGGCGACAGCGCGGTGATGACCGGCGGGCGCATCGGCCGCGTCAACATGCTGCTCGACGATAACCTGTTCGCCATGTCGGGCGGCACCATCGACAACAACCTGGTCACGGGCTTCGGCAACGACACGATCATTCTCTCCGGTGGCAGCATCGGCGGCAATATCAGCGTCAGCGGCGGCACGGACAGCGTGACGGTGACCGGCGGGGCTGTCGGCGGCAACGTGCTGATGAGCTTCGGGACGGATACGTTCACGTGGGACGGTGGCGGCACCATCGAGGGCAGCATTGACCTCGGGGCCGACACCGACATTGCGACGCTTCGCAATCTGACCAGCGCCAACCTCGCGGGGACCGACGCGCTGACAGGTGGCCTGGGCGTCGACGGCTTGACATTGGAAGACGTCCAGACAGGCGGCGTGGCCCGCTTCCAAAGCTGGGAAAACATCGATGCCCGTGCTGGCAGCGTGCTGACCTTCGACGGCAATCTGACCCTCGGCGACAGCGGCACCGGAACTGGAACGCTCAATGTCGATGCCGCCAGCACCCTTCGCGGCGGCGGTACCAACGCGGCGATCTCGGCGGCCACGATCGGCCAGTTGGTCACGGTCAACAACAGCGGCACCATCGACCTGTCAGACGTCGGCGCAAGCACAAGCGATCGTTTCACGGTCAATGGCAACTACAGCGGCAACAGTGGCCTGTTGGTGCTTGATACCGTGCTGGGCGACGACTCCTCTGCATCCGATCGGCTGGTCGTATCAGGCGGTACGGCGACGGGCACCACGGCCATCAGTGTCGTCAACGCCGGCGGCGCTGGTGCCGACACGCTTGCGAACGGCATCATGGTCGTCGAACTCGCCAACGGCGCGACGTCGGCCGCAAGCGCCTTCGCGCTCAATGGCCGGGTTGCCGCCGGGGCCCACGAATACTTGCTCTACAGGGGCGGAGTGACAGCCGGATCAGAGCAGAATTTCTACTTGCGCTCGACGCTCGTGGTCGTGCCGACGCCGATAACGCCGCCGCCCGAGATCGTGCCGCCGATCATCGTCGTACCGCCGCAAGTCCCGCCGACGGTGCCGCCGGTCGTCGAACCGGAAATCGTCATCGTTCCGCCAGGCCCGGGCGTGGCGCCGCCGTCCGATGGCGCGACACCTGTGGAGCCCGAAACCGTAATCGTGGACATCGGTGGCATACCGACCGCCGTCGAGATCGTGCCGCTCTACCGTGTCGAAGTGGCGACCTATTCGGCTGTCCCGCCGATCGCCGAGTATCTGGCGCTTTCGAGCCTCGGCACCTTCCATGAGCGGCGCGGCGAGCAGTCCCTGCTCGACGGCGCCGGCGCTTTGACGGCGAGCTGGGGCCGCGTCTTCGGCCAGAAGGCGGAATTGCAATGGAAGGGGAGCGTCGATCCCGGCTTTGATGGCAATCTGCTGGGCTTCCAAATCGGTCAGGATCTTTTCGGCTGGGAAACGGAAGGCGGCCATCACGACCGCGTCGGCGTGTTCTTCAGTCACGCGCGTGCCGATGGCGATATCACCGGGCAGGCGGTCGGCTGGAACAACCTCCATGTCGGCGAGATCGATGTCAGGGCCAACAGTTTGGGCGGCTACTGGACGCATATTGGCCCCGGTGGCTGGTATCTCGACGCCGTGCTCATGGGCACGTGGTTTGACGGCGACGCCCGCTCGATCGGCGGCAGCGGCGTCGAGGTCGATGGCACCGGCGTCACCGCCTCGCTCGAAGCCGGTTATCCGATTGCCCTCGGCGAAAACTGGACGCTGGAGCCGCAGGCGCAGATCATCTGGCAGCATCTCTCGCTTGACGATCAGCGCGATGCGTTTTCAACCGTGAAGTTCGACGGCGACAATGCTGTGACCGGACGGCTGGGCTTCCGGCTGCAAGGGGAAGTGATCGCCGAGACGACAACCTTCCAGCCTTACCTGAAGGCCAACCTCTGGCACAATTTCGACGCCGACCAGCGCGTGACCTTCGGCACGGATCCGATTGTCACGGAAACGGGCGGAACGGCGCTGGAACTGGGCGGCGGTCTGGTCGCGAAGCTGTCGGAAACAGCAAGCCTCTATGTCACGGCCGACTACACCACCAATCTCGGTGGCGAAAAGATCGACGTGCTCGAAGGCAACATCGGCCTTCGGGTCAAGTGGTGAGCAGCTAGCGGGTCTCACATCTTGTTAGAGTTGTTGCGGGCCGCGATCGCTTCCAACCGCTCGTCGCCAGCGGTTGGAAATCGGCGGGCGCGATCCCATCTAAAGAGTTTGAAATCTTGCGAAGGCGATCGTTCATGTCCGACAAACCGATCAAGATTCCCGGCCCCGATCATCCGATCACCATCGAGCCAAACCCGGCGCGTGTCGTCGTCAAACTGCATGCACGTGTGATCGCCGACACGCGCGATGCATTGACGTTACGCGAAGCGTCCTATCCGCCGGTGCAGTATATCCCGCGCAAGGACGTCGACATGTCGTTGCTTGATCGCACGGATCACGCGTCCCATTGCCCTTACAAGGGCGAGGCTTCTTATTACAGTATTCCGTTCGGCGGCGAGCGGTTGAAGAACGCCGTCTGGACCTATGAAAGCCCGCATGCGGCGGTCGCCGATATCAGGGATCGGCTGGCATTCTACCCGGACCGCGTCGACTCGATCGAGGAGTTGTCGGCGGAAACATGCGATAAGTAGCAGCTTTGGCAACCCGGTAGCCCGTGCGGCATGTCGCCTCTGCCTTGCTACCGCATCACGAGATGACATTGCGGACGAACCTCACGACGTCGTCGCCGTCATTGACGTAGGAATAGGTCTGCGCCGAGCTATAGACCGTGAACGCGCCGCTTGCGTAGCACTTGCGATCGCCGCCAAGCTCGAGCGTCAGCGTTCCTTCCGTCACCAACAGCATCTCGTGCCAGCCTTGCGGGTCGGGCTCGGCGTCATAGCGCTCGCCGGGCGCGATCGACCACAGCCACATTTGGGCCTCGCTGGCGGCGGGGGCGGAAGCAAGCAGCCGCGCTTCGCTTTCCGCCTGCTGGCCGCGCCAGGTTACCGCGTCGATGTTGTCGCGAGAATGGCGCGACGGGTCTCTGACCAGATCGACGAAGCCGACATTCATGGCTGCCGCCAGGCTGTCGAGGCTTGAGAGGCTGATATTGGCATCGCCACCCTCGACCGCGACGATCATCCGACGGCTGATGCCGGACGCCTTTGCCAATGCCGTCTGGCTCAACCCCGATGCCAGGCGGATCCGCCTGAGATTTTCGGCGACGTGGGCCAAAACGTCGGATCGATCTTGACTGTGCAATATATTGCTCATAATGTCCTTCTACAGGGACAAACCACCAAATGCCACAGCCATTTCCGGGGCCTCCGACAGCGACGGAGTGCGCCTGCGAAGTCGTGCCGGCATGACTGGTTCATGTCACAGCAAACGGCAATGCTCAACGAGCGTGGCTTGGAAACTGCACGCATTCTCCAAGCCACGTCTCAAATGATCGAAGGGACCTTCGCATGAAAATCCGCGACTTCGGCGTCGAAATCTGGATGAACCGCTATGAGAACCATTGTGAATGGAACCTCGCCGAGACCTGCGTCGAATCCTTGACCGTGGCGGAACTCCTGGAAATGGCCGGCAAGACGGATACGATCCTGTCCGAACTGCTGCCGCTGAAGCTGACCTATGGCGCGATCGAGGGCTCCGAACGGCTGCGCGGTCTGATCGCAAACCTCTATGCGAAGCAGACGATCGAAAACGTCGTCACCACCCATGGCGCGATCGGTGCCAATGCGCTGGTGCATGAGACGCTCGTGGAACCGGGCGATAGGGTGATCTCGGTGCTGCCGACCTACCAGCAGCACTATTCGATCCCGGAAAGCTACGGCGCCGATACGCAGATCTTGAAACTGACGGAAGAGACCGGCTTTCTGCCCGACCTAGAGCGGTTGCAGCGCCTCGCGATCCCCGGCACGAAGCTGATCGCGATCAACAATCCCAACAACCCGACCGGCGCGCTGATGGATCGCGACTATCTCGAAAAGATCGCCTCGATCGCGCGCGCCTGTGGCGCCTGGATCCTCTCAGACGAGGTCTATCGCGGCACCGACCAGGAGGGCGACGGCCTGACGGCCTCGATTGCCGACCTCTACGAAAAGGGCATCAGCACCGGCAGCATGTCGAAGACCTTTTCCCTTGCCGGCCTGCGCCTCGGCTGGATCGTGGCGCCGCCCGAATTGATCCAGGCCGTTTCCGTTCACCGCGACTACAACACCATCAGCGTCGGCATGCTCGACGATCATTTCGCGGCGATCGCCCTTGAAAACAAGGATAAGATCCTTGCCCGCAGTCAGAGCATCACCCGCACCAATCTCGCGGTTCTCTCCGACTGGGTGGAGGGCGAACCGCTGATCTCCTGGGTCAAGCCGCAGTCGGGCACGACGGCGCTGCTGAAATACGACCTGCCGATCACCTCCGAGGCGTTCTGCCTGAAATTGCTTCAGCGTACCGGCGTCATGCTGACGCCCGGCAGCGCGATGGACATGGAGGGTAACCTCAGGATCGGCTACGCGAACAACGCAAGCATTCTTCGTGAAGGTTTGCAGCGCATCTCCGGCTTCCTTCGCGAGCAGCAGGCCGCTGCCGCATGAGAAGCAAGGGGACTATCCCTCAGGGCTCGATATCCAGCTCCGGGTAGCGACGGAAGATGCCGTCTTCGTTGAAAGCCAGGCGTCGCGGCGACGCGATATAGGTCGCGATGTTCGGTCGGGCTTTCACCGAGGCGTGCAACGCCAAAAGCTTGGGGTATTGCTGCTCGTAGTGCCGCATCGCCTTCGGGAAGGCGTAGCTGAGCCCTTCGATCACCTGGAACAGCGAAAGGTCGACATAGGTGGTGGTGTTGCCGACCGCATGGC
Source organism: Ensifer sp. LC11 (assembly GCF_001695835.1). Lineage (GTDB taxonomy): Bacteria > Pseudomonadota > Alphaproteobacteria > Rhizobiales > Rhizobiaceae > Ensifer. The sequence goes on along the minus strand of NZ_MBSO01000056.1, from coordinate 241,945 downwards.
CGCCGCCATCAGGGTTTTGCGAAAGCACCCGCTCGAAATAGCCGAGAAACTTCGGCATGCGGTTCGCGACGAATTCAAACGCGCGGGCCTTCGCTTCCTCCTTCTGCTCTTCGTAATATTTCGAGGTCGCGATCGGGTGGTGCGTGTCATGCACCTCGGCGATGAAGTCGGTGATGGTGAGTTGCAGGCCGTTGGCGAACCAGCGGAGCGCCTCGTCCTCCGGTGCGAGCCCGAGCTTTGGGCCGAGGTAAGAAAGGATGTTCGCCACATGCGAGACGGTCAGGTCGCCATCTCTCAGAAAAGGCGGGGCAAATGGGACCTGTGCCTGGTTGGTGCTCTTCATCAGCTTCAGCATTTCGCCGGTGCCGCGATGAGGGACGCGTGTGACATCGACATAATCGGCGCCGGCGTCCTCGAGCGCCAGCCGCACGAATTCGCCGCGGCCCTGAATTCCGTCCCAGTAGTACAACTCATAGGTCATGAATGCCTCGATCCGGTTCTCGATAGCGGTTGATATAGGCGACGAGAGAGCGGAGGCGAGGGCAGGGCCAAGGAAGCAGGCACTCTGTCGGGCGGGCCCCGCCACGTGCTAAGGCGATACAAACATGTCTCTTAGGCCCGTGCGAGGGAAGCCAAGGTGAGCAAGCCGAACTATCGCGACATTGCCGAGCTTGCAGGCGTCGGGACCGCGACCGTCGAGCGGGTTCTGAACGGGCGCGGCGGCGTTCGGCCGGAACTGGTCGAAAAGGTGGTCGTTGCGGCGCGGACGCTGAACTATCCGCGCACGCTTCCCGATGCCCATCGCGGGCTGCTGCGGATCGACGTGCTGATGGTGCGTCCCGAGACGACCTTCTATCGCCGTCTGTCCCAGGCGTTCCAGCGGATCGCCGAGACGCTTGACCCTCTCGTCGTCGTGCATCGCAGCTTCACCGAGGAGATGAAGCCGGAGGAGATCGCCAGGCGGATTGATGCGACCGAGACGCCGCGCGCGGGCCTGATCCTTGCGGTGCCTAACCATCCCTTGATCAGCGCCGCCGTCGAAGCCGTGGTCGCGCGCGGCGTGCCTGTCATTCACGTCGTCACGCGGGCATCGGAGAAACTGGGGGAGTTCGTCGGCATCGACAATCACGCCGCGGGACGAACGGCGGCGCTCTTCATCGCGCGCATGGCACGCCGGACCGGCCCCGTCGTCGCGCTCTGCCATCCGATCTATCAGGTCCATCGTGATCGTCTGAGTGGTTTCTCGGACTATTTCCGGGAACATCCGGGCGAGCGCCGGTTTCAGTGGCTGGGCTTCACCCGCGACGAGGAGCACTACGGCGCCGAAACACTGCGATCGGCGCTTGAGACGTATCCCGACATGGTCGGGCTTTATAATGCAGGCGGCGCAAACGCGGCGCTGATCGACGTGCTGCGCCGGCATCCACGCGGCAAGGAAATCTTCTTCGTCGGCCATGAGTTGACCGACTATACCCGCAAGGCGCTCGGCGACGGCGTCATGGACGTCGTGCTCGACCAGGCGCCCGAGGCGCAGGCTCGCCGCGCGCTCGACCTCATCCTGCGCCGGATCGGGCTTTCCGAGATGGAGCCGGACAAGGCACCCATCCGCTTCGTCACCATCACCGCCGAGAGCCTTTGATCTGATTTGATCAAACAAGCCTTCGCCGTCCAGAACGCCGCCTGCTAGATTTTTATCAAGAAGGAGGCCGGGGTTCTTTGGAGGAACCGGACCGGAAAACGGCGCCAGGAGCGCTCTCCTTCCTCAGTGAGTTTTGCGGAACGCACGCGGTCCGCCGGGAGGAAGCGTCATGGATGATCTGAAGTATGGAACGCGCAACAAGCGCGGCGACTGGGCGCCGAACCAGCCGATCGAGACGGCGCCGCTGTTTGCCTTTCCGCCCCGGGTTCTGGCACTCCTGAAGTGGCTGCCGCACTACTTCTTTCCGTGGAATGCGATCTTTGCGGCCTCGGCGGTTGCCTATTGGGCCTGGGTCATTCCGCCGATCGAGACGATGCAGACTTTGGGCCTCGGCTGGATCGCCTGGCTTTACGCGGTCAACGCCGTCTGCGTCTTCCTGTTCTACGGCGCCTTCGAACTGCACCTCTATGTGCTGAAGCGGCAGGAAAACCGTTTCAAGTACAACGGCAAGTTTCCAGCGGAGCAGAAGAGCAAGGCCTTCTGGTTCGAGAGCCAGAACCTCGACAACATCCTGCGCACCTTTCTGTCAGGTGTAACGATCTGGACGGCCGTCGAGGTCGCCATGCTCTGGGCCTACGCCAATGGCTATGCGCCGTGGCTCGCCTTCGCCGACAATCCCTGGACGCTTGCTGTTGTCGCGCTCGTCGTGCCTGTTATCCACGAGTTCCATTTCTTCTGCATCCATCGGCTCATCCATACGCCGCTGCTCTACAAGTGGGTGCATTCGGTCCACCACAATTCGGTGAACCCGTCGCCGTGGTCGTCGCTGTCGATGCATCCGGTCGAGCACCTGCTCTATTTCGCAACGGCTTTCTATCACTTGATCCTGCCGTCAAACCCGATCCTGATGCTCTACCAGCTTCACTATGCGGGCTTCGGCGCCATTCCCGGCCATGTCGGTTTCGACAAGGTCGAGGTCGGCGAGGGCAAGCTGGTCGATAGCCATGCCTATGCGCATTACCTGCACCACAAGTATTTCGAGGTGAACTACGGCGACGCGCTGATCCCGCTCGACCGCTGGTTCGGCACCTGGCACGACGGCTCCAAGGAAGGCGAGGCGCGGATGCAGGAGCGATACCGCAAACGCAAGGAAAAACTCGCAGCCCGCAAGGCACGCAACACGATCGGGGAGGCAGCTGAATGAGCAACGTGATCACCTGGGTACCAGCCTGCAAACTGGACGACATCGAACAGGAGGGAGCGATCCGCTTCGACCATGCTGGGCGCACCTACGCGATCTACCGCGGCCCTGATGACAGCGTCTATTGCACCGCCGGTCTCTGCACCCACGAGGCGATCCATCTCGCCGATGGGCTGGTCATGGACTACGAGGTGGAATGTCCCAAGCATTCCGGCGCCTTCGACTATCGCACCGGCGAGGCCATAAGGCTTCCGGCCTGCGAGAACCTGAAGACCTATCCCGCCGAAATCGTCAACGGCGAGGTCCGCGTGGCCCTCGGCTAGGACCGGCCACCAGCATTGACCGGGCCCGCGGGGCCCCCGGAATGCGCTCGGGTGATCCGGCACCCATTGGGAGGAAATTATGAAATCCATGTACCTGGCGGCAGCGCTTGCCGCCTTGATGGGAAGTGCTGCCTCGGCAGAAACCATCGGTGTGTCGATGCAGAGCTTCGACAACAACTTCCAGACCCTGCTGCGCGAGGGCATCAACGCCCGCGCGTCAGAAGTCAACGGCGCCACGGTGCAGATCGAGGACGCCCAGACGGACATTTCCAAGCAGCTCAACCAGGTGAACAACTTCATCGCGGCGGGCGTCGATGCGATCATCATGACGCTGACCGATACCTCGGCCGCGCCAGGCATCAGTGAAGCGGCGGAAAAAGCGGGCATTCCGCTCGTCTATCTCAATCTCGAGCCTGAGAACCTCGGCAAGCTGCCGCAAAAGCAGGCCTATGTCGGCTCGAAGGAGACGGACTCTGGCCGCCTCGGAGCCGAGGCCGCCTGTTCGCTGCTCAAGGAGAAGGGCAAGGCGGGTGATGCCCAGGTCTATATCCTGATGGGCGACCTCGCCCACCAGGCCTCGCGTGACCGCACCTTGTCGTTCAAGGAGACGCTGGCTGCCGGCGACTGCAAGGGCGCCACCATCGCCGACGAGCAGTCGGCCGCCTGGACGCGCACCAATGCGATGGACCTCACCACCAACTGGATCACGGCCGGCCGGCCGATCGACGTGGTCTTTGCCAACAACGATGAAATGGCGATTGGCGCCATCCAGGCGCTGAAGGCCGCCGGCGTGTCGATGGACGACGTCATCATCGTCGGCATCGACGCGACCCAGGACGGGCTCGCCGCTATGGCCGCCGGCGGTCTAGACGCGACCGTTTTCCAGAACGCCAAGGGACAGTCGGCAAGTGCGGTCGATGCCGCCGTCTCGCTCGTGCGTGGCGAAACCGTCGAGAAGAACGTCTGGGTTCCCTTCGAGCTCGTTACGCCTGAGAATATGGCCGACTACGCGGCCCGCAACTGATCCTCCTCCTGCATGTTTCCTTTGATCGTAGCCGATCAAAGGTCAAAAACATGCAGGAATTCAAAGTTCTACAGCGACCCTTTGCGCGTCTGATAAGACGCGCGGCGCTGTAGGCCGGCGCATTTCTCCTGCCTGCGCCGGCCACCTTTTCTTGAGCGGGGTGAGGCAAAGTGCGTGCGGTTTCCGCCCGCCTCCCGCTCCAACTATGATCGATGGAGCAAGCAAGCCATGGACGGCATCGTCATCATCGGCGCCGGCGAAGCCGGCACAAGGGCCGCCTTTGCACTGCGCGAGGCGGGCTTTGCCGGCAGCGTCACGCTCGCCGGCACGGAACCGCATTTGCCCTATGAGCGCCCGCCGTTGTCGAAGCCACTCAATGGTGCGGTGCAGATGAAGCCGATCTGCGGTGCAGCGGCTCTTCAGGCTGCCGGCATCGACTATCTCCAGGGTGTTTCTGCGCTGAGGCTCGACCCGGCTGCCCGGTCCGTCGCCTTAAGCGACGGGCGAAGACTCGCCTATGACAAGCTGTTGCTGGCGACCGGTGCGCGCCCGAGACGACTGACATGCCCTGGCGCCGAGCGCGCGCTTGACTTCCGCACCTATGCCGACGCGGCGGCGATCTTCTCGCGTGCCGAATCAGGAAAAGGCGTCGCCATCATCGGCGGCGGGCTGATCGGCATGGAACTGGCGGCGGTGCTGCGCGGCAAGGGTATAACCGTTAGCGTTATCGAGGCGGCACCGAAGCCGCTTGGACGCGCAGTTCCCCCGCGCTTTGCCACCAAACTCCATGCGCGGCATCAGCAAGAGGGCGTTGCGTTTCATCTCGGTCAGGGTATCGCCGAGATCACCGATAATGCGGTACGCCTTGCGGATGGCAGCGCGGTGCCCGCCGATGTCGTCGTTGCGGCGATCGGCGTTCTGCCAGACGTCGGACTTGCCGAGGCGGCAGGGCTCGCCACCGGCAACGGCATCCTGACCGACGCCTTTCTTCGCACCAGCGACCCCGCTATCTTTGCCGCCGGCGATTGCGCGGCAGTGGCTCAGCCGGGTGGCGGGCATGTACGATTTGAAAGCTGGCGCAATGCGCGCAATCAGGCGGAGACCGCAGCGCGGAACATGGCCGGCGGCAAGGAGGCCTTTGCCGCCATCCCCTGGTTCTGGACCGATCAGTACGATCTCGGCCTGCAGGTGGCGGGCCTGCCGCAGCTGGACCATCAAAGTGTGACGCGCCAGCTCGACGGCGGCGAGCTCGAATTCTACTTGGACGGCGGACGTCTCGTTGCCGCGGCGGGCCTTGGTCTCGGCAATGCTCTTGCCAAGGATATCAAGCTGGCGGAAATGCTGATTGCCGCTGGCATTGGCCCCGACCCTGCCGTGCTCGCCGATCCCGGCGCGAATCTCAAGGCGCTGCTGAAAAGCGCGCGGGCCGCCTGATGCAGAAACTGCTTGTCTTTCAGTCGCTCTGGGCGATGGAGCGCCGGCACGCGGACGGCTACGAGCGCAGCCTCGAAGACAACATCACTGATATTGTCGAGGCGGGGTTCGACGGCATCAGCGCGCATTACACCAACCGCCGTGATGTCGAACTTCTGAACGCAGTGATTCGGGGCACCGGTCTGAAGGTCGAAGGCGTCTGCTTCCCGAGGAGTGTCGAGGATCTCCGCCTGACGCTGGAACTGGCGAGCGAGTTTCCGGTCAGTCACATCGACCTGCAGGCGGATGTCCGTCTGCGCCGGGTCCAGGATTGCTTGCCGCTTCTCGATGCGTGGATGCGGCTCGCCGAAGAGGCCGGTGTTCCCGCCTACATCGAAACCCATCGCCACCGCATTACCAGCGATCTTCTGTTCACGCTCGATCTGCTCGACCGGCGACCCGACCTGCCGCTGCTCGCCGATCTCTCGCACTATCTGGTCGGCCGCGAGTTCGCCTTTCCCGTCGAAGGCGAGAGCCACGATCAGATCCGCCGCATCCTCCAAAACGCTCAGGCGTTCCACGGGCGCATCGGGTCATGCCAGCAGATCCAGATCGAAATGTCCTTTCCGCAGCATCGCCCCTGGGTCGACCTCTTTCGCGACTGGTGGGACTATGGCTTTCGCAGCTGGCGATCCCGCGCCGCTGAAGATGCTGAATTGGTCATGACCTGTGAGCTCGGCCCCAGACCCTATGCGATCACCGGGGCGGACGGCGAGGACTCCACGGATCGGTGGGCGGAGGCACTCGTGCTTCGGCAAATGGTGCAGGAGCTATGGGCCGAGAGCGCCGACGCCTCGGATAGCAGGATGACCGGGGCGCGAATGCCGGACTTGGTCACTTAACGAAGGCGGGCCGAATTGGGAGATTGTGCTCAAGGCCGAGCCAGGGCGGGTTCTCCGCATACATTTCCTCGATCAGCTGCTTGATCAGCACGATGTAGCGTGAATTGTCACCGACCCGGTGGTTGAGGATGACAGGCGAGGTCGCGCGCTCCCCCTCGATCATGCGGTAATGGACATCTGAGCGCACCTGGCGCGCGGAGGAGGGCACAATACAAAGGCCGGCTTCCGAGGCGACGAGGCCAAGGGCACTCTGGATCTCGCGTACCTCATGCACTTCGGCCGGGTGCACATCGTGGGCGTGAAGCAGGCTCAGCACATGATCGGCATAGCTGGGGCGTGGCTCCTTCGGGTAGACGATGAGTTTCTGCCCGGCGAGCGCGCCCAAGGGCAGGGGGGATGTTTCCTCGGCCAAGGGCGTGCCCTGGGGTATAGCCATGGCAAGGCGCTCCTCACGCATGAGGATGCCGACGACATTGGGATCGCTGTGGTGAAGCCGGCCGAAGCCGACATCGATCCTGCCTTCCTTCAGTGCCTCGATCTGCTGCACCGACACCATCTCCAGCAGGCGGATGTCGAGTTCCGGCGCGTTCTGGCGCAGTTTGCGCACCAGCGTCGGCAATCCGCCATAGAGGGTGGAGGCGACGAAGCCGATCGAGAGAACGCGGTTCTGGTTGAGCCCGACACGGCGCGTGGCTTCCACCATCTGCTCGACTCGACCGAGAACCTGCAGCGACTGCTCGTAAAACAACCGGCCCGCTTCCGTCAGCCGCACGGGGCGGCTTGCGCGGATGATGAGCGGCACGCCCAGTTCCTCCTCAAGAAGCTGGATCTGTCGGCTGAGCGGCGGTTGGGCGATGTGCAGCATCTCGGCGGCACGGGTGAAATTGCGCTCACGGGCGACGGCGACGAAGTAGCGAAGCTGGCGCAGATCCATGTTATGGCCCTCACTTGCCTATCATTGCGGTATGTTGCGGTGCGGCAACTGCATGAATAAGCGCAATCTTTGCCACACTATACCATAAAGGTATCGTAGCGAACCTATTTGGTGTTGGACGCAGCACAGGGCGCGGCGCACAGTCACGCCATGAACACGACCCTTGCACCCATCGCACCGTCAGCAACCTTCCTCCCCGTCGTCGAACGGGTCGAGACGGTGCTGGTCGATCTGCCGACCATTCGGCCGCACAAGCTCTCGGTCGCGACCATGACCGGCCAGACGCTGATGCTGGTGAAGGTCCATTGCAGCGACGGCACGGTCGGCATCGGCGAAGGCACGACGATCGGCGGGCTCGCCTATGGCGGCGAGAGCCCGGAAAGCATGAAACTGGCGATCGATACCTATTTTGCGCCGCTGATGCTCGGCGAGGACGCGACCCGCGTTCGGGCGCTGATGGCGCGTCTCGGCAAGGCGGTGAAGGAAAACCGCTTCGCCAAATGCGCGGTGGAAACGGCACTGCTCGATGCCAACGGCAAGCGCCATGGTCTGTCGGTCGGCGAACTCCTGGGCGGAGCGCTGCGCAAGCGCCTGCCGGTCGCCTGGACGCTCGCGTCAGGCGATACCGCCAAGGACATCGCCGAGGCTGAGACGATGCTCGGCCTTCGCCGCCATCGGATCTTCAAGCTGAAGATCGGCGCGAAGCCGCTGAAAGATGACATCGCCCATGTGGCCGCGATCAAACGGGCGCTTGGTGACCGTGGCGCGGTGCGCGTCGACGTCAACATGGCCTGGAGCGAATTCGAGGCCGCCTACGGCATGGCGGCACTGGCCGATGCCGGTTGCGAACTGGTCGAGCAGCCGGTCGCGTCGACCGCAGCACTCGGTCGCCTTGTCCGTCGCTTCCCGGTGGCGCTGATGGCGGACGAGTCCCTCACCGGGCCTGAATCGGCTTTCGAAATTGCCAAGAGCAAAGGCGCCGACGTCTTTGCGGTCAAGATCGAGCAGAGCGGCGGTCTCTTCAATGCGCAGCGTGTGGCGGCGATCGCCGATGCTGCCGGCATCGAACTCTATGGCGGCACGATGTTGGAAGGTGCCATCGGCACGGTGGCGTCAGCCCATGTGTTTTCCACCTTCGCCAATCTGCAGTGGGGCACGGAACTCTTCGGGCCGCTGTTGTTGACCGAGGAAATCCTGGCGACGCCGCTCGACTACAGCGAGTTCGAACTGACGGTGCCGGATGGACCAGGGCTGGGGATCGAACTCGACGAAGATCGACTGAAGTTCTTTGCGCGCGACGGGCTGCGCAAGACGATCAGCGTTGCGAAGTGAGGAGTGGACGATGCTGTTTCACGTCAGAATGGACGTTCGCATCCCCCATGATTTCCCCACCGAGCAGGCGGCCGAGATCATCGCCCGGGAAAAGGCCTATTCACAGGCGCTGCAGCAGAGCGGCAAGTGGCGGCATATCTGGCGGATCGCCGGCCAGTACGCGAACTACAGCGTCTTCGATGTGAAGGACAATGCGGAACTGCACGAGATTTTATCCGGTCTGCCGCTCTTCAAGTTCATGGAGATCGAGGTGACGCCGCTGCTTCGGCACCCATCGTCGGTCCGTGAGAACGATAGCTAGAATTTTGTCCGTGCCGCTGCCGGGAGGTTGGCAGGCGGCACCCGCTTTCAAGACAATCCAAGTGGAGGAAATATCATGAGCGTGAAGATTTTCGACAAGCCGGAAACCCAGGATTTCCTGAAGATCTTAAGCGGTCTCGACAAGGATGGCGGCAACCCGCGCGTCAAGCAGATCGTGCACCGGCTGATGTCGGACCTGTTCAAGGCGATCGACGATCTGGACATCACCCCGGACGAATACTGGACGGGCATCGCCTGGTTGAACGAGATCGGCGCTGCCGGCCAGGCCGGCCTGATCTCGCCGGGCCTCGGCCTGGACCACTTCCTCGACGAACGTCTCGACGCGATTGACGAGGAACTCGGTATCAAGAACCCGACGCCGCGCACGATCGAGGGCCCGCTATACGTCGCCGGTGCACCGGCATCGGAAGGTTTCGCCCGGCTCGATGACGGCCGCGACACCAACGGCCATCCGCTGATCATGCACGGCACTGTCTATGATGCCGATGGCCAGCCGCTGAAAGGTGCAACCGTCGAGGTCTGGCACTGTGATACCCGCGGCTTCTATTCGCATTTCGACCCGACCGGCGTGCAGGCGCCGTTCAACATGCGCCGCACGATCGTCACCGACGCCAAGGGCTGTTACAAGTTCCGGAGTATCGTGCCGCATGGTTACGGCGTCCCCCCGGGAAGCCCGACGGAGCAGCTGCTTTCGGCGCTCGGCCGTCACGGCCAGCGCCCGGCGCATATCCATTTCTTCATCAGCGCCGACGGTCATCGCAAGCTGACGACCCAGATCAACATCGCCGGCGACCCGCTGGTCAACGACGACTTCGCCTATGCGACCCGCGACGGGCTGGTGCCCGATGTTACCGAGCGGACCGACGAGGCGAGCATCAAGGCGAACGGCCTTTCCGGCCCCTTCGCCGAGATCGAATTCGACATCCACCTGACCTCGTTGGTGAATGGCGTCGACAACCAGATCAACGAGCAGCGCAAGCGCGCCGCCGCCTGATCCTTTTCGCGGCGGCCGGATGAGCCACCGCCCCTGACCACCGACATCGTTGCAATCGCCAGGCCGAATGCGGCGCGCCGTTTGCGGGAGAAGAACCATGTCTGCAGTTATCGACAAAGCCCAAGCCCTCGACCACCTGCTCGCCACGGCAGTCGAGGACGATCATGAGGCCGGCACATTCCGGTGCCGCCGCGATATCTTCACCAACGAAGATCTCTTCGAGCTGGAGATGAAGCACATCTTCGAAAGCAACTGGGTCTATCTCGCCCACGAGAGCCAGATCCCCGAGAGCAACGACTATTACACCACCTATATCGGCCGGCAGCCGGTCGTCATCACCCGCGACAAATCGGGTGAGCTGCATGCGGTCATCAATGCCTGCGCCCACCGCGGTGCCATGCTCTGCCGCCGCAAACACGGCAACAAGGGCAGCTTCACCTGTCCGTTTCATGGCTGGACCTTCTCCAACACCGGCAAGCTTCTGAAGGTGAAGGACGAGAAGACGACGCAATATCCGCCGCAGTTTGCGAAAGACGGTTCGCACGACCTGAAGCGTGTCGCCCGTTTCGAGAGCTATCGCGGCTTCCTTTTTGGCAGTCTGAACCCGGACGTCCCCTCGCTCGAAGACTATCTCGGCGAAACGAAGGTCATCATCGACCAGATCGTCGACCAGGCACCGGACGGCCTCGAAGTGCTGCGCGGCAACTCCTCCTACATCTATGACGGGAACTGGAAGCTGCAGATGGAAAACGGCTGCGACGGCTATCACGTCAGCTCCGTGCACTGGAACTATGCCGCCACCATGGGGCGCCGCAACGAAGAGGGCACCAAGGCGGTCGACGCCAGCAGTTGGAGCCGTTCGATTGCCGGCGTCTACGGCTTCGACAACGGCCATATCCTGCTCTGGACCAACACCATGAACCCCGAGGTCCGGCCGGTCTTCCACGCCCGCGAGGAGATCAAGGCGCGTGTCGGCGAGGTGAAGGCTGATTTCATCGTCAACCAGACGCGCAATCTCTGCCTCTACCCGAACGTGTTCCTGATGGACCAGTTCAGCACCCAGATCCGCGTGACCCGTCCGATCAGCGTCGACAAGACCGAGATCAGCATCTTCTGCTTCGCGCCGAAGGGCGAAAGCGCTGCCGATCGCACGCTGCGTATCCGCCAATATGAGGATTTCTTCAACGTCTCCGGCATGGGCACCGCTGACGATCTTGAGGAGTTCCGCGCCTGCCAGCAGGGCTATGCCGGTATCACCGCGCTCTGGAACGACCTGTCGCGCGGCGCACCGCTCTGGATCGACGGTCCGGATGAGAACGCCAAGCGGATGGGCCTTGAGCCGCTGCTTTCGGGCGAGCGTAGCGAGGACGAAGGCCTGTTCGTCCGCCAGCACGAATATTGGGCAAAGGTGATGCGCGCAGCACTCGCCTCTGAGAAGAAGGGAGCGGTCGCATGAGCATCTCCTATGACGCCGCCTGCGCCTTCCTTTACCGCGAAGCGCGCCTGCTCGACGACCGGCAATGGGACGAATGGCTGACCTGCTATGCGCCTGACGTCAGCTACTGGATGCCGGCCTGGGACGACGACGACCAACTGACCGAGGATCCGCAGTCGCAGATCTCGCTGATCTTTTATCCGAGCCGCGACGGCCTGGAGGATCGTGTCTTTCGCATCAAGACCGAACGGTCGGGCGCGTCCACGCCGGAGCCGCGCACCAGCCACAATGTCACCAATGTCGAGCGCGTGGCCGATCGCGGCGAGGAAGTGGATTTCCGCTACAACTTTCACACCCTCAACCATCGCTACAAGGTCACCGACCATTTCTTCGGCACCATCTTCGTCACGCTGCGCAAGAGCGGCGAAGAGCTGGTGATCTCGCGCAAGAAAATCGTGCTGAAGAACGACTACATCCGCCAGGTCATCGACGTCTACCACATCTGACGGGCGCGCCCGCCGGAAGCGAAGGAACGTTAAGAGGAGGGTTCCATGGCCAGCTACAGGATCGCTTTGAACTTCGAGGACGGTGTGACCCGTTTTGTCGAATGCAGGGACGATGAGAAGGTGCTCGACGCTGCCTTCCGCAACAAGATCAATCTGCCGATGGACTGTTCCGACGGCGTGTGCGGCACCTGCAAGTGCCGCGCCGAAAGCGGCGCCTATGATCTCGGCGACGATTTCATCGACGATGCGCTGACATCCGACGAGGCAGCAAGCGGTCTGGTGCTCACCTGCCAGATGAAGCCGTCCAGTGATTGCGTCATCGCGGTGCCGACGACGGCGGCGGCCTGCAAAACCGGACAGCAGAAGTTCGCGGCCTCGGTCGCGCGCATCACCCCGCACAATGACGCGGCGATCGTGCTTGAACTGGACGTCGAACCCGCTGCTGCACCCGCCTTTCTGCCCGGTCAATATGTCAATATCGACGTGCCGGGCAGCGGCCAGAGCCGCTCCTATTCCTTCTCGTCGGTGCCTGGCGAACAACGCGTCGGCTTCCTGATCAAGAAGATCCCGGGCGGCGTGATGAGCACCTGGCTGGAGGGCGCCGCAGTCGGGACGAAACTCGAGCTGACCGGTCCGCTCGGCAGCTTCTACCTGCGGGAGGTCCAGCGTCCGCTGCTGTTGCTCGCCGGCGGCACCGGTCTCGCGCCGTTCCTGTCGATGCTCGAGGCGTTGGCCCGCACGAACGCCGAGCAGAAGGTTCATCTCATCTACGGCGTCACCCGGGACCTCGATCTGGTGCTTGTCGAGGAGATCGAGGCCTACACCAAACGCCTTGCCAACTTCACCTATGCGACTGTCGTTGCGCATGCCGCCTCCAACCATCCGCGCAAGGGCTGGGTGACCCAGCATATGCCGGAAGAGCTCTTCAACGGCGGCAATGTCGACGTCTATCTCTGCGGCCCCCCGCCGATGGTCGATGCGGTGCGCAAGCACTTCGACGACACCGGCGTCAAACCCAACAGCTTCCACTACGAGAAGTTCACGCCAAATGTCGTGGCGAAGGAGGCCGCATGACCACGGCCCGCTTCGAAGGTCGTTTCGCCGGCAAGGTGCTTGTTGTCACCGGTGCGGCTCAAGGGATCGGCCGTGCCGTGGCACTTCGCGCCGCCGAGGAAGGCGGCAAGGTTCTGTTCGTCGACCGCGCCGATTTCGTCGCCGAGGTGGCGGCGGAGGCCAAGGGTGCGCAGACCGCAGCCTTCAACGCCGATCTTGAAACCCATGACGGCGCGGCCGCGGCCATGCGCTTTGCCGCCGAACAGTTCGGCGGCATCGACATCCTCATCAACAATGTCGGCGGTGCAATCCGCATGCGTCCCTTTGCCGAGTTCGAGCCGGCGCAGATCGACGCGGAGATCGGCCGCTCGCTGATGCCGACGCTTTACTGTTGCCACGCTGTGCTGCCGCATCTCTTTGCCCGCGGCGGCGGCACCATCGTCAACGTGTCTTCGAACGCCACACGCGGCATTCACCGGGTGCCCTATTCGGCGGCCAAGGGCGGCGTCAACGCCATCACCCAGTCGCTGGCGATGGAACTTGCCGAACGCAACATCCGCGTCGTCGCCACCGCACCCGGCGGGACAGACGCACCGCCGCGCCGTGTCCCGCGCAATGCCGAAGGCGACAGCAACGCCGAGAAGACCTGGATGGGCGATGTCGTCGCCCAGGTGAAGCAGTCGAGCTTTATGAAACGCTACGCCAGCATCGAGGAGCAGGCGGCTCCCATTCTGTTTCTGGCCTCGAACGAGGCCTCCTACATCACCGGCAACGTCTTGCCGGTTGCCGGCGGCGATCTCGGCTGACGGCTCTGAGTTGAAACGCGCAAACGACCTGGGGAGGAGATGATGCGCTCTATCGATGTGAATGAAGCAATAGACAATAGCCCGCTCGGAGGCTTTCAATGGATGGTGGTGGCGCTATCAGCGCTGCTCCTGATCGTCGACGGTTATGATGTCTTCGTCGCCGGCACGGTGCTGCCGACGTTGATTGCCGAATGGGGCTTAAGCAAGCCGCAGGCCGGCGCTTTGCAGGCCTGGGCGCTGTTCGGCATGATGTTCGGCGCCTTGATCTTCGGCCCACTGGCCGACCGGATCGGCCGCAAGAAGGGGATCGCGATCAGCTTCCTGCTGTTCACGTTCTCGACGCTTTTGACCGGCTTCGCCAGCTCGCCGGAGCAGTTCAAGGTCTTCCGTTTCTTCGCCGGTCTCGGCTGTGGCGGCCTGATGCCGAACGCGGTGGCGCTGATGAACGAATATGCGCCGAAGCGACTGCGCGGCACCATGGTTGCGCTGATGTTCTCCGGCTATTCGGTCGGCGGCATGGTGGCAGCCGGTCTCGGCATCGGCCTCATCCCGTCCTATGGCTGGAAGCCGATGTTCTTCATCGCGGCGGTACCGCTGGTCTTGCTGCCGGTGATCCTGTGGAAGCTGCCGGAATCGCTCGGCTTCCTCATCCGCCAGGGCAAGCAGGAAGAAGCAAAGCGCATCTATGCGAAGATCGATCCCGACGCGCGCCTCGGCGTGGCGGATAGGCTGGTGTTTTCCGAGACGAAGGGTGCCTCGGCATCGGTCATGGAACTGTTCCGGCATCAGCGCACGCTGCGCACCCTCATGCTGTGGATCGCGTTCTTCTGCTGCCTGCTGCTCGTCTATCTGCTGTCGTCCTGGCTGCCGAAGGTGCTGCAGGAGGCAGGTTATGCCGAGAAGGCAAGCCTGCTCAGCCTGTTCTCGCTGAATTTCGGCGGCATGGTGGGCGCCATTGCGGGAGGCCGGCTCGGCGACCGGTTCGGCTTGCCGAAGGTCGTGGTCTGCTTCTTCGTCGCCGCAGCATTCTCGATCGCGTTGATCGGCTTCAGCCTGCCGCCGGCCCTTCTGTTCCTGATGGTATTCGTTGCCGGCGCCACCACGATCGGCACGCAGATCCTGCTCTATGCCAGCGTGGCGCAGCTCTATAACCTCTCGGTTCGCTCCACCGGACTGGGTTGGGCCTCCGGTGTCGGCCGCATCGGTGCCATCGTCGGTCCGACGCTTGGTGGCGTGCTCCTGGCGCAGGAGTTTCCGCTGCAGCAGAACTTCGCGATCTTCGCCATACCGGCGGCGGTCTCGGCGCTCGCCATGCTGGTCTTTGCGATCAGCAACGCGCGCCGCGCCGAGGTCGCGCAGTTGGCGACCGCTTAGCAAATGGGAGGCCGGCCGGATCACCAAACGGTCCGGCCGGCATCCCTTTGGGCACATCCGGTGTGACACTGGCCGCAGTGCGCAAGTAGAGGCGCGGCGTCACGCGAGAAACAACGAAGCCGCCATCTTGGCGGCTTTCCGATTGGAGTCCCTGTTTCATGGCCTATCTCGACCTGCCCAGCCATCGGCTGCACTACCGCATCGACAGCGCCCAAGGCGCGAGCGCGCCCTGGCTGCTCTTTTGCAACTCTCTCGGTACCGATCTTTCCATGTGGGACGCGCAGATCGGCGAACTCTCGCCGCATTTTCGCGTGCTGCGCTACGACCGGCGCGGCCATGGCCGCTCGACTGCTCCGCCGCCGCCCTATACGCTTGCCGATCTCGGCCATGACGTGATTGCCTTGCTGGACGCTCTCAAGATCGAGCGTACGCATTTCTGCGGCCTTTCGATCGGCGGCCTGACCGGGCAATGGCTGGGGATCCACGCCGGCAAGCGTCTGGACAAGATCGTGCTCTCAGCAACCGCGGCGCGCATCGGCACGCCGGAGGGTTGGGCCACGCGGATAGAGGACGTCAGGGCGAACGGACTGGCAGCCTTGACCGCGGCAACTGCGGAACGATGGTTCAGTCCGCAGTTTGCAGTCAGCCATCGAGAAGCCATCGATCGCATCTTCGGCAGCTTCGTCACCACCTCGACCGAGGGCTATATCGGCGGCTGCGCCGCGCTGGCTGATGCGGATCTGAGAGAGGCGATCGCGAAGATCGCCAACCCTGTGCTCACCATTTCCGGCGACGCGGACCCGGTGTGCCCGCCATCCGACCTCGAAAAGATCGCCGCTAGCGTGCAGCGCGGCCGGCATCTGACTCTGCCAGGCCGGCACATTGTCAACATCGAATCGGCAAAGGCGTTCAACGCGGCGCTTCTGGAGTTCCTTCGGCCGTAAGAGGTTGCGACCCACAACATGCGCCGCGCAGTGTGCGCGATCACTTGACCGGTACGAGGAGCGGCGCGCCCTTCTTGACGATATAGGTTGCAAGCTCCGATGCCGTTTCACTGCCGACGTTCTTTGCCGAATGGGCAACGCCAGCCGGAATGAACAGCGCCTGGCCTGCCTGGAGTGTCACGGGAGCCCTGCCTTCGAGCTGGTATTCGAGCGAACCCTCTAGCACGTAAGCGATTTCTTCGCCGGGATGGGAATGTTTGATCGCCAGCACGCCCGGGGCGATGTCGACGCGGACTTGCACGGCTTCATGTCCTGAAACGCTGATGTCGTTTTTGATGAGATCGGTGCGCTCAATGCCCTTCATCATCTGCTGGGCTTGGGCCGCGTGAAACGTCGCGACGCCGCCGGCGATGAGGAGTGCAGCGACGATGATGCGGGCGGTTTTCATGGGATCCTCCGTTTTTCCGAGTTGATCGAGTGTGCGTCGTTGGAAGCACGCTCATTTGAGCGGAGGCGTGTATTGGCCGTGTGTCGGCCGTTCCTGACTTTTGTAAGCCTTTGTAGCCGGCGAGAACCGAGCCGATCGGTTCTCGCCGCGCCTGCGGCGCTTGCTTATTCCCCAAGGTTCTGCTGCAAGGCCTCGCGGGCAATCTTGGTGATATCCGCATGGATTTCGGTCCGGGGGCGTTCGGTCGGTTCGCAGATCGGATCGACCTCGCCGAAGGATTTCAGCCGTTCGCTTGCGCCATCCTTGCATTCCGGCAGGAAGCTGAAGTGATCCGCGCCGGCAACCGTCGCATAGGACCCCTTCGGCGTTCGCGCTGCCAGCGGCTGCGAGGCGACGGCCAAGGGGATCGTTTCAACGCTGCCGAGATTGATGAAGTGCATCGGGATCTCGATCTTCTTCAGGCTTTCTTCGCGATAGGCCTGGGCGAGGCCCGGATCGACCAGCACTGCTGCCTTGATGCGCCGGTCGAGGTTCGATTGTTCGAAGCGGCCCTTGTCGATGGTGCGAAGATCGAGCTTGTCGACCTCAACCGGCATGTCGTCGACATAACCTTTGCCGCCGGCGAACCAGGCGCAATCCCATTTCTTGTAGCTGTCGCAATAGCGGGCATAGGCCTCGAGACTGGCTTCAGCGCCGGAGATCTCCATGGCGGTCGAACCTCCGAGCGAAAAGCCGAGGACGGCGATCCGGTCGGTATCGATGACCCGGTTCCACTCGCTGTCGCCGGTGAGCCTGTCGATGACGGCGGAAAGGTCGGACGTGCGCTCCCAGAGCTTCGGCGTGTTGGCTGGCGTCGAATCGCCGCTGGTGGTGCCGGGATGGTTGGGGCCGGCGACGATGAACCCTTCCTTGGCCAACTCGCTGGCAAGCCAGCTCATGGCCTGAACCCGCCCGCCTGAACCGTGCGAGACAACGACCAGGGGAAACGGACCGGGGAGGAAGGGGGCATCC
Organism: Ensifer sp. LC11; assembly: GCF_001695835.1. GTDB lineage: Bacteria > Pseudomonadota > Alphaproteobacteria > Rhizobiales > Rhizobiaceae > Ensifer. The sequence continues at coordinate 224,285 of NZ_MBSO01000056.1, read as the reverse complement.
TTCGAAGCCTCGGATCCCTTGAAGATCTGATTGTCGCCGACAAGCACAGTATCGCCTCCATCTGCGGCAGGGTACCAGATGGTTACGGAAAGGTCTTGTCCCCGGTCAGGAGCTGAAACGGCGATTTCGCGCACGCCGACATCATGGGCGTAAGAAGGGGTGGCAACGGTCAGGACGAAGGCGGCGGCGGGCAGAAACTGGAGGAGTGGCATGGGCATCTCGCTTTATTGGGAAAGACGGCCGATGATCGCCAACAGCGCGCTCGTCTGCGTCCTCGATCGTGATTGAGGTCGTCCCGAATCGCGATCTGAGCCATGACTTGCCAGGTTGCTTGCCCGCCAAAGGACCCACTTTTGATTTTCCTGCCGTTGCCCTTCGTCGTCGCCTTGCTGTTGCTGATCCTGCTGGTTGTCATGTTGCGCGGCGACGAACCCGCGAAGCGCAACTGGGCCTTTCTTGCCCTGGTGGCGCTCTGTGCTCTCCAGTCGGTGGTTGTCGGCCTGCGCTGGGGTTACGACGTCACGGCATTGCGATTTGCTCTGCCGGTGCTTGCAAGTGGCGTACCGCCGCTGGTGCTCGCGAGTTTCCATAGCCTGATTGGCTGTGAGGAGCGAAACGTCCCTGGCGCCGCGTGGGTTCACGCGACCCCGACGATCGGCGCCCTCATGCTGGTGCTGCTTGCGCCGCGATACATCGACTTCGCCCTGATCGTCGAATATGTCGGCTATGCGTTGGCGCTTTTGAACCTTGCGCGCCCTGGTACGGACGCGCTGGGCGAGGCCCGTTTCGAAGGCGCCGTCGCGGCGCACCGCGCTTTGGTCATTGCCGCCTTCTCGCTCTGTCTGTCGGCCCTCTTCGATCTTGCGATCATTCTGGACTTTGAATGGACGAAGGGTGCGAACATCGGCCTCATCGTCAGCAACGCGAATATGCTGGGATTGCTCTTCATCGGCCTGACGGCCATGGTCGCAGACCGCGCGCGTGCGCTTCCAGCGGTGAACGCGATCCTCGATGAGGAACCGACCCCAGAGCCACAGGATCGCGAGATCCTGGACCGGATCGACCATCTGCTCGTCAGTGAGAAACTGGCCCGCGACGAAAACCTCACTTTGTCGCGCCTGGCGCGACGCGCGGGCCTGCCGGCCCGGCAGATATCGACCGCGGTCAATCGGTTGGCCGGCAAGAATGTTTCGCAATACATCAACGATTTTCGGATTGCCGAAGCCTGTCGGCTGCTTCGGGAGACCGACATGTCGGTGACCTCGGCGATGTTCGAATCCGGCTTTCAGACGAAGTCCAACTTCAATCGCGAATTCCGCCGGGTCACGGCCCTCAGTCCTGCGTCCTGGCGGCAGCAGAGCCGGGCGGAAAAGATCGCTGGCTCACAATGACCGGCCAGCGATCATAGCCGTGAAAAATGCCTGGCGGCTGGGCCCGGTCAGGCAATTTGCGATGCGGAGCAATTGGCCGCTATTGCTGATCCCCGGTATTCCGGCCGATGGTGATCGGGACATCCCTGGACTGGCCGGTCCGCCAGACGCTCAGGCTCTTCGAGGTGCCGGGCGAGAGGTCGGCAACCATGCGCGACAGATCGCGCGGCGACTTGACGGGACTACCGCCGAAAGCGTTGATGACGTCGCCGGCCTTGAGGCCCGCCTTTGCTGCCGGGGTTCCGCCGTTGACGCCCGCGACAAGCGCACCTTCCGGCTGGCCAAGGCCGATTGCATCGGCGATATCAGCCGTGACCGGCTGAATTTGCACGCCGATGAAGCCGTGCTCGATGGAGCCATCCTTCATCAGCGTGGCAACGACCTTCCGCGCCTGATCGGACGGAATGGCAAAGCCGACGCCGACACTGCCGCCGTTCGGCGAATAGATGGCCGTGTCGATGCCGACCACCTTGCCCTGCGCATCAACCAAGGGACCGCCGGAATTGCCGTGGTTGATCGGCGCGTCGATCTGAATGAAGTCGTCATAGGGACCGCTGTTGAGATCGCGGCCGCGCGCCGAGACGATCCCTGATGTCACCGTCGTACCGATGCCGAACGGGTTGCCGATCGCCAGCACCTGATCGCCGACCCGCAGGGCATCGGAGTCGCCCCAGCCAACGGTCGCAAGCGGCTTCGATGGCTTGATCTTCAGGACCGCGAGATCATTCTTCGGATCCGCGCCGACGAGCTTCGCAGGTAGTTGCGTGCCGTCGTCAAGGGTCACCGTGATGCCCGACGCCTTGTCGATGACGTGGTTGTTGGTGACGATGTAGCCGTCCGCGCTGACGACGAAACCGGAGCCGAGCGCTTCGGCGCGCTGACCTTGACGTGGCTCGGGCGACTGGTCCGGCATCGGAATGCCCTGGTCTTGGAAGAACTGGCGGAACTGCTCGTCGAAAGGCGAATTGCCGCGAAATGGCGACGCCTCCTCATCGCCGGCATTCTCCGCCTTGATCACCGTCGTGACAGTGACAACGGCGGGCTTGTCGGCCGACACGATCGGCGCGAATGATCCTCCCGTGTTAGGCGAGGCAGAAAGGGTCGGCGCCGCTGCCGCCACGTTGTGTGCCGAGAAGGCTGCCACGGACAGGGGCGCGATGATGACGGCCGCGCCGAGAAGGGCGGCGGCACGATACCTCATGAGAATGGTTGGCATGATCTTGTCCTTTCACGAACTGACGGCCGCACGATGTCTGCGGCGGCGAGGCGCCGACACCGCGATGTGCGCAGGGCTTTGGTTGATCACTAGGACCGGCGGCCGGCCAAGTGGCCGCCGGGGGCAGCTCACCGCCAGTGAGCGACTGGCTGCCGCTCAGGCCATTCGGGACATGTCCCGGTCGAGGCGGCGAACTTCGTTCTGCAGCCGCGCATAGGATTGGGCGGGCAGCATGCCGTTGTGAGCGGCGGCGGTCTTGATTGCCTGGGCGCGAACCATGGCATCTTCCCGTTCAAGCTTGTTGTAGCTTGCGACGGTCAATCTGCCCTCAGCGCGGTCCGCTTTGATCTGGCGGTTGTGGGTCTTCAGTTCGTGGAGGACCCGATCGAGCCGCGACGAGGCAACACGGGCAGGTGCAGTGACCATCGGCCTCGCCGGGGTCGTCATATCGTCCATACCGAAAATGCCTTGGTAGTAGTCGCCCGTATAGGCGCCTTTGTCGTTGTCACGACCGAAGTCGTGATGGTCGGCGGCAAAGGCCCCGCCGGTCAGCATGGCGAGGGCGAGGGCTGCGATGGTGGTGGTCTTGAGGGGCGAGCGCATGTCTGCATCTCCTTGAATTCAAGAAAGCTCGGAGCGCTTCCAGAGAAGGCTGTCTCCTATTGTCGCGTCACGGCCGAAGCGGTCGCCGGCAATAATCAGCCTCGAGATGAACGTAATACTTATAAATCCAACCGTCATGTTAATACCGTGTAATATTTCTGCGAGAGCCCGTGGAGAATTGCTTCATTAACATTATTTAATAAACGCGATTATGCTTGATTGACTGACATTGTTTCTGCATGCCCCACTGGCTCATTCTTAAGAGCCTGGCCTCCAACGTGGGCAGCCGAGGGCGGATCAAGACCATACGGCGAGATGCAGAACTAGGATCCGGTGTAGTGTGCTCGTGGCCGGATCAACTCGCCGCTTTGCACCTGCTCCATCGCATGGGCGAGCCAGCCGACGGTGCGCGCGAGTGCGAATATGACGAGGGGCGCATCCTCCGGGAGATCGAACCGAGCGGCGAGCGCGGCCAGCGAAAAGTCGAGATTGGCCGGTTCGCCCAGGAGGTCTTCGCCGGCTTCGGCGAGCGCGGCGTAGAGTTCCGGAACCTTGAAGCTCGCCATGATTGCCTTGGCGCGCGGATCGCCGTCGGGATAGAGCCGGTGGCCGAAGGCTCTAACCACGCCTTCCGAGGACAGCATACCGCGGATCGCTTCGCGCACACCGACCGAAGCGGCCTGCTCGGCGAGCCGGGTGACGCTCAGCCACGCGCCGCCGTGCCTTGGGCCGGTGAGCGTAGCAAGACCGGAAAGCGTCGCGGCGGAAAGTGCTGCGCCTGACGAGGCGGTAACGCGGGCCGCGAAGGCCGAAACGTTCAGCTCGTGCTCTGCGGTCAGCACCAGGCATTTGCGGATCGGCTCTGCCGCTTCCGGCCGCTTCCAGCCCAGGGCCAAGCGCTGGTGCAGCGGCACCAGCTCTCTGGATGGAGCCAGTCCCGTCGCGACGGTCGCGAGCACTTCCGCCGCTTCGACCTTCAAAATGGCCGGCCGGCGGCCAAGGGCGGGCAGGTCGCGTTCGATCCGGCCCGCCAGAAGCCGAAAGGTCGCGGCCTGGCGCGACTGGCTGCTGTCATGGTCGCTGACGGCGGGCACGCTTATGGTCTCCGGTGACTGCCAAAGCAGCGCGGCGACCTCCTCCAATGTTGCTTTGGCGGAAAGCTCGACCGCGTCGTGCCCGCGATAGAAGAGCCGGCCGCCGGCAATGTTCGAGATCGTCGTCGGCAGGACGGGCTCGCCCCAGCGGATGGCTTCGGCCGCGACGACAGCGGCCTGACGCCGCCCGGCATGGCGCTCGGCCAGCCGCTGCACGTCGTCGGCCTGATACAGGCTGCGGCGCGGATCGGACGGGTCGGGCTTGGCGCGAATGCGCCCGCGGCTGACATTGGCATAAAGCGTCTGTCGCTTGCTGCCGAGGCGTGCAAGCGCCTCATCGGCGGTGATCCAGAGTGTCTTCATGTTGATCAATTGCATCAAGATTGACGTCAATAGAACTAAGCCGGATCATTCTCCGCGTAAAGGAGAAACATGTTGATGAAAAACGGACTTGAAGACGTCGTTGCCGCCGAAACGCAGCTCTCCCATGTGGATGGTGAAGCTGGTCAATTGATCATCCGCGGCGTCTCGCTCGATCACCTGGTCGGCCACGCAAGCTATGAAGATGTCGTGGCGCTGTTGTTCGGCGGGCTGCTGGGGCCGGCACCGGATCGGACCGAACTTGCCAGGTGCCTGGGTGAGAAGCGGGCGGAAGTGTTCGCCCATGTCCGCGCCATCGACGACGCCCTGCTGGGACTGCAGCCGGTCGACATCATGCGCGCGCTGATCGCCCGGCTTCCGGATGGTGACGATCTCGACACGGCACTGCGCCTGCTCGCCGCTCCCGCGGTTTTCCTTCCGGCGGCGCTGCGCCTGCAGCAGGGCAAGACGCCGGTCGCGCCGACACCGACCTTGTCCCATGCCGCCGATATTCTCGCGATGCTCGGCGCCAGAGTGCCGAGCAGGCAAGAGGTGGCGGCGCTCGACGCCTATCTGGTGACGATTTCCGATCACGGCCTCAATGCGTCCACCTTCGCGTCGCGGTCGCCTCCACGAAGGCCGGCCTCACGTCTTCGGTACTTGCCGCGATCAGCGCGCTCAAGGGGCCGCTCCACGGCGGCGCCCCGGGGCCGGTGCTCGACATGCTGGATGCGATCGGGACCGCTGGTAACGCGGACGCCTGGCTCTTGGAGGCGCTCGACCGCGGCGAACGGCTGATGGGGTTCGGCCATCGCGTCTATCGCGTCCGCGACCCCCGCGCCGATGCGTTGAAAGGCGCGCTGAAACAGCTCATCGCAGCTGATCCCTTGGATCGTGGCCGCATTCAGCTGGCCGAAGTGGTTGAGCAATCGGCGCTTGCCATCCTGAAGGCGCGCAAGCCCGACCGGCCGCTCGACGTCAATGTCGAATTCTACACGGCGCTTCTGCTCGACGCCCTGAGATTTCCGCGCGATGCCTTTACCGGCGTCTTTGCCATCGGCCGCACGGTCGGCTGGATTGCGCATGCGCGCGAGCAGGCGCTGGAGGGGCGCCTGATCCGGCCGCGTTCGCTCTATGTCGGGCCGCTGCCGCAGCAGGCGGCCTGAGCGCGGGCGTGTTTTACGGTGAGGCTGAAATCATTCGCGCATTTCGCAGGTGTTGTTGAAAGAACGCCTTCAGGTCACGGAAGTCGTTGAAGCCGAGGGCGGTCGCAAAACGGGCGACCGTCGTCGGCGATACAGCGCAGGCGAGCGCGATCGACCGGGCGCTGCCGAAGGCAACCAGGTCCGGCCTCGCCAGCGCGACCAAAGCGATCTGTTCGAGTTGCTTCGGAAGCCTGAGGGCTCTGGACGCGAACATACCCTTCAACTCCCTCATGTCACCAGGACGCCCTTGTCCCGCGTTCGTTCGGGTGTCCGCGTCCCCATAATTCATCGACATAGCAGTTGCCTCCACAACAATCCTCCCCAAACCACCGGAGTCGGCAACGTGGGTCCTCGAAGGCGGCCAGACGTGGATAGTTTCTTGGGTGTCCCGGCCGCTCCGCAATTTTTTCCACTTTACTGTACCGTCCGGACGGTATAGTAGCTCAATTATCGCTGATCGCAACAACACGTTTTCTGGGGAGGAGACGAGAATGCGTTGGATGAAGTGTCTCAAGGCGGCCGCCATGGCCGGCGTTGCTTTTGCCGCCTATCCTGCGGCTGCAGCCGAAGTGTCGATTTTCTGCAGTTCGGCCGGTGCCGAGCTCGAGCTTTGCCAGTCGGCCTCCGAGGCCTGGGCCAAAGAAACCGGCAATACCGTCAAGATCAACAAGATGCCCGCCAACTGGGGCGAGGCGCTGCCGCTCTACCAGCAGCTGCTCGCCGGCAAGTCCGGCGATGTCGACGTGCTGACGCTCGACAACATCTGGGTCGGAACGCTGGCGCCGCATCTCGTCGACCTGCGCGAAAAGGTCCCGGCCGACGAAGTCTCCGCCCATTTCGAATCCTCGCTTGCGGACGCGACCATCAACGGCCAGCTGCTCGCCATGCCCTGGTTCGTCGATGCCGGCCTGATGTTCTATCGCAAGGATCTGCTTGAAAAGTACGGCAAGGGCGAACCGAAGACCTGGCAGGAGCTGACCGAAACGGCGAAGTTCATCCAGGACAAGGAGCGCGCGGCCGGCAGCCCCGACATGTGGGGTTATGTCTGGCAGGGCCGCGCCTATGAGGGGCTGACCTGCGATGCGCTCGAATGGGTCGCCTCCTTCGGCGGCGGCAATTTCATCGCGCCCGATGGCACGATCACCGCCAACAATCCCGAGGCCGTCAAGGCGCTCGATCTCGCCCACTCCTGGATCAACACCATCAGCCCCGAAGGTGTTCTGAACTACGACGAAGAGGGGTCGCGCGGTGTCTTTGAAGCCGGAAACTCCGTCTTCCACCGCAACTGGAGCTATGTCTGGGGCACGACCCAGGCGCAGGACTCGTCGCTTCGCGGCAAGATCGGCGTCATGGCGCTGCCCGTCGGTGCGGACGGCCAGAAGTCGAGCGGCTGCTATGGCGCGGGCCTGCTCGGCGTTTCCAAATATGCCGATGACGTCGACGCGGCGGTGAGCCTGGTGCGTTACCTGACAGGTGCCAAGGAACAGAAACGCCGGGCGCTGCAAGCCTATAGCCCAACTTTGAAGGCGCTCTACGAGGACAAGGACGTGCTTGCCGCCAATCCGTCGCTGCAGTTTGCCGAAAAGGCCTATGCCGAAAGCGCCTCGCGGCCGTCGCAGGTGACGGGCGCCTCCTACAACCGCGTGTCGCAGCGGATCTTCAACGGCGTGCACAATGTGCTGAGCGGCAAGGAAAGCGCCGAGGACGCGCTGACCAAGGTCAGCAGCGATCTGGAGCGGCTGAAGGCGCGTGGGTGGTAACGCCCCTGCAGGTGGGCCTGCTCCGGCGGGCCTGCCAACAATCCCTGACATTTGGAATTGAGGAAGCCAACGTGAATATCGCGATCGCACCGTGCTGCTGGGGCATCTACTGGCCACAAGGCAACGACCTCGGCTGGACCGATTATCTCGACCGCATCGGTGCGGCCGGATACCGGCATACCGAGCTTGGCCCCTACGGCTACTTCTCCACCGACGCCACGGTACTGACATCCGAGCTGGAGAGCCGCGATCTCAAGGTCGTCGCGGCCGCCCATGTCCACACACTTGCCGATGCATCCTCATGGTCGGTTCTTGAAGAAAAGACCCAGGCGATCTGCAAACTACTCGCGGCTGTCGGCGGCACCCATTTTATCCTGATGGACGAGTCGGAGTTCTATCCGAAGGACCGCATGGGCGTCGTCGACGAGGCTGGCTGGCGCGCCGTCATCGATCAGACGAACCGGTCGGCTGCCATTGCCCGCAGTTACGGGCTGCAGTTCAGCTTCCACCCGCATGTCGGCACCTGCGTCGAGCATGAAGAGCAGATCGAACGCCTGCTTGCCGAGACGGATCGTGACCTCGTCGGGCTCTGCCTCGATACCGGCCATCATGCCTATTGGAAGGCCGACCCGATCGCCTTTTACCGGCGGCATCGCGAGCGGATCAATTCGGTGCATCTGAAGAATGTCGACGGTGCCTTCCGCGAGCGCGTGCTCTCCGAAGGTATCCACTCGGACCGCGCTTTCGAAGAGGGCATCATGACCGATCTCGACCGCGGCGTGGTTGACATTACAGCGTTCGTTTCGGCGCTGCGCGAGACTGACTATGACGGCCCGCTGGTCATCGAGCAGGACCTTGCGCGGAACCATCCCGATACGCCGGAAGCGATCGCCCGGCGCAACTACGAATTCGTCTCGCAGCTCCTCACGACCGGGGCAAAGGCATGAAGGTTGAAATCCACGATACGCCCACCGCCATCGGCGAACGCCTAGCGGAAAGGATCATCGCCGGCATTCGGGCGGCGACCGCCGCTGGCCGGAACTACGTGCTCGGCTGCCCGGGTGGACGCAGCCCCCTGCCGGTCTACGAGGCGCTCGGTCGTCGTCTTGCGAAAGAGCCGGCCGATTGCTCCCGGCTGATCATCGTCATGATGGACGAATATCTGCATCCTGCCGAAGGCGACGGTTTTGCTGCGCCGCCGGCCTCGGCGCACTATTCCTGCCGTGGCTTCGGCGAGCGCGAGATCGTCGGCCGGATCAATGCCGCGCTGCCGGATCGCTTCCGCATCCCGTCCGAAAACTTCTGGATGCCGGATATCGAGGCTCCAGGCGACTACGACGCCCGCATCGCTGCCGCCGGCGGTATCGATCTCTTCCTGCTGGCGTCCGGCGCCGGCGACGGCCATATCGCCTTCAACCCGCCTGGCTCGGTCCGCGACAGCCGCACCCGCATCGTTGCTCTCGCCGAACAGACGCGGCGCGACAATCTCGCGACCTTTCCGGACTTTGCCGGTATCGACGACGTTCCCTCGCATGGCGTGACGATCGGCATCGGCTCGATCGCCGAGCAGTCGAAGGCCGTGGCGATGATCGTCTGGGGCGAAGGCAAGCGCCACGCCTTCTATCGCCTGACGAGCGCGCGGGCCTATGATCCGAGCTGGCCCGCCACCATCGCCACCGAATGCCGGATGGCCGAACTCTATGCCGATGCCGACGCTGCCGGTGAATGGGGAGCGCGGTGATGAGCCTGCATGCCATCGGCATCGATGTCGGGGGAACGAAGACCAAGGCCTGCCTTGTCCGCCTTGCCGACGGTGCCGTGATCGCCGAGCGCACCGAGCCGACCTCCTGCCGGGAAGGCGGTGCCGCCGTGCTGGAATTGGTCGCCTCGCTGGCCGAGACCATTCGTCATGAAGGCGAAGCGCTTGGGGTCGAGACGACGGGGCTCGGCGTCTGCCTGCCGGAACTGGTGACCGGCAGCGGCGAGCCGGCCTCCGCCTGGAACTTCGACTGGCGCGGTCTCGACTATCACGGTCGTCTTGGCGGCTTCGGACCGCTGCATATCGACAGCGACGTGCGGGCTGCTGCCTTCGCCGAAGGCTGGATCGGCGCCGGCGCCGGCGTCGACCCCTTCGTTTATGTGACCATCTCCACCGGGCTGTCGCATTCGCTGGTCATCAGCGGTGTGCCCTATGCCGGCGCCCGTGGCTTCGCGATCCATTTCTCCGGCAGCGACCTCGTCGCTTTTGCCGGAGAACGGCAGGACCTTGAGGTTCGCCACAACCTCGAGCTTTTTGCGAGCGGCAAGGCGCTCGGCGAGCGTTACGGCCGATTGATCGGCCGCGCTGATGCGAGCGCGCTGCAGCTCTTCGACGCTGAAAGTGAAGACCCGCGGGCCGCGCGCATGGTCGCCGACGGCCTGCTTTCCCTCGCCTCCTATCTCGGCCAGCTCGTCAACACGCTCGATCCGGCCGTGCTTATTCTCGGTGGCGGCATCGGCGGCGATCCCTCGGTCAATGCAAGGCTCGCGGCGCTGACGCGGCCGTTCATCTGGGCCGATCAGGCCCGCGACCTGCCGATTGTTCCGAGCCTTCTCGGTGATGCGGCCTGCGCCATCGGCGTCGCAGCACTCGCAAACAGATCTGCCAACCGGACGGTGCGCCAATGAGTGGAATTGCCCTTACCAATGTTGTCAAGCGCTTCGGCGCCCTGACCGTGATCGACAAGGTCAACCTTTCCGTCGCAGAAGGCGAGTTCGTCGTCTTCGTCGGGCCTTCAGGATGTGGAAAATCGACGCTGTTGCGCATGATCGCCGGGCTTGAGGAAATCTCGGACGGAGAACTTCAGATCGGCGGCGAGCGCATGAACGAGACGCCGCCGGCGCGTCGCGGCATCGCCATGGTGTTCCAGTCCTATGCGCTCTATCCGCACATGAGCGTCGAGCGCAATCTCGGCTTCGCGCTGGAAACGGCACGGCTTGCCGCCGGCGAAATCACGGAGCGGGTGGCGAAGGTCGCTCGGTTCCTCAAGATCGAGCATCTGCTCGCGCGGCGTCCGGCCCAGCTTTCCGGCGGCCAGCAGCAGCGCGTCGCCATCGGCCGCGCGCTCGTCCGCTCGCAGAAGCTCTTCCTGTTCGACGAACCGCTGTCCAATCTTGATGCCGATCTTCGCATGGAAATGCGCGTCGAGATCGCCCGCATTCACCGCGAGCTGAAAGCGACCACCGTTTATGTGACGCATGACCAGCTCGAAGCCATGACGCTTGCCGATCGCATCGTCGTCCTGAAAGACGGCCATATCTCGCAGGTCGGCACACCGATGGAACTCTACGAGCACCCGGCCAACAAGTTCGTCGCCAGCTTCATCGGGGCGCCGCGCATGAATTTTCTCACGGGAAAGCTTGCAATTGACGGAAGCGGGAGCCGCCTCGACGTGCTTGATGCCCGCCATGGCCTCGAGAATTTCGGCTACGAAGGCGAGGTCAGCGTCGGCATCCGGCCTGAGGACCTCATCCTCGGCGGCGGCGATATCCGCCTGCCGGCGTCAGTGCAACTGGTCGAGCCCCTGGGCGGTGAGGCACTCGTCCACGCCCGGCTTGGCAATGGCCAGTCGCTGGTCGTCAAGGCGCAGGGCAAGCCCGATCTCAAGCCGAATGCCGACATCACCGTCGGCTGGCTGACGTCGAAGGCGCATCTTTTCGGCGCCGACGACAGGGCGCTCTCGGCCAAGGGAGCGTGAGGTCATGATGTCGGGCTCACGATCGGCAGGACTGCGGCAGGCCCGTGTTCGCACCGCCTGGCTCTTTCTCGCGCCAAGCCTGCTCGTCTTGACCGGCGTGGCGCTCTGGCCGCTCGGTCGCACCTTTCTCTTTTCCTTCACCGACGCCCTGCTCACCGAGCCGGATTTTTACAGCTATGTCGGCTTCGACAATTACCGGGCGCTGTTCGAGGATCCGCTGTGGTGGCAGTCGGTCCGCAACACGCTCTATTTCACCGTCATCTCCGTTTCGATCGAGACCGTGCTCGGCCTGACGATCGCACTTCTCCTCAATTCGCATATCGCCGGGCGCGGCGTGATGCGGGCGATCATTCTCATTCCCTGGTCGATCCCGGTCGTCGTCAGCGCGCGCATGTGGCAATGGATGCTGCACGACCAGTTCGGCATCGTGAACCATGTGCTGAAGCTTGCCGGGTTGATCGAGACTGGCGTTGCCTGGACCGCCAATTCCGCCCTGGTCATGCCGGTTATCATCGCGGTCGACGTCTGGATTACCACGCCGTTCATGGTGCTCCTGATTCTCGCGGGACTGTCGATGTTGCCGCGCGGCATCTATGAAGCGGCTTCGATCGATGGCGTGCCGGCATGGAAGCAGTTCACCTCGCTGACGCTGCCGCTGCTGGCCCCCAGCATCGCCGTCGCCGTGCTTTTCCGCCTGCTCGATGCGCTGCGCATGTTCGACCTCAGCTACGTGCTGTCCTCCAACAGCGACGACACCAAGACGGTCTCGATCTATGCCCGCGAGGTTCTCGTCAATTTCCAGGACATGGGCGTCGGCTCAGCCGCCAGCACCGCCGTCTTCCTAATGATCGCCCTGGTGACGGCGATCTACGTCACCGTCTTCCGTCTCAATCGCCGCCTCATGGGAGTTTGACATGGTCAGAAGCAACACCGGCAGGCGCCTGCACCGGATCGCGATCTACGCCCTCTTCGGCATCGTCGCGCTCTACACGCTGTTTCCGTTCTACTGGATGATCGCCTCGTCGCTGAAGTCCGGGCAGGCGATCTTCGACGTGACCTTCTTGCCAGACCTGAAGTTCAACAACTATCAGGCGATCCTTTCCGACGGGGTCTTCCTGCGCTCGCTCTTGAACTCGCTGATCGTCGCTTTCTCGGTCGTGGCGCTGTCGCTGTTGCTCGCCGTCGGCGCCGCCTACGCGCTCGGTCGCATCGATTTCCGCGGCCGTTCGCCGATCATGCTGCTGGTGCTCGCGGTCTCGATGTTCCCGCAGATAGCGCTTCTCTCAGGCCTCTTCGAGATGATCCGCTGGCTCGGGCTCTACAACACGATCGGATCGCTGATCTTCGCCTATATGATCTTCACGCTGCCCTTCAACATCTGGGTGCTGACCACCTTCATGCGCGACCTGCCGAAGCAGATTGAGGAGGCGGCGATCATGGACGGCTGCTCGCCGCTGCGCATCGTGCGCTGCATCTTCCTGCCGATGATGGGGCCGGCGCTGATCTCGACCGGGCTGCTCGCCTTCATCGCCTCGTGGAACGAATTCATGTTCGCGCTGACATTCATCTTGACCGACGAGAACCGCACCGTGCCGGTGGCGATCGCGCTGATCTCCGGATCAAGCCGCTACGAATTCCCCTATGGTGCGATCATGGCCGCCTCGACCATCGTCACGGTGCCGCTGATCGTTCTCGCACTCCTATTCCAGAAACACATCGTCTCCGGGCTGACGGCCGGCGCGGTCAAGGGTTGAAATGGCCTCTATTCGAGGCGGAAAGGGTACTCACATGCGTGTCGTTCGTGTTGGTCTGATCGGGCTTGGCGAAGTCAGCCAGCTGATGCATCTGCCGATCCTGGCCGATCATCGCCAGCTCTTCGAAATCGCCGGCGTCTACGATGTCTCGCCGAGCCTGACGGCCTATTGCTCGGCCCGTTACCCGGGAGCGAAGAAATACGAGACCGCAGAAGCGCTCGTTTCGTCGCCGGATATCGATGCCGTCTTCATCCTGACGCCGGACCAGACGCACAGCTACTATCTCGAAATGGCGCTGAAAGCGAAGAAGCACGTGTTCCTCGAAAAGCCCGCCTGCCTGACGCTCGGCGAGATCGACGCCGTCGCGCCGTTGGCCGAGGCCGCCGATCGCTTGCTCTTCGTCGCTTACATGCGCCGCTATTCGCCGAGCTTCCTGCGTGCCAAGGCGATGATGCCGGCGCAGAACGATGTGCGTTACGTTCGCGTCCGCGACATCATCTGCGAGGGCCCGTTCTTCATTCGCCAGACGCGCAACATCTTCTACCCTGATGATCTCGACGCCGCGTTCCTCGCGGAGTCCCGGGCGCAGACGACGGCGCTGCTGAAACAGGTGGTCGGTGACGATGCGCCCGCCGACCTGATGCGGGCCTATCAGGTGCTGACGGGCCTGTCCTCGCACAGTCTCTCGGCGATGCGCGAGCTGATCGGCCTGCCGAAGCGCGTCATTGCCGCGCACCACAAAGCCAATGGCGAGTCCATTGTCGCGCTGTTCGACTACGGTCATTTCACCGCGATCTACGAAGCCATGATCGACAATGTCGCCCGTTTCGACGCGCGCATCGAGGTGCTCTCAGATCGCCGCCAGCTGCGGGTCAGCTATGACACGCCCTATATCCGCAACCTGCCGACCTCGCTCGAAGTGATCGACTCGACCGATACCGAGACGGAAACACGGAGCTTCGGCCCCGATTATACCGATCCCTTCGCAGTCGAGCTGCGCGTCTTTCACGACCATCTGATCAACGGCACGAAACCGAAGACGACGCTCTCAGACTCGCGTGAGGACCTGGCGCTGATGGCTGAGATCGTCGGTCGCCTGCGGGAAAGTTCAGGGCTATAGCAGGCACGTTTCCAACATTTTGGGTTGTATCGACATGGCAAAACGCGAAACCGCACGTGACCGCATCCTCACCGCCGCCGAAGCGATCGTCGTCGGTAAGGGCGTGTCGTCTCTCACCTTCGACGAAGTGGCGGAACAAACCGGCCTCAGCAAAGGCGGCATCCTTTACCATTTCGCCAGCAAGGACGCGCTGGTGCGGGCGATGGTCGAGCGTTTCGTCTACCGTTTCGAGACCGGCCTCTCCGGGCTCGAAACCGAAGACGAGGAGCCGCATGGCCGCTACACCCGCGCCTATGTGCGTGCGACGCTTGGCGAAGCCGCCAGCACCGGCGATCAATATGACCGCCTGGGCGCCAGCATTACCGCAGCACTTTCGAACTTCCCCGATCTCCTCGAAATCGTGCGCCAGCAGAACATCCGCTGCCAGGCGGCTGTCGAAAACGACGGCCTCGACCCGGTCGAGGCGACGATCACCCGACTGGCGGTTGAGGGCATGTGGCTGGCGGAGGTCTTCAACGTCATGCATCTCGACCCCGAGATGAAGCGCGCCGTCACCGCCCGGCTTTTGGAGCGAACGCACGTACAACCGCCGAAATAGCGCGCTCCGCGCGCAGAGATCCCCCCGCATTGGCGCTCGCTTTGCGCGCCCAAAATTCAGGAGTTTTCCGATGGGTTACAAACCGTCTCCCCGTCCCGTTTTCGATCGTCCTACGCACATCCCCTATGCAGGCGTCACGCGCCACCTCTGGGGCGAGGAAAATGCCGGCCTGGTCGACGACTGGATCTATGCCTCGACGGAGAGCATCCACCAGATCGTCTTCGGCATGCAGCCGGGCGGCTGCTTCAAGCATACGGAAGCCTTTCGCACGATCTTCGGGGCCGACGAGGTTCTTTACGTGCTCTCCGGCACGCTCGGCCTTGCCAATCCTGAGACCGGCGAATTCTGCATCGCTAGGGAAGGCGAGGCGCTGTTCTTCCGCAAGGACACCTGGCACCATGGCTTCAACCTCGGCAACGAACAGCTGCGCGTGCTGGAATTCTTCGCGCCGCCGCCGGCCAAAGGCACGTCAGGTCCCTATGCCCGCACCAAGCCCTATCTCGAAATCGAGCAGTCGCGTTACGGCCAGAGCGAGTTCATCGGCCGCTGGCCGATGGAGGCGGAGGCGCAGCGCAAGGCCCGAACGATCCAACCGATGCGCGACGCCGATCTGCTCTGGAGCCTCGATCAGCAAACGCAGGGTGCCTATACCGGGCTATATTGCGCGACCGACCAGCTGACCGTCGGCAAGACGACGCTGCTTGCGGGCAAACGCACCGGCATCGAGCGCCATAAAGGAGACGAGTGCCTTTATGTCGTCTCGGGGACGCTGAACATTCACGTGCCGGAGGCTGAGGGCCAGGTCTGGTTCGAGCTCAACCCGCGCGACGGCTTCTACATCCCGGCGGGGACCGACCACCAGTACTTCAACATGTCGGGCGAGAGGGTGGAATTCGTCTTCGGCGTTGCGCCGGACTTCTGATCTCTCCACGAGAAAGCTGGACGAGATCCGTCGGGATATCGTCCAGCCAAAGAGATCGGGATCGCGTGTTAAGCGACGTTACCTGCCCAGCGGGTCGGCGGCCTCTCAGGCCGCCTTCTTTGCATCGAAGGGGATCTCGATGTCGACCGCGAGCGTCGAGACCTGGGCGCCGCGTTCCATCGTGACGCGGACCTTGTCGTCGTCGATCTGCATGTGCTTGGAGATCGCCTTCAGGATTTCGTCGCGCAGCTTGGTGACGAGATCGCTATCGCCGGCGGATGCGCGTTCATGCGCCAGCAGCACCTGCAGCCGTTCGCGGGCGGCCGGGGCTGACTGGGAGCGGGAGAAGAAACGGAACGGGTTCATGCCGCTTTCCTTCCGAAAATCTTGCCGAGGAAGCTGCGCTTTTCGCCGGGAACGGTGATCGGCAGGGTTTCGCCCTTCAGCCGGCGCGCTGCGTCGAAATAGGCCAGCGCCGGGGCGCAGCGGCCGTCCGCCAGCGTGACCGGAGAGCCGACGTTGGAGGCGCGCAGGACGTCCGCGCTTTCCGGGATGATGCCCATCAGCGGGATCGACAGGATTTCCAGGACGTCGTCGACCTTCAGCATGTCGCCACGCTCTGCGCGCACCGGGTCGTAGCGGGTGAGCAGCAGGTGCTTTTCCATGCGCTCGCCGTTTTCGGCCTTGAGCGTCTTGGAATCGAGCAGGCCGATGATGCGGTCGGAATCGCGAACCGAGGAGACTTCCGGATTGGTCACGACGATGGCGATATCGGCGTGGCGCATGGCGAGCGTCGCGCCACGTTCGATACCGGCGGGGCTGTCGCAGATGACCCAGTCGAAGGCACTCTGCAGGGCGGCGATGACCTTCTCGACGCCTTCCGGCGTCAGATTGTCCTTGTCGCGGGTCTGCGAGGCCGGCAGCAGGTAGAGCGTCTCCACGCGCTTGTCGCGGATCAGCGCCTGCGACAGCTTGGCCTCACCCTGGATCACGTTGACCAGGTCATAGACGACGCGCCGTTCCGCGCCCATGACGAGATCGAGATTGCGCAGACCGACGTCAAAGTCGACGACGACGACCTTGTCGCCATTTTGCGCGAGCGCGGCGCCCAATGCGGCGCTGGACGTCGTCTTGCCGACGCCACCTTTGCCCGATGTAACTACGACTACCTTGCCCATTCGTCTCTCCAAGTATTTAAGAATTCGCCTTCGCCTTGCGTCTCTATGATTTGGGTCGGTTCGACCGAAATCATAAGCGGGATGCGAGCGGCAACCGCCCGCGTTCTTCCTGGTCTCGCCCTAGCCGAGAGTTCCCGCCTTGAGCGCTTCGCCGTCGAGCCAGATCTGCACCGCTTTGCCGCGCAGGTTCTGCTCCATGTCGTCGGCGGTCTTGTAAAAGCCGTCGATCGCAATCAGTTCTGCCTCGAGCTTGCGGCAGAAGATCCGTGCCGATGCGTTGCCCGTGGTTCCGGCCATCGCCCGGCCGCGCAGCGCGCCGTAGATGTGGATCGATCCGCCGGCCACGACTTCGGCGCCCGAGGCGACCGAGCCGATGACCGTCACGTCGCCCTCTGGGAAGAACAGCGACTGCCCGGAGCGTACCGGCTGGGTGACGACGATCGAGGGTGTCGCCTTGGCCGAGATCGGTTCGGCCGTGATGACCGTTTCGGTTTCGGTTTCGGTTTCCCCTTCGGAGACGTCGGCTCTCTCGGCCTGTTCCGCCATTTTCGCTTCGAAATCGGCGGCCGGACGTCCGTCATTCATCGCAGGCGGCAGGTCTGCGCCGAGCAACGACTGGCGCGCGCCTTCAATGCCCATGATCCGGACATTGCGCGCAGTCAGTTGACTGACCAGATCGCGCAATTGCTGGCGATCAATATCCAGACCATCGACGTCGAGCACCACCGGGCGCCGCAGGAAGAAACCGGCGGAGCGGGAAGCGAGATCGTCCAGTCGCCGAAGCCAGTCCTCGAAGGGCAATTCTGGCGTCAGCGCGAGTGCAAGGAAGGAACGCCCCTTGAGGCGGATCGGCCGGGATTCAGTTAACACATCGTTCATCTTGGTAAATTTTCCGTTGCTTTGGTGTATCGAGGAAATGGTTAACAAATGGTTAATTCGGCAATGCGAAGGTTAATGAGGCGCACGCTCGACCGGCTGTCCGATGCTTGAAAACAAAAGGAAATCAGCTGTCGAGCCATGCTGATCTTTCGTGCTGTGTTGCCTTGGCAACAGCGGAACTGGCTTCCCATCGGCCGCAGGCTGGGACTTGCAGCGCTGATCCAAGCGAACGCGAATCGACCGGTGCCGGAGAGGGAGTTGACATTGGAGTGCTAAAATAAGAACATAACAAGAACAAAGCGGAGGTTTCCCATGAATCGGACAGAAACCATGACCCACACGGAAGAGGTGATCGAGCGCGCCATGGCGGCCGTGGCCGCGGCTCGGATGAAGCGTGAACGCGAGGCTGAGTGGCGAAAGCGGACTTTCGGACGTATCGACATGACACCGCCTCTGCCCCGATTGAAACGCGGTGGCGTGCAGCTTTCGTTGCAACTCGGCGGTTCTGTACGCTGAAGGCCTTCTAGAAAGGCAGGCGGACTTAAGGCGCAGACGAGGATGCCGGGCGGCGATTGTGAGGGTATTAGGCTCGTGTGTCCGGCCCAGAAATTCCGCAGCTGTTCGCAGGGATGCGCATTGATTGAGACGCAGCTTCGAGAGGAATGACCATGAGGCATCGTCGAAGTATCGATCTGATGCCGCGCGAAGATGTTGCTGATTATGGCTCGACCCTGGAGCAACTGCCGGAATGGTATGTGCTTGTGGCGAAATGCGGCAAGTGCCGGCGCCAGGGACAGGTCGATCGCCGGCTGATCGCCAGTGCATATGGATACGCTACCCCGCTTAATTTCATTGCCCGAACGCTGAAATGTTCGCGTTGCGAGAACAGGGAAGGGAACAAGCTGCTCCTTGGCAGATTGCCGCGCGACTAACAGCCAAGCGGTGAGAGTGAGATGCCTGTTGCTCGCCGTTGAAGTGCCCGCCGTTAAAAAACGGCATGGCGCACGACAGACTGACGTGTCCTGAAGCGTTGGCGCTCCCTTTTTTGCGATCTCCGCGCCATAGGCTGACTTGCCGCGCGCCGCTCCCCTGAAAGTTCCTCTTTGCCACGACCATCTCCTAGTTTTGTCTTTCCGCAGATCGCGGTTTCACTTCAGAGCAACCTGCCGCATTTCCCTACCATTTCGTCCGTGCGATCTTGTGATCGGCAGATCTGTTCTCGAAATTTCTAATATATATTTCAAATTAAAATACCAATAATTTGGAAGTTTATTCATGTTGCGTTGGAATGTTACCTAAATACATTTGCTACCGGTTGATTTTATTCGGACCAGTGCAAGTATTGATATAAATCGGCCGAAGAGGATGGCGATATGGCGAAGATCGCAGGCTCGTACTCAAACGATGTTTTGAAAGGCTCGGAGGAAACCGACTACATATGGGGCCTCCCCGGCCGCGATACGATCGATGGCGGCGGTGGTGATGATTTTGTCGACGGCGGGGCGCATGCCGACATGTTGACGAGTTCGAGCGGCTACGACCGGATCGACGGCGGCGCCGGCGATGACCAGATCGTTCTCACCGGGACCGGTGGTGCGGTTACCGGAGCCCAGGGCTTTGACGGCCTCGTCGTCGACTTCTCGCAAGGCACCGAACGAATGGTCTTCAACGGCGCCAGTGGCCACGGTTATGTTGGCGACCCGAGTGCCAGTGGTCGACACATCTTTTTCCACGATATCGAGTGGCTGCGGCTGCTCGCGGGCAGCGGCGACGACCGCATCACCGGCACCGCCGGGGGCGATCGGATCTCGACCGGTGCCGGCAACGACGTCGTCCATGCGGGTGCGGGACACGACATCATCACCAATACCGGCGGTCACGACCGTCTCGACGGCGGTGACGGAAACGACCGCTTTGTTCTCGTCGGGACGGGCAGCACCGTTTTCGGCGGCGCTGGAGACGATATGCTGACGGTCGATCTCTCGGCGGGAGCGGCTCCCGTGGTGTTCAACCTGGAGAACGGCCACGGCATCGTTGGATACCAGACACCGGCGGAGCGGCATCTTTTCGTCGAGTATCATGATGTCGAGCGGATCGTGCTGACGACGGGACGCGGCAGCGACCTTATTACGGGCAGCGCGCTGAGCGACGTCATCGAGACGGCCGCCGGCAACGATTTCGTCGACGCCGGCGCAGGGGACGACATGATCACCGATGGGCTCGGTGCCAATCGTCTTTTTGGCGGAGACGGCCGCGATCAGATCATATCGACGCTCTTCTCCGCCGAGATCGACGGCGGCGCGGGCCAGGACTGGTTGTTGATCAAGGAGACGCAGCGCACGAGCGACCTCACTGTCGATTTCGGTGCCGGCCAAGCGTCGACCGGTACGGTTCTGCGCGGCATCGAGGAGGCGAGCCTCGCGCTCGGCAGTGGAAACGATCGAGTGATCACGGCCAATCTCGCCTATATCGTGGTGCATGCCGGTTCCGGCGACGACCATCTCGAAGGCGGGGCCGGACGAGACTCGCTTTATGGCGATGACGGTAGCGACCGCATCGACGGCGGCGCGGGAAACGACACTATATCGACTGGTTTGGGCGACGACATCGCCTTTGGTGGCGGCGGCGACGATAGGTTCGCCAATGACGGCGGAACGGACGTGCTGGACGGTGGTGCCGGCGACGATACGTTCTCGGATACCATTCCTGGCAACGGTAGCCTTGGCGACGGATCGATCATGCGCGGCGGCGCCGGAAACGATTGGTTCAACGCTCATTTCCGTGGCGAGGTCGATGGCGGTGAAGGGCGGGATCTGCTGAGCCTCACGCTCGGGGCGCTGCCGGATCCGATCGATTTCGATGTGACGCGCGGGGTAACGCAGACCGGACTGACCTTTGTCAATGTCGAGAATTTCAGAGTGTCGACCGGCATTCACGATGATGTGCTGCGGGGGGGCGACGACCACGAAACCTTCGAATCGCATGGCGGCAACGACATTCTCGACGGGCGGGGCGGCAACGATGCGCTCTACGGATACTCGGGTAATGATCAGCTCTTCGGCGGCGACAGTGCGGACTATCTCGACGGTGGCGCGCAGGATGACCTGTTGAGCGGCGGCAACGGCGCCGACGTGTTGATCGGCGGCAGCGGTGCCGACACGTTTCTTTGGTCTACCGAAATCCTCGGTCAGACGGGCATCGATCGCATTCTCGACTTCAATACCCGGCAGGGCGACCGGATCGCCTTTTCCGCGGAGGCCCAGGACGCCACAGGCATTCACAGCTATGCCGATTTTCTTGCCGCAGCGCACGCGAAGGCCGCCGGCGTGTTCGTTGCCTTTAACGGCTCCAATTTCGAAGGCATCCTGATCGAGGACGTCTCGCTTTCAACCCTCACCGAAAGTGACGTCGTCTTCGGTCTGGGCTGACGTCCCGCTCAGGTGTCCGGGGTCTGGCTTTCGCCTGAGGTCGCGCCCGTGTCCGTCTCCGTGGTCAGGCGTCCATCGATGAGGTCGAGGCGCCGGTCCATCCGGGCCGCCATGTCGAGATCATGGGTGACGGCCACCACGGTTTTGCCGTGCTCGCGCACGAGTGTTTCCAGGGTCTTGAACACCTGCTCGGAGCTTTTGCTGTCGAGACTGCCGGTCGGCTCGTCTGCAAGGATCAGGGGTGGATCGTTGGCGAGCGCGCGGGCCACCGCCACGCGCTGGCGCTGACCACCGGACAGCTGGTCGGGTCGCTTGTTCTGATGATCGGCAAGACCGAGTGCTGCGAGCAGATCACTCGCCCGCCGGCGCATCGCGTCGCGGGCGAGGCGACCGAGCTTGCGCATGGGAATCTCGACATTCTCGCGGGCGGTGAACTCGGGCAGCAGGAAGTGGAACTGGAAGACGAAACCGATATTGGCAAGGCGGGTCGCAGCCCGCTCCCGCTCGTCCATCAGCGCCGTGTCGCGGTCGCGAATCCTGAGCGTGCCGCTGGTTGGTTGGTCGAGTAGGCCGAGCAGGTAGAGAAGCGACGACTTGCCCGAACCCGAAGGCCCGGTGACCGCGACGAATTCCTGCTCGCCGATGACAAGCGATATGTCCTTCACCAGCGTGACCGGTATGGTCTCTCTCAGAATACGCGTCAAATCCCTTGTTTCGATCAGCGTACTCATGTCGCGCCCCTGATGATGTCGACGGGATTGGCGCGGGCCGCTCGCCTTGCCGGCAGATAGCCGGCGACGGCCGCCGAACCGAGCGCGAAGGCGGCGGCGATCAAATAGTGAAGCATGCTCCAGGCAATGGGCAGCCGGGTCATTTCCTGGCCGGTCGCGGATATCTCGAAGCGGACGAGCGAGAGCGCATAGACCATCGCGAAGCCGAACGCCCAACCGAGCAGCGTGCCGGCTGTTGCGATCGCCACCCCTTCGAGCACAAACAGCACTCGCATGTCGGCCTCGGTGAAGCCGAGCGACTTCATGATGGCGATGTCGCGCGCCTTTTCGTGCGTGATCGTCGAGATGATGTTGAAGATGCCGAAGCCGGCGACAAGCATGATGGCCGCAACGACCGTGTACATGATGACGTTGCGCACGACGAGCGCCTCGAGGATCGATTCATTCGCTTCCTGCCAGGCGACGGCCTTGTAGCCGAGTTCCGCCTCGATCCGGCGGGCCACCGCAGGCGCGGCGTTCGGGTTGTCGAGCTTGATGTTGATTTCATTGATCGCGTTCGGTCGGACCGAAAGGATCTGTGCGTTCTTCTGCAGCACATAGGCCTCGCCTTCGTCACGCGCCGTCGTGCCGGTGTGGAAAAGACCGACGATCTTGAAACGGCGGGTCAGCCCCTCGGAAGAGACGGCGGTGATCGTGTCGCCAAGCTTGGCGCCGAGCCGGGTCCCCATGGTATCGCCGATCACTACATTGTTGCCGCCGGCGGCAAGTGCCGCGAAGCTTCCGGCCTTGAAGTCGCCGATGATCGGCGAAACGCGCGGCTCCGCCTGCGGATCGATGCCGATGACCGCAGCGCCGACCTCCTGGCCGGAATAGCGAATGACGCCTTGTGCCTTGAGAGTCGCGGCGAAACGGCCCGGAGTCCAGCCGTCGAGCCAGGAGAGGGCGGCGGTGGGATTGATGATGCCGCGACGGTCGTCGCGCGGCCGGAGGCCCGAAATGGCCGCGGCGTCGAACAGGTCCTCCGCCGGCTGCCGCCTGGCCGTGCGCTCTTCGTCGGTCACCTGCACATGCGGCATGGTGTCGACGAGCTGGCGGACGAAATCATCCTGGCCGCCCTGCATCAATGCCGCCATCGCAATGGAGAAGCCGACGCCGACCGCAACGCCCAGCATCGCGACGACCGTCTGTCGGCCTCGGCCGGAAATGTGGGTCAATGCGATGTCGAGGATGAGGCGCATGGCGATCTCAATCCCCTGGAGCAGGCGTGGCCTTGACGCGCGTGCCATCGGCAAGGCCGGTCGGGAAGGGGGAGATGATACGCGTCTCGTCTTCCAGGCCGGACAGGATTTCGACGCCGTCCGCGCCACGTATGCCTGTTTTCAAGTCGCGAATTTTCGCACGATTGCCGTCGACCACCGCGATCTTTGTCCCTTCCAGTGCCACCGTCGGGATGATCAAGGCGTCATGCGACACCCGCACGATGATGTTGACATCGGTGGACATGCCGATCCGGAGCGGCGTGTCGTCGGGCAGGCGGAAGCGGACGCGGTAGGTCTTTGTCACCGGATCGCCTTTGGGCGTAATGCTGTCAACTGTCGCCTCCAGCTTCCGATCGCGAAAGGCGTCCGATCTCAACAGCGCCTTCTGACCGACTTCGACGCGCGGAATGTCCTCTTCGTTGACATCAGCCGTGACGATCAGCGGTCTTGGCTCCCCAACCCAGAAGAGCACGGTGCCGAGATCCGCGACCTCGCCGATCTCGCCGTCCTGCCGGAGCACCTGACCGGCGCTCGGCGCCCTCAGCACGTAGGTCGCGAGCCGTGCCTGACGGCCGGCCACAAGGGCTTCGAGCTGGCCGAGCTCGCTGCGTGCCCGGTCGACTTCCTGTTCGCTGATGGTTCTGCGCTCGGCCAGTGCGACCTTGCGCCG
Source organism: Ensifer sp. LC11 (assembly GCF_001695835.1). Classification (GTDB taxonomy): domain Bacteria; phylum Pseudomonadota; class Alphaproteobacteria; order Rhizobiales; family Rhizobiaceae; genus Ensifer. Next base: position 200,341 of record NZ_MBSO01000056.1, on the reverse strand, counting down.
GTATTCCTCCTGCGCCAGCGTCAATCGAGCCTGGAGTTCGCCAAGTGCGGCTCGCGCCTCGGTGTCGTCGAGGCGGGCGAGCACATCTCCCTTGCCGACGCGTTCGCCCTCGCAATCGCATTGTTCGACGATGCGTTCGGCGACCGTCGGGGTGACCTTTGCCCAGGTGCGCGGCTCCACGACGCCATCTGCATAGATGATCTCCGCCGCATCGCCGCGCTTCGGGATGATTGTGAAAACGGGCGTCGGACGAAACAGATACCACGAGACGGCCGCGCCGATGGCGACGATTGTGACCGCTCCAGCTGCATAGCGCGCCAGACGCATGAGAACGCTCCTTGAAACCTTCCAGTACCTTTTGTATAAATAGACCGACGGTCGGTTTGTTTCAAGAATGCGTGTTGCCCTTGCCATCGGCTGCGTCGTGGACCGGGCAGTGAACCCGTGTTAAGCCGTTGTTCTGGGAGTGCTTATGGTCAGAACGAAAAAATCGCCGGAAGTCCGATCGAACGAGCTGATCGATTGCGCCGAGCGGCTGTTCTTTCAGCACGGCTACGAGAATTCGACGGTCAACGACGTTATCCGCGAGGCCAATGTCTCCAAGGGCGCCTTCTACCACTACTTCGTTTCGAAGGAGGCGCTGCTGGAGGCCGTCGCCACCCGGCTGGCGCAGCGGAACCTGAACGAATTGCAGCCGCTTCTCGAAGACCCGTCGCTTGATGCGGTCGGTCAGTTGAATGCGCTTTTCGCCGGGTCCCGACGGCTGAAGCTCGACATGGCGCCGCAATTGAAGAACACCTTCAACGCGCTCTTCAAGCCTGAAAATGTCGCCCTCTATCACCGCATCGACGAGGCCCTGCTGGCGGTCAGTCTGCCCTTGGTCGCCGAGATGTTGCGGCGCGGGCACGAGGAAGGCACGCTCGATGCGCCAGACCCGGAAGCCGCCGCATTGATGCTGCTGCAACTGCGCTTGAGCGTCGCCAAGGTGATGCACAAGGCGCTGCAGCGCTACGAGGCCGGCGATCTCGATGCCGCGGCGGCGATGCTCGACGGCTGGATGCGAACCTACGGTACCGCCATCGAGCGCTTCCTGAAGCTTCCGGATGGCTCGATCGAGGTGACGGAGCCGGGCTTTGCCCGCGCCTTCCTGCAGGCATGAGCGGCCGCCCGGGTGCGGTTCGGGCCTCTCAGCTCTTCTGCGCCGCGCGCAGGGCTGACGCCGGATAGCGCAGGGTCGGGTCGAAGGGATTGAGCTTGCTGCTGATCGCCTGCGCCTCGGCCTTCAGGAGTTCAGTGATCGTGCCGCTTCGCGTCTCCGTCAAACGGGACGCCAGCGTGCCGATGCTCAGGGAGGCGACCGCAATGCCGTTGCGGTCGAGCACCGGGACCCCGAGGCCGGCCATGCCCTCGATCATCTCGAAATTCATCTGCGCCGCACCGATCCGTCGCACCTCTTCGATCTTGATGCGCAAGTCCACCTCGTCGATCGCGGCCCGGTCCATGATGCGCGGCATGTTGAACTTGATGATCGCTTCGCGTTCCTCCTCCGGCAGGTGGGCGAGAATGGCGATGCTGCCCTGACCGATTCCGAGCGGCACCTTGCCGCCAATGTCGCCGGTAAAGGAGCGGATCGGGAAGGGACCTTCGACCCGGTCGAGACAGATCGCGTCGAAGTTGCTGCGCACCAGCAGGAACACAGTGTCGTTGAAGGTGGCAGACAGCCGCAGCAGCGACGGCCGGGCGATGTCCAGAATGCCCTCGCGCCTTCGCGCCTGTGACGCGATCGAGAAGAACTCCAGCGACAGGCGGTAGGATTTTCCTTCCGGCATCTGCTCGACGAGACCTTCGGCAATCAGGGTTTTCAGCAGCCGATGCGTCGATGGTTGGCTGAGATTCAGCCTCCGCGCGAGATCGATTACCCGCACACCCTCGCTCGCGTTCTCGGCGAGATCTTTCAGGATGTGGATCGCCTTGGCGAGGCTGGAGCTTCCGGCATTCTCTGATTCCGACATGTGCGCAAATCTTTCAAAGTTCACAGAACAAGATTCCGTATATCGGATTTTTCTAACAAAAAATTCCGATATAGAAAATTGCATTTGTGTTTTTCGTCAATTTCCTGGAGTTAATTCACAAGCCTTTCTTGAGGGTGGATGCGCCAAAGCGTGGATGGTCGAGCGGCTATCCCGAACGCGAAACCGTGCCTTTATCGGCGCGTTCGCGCACGGCGGAGATCCCATCGCCTGAAACGAGGTTTGTTGGTTGACGACGTGTCGTCGCCGCCGGGATCGCCGACAAGAAAAACGGGGCAGGCGATCCCTGGGGGCTGCGACCCACGGGAGAGTGAGCATGAGTTTCCTGAACCTCGAGAAGGTCTCCAAGTTCTATGGATCGGTGGCGGCCGTTCACGATTTCGATCTGGCGGTCGAAAAGGGCGAGTTCATCTCGCTGCTCGGCCCATCCGGTTGCGGCAAGACGACGACCCTGCAGATGATTACCGGGCTCGTGCGTCCCTCCGCCGGCACGATCACCATGGGTGGGCGCGACATCACCCATCTGCCGCCGCCGCAGCGCGAACTTGGCGTCGTTTTCCAGAGCTATGCGCTTTTCCCGCACATGACGGTCGCGCAGAACGTCTCCTTCGGCCTCGAAATGCGCAAAGTTGCGAAGGCTGAGCGCGACCGGCGCATCAAGGAGATCCTGGCGCTCGTCCATCTCTCGGCGCTCGCCGATCGTTATCCGCGCGAGATGTCCGGCGGTCAGCGCCAGCGCGTCGCGATTGCCCGTGCGCTCGTCATCAATCCGCCGGTGCTCTTGCTTGACGAGCCGCTGTCGAACCTCGATGCCCAGCTTCGCGAGGAGATGCAGTTCGAACTGCGCCGCATCCAGCAGACCGTCGGCATCACCACCATCATGGTGACCCATGATCAGGCGGAAGCACTGTCGATCAGCGACCGCGTTGTCGTCATGGAGAAGGGGCGCATCACCCAGGTCGACACGCCCTATGAACTCTACGAGCACCCCCGCAACGACTTCATTTCGTCCTTCGTCGGCAAGTCCAATTTCCTGCACGCGACCGCGGCTTTTAACGGCAAGGGCGCTTCGATCAGCATCGACAACACGCCGATCCGCTTCAACACCGACCGCCGCGAGCCGGATGGCAAGGTTTCGGTCTTCATCCGCCCGGAAAAGCTAAAGCTGACTGAGCCGGGTGAGGGCCAGATCGAGGGCAAGGTGACGACGCGCTACTTCCTGGGCAGCCAATGGCTGGTCAGCGCCGAGACGCCGGCGGGCGTTCTCGCCGTCGCTGTTCCCAATCTCGGTGCGCCGCCGCCGTTGGAAGGCGAAACCGTCGGGCTCGCCTGGCAGAACGCCGATTGTCGGGTCCTTGCGGGAGCGGCCAAGTGATGAGCGCTGCCACCTCCGCCATCAAACCGCGCCTGCTCGCGCCGCTGGCGCTCTCAGGGCCGACGACCCTGCTTTTCATCGGGCTCGTCCTGTTGCCGCTGCTCTTGACGGTCATTCTCTCCTTCAACAGCTATGACTATACCGCCGGCATTCAGAGCGATTTCACCTTCGCCAACTACCTGACGGTGCTGCAGGACGAGTATTATCTCTCGACCTTCTGGCGAACGCTGCGCCTGGCGCTGCTGACGACAGTCATCACCGTGCTGATCGGCGTGCCGGAGGCCTATGTCCTCTCGAACATGCGCAAACCCTGGCGGTCGATCTTCCTCCTGGTGATCATCGGTCCGCTGCTGGTCTCCGTGGTCGTGCGCACCTTCGGCTGGAGCATGCTGCTGGGTAAAAACGGCTTCGTGAACAGCGCGCTGGCCATCGTCGGCCTCGATCCGGTCCAGCTTCTCTACACCGAAACGGCGATCGTCATCGGCCTCGTGCATATCATGCTGCCATTCATGGTGATCCCTGTCTGGACCGTTCTGCAGAAGCTCGATCCGACGGTCGAGGCGGCAGCGCTCACGCTCGGCGCCTCGCGCTTCACTGCCCTTCGCCGCATCGTCTTTCCGCAGGCGGCCCTCGGTATTCTCTCCGGCAGCCTGATCGTCTTTGCGCTTTCGGCGAGCTCGTTTGCCATTCCCGGCCTGCTCGGTGGCCGGCGTCTGAAAATGGCGGCGACGCTCGTCTACGACGAGTTCCTGATCGAGCTGAACTGGCCGCTCGGCGCGACCATCGCGATCATCGTGCTCGTCGCCAATCTCGTGATCATGCTCGCCTATAACCGCCTCATCGAGCGGCAGGCGAAGCGCAAGCTGGGTTGAAGCCATGCAGAGAAACGGACCCATCGCTCTCGCCTTCCACAGCCTCGTCGTCGTCTTCATGCTGGCGCCGATGGTGGTCGTCTGTCTGGTCGCTTTCACGCCCGAAAACACGCTGGCGATGCCCTGGAACGGCCTGTCGTTGCGCTGGTTCGAGGCGGTCTTCCAGCACGCCGACTTCATGTCGTCCTTCGGCAACAGCGTCCGGCTGGCGCTGCTTTCGGCGACCATTTCGACCGTGTTTGCGGTGCCGGCAGCACTGGCGATCACCCGCTACGAGTTCCGCGGCCGCGACGCGCTGAATGCCCTGTTCCTGTCGCCGCTGATCATCCCGCACCTGGTGCTCGGCGTCGCCTTCCTGCGCCTGTTCTCGCTGATGGGCATGGGCGGCTCCTTCGCCTGGCTGGTCGCCACCCATGCGATCGTCGTCACACCCTATACGCTGCGGCTGATCCTCGCGTCGCTGACCAGCATGGACCGCAATGCCGAGAACGCGGCGCGCACGCTGGGTGCGGCGGAATGGACGGTGTTTCGTCGGATCACCATGCCGCTCATGCTGCCGGGCATCAGCGGCGGCTGGCTGCTCGCCTTCATCAACAGCTTCGACGAGCTGACCATGTCGATCTTCGTGACCTCGCCGTCGACCGTGACCTTGCCGGTGCGCATGTACATGTATGCGAGCGAATCCATCGATCCGATGATGGCGGCCGTTTCGACGCTGATGATCGCACTTGCCACCGTCACCATGATCATTCTCGATCGCCTGTTCGGTCTCGACCGGCTCCTGGTGGGCAAGGGCTAAGAACCGATGTCGATGCATGCACAATTCCGCCGGCGCTACCGCCTGGACGAGACACCCGTGCCCTTCTCGCTGAACGGCGTGGCCGAAACCGGGCGTCGCGGCGACACGGTGCTGACGGCGATCCTTTCGGTCAGCGGCCGCCTCCGGCAAAGCGAATTCACCGGCGAGGACCGGGCCGGCTTCTGCCTGATCGGCGCCTGCCAGGATTGTTATGTGATGATGGCGGATGGCCGCCGGATCAGGGCCTGCAGCACGGCCTTGCAGCCGGGCATGGCCTTCATCACCGGTCGCGGTGCAACGGCGGAGGCGGCCCATGAGTGAGCCGTTGCAACCGGTCATCGTCGGTGCCGGCCCTGCCGGCATTCGCGCCGCCGAGCGTCTCGTCCGATCCGGTCTTCGGCCGATCGTGCTTGACGAAGGCCAGCGCGCCGGCGGGCAGATCTATCGCCGCCCGTTGATCGACGACGGACGCTCCTATCGCAGCCGCTATGGCTCGGGAGCCGGCAAGGCGCAGAGGCTGCACCAGGCTTTCGAGGCGCTGCTGCCTGCGATCGACTACCGGCCCGAAACCCTTGTCTGGAACATCTCTGCACCCGAACGCGGCAATCAGCTCGATATTCTCTCATCAGGCGTTCACCGGCAGATCGGCTTTTCGCAACTGATCCTCTGCACCGGTGCGACCGATCGCGTGCTGCCCTTCCCGGGATGGACGACGCCAGGTGTCTATACGCTCGGCGCATCGCAGACCGCCTTGAAGGCGCAGGGCTGCACGATCGGCGACCGCGTCGCCTTCATGGGTTCCGGGCCGCTGCTCTATCTCGTCGCCTGGCAATACATGAAGGCCGGCGCACGTGTGGAAGCGGTGCTTGATACGGCACCCCTCGCGTCGAAGCGGCACCTGCTGTCGCTCGCCGCTCACGCGCCGCGGATCGTCGCGCTCGGTCTCTTCTATGGGCTGCAGCTCCAGTTTGCCGGCGTGAAGGTCCGCCATGGCGTGAGACCCGAGGCGGTTCTCGGCAAGGGCAAAGTCGAAGGTCTTCGTTACCGTCGGCGGACGCTCAAGGGCGAGCGCGTCGAAACGGTCACCTGCGACGCACTCGCCTATGGTTTCGCCCTTCGTCCGGAAACCCAGCTTGCTGATCTTGCCGGCTGCCGTTTCCGCTTCGACGAGCGCGATCGTGTCTGGCTGCCGGAGCGCGACGCCCTGGGGCGCACGAGCCGAACCGATGTCTATGTCGCCGGCGACGGCAGCGGCATTGCCGGCGCCGATGCGGCGGAGATTTCGGGCGAACTCGCCGCTGTGGCAATGCTGCAGGATCAGGGCAACGTATCAACGGATGTGGCGCGTCTGCTGGCATCGAGGGAAGCCATTTTGCGGGAGCGCGACATTCTCGAACGCGCCTTTCCGTTCCCGGTTGATTGGTTCGAGACGGTCCCGGACGAGACGACACTCTGCCGCTGCGAGGAGATCAGCGTTGCTGAAGCGCGCCGCGCGATGACGGCAGGTTCGATCACGGAGATCAACCGCCTGAAGGCACTGAGCCGCGTCGGCATGGGGCGCTGTCAGGGGCGCATGTGCTCTGCCGCGGCGACCGAGCTGCTGAGCGGGGCCTGCGGTGTCCCCACCGGCGAGGTCGGCCGGCTGCGCGCACAGGCGCCGGTCAAGCCGATCCCGCTCGGTTTTGGTGGTGGCGAACTGGAGGCGCGGTCATGAGACGGCGTATCTCCGTCGACGTCGCGATCATCGGCGGCGGGCTGGTCGGCAGCTCCGCAGCGCTCGCCATGCGTAAAGCCGGGCTTTCCGTCGCGCTCATCGACAAGGGTTACTGCGGCGCCCAGGCGAGCGGCGTGAACTATGGCGGCGTACGCCGGCAAGGCCGGCCGCCCGAGCAGTTGCCGCTGTCGCAACGGGCGCACCGCATCTGGCCGCAACTGAGAGCGATGATCGGCATCGATGCCGAATATATCAGGTCCGGACACCTGAAGCTCGCCCGCACTGAAAAGGACTTCGCCAAGCTCGAAACCTATGCCGAAACTGTCCGGGACTACGGTCTCGGGTTGGAACTCGTTGCCGGATCGGCGTTGAGCAAGCGGTTTCCCTGGCTTTCGGCGAAAGCCGTCGGCGCGTCGCTCTGCCCCGACGACGGCCACGCCAATCCGCGGTTGGTCGCACCGGCGTTTGCCCGCGCCGCCGAGCGGGCCGGTGTCACCGTGCTGGAGCAGACACCGGTACGGGCGGTTGCGGCAACCGGCAGCGGCTTCGAAATTCTGGCCGGCGATGACATCGAGATCCGCTGCCGGCAGCTGGTCAACAGCGCGGGCGCCTGGTCCGACCGCTTCGCTGCCCATTTCGGCGAGCCAGTACCGCTGACGCGCATATACCCCTCGATGGTCGTCACTGAGCCGCAGCCGCTGCGCCTGCCTGTCAGCATGGGCGAGCAGGGCGGCAGCTTTTACGGCCGGCAGGTGGCGCGCGGCAACTACGTCATGGGCGGTGGCCGTGGCCTGCCTCTTGCCGATCCCGATTATTCGCGCCCGTCGGTGACGGCTGCTTCTTCCGTCATGCAGCGCGCCATCGCGCTTTTTCCGCATCTGGCTGAAGCCCAGGTCATCCGCTTCTGGTCCGGCACCGAAGCCGAGATGCCTGACGGTAATCCGGTGATCGGACCGAGCGAAACGACATCAGGCCTTTTCCACGCCTTCGGCTTCTGCGGTGCCGGGTTCCAGACCGCACCCGCCGTCGGCGCGGTGCTTTCCGAGCTCGTCACCGAGGGGCGCAGCACCACGCCCATCGAAGCCTTTTCCATTGGCCGCTTCCGCAAGGTGGCGGTCGAAACTGCAGCCTCGTTGTAAACAGAAAGGGGAATACCATGATCGACCAACGGCTTATGAAAACCACTGCCCTCGCACTGCTGGCCTTCGTCCTGCAGCAGAGCGCCGCGTCGGCGGAGACCAAGACGCTCTATATCGGCATGAATGGCGGCAACTTCGAGCGCGCCTATACCGAACACGTGCTTCCGCCCTTCGAGAAGGCGAACGACGTCAAGGTTGTCGTCGTGCCCGGCACCTCCGCCGACATCCTTGCCAAGGCGACCGCCGCCAAGGACAATCCGCAGATGCATGTCATGCTGCTCGACGACGGCGTGATGGTACGCGCCATCGGCGGCGGCCTTTGCCAGAAGATTGCTGCCGATCCGGTGCTCGAGCAGATCCAGCCAGCCGCCCGACTGAAGGACGATATGGCGATCGGTGTCGACATGGGCATGACCGGGCTTGCCTACAACAAGAAGCTTTTCGACGAGAAGGGCTGGCCGGCACCGACCTCGTGGATGGATATGGCCGATCCGAAGTTCGAAAATGCCGTCGTCTTCCAGTCCGCTTCCGCATCGAGCTTCGGCCTGCACGCCTTCCTGATGTTCAACCGCATCCAGGGCGGCAACGAAACAAACGTCGAGCCCGGCTTTGAAAAATTCTCCGATACGATCGGCAAGAACGTCATCGAGTTCATCCCGAGCTCGGCCAAGATCTCCGAGATGGTGCAGACCGGCGAAGCCGCGATCTTCCCGTTGACCCCGACGGCGGTCAACAACCTCAAGGACAAGGGCATCCCGGTCGAATACGCCCAGCCGAAGGAAGGCTCCGTCGTGCTCGCGGTCACCGAATGCGTGATCGCCAACAACAGCGAGCCGGAGCTCAGCCAGAAGCTCGCCCATTACCTGCTTTCGGCCGAGGCGCAGAGCCTGGCGCTCGACAACGGCAACATCATTCCGTCGAACGTCAACGCCAAGGCCGGCACGGATGCGGCGAACCAGAAGCTTGCGACCTTCAAGGCCAACATGCAGACCGCCAAGGTCCTTGATTGGGACGCGATCAACCAGAGCCGGCAGGAGTGGAACAAGCGCTGGAACCGCATGATCGAAAGGTAAGCGCAAGCTAACCTTTATTCGCACTTTGAGCGCGCCCCCGCGGAGACACGGGGGCGTTGCTGCATTCATGATGGCGCATCAAAGCGCGCCATTGATCACATCGCTGTTCCGCTCGCCCTTGCTCGCAGATGACGGAAAGAGCCGCGAGCCAAACGCGCCCTGACTGCTGATCTCCGGAAAGCTGACATCGGCGATATCGAAATCGGGCATGAGTTGGAGCATCGGCAGGATGCGCTCGAAGACGGCGCCGCCAAGCGGTGCTGCGTTCCAGCCGGAGGTACGAAAACCATAGGTTTCCGGCAGGCCCTTCGGTTCATCGAGCAGTGTCAGGAGCAGGTAGCGCGGATTGTCCACCGGAACGACACCCATGAAGGACGTGATGTTGAGCTCCTTGGAATAGCGGCCCCCGACCACCTTTTCGGCCGTTCCGGTCTTGCCGCCGATGAAATAGCCTTTGACTTCCGCCTTCTTCGCCGAGCCGGTCTTGGCGTTGAGCCGCAGCAGATAGCGCAGCGCCTCGCCGGTTTCCGGCTTGATCAGATCACGCGCAAGCACACGGTCTTCGAGCGGCGCGTCCTTGATCAGGGTCGGCCGGATCAGCCGGCCGCCATTGACGAGCGCCGCCACCGCGATGCTCGCCTGCAGCGGGGTGACGGCAATGCCATGACCGTAGGAGGCGGTTGCCGTATCGATCTCGCCCCAGCGTCGCGGCAATTGCGGGTGGGCGCTCTCAGGCAATTCGGTCGTCAGCCGCGACATCTGCCCGAACCGTGTCAGGAATGCGCGTAGATTTTCCGGTCCGACTGATATCGCCATCTTCGCCATCGAGATGTTGGACGAGTAGATGAACGCCTCCGGCAGCGTCAGCGGCCGATATTGGCCCCGATAGTCGTTGATGCGGAAGCGACCGAAGGCGAGCGGCTTGCTGGCGTCGACAACGGAGCGAAGCGTAAATTGCCCGGAGTCGAGCGCCATGGCTGTCGTCAGCGCCTTGAAGGTCGAACCCATCTCGAATGTTGCGGCGGCGATGCGGTTGATGCGGTCTGGTTTCACCGCATCGATTGGCAGGTTCGGGTCGAAATCCGGATAGGAGACGAGCGCCAGGATCTCGCCATTGGTGACATCCAGCACCAGGCCGGCTCCCGCCTTGGCGCTGAACTTGGCGATAGCCTTGCGAAGTTCGGTTTCGAGCGCGTGCTGGATGCGGATATCGAGGGTGACGCTGACCGGGTCGAGATTGCGGTGAGAGAGATCCATGCCGCTTTGGCGCAGCACCTCCAGCCCCTGGCCTTCGATCCACCGCTCGATGCCGGCAATCCCGATATTGTCGATGTCGACGGCGCCAAGCACATGGGCAGCAAGCGAGCCGTTGGGGTAGAAGCGCTGCTTCTCGCGTTGAAAGCCAATAGCGGGAATGCCGGCGTTCCAGACCGCCTGCTCCTCCGCCGGCGTCACCTGGCGCTTGATCCAGGCAAACGCAGCGCCGCTCTTCAGACGGCGATAGAGGTCGCCGCTATCAATGTCGGGAAAGATCGCCGTCAGTTTCTCGACCGCCTCGTCGACGTCGACGATCAGGCGCGGTTCGGCATAGAGCCCGGAGCTCGGCACGTCGATTGCCAGAAGATTGCCGTGCCGGTCGAGGATCGAAGGGCGGCCGAGGCTCGGTGGCGGCGGAATGTAGCCGGTGCGCTCATAGTCGGCGACGCCAAGCTGGATGAGGCGTGCCAGCATGAGCCCGAAGACGAGCGCGAAGGCGCCAATGACGAAAAGGAGGCGGCCGCGATGATCCCGACGGGGCTGGAGCTCGCGCGCCATTTCAGTAGAGCCCATTGCCGTTGGTGAGGAGTTTTTCGCGCAGTTCCGGAGAGAGATCGACCTCGGCGGTCGCCGAGGTGCTTGCCGTTTCGAAACCATCGATGATGGGGCAACCGCTGGCGCAAGGCGCGGTCCCCGGCTTGAAGGCCTCGATGATGGCGCCTGGGGTTCCCCCGGGCACCGGCTGGCCGCTCTTCCGGTCGATCGCTTCAAGCATCATGCCCGCCGGCGCATGGAAATCCGCTACCGGTTGGCCCTGAAGTGCCGTCTTCATGAAATCGATGAAGATCGGTGCGGCCAGGCCGCCGCCGGTTTCACCATTGCCCATCGGTTTCGGCGTGTCGTAGCCGAGGAACACGCCGGTCACGATGTTGGGTGTGAAGCCGACGAACCAGACATCCTTCTCGTCGTTGGTGGTGCCGGTCTTTCCGGCAATCGGAACACCGAGCGAACTGACATTTCTGGCGGTTCCGCGCTCGACGACGCCGCGCAGCATCGAGGTCACCTGAAAGGCAGTCATCGGATCGAGCACGTACTCGCGATCATCGACCGGCACCGGCTCCTCCTGGCCGCTCCAGGCGGAAACATTGCAATCGTCGCAACCGCGCTGGTCATGGCGAAAGATGGTGCGGCCATAACGATCCTGGATACGATCGATCATCGAGGGCGTCACAGCCTTGCCGCCGTTGGCAATGACCGCGTAGGCCGAGACCAGCCTCAGCAGCGTCGTTTCGCCAGCGCCAAGCGACATCGGCACATAGGGCTTGAGCTCATCATAAATGCCGAAACGCTTGCCATAGTCGGCGACGAGATCCATGCCGAGATGGCGGGCGAGACGCACCGTCATCAGGTTGCGGCTGTTCTCCAGCCCGACGCGCAGGGTCGAGGGTCCGCTGAAACGGCCGTCATAGTTCTTCGGCTTCCAGGTCCTGCCCGCGCCATCGGCAAGGGCGATCGGCGCATCCATCACCAGCGTCGTCGGTGCATAGCCGTTGTCGAGCGCCGCGGCATAGACGAAAGGCTTGAAGGAGGAGCCGGGCTGGCGATAGGCCTGAGTGGCGCGGTTGAACTCCGATTGGGCATAGGAAAAGCCGCCGGCAACAGCAAGCACACGGCCGGTATTCGGATCCATGGACACGAGCGCGCCCTGGACGAGCGGTGGCTGACGCAGAACATATCCGCCACCCTGCTTCTCCACATAGACGACGTCGCCGGGAGACAGGACGCCATCAACACTCGCCGCGCAGCCGCGGCTTCCTTTCGCCGACCGGCAGAGCGCCCAGGCCACCGCCTGACGGTCGAGACGAATGGTCTCTCCCGCGCCGGCAGAGCCGCTTGGTTCGGCAGTCTGCGGCCTTAGCCCGATTTCCGCTTCCGTCGTCCCTGCCGCCAGCACCACGCCGAGCCGCCATTCCGGGACGTCGGAGAGCGGGCGGAGCTCGGCGAGTGCTGAAGACCAGTCCGCCGTCGAGGGGAGCCGCTCGATCGGCCCGCGATACCCCTTCGCCTGGTCATAGGCGACAAGGCCCTTGCGCAGCGCCTTCATGGCGGCGTTCTGCAGTCGCGGATCGAGCGTGGTGCGCACCGAAAATCCTGCGGTGTAAAGCGCTGCATCGCCGTATTGGCCGTTGAGCTGGCGACGGACGTCCTCGGTGAAATAGTCCGCCGTTGCGATCGCCGGCGAATGCATGCGGGACTTGACGCCGAGCGGGGTCGCCGTCGCCTTGGTCGCGGTCTCAGCATCGATGAAGCCGTTCTGCCGCATCTGCTCAATGACCCAGTTTCTGCGCCCCGTCGCCCGCTCCGCCTGGCGGTAGGGGTCGTAGTTGTTGGGACCTTTCGGCAAGGCAGCCAGAAAGGCCGCCTGCGAGACCGAGAGCTCGCCAACCGGCTTGTCGAAATAGGTCAGCGCCGCCTGCGCGACGCCATAGGCGCCGAGCCCGAGATAGATGTCGTTGAGATAGAGCTCGAGAATGCGGTCCTTGGAATAAGTCTGGTCGATGCGCAGCGAAAGGATCGCCTCGCGCAGCTTGCGCTCGACCGTCCGGTCGGAGGTGAGCAGGAAATTCTTGGCGATCTGCTGCGTGATGGTCGAGCCGCCGATCATGCGCCGGCCGGAGCCGTAATTGGCAAGGTTGGCGACGAGCGCCGTGCCGACGCTTGCAAGATCGATCCCGGGATGGGTGTAGAAATTCTTGTCCTCGGCCGAAAGGAATGCCTGGCGGACGCGTGCGGGGATGGCGCCGATCGGCAGAAACAGCCGGCGTTCCCGCGCGAATTCGCCGACCATCGTGCCGTCGCTTGCGTAGAGGCGGGTGGTCACCGCCGGCTCCCAACTGGTGAGGGTTCGGTGATCGGGCAGGTTTCTGGTCAGCGCTGCGACCATCGTGGCCGAGGCAAGTGCGACGACGGTCGCAAGATTGAGAGCGGTGCCAAGCAGATTTGTAACGAATTTCATGATGGGCTGAACTGACCTTCAGGGCAAAAGACAAAACCCAGCCGACACAGCTGTCCGAGCGGCTGATGATGTTCCGAGAGCGGGTACTTGAGGGCGCTTGCTGGAGGCGCCGACTGCGACGATGACGCGTGTGACCAGGGCGCTACGGCCAGTTGAAGCGGCGCATGGATCGGTTCTCCGAAGGGTGGCGGTTTGGCGGGCCGCTCCTGATTTGTCGATACCGCGGCCCATGACCGGTCAGCCGATGTACTTCACCGTAAAGGGATTGTGCTCACGCAACAAACCACGTTTATTTGCGAGACCCATTAGGTGAGTTAGGGCATACATGGTCAGACCATATCTTCCGCTCAATGCGCTGCGTGCCTTCGAGGCTTCTGCGCGGCATCTGAGTTTTACCCGCGCGGCGATCGAGCTGTGCGTGACGCAGGCGGCCGTCAGCCACCAGGTCAAGCTGCTCGAGAGCCGTTTGAACGTGACGCTGTTCAAGCGGCTGCCACGCGGCCTGATGATCACGGCGGAGGGCGAAGCGCTGCTGCCGGTGCTGCGCGATTCCTTCGACCGGATGGCGGACATGCTCGAGCGGTTCGAGGCCGGTCATATCAGGGAAGTCCTGATGATCGGCGCCGTCGGCACCTTCGCGGTTGGCTGGCTGTTGCCGCGGCTTGCCGATTTTCAGGCGAAACATCCGTTTATCGACGTTCGCCTTTCGACCAACAACAATCGGGTCGACATGGCGGCTGAAGGGCTGGACTTCGCCATCCGCTTCGGTGGCGGCTCCTGGCACAACATCGAGGCGACGCGGCTGTTCGAAGCGCCGCTATCGGTGCTTTGTATTCCAGAGATCGCCGACAGAATGCAGACGCCCGCCGATCTGCTGGACGAAACGCTGCTCAGGTCCTATCGCGCGGACGAGTGGGTGAACTGGTTCGAGGCGGCCGGTATCGCCTATCCGGCGCCACTCTTGAAAGGGATCGTTTTCGATTCGTCGCTGGCGATGATGGAGGCGGCGGCCCAAGGGATCGGGATCGCGCTGGCGCCGCCGCTGATGTTCTCGCGGCTGCTGTCGAACGGCACGATCCGGCAGCCCTTCGACGTTCACACCTCGATGGGAAGTTATTGGCTGACGCGGCTGAAGTCGCGCCCGCTCACGCCGGCGATGAAGGCCTTTCACGATTGGCTTTCTGCGGCGGCGGAGCAGGAGGCAATGTCCTTGTCTTTCGTGCAGGAGGTGGTTGCGGGCTGACGTCACGTCACGAGAGAGATAGGTGCTGGTCGAGGGCGGAGCCGAAGCGTCAGCACTCGGGCTGTCCCGTCATGTGGGCTCTGCGCTGATGGGTCGGCAAAGCAAGCGCCTGAGGCTCAATATTTCTAATGGCAGCCTTGAATTCTTGTCATGGCCAGCGCGATTGCTCCGATCGGCCGAAAGTCGGCTTTCGGCTCTGCAAATCCCCTGGCGACGATCAATCCGCGGCCTTTGCCGTCGAGCATTCATAGACAGTGCGTCCGGTCTGCACGTCGACGCCCGCGAGGCTGACTTCGTAGCCCCAGAGGTGACGGATATGGCGCATCGTTGCGTCGCGGCTGCCTTCGTCAAGCAGGATGCCGTGCTTGACGTTGTGCTGGAGGCGCAGTTGCCGGTCGCCGAGCAGGTCGACGTCCATCACCTGAATGTCCGGCTGGTTGGCGGCGACGTCGTAACTGTTGGCAAGTGCCGTGCGAACGGCCGAATAGCCGCGCTCGTTGTGGATCGAGGCGACCTCGACAAAACGATCGGAGGAGCGGTCCGAAAGCTGGAACAGCCGGAATTTGCGCATCACCGCCGGGCTCAGATATTGCAGGATGAAGGACTCGTCGCGGTGGTTCGCCCAGGCGTCGCGCAGGGTCTCCATCCAGTCGCCATTGCCGGCAAAGGACGGGAACCAGTCGCGGTCTTCAGCCGTCGGTTCGGTGGCGATCCGCTGGATGTCCTGCATCATGGCGAAGCCGAGCGCGTAAGGGTTGATGCCGGGATAGCGCCGGTCGTCGAAATCCGGTTGGAACACGACATTGGAGTGGCTCTGCAAAAGTTCCAGCATGTGCCCTTCGCCGATCCTGCCCTGATCGTAGAGCCGGTTGATGATGGTGTAATGCACGAAGGTGGCGCATCCCTCGTTCATGACCTTCGTCTGGCGTTGAGGCGAGAAATATTGGGCGATGACGCGGACGATCCGGAGCAGCTCCCGCTGCCACGGTTCCAGGATCAGGCTGTGTTTCTCAAGAAAATAAAGCAGGTTCTCCTCTGGCAGGTTGAGCACCTTCTTGCGTTCGGAGGCGTCGCGCTCGGCATCTGCGGGATCGCGGTTTTCCGCGACCTGCGGCAGGGTCCGCCAGAGATCGCTATAGGTCTGTTCCTCGTATTCCAGCCGTTCGCGCGCCCTTTCCCGCACCTTCTCGGAGGATAGCCGCGGCGGGCGGCGATAGCGGAAAACGCCCTGGTCCATCAGCGCATGGGCGGAATCGAGAATGGCTTCGACGGCGGCGGTGCCGTGCCGCTCCTCGCATTTCATCACGTATTTCTTGGCGAAATCCATGTAGCTGAGGATGGCACCGGCGTCGGTCCATTGGCGAAACAGGTAGTTGTTCTTGAAGAAGTGATTGTGGCCGAAGGCGGCATGCGCGGTCACCAGCGCCTGCATCGCCATGGTGTTTTCTTCCATGAGATAGGTGATGCACGGATTGGAGTTGATCACCAGCTCATAGGCAAGGCCGCGATGCCCTTTGCGATAGTGATGTTCCTCATAGGCAAAGCGTTTGCCGAACGACCAGTGCTGGTACATCAGCGGCATGCCGACCGAGGAATAGGCGTCGAGCATCTGCTCGGAGGTTATGATCTCCAACTGGTTCGGATAGATGCTGAGGCCCATTTCCTCGAGCGCGATCGTCTCGATCGCGTCATAGGTACGCGACAGCGTCGCGAAATTCCAGTCGGACCCCTGGAACAGGAGACCTGAAGTCGCGCGTCGTGCCATTCAGTCTCCCCCTCATTTGCGCGTGCGTGTGGCCGGCTGCCGGGCAAAAAGCCTGCGGAAGACCGGGTAGATGTCGGCAGGTTTGGCGATCCGGGTCATCTGGAAATTCGTCTTCTCGCCGTCGACCGTGCGATAGGCGCGCCAGAGTGCGGTGCCATTGTCCGTCGATCCGAAGATCTCCGTTTCGCGCTCGTCGATGATCTCGACATAGGCATAGTACTGGCAGAGCTTCGTCAGCTTTTCTCTGAGCAGTGCGGCGCAATGCTCGCTGTCGCCGATGATGTTGTCGCCGTCAGACGCCTGGGCGGCATAGATGTTCCAGATCTGCGAGGGGTAGCGGTCCTCGATAATCCGAAGCATTTCCTCAAGCGCGGTCGATACGATCGTGCCGCCGCTCTGGGTGCTGTAGAAGAAGGTCTGCTCGTCGACCTCGTGCGCCTCGTCCGTATGACGAATGAAGACGATGTCGATGCGCTCATAGCGCCGCTTCAGGAACAGGTGCAGAAGCACGAAGAAGCGCTTGGCAAGATCCTTCTCGCGTTCGCCCATCGAGGCCGAGACGTCCATCAGACAGAACATGACGGCATTGGCGTTGGGCAAGGGCTGCTGTTCGAAGCGATTGAAGCGGATGTCGACCGGGTCGACATAGGGAATGCGCCGCCGCTTTTTCTCGATCCTCTCCAGTTCGGAGCGCAGTTCCTTGAGCCTTTGGCGGTCCTTTGCCGTCGGCTCGGGTGCCGCCTCCAGCAGGGCGATCTCGTCGGTGATCGCCGTCAGCTCCTTCTCTTTCGGCCGGTGCAGCGCCATCCGCCGCCCGAAACTGTTGCGCATCGTCCGTCCGACATTGATGTTCGTCGGCGTCCCGGCGGTGGCAAAGCCGGCACGGCGGGGCTTGAAGGTGACTGTTTCCTTGAGGTTCAGCTTGACCATATCGGGGAGCTCGAGGTCCTCGAAGAAGAGGTCGAGCACTTCCTCGCGCGAGAGAATGAACTGGAAGTCATCATCGCTCTCGCCGCGTCCGGGCCGGCCCTTGCCGCCACCGCCGCCGCCGGCCTCCGGTTTCGGCAGGCGGTCGCCCGCCGAAAACTCCTTGTTGCCGGGAAGCACGTAGTCGCGCTCGCCGCTGCCGCGGGAGGGCTGGAAGGTCGGCTCGCTGGCGCCATCGGTCGGCATAGGCACGCCGTGGGCAGCATCGACGTCGATGATCCTGTCCGATTTGACCTGTTCCTTGATGACCCGCTTGAGTTCCTCGCGGGCCCGCTTCAGAAAACGCTGTCGGTTGCCGAGGCTCTTGTCCTTCGGATTGAGCCGCCGGTCGATGAAATTCGGCATATACCAATCCCCTGCTTCGGCATCGTCAGCCCGCCTTGTTGACCCGCATGTACCAATCGACCAGTCGCCGGACCTGACGCTCGGTGTAGCCGCGTTGGGTCATGCGCTGGACGAACTCGGCATGCTGTTTTTCGGTCGAGCTGTCCTTCTTCGAGCCGAAGCTGATGACAGGCAGCAAGTCTTCGACCTGGCCGAACATGCGCTTCTCGATCACGTCGCGAAGTTTCTCGTAGCTCGTCCAGGAGGGGTTGCGCCCATGGTTCTTGGCGCGGGCGCGCAGCGTGAATTTCACGACCTCGTTGCGGAAGTCCTTGGGGTTGGCAATGCCGGCCGGCTTTTCGATCTGCGACAGCTCGCTGTCGAGGATCTCCCGGTTGAGGATCTGCCCGGTGTCGGGGTCCTTGAAATCCTGATCCTCGAGCCAGGCATCGGCATAGGCGATATAGCGGTCGAAGAGGTTCTGGCCGTATTCGCTGTAGGATTCGAGGTAGGCTTTCTGGATTTCGTGACCGATGAACTCGGCGTAGCGGGAGGCCAGTTCGGACTTGATGAAGTCGAGATAGCTCGCCTCGGTCTCCTTCGGGAACTGTTCGCGGCGGATCGCCTGTTCCAGGATGTACATGAGGTGCACGGGGTCGGCCGCGACCTCCTTGGTGTCGTAATTGAAGGTCTCCGACAGCACCTTGAAGGCGAAGCGGGTGCTGATGCCGGTCATGCCCTCATCGACACCGGCGGCATCGCGGTATTCCTGCACCGATTTCGCCTTGGGATCCGTGTCCTTGAGGTTCTCGCCGTCATAGACGCGCATCTTGGTGTAAAGCGGCGAATTCTCGTGGCGGGCAAGGCGGGTCGACACGGTGAAGCGGCTGAGGCTTTCCAGCACTTCCGGGGCGCAAGGGCTCTTGGTGAGCTCGCTTTCGCGCAGCAGCTTTTCATAGATTTGCCGCTCTTCGGTGACGCGTAGGCAATAGGGAACCTTGACCACCAGGATGCGGTCGAGGAAGGCCTCGTTGTTCTTGTTGTTCTTGAACTGCAGCCATTCCGACTCGTTGGAGTGCGCGACGACGATGCCCTGGTAGGGGAAGCCGCCGAAGCTTTCCGTGCCGTTGTAATTGCCTTCCTGGGTGGCAGTCAGCAGCGGATGCAGAACCTTGATCGGCGCCTTGAACATCTCGACGAATTCGAGCAGGCCTTGCGTCGTGCGGTTAAGGCCACCGCTGTAGGAATAGGCGTCGGGGTCGGCCTGGCTGTAGTTTTCAAGCTGGCGGATATCGACCTTGCCGACCAGCGAGGAGACGTCCTGGTTGTTTTCGTCACCCGGTTCGGTCTTGGCGATCGCCACCTGGCGCAGGCGCGACGGCATCAGCTTGACGACGCTGAACTTGGAAATGTCGCCGTCGACTTCGTCGAGCCGCTTCGTTGCCCAGGGCGAGATCAGGCCGGTCAAGCGGCGTCGCGCAATTCCGTATTTGTCTTCGAGCAGGTCGGCCATGCGGTCGGGATGAAAGAGGCCGAGGGGCGATTCAAAGACGGGGCTTATCTTGCCGCCGACCGCCAGCGTGTAGATCGGCTGCTGTTCCATCAGCTTCTTTAGCCTTTCGGCGAGCGACGACTTGCCGCCGCCGACCGGGCCGAGCAGGTAGAGGATCTGCTTTCGCTCCTCGAGCCCTTGCGCGGCGTAGCGGAAGTAGCCGACAATCCGCTCGATCGTATCCTCCATGCCGTAGAAATCAGCGAAGGATGGATAGATCTTGACGGTCCGGTTGGAGAAGATGCGACCGAGGCGCTCGTCTGCGCTGGTATCGATCAGGGTCGGATTACCGATGGCTGAAACCATCCGCTCCTGCGCGGTGGCATACATGCTTTTGTCATCGCGACATGCGAGGAGGTATTCCTGAAGGCTGATTTCTTCTTGCGCTGCACTGGTGTAGATCTCCGAGAAGAGATCGAAGACGTCGCATTCGCTCTTTTGCATCATGCTCTCCCGCGGCCGCTGGCTGAGACGGGGATCGCTGCTTATCGGCTCGCTCATTCGAATAAACGGCGTCCCATTCGCAAAGTTCCTTCAGAGTACTCGCTTTCTTGTGATTCTCGAAGGGGTTGCTTTCACTGTTTGAAAGATCGTGAACGGAGCGTCACGAAATTTGATTGCGGTCCCGCCGCAGCGCCCGGTGAGCGGGCATGCCGCCCCAGGCAACTACCTTTTGGCGTTCTCTCACATATACGTGCGTGCGCAGGTGGCGACGCTGATTTTCTCCATCCGCTGGCGGAAATGGAAATCCATTTCTTATAATGCATATTGTCTATGTGTTTTATAGATTAATGCGGTGAGCGACACCGCGGCAATCTGGAACACGCGTCATGTCCTATCTGCTCAGCCTTCTCGACAAGAGCCCTCTGGATGAGGGGCAAACCGCGACCGAGGCGCTGCAGGCAACGATACGCCTTGCGGTCCGCGCCGAAGAATGGGGCTATCATCGCTTCTGGGTGGCCGAGCACCACAACATGTCGAGCCTTGCAAGCTCGGCGCCGGAGACCCTGATGTCCTACCTCCTGGCGAGGACGTCGAAGATCCGCATCGGTTCCGGCGGCGTCATGCTACAGCACTACAGCGCCTACAAAGTGGCCGAGACTTTCAATCTTCTCGCCAGCCTCGCGCCGTCACGTGTCGATCTCGGCGTCGGCAAGGCACCGGGCGGCTTTCCGCTTTCGACCCGAGCGCTTCAGGCAGGGATTGACCCGGCGCTGCGGCCGAGCTTTGCCGAGCAACTGGCCGATCTCAATCGCTACCTCCTTGGCGCCGCAACGCAATCGGAGCTGCTGGCGACACCGCTGCCGCCCGTCGCACCGGAGCGGTTCCTCCTTGGGGCTAGTGTCGACAGCGCCGTGCTGGCCGCCGAAAAGGGCTGGAAGCTCGTCTTTGCCGGACATCTCAACGGCGATCCCGACAATCTGCAAAAGACCTTCGATGCCTATGAGCGCGCCACGGGTGGGAAGCGGCCGCTGCTCGCGCTTGCTGCAGCCTTTGCGGCCGACAGCGAACAGCGGGCACGCGAACGGGTGGCGGGCCTCAAGATCTTCAAAGTGCTCTTCGGCAACGGCCAGAGCGTGAATGTCGGCAGCGAGGAACAGGCGGCCGAATACGCCCGCCAGGCCGGGTTCGCCGACTACCGTGTCGAGGAAAAGAACCCGAGCGTTCTGCATGGCACGGCGCGGCAAGTGCGCCAGGAACTGGACGACCTGCATCGCCGCTACGGCGTCAAGGAATTCGTCATCGATACGCCTTCGGTTGGCGCCACCGAACGCTTCGCCTCGATCGAACTCATTGCACGCGAGCGCTTGTCGCTCGCCGCCTGATCATTCCGGAAAGGATCTCTCATGACCAACAAGAACGTGACGTTCGGCATCATGCTGCAGGGACCAGGCGGGCACATGAACGCCTGGAAGCATCCGAGCGGGCCGGCCGACGCCAGCGTCAACTTCGACTTTTTCGTCGAGACGGCGCGCAAGGCCGAAGCGGCCGGCATCGCCTTCGCCTTCGTCGCTGACGGCCTCTACATCAACGAGCAGTCGATCCCGCATTTTCTCAACCGCTTCGAGCCGTTGACGATCCTCTCGGCGCTTGCCGCCTCGACCTCGAAGATCGGCCTCGTCGGCACGGTTTCGACCTCCTACAGCGACCCGTTCACGGTTGCCCGCCAATTCGCCTCGCTCGATCTCTTGAGCGGTGGCCGCGCCGGCTGGAACGCAGTGACCTCGCCGCTCGAAGGTTCCGGTCGCAACTACGGGCGCGAGCATCCGGAGCACGAACTGCGCTACGAGATCGCCGACGAATATCTGGACGCCATCAAGGGGCTCTGGGATAGCTGGGACGACGACGCCTTCGTGCGCGATCGGGCAACCGGTGTCTATGCCGACAAGACGAAGCTGCGCCGGCTCAATCACAAGGGGCGGTTCTTCCGCATCGAGGGGCCGCTCAACATCGAGCGCTCCAGGCAGGGCCAGCCGGTGGTGTTCCAGGCGGGTGCGTCCGATTCCGGCGTCCGCCTTGCCGGCAAACATGCCGATGCGGTGTTCACCAATGGCGGCCCGATCGAGGACGCCAAGGCTTTCTACAGGCAAGTCAAACAGAGCGCGGTGGCTCAGGGGCGCCGTGCCGCCGAGATCGGCATCTTTCCCGGCATCGGTCCGATCGTCGGCACGACTGCGCAAGAGGCCGAGGCGAAGTACCGTGCCATCCGTGATCTCGTCACGATCGAGGAGGCGCTGCTTTATCTCGGCCGCTTCTTCGATCATCACGATTTCAGCGCCTACCTGCTGGATGCGCCATTCCCTGATATCGGCGACATCGGCAAGAACAGTTTCCGGGCAACGACCGACCGCATCAAAAAGACCGCGCGTGACACCGGCGCGACGCTGCGGGAGATCGCGCTCGATGTCGCAACGCCAAGAACCGCCTTCATCGGCACGGCCGAGCACATCGCCGATGAGATCATTCGCTGGATCGATGAGGATGCGGCCGACGGCTTCATTCTCGGCTTCCCTGTGATCGCCGAAGGGCTTGCCGATTTCACCCAGCATGTTCTGCCGCTGCTCGAAAACAGAGGGTACTTCAAGCCCAAACTCGAGGGCGAGACGCTGCGCGACCATCTGGGGCTCCCCTACCGCGAAAGCCGCTACGCCGCACCCGTGCCGGCTATCGAACGGGGAAGGGGCGTCGGGGCCTGACGGCTTCGGCGGAGCTGCGCTCATGAACCTAATTCTCACCGACACCCAGAGGTCCGCGGCGGTGGAGCGCGGCCTCGGCGTCTTTCTCGACGAGATCGTCGCCATCCGCCGTGATCTGCACCAGCATCCGGAACTCGCCTTTCAGGAGAAGCGGACGAGCGCCGTTGTTGGTGATCTGCTTGCTTCCTGGGGCTATCAGGTCGACCGCGGCATCGCCGGCACCGGCCTCGTCGCCACGCTCCGGCGCGGACATGGCGAGCGGGCGATCGGCCTGCGCGCCGACATGGATGCGCTGCCGATCGAGGAGGCAACCGGACTAACCTATGCCAGCCGCCACAAGGGCGTCATGCACGCCTGCGGCCACGATGGCCACACGGCGATCCTTCTGGCCGCGGCACGCTTTCTCGCCGCCGACGGCCGTTTCGACGGCACGCTACAGCTGATCTTCCAGCCCGCCGAGGAGATTGGCGCTGGCGCCCGCAAGATGCTGTCGGAGGGCCTGTTCGAGCGCTTCCCCGTCGATGCCGTCTTCGGTCTGCACAATTGGCCGGGCGTGCCGGCCGGGCGCTTCGGTTTCGTCGAGGGCCCTGCCATGGCGTCGGTGGACCAGGCCAACATCACGGTCATCGGCAAGGGTGGCCATGGCGCCGAGCCGCATTTGACTGTTGATCCGGTGCTGGCGACGGCATCGCTGATCACTGCCTTGCAGAGCCTGGTTGCGCGCAATGTGAACCCGCAGGAAATGGCCGTCGTCACCGTCGGCTCCATTCATGGCGGCCAGGCGTCGAACGTCATACCCGAGAGCGTTTCGCTGAAGCTGACCTTGCGCGCCTTCAATGGCGATGTGCGCCGCCTGCTCGGCGAGCGTGTGCAGGCGCTGGCGCGGGCACAGGCCGAAAGTTTTGGCGCGACGGCCGAGGTCGACTATCGGCTCGGCTTCCCGGCCCTTGTCAACCATCCGAGCGAAACGGACTTCGCCCGCAATGTCGTGCTGAGGGACCTAGGTCCCGAAGCGGTCATTGCCGACTTCAAACCGCGCACCGCCAGCGAGGACTTTGCATTTTTCCTCGAGGAGAAGGCTGGCAACTACGCCTTCATCGGCAATGGCGAAGGCGCAGCCCTCCACAGCGCTGAGTACGATTTCAACGACGCGATCATCGCACCGGCCGCCCGCTACTGGGTCCGGCTGGTGGAAACCTTCCTCGCATGACGACCATGGGATGGCGAACGACATGAGCGACACGTTTCTCTACACCACGCCCCTCGATCCCCGCGCCCAGCCGCTGATCGACGAACTGATCGTCGAATATGACAGCCGCTACGGCAATTATTTCAGTGACGAAGGGGCCGCGGCCGAACTCAACCGCTATCCGGCGGAAGCCTTTGCCCCGCCGCACGGCAACTTCGTCCTCCTGATCCGCAATGGCGAAACGATCGGCGGCGGCGCCTTCAAGCGCTATGACGACCATACCGCCGAGTTCAAACGCATCTGGACCCGCTCCGATCTCAGGCGTCAGGGTCTGGCGCGAAAGGTGCTTTTCGAGCTTGAGGCGCAGGCCGCTCGCCAGGGCTATTCGCGCATCTATCTCACGACCGGCTTCCGCCAGCCGGAGGCCGTCGGCCTCTACCTTGCCAATGGCTATACGGCGCTGTTTGACGTCGAAGCCGATCCGGAAGTCTACAAGACGCTACCCTTCGAGAAGAACATCTCGCATCTCGTAACCACCCTGGCGTTTCTGGCCGAAGTGCCGTCCTCCCATCCCCAGGTCGCAAGCCACGCCTGACGCCGACCGATCGTGCCGGCCGCGAACGCCGGCCGCCAACCGATTTTCAAGAGAGGATCCAACATGGCAGTTCTGAGCGATCTTGCCGGCGCGCCCGGTGTCAGCCGGACCAGCGAGCCGAACCCGGGCTATGCGCACTACCGCATCGTGCCGGCACGCCATCCAGGCCGTGCGCTCGGCACGCTGTTTGCGGCACTCGTCATATCAGGCGCGCTCTATTCGGTGCTGACCAATCCGCGCTGGGGCTGGCCGGTTTTCGCCGAATGGTTCTTCGCTGAGCCGGTACTGGCGGGCCTCGGCCGGACGCTGCTTTTGACGGCGCTCGCCACCGTCTCGGGTTCGCTGCTCGGCACGGCGCTGGCGCTCGCCCGCGTGTCGAAATCGCCGCTGCTTGCCGGCCTCTCTTTCGGCTACATCTGGTTGTTGCGCTCGATCCCGCTGATTGTGCTGCTGCTGGTGCTCAACAATCTCGGTTACCTCTACGAGACGATCGCGATCGGCGTGCCGTTCACGGACACCGTCTGGCTGAACTATCCGACGACCCAACTTCTGACGCCGTTTGCCGCTGCTTTCCTCGGTCTCACGCTCAATCAATCGGCCTTCTTTGCCGAGATCGTGCGCGGCGGCATCCTTGCCGTCGACCAGGGACAGCATGAGGCGGCGGCCGCTCTTGGCCTGCCGCGTCGCCGCCAGGCGTTCCGCATCGTGCTGCCGCAGGCCATGCGCTCGATCCTGCCCACCGGCTTCAACGAGATCATCGGTCTCGCAAAGGGCACCTCGATGGTCTACGTGCTGGCGTTGCCTGAACTTTTCTACACGGTTCAGGTCATCTATCGCCGCAATCTCGAGGTCATCCCGCTGCTGATGGTCGCGACCGTCTGGTATCTGGTGATCATGACCGGGCTCTCAATCGCCCAGCACTATATCGAGCGCTACTATTCGAGAGGTGCTGTGCGCAATCCGGTGCCGCTGCCTTTCCAGGCACTCGTTTCGCGCTTTCGCCGACCGCTGTCGGAGGTCGCGCGCACGGCTGCTGCAACCGGAAAGGTTGGTTTTCGCGACGCCCAGGTTCTACGCTCCGGCGGCACCGTGCATGTGCACGGCATATCGAAGAGTTTCGGGCCGCTGAAGGTACTCGACCGGGTCGAGCTGGACCTGCCGGCGGGCAGCGTCACGGCAATCCTCGGGCCATCGGGTTCCGGCAAATCCACTTTGCTCAGGGCGATCAACCATCTGGAGCGGGTCGATGACGGCTTCATTGCAATCGACGACGAACTCGTCGGCTACAGCCAGAAGGGCGACACGCTCTACGAACTGAAGGAAAAGGACATTCTGAAGCGGCGTGCCGATATCGGCATGGTGTTCCAGAACTTCAATCTGTTCCCGCATCTGACCGTGCTCGAAAACCTGATCGAGGCGCCCATTCACGTGCGCGGTCTCAGCCGGGAGGAAGCGGTGCGGCTTGCCCAGGAGCTCTTGGCTCGCATCGGCCTTAGCGACAAGATCGACGCCTATCCACGCCAGCTCTCGGGCGGCCAGCAGCAGCGTGTCGCCATTGCCCGTGCGTTGGCACTCCGGCCCAAGGTGCTGCTCTTCGATGAGCCGACTTCGGCGCTCGATCCGGAACTCGTCGGCGAAGTGCTCGACGTCATCAAGGAATTGGCCCGAACCGGCACGACGCTGGTCATCGTCACCCATGAAACCGGCTTTGCCCGCGAGGTCGCCGACACCGTCGTCTTCATGGAGGCGGGACGGGTGCTGGAGGCAGGACCGCCGGCACAGATCTTCGCCGAAGCCAAGCATCCGCGCACTCGCGAATTCCTGGCGCGCGTTCTCTGAAAAACCCGTCGGCGATCTTCCGATGGGGAAGCTTTGCTATCGCCAACAACCAAAGATTGAAAAGGAGAGGACTATGACCATACTCGACACTGCAAAGTTGCTTCTGGCTGGTGCCGTCACGGCGGTGACTCTTGGCTTGGGTCCCGTCCAGGCCGAGGAGAAATTCGACCTCAGCCCGGACACCTCGAACCGCGTGCGTGCGGAAAAGAACGAAGCGGCAATCAAGGCGATCGCTAGCGACTTCAAATTCGTCAACCCGGGCAAGTTTACCGTCGCGATCAACCCGTGGGATCCGCCGATTGCGACCTATGCCTCGGACTCCAAGACCGTTGTCGGCGCTGATCCGGATATCGCTTCGCTGCTCGCCGACAGCTTCGGTCTCGAGCTCGAACTCGTGCCCGTCGCCTGGGCCGATTGGCCGCTCGGCGTCAGCTCGGGCAAATACGACGCGGTGATCAGCAATGTCACGGTGACCGAAGAGCGCAAGGAGAAGTTCGATTTCTCCACCTATCGCAAGGACGTGCTCGGCTTCTTCGTCAAGTCCGACAGCAAGATAACCGAGATCAAGGAACCGAAGGATGTCGCCGGGCTGAAGGTGATCACCGGCGCCGGCACCAATCAGGAAAAGATCATTCTCGAATGGGACCGGCAGAACGTCGCAGCCGGCCTGAAGCCGATCGAGGTGCAGTATTATGACGATCGCGCCGCCGGCGATCTGGCGCTGCAGTCGGGTCGGGCAGACGTCGAGTTCAATCCGAACGCGACGCGGGCCTATGCCGCATCGATCAAGAACAACACCAAGGTGGTCGGTATCGCCAGCGGCGGTCGGCCGCTGACGGCCGAGATCGCCGTCACCACGCGCAAGGGCGGTGGCCTGGCCGACGCCGTCACGACAGCGCTCAACGATCTCATCAAGAACGGCAAATACGGCGAAGTGCTGAAGCGCTGGAGCCTCGGCGCCGAAGCGGTCGATGCCGCCCAGACCAACCCGCCCGGCCTGCCGAAGAGCGGCTCGTGATCTCAACCCTTGGGGATCGGCGGCAACGCCGGTCCTCCTTTTCCGCATCCCATCCGGAGACCAACAGCATGATCGGCAAGACCACCCTTCGCACTCTTCTCGCCGCCGCCGCGGTAGCCCTCCTTCATGTCGGCTCGGCCACGGCCGAAACCGGCTTTGATCTCAGCCCGGAACAGCCGGGCCGCGTCCATGCGACCCGCAACGAAAAGGCTGTTGCTGCGATCCCTGCCGATTTCAAGTTCGTTACACCGGGCAAGTTCACCGTCGGGGTCAGCCCGGGTGGACCGCCACTTGCCACCTACGCCACCGATGCGCGTACGGTCATTGGGGCCGATCCGGAATATGCCGGCGCGATTGCCAACAGCCTGGGGTTGGAACTCGAGCTCGTGCCCACCGCCTGGATCGACTGGCCACTTGGGTTGACCTCAGGCAAGTACGACGCGGTCATCTCCAATGTCGGCGTCACCGAGCAGCGCAAGGAGAAATTCGACTTCTCGACCTACCGCCAGGGCCTGCACGGCTTCTTCGTCAAGGCCGATAGCGGCATCACCGCGATCGGGGAGCCGAAGGATGCGGCGGGCCTGAGGATCATCGTCGGCGCCGGCACCAATCAGGAGCGCATTCTGCTCAAATGGAGCGACGAGAATGTCGCCGCCGGCCTGAAACCCTTGGCGCTGCAATACTACGACGACGAGGCGACGAGCCTCGTGGCGCTGGCTTCCGGTCGTGCCGATGTCATCGTCCAGCCGCATGCGCAGCTCGTCTTCATCGCCGCGCGCGACCGCAACATCAAACGTGTCGGCACGCTCAGCGCCGGCTGGCCGGAGCGCTCGGACGTGGCGATCACCACCCGCAAGGGCAGCGGCCTTGCCAACGCGCTGACGATCGCCACCAACGGCCTGATCGAAAACGGCGCCTATGCCAAGGTTCTGGCGCGCTGGCATCTCCAGGAAGAAGCTCTGCCGAAGTCCGAGACCAACCCGCCCGGCCTGCCGAAATTCTGAAGGCGCGGTGGATGACGAACATATCCATCAGTCAAATCGGCTTTTTGAGCCCCGGCAACTATGCGCCCGACAATCCGCTGGACGGGCTCGAAAAGACCCTGTCGCTACTGCAGTATGGCGAGGCGCTCGGCTTTGCCAGCGCCTGGGTGCGCCAGCGGCATCTGGAGCCCGGCATCTCGTCGGCCGCCGCATTCCTTGCGGCCGCCACCCAGAGAACGAGCCGCATCGAGCTCGGCACCGCCGTCATCCCGATCGGCTACGAGAACCCCTATCGCCTCGCCGAAGACCTCTCGACGGTCGACGTGCTGTCGCGCGGTCGGCTGAACGTCGGCTTGAGTGCCGGAAAACCGCCGCATCTCGATCTGATCGGGCCTCTCGCTTTCGACGGCGACTGGTCGGCCTATGACTTCTCGCATCAGCGGGTGCTGCGCTTTCAGGAGAACCTGCGCGGAAATCTGCTGGGCGACGACGACACGGTGATCAAGACGCCTTTCGGCGCCAAGCGTCCGCGGCTGCAGCCACATGCGAGAGGCCTTGCCGATCGGCTGTGGTATGGCGGCGGTTCGCTGCGCTCGGCCGCCTGGGCCGGCAGCCACGGCTTCAACCTGCTGATCGGCAACGTCACGACAGGCGAGGAGACGGACGCGTTTTTCGTGGCGCAGGCGCGGCAGCTTGGGCTTTACCGTTCTTCGGGCGGGGAAGGCAAACGCGTGGCGCTCGGACGGGTGATCGTTCCGCTCGACAGCGCGGATGCCGCGACCCGGAGGCGATATCGGGACTATGCGGCCGGACGTTTCGAGCGCACGCTGACACCTCAGGGAGAACGGCGCACGCTCTACGCCGACGATCTGGTCGGAAGCTCGGACGAAATCCTGGAGCGGCTGTTTGCCGACCCGATCCTGCCGGAGGTCACCGAGATCAGGCTGGAATTGCCCTATGAATTCCAAGAGGACGAGTACTGCCAAATCCTCGACGATTTCGTGCGGTTGATCGCGCCCGAACTCGGGTGGAGCGATGCCGCATCGGCAATCGCGCCGACAGGCGTCGATGGCGGGCAGGTCCGTCGTCCGGCTGCCGGCATCTGACGGTGGCATCTCGCCGCATGCGTGCCCAGGGCATCAGGCGCGGCCTTAGCCGCCCAGATGGCGTTTCAGGAACGCGAGCACCGCGTCGCGCATCGGCGCGGTCTCGACGTGCCCGACGCCGGGCTCCGCCAAAAGGGACAGAGCGTCTTCGGCTCCGGCAGCGCGATAGGCCGCCTGCGTCTCGGCATAGGCGCGCTCCACCGCCTGAGGCGGCGTCAATGGATCATCAAGCCCCACGCAGATCAGTTGCGGTCGCGGCGCGACGAGGCCGGCGATCACGCCGGTCGAGGTCTCTGCGAGCAGACCGGGGATCGTGAGATAGAGGCCGTGCCGATCGTGGGCGCCGGTTTCGACGAGGGACGCGAAATCGGCAAAGCAGCAGAGATGCGCGGTTGCGGCGATACGCCCGTCGAGTGCAGCCAGAAAATAGGAAAGCGTGGCGCCCATCGAAATCCCGGTCATGCCGATCCTGTTGGCATCGACGTCGTCGCGCGACGAAAGCCATGTGAGCGCTGCCTGCTGTTCGGCGAGCATCTGGCCGAAAAGGGTGCGGCCATACCAGAGCGCCGCCTTCGTCGCGGCGCTTTCGGTGACGATCGAGCGTTCGCCGAACGTCGGCATGTCCAAGCAAAGCGTGACGAAACCGTGCTCCGCGAGAAATGGCCCGGGAGGGCCGAGCAGCGCCGGTCGGCCATCGAGGAGTTCGCTGGCGCCGATCTCGTAACGTCCGCCGTGGGCGTGGGCGTAGAGGATCGCCGGTCCGGGCCCGCCGCCGCCGGGTGGTCGCGTCAGCAAACCGCGGATTTCAGCTCCGCTGCGTCGGCTGCGGAAGCGCAGCCTTTCGACAATGTGGGAGCCACATTCCTCCGTCTCGCACGCCTCAAGGGAGAGTTCGGTTTCGACGAACCCGAGAAGCGTGCGAAGACGGGCGACCGAGATAGGCACGGGAGCGGCCTAGCGAACCAACCAGCCGCCGTCGACGGGCAGGACTGTGCCGGTGACGTAGCCGGAAGCGGGTGCGGCGAAAAAAAGCACGGCGGTGGCAAGATCATCCGGCGTGCCCCAGCGCCCCATCGGGATGCGTGCGGAGATCTGGGCATTACGATCCGGGTCGTTGCGCAGCGCTTCGGTGTTGTCGGTCGCCATGTAACCGGGGGCGATCGCATTGACGGTAATCCCGCGCGGCGCCAGCTCATTGGCCATCGCCTTGGTGAGGCCGGCAATGCCGTGCTTGGAGGCGGCGTAGGCCGGCACGCGAATGCCGCCCTGGAAGGTCAGCATGGAAGCGACGTTGACGATCCGCCCCGCGCGCCCGGTCGAGACCATGTGCTTGGCGGCCGCCTGCGACAGCATGAAGACCGCCTTCAGGTTGACGTCGAGCACGCTGTCCCAGTCCTCCTCGGAGTAATCGAGCAGGTCGGCGCGGCGGATGATGCCGGCGTTGTTGACGAGGATATCGACGCCGTCGAGCGCGGCAGCGGCCCCGGCAACGACATTGGCCGCATTGAAAGGCTCGGAGAGGTCCACCGTCTGTTCGTGGAAGCGCACGCCGGTTTCCCGGACCAGGGCCGCCGTCTCCGGCATCGGCGACGAGCCGATGGCCGCGATGTTTGCGCCGGCCCGCGCCAGTGCCAAGGCCATGCCCTGGCCGAGACCGGTGCGGGCGCCGGTGACGAGGGCGGTCTTGCCTGTGAGATCAAACAGCGCGTTCAAGGCGAAGCCCCCTGTCGTTGAAAAGGTGGATCGGGGCGGCGGCGAGCGACAACCTGACGTCGGCGCCCGGCGCGAGATCATGCTGGCCGGGAGCGACGACCAGGATCTTCTGGCCGGCGACATCGGCGTGCAGCACCGTTTCGGAACCAAGCGCCTCGACGAGCCGGATCTTTGCCGGAATGCCACTGTCGCCGGCGCCGAGCGTGATGTGCTGCGGCCGGACGCCGAGCGTGATGGGCGATCCGGTTACAGCCGCGCCGTCCGAGATCGGAACCTGCAGCCGGTGGCCGCCCTTCAGCGTCGCGACCGCCGACCCGGCGCCCGCTTGCTCGAGCGTGCCTTCAAGGAAGTTCATGTGCGGGGAGCCGATGAAGCCGGCAACGAAACGGTTGGCCGGCTTGTTGTAGAGTTCCAGCGGCGTGCCGATCTGTTCGATGCGGCCGGCGCGCAAGACGACGATGCGGTCGGCGAGCGTCATCGCCTCGACCTGATCATGCGTCACATAGATCATCGTTGCCGAAAGACGCGCGTGCAGCGCCGCGAGTTCGGCGCGGGTAGAGCCGCGCAGTTCCGCGTCGAGGTTCGACAGCGGCTCGTCGAGCAGGAAGGCAACCGGCCGACGCACGATCGCGCGGCCGATCGCGACACGCTGGCGCTGGCCGCCGGAGAGCTGCCCAGGGCGGCGCTCCAGATAGGGCTCGATTTCGAGCATGCGCGCGGCTTCGCCGATACGCTCGGCGATCTCCGCCTTCGGCATGCGGGTGTTTTCCAGCCCGAAGGCGAGGTTCTGGCGCACGCTCATATGCGGATAGAGCGCGTAGGACTGGAAGACCATGGCAAGACCGCGGTCGGCGGCCGGCACGTCGTTGACGACCTTGCCGTCGATCGAAAGTTCGCCGCCGGTCGGTTTTTCAAGCCCGGCGATCATGCGCAAAAGCGTGGACTTGCCGCAGCCTGATGGCCCGACGAAGACGACGAACTCGCCGTCTCTGATCTCCAGGTTGATGTCATGAAGCACGTCGACGGCGCCGAACGACTTGGTCACATTGGTAAGCTTGATGTGGCCCATGGGTGCCCCCTTATTTCAGTCCGGTGCCGGCGATGCCGGTGGTGATGAAGCGTTGCAGGAAGATGAAGACCAGCACGACCGGGATCATGGTCACGACCGTCATGGCGAGAATGAAATGCCACTGCACGTTCAGCTCGCCGGAATAGATGCTCAAGCCCACCTGCAGCGTGTAAAGTTCCTTGCGCGACAGCACGATCAGTGGCCAGAGGAAGTCGTTCCAACGCCAGACGACCGAGAAGATCGCAAGCACCGCGAGCGCCGGCGCCGTCAGCGGCAGGATGATGCGCCAGTAGATCTGCCACTCCGACGCCTTGTCCATACGCGCGGCATCAATCAGCTCGTCGGGAATGGTCAGCATGTACTGCCGCAGGATGAAGACGCCGGTCGGTGTTGCCACCGTGGGCAGGATCACGCCCCAGAGATTGTTGAACAGCCCAAGCGCCGAGACGATCGAATAGAGCGGCACCATGATCACCGACAGCGGCACCATCAGCGTCGCGAGGATCAGGAGCATGGCGAAGGTGCGGCCGCGGAACTCGTATTTGCTGAGCGCGAAGGCGGCCATCGAATTGACGATCAGCGTGATCAGCGTCGCCGTTACCGTGACGAAGACCGAGTTCCAGAGATAGCGGACGAAGTCGAAATGGGTGAAGGGCTCGCTGTAGTTCGAGGTGGCAAAGGACATGGTGCGCACCGGCGTGCGCTCGGCGATCTTGACCTTGACGATCTCGGTCGGCTTGTCGGGTGCCACCATCTGGGCGACGATGCCGATGCGCCGCACCTCGGCGAGCACCTTCTTGCTGCCATCCGGCATTGTCACCTCGTAGAGGTCGAGCGGCTTGTCGTAACCTTCGATAGTCGCCTTCTGCGTCACATAGGGCATGATCGTCGGCGGAAACTCGGCAAGGGCTGCCGGTGACTTGAAGGATGAACCGACGAGCCAGACGGCCGGGCCGAACATGATGAAAAGACCACCGATGAGCCAGGCCCAGGTGACGATATCGGTCCAGTGCCAACCGTTGCGGCCGCGGCGGCGGAAGATGAATTCGGCGACACGGCTCATTTGCGGCCTCCCTTGTTCTCGCCTTTGCGGCCAAGGCCAAGTTGCACCAATGTCAGGATCACCAGCACGACGCCCATCAGGATCGATGCGGCCGCGGCAAGGCCCGGGTTGCGCAACTGCGTCGCAAAGCCGGTCTCGTAGATGTATTGGGTGAGATAGAGCGTGCTGGTGCCCGGGCCGCCGCCGGTCAGCACATAGACCTCGTCGAAGATCTGCACGGCGCGGATGAGCACCAGCACGACGACGACCAGCAGGTTCGGCATCAAGAGCGGCAGGGTGATGCGCCAGAAGGCGCGCGCAGGCCTGGTGCCGTCCATCTCGGCTGCCTCATAGAGATCCTTCGGGATCGCCTGCAGGCCGGCCAGCAGGATCAGCGTGTAGAAACCCATATGCGCCCAGATCGAGACGCCGACAGTCGCGGCAAAGGACCAGTTGCGGTCGTTGAGCCAGGTATGCGGTTCGAGGCCGAGGCTGTAGAGGCCGAAATTGAGCAGGCCCTGGCGCTGCAGGATCCACTTCCAGATGAGGCCGACGACCACGGGTGAAAGCAGCACCGGGAAGAAGAACACTGCCCGCCAGAAGCTGCGCGCCAACAGGTCGCGATTGAGGATCAGCGCTGTGACCAGCGAGAACAGGATCATCAGGCTGACCTGCAGCAACACGAACCACGTCGTGTTGCCGACGGCGGTCCAGAACGTATCCTCGGCGCAGCTGTTCGGGTCGGTGTAGTTGGCGCAGTCGAAGAGCCGCTGGTACTGCTCGGCGCCGACGAAGCTCCGGTCGGGAAGAAACAGAGCCGTGCCGCCGGTCATGGAATAGGCGAAATTGATGAAGAACGGCAGCAGCACGAAAATGCCGAAGATCAGCATGTTCGGCATGAGGAAGAAGGTCGCCATGCCGCCGATGCCGAGCCGTCGCTGGACCCAGCGCAGCGGCGCGTCGATGGCGCCCATCAGCAGGCGCACGGGCACCATGGCCGCTTCGCCAAGGCCGGAGCCTCCGCCTCCTCCTGGAACATCTGCCTTCATCGTTTGCTACCTCGCCATCGGTCGCGCTTTGTCGCGCAACGATCGTCGCCGGATTGTGATTTGTTGCCCGCAAGAGACGGGCAAGCGCTGCTTGCCGGATGTCAGCAATAAGTAAGCTAATGCTTACCGCTGTCTCGGCGGCTGATCCGACGGCATGATACGTCACGCCGTCGGAAACCGGGCATCGATCGCCCGGATCAGTTGCCGCTGTCTTTCACCTTGGTGGCGATATCGGAGTCGATGCGCGTGAACGCCTCGTCGACTGTCATCTCGCCGGCAGCCGCCTGGCTGACGCGGGTGACGAGCGCGCCGTAGAAAGTGTCGGACCAGAGCCAGCCGGGCAGCTTGCGCGCCGCGTCGGAAAGCGACTTGCCCGCCTCGACGAAGCCGTTGAGTGCCGCTTTCGCCTGGGCGTCATCGGTCTTGAAGTCCAGCCCCTTGGCAAGAACGCCCTTATGCGCGGGCAGGAACAGGGTGCGTTCGGAGAACTCCTTCACCACAGGCTCGCTGGCAAGGTAATCCATCACCTTGGCGACTTCCTTCGGGTTCTTGGTGTATTTCACCGCAACCAGACCGGCGCCGCCGGTCATGCCGGTGCAGTTCGTCGGGCCGCAGGGGCTGCCGGTCGCCACCCAGTCGAAGTTGGTGCCGATCTTCGTCGAGAAGTTCGGGACCTGCCAGGAACCGGAATAGTAGTAAACGAGCTGACCGTTGATGAAATCGTCGGCGGCGGCGCGATAGGTGGAGCCCGCGGCCGAAACCCAGACGTCCTTGCTCATCGTGCCGTCGGCGACCCAGCCGACGAAGGTCTTCAGGAAGGTCTTCGTGCCGTCGTCGAGCGGCGCCGGCTTGCCGTCGGCGCCGACGTAGTTGCCGCCATAGGCAAGGTTCGGGCCGCTCAAGCGATGGCCGGAGCGGTCGAGTGCCATCGGGAAAGGCACCTGCTGGTTTTCGGCGACCTGTTTTGCTGCCTTGGCCCAGTCGTCCCAGGTCGCATCCTTGCCGGGGATGGCGATACCGGCCTGATCGAACAGCGTCTTGTTGGCAAAACCGCCGGCAATGGTGATCTGCGTCATGAAGCCGGAGATCTGGTTGGAGCCGTCGGGGCGCATCCAGTCGGCCTGCGCGCCGAAATTCTCGTCCCAGTAGGCGGCGTCAGCGACCAGCGGCCTGAGATCGAGCCAGTGCTGGCTCTGAGCCTTCAGGTTGGTGACGCGGGCGATATCCGGGCCGTTTCCGGCTTCGAGCTGCACCGGCAGCTGCTCACGCACGACGCTGTAGGAGACGTTGTCGAGGATCACGTTGATCCCGGGGTTCTCCTTCATGAAGCGGTCGAGCAGGTCTTTGAGCACCTCGCCTTCGACGCCATCGGAGTACCACATGATGCGCACGTCGCCGGCGATTGCCGCCGTCGACGTCAACAGCCCGACGGCAAGCGCCGCGAGCATCGTTCTGGTCTTCTTCATTGACTTCCTCCTCTTGTCCGTTGACGAGCGTCCTCCCGCTCGTTTGGGCTGACGCCGGCTTCTCCCGGCCGGCGCAACTCTTTGTCCGCTAGCCGGCGGCGAGCATGGTAACCTCGCCAGCGACCGTGAAATCCTTGGCGACGATGGTGCGCCCTTCGGCTTCCGTCGCACCGTCGCTGCGGAACACCACGCGGCCATAGTCGGGATCGTCGATGACAAGAGATCCGTCCCCGGTCTCCTCCACCGACAGCGAAGCAAATCTGGCTTCCACGCCCGAGAGATCAGTGGCCTCGCAGACCCGCACGATCCAGCACGTCTTTTGACCGAACTGGCGCAGCTCCGCATTGGCCGACGGGCCGTCGGTGACCGATGTCAGGTCACTTCCGCCGATCAGGACAACCGCGCCGCGGCCGCTGCGCGCCAACGCGTGTCTGCCCTTGACCCTGCTCTCGTCGAATTCGGCGACCGGGAACCATGCATGGGTGAAATCCGGTTGCTCGCTGACGGTCGCAAAGTCGAGTACGGCCAGCCCCCTGTACTGGTGGGCACGAGGGAGGGTGCCGCAACCACCCCAATAGGATGGCCGGCCGTACCCGAACTGAATGGTTTCGCCGGGATGGTTGATCCAGATCGCCGCTTCGGGGCGCTGGCCAAGGCGCAGGTGCAGCACCGTTTCCTGATAGCCCCATTCGTTCCAGCGATAATGCGCCGCCGAGCCCATGGCGAAATGGCGGCCCTTGTAGTGGTAGAGTGCCGCGAAGCGGTTTTCGCCCTGGGCGAAGCGCCATTCCTGATGGGCTGCCTCATCCTCATGGCAGGCGACCGCGGCAAGCGCCTCCGGCACCACCAGGCCATGGTCGCGCAGGCAGACGGCAAGCTGCGGCAGAGCGTGCACGCGGCGGCCGTACCAGCCCTTGCCCCAGAGCAGGCGGGCAACACCTGAAAGTTCCAGCGAACGACCGGCGCACAGCGTGTGCTCGTAGGAGCGGCCTTGGGCGGCCGTGACCATGCCGTGATGGGCCGAGCGGGCAATGATCTCGCAGAGCCGCACGATACCTTTCTTGGCGCGTTCGGCGATGTCGGCATCAGGCGAGAGTGCCGCCAGCGCCGTCAGGCCCTTGAGATCGATCGGGAAATAGGGCGCGGAATTGAATTCGGCCATTTCCCAGGCTTCGAAGTGGTCGAGCCAGGCGCGAACGCGGGCCGCACCGACGGCGCTCTGTTCGCTTCCCTTGCGGCCCGAGCGACGGAAGGTTGCCTCCGGGAAGAGGTGGCCTGCGAGATAGGCCGAGGTGTGGAACAGCAGCGCGTGGTTCTCGGAGAAGTACCACTGCACGTCGTTGCCGGGCTCATCCATCCAGTAGCGGAAGCCGAGGATCGCCTGGTCGATGCGCTCACGCGTCTTTCCGCCGATATCGTTGCCCCAGGTGGTGCGCGACCAGATCAGTGGCACCAGCGAGAAGTCGGCGCAGTCGTGGCAATCCTCGATCGAGGGCAGGATTTCCTCGATCATTGCGTCGGTATCTGCACCGCCGCGACCACTGGCAAGCCGTGCGAAGGCGCGCACCGTGTCGCGTTCCGAGAAGCCGGAGATCTCGCCGAGGGTCTCGTTGATGCGGGAAACCAGCGTTTCCGGTGGCTTTCCTTGCCGGCCGGCATGGCAGATCTCGACGCCGAGCGAGCGCGACGCGACGAAGCCGTCGGCATCGAGCGTGATGCGGAAATGGCGGAAGTCGGCCGGTGTGTCCTCGGATGGGCCGATCACCAGCCTCTTGTCGCCGGCCTTCAGCACGAAGTCGTGGTCGAAGCGCTCGGTCGACATGAAATCGCCTTCGACCGCGACATTGACCTTGACGTCGAGCGGCAGGGCGGCGGCGAAGAGAAGCGTGATGTCACCTTCGAAATAGGCGGTGCGGTCGAAATGCATGCCGTCGAGCGCGGTCTCGATATCGGCAGCGGCCGCACTGGCGCAGGGGACCGGCAGCGCCACGTGGGCGACCGGCCCGGAGAGATAGTCGAACTGGAAGAAGTAACGCGCGTCGCGTTCGGCAAGGTCGTCGAAGAAGATCGTGATTTCGTTGAGCCCGGCCTGAAGCGGCAGCTCGAATTCCGCCTTGGCCTCGAGATTGCGGCTATAGGGCGCCATCCAGCCGATCTCGGCGCCGTTCAGGAAGACGACTGCGCCGCCGCAGGTTCCGAGGCGGATCTTGGCGGTGCCGGCGGTTTCCGCCTCGATCGAGGTGCGGGCCCAGGTGGCAAGTCGCGTCGGCCGGAACCAGAACCCGGAAAGGTCGAGCCGCTGCGAGCCGAAGGGCAGCCACCAGCGCGTGGCTTCAAACGTGCCGCGCACCTCCGGCCGCTTGCCGCGATAGCTTTCGGCAAAGATCGTCCGGCAGGGATATTCGTGCGGGATGAAGTTCTTGTGCTTGGTCAGGAAGAAGAAGGGGTCCATCTCGCCCTTCATCGGCTGATCCGGCACGTCGAAACGCTCTTCGGCGATCGTGCCGAGCTGCCAGTAGCCGATGGCCTGCCCCGGAACGAGGCTCTTCTTCAGATGGAAAATCGTATCGCTCATTTCAGCTCAGCCAAGGCTACGGGGGTGACGTCGTTGTATTCCTGGTTCTCGCCGGTCATGCCCCAGACGAAGGCATAGGGCCCGGTGCCGGCGCCCATATGGATCGACCAGGCGGGAGAAAGTACCGCATCGCCATTGGCGACGATCAGGTGCCGGGTCTCCTCGGGCTCGCCCATCACATGGACGATCCGGTCCTCCGGCGCCATGTCGAAGTAGCAATAGGCTTCCATCCGCCGCTCGTGCACATGCGGCGGCATGGTGTTCCAGGCGCTGCCTTCGGCAAGGTCGGTGATGCCCATCAGAAGCAGGCAGGACGGCATGACTTCCGGATGGATGTACATGACGAGGCGGCGCTTGTTGGAACGCTTGACGTCACCGAGTTCGAGCGCCTTTGCCTCGGCCCTCTTCACCAGCCGGTGCGGCAGGTCGGCGCCGGCGGGCACCGAGTTCATGTAGAAACGGGCCGGCCGGTCGGCGGATGTGCTCGAAGCAACGATCTCCTTGGCGCCGCGGCCGACATAGAGTACGTCGCGGTTCTCGAGCACGAAGCTCTTGCCGTCGACCACGATCGTGCCGGTGCCGCCGAGATTGGCGATGCCCATCTCGCGCGCCGAAAGCAGATAGGGCGTACCGATTTCGGCGCCGGACCCGAATGTCACGCTCTTCGTCTTCGGCATGGCGCCGCCGAGGATCAGCCGGTCGACATGGGTATAGGTGAAGTTTACCGCGTCTTCGGCAAAGAGATCTGTGATCAAGAACTCTCGGCGAAGCCGCGCCGTGTCATAAGTCTTGATGTCTTCGGGATTGGCCCCGTAGAGAACCTTCATCGTCATGCTGCCTGTCCTTCCGCACCGACATGCTGCAGGGCTTCGGAAAGGCACAGGATTGCCAGTGCCTGGCCGTAGCCGGTCGGCTGAATGGGGATGTCCTTATAGAATTGCAGGTCGTGGCCCATGCGGGTGCCATAGGAGACGTTGAGCACGGTGCCGCTTTCGTCGATGTTGCGCATCACGGCTTCAAGCGCCCTGAGACCGGCGTTGCGCCAGGCCGGCGTGCCGTAGCCGAGGCGATAAGCCTTGAGCAGGCCATAGCCGATGCCCGCAGTCGCCGAGATCTCTTCATAGGAGGTCGCGTCGTCGAGCAGCGTGCGCCAGGCGCCGGACGCTGTCTGCAGCGGCAATAGCGCCTCGACCTGGGTGATGAGCACGCCGCGCAGGAATTCCTTCACCGGAGCGGCGATCTCGGCGAGGTCGAAAAGATCGAGCATGCCGGCGGTGATCCAGGCATTGCCGCGGGCCCAGCGGGCGCGGGCGAAATTGTGCCGGCCGTCGAAGGTCCAACCATGGAACCAGAGGCCCGACTGGGTGTCGGCAAGATAGCGGGTGTGGACCAGGAACTGCCGTGAGGCCTCGTCGACGAGTTCGCGCCGGCCGCTGGCCTGGCCGTAGGAGGCAAGGAACAGGGCGACCATATAGAGTGTGTCGTCCCAGAGTTCGTTGTCGTTGACCTTGTCGGAGACATGATGCTCGAAGCCGCCTTCGGGCGTGCGGCCCATTTCGGCGATCACCCGGTTCGCCCAGTCGTCGAGCAACGGCTTCCAGCGCGGGTTTCCGGTTTTGGCCCAGAGCACCGAGAGGCCGAGCATCGGCGCGGTCGTGTTGACGTTGAGTTCAGGAAGCCCGGCGGCAAGCCGCCCTTCGTACCAGCCTTCGATGAGCTGGCGGATGTCATCGCGGCCAGTGAACAGCCAGAGCTTGATCAGACCGTAGAGGCCGACGCCTTGCGGCCATTCCCAGCTGTCGAAGCTGATGTAGTCGCCCGCGGTGCCGTCGAGGTTCGGCTCATCGAACCGACCGTCATGCTTCAGACCGGTCATGCCGCCGACAAGACGATCGAGACCCGTGCGAATGTCGTGGGCATTCAGGCCCATGGCGTTCCTCCTCCTTAGCCGCTCTTCCCTCGGCTTTCTTGTCGGAGATAAAGGCATGACGTTTTTTCTTGCGCAACATGAAAATTTTTCCCAATATTGTGGCGACGGAGGATCGGATGATCGCAAAACCGCTGCCGGGCAAACGCGGCAAGAAGAGCAAGCGTGTTCGGCTGGAAGATATCGCCGAGGCCTGCGGGGTTTCCTTAAGCACCGCATCGCGGGCGCTTGCCGGCGAGAAAGGCGTGCGTGCGGAAATCCGCCAGCGCGTGCTGGAGGCGGCGAAGAACGCGAATTACGTAATCCCGACGGCAGTCGCCGGTCAGAAGGTCATCGTGGCGGCGTCGAGTGCCGCAATGATCGACTATGTGCGCAACCAGTTCACCCACTACGTGCTGGAGGGGCTGAAGGAGCGGGCCCAGGCGCTGGATCTCGAAATCGTCACGCGGCCGATCGCGGACCGTAGCGAGGAGCTGGCGGTGCTGGCCGAGGCAGAGGCGGACGAACAGGTTGCCGGGCTTCTGTTTCTCACCATAGACGACGAGGGCATGATCGCCGCGACCCGCGGCTTCGAGAAACCGGTGGTGCTCTTGAACAGCGACGACCCCTATATGCGGCTATCGAGTGTCACGCCCTGCAACCGCTCGAGCGCGCGGCTTGCGACCGACCATCTGATCGAGCTCGGCCACGAGCGCATCCTGTTTCTGATGCGGCCCGGACGCCGCACGATCGAGCGGCGTTACGAGGGCTGGCGCGACGGGTTGCTGGCGAAAGGCCTTCCCGCCACCGATGACATGCTCGTCACCGTCGAGGACTGGTTGCCGGAGCTTGCGATACAGGCTTTGACCCAGCGGATTTCGGAACGTGGGCTGGATTTTACGGCGGTGCTTGCTGCGGGGGACAGCCTCGCCGTCGGCGCCATGCTCGGTATCCAGCAGAAGGGGTTCTCGGTTCCGGGCGACGTTTCGGTCATGGGCATGGACGACCTGCCGCAGGCAGCCTTCCTCAATCCGCCGCTGACGACGATGCATATTCCGATGCGTGAGATCGGTTCGGTCGCGCTGGATCTTCTGCGCGACACGCTCTCGGGCATTCCGGCGCCACCGCGGCGGGTGGAGCTTGCCTGCCATCTCGTTCCGCGCGCCTCGACGGCGCCGCCGCGCGGCGCCTGATCTGGCACCACGGCAACGGGCTTTGCTGTCGTTGCCGTGCCGTCGAGTTCCTTCAGGAAAGCCACGCCGGCAGGCGCGCCGGAGCATGACCGGTCAGAGCCGCTTCAACGCAGTCGGCAAGGCTGCCAAAGCGGACGGCGCGGCCGGAGAGACCGGGGCCGTAATGGGCGTATTTGCCGGAATTGGTCATCAGCGCCCGGGTCTTCGTCGGGAAGACCGGCTCGGAGATCGAGCACCAGCAGAGATCCGGCAAGACCTGGATGCCACTTGCCTCCAGCCGCGAAAGAAGACCTTCGTCCCGCGCCGCGGCGATCGCATCTCTTCCGGCGGTGACGATGACGGCGACATTGTCGTGCCGCTTACGGCCGTCGAATGCGGCTGCGAGTGCCCGGCATTCCTCCAGCGAGGCATGCGGGCTGCCGATGGCGACGAGCTCGACTTCGGCAGGGCCTTCGTTCAGGAGCGACCAGGCATCAGTCATGTCGGCGCGCGTGATCGTCGTGCGGTCGGCATCCTCGGCGGCAGCGCCTTCCGCTTCGGGCGTGACGCCCTCCACATGCAGCATGGGCGATGCGGAGGTGGTGCCGAAGGCGGCACAGAGGGCCTTGAGGTCGTCGCGCGAGGGGCGGGCGGATGCAACACCGCGCAACAGCGGAATACGGTCGGGCGCGGCCTTGCCGGCGAGGTAGCCGATCAGCGGCCAGAAGGCATCGTCGATCGCGTCGGGAAGTTCGACGTCGATGACGCGTTTCGCCTTGCGCGGCGCGTCGAGATAGACGCCCGAGAATGGCGCACGTCCGGTCAGTGCGATGCAGAGATCGAGAAAATCGGGGTGTTTCGCCGTGCGGGCGCCAAGCACGGTGTTGGCGAAGATGACGGCGTTCGATTCCGCCCAGGCAATGGCTTCGCCGGATTTCGGCGCGCTGTCGAGCAGATAGGGCGAGCAGGTGAAGGTCGGGCGACAGCCCATGCGCACATAGGCGTCGGCAAGCCGTGCGGCCGGATCGCCGAAGCTTTCGGGCACGCCCTGCGCTTTCCAGTTGGCGCGGTCGACCGAGATCGCGTTCATCGTCGTCGGTACCCGAACCTTGGCGCCCATATCCGCCATCTTCTCGGCGAAGGTGAGGTTGGCCGGGCTCGCATAGATGCAGCCGTCGATATGGCCCTGGACGACGTCGAGGAGCTTTTCCGCCCCTTGCTGTGCTGCCATCGCCGCAATGATGCGCATCGCCTGCTGGACCGCAACGCCGTCGCGGCCATCGAGCATGGCGCGGTCGTTCTCGGTCAGGTCGAGTGCGGC
The DNA here is from genome assembly GCF_001695835.1 of Ensifer sp. LC11. GTDB lineage: Bacteria > Pseudomonadota > Alphaproteobacteria > Rhizobiales > Rhizobiaceae > Ensifer. The sequence continues at coordinate 157,955 of NZ_MBSO01000056.1, read as the reverse complement.
CGTCGCCGGCGGTTCGACGTTGATCGTCAGGGGATCGGCTTCGATTGTCGTATTGCTGATCCGCGCCGTCTTTGCCTGCGACAGCGCCTTGAAGGCGTCCCGCGAGACACGCAGCACCGGCAAGGATTTGCCGAACATCTCTGCCGCAATCAGCGCCCCCAGCGTCAGCACGTCCTCGGCCTCGCAGAAGACGAGTGCTGCCGGTGCGCGGCCCGTCAGCGCCATGTCGAGCAGCACGCCCGAACCGGTGCAGGAGCCGCGGCTCGACGGCATCATCAGGATGCCGCCGGTCAGACAGAGGCCGTGCAGCGGGTGGTGCACGTCGATCACCCGGCCCGTTGCCGGATCGACCCCGCCCCAGAAGCTCAGCGCCTCCTCGGTGGCGATGATGGGGCCATCGGCGGAGCCGGAAAGGATGCTGCGGGCGAAGATCGTCTGGGTCATTTTACGACAAATCCATGGGCGAAGGGGTCGCGGTCATCGATGAAGATGGTGTTGATGCCGGTCATGCGGGCCCAGCCGGCAATCGACGGGATGATGGCGTAGCGGTCTGCGACCTTGGTCGCCGCCTCGACGCGGCCCTTGAACAGCGAACCGATGATCGATTCATGCACGAACTCGTCACCAACCCCAAGCTTGCCCTTGGCGGCAAGCTGCGCCATGCGCGCCGAGGTGCCGGTGCCGCAGGGCGAGCGGTCGATCGCCTTTTCGCCGTAGAACACGGCGTTTCGGGCATGGGCTTCGGCCTGCGTCGGCTTGCCTGTCCACTGGATGTGGCTGAGGCCCTTAATTTCCGGGTGTTCCGGGTGCACGAACTCGTACTTGGCGTTGAGTGCGGCGCGCAGCTTCGGGCTCCAGCCGACAAGTTCGCCGGCCGTGTGGTCGGCCATGTCGCGGAAGTTCTTCTGGGGTTCGACGATGGCGTAGAAATTGCCGCCATAGGCGACGTCGACGACGATTTCACCCAGGCCCTCGACCTCCGCCGTCAGCCCCTCGGCATAAAGGAAGCCGGGCACGTTGGTGAGGCGTACTTCCTCGACGAAGCGGCCTTCCTGGCGATAGGTGATATCGACCTTGCCGGCCGGCGCGTCGATCGAAAGCTTGCCCGGTTCGCGCGGGGTGATCAGCCCGTTCTCGATCGCCATGGTGATGGTGCCGATCGTGCCGTGACCGCACATCGGTAGACAGCCTGACGTTTCGATGAAGAGCACCGCGACGTCGCAGTCGGGCCGCGTCGGCGGATAGAGGATCGAGCCCGACATCATGTCGTGGCCGCGCGGCTCGAACATCAGGCCGGTGCGGATCCAGTCGAACTCACGCAGGAAGTGGGCCCGCTTCTCCAGCATGTTCGCGCCTTCCAGCCGCGGCCCGCCGCCGGAAACGAGGCGGACCGGGTTGCCGCAGGTGTGGCCGTCGATGCAGGAGAAGGTGTGGTTGGCCATGGTGAAAGCCCTGTCAGAAACGTTGCGGCGAGAAGGATTTTATGTCGATGGCCGGCTGGTGACCGGTCAAGAGATCGGCGACGAGCCGGGCGGTGCCGGCGGACTGGGTGAGGCCGAGGTGGCCGTGGCCGAAGGCGTAGATCACCCGCTCGGTTGCGCGGGCCCGGCCGATTGCCGGCAGGCTGTCGGGCAGCGACGGGCGGAAGCCCATCCATTGCACGCCGCCTTCGCTCTTCAAGCCAGGCAGGAAGGCCTTCGCCTTCTTCAGCATGGCTTCCGAGCGGCGGAAATTCGGCGGCAGCTTCAGGCCGCCAAGTTCGACGGCGCCGCCGACGCGGATGCCGGTCGTAAGCCTCGTCACGACGAAACCGTGGCCGCCGAAGGTGACCTGGGTGCGCAGATCGAAGGCGTTCGAGGGCAGTGTCGTGTTGTAGCCGCGCTCGGTTTCGAGCGGGATGCGCTCGCCGAGCGAGCGTGCGACCTGATGCGAGAAGGCGCCGGCCGAAAGCACGACCTGGCCGGCCCGTCGCGTCTCGCCATCCGCGGTCGTCAGTTCAACGCCGCCGCCGATCGGCTTCAGCGCCGTGATTTCGGCCCGTTCGATCGTGCCGCCCTTGGCGCGGAAATGGTCGGCAAGCGCCAAGGTGTAGAGCTTCGGATCGGCGATCGAGTACCAGCCGGGCGTAAACGTGCCGCAGGTGAAGCGCGATGCGATGCCGGGCTGGATCGCGGCCATTTCGGCGGCACCCATATGGCGGAATTCGATGCCGTGTTCAGCGCGCGCCTTCCAGCCGGGAAGCGACGCCTTCAGTTCGGCGTCGCTCTCATAGACCTGAAGATTGCCTTCCTTGCGCAGCATCGGCAGCGTGCCGGTGGCGGAAAGGAAGGGTTCCAGCTCGGCCTTGGAGAGGTCCATGATCGCCGTTTGCGCCGCCGTCGAATGCGCGACGCGGCTCGGCGAGCAGGCGCGCCAGAAGCGGAACATCCACGGCGCGATCTGCGCCGCGTAAGCCGGCGGAACGCTCAAGGGTCCGAGCGGGTCAAGCAGCCATTTCGGCGCCTTTTTCAGGATGCCCGGCGAGGCAAGCGGCAGAATATCGGTGAAGGCGAATGCCCCGGCATTGCCGGCCGAGGCGCCTGCCGCCGGGCCTTCCCGGTCGAGCACGGTGACGGAAAGTCCCCGTGCCTGGACGGCGATGGCCGCGGAAAGGCCGACGACGCCGGCGCCGATGACGATGACGTCGGGCTGAGCTGCATCCTTCATGATCGGCTCAGTGCGTCGCTGCCAGGAACTTTTGCAGTTCCGGATCCTTCGGCGCGCCGAAGAGCGCTTCCGGCGGTGCGATCTCGGCCATCACGCCCTTGTGGAAGAAGGCCACGCGGTCGGAGACCTCGCGGGCAAACTTCATTTCGTGCGTGACGCAGATCATCGTCATGCCTTCAGACGCCAGCATGCGTAGCGTGTCGAGCACTTCGCCGACGAGTTGCGGGTCGAGTGCCGAGGTCACTTCGTCAAACAGCATGTATTCCGGCGACATGGCAAGGGCGCGGGCGATCGCCATGCGCTGCTGCTGGCCGCCCGACATGCGGGTCGGATAGACGCCGAGCTTTTCGCCGAGGCCGACATGGGTGAGCTGCTTGACGGCGATTTCCTCGGCTTTCTCCTTGGAGAGACCGAGCACCTTGCGCGGCGCCAGCATGACGTTTTCAAGCACGGTCAGGTGCGGGAATGCATTCCACTGCTGGAAGACGATGCCGACCTTGGCGCGCAGCTTGTTGAGGTCCGTCGACTTGGCGTGGACCTCGGTGCCGTCGACGACGATGCGACCGGAATCGATCGGCTCGAGGCCGTTGATGCAGGTGAGCAGTGTCGATTTGCCGGAACCGGAGCCGCCGATGACGGTCACGACTTCGCCCTTGTTGACGGTGAGGTCGATGCCTTTGAGAACCTCCAGCGAGCCGAAGGATTTGCGAACGTTTTGGATCTCAATCATTGGACCACCGTTTTTCAAGGTAACCGCCGAGCCGGGCGATTGGGAAGCTGATGAGGAAGTAGATGGCGCCGCAGATCAGCAGGATCAGCAGCGGTTCCTGCAGGCGGGTGACGAGCACTTGCGAGGCGCGCAAGAGTTCGATCAGGCCGAGCCAGAGGACGAGGGCGGAGTCCTTCATGACGCCGAGCGTCAGGCCGATCCAGGAGGGCAACGAAACGCGGGTCGCAAGCGGCGCCACGATGTAGCGCATGTCCTGCCACCAGGTCATGCCGAGCGAGCGGGCGGCACGGCGCGTCGTCGGCGGCACCGACGAGATGCCGCCGCGCACGATCTCGGTGCAATAGGCGGCCGTATAGAGCGACAGCACCACGCAGGATGTCGTGAACGGCGCCCAGCCAAGCTTGGCGATCGCCTGGAAAGCGTTGGCGAGGACCAGCTGGATCAGCAGCGGCACCGAGCGGAAGATGTCGAGCACGAAGGTGAGCGGTGCGGCCCGATAGGGGCCGACCTGGTTGCGCACGACGCCGAAGATGATGCCGAGCACGGTTCCGGCCGTGACCGAGACGGCGGTGACTGCCAGCGTCATCAGGGCGCCCTGCAGCAGGAAGCCGAGATCAGCGAGGGTGAGGGCGGTATTGAACATCTCTCACCTCTCCTTAGTAGCGGAACATGCGCGCAGCGAGCAGGCGTGCTGCCAGCGTCACGGCCTTGGCGATCAGGTAGTAGATCACCGCGGCGATCGCGAAGAACTCGAAGGTGCGGAACGAGCGGGCGTTCAGCTCCTGGGTGATGCCGGCAAGGTCGGTGTTCATGCCGACGGTAACGCCGAGCGACGTCATCAGGATTGCCCAGACCATCTGGTTGGTAACCGGCAGGAAAGCGATGCGCAGCATCTGCGGCAGCACGATGTAGCGGAAGGCCTGTACCGGGGTCATGCCCAGCGACCGGCCGGCGCGTGTCTGGGTATCCGGAATGGCCTTGAGCGCGCCGCGGAAATTCTCCGCGAGATAGCCGGCATTGTTGAAGGCGATCCCGGCGAGCAGCGCCGTATAGGGGCTCAAATGGATGCCGAAATTGCCGAGGCCGAAATGCGCCATATAGATCTGGAACAGGGCCGGCGTGTTTCGGGCGATCTCGACCCAGGCGGTGGCGAAGCCACCGAGGATGCGATTGCCGGACAGGCGGCAGGCCGTGAGCGCCAGCGCCAGCGCCAGGCCGATGACCATCGAGAGCAGAGCCACCTGCAAGGTGACCAGCGCTCCATCGAGCATCTGCGGCAGGGCCTTCAGCGCCTGGTTCCAATGGAAGGTATAACTGAACATGTTTCGTCTCACCTCTTCGGAAACGAATAGCGGCGCGAAGCTACACTTCGCGCCGCCAGATGGACGGCATATTAGCGGTATACGCCCTTTGCCGTAAGGTCGGGCAGTTCGCCGCCAACCCACTTTTCATAGAGCTCAGCATAACGGCCGGTGCGGACCTGCTGATTGATGAAAAGGTTGAGGAAGTTGACGAAGCCGTATTCTTCGCGGTTGGTGAAGAGCGCGACGTAGTCGGTGTCGAACGGAGCCTTGCCGACGACCGAGATGCCGGCGAACTTGCCGCCCTTTACGTTGGCCTGGGCGACCGTCGAGGTCGATACCGTTGCGTCGATCTGGCCTTGGCTCAGCGCGAGGAACACGTCGGCCTGGGTCTGGTACGGGCGGAACTCGCCAGCACCCCATTCCTTGACCTGCTTTTCGAGAGCGATCGCTTCGAAGGTACCAGCGGTAGCGCCGACGACCTTGCCTTTCATGTCCTCGAAGGACTTGACGCCCGACTTCTCGTTGGCGGTGACAGCCATTTCGAAGGCGAAGTAGGGGATCGTCATGCCGACGGTCTTGGCGCGCTCAAGCGTGTCCGAAGTCGAGGCAACACCAACGTCGACACGGCCCGACATCAGAGCGGGAATGCGCTCCGGGAACGGGGTTTCGACGATTTCGGCGGTAACGCCCAGTGCCTTTGCGAGGTCGTTGCAGTAGTCGACGTCAAAACCGATCGGGTTGTTGTTCTCGTCGCGAGAACCCATCGGCGGGAAGTCGAGCACGACTGCGCAACGCAGCGTTCCCGAGCCGATCACGTCATCCAGCTTGTCGGCATGGGCCTGGCTGGTCAGAGCTGCGGCCGCAACGAGGCCGAGCGCGAGCACCGAAGTCTTCATTATCTCTCTCCCTGAAATGAGTGCCGTTTGACGGCTGAGGCACTATTCCGTTTTAGAGAGCGTAAATCAATAGAAAAATACAATTAGTATACAAAAAGTATATCATCATAACGCAGAACGCGCCGAAGCATCCCATTTGTTTCGCCAAATGGGATGCTTGCGCAGCGATCTGTCGTCACTCATCAGTGAGGGCGGGATGAGGGCGGGAGGCCGCCCGCACTTTTCCTCATCTCGCGTTAGCCCTGGAAATCCTCGGGCAGCAGGGCTTCCGGCATGTTCTGGTAGGAGACGGGACGCAGGAAGCGGCGGATCGACATGGTGCCGACGCTGGTGGCGCCGAAGTTGGTCGAGGCCGGATAGGGCCCGCCATGGACCATCGAATCCACTACCTCGACGCCGGTCGGGAAGCCATTGACCAGCACGCGGCCGGCCTTGCGCTCGAGAATCGGGCGCAGGCGGCGGGCCGTTTCGAGATCGCCGTTGTCCATGTGGATCGTGGTCGTCAGCTGGCCCTGGAAGCCGCGGGCAAGCTGTTCCATCTCGCCGGTCGAACCGACACGCACGACGAGGCCGAGCGGGCCGAAGACCTCTTCGCCGAGCGCATGATCGGCGAGGAACTGTTCGCCTGATGTCTCGAACAGGTTCGGCGAGGCAGAGCGGCCGGAGGATTCGGTCGTCAGCAGCGGCTTGACGGCGTTGCGGCTTTCAAAGTGCGCCTGGCCGTCGTGATAGGCCTTGGCGATGCCGTCGGTCAGCATCGTCTGCGGCGCGACCTTGCCGAGCGCTTCGACAGCTGCCGCCGTGAAGCGGTCGGCGTCAGCGCCTTCGACCACCACGGCGATGCCGGGATTGGTGCAGAACTGGCCGGCGCCCATGGTCAGCGAGCCGGCCCAGCCCTGGCCGAGACCCTCGGCGCGCGCCTTCAGCGCTTCCGGCAGCAGGAACATCGGGTTGACCGAGCCAAGCTCGCCGAAGAACGGGATCGGCTCGGGACGGGCGGCGCAGAGATTGAAGAGCGCACGGCCGCCGGCGAGCGAACCGGTAAAGCCGACGGCCTTGATCAGCGGATGCTGCACCAGCGCTTCGCCGACCTGGCGGTTGCCGCCCTGGATCAGCGAAAAGACGCCCGGGTGAACGCCGGTCTTGCGAATGGCCGCTTCGACAGCCTGCGCCACGATCTCGCCGGTGCCAGGATGGGCCGAATGACCCTTGACGACCACCGGGCAACCAGCGGCAAGGGCCGCAGCGGTGTCGCCGCCGGCGGTCGAGAAGGCGAGCGGGAAATTCGAGGCGCCGAAGACGGCGACCGGGCCGATCGGCCGCTGGATGAGGCGGATCTCCGGGCGCGGCGCCGGCTGGCGTTCGGGCAGGGCGGCGTCGAAGCGGCGGTCGAGATAGTCGCCCTTCTCGATGTGGTCTGCGAAAAGCCGGAGCTGGCCGGTGGTGCGGCCGCGCTCGCCCTGCAGGCGCGCTTCCGGAAGGCCGGTTTCCTGGCTGCCGATCTCGGTGATCGCCTCGGCGCGCGCCTCGATCTCGTCGGCAATGGCGCGCAGGAAGGCGGCGCGCTCGGCGCGGGTTGAATAGCCGTAGCTGAGGAAGGCTTCTTCGGCGGCTTCTGCGGCGCGGTTGACCAGATCGACGGTACCCGTGGCGAACTGATGGACCGGGCCATGAGCGGGCGCCGAGGCGAAGGTGCCGGCTCCGTCGAGCCATTCGCCGGCAACCAGGTGTTTTCCTTTGGGGGTGAAGGCCATCTTGCGATCCTTTCGTTCGATCCCGGATTGCCTTTTGTGGCAGAGGAGATCATGGCTGAATTGCACTTGTCGGATCTTTGTATACTATATGTATGCAGAACATCAATCGTCTGACTGGCTCTGTCAGGCGCATCTACGAAAAGGGAGAGAGATGAGCGAGACCAACACCCTGACGATCGCAGCGCTTTTCGAGCGCGTCGAAGCGATCTTCCGCAAGGCGGGCCTCAACGGCGTTCAGGCAGGCGCACTTGCTCGCGTGATTGTCGCCGGCGAGCGCGATGCCTGCAAGTCGCACGGCATTTACCGTATCGAAGGGGCGCTCAGGACGGTCAAAGCCGGCAAGGTGAAGCCCGATGCGGTGCCGGAGCTCGACGTGCAGGAGGGCTCGGCAATCGTCAAGGTCAACGCCAAGGGCGGCTTCGCCAACCCGGCCTTCGAGCTCGGGCTGCCGGCGCTCGCCGAGCGTGCCCGTTCTCTGGGGATTGCCGCTCTCGTCATCAATGATTGCACCCATTTCTCGGCGCTCTGGCCGGAAGTGGAAGGCCTGACCGGCGAAGGCCTCGCCGGCCTCGTCATGTGCCCGAGCTATGCGACGGTCGCGCCGACCGGTGGCAACAAGCCGCTGCTCGGTACCAACCCGTTTGCCTTCGGCTGGCCACGCGAAGGCAAGCCGCCCTACGTCTTCGACTTCGCGACCTCGGTTGCCGCGCGCGGCGAGATCGAGCTGCACCGCCGCGCCGGCAAACCGCTGCCCGAGGGCTGGGCGATCGATGCCGAGGGCAACCCGACGACCGATCCGGAGGCGGCGCTCGCCGGCGCCATGCTGCCCTTCGGCGGCCACAAGGGCTCGGCGATCGGCACGATGGTCGAGCTTCTCGCCGGCATCATGATCGGCGACCTGACGAGCCCGGAAGTGCTCGACTATCTCGGCACGACGACGCTTGCGCCTTTCCACGGCGAACTGATCGTCGCCTTCTCGCCGGAAAAATTTGCGGCCGGCCGCCCGGGTAATCCGTTTGCCCGCGCCGAAGTGCTGTTCGAGGCGATCGTCGGCCAGGGCGCCCGCCTGCCGTCGCAGCGCCGTTTCGTGGCGCGTGCCAAGTCAGAAGCTGAAGGCATCGTGCTCAACACAGCTGAGATGGAGCAGCTCGACCGCCTTCATGCGCTTGGGCTGGATGCCGTGGCTTAAAAATCACGGGGCATCCGGTCCTTCCGGCATTCGGCAAAACGAAAGGCCCTCGCGGACCAAGTCTTGACCAAAATGTGGAACCGGTTGCTCCGGTTCCACATTTTCAGATTCTGCTGGTGTTCGGGTTTATCGAACGGACATCCGGCAGCAATCGTCAGGAATCCTCTATGACCCCGGAGGAAGACTCGCCAATGCGGTGTCCGACATAATGCAATTACGGCAGTAGTGATCGCGCTGTTGGCGTTAGGCGCAACACCTCGTTCGGCCTCCACGTCCGCCGCCCCATCTCCGAAACGGCCTCTGTCGTCCAGGTCTCGGATTGTGCAAGCTCGGCGAGATGGCTCTCGTACGCAGCCAGACTGGGGAAAGCGCAGAACCAGACGAAGACTGTCTCCCCTTCGCGGACAGGCAGCCTGGGGAACGTGTTCGGGCTCTGCTCGGTGACCAAAGCGGCCAGCACGACGGCCGAGGCTCGCTCCAGATGCGGCTTGATAACGGTCTCAAAGAATCCGGCAAACTCGTCGCCCGTGCGTGGTGCGAGATAACAGGTCGTAGCAACCATAAGGCCGCGCTGTACATCGCCTGTGTCAGACGCGGGGCGTGTGACGGGTAATGGCCCAAAGCCGGCATCAGGCGACGCGGGCCGCAGCAGCAGAACGTTGTCCGAATTTATCATCGTGCCGTTCGCCTGGTCGCGGTGCGCGGCCCACACCGGGCCTGTATAGAACGAGTTCAGCGCTGCTGCGCGGGACGGCATGTCGCTAAAGCCTCTTAGCCATACGAAGCTATTGGGATCATCAAGGTCGCGGAATTGTCCAATCACGCTCATTCCCTGGGCTTCCTGGGACTCGATGAATTCGCGGTCGAACAGCTCGATCAGCGTCTCCCTGGATTCCGGTCGAAGCCGATAACGCCGCAGTTCAATGATCGAGTTGGTCGTATCGCGCGCAGCCCGCGGCATTGATTCGCTCATTGTGAATAAAGACATGGGTATCCCCTACGAAACAGGACGGTCATCCTGTTTGCAGTACAGGGCAGTTGTCCTGTTTTGTCAACCTGCTATAACTTGGAGGAAAGGAAATAACCCATGTCGGAGCGACCTACCTCGCCAAATCGGCGCATGAACGATCCGCAAGGTCTGAGGCAGCGGCTTGTGGATGCGGCCTACGTTGCCTTCTCGACCCGCGGCTATCATTCCAGTGCCCTGCATGACCTGAAACGCGATGCGGACGTTACCGGCGGAGCGCTCGCGCATCACTTCCCCACCAAGAAGGCCCTCGGCCTCGCTGTTATTCAGGATCGCGTGGCAGAAGCCGTCGAGTTGACCTGGATCACGCCAGTCAAGCTTGCGGCCACGACGGCCGATGGCATCCAGGCGGTATTCGCGGCCATTATTTCCGAATTGGAGCGGAAGGGGGGTGTCTCGGGCTGCCCGCTGAACAATCTCGCACTTGAACTGTCGCGTGAGGACGAGGATTTCCAAGCCGCGATCGAGGCGATCTTCACACGCTGGAGGACCGCGATCGCTGACAAGCTGCGGGCCGACCTTCGTGCGGCTCCCGTTCGCGACTTCGATTTTGAGGCCCTAGCCACCCTGGTCGTGGCAACCTACTCCGGTGCGATGGCGATGGCAAAAGCATCCCAGTCCGTGGCACCGTTGAAGATCTGTGCCGAGCAGCTGACGTCGATCATCCAGAATAAGACAGCGCTGGGACACTGACTTTACAGCGCCGCGCCTGAATAGGCGCGGCGCTGTAAAGGGTGGTCAACTGAGGTTCAGGCCTTGTACTTCTGCACGGCGCCCGGGAGCTTGCTCCACTCGGCGTACCAGCTGTTGAACAGCTTGAACTGGGCTTCGACATAGCCGCGCTGGCTGTCGGAGAGCACGTCGCTCTCGTTGAAGTGCAGCGTGTATTCCTTGTCGCCCTTCAGCACCATCATGTGCTTGAAGTAGAGAACGAGGTCCGGGCCTTCGTCGAAGGAGGAGAGCACGGCGAGCGCCTGTTCCAGTTCCAGTGCGCGCTGGCGAGCGTCGACGTCGCCTTCGGCGGCGGCACGCGACAGGTTGCACATGTGGATGACTTCCTTCGGCAGCACGCAGCCGATGCCGGTGATCGCACCGGTCGCGCCGCAGTTGACGAAGCCGTGGAACACGGCCGTGTCGACGCCGATCATCAGCGAGACGCCATCGTCACGGCTGGTGATGTTTTCGGCCGCATAGCGCATGTCGGCAGCACCGCCGAATTCCTTGAAGCCGACGAGGTTCGGATGCTCGGCGCGCAGTGCGAAGAACAGGTCGGCGCGGGTGGCAAAGCCGTAATAGGGGCTGTTGTAGATGACGGCCGGCAGGCTCGGGGCGGCCGAGAGAATGGCCTTGAAGTGGTTCTTCTGGGCGGCGACGACCGAGCCGCGCGACAGGACGCGCGGAATGACCATCAGGCCCTGGGCGCCGACCTTCTCGGCGTGCGCCGCATGGGCAACGGCCGAAGCGGTGTTGACGGCGCCGGTGCCGACGATAACCGGGATGCCGGCCTTGACCAGGCGCTCGACGCCTTCCATGCGCTGCGCGTCGGTCAGGAGCGGCCAGTCACCCATCGAGCCGCAATAGACGACGGCCGACATCCCCTGCGCGATCAATTCCTTGCCCTTGCGCACCAGCGCGTCGAAATCGGGGGTGCGATCTTCCTTGCAAGGGGTCATCAGCGCCGGGATGACGCCAGTGAAAATCTGAGCCTTCATTTGAAACTCCTCTCGGCTTTGTTCCTCGGCAGGCGGTGAGCGCCTTGGCGGCACGCGCCTACCTGCCTTTGATCCAGACAATAGCCGTTTGTATTTTATTTGTCGACAAGAAAAATACAAAAGCCGCTAGAGGGCGATGTCGAGCTTGTTGTTGCGGGCAAAAAGCTTCTGCACCTGCTCGACGATCTGCTCCGCATGCGCCTTGCCGAGACGGTCGGCCGCCTCGATGTCGCGCGCCGCGATCGCGGCGATGATCGCCGCGTGTTCGTCGACGAAGCGCTGCGGGAACTGTTCCTCGTAGGACTGGTAATAAAGCCTGAGGATGCGCCGCCCCTCGTCCAGCAGCCGGCGGAACAGGCTGGTGAAATAGGGATTGCGACCGGCCTCGGCGATCGCCGCGTGGAAGGCGGCGTTGGTGGCGATCATCGTCAGCGCGTCGCGCGATTTTACCGCCGCCGCATAGTCCTCGTGGAAGCCGCGGATAACAGCGAGATCTTCCGGGCGGTGGTTCTGTGCCGCAAGCCGTGTCGTGACGCGGTACATCAGCACCAGCGCGTCGAAGAACGGGTTCAGGTTGAGGAAGTCGATGTTGGCGACCATCGTCGAGCGGTTCGGCAGCGTGTCGATCAGCCCTTCGCCGGCAAGCCGGACCAGCGCCTCGCGGATCGGGGTGCGTGACATCTTCAGGCGTTCGGCGAGCTGCACTTCGTCGATCGGGCTGCCGGGTGGCAGCACCAGGTCGAGGATCTCGTCGCGCAGGAGGTCATAGACCATCTTCACGCCGGAGCCGCGCTTGCGTTCGGGGATGGGGCTGTTGTCAGTGTCGATATCGGTCATCTCGGATTCCTTTGTCGACAAAAGAAATACTTGTCTCTGTCGTCGGGATCAACAGTTTCTGCGGCTGTTGTTGCGCGAAGCTGGTATTCGCGTATGCGTGCACAGGTTGTTGCCGCGACCCATGCATTTGCCACATGGGAGCGCTGAGTTTTGAGCGCTGCAACTTACCAAAGGCCTCAGCTATAAGGTGTTCATCGAAGCGAAACGAGGCGCCACGGACTGGCTGCCAGGCTTCGAAAGCCCATTGAAAGGGGGATCAAATGAACATCGCACGCTCCATCAACAACTGGCGCAAGTATCGTCAGACGGTCACCGAGCTGGGCCGCATGTCGAACCGCGAACTGCGCGACCTCGGCATCGAACGCGCCGACATCGACCGCGTCGCACGCACGGCCTTCGCCCGCTAAGGCGACCTACCAGACTGATAAAATTGCCCAAGCGCCTGCATCTCCTGCGGGCGCTTTTGCTTTGTGCGGCCTTTATTGCGCCACTGCCTTCCGGCAACTCGATCCCGTTGTTTAATTAATTGATTAGTTTGTCCAATTCAGGCGCGTTTCACTCCCGGCGGTAAGCGCTTGTGCGCCTGTTCCGAAAGGTTGCGTGCATGTCCTTTCCCCCAAAGATTACCAATTACTGGCAGGCGACGTTTGCGAATGGCAACGTCGTTCAAGGCGAAGGCGACTTCACTGTCACCACAGTACCGCTGCCAGCTTGACAACCATGCGTCGGCTGCGCTCGCCAAGGCGGCAGGCTTGACCCTGTTCGGCGAATGGCAGCCGGTCTCGCCGGGTTCGGGCAACTGATATCGCGGCGCTTGCACGCGTGAATGCGGGGCGCTGCAGGGGATGTGACGAGGGCCGGCATAGGGGTCAATCGATGCTGACAGAATCTGGCAGGGGTCGCGCGTAGAGTGTTCCCATGATCAGAGATCGAGGGATGACCGATGTCGGCGCAGGATGTTTTTCAGATGGGCGGTGGAAGCAGGCCGGGCGAGCGCAACTTCTGGATCGGCGCGGTTTCCGGTGATGATCTGCAGCATACGCCGGACGGTGGCTTCTCGCGCTTCGGCTATGACTACGGCAACGTCCAGGCGTTGACGCGGATGAAGGCGGGTGACGGCTTCATCGGCTATTCACCCAACGCCGCCTTCAACGGCAGAGCCGGGCTCGCCTGTTTTACGGCCATCGGTGTGGTCAAGGAGCGTCCACCCTACTTTTTTGCCATGGGCGGCGTCGCCCCGCATCGCGGCGATATCGACTGGGCCGACAGTATGGAGGCTCCGGTCCGCCCGTGGCTGGACAGTCTGGAGTTTGCCGAAGGCAACCGAAGCTGGGATCAGAAGCTTCGTTTCGGCCATCTCGCCATCAGCGAACGTGACTTCCACGTGATCGCGCGGGCAATGCATGCCGACCTTGGCGGGGTTTTTCCAAGAACGCCGGCGTTTCGCCAACAACTGGCCGGCTGAGGCCAAGGTTCCGGGCCAGGCGCCGGGACCTACACCGCCGGTTCCTGGAGCGTGTCGGTCGATTGCTCCACCGAACCGGCCGGCACGCTCGCATACATGCCGGTCGTGCGGAACTCGGTGGGGCTCAAGCCGAAAGAGCGGCGGAAGACCTTGGCGAAGTAGTTCGGGTCTTCGAAGCCCGAGAGGATCGCCACTTCCTTGACCGGCAGGCTCGCGGTCTTGGTCAGCAATTTTACCGCGCGTTGCAAGCGCTTCTGCAAGACGTACTCGGCCGGTGCCATGCCTTCGCTGGCGGCAAAGACGCGTGAGAAATGCGCGCGGCTCAGGCCCGAGACGCGCGCCAGTTCCTCGACCGGAAGCGGGCTCTGCAGATTGTTCATGATGTGGTCGACGACACGTTGCATCGTTCTGTGCTCGTGGCTGAACACCGGATGCGAGCCGAAGACGTCGTCATAAAGCGCCATCGCCGCTTCATAGGCGATCGCAGACGCCCGCCCCGGCGTCTCGCCGCCGCGGATCAGCCGCAGGCTGCAATCGGCCAGATGCTCGGTCGTTTCCGGCTGCAGCTTCAAGACCGGGCCGGCGACGGCAAGAATGGCGCGGTGGATGCGCAGCGCCTCGTCGCCATTCATCGAGATCCAGAAAAACTCCCAGCGCCCGCCGTCTTCCAGCCAGTAGCGATGATTGTGCGGCACGAGCAGAAGCAAGGTCTCGCTCTCGCGCACGCGATAGCTGCGGTTCTCGTAGCGCAGGTTTCCGGCGCCGGCGATCGTGTGCTGCAGCACGGTGAAGGGCGTGTTGCCGCGTTTTCTTCCGTCCCAGTCATAGGTGGCGTTGGTGCGGATTTCATAGCCGGTGCTGGTCGGCATCGTGTGCAGGCTCTGGCGTCCCCGCGGCAGGGAGACGGTGCGCATGACAGGGCCATTGTCGATCAAATCTTGCAGCATAAAATTACCCATGAAAGCACAATACCGCTCTGGCGGGGTCGGTGATTATACACATAATGACGACCAACTGCGCAACAGTCGGCAAATCTAGTCCAATAGAAAGTCAGATCTGCGCTGAAGTTGTGCAGACGGTGCGTTTGGAATTTTGAATTGATTTTACCCTTCGCGTGCGTCGCGGGCGGTTCAGGAGGAGTAAGAGGACATGGCAAGTTTCAAGATCGCCATCATCGGCGCCGGCAGCATCGGCTTCACCAAGAAGCTCTTCACCGACATTCTCGCCGTGCCGGAACTGCGCGATATCGAGGTTGCGCTGACCGACCTCAGTGCTCGTAATCTGGAGATGATCAAGGCGATCCTCGACCGGATCGTAAAGGTCAATCGCCTGCCGACGAAGGTGACTGCGACGACCGATCGGCAAAAGGCGCTGGAAGGCGCCCGCTACATCATCAGCTGCGTTCGCGTCGGCGGCCTCGAAGCCTATGCCGATGACATCCGCATCCCCCTGAAATACGGCGTCGACCAATGCGTCGGCGATACGATCTGCGCCGGCGGCATCCTCTATGGCCAGCGCAACATTCCGGTCATCCTCGACTTCTGCAACGACATCCGTGCGGTCGCCGAGACGGGTGCCAAGTTCCTGAATTATGCCAACCCAATGGCGATGAACACCTGGGCGGCGATCGAATACGGCAAGGTCGATACCGTCGGCCTCTGCCACGGCGTTCAGCATGGCGGCGAGCAGATCGCCGAAATCCTTGGCGCCGGCGAGGGCGAACTCGACTACATCTGCTCCGGCATCAACCACCAGACCTGGTTCGTCGATGTCAGGCTCAAGGGCCGCAGAATAGGCAAGGACGAACTCGTCGCCGCTTTTGAGGCGCATCCGGTGTTTTCCAAGCAGGAGAAACTCCGGATCGATGTGCTGAAACGCTTCGGCGTCTATTCGACCGAGAGCAACGGCCATCTCTCCGAATACCTGCCCTGGTATCGCAAGCGGCCGGAAGAAATCGGCCGCTGGATCGACATGTCGGACTGGATCCACGGCGAGACTGGCGGCTACCTCAGGTATTCGACGGAAACTCGCAATTGGTTCGAGACGGAGTTTCCGCAGTTCCTGGAAGCCGCCGGAAGGCCGCTCGATCCCAGCAAGCGCTCGAACGAACATGCGAGCCACATCCTGGAAGCGCTGGAAACCGGCCGGGTCTATCGCGGGCATTTCAACGTCAAGAACAACGGCGTCATCAGCAATCTGCCCGCTGACGCGATCATCGAATCCCCCGGTTTCGTCGATCGCTTCGGCATCAACATGGTCTCGGGCATCACCCTTCCCGAAGCCTGCGCTGCCACCTGCCTCTCATCGATCAACGTCCAGCGCATGTCGGTGCATGCCGCCGTTACCGGCGATCTCGACCTTCTGAAGCTGGCAATGCTGCACGACCCCTTGGTCGGCGCGATCTGCACGCCGGAGGAGGTCTGGCAGATGGTTGACGAGATGGTCGTCGCGCAAGGCCAGTGGCTGCCGCAATACGCCCATGCCATCGACGGTGCGAAGGAGCGCTTGAGCCGCTCGACCGTCAAGACTCGCGACTGGAACGGCGCTGCGCGCCGTCCGGTGCGCTCGCTCGACGAATTGCGAGCCGAACGCCAGGCGGCCCGCGCCGCCGGCTGAGCGAATGCAGCCCAATTCGCGTGAGGAGACGCGGGCCCAGGCTGCCGTGACTGCTGACATTCAAGGAGGAGGCCACGCTTCGGCGCGGCGAATAGAGGGAGAATCTGAGCCAATGACCAGCCACAGACTGACGAAGATGGCGAGCCTTTTGCTCGTCGGTATTTCGACCTTCGCCGTTAACGCGGCGGCGTCCGATCCGACCGTGGTGCCCGAGCAGCCGCCGTTCCCGGCCCAGGGCAAGATCACCTATGTGCCGCGCGACTCGATCGCCGAGTTCAAGGCGCTGCCGGAATATAAGGAGCCGGCCTGGATCACCGAGAAATACGTCAAGGCCGGCAAGCTGCCGCCGGTCGCCGAGCGTCTGCCGAAGGAGCCGATGGTCTTCAAGACCGGCAACATGCCCGATGGCGTCGGCGTCTATGGCGACACGCTGCGTCACGTGATTGGCGGCCGGCCGGAAGGCTGGAACTACTCGGCCGGCCAGAGCCAGGGCTGGGGCGGCATCGACATCGGCATGTCCGAATGCCTGACCCGCACCGCGCCGCTCTTCCAGGTGGAGGCGAACGACGTCGAACCGCTGCCGAATCTCGCCAGGAGCTGGGACTGGTCCGCCGACGGCCACAAGCTGACGATGCATCTGGTCGAAGGCGCCAAGTGGTCGGATGGCGACGCCTTCGATGCCGAGGACGTGATGTTCTACTGGGACGACAATGTCCTCGACCCGAACGTATCTCCGCTGAACGGTGCGACGCCCGAGACCTTCGGCATCGGGACGACGCTGAAAAAGATCGACCAGTACACGGTCGAATGGACCTTCAAGGAGGCCTTCCCGCGCCAGCACCTCTATGCCATGGCCTATGGCACCTTCTGCCCCGGCCCGTCGCATATTCTCAAAGCCAAGCACCCGAAATATGCCGGCACCACCTACGACCAGTACAAGAACGCCTTCCCGCCGGAATATATGAACATTCCGGTCATGGGCGCCTGGGTGCCTGTCGCCTATCGCCCCGACGACATCATCGTGCTGCGCCGCAACCCCTACTACTGGAAGGTGGACGAGGCCGGCAACCAGCTGCCCTATATCAACGAACTGCACTACAAGCTCTCGACCTGGGCCGACCGCGACGTGCAGGCAATCGCCGGCTCCGCCGATCTGTCCAACCTGGAGCAACCGGAAAACTTCGTCGAATCGCTGAAGCGTGCTGCCCAGGATACCGCACCCGCCCGACTTGCCTTCGGCCCGCGGCTTATCGGCTACAATCTGCACATGAACTTCTCGGCCAATGGCTGGGGCGAGCCGGATGAGCGGGCCCAGGCCGTGCGCGAGCTCAACCGCAACGAGGATTTCCGCAAGGCGGTGACCATGGCGGTCGATCGCAAGAAGCTCGGCGAAGCGCTGGTCAAGGGTCCGTTCACGGCGATCTATCCGGGCGGGCTTTCCTCCGGCACCAGCTTCTATGACCGGGAGTCGACCGTCTACTACCCCTTTGACCTCGACGGCGCGAAAGCCCTGCTCGAAAAGGCTGGGCTCAAGGACACCGATGGCAACGGCTTCGTCAATTTCGCAGCCGACAAGGCTGGCGGCCGTGACGTCGAGATCGTGCTTCTGATCGACAACAGCTACGCGACCGACCGCAACCTTGCTGAAGGCATCATCGGCCAGATGGAAAAGCTCGGCCTTCGCGTCGTGCTGAATTCCCTCGACGGCAAACAGCGTGATGCGGCCAACTATGCCGGCCGCTTCGACTGGATGGTCCACCGAAATGGACCGGAATATGCCTCCGTCGTACAGAACACGCCGCAGCTTGGGGCAACGGGTCCGCGCACCAGCTGGCACCACCGCGCGCCTGAAGGCGGACAGGTCGATCTGATGCCGTTCGAACAGGAGCTTGTCGACACCATCAACAAGTTCATTGCCAGCAACGACAACGCCGAACGCGTCGCACTGATGAAGCAGTACCAGAAGATCGCGACGACAAACCTCGATACGATCGGGCTTACCGAATACCCGGGCGCACTGATCATCAACAAGCGCTTCTCGAACGTTCCGACGGGTGCGCCGATCTTCATGTTCAACTGGGCGGAAGACACGATCATGCGCGAGCGCCTGTTCGTCGCCGCCGACAAGCAGGGGGACTTCGAGCTTTTCGCCGATCAGCTGCCGGGTAAGCCCGGCGAGAAGGGCCTCAGCAACTGATGCCGGTCCGCTCCTCCGGCAGTCGGCCGGAGGAGCGCTCCATCACCCCAACCGACAGAAGGAAACGGCATGTTCAGGTTTCTGCTTGTCCGCATCGCCTCTGCCATTCCGGTGCTCCTGGTGCTGAGCGTAGCGACGTTTGCCATCATCCAGGCGCCGCCCGGAGATTACAGCGATTACATCCGCTCACAGCTGATCAACCAGGGCGGCGCATCCTATGAGGAAGCGGAAGCCCAGGCGCAGGCCTATCGCAAGGAACATGGCCTCGATC
Organism: Ensifer sp. LC11; assembly: GCF_001695835.1. Lineage (GTDB taxonomy): Bacteria > Pseudomonadota > Alphaproteobacteria > Rhizobiales > Rhizobiaceae > Ensifer. The sequence continues at coordinate 139,251 of NZ_MBSO01000056.1, read as the reverse complement.
GGCCGATGGCGGTGCAATACGTCAACTGGATGACCGGCATTCTGACGCGCGGCGATTTCGGCCACAGCCTCTATTACAACAAGCCGGTGGCCGACGTCGTTGGCGAGCGCCTGCCGCGCACGCTGGTCCTGGCACTCGTCTGCCACATCCTCGCGTCCGTGATCGGCATTTCCTTCGGCATCATCGCTGCAACGCGGCAATATTCCTGGATCGACAGCCTGCTTTCGACGGTTGCCTTTCTCGGCATGACGGTGCCGCGCTTCCTGATGGCGCTGATCATCGTCTACATGCTCGTCTTCCACTTCAATGTGAGCGAAATCAACAGCTTCCATTCGGCCCGCTACGGCGGCGCGCCCTGGTCCTGGGGCAAGTTCGTCGACCTCGTCAAACATGTCTGGCCGGTCGTGGCGATCGCCACCTTCGGCGGCCTCGCCTACAATATGCGGGTGATGCGCGGCAATCTGCTCGACACACTGAACGCCCAGTATGTCGAGACGGCGCGAGCGAAGGGCCTCAGCGAAGGTGCCGTGGTCATGCGCCACGCTGTCCCGAACGCCCTGCATCCGTTGATCATGTATCAGGGCGTCGTGCTGCCCTACATGCTGACGGGTGAGATTGAAACGGCGATCATCTTCGCGCTGCCGACCGTCGGTCCCGCCATCGTCGGCTCGATGTGGGTGGGTGACGTCTATGTCACCGCCACCTTCATGCTGGTGCTGTCGGCAACCCTGATCCTCGGCAACATCATCGCCGATCTGCTGCTCGCGGCCCTTGATCCGCGCGTGCGCCTGGGAGGAGCCCCCGCATGACTGTCGAGATTGAGACAACCCTTCCGCTCACCGTCGAACCGAAGCACGAGCAGCACAATGAAAGCTACCAGGCGCTTGTCTGGCGCCGGCTGAAGCGGTCCTGGACCGGCATGCTCGGGCTTGTTCTCGTCGGCCTGTTGATCTTCATGGCTGTTTTTGCCGACTTCCTGTCGCCGGTCGATCCGAAGGCCACCGGTGTCACCTTTGCGCCACCGCAGGCGATCAGCGTCACGGACAAGGACGGCAACTTTGTCTTCCCGCCGCGCAGCTACCGCTTGAGCGAAGGCACGGAGCTTGATCCGATCACCTTCCAGCCGATCATCGGCCCTGATTACGACAATCCGCAGATCCTCGGCTTCTTCGTCAAGGGCGCGCCCTACCGTCTCTTCGGCCTGATCCCGGCCGAGCGACATCTGTTCGGTGCGGTCGACGGCACAGCCGTGCACCTGCTCGGTACTGACAAGTTCGGCCGCGACGTGCTCTCCCGGATTTTCGTCGGGTCGCGCATCTCGCTGATGATCGCACTGATCGTCGTCTCGATCGTCACCGTCGTCGGCACCACCGTCGGCATGGCGTCCGGCTATTTCGGTGGTCGCTTTGATGTCTGGACGCAGCGCTTCGTCGAACTGGTGCTCGCCTTCCCGCAGCTGCCGCTCTATCTCGCGCTGACCTCGCTGATCCCGGTGACGGCACCGACCAATGTCTTCCTCGGTTTCGTCATCATCGTCATGTCGGCGCTCGGCTGGGCGCAGATGTCGCGCGAGGTGCGTGGCAAGACGCTGGCGCTTGCCCGTATCGACTATGTGCGGGCCGCCATCGCCGTCGGCGCCAGCGATCGGCGCATCATCTTCCAGCACATCCTGCCGAACGTGATGAGCCATGTGATCGTCGCGGTCACGCTCTCGATCCCGCAGGTGGTGCTCTTGGAATCCTTCCTCGGGTTCCTGGGCTTTGCGGTCAAGCCGCCGCTGATTTCCTGGGGGCTGATGCTGCAGGACACGTCAACCTATTCCGTCATCGGGTCCTATCCCTGGATCCTGTCGCCGGTCGCCTTCGTGCTCGTCACAGTCTTCGCCTTTAATGCCCTTGGCGACGGCCTGCGCGACGCCATCGATCCCTATTGAGGAGGACGCATCATGACAGAGACAATCGACGTCCTCGCCGCCGCTCCGACTGAACGAAAGGACCTTTCCGAACGAACCGGTCGACCGATCATCGACGCACGCAACGTCGCTGTTCGTTTCAAGGTCGAGCACGGCACGGTGGAGGCGGTGAAGGACGTGTCCTTCCAGCTCTACCGTGGCGAAACCATCGCCATCGTCGGCGAGTCCGGCTCGGGCAAATCGGTAACGGCGCGCAGTGTCATGGGGCTTTTGTCGAAGCGTGCCACCATCGCTCCGCAATCGCGCATCGAGTATGACGGCAAGGACGTCTTGAAGTTCTCGCCGCGCGAGCGTCGGGGTTTGCGGGGAAACCGTCTTGCGATGATTTTCCAGGAGCCGATGAGTTCGCTCAATCCGGTCTATACGGTCGGTACCCAGATCATCGAGGCGATCCGGGCGCACCGCAGGATCAGCCGCCGGGCGGCAACCGAACGGGCGCTTGAACTTTTGCGTCACGTGAAGATCCCGGACCCGGAACTGCGCCTCAATCAATATCCGCACCAGCTCTCCGGCGGCCAGCGCCAGCGGGTAATGATCGCCATGGCGCTCGCCAACGATCCTGATGTGCTGATCGCCGACGAGCCGACGACGGCGCTCGACGTCACCGTGCAGGCGCAGATCCTGAACCTCATCCGCGACCTGCAGCGCGAGCTCGGCATGGCGGTGATCCTGATCACCCACGACCTGACGGTCGTGCGACAGTTCTCTGACTACGTCTACGTCATGCAATACGGCGAGGTGAAGGAGCACAACACCACGGCGGCGCTCTTCGCCAACCCGATGCATTCCTACACGAAACGGCTGCTCTCGTCGGAGCCTTCGGGCGCTGCCAAGCCGTTGCCCCACAACGCACCGATCATGCTTGACGGGCGGGATGTGAAGGTTTCCTTCATGCTGAAGAAGGGCGGTCTGTTCCGGTCCGAGTTCTCCGAACTCGTCGCCGTCGACAAGCTCAGCCTCAATCTGCGCAAGCACGAGACGCTCGGGCTGGTCGGTGAATCCGGCTCGGGCAAGACGACCTTCGGCCAGGCGCTGATCCGGCTGCTCAACGCCGACGGGGGCGAGATCTTCTTCGACGGCATCCCGATCCACGACAAGGACAGGACCGCGATGCGCCCCTTGCGCTCGCGCATCCAGATCGTCTTCCAGGATCCGTTCGCCTCGCTCAATCCGCGCATGTCGATCGGCCAGATCATCGAGGAGGGGCTGGTGGTCAACGGCATCGGTCAGAACCGCAAGGAACGGCTCGACCGGGTGGTGGATGCGCTTGTCGCCGCCGGCATGCCCGGCAACATCCTGTCGCGCTTTCCGCACGAATTTTCCGGCGGCCAGCGCCAGCGCATTGCCATTGCCCGGGCGGTAGCGCTCGAGCCGGAATTCATCCTGCTCGACGAGCCGACCTCGGCGCTCGACCTTTCCGTCCAGGCCCAGATCATCGAACTCTTGCGCAAGCTGCAGGACGAGCGGGGGCTGAGCTACCTCTTCATCTCCCATGACCTCAAGGTCGTGCGTGCGCTCTGCCACCGGGTGGTCGTGATGCAGCACGGCCAAATAGTCGAGGAGGGGCCGGTGAGCGAAATCCTTTCCAATCCCAAGACCGCCTACACCGAAAGGCTCGTGAGAGCCGCCTTCGATGTGGCAGCATGATCGCTAGAAAGCAGAGGCAATCCATGACCAGACAACCCAAGATCACCTTCATCGGCGCCGGCTCCACCGTCTTCATGAAAAACATCATCGGCGACGTTTTGCAGCGGCCGTCGCTGTCGGCCGCCACCATCGCGCTGATGGACGTCAACGCGCAACGCCTTGGCGAAAGCGAAATCGTCGCCGGCAAGCTGGTGCGCACGCTCGGCGTCAAGGCAAAGATCGAGACCCATTCCAACCAGCGCAAGGCGCTTGAAGGGGCTGATTTCGTCGTGGTCGCCTTCCAGATCGGTGGCTATGAACCCTGCACGGTCACCGATTTCGAGGTGCCGAAGAAATACGGTCTGCGTCAGACGATTGCCGACACGCTCGGCGTCGGCGGCATCATGCGCGGGCTTCGCACCGTGCCGCATCTCTGGAAAATCTGCGAGGACATGCTTGAGGTCTGCCCGAACGCCATTCTCCTGCAATACGTCAACCCGATGGCGATCAACACCTGGGCGATATCCGAGAAGTTCCCGACGATCCGGCAAGTGGGCCTCTGCCATTCCGTCCAGGGCACGGCGTTTGAGCTGGCGCGCGACCTCGATATCCCGGTGTCGGAGATCCGCTACCGCGCCGCCGGCATCAACCACATGGCCTTCTACCTGACCTTCGAGCACAAACAGGCCGACGGCAGCTTCCGCAATCTCTATCCGGATCTGGTGCGCGGCTACCGCGAGGGACGCTTCCCGAAGCCCAGCCACTGGAACCCCCGCTGCCCGAACAAGGTCCGCTACGAAATGCTGACGCGGCTCGGCTATTTCGTCACCGAAAGCTCGGAGCACTTCGCCGAATACACGCCCTATTTCATCAAGGACGGTCGCCCCGATCTGATCGAGAAGTTCGGCATCCCGCTCGACGAATATCCGAAGCGCTGCGTCGAACAGATCGAGCGCTGGAAGGGGCAGGCCGCCGCCTTCAAGGAAGCCGAGACGATCGAAGTGGCCGAGAGCCACGAATACGCCTCCTCGATCATGAACTCGGTCTGGACCGGCGAGCCCTCCGTCATCTACGGCAATCTCAGGAACAATGGCTGCATTACCTCGCTGCCGGAAAACTGCGCGGCCGAAGTTCCCTGCCTGGTCGACGCCTCGGGCATCCAGCCGACCTTCATCGGCGACCTGCCGCCGCAGCTGACCGCACTGATCCGCACCAACATCAACGTCCAGGAACTGACGGTGCAGGCGCTCGTGACCGAAAACCGCGAGCATCTCTATCACGCCGCGATGATGGATCCGCATACGGCAGCCGAGCTCGATCTCGACCAGATCTGGTCGCTCGTCGACGATCTGCTCGTCGCGCATCGCGACTGGATCCCGGAATGGGCGCGCGTCTCGAAAAAGGTCCAGGCGGCTTAGCTCTTTCTCCCGGCTAAGCTGCGATCGAGCCCCGGAACGTCTTGTTCCGGGGCTTGTTCGATTCTCCGCCGCTCGGCGAATCTCAAATAACAGTAATTACTAATGCAACCTCTCTGATTATCGCCGCCGATGTGGTAATCTCATCGCGGGAGCAATACCGGCCCAGTGGAGATGCCGGCCTCCGTTTCATCTTGCTGTCGAATGGTTTGTGGAAGTCGAGGCGCGTCTCCACCATGCCGGACGAGGTCAGGCCCACCCGCGAAGTGTGCCTTTGACCTGCAACTCGAAACGGGAGGTGTGCAATGGTTCGCAAACTGTTTCTCGTCTTGGCTGCCGCGGCGTCCGCGCTTGCGATCAGCGGAACCGCATGGGCTGATTTCACGGTCCTCGTGCCATCGAGCAGCGAGGGTGACGGCCTGAGAGCCGCTGCCGACGACTACTCCAAGATGAAGGGGACGAAGGTGGAGATCGTCCAGGCGCCCTATGCCAATGTATTCGAACAGGGTGCCAATGCAGGGGCAACCAAATCCGGCGTGTTCGATATTATCCTCATGGATGACCCGTGGATTCCATTCTTTGCCGAGAACGGACATCTGGAGGATTTGACGCCATACTTCAAGCAAGCGGGCATGGAAGGCCCGGATAACGACTTCCTGTCGAAATCGCTGGCGATCTGCCGCAATCCCTACAACACAGGCCCCTATGTCTGCCTGCCCTATGTGGGAAATGCCCAGATGTTTTTCTATGACGCGGCCAAGTACAAGGAGGCCGGCGTCGACGCACCCAAGACCTGGGATGACGTTTTGAAGGCGAGCCAGACGCTGACCAAGGACGGCGGCGGTCGCTATTTCGGCTATGTCTTCCGCGGCGGCCAGGGCAATCCTGTCGTGGCCGACTTCATGCCGATCTTCTGGTCCTATGGTGCCAACATGTTCAACGAGGACCGCACGAAGGTGACGATCGATACGCCGGAAGGCGCGGCCGCCATGAAGACATTCTTGGCGCTCCGCGACGTTTCTCCGAAGGGGATCGAGAGCTACAACGCCAACGAGGTTGGCACGGCGCTCGCCGCCGGCACCGCCGCCTCGTCGATCAACTGGCCAAACTGGGTTGCGACCTTCGAGGATCCGAGCCAATCGAAGATGGTCGGCAAGATTTCCTACAGCCCTATCCCGGCCGGCACAAAACCGGGCAGCTCCGAAATCGGCCATTGGACCATGGGCATCATGTCGGCTTCCAAGAACAAACAGGAGGCCTTCGACTTTATGGTCTGGGCGACTTCGCCCGAGCAGATCAAGATCTCCGCCGAGCGCGGTAATCCGCCGGTCCGGGCGTCGGTCTTCACCGATGCGGATCTGACCAAGCAGGAGAAATTCCGCCACTACCCGGTGCTGATGGAGGCGATCCAGGCTTCGACGCCAAGGCCGCGCCATCCGAAATGGCCGGAGATCGAAAATGCCTTCGGCATCGAGCTTTCCAAGGCGGTCGCGGGCACGATCACCCCGGAGGAGGCGCTGAAGAACTCCCAGGCGGCGGTCGAGCAGATCACCGGCCTCAAGTAATCGCTGGTCTGGTGCGGACGTGGCTCGGCCCCGTTCGCATCAGCCGCCATCGGTGGGACGTGGCAATCCGGCGGTCTCGCGCTTCGGGTGAGGAGGATCTCGGGAATGGCAAGGACCGCAAGCGGCACACAGATCCCTGAGCTTCAACCGGGCGGTCGCCTGGAGCATTGGGCGGAACGTCACCTGCGCTACCTGATGCTCGCCCCGACCATGCTCATCCTGCTGGCGCTGACGATCTTCCCCAGTCTCTACATGTTCTATGCGGCCGTCCACCGGATCAGTCCGAACCCCGACCTTCCCTGGGAGTTCGTCGGTCCCGGAAATTTCGTCCGACTGCTCACCGATGCACAGTTTCACGTCGCGCTTCGCAACACCGTGGTTTTCACGATCGTGGCGGTGACGTTCGAATTCCTGCTCGGACTCGGCCTGGCGCTGCTGCTCGACAGGTTCATCCGGCGCCTGACCTTTCTGAAGACGGTTCTGATGATCCCGATGATGCTGCCGCCGATCGCCGTCGCGATCACCTGGAAGATCATCTACGAGCCACAGTTCGGCGTGCTCAACGAAATCATGTTCCGTCTCGGCCTGCCATTGCAGGCATGGGCGGGCGACGTGAACCTCGCGATGTTTTCGATCATCGTTGCCGACGTCTGGCAGTGGACGCCGTTCATCTTCCTCTTGATGCTGGCGGGGCTGGCAAGCCTTCCGGTCGAGCCCTACGAGGCCGCAGCACTCGACGGCGCCTCGTCCTGGCGGCAATTCTGGGACCTGACGCTGCCCTTCCTCAAACCGGTCATCGCCATTGCCCTGCTCTTGCGCGTCATGGATGCGCTGCGCCTTTTCGATCTGGTCTTCATCCTGACGGGGGGAGGGCCGGCAGACCGGACCAAGGTCTTGAGCCTGTACATCTACCAGGTCGCCTACCGCTTCGCCGACCCCGGCTACGCCGCGGCGATCTCGCTCTTCGTGCTGTTCGTGACGATCGTTCTCAGCACCTGGTTCATGAAACGCATGCGACTGGCGGAGTGAGGCGACGATGGCGACGATCAGAACACGCAGCCGCATCCGGGAAACGCTGATCCGCCTGTCTGCCTATCTGACGATCCTCGTCGCGCTGATCCTGACGCTGTTTCCCGTCTATTGGATCGCAGCGAATTCGTTCAAGTTCGACATCGACATCTTCGCCGTGCCGCCCGAATGGCTGCCACAGAACCCGACATTGAAGCACTATGACGAGGCGTTCATCCAGCGGCCGTTCCTGCGCTACGCCTTGAACAGCTTGCTCGTGGCTGTCGGAACCACAATCGTTTCCGTGGGCTTCGGCACAATGGCTGGCTATGCCTTGGCGCGGTTCAGCTATCCCTGGCAATGGCGCAAGCAGATCTCGTTCTGGATCCTGTCGACGCGGATGATGCCGCCGATCGTCAGCATCATCCCGCTCTACCTGTTCTTCAACTCCCTCGACATGTTGAACACGAAGTCGGCGCTCGTCATCGCCTACACCGCCTTCAACCTGCCGTTTGCCACCTGGATGATGAAGAGCTATTTCCAGGACCTGCCCGTCGAGCTGGAAGAGGCCGCGATCGTCGACGGCGATACGCGCTGGGGTGCCTTTCTGCATGTCGCCCTGCCGCTCGCGCGGCCTGGGCTCGCAGCGACCGCCATCTTCTGTCTGATCATTTCCTGGAACGAGTTTCTGCTTTCCCTGATCATCACGCTCACCGAGCAGTCGCAGACGCTACCGATCGGCATTGCCGGACGGGTGACGCAATACAAGACCTATTGGGGAGAGATCAGTGCTGCCGGTTTCATGGCCTGTGTGCCGATCGTCATTTTCGCGTTCATCGTTCAGAAGCATCTCGTCCGCGGGCTGTCCCTGGGGGCGGTGAAGGGGTAAGGCCATGGCGTCCGTCACGTTCACCAATGTCTCCAAGAAGTTCGGTGAATTCGTCGCCGTGACCGATTTCAATCTCGAGGTCCGGGACAAGGAGTTCCTCGTGCTGCTTGGCCCCTCCGGCTGCGGCAAGACGACGACGATGCGCATGGTTGCGGGCCTCGAGGAGGCGACATCGGGTGACATCTTTATCGATGCGGAACGCATCAATGGCGTCCTGCCGAAATATCGCGATGTGGCCATGGTCTTCCAGTCCTATGCGCTTTATCCGCACCTCACCGTCGAGGAGAATATCGGCTACCCGCTCAAGATCCGCAAAGTGCCGACGGAGGAACGCAAGCGTCGGATCGCCGAAGTCGCCCGCCGGGTGGAACTCGAGACCATGCTCTCTCGCTTGCCGAAAGAACTCTCCGGCGGCCAGCGCCAGCGCGTCGCGCTCGCCCGCGCGATTGTGCGCACGCCGCGCGTGTTTCTGATGGACGAGCCGCTTTCCAATCTGGACGCCAAGCTGCGCACACAAATGCGCGCGGAGCTGAAACATCTCCAGCACGAGCTGCAGATCACGACGATCTACGTGACCCATGACCAGATCGAGGCAATGACACTGGCCCACCGCGTCGCGGTCATGAACAAGGGCGTGATCGAGCAGCTCGGAACGCCGCGGGAAATCTACAGCGATCCGCGCACGCTCTTTGTCGCCGGGTTCATCGGCTCTCCGCCGATGAACCTGATCCCGGGGGACGCGCACGACGGGGTATTCACAAATGCCGGCTTCCGGGCCGGCGGGCTCGGCCGGGCGACCGTTTCTCGCGCCGTTCTCGGGGTGCGCCCCGAAGATGTACACGCGACGGGCGCTGGGGACCCTGATGTCAATCTGGTTGCGCCGATCTATTCTGTCGAACTTACCGGTGAGAACACGCTGGTGAGCCTCCGGCTCGGCGCTCAATTGCTGACCCTGCGCGCCGACAAGAATTTCGCCGGCCAGATCGACCAGCCGATCGGCATCAAGGTCTCTCCTGAGCGGTTGTTTCTCTTCGATGGTGAGACGCAGCATCGTGTCGACTTCTGACCTTTGGGCGGTGGTGACCGTCCTGGCGATCACGCTTGCGGCCGAGGCGGTCGCCGCCGATAGCGGGCCGATCTCCGGCAACCCGCTGGTCCAAATTCCCGCCGGACCCTTCGTCTTCGGCAGCGATGACGGCCCGGTCAACGAACGCCCGCGCCGATTGTTGCAGGGTCGTGCGTTCACCATCAACCGCACCGAAATCACCAACCGTCAATATCGGGCCTTTGTCGACGCGACGGGTCATCGCTCGGCCTTCTATGCTGGCCATCCGCTTCTCGGTTTGGACGGTCATCCTGTCGTCGGCGTTAGCTGGGCGGATGCCGACGCCTTTTGCCGCCACTACGGCCTCGCCCTTCCGTCGGAGCAGCAATATGAGAGGGCGGCGCGTGGAACCAAGGGTCAGGCTTTCCCCTGGGGCGCGGCGCCGACGGACCGTCATGTCAATGCGGGTGCCACGGCCTGTTGCTCCGGCGACGCCGGCGACGGCTATGCGATGACCGCGCCGGCCATGGCCTTCGCCGATGGTGCCAGTCGTGAGGGGGTACTCAATCTGGTCGGAAATGTCTGGGAATGGACCAGCGACCTCTATGCGCCCTATGAGGCCAAGGCCGAAGTCACAGGCGCCAAGCCGTATCGCGTGTTGCGGGGCGGGTCCTGGAACAGCGATCCGGTGCATCTTACGACAACCTATCGTTTGGCCTATGATCCTGACTTCCGGTTCTCTGCCAATGGCGGCTTCCGATGCGTGCATTCCGGCAAATGATGATCGCCACGGCTTTTCTGTTGCTGGCAGTCGGCGCCGCCGCCGAGCCGTTGGTCGCGCCAGACTACAGGCTCGAAACGGTGCGCGTGCCGGGCGCCGCCTTCGCCGGGCTTTCACGTGACGGCGACGCTCTTCTCGTCACCGATCTCGTGAATGGTCGGCTTTATCGGCGCATGCCGAGTGGCGAACTCGTTGCGTTCGGGCCAACTTTTCCCCATGGCCTCGATGTGACCGGCGATCCGACCGGCCCCTATCGTGTGCTGCGCGCCGGTGACGACCTGATCGTCGCTCAAGGGTGGACGCCGGCCAATTTTGACGAGGGCCCCTATGACCATGCGCTGGTCGCCATCAATGGCGCCGGGGAGCGCCGCGTCATCAGCGCCGATTTCTGGAACCCGTTCGACCTCGTCATGACCGACGACGCCTATTACGTCGTCGATTCTGCCCGAAACAGCGTGGAGCGTCTTGGGGCCGATGGCCGCAAACAGACGCTTATGAGCTTCCGCCGCATGCGGCAACAGGCGACCGCGATGGAGACGCTGTCGCCAACCGAGTTCAAGGGCGAAGACAGCTACGAGGTTGACGCCGTGCCGACCGGTATCGCGCTCCGGGATGGGCGCCTCGTCGTCACCCTGTTCGGCGGCTTTCCGTTCCTGGCGGGTGCCGGAAAGGTCGTTTCAATTTCGGAGAAAGGGGAGGACGCGGCGCCGCGGCCGGATGTCGAGGGCTTGAACGCGCCGGTGGCCGTTGCCTTCGACCCGGAAGGCCGATTGCTCATCCTTGAACACGGCCTCTACGATCAGCAGCAAGGATTTCGGCCGGAGAGCGGCCGGCTGCTGCGGTTCGACGAGGCGACCGGCCGCCGCGAAATTGTCCTCGACGGGCTGACGCGGCCGGTTTCCGTGCTCGTCTGGGACAGGAGGCAGATCGTTGTCTCCGAGCTTGGCGGCACGCTCCTTTTTCTCAGCCGTGACGAGGGTCGGTGAGGGCCGGTCGCGGCCTCAGCGCGACGCCAGCCAGTTGTGCCACTCGGCTTCGCTGCCGTGGAAGACGTTGAGGTCGATCTTGCCGTCGACGCCATGCGAGAGACCGGAGCCTGAATACTGCCAGAAGACCCACTTGCGGTTCGGGTAGACCTTGGACGGATGCTGGGCAACTGCGCGCAGCCAGAACGGATACTTCTGGAACGCGCCCTGCAGGTTGTCCTTATAGAAATCCGGTGCCGTATAGATGATCGGACGCTGGCCGTAATGCGCTTCGAGCTTGTCCATGAAGACCTGCATCTTTTCACGTACGCGCTCGGGCGACAGGCGGCGCTTGCAGCTCGATTCGCCGTTGTATTCGACGTCGATGACCGGCGGCAGGGCGCCCGGTTCGCGCGGAACGTTGCGGATGAACCAGTCGGCCTGTTCGCCGGCGGTGCGGCACCAGTAGAAGAAGTGGTAGGCGCCGCGCCTCATGCCGGCCGCCTTGGCCGCGCGCCAGTTCTTCCTGAACATCGGGTCGAGATGGTCGCCGCCGTCGGTCGCCTTGATGAAGGCGAAGTTCGCACCCTGGGTGCGCAGCTTCGGCCAGTCGATCTCGCCCTGCCAGCGCGACACGTCGACGCCGTGAACTGCCATCTTGCGCGGATTCTTGGCGCGGCCGAAATTGATCGGCTTGGCGTCACGGAAACGGTGACCGTAGATCTGCGAGCGCCCTTGCGGCATTGCCGGTGTGCCTTGCGGCATCGCCTGCGTGCTTTGCGGCATCGCCTGCGTCACCGGATTGGCCGGAGCCACGAAGGCGACCGGCCGCGCGCCAGGGACGGGCGTGTCCATCGTCGTCGTCGCATTGGCTTGGGGCGCGAAGGCTTCCGGCTCGGGAACCGGGCCGGCCCAGGCGAGCATTTCCTGCGGCGGTGCGGACTGCACGTCCTGGGGCGGCGCTACCGGCGCAACCCTCGCACCGACATTGGCGGCGGGCACCGGTGCGGCCGACAGCACCACGGAGCTGGTCGTTTCGCGGGAGGGCCGCGGTGCGATGGTGTCCAGGCTCGAACTGGAAGAGCAGCCCGCAATGAGGCCGGCAAAAAGGATCGCGGTCGCAGCTGAAAGACGCATGGGCACCCGTACGCAAAACAAGGTCGACGGCAATCGCCGGCCGACAGGTGTGAAATAGCTAACGGAAGCTTACCCAAAAAGATTGAATCCAATCTTACCGACGCGCCCCCACTTCACGCACTGGAGGTTGCAATGGCTAAGGCACATTGACGCAGCCCCCGGCGTGCTGTCGGCCCGGCGCGGGTTCGACGCCGGTGCCCGTCCGCTGCCGCAGGCTTGAACGAAAATCGAGATTACGGGCGATTGTCTCGTCGAGCGCCCCCTGCGGCCTTGGTGATCATCGTCGGCGCAAGATGCGCACGGAAGTCTTCGCAGAGCTGGCCGAGCGGCTGCGTCGTCGTGACATAGGTAACAACGCCGTCGTTTCCTGAACGCGTTGGGAGCACCCACGGCTCGCGGCCAGGCCCGGCTTTCGGAGCTGGCGATCGCCTGAGGGCGAGCCGTGGGCCTGCGTTCAGTTTTGCCGCCAGGGGGCCGTCCTTGCGATCCACTCCCGCGTCCGGCCCTCCGGGTCGGCATTCCGCGTGATATCGGTGACGACGGCGGCGCTGTCGGCGCCATGCTCGAAGACGCCGGCAATCCGTTCGATGTTGAGCCCGCCGATGGCGACAAGCGGCAGGGGCTGGATGCGGTTGCGCCAGGCGGCAAGACGCGGCAATCCCTGGGGCGCCCATTTCATCTGCTTCAGGATCGTCGGGTAGATCGGTCCGAGCGCGACGTAGTCGGGGTTGGCGGCAAGGGCTGTCTCCAGCTCTGTTTCATCGTGGGTGCTGAGGCCAAGCTTCAGTCCGGCGGCCCGGATATCGACAAGATCCGCCTCGGCAAGATCCTCCTGCCCGAGGTGAACGAAGTCGCAGCCTTCCTCGATCGCAAGGCGCCAGTAGTCGTTGACGATGAGCTGGCAGCCATGCAGGTCGCAAACTGCCTTGGCCGCGCCGATCTCGCGGCGCAGTTCCGCTTCCGGGCGGTCCTTGATACGAAGTTGCACCAGCTTGACGCCGAGCGGCACCAGCCGCTCGATCCAGTCCGCGCTGTCGACGATGAGGTAGAAGGGATCGAGTTTCACGCAAATACCGCCTTTCCGATGACGGGTGTGGAGGGAACGGCGAAATCGCGCGGTTCGAGCATGCCGGCTTCGAATGCTTCGCGGCCGGCCTCGACCGCGCGTGCGAAGGCCGAGGCCATCAGGGCAGGCTTGACCGCCCCGGCGACGGCGGTGTTGAGCAGAACCGCATCGAAACCGAGTTCCATCACCGTCGTTGCATGTGAAGGACGACCGATGCCGGCATCGACGATCAGTGGGATATCGGGGAACTGCGCCCGTATCGCTCTGAGGCCTGGGACGTTCTGCGGGCCCATGGCGCTGCCGATCGGCGCGCACCAGGGCATCAACACCTTGCATCCCGCCTCGACCAGGCGCTCGGCCACGACCAGATCGTCGGTCGTATAGGGAAAGACCTCAAAACCTTCCGCGCTGAGGATGCGCGCCGCCTCGACCAGCGCGAAGACGTCGGGCTGCAATGTGTCGTGGTGGCCGATGACTTCGAGCTTGATCCAGTTGGTGGCGAAAACCTCGCGCGCCATTTTGGCCGTCAGCACCGCCTCCGACGCCGAATGACAGCCGGCAGTGTTCGGCAACACGTTGACGCCAAGCGCACGGATCAGTTCGAAAAAGGCGCCGCCCTGGCGGCCGCCGGCGGTTTCGCGGCGAAGCGATACCGTGACGATCTCGGTGCCGGAGGATCGAACGGCGTCTTCGAGCACGGCGGGGGAGGGGTAGCGCGCGGTCCCCAGAAGCAGGCGCGAGCGCAGTTCCTGGCCATAAAGCGTCAGCATGTCTCAACCCCCCTTCATCGGCGAGAGGATCTCGATCCGATCGCGATCGTTGAGCGGGTGTGCCGACCGGTCTGCTCGGTGCACCAGCTCGCCGTTGATGGCGGTGGCAAGCCAATCCCCTTCAAAGTCGAGCGCGGCCAAGAGCTCGGCAAGCGTGGTGACAGCGAGATCATGGTCCTCGCCGTTGACGGTCAGTTTCATGCAGCATCTCCCTTCAGGTCGCTGGCGAGGGCAAGGTCGGCCGCTTCCGCAGCCATGGCAGGCGAAAGCAGAAAGCCGTGACGGTAGAGCCCGTTGATCGTGATCGTGTTTCCGGTGCGCGTGACGCGCGGCAGGTTGTCGGCAAAGGCGGGCCGGACGCCGGTTCCGGCTTCGACGAGGCGCGCCTCGCCGAAGGCTGGATGCAGCGCATAGGCGGCGTTCAAGAGCTCCATCAGCGAGCGGGCGGCAATCGGTCCGTCGTCGGCCGTTTCGATCATGGTCGCGCCGCACATGAAAAGACCGTTGCCGCGCGGCACTATGTAGAGCGGGATGCGCGGATGGATGAACCGGACCGGTCGCGACAGCGCCACCTCGCCGGTCTGAAGATAGAGCATTTCGCCCCGCACTCCGCGCAGGCCGCTGATGCTGTCGATGCTTGACGCGCCGGTGCAGTCGGCGATCAGATCGTGTGCGCCGTCGTCCTCAGACACGCCAATGAAGTTGACGCCGCGCTCGGCCAGTTTTTGCCGCAGCAGGACAAGCGCCCGACGCGGGTCGAGATGCGCCTCTCCCGGAAAGAACAGCGCCTGCTGGAAGCGTCCGGCGAGCGCCGGCTCCAGTTTCGCAATCGCCTCGGCGTCAAGCCATTCGAAGCCGCAGGTGCGTGCGGCAAAGCGCTTGAGTTCGGCCGCGTCTCGCGGCGGAGCGATGACGAGCGTGCCGCTGCGGGAGACTGCGCCCGGAAGTGTACGGTCCCACCAGTCTATCGCGCCGATGCCGCGCGTCAGCACGGCTTCCTCCGCGCTCTCGCGTTCGCACCAGGGCGCAAGCATGCCGCCGGCAAACCAGGATGCCGCCCCTGCGAACCCCGGCTGCCGCTCGGTAACTGTCACCTGGATGCCGCGGGCGCTCAATTCATGCGCCAATGTCAGCCCGGCGACGCCGGCGCCTTTGATGAGGATACGCTTCATCGATGCATCCACATGCGGCGTGCGGGACGTCGGCGTGAGGGTGGCGGGGTCGCGATAGGCATGCCGAGGCTCCAGTGTTGGAGACCCAGTACGGACCGGAAGGGAGGGAAGAACGCCTTGCCGATCGATGCGCGCACGAAATGCGGCGATTGCGGCAGCGATGTCTGCACCGTCCCTACGCCAGCATGAACTGGATCAGGTTCAACGGGTCACTGCGCTGCGCAAACGCCTAGCAGAATCTCAGCCCCTTGTCGGGACACCCCTGGTGAATGCTGCAAACTGAGCGCCAGGACCGGTTCTTGTCAAGAGGTGCCGTTGTAAACACTGGACGCGCCGCTCCAAAATCGAAATTATCTATAAAATGTCGATGCTAAATATGGTTGTGTTTTGATGTTGTGGACCGGGCGCCGGATGGCCGAAAGAACGGTGATCCGCAAGCCTGTTGGGATGCCGAAAGCCAGTGATTGCGCCGATTTGCAGCGCCTTGCGCGGGGTGTTGCGAAAACGAATGAGCATCTGGACGATCCGCTTGCCCCGCGCTCTCACTGCTCTTTCGCTTCGTTCTGTCATATGAATGCACGTTTTAATTGCGGGTTGATTTATAAATTCCCCCGCTGGGTGGTTGCTCGCAATCGCCGCGAAAGAAATTATAGATAATATGAAATTCTATCGATAGTGCTTGCCGCAAGCAGGGGAGTGAACGGAACATGCTGGATGCAAACAGGACGATCGAGCCAGCCTTGGCGGCCGTCGAAACGACAAAAATCGGTTGGAGCCTGACCGAGGCGCAGAAAATCTATAATCTGCCATTCAACGACCTCATCTTCCGCGCCCATTCCGTTCATCGGGCGCATTTCGATCCAAACGCCATCCAGATGAGCCGTCTGCTATCGATCAAGACCGGCGGTTGCGCGGAGGATTGCGGCTATTGCAGCCAGTCGGCGCATTACCCGACCGGGCTCAAGGCGTCGAAGTTGATGGAGGTCGAGCGGGTTCTGGCCGAGGCGCGAAAGGCGAAGGACGGTGGCGCCACGCGTTACTGCATGGGGGCCGCCTGGCGCAGCCCGAAGGAACGCGACATGGATGCGATCGTCGCCATGGTCCGGGGCGTCCGGGCGCTTGGGCTGGAGACGTGCATGACGCTCGGCATGCTGTCGCCTGAGCAGTCCGAGCGGCTCGCAGACGCCGGTCTCGATTACTACAACCACAATGTCGACACGTCGGAACGCTTCTACGGCGAGATCATTACCACCCGCAGCTTTGCCGACCGGTTGGAGACGCTGGCGAACGTCCGCGATGCCGGCATCAAGGTCTGCGCCGGCGGTATTTTAGGCATGGGCGAGACGACAGACGACCGGGTCTCGATGCTGGTGACGCTCGCCAATCTGCCGGCGCCGCCCGAAAGTGTGCCGATCAATATGCTGATCCCCATTCCGGGCTCCAAACTTGCCGATGCGGCGCCGGTCGATCCGATCGACTTCGTTCGCACCATTGCGCTTGCACGCATCCTGATGCCTACGTCTGATGTCCGCCTCTCGGCCGGCCGCACCGACATGAGCGACGAGATGCAGGCGCTCTGTTTTTTTGCCGGCGCCAATTCGATCTTCGTCGGCGAGACGCTGCTGACCGCCGACAATCCCGGAGAAGACCACGATGCCTCGCTCTTGCACCGCCTCGGTTTGAGGCCGATGGCGCTTGCGCAAAAGGAGGCCGCGGCCAAATGACCGCGAGCCTCTTCAGCCACTATGAGAAAACGCTTCACGGCCTCGATCGCAAGGGGCGTCGCCGCGCACTCATCGCCGCGAGCGGCATCGACTTCACCTCCAACGACTATCTGGCGATTGCCGGCTCGCTGCGTCTCAAGGCGGCGACGGCAGCTGCAATCGGGCGCGGCGTGCCGGTCGGGTCAGGCGGTTCACGGTTGCTGCGTGGCAATCATGCGGAGCACGAGATGCTGGAAGCGGAGGCGGCTGCGTTCTTTGGAGCGGAACGCGCGCTTTTCTTCGGCAGCGGTTACGCCGCCAACGCGGCCTTGTTTTCAACATTGCCGCAGCGCGACGACATCATCGTCCATGACGCCCTCATTCACGCGAGCGCGCATGAAGGCATTGCCGCGAGCAGAGCGCGCGCTCTGGCCGTCGCCCACAACGATGTCGACGCATTCGACGATGCGATTTGCAAGTGGCGCGGCAGCGGAGGCACCGGCCATCCGTGGATTGCCGTTGAAAGCCTCTATTCGATGGATGGCGACCGGGCGCCGCTTCCCGCGCTTGCGGCGCTCGCGGACCGGCACGATGGCTTTCTGGTCGTCGATGAAGCGCATGCGACCGGTGTGTTCGGGCCCGACGGTCGCGGTCTGACGGCAGCGCTGGAGGGCCGAGACAATGTCGTGATGCTGCACACCTGCGGCAAGGCCCTCGGTGTGTCAGGCGCATTTGTGTGCGCGAGCGCTGTTCTGTGCGACTACCTCGTCAACCGCGCCCGCAGTTTCATCTATTCGACGGCGCCATCACCTCTCATCGCTGCCGCCGTCCGCGAGGCTCTGGCGATGGTCGCGGACGAGCCCGAGCGACGGGCCGAGTTCGATCGTCTTCGGGCCTTCGCCAACCGAATGCTGGCCGAAGTGCTCGGGTTCGAAGGCAGCGGCTCGCAAATTCTCCCGGTCCTTGTTGGCGACAACGATCGGGCCGTCCGGATCGCCGCGCGCCTGCGGACCGAGGGTTTCGATCTCCGGGCGATCCGGCCGCCGACCGTTCCGGAAGGCACGGCGCGGCTGCGAGTGGCGATCACGCTCAATGTCGATGAGGCGATGATCGCACGCATGCTGCAGCGCTTGAAGATCGCGATGGCAGAGGAGCGATCATGACACACCGTTTCGTGGTCACCGGCACGGATACCGGCATCGGCAAGACCATATTTTCAGCGGCGCTGACCGATGCGCTTGGCGCCTGCTACTGGAAGCCGGTGCAATCGGGCCTCGACGAGGAAACCGACAGCGAGACCGTGCAACGCCTCGGCCGTATCCCGTCCGACCGTATTCTGCCGGAGGTCTATCGGCTGAACACGCCCGTCTCGCCGCATCTGTCGGCGCGGATCGATGGCGTCGAGATCCGGTGCGAACGGCTTTCGCCACCCGCGGTCGATCGGCCGCTCGTCATCGAGGGCGCGGGCGGCCTCATGGTGCCGCTCACGGAGCGGACAGTCTACGCTGACGTCTTTGCGCGCTGGCAAATGCCGGTGATCCTCTGCGCCCGAACCGGGCTCGGCACCATCAACCACACGCTGCTGTCGCTCGAGGCGCTGGCTCGCCGTGCGATCCCGGTTTTCGGCGTTGCCTTCATCGGCGATGAGCAGGCGGACAGCGAGGCCGTCATCTCACAGCTGGGCGCCGTTCGGCGGCTGGGGCGGCTGCCGCGGCTCGATCCCCTGACGCCGGATCGTCTGCGGCAGGCGTTCCGTGAAAACTTCGACATCACCGACTTTCGCGAGGTGCCGGCATGAAAAACGCCACCGTGTGGTATCCCTTCACCCAGCATGCGCTGGAGCCGGCGATGCGGCAAATCTTAAGGACTGAGGGGGCCGATCTTATCGATCAGGACGGCGCGCGCATCCTCGATGCGATCTCTTCCTGGTGGGTGATCACGCATGGCCATCGCCATCCCGTCATCATGGAGGCGATCCGCGAAGCGACGGAAGCTTACGATCAGATCATCTTTTCCGAGTATACACATGCGCCAGCCGAAGCGCTTGCCAAGGGGTTGATCGAGATCGCCCCCGGCGGGCTCGCGCACGTGTTCTACTCCGACAGCGGCTCGACGGCAGTGGAGGTCGCGCTGAAAATGGCGCTCGGCTACTTCCACAATATGGGCCAGCCGCGTCGCCGGATCTGCGTGCTGGAACATGGCTACCATGGCGACACGATCGGCACCATGTCCGTGGGCGAACGCGGTGTTTTCAATGCCGCCTACGCGCCGTTGCTGTTTAGTGTCGACCGGCTGCCGTTTCCGGAGCCGGGTCAGGAACAGGCGACCCTCGATGCCTTCGCGGCGCTCTGCGCCGCAGGCGATGTCGCAGCACTGTTGATCGAGCCTTTGCTGCTTGGCGCGGGCGGCATGAGGACCTACCCGGCTTCTGTGCTTGCCGAGTTGAAGCGGATCGCCGAACGGCATGGCAGCCTGCTGATCGCCGACGAGGTGATGACCGGTTGGGGCCGGACGGGCAGCCTGTTTGCTTGCGAGCAAGCCTGCATTTCGCCGGATATTCTCTGTACCTCGAAGGGACTGACCGGCGGCGCCTTGCCGCTGGCTGCCACGCTTTGCACGGTGGCGATCTTCGAGGCGCATCTTTCGGCAGATCGGCGCAAGACCTTCTTTCATTCGAGCTCCTATACCGCCAACCCGATCGCCTGCGCTGCGGCACTCGCCAATCTTCAGGTGTGGGCGAAAGAGCCGGTGTCCGCGCGCATCGACACCGTGGTCGAACTGCAGCGCCGGTTCCTGGCGCGCTTTGCCGGAGACCCAAGGTTCAGCGGTGCCCGCCAGGCCGGAACCATCGCCGCGCTTGACCTCAGGGTGCCGACAGGCGGCTACCTCTCCGAGGTCGGGCCAAGGCTTCGCGCCTTTTTCCGCGAGCGCCGATTGCTGATCCGCCCGCTTGGCAACGTCATCTACCTGATGCCGCCCTATTGCGTCACGGAGGCTGATCTGGGGCGGGCTTACGACGCCATCGACGAGGCGGCAACTCTGTTTGCGGCGGGGCGGCCGTGAGCGGCGCGCGATCGTCACGCCTGATAGGCTTCGGCCATGCGGTGCCGGCGCGCCGTGTCGCCAACGCCGAGATTGAGGCGAAGCTTGGTCTGGAACCCGGCTGGATCGAACGGCGCACCGGCATTCGCGAACGACGCTGGGTCGAGGACGGCGAGACGCTGACGGGGCTTGCCGCAGGCGCCGGGGCAGCGGCGCTCGATGATGCCGGTATACCGCGCAGCGATATCGCCCTGACCTTGCTTGCGACCTCGACGCCCGATCACCTGCTGCCGCCTTCAGCGCCCTTGCTCGCCTATCGTCTCGGTCTCGCCAAATCCGGCGCGATCGATCTTGCCGGTGCCTGCTCGGGCTTTCTCTACGCGCTGACGCTTGCCGACGGTTTCGTCCGTTCACAGGGAAAGCCGGTCCTGGTGGTGGCCGCCAATATCCTCAGCCGCCGGATCAATCCGGCGGAGCGGGCAAGCGCCGTGCTTTTTGCCGATGCGGCCGGTGCCGTCGTCATTGCCCCTTCCGACGATCCTAAAACGGGGCTGCTCGGTGTCGATCTCGCAGCCGATGGCAGCCGCTACGACCTGATTTCGATCGCCGCCGGCGGCAGCAGCAAACCTTTTTCGCCGGGCATGGCGGCCGAGGATGTCCTGATGACCATGCGCGACGGGCGGGAAATGTTCGCCCAGGCGGTGGAGATGATGGCGGACTGCGCTGTGCGCGCCATGGACGCGGCTGGCTGCGCTGCTGTGGAGATCAGCCGCTTCGTGCCGCATCAGGCCAATGCCCGGATCTTTGACGCCGTCTGTGATCGCCTCGGCATCGAGCCGTCAAGAACGGTGCGCACAATTGCCGACTATGGCAACTCGTCCGCGGCCACGATCCCGCTGTCACTTTCGCTGGCGCACCGGGCCAGGCCGTTTGTTGCCGGGGAAAATCTGCTGTTGACGGCGGCAGGTGCCGGCCTCACGGGAGGAGCGGTGGTGTTCGGGCTCTAGCTTGGCGTGCAGCGCTGCCGCAAAGCCGCGCGGATTTTTGCAGCCGCTCCTGCCGCCGTGCACCCGTTGTCAGGATCCTGAGGGTGCGGCACAGGACCCGCGGCGCATCAGCACCGGCTGCAGCTTGTATTCCTCCTCCAGCGCGTGGCTGCCGAGCACGCCATCCAGCGCAAGGCGGGCCATCTCGTCGATCGGCTGGCGGATGGTCGTCAGGCGCGGCAGCACCAGCGAGGCGAGCGGGATGTCGTCGAAGCCGACGATCGACAGGTCGTTCGGCACCCGCACGCCCATGTCGCCGGCGGCGCGCAAGAGGCCGATTGCCTGCTGGTCACTGGCGGTGGCGATCGCCGTCGGACGGGTGGCGGCGGGCTGCATCAAAAGCCGCTTGCCGAGCTCTTCGCCCGACCGGTAATCGAAGTGGCCTTCGACGATCTGCGGGGCGACATAGTCCCCGGCATGGGTTTGCCTGAACGCTTCGAGCCGGCGAAGAAAGCCCTCTCGCCGTTCCGACGACACTTCGGTCGTACCCGGTCCGCTGATATAGCCGAGCCGGCGATGGCCGAGTGAGAGCAGATGGTCTGCCGCCAGATAGCCGCCCTGCCGGTTGTCGACGGCAACGAGTGCATGACCGCTCAAGGGCCGGTCGACGGTCACCGTCCGCGTGCCGGCCACCAGGCCGTCGACGAGGCTGTTGCTGACCGGGACGAGGATCAGGCCGGCGGGAAGCCGGCCGAGCAGCGTCTCGATCTGCTGCTTCTCCGCTTCCGGGTCGTCGTGGGTGTTGGCGAGCAGGACCGAATAGCCCTCGGCGGAGGCCAGCATTTCGACGTGTTTGGCCAGTTCGGCGAAGAAGGGGTTGGTAATGTCAGGGACGACAAGGCCGATGATGTCCGTCTTGGCGAGCCGGAGGCTGCGGCCAAGGATGTTCGGGCGGTAGCCGATCGCCTCGATCGTCGCCTCGACCTTTACCCGGATGTCCTCGTTCACCGTCTTGTTCTTGGCAAGCACGCGCGAAACGGTGCCGACCGAAACGCCGGCACGCTGGGCAACATCCTTGATCGTCGGGTTCAAACGGTTGGCTCCCAGTCTCGTGTTTTGAACCGGCAGCAGATGAAATCGTGCAGCGGATCAAGATCTTACGGCAAATGTCGGCGCCTTGAGCAGCCGGCATCGCATCTCCTGTTAGATCAGAGAATGCCGCGAACCGGTAGCGCCCGCCAGCACAAAATGTGGGATGATGAAACGTTTCATATTGACAATGATGTTACGTTTCGATCTTCTAACGCTTGAAGCGGCTTTCGCGTAACTTCGCGATGAAACGTTTCATCGATGGTTGGAGGACCATCGTTTCACCGGAGGAGAACCCATGAAACTTTCCCGATTCGCATCCATCGTCGCGCTTACCGTCGCCACCGCGCTGCCGACGATCGCTGTTGCTGCCGACAAGCCCGTTGTTGGTCTGGTCATGAAGTCGCTTGCCAACGACTTCTTCAAGAACATGCTCGAAGGGGCCGAAGCGCATGCCAAAAAGCGCGGCGACTATGAGCTCAAGGCCATCGGCATGCAGAACGAGACCGATTTCGAGAGCCAGCTGAACGGCGTCGAGAACTTCATCACCCAGGGCGTCGATGCGATCGTCATTGCGCCGGCGGACTCTCGCGCCATGGTCGCGCCGCTGAAGAAGGCGATGGATGCCGGCATCGTCGTCGTCAATTTCGACGTCTCACTCGACGAGCAGGCGAAGAAGGATGCCGGCGTCGATCTCGCCTTCGTCGGGCCGGACAATCGCGGCGGCGCTAAGCTGGTTGGCGATGCGCTCGCCAAGGATCTGGGCAACGGCGGCAAGGTCGTCATCCTCGAAGGCAATCCGGGCGCTGACAACGCCGCGCAGCGCAAGCTCGGCTTTGAAGACGCGATTGCCGCCGGCAAGCTCGATCTGCTCGATTCCCGCACGGCCCATTGGGAAACGGAAGAGGCGAATGCGGTGTTCTCGACGATGCTGACGGCACATCCCGACATTCAAGGTGTTCTCGCCGCCAACGATTCCATGGCGATCGGCGTGGTCAAGGCGCTCGATGCTGCCGGCCGCAGCGACATCAAGGTCGTCGGCTTTGACAACGTGCCGGCTGTTGCCCCCATGCTGAAGGACGGCAAGCTGCTGGCAACAGTTGACCAGTTCGGTTCCGAGATGGCGGCCAACGCGATCGACAAGGCGCTCGCCGTCGTTGCCGGCGGCCCCAAGCTCGAAGGCTGGGTTAAGACCGACATCAAGCTCGTGACCAAGGACGACGTGAAGTAGCCCTTAGCCGGCTTCGAACCGCGCCGGGCGACGCCCGGTGCGGCCTAGGCAGGACAGCGGTCTTGGCGAAGCAAAGCGCTTCTCTGTCGGGCTGCCTGAATTTCAAAGGGCTAGATCATGATCAATGTGGAAACCGTGCGCGCGGATGCGGCCGGCGTTTTGACGCCGCCGGTCCTGGAGCTGCACGACGTGAAGAAGGCTTTCGGCGGTACCAAGGCGCTGAACGGCGTCAGCCTGTCCGTCCAGCCGGGCGAAGTGCACGGCCTGATCGGTGAAAACGGCGCCGGAAAATCGACGCTGATCAAGGTGCTCTGCGGCATCGTTCGCCCGGACGAAGGCGCCATCAACCTTTCCGGCCGCGCTTACGCGCCGACGACGCCGCGCGAGGCCAAGGCCAATGGCCTGCAGGTGGTGCATCAGGAATTCAATCTGCTGCCCTATCTGTCGGTGGCGGAAAACATCTTCATCGAACATCTGCCGCGCAACGCCTTCGGCGTGGTCAAACGGCAGGAGATGAACGTTGGCGCACGAGCCGCACTCGATGCCATCGGGCTTAGCGACATCGATGTGCGCTGGCCGGTCGAGCGGCTGGGCATCGCCCATCGCCAGCTTGTCGAAGTGGCGCGGGCGTTGATGACGCAAAGCCGCATCCTGATCCTCGACGAGCCGACGGCAACGCTGACCTCGCGCGAGACCGAGCGGCTGTTTACGATCGTAAATGACCTTCGCAGCCGCGGTGTCTCGATCATCTTCGTTTCGCATCACCTCGACGAGGTCTTCCGCATTTGCGACCGGGTAACGGTGCTGCGCAACGGCGAGACCGTGTTCTCCCGGCCGATTGCTGAGACCAACCAGGACGAACTGGTGCGCGCCATGGTCGGCCGCAAGCT
Source organism: Ensifer sp. LC11 (assembly GCF_001695835.1). Classification (GTDB taxonomy): domain Bacteria; phylum Pseudomonadota; class Alphaproteobacteria; order Rhizobiales; family Rhizobiaceae; genus Ensifer. Next base: position 114,899 of record NZ_MBSO01000056.1, on the reverse strand, counting down.
GCAACAGCAGATGGCAAGCGAAATGGTGTCGCTGGCGCGGCCGGAAGAAGCGCTGTCGCTCGTCCAGTTTCGCCACCCGCAGTCGCCGCATGCCGAAGGCATCTCGCTGCAATTGCACAAGGGCGAGATCCTCGGGATCGCCGGCCTCGTCGGCTCGGGACGTACCGAACTTTTGCGCGCGATCGCGGCAGCGGAACTGCCGCTTTCCGGCGCGCTTCGCCTTGAAGGCGCACCTGTTTCCTTCCGCTCGCCGCGCGAGGCGATCAATGCCGGCATCGGTTTTGTGACCGAAGACCGCAAGGAGGAGGGGCTGATCCTCAACATGCCGATCGCCGCCAATGTGACGCTCGCGTCACTGTCGGACGTCTCGCGCGCAGGCATTCTCGACAGTAAAGCCGAGATCGAGGTGACACAGAGGCTCGGCGCCGAGCTCAAGCTGAAATATGGCGGACCGGCCAAGAATGCCGCAACACTTTCCGGCGGCAACCAGCAGAAGGTCGTGCTCGCCAAATGGCTGGCGCGCAATCCGAAAGTGCTTTTGCTCGACGAGCCGACCCGCGGCGTCGACGTCGGCGCAAAGGCCGAGATCTATGCGCTCATTCGCCAATTTGCCGAACGTGGTCTCGCGCTCCTGATCGTCTCGTCCGAGCTGCCGGAACTGATGACGCTATCGGATCGGATCATCGTCATGTCGCAGCACCGCGTCGTCGGCGAACTGTCGCGGCCGGAATTCTCCGAAGAACGTATCCTGCAATATGCCTACCAGGGCGAGCAGCAACAGGCGAGGCACTGAAGATGCAAGCACTCGAAAAGACACAAGCCAGCGAAACCATCGATACGCGCCGGCTGACGGGCTGGTCGCCAAAAGTGCTCCTGCGCGACGCCGGCATCGGCCTGGCGCTGTTGTTGCTGATCGTCTTCTTCTCGCTCGGCACCGAGCACTTCCTGACGCCCAACAACATTTCCAACATCCTGACGCAGATCACCATCAACCTGATCCTCGCCGTCGGCATGACCTTCGTCATCCTGATCGGCGGTATCGATCTCTCCGTCGGCTCGATGCTCGCTTTCTGCGCCGTGGTCGGCGGCACGGTGCTGACGATCCCCGATCTCCCGGTGTTTCAGGCGGTGGCGCTTGCGACCCTTGCTGCCGTCGGCACCGGCGTCGTCTGCGGTTTCCTCAATGGCTGGATCAGCGCCTTCTGGGGCCTGCCCTCCTTCATCGTCACGCTTGGCATGCTCAACATCGCCCGCGGCGCGGCGCTGCAGGTGACGGACGCGCGCACGATCTACTCCTTCCCGCCGAGCTTCAACGCCTTCGGTTCGCAGATGATCTTCGGCATTCCCGTGGTCTTCCTGATTGCGCTGGTGCTCGTCGCCATCGCCTGGTTTGTCTTGTCGAAGACGGTGTTCGGCCGGCTGCTCTACGGCATCGGCAACAACGAGGAGGCCGTGCGCCTCGCCGGCCATTCGCTGATGTTCTACAAGGTGGCCGCCTTCACCATTGCCGGTGCGCTCGTCGGCATCGCCGCGATGGTCTACATGGCGCGGCTCAACATCGCGAGCCCGATCATCGGCATCGGCTTCGAGCTCAACGCGATTGCGGCGGTCATCATCGGCGGCACGAGCCTCAATGGCGGCCGCGGCACGGTGATCGGCACTTTGCTCGGCGCCTGCATCACGGGCGTCCTTGCCAACGGCCTCATTCTGTTCGGGCTCAGCGACTTCATGCGCCAGATGATAACAGGCGTCGTCATCATCCTCGCCGTCATCATCGACAAGTATCGCGAGCGGCTGACCGGCGTCTGAGAACCCAACGCCTGTGCGGGCGGCGCGCCGCCCGCACAAATCGACGGAGACGATCTCCCTCACGCGCTTGGGCTGACAGGGCCTGCGCGCGCCGCGCTCTCATGCCCGGATTTCCGCGGGCGAAAGCTGTCTGATGAAAGGAAGCCTGATGCTCAAGAACATTGATCCGGCGCTGAATGCCGACGTGCTGCATGCGCTGCGCTCCATGGGGCACGGAGACCGCATCGCGCTGGTCGACGCAAATTTCCCGGCCGACACGATCGCCCGCCACACCCGGCTCGGCCTGCCGCTGCACATCGCCAATGTCTCGGCGGCGCGAGCCGTCAGAGCCATACTCTCCGTCATGCCGCTCGACACGCCGCTGCAGCCATCGGCGGCACGCATGGCCCCGAGCGGAAAGGTGGGTGCGTTGCCGGATGTCCAGCGTGAGGTCCAGGCTGAGATCGCCCGCGCCGAAGGCGACGTGCCGCAGATGTATGCCGTCGAACGCTTCGCCTTCTACGAGGAAGCCAAGCGTGCCTATTGCATCATCGTGACCGGGGAACCGCGCCTTCACGGTTGCTTCCTGTTCACCAAGGGCGTCGTGCCGCCCGCCAACCATTGGGGCGAGGCGGCCTGAGCCTCACACGGCGGGCCTCCATCCATGCCGCTTGAGCGTCCTGGCGCTCACGCCCAATACCGCTGCCGGGCCCAGTTGGCGCGACAGCGGCTGGTGTCGTGAGCGGTGACCACGCCGCCGCTATTGTTGCTGCGGCGTCGGGTTGGTGGTTGCGAAGATGTAGCGGGCGAACCGCCAGACGCCATCCGTCTCGCGATGCAGGACGAACAGTTCCTGATTTGCTTCGGGCATCGTCGCCCCACCGGGCGCCAGCACCTTGACGGTGCCATTCGAGCGGGTTCGCGCATAGGCCCAGTCTTTCGACAAGGCGCGAACTTCATCAACCTCGAAGCGGACATCGAGCTTGATCGTGCCGAACACACGTCGATACGCGCTTCTGATGGCATCGCGACCGACAGCGGGCAGGCTGTTTTGGGGCATGAACACGGCATCGGTGGCGTAGAGCTTCATGACGGCTCCGACATCGCCCGCGTTCAGCGCCGCCTCGTAGTCCCGCAGCTGCCGTCCAATCGCTGCTGTGGCGGCTTCATCCGAGCGGGCGGGGCCAGTGAACGCCAGCAGCGAAAGTACGGACAATCCTGCAGCGGCGAGTTTGGCATCGAGAGATCGGCGCATGACATTCTCCTTGATGAGCGAAATCAGAGCCTGACGACCAGCTTGCCGAGCGCTTGGTCGTCTTCCATCAGGCGGTGCGCGTCGGGAACGCGGTCGAACTCGAAGGTCCGGCTGCGGAGCGACGGAATGCGGCCGGCCGCAATCTCCTTTGAAAGCCACGGCAGTGGTGCGGCGGACATTGGCAGGGTAGCTGTCCCAAGAAGACCGCTCGAGAAGAAGCCAAGCCGGGTCGCACCCGGCAGGTCCTGCATCAGGTTGAGTTGCTCCAGGACCGGGGGGCCGCCGAGCAGGCCGATGACCGTGACGCCGCCAAACGGCTTCAAGGCTTTGATCGTGTCGCGAACGGTCGCGGCACCGACCACTTCGAGGGCGGCATCGACGCCGTCGGGCAGAAGCGAGCGAACCCTCCCGGCCACCTCGCCGCCATCGACGACGACATGGTCAGCGCCAACCGCGCGCAATCGGGTTTCGTTTTGCGATGACCGGGTCGTGGCAACCACCGAAAGGCCACGTGCTTTGGCGTAGGCGATTGCAGCGAGGCCAACAGAAGACGTTGCGCCGCGCACGAGCAACGCCTGTCCCTTGGTGATTGCGAGACTTCTCGTCAACGCCCCCCAGACAGTGAGGTAGGCCTCGGGCAAGGCCGCAAGCTCCTCCCAGGAGAGATCGCTGCCGCTCATGTCGATGACGTTGTTGCGCAGCACCGTGACCTCCTCCGCGTAGCTGCCGAAGCGGGAAAACTGCATTCCACCCATCGCGGTTGCGACCCGCTGGCCGGCCCGGAACGTGCCGGACGGATCGGCAATGATCTCGCCGACGGCCTCGATACCGGGCACGCGCGGCCCGGTGATCGCCCCCATCTTGCCGGCGCGCAGATAGACTTCGGCGCGGTTGAGGCCCAAGGCACGCACGCGGATCTTCACTTCGCCGGCCTGGATTTCGGGAGAGGGAATGTCCCTCAGTTCGAGGACTTCAGGGCCACCGGCTCTCTCGATGACATAGGCTTTCATGGTCGTTCTTCCCCCCGTCTTATGCGCGCGGGCGATTGGTTGAGAACAGGTAGCGGTGGATCTTCCAGGCGCCGGCCTCGCGACGGAACACGAAGATCTCGTTGTTGCCTTCCTCGATCGTGACGTCGGCCGCCAGAATGCGGGTCTTGCCGGCAGAGCTCGTGCGGACCCAGGCCCAGTCACCTGTCACCTCTATCTCGTGGATGTCGAAGCGGATCTCGAGCTTGATGGTGTCGAACACCTGGGCGTAGCCCGCCCGTACCGCCGCGCGCCCGATCAGCGCCGGGGCGTGTTGCGGCATGAAGATCGGTTCCTCGCCGTAAAGGTTGAGAATGGCGTCGATATCGTTGGCGTTAAGGGCCTTCTCGTAAGCCTTGATTGTCGTTTCGATGGACATTGCGATAGCTCCTGGATCGCTGGGTTTGGCCTCCTCAAGAGGTTGATCCGAAGGTATTCCGCTCAATCTTGTCGTAGTAGATGGACAAATGATAAGATTACTCTCAAAAATGAGAGGGATGCCCATGGATCTGAACGCTGCGCGGATGTTTGTCGCCGTCGTACAAGCCGGCAGCCTGTCGGCGGCCGCTTTGCGTCTCGACACTCCGTTGCCGACGCTGAGCCGGCGAATCCGCGAACTCGAGCAGGCTCTGAAGGTGCAACTGCTGGAGCGTTCAGCCCGCGGAACCCGGCTGACGGACGCTGGCACACGGCTCTACGAACACGCCGCGCGCGGCATAGAGGCCCTCGGCGAGGCGGAGGAGGCGGTGAAAAGCGACCAGACGCGCCTCAAGGGGCGGTTGCGGCTATCTTTGCCAACGGCCTTCGAGCCCTGGTGGGACCTGCTTGCCGCCTTTCAGCGGCAATATCCTGATATCCAGCTCAACGTGTACACGACCGATCGTCGCGTCGATCTGACCCAGGATGGCATCGATGTCGCCTTGCGCATCGGCGCGATCGTGCACGAGGCAATGGTGGCGCGGCGATTGCTGAGCTACCGGCACTTGCTGGTGGGCGCGCCCGAACTGCTCACGAAGATCGGCGAGCCGCTGACGCCCGAGAAACTTCACGATTTTCCGCTCGCCGCCTGGAGCCGCGACGCCAACATCCATCCCGCCTGGCAACTCGGAGAATACAAATTCGAGCCGCGGCCGATGCTGACGACCAACGACTATCTGCAACTGCGCGCACGGGCACTCGCAGGCGAAGTCATCGCCGAATTGCCGCCGTTTCTCGCGGCGGAGCCGATCCGCAATGGACGGTTGCGGGCCGTGCTGATCGATCACCCGATGCCTGAACAGCAGGTCAGCCTGCTCTATCCGCTGCATCGCCACCCATCGAGCATCGTGCGCGCCTATCTCGATTTCTGCCAGAAGCAGGTCGGACGGTTTCTCGACCTGCTCGCGCCGTGATGACTGCGGATCGAGTAGAAAGGCCTTTCGGTGATGGGCTCCGCAAGCACCAGGGAGATCCCGAGCGGCGCCAACAGAAAGGTGACCCACGCCAGAGCGCTCGTGCCGTCGTGCGCTGACCGGTCCCGTGCCTGGGCTACGGTTTCATGGCACGGATCGCGTAGCGGTGCTGGCTCTGCCGCGCCAGGCCTTTGAAGACGTTCCAGTTCTTGGCCTGCGTCCGATGGATATCGCGAAGATCGGTATCGATGTGGACGTCGGCAAAGCCGGCTTCGTTGAGCAGGCCAGCGACATCCTCGGCACGCGCGCCGCCGGAAAAGTGGACGCGGGAGAGAATGCTCCGATGGGTTTCCATCATCTGCGGCGTGCCAACAGGCGTTTCTGCCTTGAGCAGCCGCAGGCGCTGACCCCAGGCGCTGAGCTTCGAAAACAGCCGTTCAAGTGCGCTCGTATTGACGAAGTCACCATCGACGACCAGCAGCGTGCCGCCGGGCTTCAGCACGCGCAGCCATTCCCGGAAGGCTGCGGCCGGGTCGACCAGCGTCCACACCAGATGCCGGGTGACGACAACATCGTAGCGGTTGTCCGGCTCCATGGTGTTTTCGGCGTCGCCGAGATCGAAGCGGATGGTCCGCCCCCGTTTTACCGCCTTCTCTCGCGCGCGTTCGAGCATCGGCTCGGCCCAGTCGAGCCCCTGCACCTTGAAACCGAGATCGTCGAGCAGATGGGAAATGACACCCGTACCGCTGGCAAGGTCGAGTGCACCGCGACCGTTGCCCGGGCCGAAGTGCTTGAGGAACAGCTGATGCCAGGCGGCGCGCTCCTCGTCGGAGAAAATCTCGTGGCCCGGCGACAGGTCGAAAGTCGCTGCGCGCGCCGACCAGTAGGCCTTGATTTCATCCCGCAGGTTGTAGTTCTGCCGATTAAGCGCGTCGCTCATACCGTTGCCGCTCTTGTCTGTTTGGAGCCGTTCTAAAAGATAAATGTTGACTAATAAAGTCATGAAACATTAGATCGCCACGATTTTCCCAGCGGAGCAGAAAACGATGCGGTTTTTCAACAGGGTGGCTCTGGCCGCCACGGGCTTTTGTGCGCTTTTCTCCACGGCCGCCTTCGCTGACGTCGTGAAACTGAAGGACGTCACGGGCCGCGACGTCGAGGTCAACGTGCCGGTCGAACATGTGATCCTCGGCGAAGGCCGCCAGATCTATTTCCTCGGCGCGCTTGACCGTGAAGAACCGTTCAAGCGCATCGTCGGCTGGCGCGACGATCTTTCCAAGGCCGACCCGGAAAGCTACGCGGCCTATCTCGCCAAGTATCCAGACATCGCCAAGCTGCCGACCTTTGGCGGCATGAAGGACGGCACGTTCGACATCGAGCAGGCCGTGGCACTGAAGCCTGACGTCGTGTTGATGAATGTCGACGCGAAGACGGCGACGGAAGAGGCCGGTTACATCGAAAAGCTCGCCAAGGTCGGCATCCCGCTCGTCTATGTCGACTTCCGCGAGAAGCCGATGGAAAACACCGAGCCGAGCATGCGGCTGATGGGCAAGCTGCTCGGCAAGGAAGAAAAAGCCGAGGAATTCATCAAGTTCCGCGCCGACAGCATCGCCAGGGTGACCGACGTTCTCGCCAAGGCCAACCCGAAGAAACCGCTCGTCTTCGTCGAGCGCGCTGGCGGCTATTCCGATGATTGCTGCATGTCCTTCGGCAACGAGAACTTCGGCAAGATGGTCGAGTTCGCCGGCGGCGTGAACATGGCCAAGGACATCATTCCCGGCACCTTCGGAACGGTCAACCCGGAGCAGATCATCGCGTCCAATCCCGACCAGATCATCATCACCGGCGGCAACTGGCAGGGCTATGTGCCCGGCGGCAACTGGGTTGGCGTCGGCTATGGTGCCGATGAAAAGGAAGCGGCGCGCAAGCTCGACAACCTCACCAAGCGGCCGGCCTTTACCGGCGTCAAGGCAGTCAAGGACGGTCAGGTGCACGCCATCTGGCACCAGTTCTACAACAACCCCTACCAGTTCGTCGCCATCCAGCAGATCGCCAAGTGGCTGCATCCGGACCTCTTCGCCGACCTCGACCCGGAGGCGACCTTCAAGGAGTTGCACGAGCGCTTCCTGCCGCTCCCCTACAAGAGCGGCTACTTCGTCTCGCTGGCCGCCGGCAAATAAGGCATTCGGTGGCCGGAAGAAGGAGGCTTCTGGCGCCCTGATTGAAAGGATTGGAAATGTCGATCTACAGGAAAATCGCCTCGGCGATCATGGCTGCTGTGGTGTTGGCCGCACTGCCAGCCGATGCCGCGGAAATCGTCGATGTGACCGGGCGCAGGGTCGAAATCGACCTGCCGGCCAAGCGCATCCTGCTCGGCGAAGCGCGGCAGATTCATGTCGCTGCGGCACTCAAAGGCGAGCACCTCTTCGACACGATCGTCGGCTGGCGCGACGATCTCGTGAAGAAGGATCCGGACTCCTACAGGGCCTATGTCGAGCGCTTCCCCGAGATCGAGAAACTGCCGCGCTTCGGCTACATCCCCTCGGGCGATTTCAGCCTCGAAGCGGCGATCGCGCTGAAGCCCGATGTGCTGACGCTGAACCTCGAGGCTGAAAAGGCGGTCGAGGAATCGGGCTTCATCGAAAAGGCCGCCGCCGCCGGCATCGCGGTCGTCTATCTCGACTTCCGGGTGGATCCGGCCGCCAACAGCGAAAAGTCCGTCGAAATCCTCGGTCAGATCTTCGGTGCCGAAGAAAAGGCGCGGGAATTCATCGCCTACCGCAGTGCCCAGATCGCGCTTGTCACCGATCGCCTGCAGAAGGCCGGTGCCATCACGCGTCCCAAGGTGTTCATCGAGCGCTCTCCCGGCATCACCGGCGACGTCGTCTGCTGCCGGACATTCGGCCCTGCAAACTTCGGCGAGATGGTGGAAAAGGCCGGAGGCCACAATATCGGTTCCGACGTGATCAAGGGCACCTTCGGCGACCTCAATCCCGAACAGCTGATCGTCAGCGACCCGGATCATGTCATCATCACCGGCAGCAACTGGTCGGCGGAATCCGATCTCAACCAGTTCGTCAGCGTCGGGCGCGGTGCCGATGCGGCAGCGGCGCAGGAACGGCTGCGTGGCCTGATGCAGCGCCCGGGCTTTCCCGGCCTGAAGGCGGTAAGGGAAGGCAATGTGCATGCCGTCTGGCACCAGTTCTACGGTGCTCCCTATGAGTTCGTGCCGATCCAGCAATTTGCCAAATGGTTCCATCCGCAGCTCTTTGCCGATATTGATCCGGATAGAACATTCCGCGAGCTCCACGATAAATTCCTGCCGGTAACCTATCGCCCGGGCTATTTCGTCTCGCTACCGAAAGGTGGGGAGTGATGGTCGCCATGGCTGACGCACTCGCCGGGGCCGAGGGACGGGGACGCTACCGCGCCCTCGTTCTGCGTCGCCTGGTGCTGATCTTCTGTCTCGTCGCCGCGCTCTTTGCGTCGGTTGCGGTCGACATGGCGCTCGGGCCCGCAAACTATCCGCTGTCGGACGTGCTGACGGCGCTCTTTCGCGCCGAGACGGTGAGCGACCAGCTGCGCGTGGTCATCTGGGATATCCGCATGCCGATCGCGCTGATGGCCGTCACGGTCGGCGCCTCGCTGTCGGTCGCCGGCGCGCAGATGCAGACGATCCTCGCCAATCCGCTTGCGAGCCCCTTCACGCTCGGCATCTCCGCCGCCGCCAGCTTTGGTGCAGCCCTCGGCCTCGTCGCCGGCGTCGCGATCTTTCCTGTCGCGGTTCAATATATGGTGCCGATCAACGCTTTCCTGATGGCGATGCTGGCCGCGCTGTTCATCCACTTTGCCTCTACCATGCGCGGCGTCACGGTTGAGACCATCGTGCTGCTCGGCATCGCGCTCGTCTTCACTTTCAACGCCGCATTGTCGTTGCTCGAATATCTCGCCTCTGAGCAGGCGCTTGCCGCGGTCGTCTTCTGGACAATGGGCAGCCTCACCAAGGCGACCTGGCCCAAGGTCTGGATCACCGGCGCTGTGCTTGTTTTTGCCTTGCCGCTCTTTGCAAGACACGCCTGGGCACTAACAGCACTTCGGCTCGGCGACGACAAGGCTGCGAGCTTCGGCATCAACGTTCGTCGCCTTCGGCTCGAGGCGATGATGACGGTGAGCCTGCTGGCGGCGATCCCCGTCTCCTTCGTCGGCACGATCGGCTTCGTCGGCCTCGTCGGCCCGCACATCGCCCGCATGCTTGTGGGTGAAGATCAGCGCTTCTTCCTGCCCGCCTCGGTGCTGTGCGGCGCGCTGCTGCTTTCGGTCACCTCCGTCGTCAGCAAGATGCTGATCCCGGGCGCGGTGCTGCCGATCGGCGTCATCACGGCGCTTGTCGGCGTGCCCTTCTTCTTCGTGCTGATTTTCACCAACAGGAGGCGCGCATGGTAAGCCTGGCGCTCGAAAAGGTCGGCGCGAACTATGGCCGGCGCGTGGTGCTATCCGACGTCGACACCGGGGTCCTGCGCGGTGGCGGCCTGACGGCGGTCATCGGCCCGAATGCGGCCGGCAAATCGACGCTGTTCAAGCGCATCGCCGGGCTCACGTCAGGGCCGGGTACCGTGCACCTGGCGGACACGGCCAAGGGACCGCAGGGTATCTGTTATATGCCGCAGGATACCGGCGCCAACGCCGTGCTCACCGTCTACGAGTCGGTGCTGCTCTCGGCCAAGCAGGGGTCGAGCTGGAAGGTGAAGGACGCCGAGCTCGCCGAGATCGATCGGGTGCTTTCGGAACTGCGGATCGCCGACCTTGCCTTTCGCGGTCTCGGCGAGCTTTCCGGTGGCCAGCGGCAGCTGGTCTCGATCGCTCAGGCTCTGGTGCGCAAGCCCGAAGTGCTGCTGATGGATGAGCCGACCTCGGCGCTCGATCTCTTTCGCCAGATCGAGGTGCTCGGCTTCATGAAGCGTCTGTCGGCTGAGGCCGGCATGGCGGTGCTGATCGCTCTGCACGATCTCAATCACGCCCTGCGTTACTGCGATGATACGATCGTCATTAGCGGCGGCTCCGTGCTGGCAAGCGGACCGACCCAAGAGGTCATCACGGCGGCGATGCTGCGCTCGGTCTACCGGGTCGAGGCCCGCGTCGAGGCGTGCTCGATGGGTCGTCCGGTCGTGATCGTCGACGAGTCCCTGTAGGCGCCAGAAATGAAAGATGTCGCTGCCTAGAGCGCCGTGCGTTCATATGAACGCACTAAGGACGCTCTAGCACTTTGATTCTAGAGCATCTTTCCGCCTCACGTGGACCCACTTGAGAGCGGGATGCACTAGGCGGCGACGTTTTCCTGCCGGTGGAGCGGATTGGTGCAAATGTCGTCTCCGTTCAGAGCGTGGCAAGCTCGCGATTGGAGAGCGCGCCTGCGTAAGCCTGCTTGATAGAGAGCTTCCGTTCGAGCGCTGCCACGATATCCTCGCTGAAATCGACCGAGGTCAGCTCGGCGATTTCAGGCAGTGCGCCGGGGGTAAAGACATTGACCTCGACGAGCCTGTCGCCGACGACGTCGAGGCCGACGAGGAACATGCCGTCGCGCACGAGTTTGGGCCGCATCTGTTCCGCGACGGCGAGCATCTCGGGTGTGATCACCGCCGGCGCGGCCGTGCCGTTGGCATGCATGTTGGAACGCAGATCCCCTTCCGCAGGGACACGCCGGACGGCAGCATAGGTATCGCCGCGCTTGAGCGGCCGGCCGTTCATGAGGAACAGCCTGACATCGCCCTCGGATGCTGCGGGCAGATATTCCTGAGCGATGACGTAGCCCATTTCGCTGACAGCCTCGAAAATCTGGTTGAGGTTGGTTTCGTGGCTGGAACTGACCTTGAAGACATTCCGGCCGCCGGAACCCTGCAGCGGTTTCAGGATGACGCCCTCGGGATGCTCGTCGACGAAGGCTCTGACCTCCTCGATATGCTTCGATATCAGCGTTGTCGGCCGCACGACTTCCGGAAAGTCCTGGAGATAGAGCTTGTTCTGCGCCAGAGCCAGGCCGTCGGCATCGTTGACGACGATTGCTCCGCGTTCGGCCGCGAGCCTGCCGAAGATCACGCCGGCTTGGGCGGCCCAAGGCCGCGGGCCGGTGTCTTCCGACGGGTCGTTTCTCAAAAACAGGACCTGGACGTCGGCTATGTCGAGGACTTCCCGCCGGGTGTGATCGCCCTTGAGCGCGGCGATGAAGGTCTCGGCCTTGCGCGGCTTCGCCGCCCCCAGGCTTAAAGCATGGATCATCAGCCGCCCGTCGGCCCTCAGCGCGAAATCGCCCGGCGTGACGTAGAGCACCTCGTGGCCGCGTGCGAGGCCGGCGAGCGCAAGCGAGGTCGTTGCGTAAAATGTTTCTTCGCCTTCGATGGAGTTGACGAGAAAGGCAATGCGCATCCGGTTTCCCAGTGGTCCGATTCCGACATTTGCATGTGATCTCAGCGTCCTCGAGAGCAAATGTCCGATTCTCGAGGACCACTCGTAACGCTATGATGCCAGTGGAAATTCCGAATTTGACATTTGAGCAGAACGCGTGCGGTAAACGGGGCGCAATCGTCAAATTCGTTCCACTAGTCTGCGACCATGTCGAGCGGGGTCATTCCCCTATGCGCTCGCTGAAGGCGGTCGCCCGCTTTGACGTCATCAAGGAAGATAGGGCGAATGGCGGCCGGACCAAGCAGGCCACGCAAGTTGAGTTCCTGGATTGCGGCGAAGTGCGACGCGGCAATCTTGCCCATCCAGAAGGGCTCGAGGCTGCCGCCGGCGGCGAGATGGTCGAGGAGCTGCATGAGCCCGCGCAGATAGATCGCGTCCTTGACCAGTCCGCCGCCGCGATAGATGCGCAGCGTGATGTTGAAGGCCTCGGAGGCGGCAAAGCCGTGACCGTCCGTCAAAAGCCGGTAGGTTTCCGAAAACAGGGCGCCGTCAAGCATAGAGGCGCAGCCGACGACCCTGGCTGCGAGGACCCGCAATCGTTCCGGCGTCATGCCTGCGCTCAGATATTCGGCAAAGACTGCGAGCCCTTCCTGCATGCCCTCGTAGCCTGCAAGGCCGGAGCGAAAGATCCTCAGCCCCTGGGCCGAGCCGTTGAAATAGGTCAGCAGATGAACGCCGACTTCATGATTGAGCAGTGCTTCGACGCGACCGGCATCGAGCGCCGAGCTGCGGGCAATCAACAGCTGGCCACGGGAGACGAGGAGGCCGGCGGGCAGATCGTCGCGCAGCTCGATGGATGCGGTGAAATCGGCCGACTGCCGCCGATAGGCGGCCACCATCGCCTGTGCGCGCTCCCTTATGTAGTGGCAGTCGCGCCTGTCTTCGGCGATAGGCTTCGCGTCGCCGGCGGCTGCGGTTTGCGCAAGGATGGCGCAGGCCGTGTCCAGAAGCTCGGCTTCCACCGGACCATAGAGCGCGCGGCCAAGCTCGACGAACGTGCGGGCCTCTCGCGCCGAAATCATCGAGAGCTGCAGGTCGACTTCCTGCTGCTTTTCCCGGTAGAGCGCATAAAGCAGCGGGTCTTCGAGGTGTTCGAAGCCGAGCGAGAAAAGCTTGCGCTTGGCCGTCTCGATCTGCAGCGTCAGCGGCCGATAGTAGAGGCGGGGGCTGCGGGAAAAGCCGTTCGACGCAAACTCCGCCCAGGCGCTCTCGGCGTTGATCGGCGTCACCGCCAGCAGGAAATCGAAGCTCGAAGCGATCTCGTCGATGCCGCGATCGGCACGCACCACCGCGTCAACGAACGCCTTGCGGCCAAAGGCACGGTGCGTCGGCAGTGGCAGCTTGTCGGATTTGGCACGGGCGAAGGCGGCAACGGCTCGCAGGCCCGCATCAAACATGCTTGCGACCAGTCGCTCGCGCAGTTGCGGGTAGATACGGCGCGTGCCCGGCTCGCAATAGATCGGGGCGAAGCGAACGGTCAGATGGGGAAAGTCGATCGCCAAGCGCTTGCCGCTTGCCGCCGGATCAGGGTCGCGTGAGACGAGCGTCACATGCGGCGTCCGGAATTTGCCTTCGATTGTCGCAGCCGTCTCGACCAGGGCTTTCGCAGCCATCTGCTCGCTGGGCCGCGTTCCCGTCACCACCTCGATCAGGAAGGGCGGCAGGAAGGGCGCGTCCTTCGCCGGCGGATCGTCGCTTTCGAGCTCCGCGAATTCGAGCACGATGAACATGCCCAGGCGCTCTTTGATCACGCGGCCGATCCGCTCGATGATGGTGACGGCCGCCACCATGGTCGGCGCCAGAAGATAGGCGGCGTTGGCCTGTGCGATGTCGCGGGCGACAGGCTGCTCGCGATCCTCGGCGATGTGCACGCAAAGAAAGGGAAGCAGCCGGTCGACGTGCAGCCGTCCGCCTTCGCCAAAATCCCTTCGCACGGCCCGACCATCCCTCAAGCGGGCAACGGCGTCATCGAGCCAATCCCCGAGCGGATCGGCAAGGGTGTGTTCACGCTCCGTCACTGCTGCCTCACGAGCGCCTCGGTCAGGGTCGGGACGAGCGAGCCGACCAGCGCGCGCAACGACCGCAGGGCCTCAAGATCCGGCTTGCCGGTCCACTCGTCCATGAAGGTCTTCTTGAACTCGATCGCGAGCGCGCAGCCAGTCTCCGGGAAGTGCTCGTGAATGAAGCGCGTGTGCTCCCCGCGTCCCTGGAAAGCAACGTTCTCGCGCACGTCCAGCAGACGGCCGGAGACCTTTGCCGTGCTGAGGGCGGCCATCAGGGCATCGATGACACCGGCCCATTTGCACCGGTCCATCGTATAGGTCCCGATGTTGATCTCCGGCGTGTCGATGGCATCGGCTGGCTCGGCGTGCGGGCCGCCGCGCCGATAATTGTAGCTATGCACGTCGAGGACGATGAAATGCCCGTAGCGCCGTTCGATGGCCGTCAGCATGGGCAGAAGCATCGCGTAATACTCGTCGTGCACTGCGAGCGAAGCCTCGATCAGATCAGGCGGCGGACGCCCGTTCCACACCGTCAGGCCCCAGGCCTGTGCCGGTTCGATATAGACAGCGCCCGAACGGGCGCGGTTGAGATCGACCTCGAAACGGGAGCGGTGGACGACGACGCGGTTGGCGAGATCGCGGATGATGAACTCCGTGAAAGGGTCTTCCTCGCGCAGCCGTTCCTCGTCCGAGAGCGCAACGAGCGCGCGCGCGTCACGCCGCATGGCGTGTCCGTTGTGGATCGCGGAGCCGACGATGGGGCCGTCGCCGCGGTGGATGCTCCACCAGGCGTTTTCGGTGGAAGAATGGAATTGATCCGTCGGCTCGCGCTGCATGTTTTCTCCCGGACGCCTCGTCTGGGAGCTCAACTCCTCATCACGCTTCCGGGTTCCGGAGGCAAGCCAAAAATCCTCTGCGCGAACCAACGATGCAGGCGCGGGGCGTGGTCACGCCTCAGCTCGACGATGCCGCAAGCTCGCCGAGGATCCATTGCCGGAAGGCGCTGATCTTCGGCGAATTCCGCCGCGTCTCCGGATAGACAAGCCAATAGGCGTGGTCGTCGTTGCAGAGAAGGTCGAAAGGTTGGACGAGGCGCCCGTCCGCCAGTTCGGCGGCGAAAAAGGCCGGTGTCAGGATTGCGACACCCTGGCCGGCCGCCGCCGCATTGCCCTCGTAAACCTGGGCGCCCATGCTGCTGCCCGGCCGGCTGGCAAGCCCTTCCACCGACACATCAGCGGCCTTGAACCACTTCGCCCACCAGGGGTCGGCGGTATCGAGCAGCGGTAGGCGCAGGAGATCGGCCGGCTCCTTTATCCCGCCGATGCTCGCCGCCAGGCTTGGGCTGAGCATCGGGGTGAAATCGGCATCGATGAGCCGGTGAGCAGCAAGCCCCGGCCAATCTCCGCTGCCCGAGCGAATGCCGATGTCCACTTCTTCGCGGGTAAAGTCGACCAGATGCGGTTCCGTCTGAAGTCGGACGGCCAGGGAAGGGTGGGCGATCTGGAAGGATCCGAGGCGCCGCGCCAGCCAGTTGGAGGCAAAGGTTGCGATCGTGCTGATCACAAGCGTTCCCTGGGCACCGCCGCGCGCCGCGACGTAAGCTTCGCTCAGCTGTTCGAAGGCTTGCGTGACGGCCGGCGCCAGCCGCTGCCCTACCTCCGTCAGGGCGATCTGGCGCGGCCGGCGCAGGAACAGCGGCGCTCCGACCCGATCCTCGAGAACCTTGATCTGATAGCTGACCGCGGCCTGGGTCATGCCGAGCTCGTTTGCGGCCTTGGTGAAGCTTGCGTGCCGGGCCACGGCCTCAAAGACGCGCATGGCCGTCAATGGCGGAAGGGGAAGTGTCTTATGCATTAATTGGCCTTATGCATGATACGCGATATTCGATTGGAAGGTGATGCTGTTCATAACCACTTTCAAGGTGCGTCCATTAGACGGACTGATGAAGAGGATGACAGCTATGACAACCATTCAAGTACGTAGTTTTTCGTCGACAAACGATTTTTCTGCGCGTTCGTGGCTGGCGCTTTTGTTTACCCGCAAGCGCCCAGCATCCGAGGTCGTCGACGTCAGGGATCTGTCGGATCACCTGAAGCGGGACATGGGTTTCCTTGATGGCAACCGCCCCGATGTGAAGAACGTCCGTTCCATTTGACACTTTCAACCCGGGCGCGCCTCCCATCGCCCGGGTTCACCATCGCCGTATGGCGCCAACGCCGGGCATCCTGGCTCTCTCTCTCTCTCTCTTTCTCTCTCTCTCTCTCTCTCTCAACCGGCCTTGCGCGCCGCAGCGAAGTGAAGAGAAGGCGAAGCAGTTTTCCACATCCGGCCCGTTCTTTGGGTCGGTATTCCTTTAATCTACTATTTGAGTAGATAATCTGAGGAGGCTCGGCTGCGGCCGGGTAGGGCATGGATAACGGCCCTGTGGCCGGCGCACCCCGCGCAGGCTACCTGCGATGAGGTCTGAAATGAGCATGCTGCGGCAATATGAGCGTTTGAGCGCGATCCGGGAGGTCCTGCAGGGCCGGTTGGAGCTTCATGAGGCACGCGACTGTTTCGGTTTCGATGAAATCGAGGACGGCACGGTCAATGAACTGCGGGACCGTATCGCCGAACTTTCCGACGAGATTTCGACCCTGAGAAGTCGTTGCGACCGGTATGAGAGTTTCGGCCGCCAGTGACCACCCTGAATGGCGGCAGGATGCCGTCGATGAATGGAATTTCAAGATGACGTTGCATGTGAATTCACGGATTGCGGATCACGTGATCAATCCGCTCTTCCTCGAACGCTGGTCGCCGCGGGCCTATTCCGGCGCAGAGATCTCCAAGGCCGAGCTGTTCGAAATCCTTGAAGCTGCGCGCTGGGCGCCGTCGGCCTACAACGCCCAGCCGTGGCATTTTGTCTATGCGCGCCGCGGCGAAGAGGGCTGGGACAGGCTTCTCGGGCTCTTGAACGAGTTCAACCGCAGCTGGGCGCAACAGGCTTCGGCCCTGATCTTCGTGCTGTCGAAGACCTCTTTGCTGCCGCCCGGTGCCAGCAAAGAGGTGCCTTCCTACACCCATTCCTTCGATGCGGGTGCCGCCTGGGGCGCGCTTGCTCTGCAGGCGGCGCATTCCGGCTGGCAGGCTCACGGCATGGCCGGCCTCGACTATGACCGTGCTCGCACCGAGCTTGAGGTTCCCGAGAGCTACCGGATCGAGGCGGCCGTTGCGATCGGTCGGCCCGGCGACAAGACGCAGCTTCCCGAAGCCTTGCAGCAGCGCGAGCAGCCGAGTCCGCGCAAGGCGCTGTCCGAGATCGTTTCCGAAGGCCGGTTCGTGGCGGGTTGAGTTGTGGGTGTGCCGGAGAGGGGAGGGGAACGTCCGCTCCCGCTCCGCGGTCTTCAGCGTTCGCTCGCGTCGTCCCTGTTCGTTGCGTTCAAGGCATGGACGCTGACCGCCGCGACAAGGCCCGTGAGTACAATACCGGAAAAGCCGATGACGAGCGCCAGCAGCCGGGCGCTTAGATGTTTCGGTGTAATGTCGCCGTAGCCGATCGTAAGTCCGGTAACGAAGGTGAAGTAGAGCGCCTCGTCGAGCCGCCAGCCTTCTATGCGCCCGATGACAATTCCACATCCGGCCATCACGATGAGGATCGCCGAGAAGATCGGCCACAGCACGCGCAATTGCTGGTAGAGGTTGGAGAAAAACCGGCGTCTCATCCGCCTCGAATGGGCTCTGCCACGTGTCTCCGCCACGCAATTCTCCTTCTGCTTGGACGGGAGGAATTGTCATAGCACCACATCCCGCACAGCCGCGATGAGGAAGCCCGGATTTCCGCCCTGGCAGCCGACATCTTCTCTCGGCCTACCCCCGGATATTTCAAGATAGCGGCAAGTCAAGCAGGCCGCCAGCATCGGTGCCGGCAGGTGACGTGCCGCCCTCGATATCGGGCCGCGATCATTCCTTGCAACGGCTCGGACCCGATGTTATCGCTTATGATAACTTTATGATATTCCTGCCGGAGAACGCATCCGGATGGCATCGAACGAGCACCCGTTTGTCGGCGACGATCGCGGCCTTGCTGTAGGTTTCCGCCTGGATGTGATTGCGGGGCTGACAGCTGCCGCCGTGGTGCTTCCCAAGGCCATGGCCTATGCCACGGTTGCCGGTCTTCCCGTCAGCATCGGCCTCTACACCGCCTTCGTGCCAATGATCGTCTATGCGTTGCTCGGCACGTCGAGGGTGCTGAGCGTCTCGTCGACGACAACCCTTGCCATCCTCGCCGGCACGCAGCTCGGACTTGCCGTCCCCGATGGCGATCCGGGCAAGCTGATCACGGCAACGGCGACGCTTGCCGCGCTAACCGGCGTGCTTCTGGTGCTTGCGTCGGTGCTACGCTTCGGATTTGTCGCCAACTTCATTTCGTCGCCGGTCCTGATCGGCTTCAAGGCCGGTATCGGTCTCGTCATCGTGCTTGACCAGGTGCCGAAGCTGCTCGGCCTTCACATCGCCAAGGAAGGCTTCTTTCGCGACATTCTCAGCATCGTCGGCCACCTCCCCGATACATCCTTTCTGACCCTTGCGATCGGCGCCGTGGCGCTGGTGGCACTTCTGGCGTTGGAACGGCTCTGGCCGCATTCGCCAGCACCGCTCCTGGCGGTGGCCGCGGGTATTGCGCTTTCCTGGTTTGCCGGCTTGGAGGCGCTGGGGGTCTCTACCGTCGGCTTCATTCCGCGCTCGCTGCCCTCGATCACCCTGCCAAGCCTCAGCCTAGCGCAGGAGCTTCTGCCTGGCGCGCTCGGGATCGCGCTGATGAGCTTCACCGAAACCATTGCCGCCGGCCGGGCCTTCGCCGCTCCGTCCGACCCGCCGATCCGGCCCAATCGCGAGTTGCTTGCGACGGGTGCTGCGAACCTCGCCGGTGGGTTCTTCGGCGCAATGAGCGCCGGTGGCGGCACGTCACAGACGGCGGTCGTTCGCGCCGTTGGCGGCCATTCGCAAGTGGCATCGCTCGTCACGGCGGCCGCTGCGGCCGCCACCATGCTGGTGCTGGCGCCACTGCTCGGCCTGTTGCCGCAGGCGGTTCTTGCGGCGATCGTGATCGTCTACTCGGTCGGCCTCATCAGGCCCGCGGATTTCTGGTCCGTCCGCAAGGGCCGGCGGATGGAGTTCCAGTGGGCGCTTGCCGCCTTCCTCGGCGTGCTTTTCTTCGGCACGCTCCAGGGCATCATCGTCGCGATCATCCTTTCGTTCATAGGGCTTGCGCGCCAGGCGGCGTCGGCGAAGGTCTATGTGGTCGGCCGCAAGCGCGGGACCGACCGGCTGCGACCGCTGTCGGCCGACCATCCGGATGACGAAACCTTTGAGGGCCTGCTGATCCTCAGGCCGGAAGGGCGCCTGTTCTTCGCCAACGCCCAGCAGGTCGCCGATCAGGCGCAGGCGCTTGTGGCCAAGCAAAAGCCGCGGGTTCTTGTGCTCGACATGAGCCGGGTCTTCGACATCGAGTACTCTGCGCTCCAGATGATGATGGAAGGCGAGCGTCGTATCAGCGAACACGGGGTGACCGTCTGGCTGGCTGAGCTGAACCCGGACGTGCTCGCCTATGTGCGCGCATCGGGATTTGCCGATCAGCTCGGCCCCGATCGCCTGTTCGCCAACACGCGCACCGCTCTGCAGCGCTATCTGGCAAGCACTGCTCCAGCTCAGGCTTAGAGCGCCGTGCGTTCAACTGAACGCACCAAGGACACTCAAGCACTTTGACTCCAGAGCATCTCTCCGCCTCACGTGTCGACTTGGGAGCGGGATGCTCGGGAGCAAGTCCAGGAAAAGTGTGAAGCGGTTTTCCGTTCGGAATGCGTCGGTTCAAAGAGCGAGCTCACTCGGCCATCAGTTCTCCCGTGCCGCCGAAGGCGGGCGGGAAGTCGCGATACTTCGGCAGGCCGTCCTTCATCGGCAGCACCGTTTCCTGATAGTTGACATGCAGCATGGGCTTGAACGCGAGCTGCGGGAGCACGGCCGCATAGACATCGGTCACGCCCCAGAGCGGATGCTCGTTGAGAAGATGCCCGCCGCAGGCCTTGCACCACTTGCGTACGCTTGTCGCGGTCTTCTGATAGCCGATGAAATTGTCGGCGCCTTTGGCGATCTTGACTTTATCCGGCGGCCAGAGCGTGAAGGCATTGACCGGTCCCGCTGACCAGCTGCGGCAGGAGGCGCAGTGGCAATAGCCCATGGCGGCCGGGTCGCCGCTCACTTCGATCTCGACTGCGCCGCAGAAGCACTTTCCGTTGTAGCTGCCGTTCGCTGCCATGATTTCCTCCTTCCGGTTCAAGTTGTCCGGAGATCAGGTCCTCGCGGATGACCGGTGTGAATGACACTTCAGCATGTCCCTCCTGTTTCTGAGGTCAACGGCATCCTTTCGGGCGGTGGCGCCGAGCAGCCGGCATCGAAGTCTGCTGCCATCGAAGCAGGGAAGACATGTCTTCAAAATAAAAGATGAGTATTATGCTCATATTTATTGTGCGTACCGCGAGGACGCGCTAATGAACGCCGGCGCCGGCGCATCTGCCCGCGCCCTCTCGTCCATCTTCGTTCCGCCGACGGTTCCGGATCGGCCCTGAAAACAACCATGCCAGAGAAATCAGCTTCGCATTTGATGCTCGACGACGCGATCGTGGCCTACTACGACGAGCTTTGCGCGATGACGCGCCGGCGCGGTCACACGCCGGCAACGGCAAACGACGTCGTTCACGAGCTCTACGTTCGGCTGGTGGACCGGCGCACGGCGCTTGAAGGCAAGTCTTCGCTGAGGGCGTTTCTGCGTCGCGCCTGCGCCAATCTCGGCATCGACCGGCTGCGACGCGATCGCTTTGAGCTCAAGCTTTTCTCCGGCAGCGAAGAGGAGGCCCTGGCTGTCGCCAGCGATGTCGCCGCTCCTGACGCCAACGTCGATCTTCGCCGCCGGCTCTCGATCCTCAAGAGGGCGATCATGGAAATGTCGCTGCAGCGACGGCGTGTGTTTCTCGCCAGCCGCATCGGCAACCTCACCTCGGATGAAATCGCCATGCGCACCGGCATCAGCCGCAACATGGTCGACCGGCATCTTCGCAAGGCCTATCTGCATTGCCTCGACCGGCTGGAGGAGGCGTTGTGACCGCGCCCGACGGACGGCCTGCACCAGCCGGAGGCACGCTTGAACGCGGCCGCAAGGCGCGTGACAAGCGGGTGCGCGAGCAAGCGGTGGACTGGCTGGTCCGCCTGACGGGAGACCCCGAGGATGAAGAGCTGCGTGTCGCCTTCGAACGCTGGCGGGCGCAAGACCCTGCGCATGCCGAGGTTTTTGCGCGCGCCCAACGGGCGGTCGGCGATGCCACCCTGTTGATCAAACGCGAACCGGAGTTTGCGCAAAGGGCGGTGAAGGCGACCGGAAACCGGCGGAAGACCATGGCATCGCTTGCAGCCATGGTCATCGTCGGCGGCGGCGTCTTTCTTGCGCTCGACGGCGCGATGTGGATGCGGGCAGACGTCATCGCCGGCAAGGGCGAAAGACCAATCCTCACGCTTGACGATGGCTCGACGCTGCAGCTCAACGCCCAATCGGCTGTCGCCTATGCGTTCACCCCAGGCGAACGGCGGATCGTGCTGTTGCGCGGCGAGGCGTTCGTCCAGGTCGCGGCCGATAAAGACAGGCCTTTCGTCGTCGAAGCCGGAGGGGGCACAACGACTGCACTGGGGACCGCTTTCGACGTCAACCTGACCGACGACGGCACCAGCGTAACGGTTCTCGAACATGCGGTGTCGGTTGCAACAGACATCGCGGAACCGCCGCGTCGCGTCGAGGTCAACGAGCAGGTGAGCTACAACCACCGGGGCAGGCTTGGCGATATCATGCCGGTCGATCCCCTGTTGGCGGCCGCCTGGCGCGACGGCCGGCTCGTCTTCGACGAGCGCACCATCGCGTCCGTCGTCGAGGAAATCGGGCGGTATGTTCCGGGGAAGATCCTGATCGCCGATGCTGCCATCGGCGCCAGACGAGTGTCCGGCAGCTTCGATCTTTCCGATCCCGTCAGAGCACTGCAGGGGCTTGCCGAAGCCTTCGACGTCAAGGTCACCCGGATCGGGCCCTACGTCACGATCCTGCGCTAAAAAAACGTCACGCGAGGTGTCCCTGAACCGGCACCTCGTTCGTCCAGAAACCAGACCCGGCCCTTTCTCGGCCATCTCTCATTGTCTGGGACCATCATGCCATATTCGAACAAGACCGGCACACGCCGTCATTCCGCTATTTTCAACCTGCTGATGGCAGGGACCGTGTTTGCCCTGGCAACCACCGGCGCCTTCGCTCAGAATGCATCGCTGCATCACGTCGATGTGCCCGCCGGCAGGTTGACTGCCGCCGTCAACCGTCTGGCGAGCCAGCTCAAGCTTCAGGTCGTGTTCGATAGCTCGGTCGCATCAGGCGTGAGCACGTCAGGCCTTTCCGGCGAGATGACGGCGGACGAGGCGCTCGCGCGGCTGTTGACCGGCACCGGCGTCCGCTATCGCTTCGTCGACGGCGCGACGGTGAAGCTGATGGGCGCAACCGAAGCAACGGCACCGGTAGAGGGTGACGGCACGAAGTTGGCGCCGATCGTCGCTCGCAGTGATGCCAGGCGCGGCGACCGCGCGCCGAATGTTGCCGTTCTCGACGCCGAGGACATCGAAAAGGCGCAGGCGTCGAGCCTTCCGGAACTGCTGCAGAAGACGCCCGGCGTGTCGATGGGCGGTGGCGTGCGCATCGAAGGACAGACGCTCGCCATCCGCGGCTTCGCCCGGCAGTCGGATGTCCGCATCATCCTCGACGGCGCGCCGAAGAATTTCGAGAAGTACGACCAGGGCACGGTCTTCATCGAGCCCGAATTGCTGAAGCGCGTCGAGATCGAAAAGGGTGCAACCTCGGTGCGTTACGGCAATGGCGGCTTCGGCGGCACGGTGCTGATGGAAACCAAGGATGCGGCCGACATGTTGCGGCCGGGCGAAGAATGGGGTGTCTGGGCCAAGTCCGGTTTCCAGAGCGCCAACAAGCAGTTTCTCGAAACCGGCGCGCTTTACGGACAATCGGATTTCGGCGGTCCCATCACCTACGATGGCCTTCTGGCGGCGACCTGGCGCAAGAGCGGCGACATGCGCGTCGGCGGCGGCGAGATCTACAACTACTCCAACTCGAAGCTGACCACTCTGCTTGCCAATGTCGGCGCCGAATATGACGGCCACGAGATCAGGGGCACGGTCGCCTATGGCCAGAACGACAATTGGGGGCCTGTGGCCGCCATCCGCGGCCAGTCGGCGCCCTCGGAATTCAACATCGACCGTTACGGCTACAAGGAAGCGATGCGCCGGCTTCTCACCTGGCGCGAGATCGAGGATTTCACCTCGACGCTGACCTATAGCTATGCGGGCGACAGCGACCTGGTGAACTACCGCATGATGGCGAGCTTCTCGTCGACCAGCCAGCATGCGACGCGGCCCGACATTTTAGGGCTCAATCCGAGCGCATCCGTCGGCGGCTACGAAAACGATGCCGCCTATACCGATATCAAATTTGAAGCGGAGAATACCTCCAACTTCACGCTTGGCGGCCTGTCGCACAGCCTGAACTACGGCGTGCAATATCTCGACCATGACCGCGACATCTGGATGTACGACATCGCCAACCGCACCCAGGCACAGTACAATTACGGCTATTACGCCCCCTGGTTCATGCCCGAAGGTACGCAGAAGACCTTTGCCGCCTTCGTTCGCGACCGGATCGAGCTGACCGACACGGTCGCCGTGACGCCAGGTCTGCGCTATGACCACGTGCGCTCCAAGGGCGTGCCGAACCAGGCGCCACGCTTCAACAATCCGCTGGCCGGCCACGACTATTCCGCCGTCTCGCACCAGGGCGTGACGCCGGCGGTCAGCCTGTCATGGGAGGCGACGCCTTCGGTGCGGTTCTTTGCCGACTGGGCCTATGCGATGCGGGTGCCCAACATCGACGAACTCTATTCGACGCAGAGCGCGCTCACCAAGGCTTCCGGCACCAGCCGGGACATGGAGGTCGAGCGCAACAGCACCTTCAACCTTGGCGTCGACCTGAGCTTCAACGACGTGCTGACGACCGATGACATGCTGTCGACACGCATCTCGGCCTACAACAACCATGTCTCCAACCCGGTGACGCGCCGGTTCGGCACGGCCAACCTTGCTGGTGTGACCGGCAATGTGCCGTTCTACTGGAACACGCCGTCCTACGATATCAGGGGCATCGAGTGGCAAGCGCATTACGAGACCGAGCGCACGTTTGCCGATCTCGGCGTGTCCTGGATGACGGGCGAGCGCACCGGAGCCGTCAACAACATTTGGGGACCCGACACCTACATCAACGATCTGGCGCCGCTGACCGTGATCGCCGCCGCCGGGATCAAGGTGCCGGATCGCGACCTTTCTTTTGGCTGGACGGGCACCTTCGTCGACGACCAGAACCGCACGCCCTACAATCAGGGCGGACAGACCTATGCCCGTCCGCCGAGCGCCGGCTATGCGGTGCACGGCCTCTTCCTCGATTGGACGCCGACATCGGGTTTCATGGAAGGCGGCGAAGTGCATCTCGCCGTCGACAACATCTTCGACAAGTACTACGAGCCCTATCTCAGCGACGGGATTTCGGCGATGCCGGGCCGGAACTTCAAGATCGCGATCAGCCGCAAGTTCTAATTTAGCTGGAATCTGAACCCGACCGGCCCTGCACGCGGGCCGGTCGCCAGACTTGCGCTCGCCTCGCCGGGAGTAGGGGTGCCCGTGGTTGCTGCGACCTGCCAGTTTCCATGTACAAAGTTGCGCAGAATAGGCTCGCTGCTTGCCAATCCTTGCTTGACAGCGTCCGGCTGCCCGTATCTTAATCATGCTCTCAGATTGAGCAGCATCAATCCCTTTCACATGACCTCGATGGTCGACGGGCAGCTTGGCCCCATGATCCCCCCATCCATGATGGGTGCGGCGTCATGGGGTTTTTGGTTTTTGGCGGGTACATGAGCGACGCGATAAAGATCGGCATCCTCTATTCGACAACCGGGCCCTATGGGGCGATGGGGCGCGACTGCCGCGACGGCGCGGAATTGGCGATCGAGGATATCGCCGCCGCTCATCCCGGCCGGATCGAACCGGTCTTCGTCGATCCCGAAGCCAATATCGACCGCTATCTCGAAGGCGCCCGGTCGCTGCTGCGCGATCACGGCTGCCGCCACATCATCGGCACCATCACCTCGCTCGCCCGAAAGGAAGTCATTCCGCTCGTCGAAAAGCACGACGGCCTGCTCTGGTACATGTGCCCCTACGAGGGCTTCGAGGCCAATGACAACGTGATCTACACGGGCGGTTGCCCGAACCAGCATCTGCTGCCCTTGCTCGACTATCTGCTGCCGCGCTTCGGCAACCGCCCCTATCTGGTCGGCGCCAACTATGTCTGGGGTTGGGAAATGAACCGGCTGGCGCGCGAACTCGTGGAAGAGGCCTGCGGCGCCATCCTTGGCGAACGCTACCTGCCGCTCGAGGAAACCGCGGTCGAGCGCATCGTCGCCGAAATCGAGCAGCGGCGGCCGAGTTTCATCCTCAACAATCTCGTCGGTCCCTCGAGCTACGCCTTTCATGCGGCCATCCGGGCGCTCGCCGAGCGCGATCCGGCGTTCCGTCCGGAAAATTGCCCCGTCGTCAGTTGCGACCTGCAGGAATGCGAGCTGACCGATATCGGTCTCGGCGTTGCAACCGGCCAGCTCTGTGCCGCCGCCTATTTCGACACCGTGGTTTCGCCCGCCAATGCCGCGTTCAAGCTGCGCGTCGCCAGGCGGTTTGGTCCAGGCCGACGCATTTCGAGCCTGTTTGCCAGCGCCTATGCCTCGGTCGAGCTCTGCGCCGAAGCGATCATCGAGGCGGGCGACGATGATCCTGCCGCGATCGTGCACCGCGTTACGTCGGTGGCGCGACCGAGCGTGCTCGGCCCGCTCAGGATCGATCCGCAGACCCATCACGCGGCACTGCCGTTCCATCTCGGTCGCATTAGCGACGACGGCGGTTTCGACATCGTCACCTCGCAGCCGTCGATCGTCGCCGACCCCTACCTGACCGGCCAGCGCAAGCGCAAGGCGCCCCAATTGCGGATCGTCTCATGAGGGAAACACCGAACTTCACCGGCTGGCGCGCGACGATCCTGCACCGCGAAGATCAAACGACCGAACGCCTCGTCCGGCAGCTCCGGCTCTTCGGGTTCGAGGTCACAGTCCAGTGGCAGCCGCTCGATGAGCGCCACCTGCCCGAGATCATCCTGGTCGACGCCGACCAGGGCTGGAGCGGGCTCCTGCCCTGGAAGGATGAGCAAGCTCCGCGGCCGTTGATCGCCCTGCTCGGCTCGGAAGCGCCGGGGCGCGTCGCCTGGGCCATGGGACAGGGGGCGGCGGCGATCCTCGCCAAGCCCTTGGCGTCCTCGGCGGTCTACCCGGCCCTGGTCATGGCAGTCGGGGTTCATCAGGAACGTCGCGCCGTCGCCGACAAGATCGCGCATCTCGAAGAACGGGTGCGGATGCGCCCGCTCGTGCACGCCGCGGTGCAAAAAATCGGGCAGGCCTGCCATGTCGACGAGGAGCGGGCCTACGGCATCCTGCGCAATTGCGCGATGAAAAAGCGTCTGTCGATGGAGCAGGTCGCCGGCTCCATCCTCGGCGGCGCCGAGCCGTTGCCGGAGGCCGGCTGATGCATGTGCTGAAATCCATGATCAGGCAGCCGGCAGCGCTGTTCGGCCTCGTCGTCGTCGCGCTGGTCGTTTTGCTCGCTTTGGCAGCGCCCCTTGTTGCCCCCTATAGCCCGGATGAACAGATGTTCGACGGCTTGACGCTCGAAGGGGCGCCGTTGCCGCCAAGCGCGCAGTTCCTGCTCGGCACCGACGCGCTCGGCCGTGATCTCCTGTCCCGACTGCTCTACGGCGCACGCACCTCGCTCGTCATCGGCCTCGTCGCCAATGGTATCGCTGTTACGATCGGTCTCCTGATCGGCATTCTCTCGGGCTACATGCGCGGGCTCGTCGGCAATGCGCTGATGCGCTTCACCGACCTGATGATGGCCTTTCCGGCACTGCTGCTTGCGATCGTGCTTGCCGCTCTCCTTCGCCCGAGCCTTTGGATCGTCGCGATGGTCATCGCGCTCGTCAACTGGGTGCAGGTCGCCCGCATCGTCTATACCGAAACGCGCGGCCTCGTCGAACGCGACTTCATCCTGGCCGAGCGCTCGCTCGGTGCCGGTCACGGCCGCATCCTGTTTTACCACATCCTGCCGCATCTCATCCCGACGGCGATCGTCTGGGGTACGCTCGGCATCGCAACGACGGTGCTGCTGGAGGCGACGCTTTCCTTCCTCGGCATCGGCGTTCAGCCGCCGACCCCCTCCTGGGGCAACATCATCTTTGAGAGCCAAAGCTATTTCCAGGCCGCACCCTGGCTGGTCTTCATCCCCGGCGCCGTCATCCTCTTGACCGCGCTGTCCTTCAATCTGGTCGGCGATGCGCTGCGCGACCTTCTCGATCCGACACAGCGCGGGAGGGGCTGAGATGGCATTCCTTCTGCTGCGCCGTCTCGTCCAGACCGCGCTCATTCTCCTCGGCGTTGCGGCCATCACCTTCCTGCTGCTCTATGCGCTTCCTGCCGATCCTGCCCGCATGATCGCCGGGCGCAGTGCGACGGCACAGACGGTCGCCAATATCCGCCGCGAACTCGGGCTCGACCAGCCGCTGCTCGTGCAGTTCTGGACCTATCTGCAAGGTCTCGTGCAGGGTGATCTCGGGCGCTCCTACGCGCAGAAGACCGATGTCGGCGCGCTGATTGCGGCGCGCCTGCCGGCAACGCTGATCCTGATGGCCGCCGGCATCTTCGTCGAAGTGCTGCTCGGCATCGCCCTTGGCGTCCTCGCGGCTGTCCGGCGGGGCGGTTTTATCGATCGGTTGGTGATGATGGCATCCTTCGTCGGGGTGTCGGCGCCGCAGTTTGTCGCTGCCCTGCTGCTCCTCTACGTTTTTGCCGTCACGCTTGCCTGGTTCCCGATGAGCGGCTTTGGCACCTTCGCCCATGTGGTGCTGCCCGCCCTGACGCTCGGCATCCTCGGCGCTGGCTGGTATGCGCGCATGGTGCGCTCGGCGATGATCGACGTGCTCAATCAGGACTATGTGCGCACGGCGCGCGCCAAGGGCCTGTCCTCGTTTCGCATCGTCTTCCGCCATGCGCTTCCCAACGCGCTTTTGCCCGTCGTCGCGATGATCGGCATCGATATCGGCCAGTTCATGAGCGGCGTTGTCGTCGTCGAGGCGGTCTACGGCTGGCCGGGCATCGGCCAGCTCGCCTGGCAGGCGATCCAGCAGGTCGACATTCCAATCATCATGGGGGTGACGCTCGTTTCGGCGCTCGCAATCGTCATCGGCAATCTCATCGCCGATCTCGTCGCGCCGCTCATCGATCCGCGCATTCGCGCCCGCTAGGAGTTGGCACCGAAAACTGCTTCGCACTTTTCCGGAAAAGCTCATTTCGCACAGCAACCAAAAAGGGGAACAACAATGTTCAAAAGCTGGCTTCGAACTTCAACTGTCGCCGCAGCGCTCGCTCTGTCACCGTTCACTGTGCTGGCGCAGGATTCGCCGAAACAGGGCGGCGAGATCGTCATCACCTACAAGGACGACATTGCCACGCTCGATCCTGCCATCGGCTACGACTGGGTCAACTGGTCGATGATCAAGAGCCTGTTCTCGCGGCTGATGGACTACAAGCCCGGCACCACCGAACTGGTGCCGTCCTTGGCCGAGAGCTTCGAGGTCGCGCCCGACGGCCTCACCTATACTTTCAAGCTGCGCAAGAGCGTCAAATTCACCAACGGCCGTGAAATCGTCGCATCGGATGTGAAGTACTCGATCGAGCGCGCGGTCGACCCGAAAACACAAGGGCCGGGTGCCGGCTTCTTCGGCGCGATCAAGGGCTTTGACGATCTGTCGGGCGGCAAGGCGACGACGCTCGAAGGCATCGAGGCGCCGGACGATGCGACCGTGGTCTTCCGCCTGTCGCGTCCGGACGCCACCTTCCTGCACGTGCTCGCAGTCAACTTCGCCTCGGTCGTGCCGAAGGAAGCGGTCGAGGCGGCCGCCGGCGATTTCGGCAAGAAGCCTGTCGGCTCGGGCACTTTCATCCTCAAGGACTGGACCGTCGGCCAGAGCCTGACCTTCGAGCGCAACCCCGACTATTTCGTCAAGGACATGCCGCATATCGACAAGTTCACCGTCGAGGTCGGCCAGGAGCCGCTGGTGGCACTCCTGCGGCTGCAGAAGGGCGAGATCGATATCGCCGGTGACGGCATTCCGCCGGCAAAGTTCCTCGAAATCAAGAACTCGGCCGAAGGTGCCGAGATCATCGTCGACGGCCAGCAGCTGCACACCGGCTATGTCACGCTCAACACCAAGGTGAAGCCCTTCGACGACGTCAAGGTGCGCCAGGCGGTCAACATGGCGATCAACAAGGAGCGCATCACCCGCATCCTCAACGGCCGGGCGACGGCCGCCAACCAGCCGCTGCCGCCGCTGATGCCGGGTTATGACAAGGCGTTCCCCGGCTATGCCTATGATGTCGAAAAGGCAAAGGCACTCCTCGCCGACGCTGGTCATGCCGACGGTTTCGAGACGGTGCTCTATTCGACCAACACCGATCCGCAGCCGCGCATTGCCCAGGCGATCCAGCAGGATCTGGCTGCCATCGGCATCAAGGCGGAAGTCCGCGCTCTCGCCCAGGCCAATGTGATCGCCGCCGGCGGTACGGAAGGCGAAGCGCCGATGATCTGGTCGGGTGGCATGGCCTGGATTGCCGACTTCCCGGATCCGTCCAACTTCTACGGGCCCATCCTCGGTTGCTCCGGCGCCGTCCAGGGCGGCTGGAACTGGTCGTGGTACTGCAACGAGGCGCTCGACAAGCGCGCGGTTGCAGCTGATTCCATGTCCGATCCGGCACAGGCGGCCGAGCGCCAGGCGGAGTGGGGCAAGATCTTCACCGACATCATGGCCGATGCGCCCTGGGTTCCCGTCACCAACGAGCGTCGCGTCGTCGCCAAGTCGCCGCGCATGGGCGGCGACGGCGACATCTATGTCGATCCCACTCGGGTGATCAATTACGACGCCATCTTCGTGAAGCAATAAGCGTCGGGCTCCCCGGGCGCGTCTCCGGGGAGCCTTTTCTTAGGTTTGGGAGAGAGTACATGTGCGTTGCCTGCACACACACCATTCACCGCGCCAAGCACCATTTCGGCTGGAACCGCGATTTCGAGCCGACGCTGATCGCCAAGCCCGGGGAGACCATCCACTTCGAATGCCTGGATTCCTCCGGCGGGCAGCTCGGAGCCGGCTCGACGCTCGAAACGCTGGCTTCGCTCGATTTCGAGAAAATCAATCCGGTGACGGGGCCGGTCTATGTCGAAGGGGCAAAGCCTGGCGATGCGCTGAAGGTCACGATCCGCCGCTTCATCCCCTCGGGTGTGGGCTGGACCGCCAACATTCCGGGCTTCGGGCTGCTTGCCGACCAGTTCACCGATCCGGCCCTGCACATGTGGTCCTATGACGCCAGCACGATGGCGCCGGCGCTTTATGGTCCGGGCGGCCGCGTGCCGCTGAAGCCTTTCGCCGGCACGATCGGCGTCGCGCCGGCAGAACCCGGCCTGCACTCGGTGGTGCCGCCGCGCCGGGTTGGCGGCAATCTCGACATTCGCGACCTCACGTCAGGCGTCACGCTCTATCTGCCTGTTGAAGTGGAGGGCGCGCTGTTTTCGATCGGCGACACCCACGCGGCGCAAGGCGACGGCGAAGTCTGCGGCACGGCCATCGAAAGCCAGATGGAGGTCGAAGCGACGATCGAACTCGTCAAGGATGCGCGTCTCGTCAGCCCGCGCTTCACCACGCCGGGGCCGGTGACCCGTCATCTCGACACGGCCGGCTACGAGGTGACGACCGGCATCGGCCCGGACCTGATGACCGGCGCCCGCGAGAGCCTGATGCGCATGATCGACCTGCTCGGCGCCGAACACGGTCTGAGCCCGGTCGATGCCTATCTGCTGTGCTCGGTCTGCGGCGATCTCCGCATCAGCGAGATCGTCGACCAGCCGAACTGGGTGGTTTCCTTCTACTTCCCGAGGATCGTCTTTTCGTGATGACAGCTACACCCGTGCTCAGCATCGACGGGCTCTCGGTCGATGCGCTGACACCTGAGGGACCGCGGCGGGTCCTCGATGCGGTCAGCTTCGACCTTTTGAGCGGGGAAACGCTCTGCATCGCCGGCGAGAGCGGGTCCGGGAAATCCGTGACCTCGCTTGCCGTCATGGGGCTCTTGCCGAAGACGTCGCTGCGGATCGCCTCCGGCAGTATCAGGCTTCAGGGGCGCGAACTCTCGAAGCTTTCGAACAGCGCGATGCGCAGCGTGCGCGGCGGCGATGTTGCCATGGTCTTCCAGGAGCCGATGACATCGCTCAATCCGGTCATGTCGATCGGCGAGCAGCTGACCGAGGCGATCCGCGAACATCAGGGGTCGGAGGGGACGACGGCCGGCGCGGTCGCGTTGCGCATGCTCGACGCGGTGCACATCACCGAACCTGCCCGGCGGTTGACGCAATATCCGCATGAGCTTTCCGGTGGCATGCGGCAGCGCGTGATGATCGCCATGGCGCTCTCCTGCCGTCCCAAGGTGCTGATCGCCGATGAGCCGACCACCGCGCTTGATGTCACCGTCCAGGCGCAGATCCTGACGCTGATGAAGGAGCTGAAACAGGAATTCGGCGCCTCCATCATCCTGATCACCCACGACATGGGCGTCGTGGCGCAGATGGCTGATCGCGTGGTGATCATGCAGCAGGGCCGCGTCATCGAACAGGGCGATGTCTCGCCGATCTTTCGCGCGCCGCGCGAGCGCTACACGCAGGATCTGCTCGCCGCCGTGCCGCGGCTGGGGGCGCATGCCGGCACCGACGGTCCGCCACGCGTCGGCCCGGCGACGGCAACGCCTTTCACGCCGGTCAGCGGGCCTGTCCTGTCGGTCCGCGACCTTGTTGTCCACTATGGCAAGAAACCCACTGGCTTGCTCGGCGGGAAGAAACAGACGGCCGCGGTCAGCGACGTCTCCTTCGACATCTTCCCGGGCGAAACGCTGGGTCTCGTTGGTGAAAGCGGGTCAGGCAAGTCGACGACCGGCAAGGCCGTGCTCGGCCTCATCCCCTTCAGTGGTGATGTCACGATCGACGGCCAGGATATCGGGGCGCTTTCGCAGCGCCAGATGCGGCCGGTGCGCCGGTCGGCGCAGATGATCTTCCAGGATCCCTACGCTTCGCTCGATCCGCGCATGGCGGTCGGCGCCGCGATCGCCGAGCCGCTCGTCATCCACGGCATCGGCAACCGGAGCGAACGCACCGATCGCGTCGCCGAACTGCTGCGCCGCGTCGGCCTTCAGCCCGACGCCGCCAGCCGCTATCCGCACGAGTTCTCCGGCGGACAGCGGCAGCGCATCTGCATCGCCCGCGCGCTTGCGGTCAATCCGAAGCTGATCGTCGCCGACGAAAGCGTGGCGGCGCTCGACGTCTCGGTTCGCGCCCGCGTGCTCGACCTGATGCTCGAACTGCAGGAGACGATGGGTCTCGCCTATCTTTTCGTCTCGCACGACATGGCGGTGATCGAACGCATGTCGCACCATGTCGCCGTCATGCGCGGCGGCCGGATCGTCGAGATGGGAACGCGCCGCGCTGTTTTCGAGGATCCGCAGGACGCCTATACCAAAGCGTTGATGGCGGCGGTGCCGCTACCGGACCCGGCGATGAGAAAGAGCGCCTAGAGCGGGATGAGGAAAACTGCGCGCGGCAATCAGCCGGCATCCCGCTCTAACTGACGTGAAACAATCGTGATCGAGGGGCAGCTGCTCACTGCACGAGGGCTTGCGGCAATACGATGCGGGCGGACAGCCCGCCTCCAGGGCGATTGCACAGTTCGAGATCCGCACCGGCGCGATCGAGCGCCCGCTCGACGATGCTGAGGCCCAGTCCGCTTCCGGCCGATGTCTTGAAGCGACCGCGGAAGAAGCGCTCGGTCACGTGCGCCATCTCCTCGTCGGGGATGCCGGGCCCCATGTCGTTAATGGTGATGACGAGGCTTCCGGCATCCAGCTCACAGGTGCAGTTGACAGTTGCGCCAGGCGGCGAATGGTTGATGGCGTTTTCCAGGAGGTTGCGCGCCGCCAGCCGGAAAAGGTCCGGGTCCATGCCGATCTTCAGATCGAAAAGCCGCCGGTCGATGGCGACGTCGACCCGGTGAGCCTGGCCGGCGAGCTCGGTCCGCAGACCCGCCAGTATGTCGCCGACATTGACGGTTCCCACGGGCTTGGCGCTCTCGGAGGCCTCGACCGAAGCGATATCGAGCAATTGCCGCACCAGCTTGCCGGTGCGGTCGACGCCGGCGACGATCTGGCCGAGCGCCTTTTCACGGGTCGCACCGTCGTCGCTGGCCAGAGCAACCTGGGCCTGGGTCTTCAGGCCGGCAAGCGGCGTGCGCAGTTCGTGGGCGGCAAAGGCGATGAAGTTCTGTTCGCGTTCGCGCGCGCCGGCGACACGGGCAAAGAGGCCGTTCAGCGATTTCAGCACCGGGCTGATCTCGCGTGTCGTGCCGATATCTTCGATCGCGTGCAGGTCCGAGGCCTCGCGTCTTTCGAGGTCGCCGGCGAGCTTTCTCAGCGGCGCCAGTCCGCGCCCGACGCTGAGCCAGATCAAGACGGCGAGCAGCGGGATGATCAACAGGGCCGGGAATAACAACCCCTTCACCAGATCGTTGACCAGCCGGTCGCGGATGCGCAGGTTGTCGCCGACGAGCACGCGTACGCCAAGCCCGGCATTTTCGACGGCAAAGACCCGCCAAGTCTCGCCGTTGATGACGGTTTCGGAAAACCCGGTCGCGTGGGCAGCGAGCGTCGCATCGGGGGCACTGTCTGACTTGCCGATCAGCGTGCCGTCCAGCGACCAGATCTGACAGGAGAGCTGGCGGTCGTAGTGCGGGTGATCGAGAACCGGGATCTTCATCGCGCTCTGTGCCGGCCGGTCCTTGTCGCCGCCCTCCGGCATCATGTCCTGGCTGACGATCAGCGAGTTCACCATGCGCGCCGCCTCCATCAGCCGCGCGTCGAGCACCCGTTCGACCTCGGCGCGGGTGCTGAGGAAAATCCAGACCGTCGCCGACAACCAGAGCAGGCCGGTCGTGATCAGCAGGATGGCAAAGAGCCTGGTGCGCAGCGACCGCATCAGCCGCCGCCCAGCCGATAGCCGATGCCCCGGACGGTCTCGATCAAGCCGGGGCCGAGTTTGTTACGCAGGTGATGGATGTGCACTTCGACGGCGTTGCTCTCGATTTCCTCCTGCCAGCCATAGAGCTTGTCCTCCAGCTTGGCCTTGGAGAAGATGACGCCCGGATGCGCCATCAGCATGTGCAGGATCGAATATTCGCGCCGCGAGAGCTGCACCGGCTTGCCCGCCTGCTCCACCGATTGCCGGGCCGGGTCGAGTTTCAGCGTCGACCATTCGAGTGCTGCGGTCGCGCGGCCATACGACCGTCGCGCCAGCGCCCGCAGCCGTGCGGCGACCTCGTCCAGATCGAAGGGCTTGCCGAGGTAATCGTCCGCGCCCGTATCGAGGCCGGCCACCCGGTCGCGAACGGTATCGCGGGCGGTCAGAAGCAGCACCGGGACATCGTTCTGGCCGGCGCGCAGGTCGCGCAGGATATCGAGGCCGGAACCATCCGGCAGCATGAGGTCGAGCACGACAGCGTCGAAACCGTTGGCGGCAAGCGCCGTTGCCGCCGCATCGCAGCTGCCGACGGCATCGGTGGTAAAGCCGGCGAGCGCCAGGCCGACCTTCAAGCCGTCGCGCAGGATATCGTCGTCTTCGACGATCAGGATCCGCATTGCTTTTCCTCACATTTTTGAGAGCGGAACTCTTGGATCCCTCCCTTAAGGCAGCCTTAAGGTAGGACTTCCCTGAAGGCGGCATTGCAACAATCGAATCGTTGAATGCCCGATATGACCGAACCAAACGAGCTTTCTTCACCTGCGGCCGATCACAAGAGCGGCATCACGCTCACCCGCCGCAGCCTTTTCGTCGGTGCCGCATCGCTCTTCGTCACCGGCTGTGCGACCACGCGCCCGACGCCCGCGGTGGTGCCGGTGGCGGCGACACCCGTTCGCCCCGCCGCCGGGTCGACCGTACCGCCGATGTACTATGCGATGCCGGACGAAGAGTTTCCGATCCCCGAGGTCAAAATCGCCGAGGTGGATCCGAAGTTCTGGCGGCAGGAGGTGGACTATCCGACCGATGAGAAGCCGGGCACGCTGATCGTCGATACGCCGGCGAAGTATCTCTATCACGTGCTGCCCGGCGGGCGGGCCATGCGCTACGGCATCGGCGTCGGCCGCGAAGGCTTTGCCTGGTCGGGACGGGCGATCGTCGCCTACAAGCGCAAATGGCCGCGCTGGACGCCGCCCGACGAAATGGTGGCGCGCCAGCCGAAACTCGCCCCCTACAGCATCGCCAATGGCGGCATGCCGCCGGGGATAAAGAACCCGCTCGGAGCCCGTGCGCTCTACATCCACAAGGACGGCCGGGACACGCTCTACCGCATCCACGGCAGTCCCGAGGCGCACTCGATCGGCAAGGCGGTCTCATCGGGCTGCATCCGCCTGCTCAATCAGGACGTCGTCTACCTCCATGATCAGGTCCGCGACGGCAGCGCCATCGTCGTCATTCCGGATCCGGCCAAGGGCGATCTGGCGGTCGGATAGGGTGGTGATGACGAGCAGCGCGGGAATTCTGCAACACTGTCCGATCGAGTGGCCGCGGCCGCAATCGATCCACGTCAAAGAATGGTTTTCACCACATTTCGGTCACGGTTCGGCCCAACAGCCTTGGGCCTCCCCTCGGACCGTTTCCCACCGAAATCTCCAACCTGGAATAGAATTAAAGTGTCGATGAATTTGTCCCGCCGGTCGCTGCTCGCGGTGATCGCCAGCTCTGTCTTGAGCGCCTGCACGCAGATCCCGAAACCCGAACCGAAGCCGAAGCTGATCGAGCCGATCACGGGCGACGGCGGTTCGCCGGAAAAGGCTGCGGATGCGGCGGGTGTCCCGACGAAGACCTTCGATTACGCAAAGGTCTACGCACCGGTGA
This sequence comes from Ensifer sp. LC11, assembly GCF_001695835.1. GTDB lineage: Bacteria > Pseudomonadota > Alphaproteobacteria > Rhizobiales > Rhizobiaceae > Ensifer. The sequence goes on along the minus strand of NZ_MBSO01000056.1, from coordinate 78,724 downwards.
AGGACGAAGGCTACGACGTTCCAGGCGTCCAGTATACGGAGATCAAGCCGCAGTTCCTGCGCCAGGAAGTGGCCTATGCCACGAATGAGCCGCCCTATTCGATCGTCGTCGATACCCAGACGATGTTCCTCTACTACGTGCTGCCGGGCGGCCGCGCCATCCGCTACGGCGTCGGTCTCGGCGCTGCGGGTCGCGCCTGGAAGGGACGCGCCGTGGTGCACTGGAAGCGCAAATGGCCGCGCTGGACCGTGCCTGACGACATGGTCGCGCGCCAGCCGCACCTCAAGAAATACGGCATCGATGCCGGCGGCATGGACCCGGGCCTCGACAACCCGCTCGGCGCGCGCGCCATGTACATCTTCCAGGATGGCCAGGATACGCTTTATCGCATTCACGGCTCGCCGCAGTGGCGCTCGATCGGCAAGAACGCGTCAGCCGGCTGCGTGCGCATGCTGCAGCAGGACGCGATCGATCTCTATGATCGCGTCAGAGGCAAGACGCCGCTGCTCGTCCTGTGATGGGCGACAGTTTGGCGTAATTTCCCAGCCTTTGCCGGACGGATTGCTTTACAGCGGCTGTGGAAGCGGCAGTCCGTCCGGTCCCATCTGCATATAGTCCGGCGACTGCGGCAGCGGCTGTGCTTCCGGCTGGACCTGTGGCTGCGATTGCACCATGCCGCCGCCCGAGAGGTCGGTAACGACGATCGGCGTGCCGTTCGGCACGCGGTTGTAGAGATCGACGACGTCCTGGTTGATCATGCGCACGCAACCCGACGACACCGACTTGCCGATCGTCCACCATTCCGGCGAGCCGTGAATGCGGTAGAGCGTGTCCTCGCCGTTCTGGAAGATGTACATGGCGCGGGCGCCGAGCGGATTCCTGAGGCCTGGATCCATGCCGCCGGCGTCGATGCTGTATTGCTGCAGCTCCGGCTGGCGCGCCACCATCTCGTTCGGCGGGTTCCAGCGCGGCCATTCGCGTTTGTACTGGATGACGCCGCGGCCGGCCCAGGCAAAGCCCGCACGCCCGAGCCCGACGCCATAGCGCATCGCCTGGCCGTTTTCGTAGACCCGATAGAGAAAATGGCCGCCGACGTCGACGACCAGCGTTCCCGGCTTCTCGCCGGTCGGATCGGCCACCATCTGGCGGTAGAAGCGGGGCTCGATCTTCTCGTAGGGAATGGCCGGCAGCGGATAGGGTTCGTTCGGCTTCTCGCCATACATGTCCGAGAGGACGGTGTTGCCGCCGTAGGCGACCGGCTCCGGCGCGTAGGTGCGCATCACGGTTGGGCGGCTCGAGGCACAGCCCGCAAGCCCGGCGACCGCAAACCCGGCGGAGAGTTGCAGGAAGGTGCGGCGGCGGATTTCTCGTTCAGGCATGGAACCCTCGATCGCCCTCGTATTCGCTCGTGGCAACGCGCTCGACCGGGATGCCGATTGCGTGTCTCCAGCCGAGGAGCGATCACAGGCCGGCGTAGGGGTCTGCCAGTGCCGCTTCGGGTCGGCTGATAGGATACTTAGTTCCCGAGATCTTTGCGGCCAGCTTTTCCGCGCCGTTTTTCTCGAGAAGCGTCCGGAAACTCGGATGCATGCCACCGTCGACATAGGCGTTGAGCGGGGCCGGCGTCTGGTTTGCCATCAGGCCGGCGAGCTTCGCGTCTTCCGATTGCAGCTTCGCGACGAGACCGACGTCCGGCGTCGACAGCGCCGGAGGGCAGGCGGCGAGCGGATCGGTCGGCTCGCCATTGGCGAACTCGGTGTTGAAGACATAGCGGCGACCGCAGGCCGAAACCTTCGGTTGGCGCTTCGTCGCTTCGAAGATATCGTAGCCCTGCTTGATGTTCTTCCAGAAGTCGAAATTCGGATCGCCGCGATGCTTGGCCATGTTCTGCGCCGTCATGCGGAACGGATAGGCCTGCACCTGGAAGGTGCCCTGGCCGCCGGCAAGCGCGCGCTGGACGACGGAGTAGATCTCGCCGACGCCCTGATCGGTCAAGGCGTAGCAGCCTGACGACGAGCAGGCGCCATGCACCATCAGCGCTTCGCCGGTATAGCCGAGCGCCGATTCCAGCCGGTTCGGGTATCCGAGGTTAAACGACAGGAAATATTGCGATTTCGGGTTCAGCATGCCGGCGGAGACATGATAGAAGCCTTCCGGCGCCTGGCGGTCGCCCGACTTCATCTTCGGTCCGAGCTTTCCCGACCAGCGGCACATGGGGTAGGTCTTCAAGAGCGCGTACTGACCTCGGCTGTTCTGCTTCCAGACCTCCAGTTCGCTTTCCTGTTTGAAGATGCGCACCAGCACCGGGCTTTCCGGCTTGCTTCCGTTCTTCGCCATCGCCGCAATCAACTTGGCCGGGATCGGCGGAGGCTCGCGCACGTCGTCGGCATCGAGCGCCATGCAGCCCGACAGCGCAAGCGCCACCGCGCCGATCGCCACAGCATGCCGCATCCGCCGCAGTTGCGCGAAAACCTTGCCTGCATAGGGCGTATCGGAAGAAGGGCTCTTTGTCGTCTCGCGCCGCATGCGGGCTCCTGGAAAATGCTTTGCCGCCAAGCATCCTTCATGCGGCGTGGGTGTCGGCAGTCTGCAAATCAACGTGCAGCGGCCGGCTCAACTTCAGCGATTAAGCGGTGGCGCCTGCGGCCGCAAGCCTTCGCCGCGGGCCCTTACGATCAACAAAACTTGAACGCGCGTCCGCGCCTAGCTGCCCGCTGATTGGGTCGATGTTGAGACAAGATGGTGAAATTTTTCTCAACGCGGACGCAAAGGGGGCACTGATGCGTCAGTCCCGCGGCTCGCTGCCAGGGGCATAGACGGTCTTCTGCTTGAACGCAAAGATGTTGCCGCAGCGGCAACGGATCATGTGCTTGGCGGGGTCGGAAGAGGTGCGCTCGGTCGAAAAACCCTTGGGCATGACATCGATGAGAAAGCCGCGATTGCTGCCCTTCGCCTTGTCATTTTCCGACGCTTCGGCGAAGCCGGCGGACCCGCATTTCGCGCATTCCAGTTTTCTCGAATAACGATCCCGCGATGCCATTTTCTATCACACTCGACAGCGCCGCCGCGGACATTCGATGCGACGGCCACTTGGTTGCCTGGAGCTCCGAATTATAGGAGGCGACCTTTGGGTTCAAGATCGCCTCTTCGGATGATCGCGAGCGAGGCATGCCGTGTCCTCAGCGGTATCCGCTGGCGTCAGCCGGCTTGTTCGCCTCCATCACCTCGCGCATGTAGCGCCAGCAATCGGGCCGCGAGCCGTCGAGATCGTTGAAGCCGTAAACCTGCGCCAGCCCGCCGCTCGAAAGCGACTGGCCGTTCCAGCGGGCCTTCTGCGGATCTGCCGCCAGTGCGGCGACGGCGCGGCCGACGAAGCGCGGCGTTTCCGAGATGACGAAATGCGGCTGGGCCTTCGTCGCGTCGCGCCAGTTGTCTTCGCTGACGTCATAATGTTCGAGCATCATCTCCGAACGCATCCAGCCGGGGGTGATTGAAACCGCGGTCGCGCCATGCGGCGCCAGGTCCTTGGCGTGCGCCCAGGCCATGCGGTTGGCCGAAACCTTGGCAAGATCGTAGAAGGGCGACAATCGATAGTGCTCGGCATTGTACTCGGCGGTGCCGTCAGTGACCTCGACAAGCAGGCCGCCCGGCCTTTCGATCATCAGCGGCAGAGCGTGGTGCGCGGTGATCAGGTGGGTATCGACGCCGAGGCGCAGAAGCTTCAGGCCATTTTCGAGATTGTGTTCCCAGACGGGCTTGTTCCACTCGAACAGCAGTTCGCCGCCCCAGACGTCATTGACGAGGATGTCGAGCCGTCCCTGTTCCGTGCGAATGCGGTCGATGAGTGCCTTTACCTGAGCCGGTTGCAGATGATCGACCTGGACCGCGACACCCTTGCCGCCGAGGCTGGTGACGATCTCGGCGGTCTCTTCGATCGTCTCGGGCCGGCGGTACTCGGATTGCTGCTGCCTTGTGGTGCGGCCGGTGACGTAGACGGTGGCGCCCGCCGCGCCGAGTTCAGTGGCGATGCCGCGGCCACCGCCACGGGTGGCGCCGGCGACGAGTGCGACCTTTCCTTCGAGCATCATGATTTCCTCCTTCGTGGTCATCGATGTCTGGCGTTTCCACTGGATCGTGATATATAAATGATTGTTCGTTTATAAATGAGAGTCAAGATGCCCCGACCAAAGACGATGCCCGACGCGGACGTGTTGAAGGCCGCTTTCGCCATCATGCGGGCGGAGGGGCCGGAGGGGCTGACCTTCGCGGCGCTTGCAACACGTACGGGGCTTTCCGGCGCCACCCTGGTGCAACGCTTCAACAACAAGGCGCGTCTGATCCAGAGCGCGCTCGTTCACGCCTGGGATGGCCTGGACGGGCAGACGACGGAATTGATGGCGAGCGTGCCGCGCACCCCTGAGGGTGCAATCGCGCTGCTGGTCGGCCTTTCCGGCGACTACGGCGGCATCGATTCCTATGCCGACGATCTCCGGATTCTGCGCGAGGACCTGCGTGATCCGCTGCTGCGCGCCCGTGGCGCGAAGTGGCGCGACGTGCTTTCGGGCGTGCTCGACGAATGCCTCGCGGAGTTGCCTGGCGCTGGTCCCGGTGTCGGCCTGCTGATGGCGTCGCAATGGCAGGGATCGCTGCTGTGGTGGAGTTTCGACCCAGATGTCCCGGTGACCGCGTTCGTCGAGCAAAGCCTGCGGCGTTTCGTTGACGCCTTTGCGCAGCAGCCAATGGCCTGAGATCCCCGCATGGGCTTGCGGATCACCTGGCTTTCAAATCGCCGTGAGATGGCGCTGCGGCGGATGACGCCGACGTGCGGTGGTCTTAGATGCTGATCCATGATCAGATTTGTCGCCGCCGTCTTCGCCAGGACACTCTTCGCCTTGACGCTCCTCGCCCTGCCGGCCGCTGCTCAGGGGCCGGCGCCGGTCTCGGCCCTGCTGCAGGCGTTGGCAGAACGTCCGGACCTCAGCCCCCTGAAGACCGTGATCGTTGCCCGTGAGGGGAAGATCCTCGTCGAGCGCGGCTATCGCGGCAACCGCGTGACGGACGCGACCAACATCAAATCGGCCTCGAAATCGATCATCTCGGCGCTCGTCGGCATTGCCATCGACAAAGGCTTGCTCGAAGGGCCGGACCAGCAGATTGCGCCGATCCTGAGGGCCGATCTGCCGGCCTCGCCCGATCCGCGCGTCAACGACATCACCATCGGCAATCTGCTGTCGATGCAGGCCGGGCTCGGCCGTCTCTCGGGCCCGAACTACGGGCGATGGGTTGTGAGCCGCAACTGGGTGCGCACCGCACTGGCTCAGCCGTTTGACGATGATCCTGGTGGACAGATGCTCTATTCCACCGCCTCCACCCATCTGCTCTCGGCGATCCTGACGAAGGTCAGCGGCAAGTCGACGCTCACGCTTGCGCGCGACTGGCTGGGACCGCTCGATGGTTTCCGCATCGGAGCCTGGGATCGCGACCCGCAAGGGATCTATCTCGGCGGCAACCAGATGGCGATGAGCCCCCGCTCGCTGCTTGCCTTCGGCGAACTCTACCGCAATGGCGGCCGCACGGCTTCAGGCGTGCAACTGGTGTCGGCGGAATGGGTCGCAGCGTCGTGGCAGCATCGCACCAATTCGCGCTTTTCCGGCGACGAGTACGGCTACGGCTGGTTCGCGCGCCAGATCGCCGGCGAGACCGTGCATTTCGCCTGGGGTTATGGCGGGCAGATGCTTTACATCGTGCCGAGCCTCGATCTGACAGTCGTGATGACCTCGGCCGAGAGCGGGCCATCTGCCCGCAACGGCTACCGTGACGCGCTGCATCTGGTGCTCGGCGAAATCATCACGACAGTGAAGGCCGGTCCGGAGACGGACGGCTGACGCGTGGACGCCGCCGGTCCCGCGCTTGAAAAAGTGGTATGTGGAATTGAATGGTCCAATGGATCTATCGGTAGTTCCAGCCGATCGCAATTCTGCGGCATTAGGTAGCAAAGACCACCAAAATCGCCTTACGCCTCTGAATCAAAACAGAATTTCAGGCCAGCATTCCCATGAATGCCACTGACGTTGATTGGGTTTGTGACAACGATGCCAGGGAGCCTACATCGGCGGAACGGCAATGCGATTGCGGAGAGTGACGCTTTTTAGAGTGGAGGGTGTGAATACTTCGGACATGTTGCCTCTGGTTGGGAAATTCGATGCACGGCTTGGGCTGGCCTAAGCCCCCCTGGTCCCGCGCCCCTTTTCATCGGATGCAGGTGTTCGCGATCCCTGACCCGGCATCTGTTCCGCCTCGTCAAGAATCCATTCGCGAAAGGCGACGACACGGGGATCGGAAGCCGTTTCCTGCGGATACACGAGGAAATAGGCGAGTTCGGACGGGATCGGGATGCCAAGATCGAAAAGCCTGACAAGCCGCCCCTCGGCCAGATCGTTTGCGACAGTGGTCAGGTCCACAAGTGCCACAGCATCCCCGCTGATCGCGGCTTGAAGCATTTCCGATGACGTGGCGAGCGCAACCGTACGATTGTCGTCGAAGGCGTCGATACCAGCGGCCGCCATCCACATCGACCAGTTCGGCCACGCGACACCCTGTCGCTCCCATTCGATATGGACCAAGGTGTGATCAAGCAGATCAGTCGGCGTTCGAATGGGCCTCTCGGACGAGAGTAGCCGAGGACTGCATACGGGAACGACAACGTCATCAAACAATCGATCAGCGCAAAGGCCGGGATAGTTTCCCGTGCCAAAGCGAATGCCGATATCGATGTCGTCCAGCTCGAAGTCGCGCACCTCGGGGGAGATATCAAAGCGCAGGTCGATTTCCGGCCAAGCGCCACGGAAGCGTTTCAGCCGCTGCATCAGCCATTTGACGGCAAAGTCCGGATCGACGGTGATTTTCAGGTGGCGGGAGCCGCGCTCGCTCCTGCGGGCCTGCGCGACGGCACGCTTCATGAGTTCGAGCGCGTCACCGGATGCGCGGCAAAGGATCAATCCCGCCTCCGTCATGCGGATCGAGCGATTGGTGCGCTTGAAAAGCGGCAGGCCGAGCTGGTCCTCGATTTCCTTGATCTGGTAGCTGACCGCCGCCGGGGTCAGGCCAAGTTCGTCGGCCGCTCGACTGAAGTTCAGATGTCGCCCCGCGGCATCAAGCGCTCTCAGCGCCCGCATTCCAGGAGTTATGCTCATTTTTGCTTCAAAGAAAGTTTGAAATTCTGAACAAGAATACTCGTTTCCCTGCTCGCATTCAATATGCGAGTATGTCAATTATTCGAGAAATATCAGGTCACCGCGATAGCGGCAAGGAATATTCCCCATGAACTCGACCAAAATTACCCTCAATTTTTTTAATTCAAAAATGCACGACCTGGTGCGTCGATTCAACGATGAAACGCGCCGGCGGCGGACACTGCATTACCTCAAGCGAGACCTGCGTCGTCTTACTGAACAACGTCTACGGGACATAGGCATCAACCCGGAGAACATTCCTCATCTGACGAAATGTGAATTCGAGTTTTGAAATCAGGCCCCAATGGGCTTCTGCGAAGAAAGCCCCGACAACTGGGCATTCATTTCCACATGCCTGCAATGGGCCGAAAGCAATCGCGGGTCGCACGGATCTCCAGCAAAAGGCTTTCGATCTCTCGCCAAAATTAATCATTTAGACCTCCTTCGGTCGACCTCGACGCGAAGTCCAGATAAGAACCTGGATCATGTTCAGGATGATACGAATACAGCTCTGATCTCCCGCGGCCTTTTTCGTCCGCCGATCTGCTGTGCCTGCCGTCGACCTCTGGAGTCTGAACATGACCCTCATCGCCACCGCTGCCATTGCCCATCGCTCCCGCGCCGAGGTGTCGACCGTCAGTGTGTTGGTCGGGGGCTTGGAAATACGCCCAGCCGCCTTCCGGATGGCGGAGGGGTTGAGCCGTGGCGAACCCCGACGACACGCCCAAGGGCCAGCATTTCCTGCTCTCGCCAGAGTGCCGAACGCTGACGGTGCTCGATCTCGCCAAGATGCGGGATGCGACTGCCTACAACTGGTTTAAGCGCCTGCGCTGGCACCAGACGGAGGGCGAGCCTTACTGCCTCAAGTGCGGAACGTTGTGCTGCCACACGATGAGCCGCAACCGCTTCAAGTGTGCCGAGAAGACATGCAAGGCCGTGTTCAGCGTCACCTCGGGCACGGTCTTTCATGCGCGGAAGCTGAGCTTCAAGAAGATGCTCATCGCCATCTGGTTCTCGGCGAACTCGGTGAAAGGCAAGGCTGCGCTCCAGCTCTCGCGCGAGATCGGCGTCCAATACAAGACCGCCTGGGTCCTCCTCATGAAGCTGCGAGAGGCCATCGTATGGCGTAGGGAGGAGATGGTACTCGATGGCGAGGTCGAGATTGACGGCAAGTACGCTGGCGGCCACATCCGTCCTGAAAACAAGGCCGAGGATCGCATCGATCGTCGCCTCAAGAAATACCAGAACATGAAGCGGCTGTGCGCTCTTGCGATCCGCCAACGCGGACTGGGAGGGCAGACGTTCACCCGTATCATCCGAGACGAGGACGGCGATGCCGCCTGGGCGGCCGTCCGAGATCACGTGTCTCGGGAGGCAGCGGTCTTCGCGGACGAGCACGGTAGCTATAACGACCTGGCTGGTCTGAACAAGCTGGAGCGCGTCAACCACTCAAAGGCCTATCAGACCGACGATGGCACGAACACCGACCAGGTCGAGAGTTTCTTCTCGCGCGTCCAACGGGCCTATGTCGGCATCCACCATCGGTTTTCGTTGAAATACTTCGACTGGTACGTGGCCGAGCTCGCGTGGCGTGAGGATTGCCGCCAGGTGAGGAGCAACCGCGGCCATACGTTCCAGGTGCTGGGCAGGGCACTGTCTCGCCCGACATCTCGGTATCTGTGCGGATACTGGCAGGGCAACAAGCCGCCGGACCTGATCTGGGAAGGCTAAACGGCAATCTCCCAGAGAACCTTACGGCCGTCAAACTGGCCGGACTGCCGCACGCGTCCCGCAGTCGTCAATTGGGTCAGGACTGCCGACAGACGGTGCGCGATGTCAGAAAGATCGGCTGGCTCGCTCGGGATGCCGAGCTTGGCGGCGAACTTCGCAGCGCAGTCAGTCACAGAAATAGGTTCCCCTGCTTCGCGCAGAACCTCCAAGACGGCCTGGCGCTTGTTTACGCCGTTCATGGCCGCTTTCACCTCGGACGACGAGCGTCTGGCCTTTCGAGAGCGGTTCCCCTGTTCAGACCCCGTTAGCGCAGATGCCTTGTAGTCGGACTCGTAGCTCAGGATGACGCCGTCCAGCGCTCTCATCAGTTCTTGAATGTCGACCCGCTCTCTCTCAAGCTGCTGCAGCCTGTCAGTCAAGGCGGCTCGTTTCTGCTTCAACTCGTACGCTACACTCATTCGAGGCTCCGTTTTCACCGGAAACCAGGGTAGTCGGGATGCCATTTCAGGTCTGGTGGCTTTTGCTACCTAATGCCGCAATTTTGCTGTGTCCGCGGTTGGTGTATTGCTCAGCCAAATCCGGCATGGGGCGCGATCTTGTCGGCGGGCTGCAACGCTTGGCGAGCGGTATCAGGCCCAGATTTGAAAGGTAGGACTGTGTTTGCCTCGAAGACGATCGCAACCGGTGACAAGGCCGAATTCTATCGTGAGCTTGCCGACCAGCTCGGCGGCCTCCTGCACGACGAGCGCGACTTCATCGCCAATGCCGCCAACCTCTCGGCACTCGTTTTCGATCTGGTGCCGGATCTGAACTGGGCCGGTTTCTACTTCCTGCGGTCGAACGACGAGCTGGTGCTTGGACCGTTTCAGGGCAAGGTCGCCTGCGTGCGCATTGCGGTCGGCAAGGGCGTCTGCGGCAGTGCCGTGGCGCAGAAGCAGACGATGCTGGTTCCCGACGTTCATGCCTTTCCGGGCCATATTGCCTGCGATGCCGCGTCTCGATCCGAGCTTGTCGTGCCACTGGTGACGGACGGCAAGGTGCTCGGCGTGCTCGACCTCGACAGCCCTACGCCCGACCGCTTCGGTGCTGAAGACCAGGCCGGTTTCGAGGCGCTCGCCGCGATCTATGTCGCGGCGAGCGATTTTACCTAATCGCGCCGCCAGCGTTTCGCGCGGGCGGCGATGCGGTTGGACCAGACTTCAGCCGCCAAAACCTTCGATCACGATCTTGCCCTTGGCAGCGCCGGTCTCGATGCGGCGATGGGCTTCGCGCAGGTTTGCGGCGTTGATCGGCGACAGCACCTCGGCCAGCGTCGTCTTCAGCCGGCCTGCGTCGATCTCGTCGGCGACGAAGGACAGAAGCCGGTGCTGCTCGATCATATCCGGCGTCTGATGCATCGGGCGGGCGAACATGAACTCCCAGTGCAGGCTTGCCGCCTTGGTCTTCATGCCGGCCATCGGCATCGGCACGTCGGTGTTGTCGATCGAGACGATGCCCCCTTGCGGGCGGATCAGTTCGACCGCGGCATCCCAATGGCGCATGTCGTTGAAGATGGCGATGTGGTCGACATGGGTAAAGCCGAGCGCTCGCACCTGTTCGACCAGCGGCTCGCGATGGTTGACGACATGGTCGGCACCCAGCTCCTTCACCCAGGCGATGGTTTCCGGCCGCGAGGCCGTGGCGATGACGGTCAGGCCGGCGCGCTTGGCAAGCTGGATGCCGATCGAGCCGACGCCGCCGGCACCGCCGACGATCAGGATCGACTGGCCGCGATCGGCGCCGTCCCGGTCGATCCCGAGGCGATCGAAGAAAGCCTCGTAGGCGGTGATCGTCGTCAGCGGCAGGGCGGCGGCTTCCGCAAAGGAAAGGCTCTTCGGCTTGCGGCCGACGATGCGTTCGTCGACCAGCTGATACTGCTGATTGGAGCCCGATCGCGTCAGATCGCCGGCGTAGTAGACTTGGTCGCCGGGCTTGAACAGCGTCACATCAGGGCCGACCGCCTCGACCACGCCGCTTGCATCCCAGCCGAGCACACGCGGTGTTTCCTCGATCTTGTCCTTCGGTGCGCGCATCTTGACGTCAACCGGATTGACGGCGACGGCCGCGACGGCAACGAGGATGTCTTGTCCCTGCGGCACCGGTTTCGGCAGGGTGACATCGAGGAAAGCGTCCGGGTCGGAAACCGGCAGATAGCGGGTGAGGGCGACGGCTTTCATGGCTTGCTCCTATTGGCGGGCGAATGGTCTTCAGGTGCGAACTCGACGGTGACGAAGACGAGTTCGGCGTCACCGGTGTTGGTCAGATCGTGCACGAAGGCGGTTGCCGGCGTCAGGTCGCTGAAATGGCGTGTGTCGCCGGCACGGTAGATGACGTCGGTGGTCCTTCCATCGCCCGAGCGCGCGCGCGCCGTGCCGTCGGTCAAGGCCGTCCAGAAATACGGCCGGTCGTGACGGTGAGGACCAAGCGTTTCGCCCGGCTGCAGCCTGAGGTGCCAGACGCGCAAACCCGCTCCTTCGTGCACGAGTTCGGTTCCGATTCGATCGTTGATGGCGGCCTCCGCTCGTTCGCGCTCAGTCAATGGTCCGGTCATGCGACGTTCTCCAGCGCCGGGTAGGTAGAGTAGCCCTCGGCGTTGCCGCCGAAAAGCTTGGCGCCGTCGAAGCTTGCAAGTGGCAGCTCCTCCTTCAGCCGGCGTGGCAGGTCCGGATTGGCGATGAAGGGACGGCCGAATGCGACGATGTCGGCGAGATCCGCGGCAAGGATCGCCTCCGCCCGCGCCTTGTCGTAGCGACCGGCGACGATAATCCGGCCGGAATAGGTGGCGCGCAGATCGCGGCGGAAGCTGTCGGGGATTTCAGGCGCATCGTCCCAGTCGGCCTCCACCAGATGGATATAGGCAAGGCCGACACGGCTAATCTCGACTGCGGCCTTGAGGATCGTCGGGATGATCTCGTCGTCTTCCATGTTGCGCTGGGTGATATAGGGCGAAAGCCGGATGCCGACGCGCGATGCGCCGATTTTCGCCGCGACCGCCTCGGCCACCTCGACCAGGAAACGAATTCGGTTCTCGGCCGGGCCGCCATAGCGGTCGTCGCGCTGGTTGGACGAGCGACGCAGGAACTGGTCGATCAGATAGCCGTTGGCGCCGTGGATCTCGACCCCATCGAAGCCGGAAGCGATGGCATCGGCGGCCGCCTGGCGGAAATCATCGACGATGCTGGCGATCTCGTCCGCCTCCAGCGCGCGTGGCACCGGGCTATCGATCATCGTACCGATGCCGGTTTTCGGATCGGCCACCCAGACCTTGGCACCTGGGGAGAGGGCCGACGGCGCAACCGGGCGACCACCTTCGTGGAAGCTCGCGTGGCTCATGCGCCCGACATGCCAGAGCTGCAGCATGATGCGGCCGCCTGCACGGTGCACGGCGTCGGTGACGAGCCGCCATCCGGCAATCTGCTCGGGAGAGTGGATGCCGGGTGTAAACGAGTATCCCTGCCCCTGCGGCGATATCTGGGTGGCCTCGGTGACGATGAGGCCGGCCGACGCGCGCTGGGCATAATATTCGGCCATCAAGGCGTTGGGCACATTGCCCGGCTGGCTGCTGCGCGCCCGTGTCATCGGCGCAAGCGCGATGCGGTTCGGCAACGTTAGCGCACCGAGAGAAATCGGGGAGAAGAGTGTCGGCGACATCAGCAAATCCTTTGTGAAAGGCGGCCGTACGGAAACGGCCAAGGCGCGTGGCGATATGTCAGTTGATGAGGGCGCCACCGTCGATGTCGACGACCGACCCGGTGACGAAGGGGTTGTCGATGGCGAAGAGATAGCCGCTGGCGATATCTTCAGGTCGTCCGAGGCGGCGGGCCGGCAGGGTCGAGGCGGCGCGATCGAACATGGCGTCGCGGGCTTCGCCGGCCATGCCGGCATAGGCTTCCGTCTGCGTGAGCCCGGGGCTGACGACATTGACGCGCAGCGGCGCCAGCTCCTTGGCAAGCACTTTCGCCGTGGCTTCGAGGGCGGCATTCATCGCCGTCTTGACGAAGGTGCCGGGAACCGTCCGGCGGGCGAGAAAGCCCGAGGTGAGGGTGATGGTGCCGCCGAGGCGCATGATCTTGGCAGCCTCGCGGGCAAGGACGAGCGAGCCCCAGAACTTGACGTCGAAGGCAGCCTTGGCGGCGTCCAGATCGACATCGGCGACCGCGCCGCCGGGAGCGGCGGAGCCGGCTGTGACGATCAGGTGGTCGATCGGTCCGAGCTTGCGGAAATAGGCGGCAACGGAAGCGGCGTCGGCGATGTCGAGGCCGGTGGCGCGGCTGGCGATCTCGACCCGGCCAGGGCGTTGGCTCAGCGCGCTTGCGACGGCGGCGCCGATGCCGCTGGTGCCGCCGATGACGACGGAGACGGTGTTGTCATTGAAGGTCATGGTCATGCTCCGGGGAAATGGGGGGAACGGGTTCGGAAAAGACGGCTTCGAGCAACGGACCGCCGGGTGTGCGCAGAAACAGCCGGCGCTCGCCGATGTCGGCAAGGTCCATCGTCGAATAGGGGATCGCGAGCCGGTCGAGCCTGGCGCGAAAGGCGGCGTAGCCTTCAAGCCGGAAGCCGACGTGATCGATCGCTTCGGCCGCGCGGTCGCAACCGCTGCCGTAGCTGCCGATGATGTGCACGATCGGCTTGCCGTCGGCGTAGAGCCAGTGGCCGGGGATACGGCGGATGGCCGACGGACGCTCGCCGACGGTCAAATCGAAGATCGTTTCGAAGAACGCGCGCGTTCCGTCGATATCGCCTGTGCGGATGGTCACATGGTCGAGCTGCATGGCGCGTCTCCTTTCGAGGAGGAAATTAGCTATTGCGGCACATCCGGATAATTGGCTTAGTTCCAAAATTATATTTCGGAGAAAGCGAAAAATGCTGCTCGACAATCTGGCTCTGTTTCTTCTGATTGTCGAAAAGGGCGGGCTTTCCGCCGCCGGGCGCGAGAAGGGCTTGTCGCCCGCCTCCGTTTCGGAGCGGCTGGCGGCACTCGAAGCGCACTATGGCGCAGCCCTCCTGAAAAGAACCACGCGGGCGATCAGCCTGACCGAGGAGGGGCGCTTGCTGGTCGATGGCGCCCGTCGCCTGCTGGCGGAGGCCGACGAACTCGAGACTGGAATCCGCTCGGGCACGCGCACGGTGTCCGGACCGATCCGCTTAAGCGCGCCGGAGGACATGGGGCGACGTTACATCGTGCCGATCCTTGATCGGTTTCTCGCCGAACATCCAGATGTGACGGTGGACCTCAACCTCACCGATGGCTACATCGACCTCGTCGGACAGGGCATGGACTTCGCCATCCGCCATGGCGTTCTGGCCGACAGCACGCTTCGCGCGCGCACGCTCGGCGAGAACCGGCGCGTCGTTTGCGCAGCTCCGGCCTACCTGGAGGCCAAAGGCAGGCCGGAGCATCCGAATGATCTCTCCCGCCACGACTGCATCGTCATGCGCTTCGGCGCCAATCTCGACCGTGAATGGGCTTTTCAGGTCGATGGCAAGCCGCACAAGGTGATGGTGCGCGGCAGGCGCGTTGCCAATGACGGCGGGCTGGTGGCGGAGTGGTGCCGTGCCGGTCATGGCATTGCGCTGAAATCCGTCTGGGACATCGCGGAAGACCTTGCCTCCGGCGCGCTTGTCGAGCTGCTCGCGACCTTCGCTGCCGGCGAAACGGGATTGCAAATCGTCTACCCGCCGGCAAGCGTCCAGCCGCGCCGGGTGCGGCTGCTGATCGATCACCTCGCCTCGGAGTTGAGTTCCATCGAGACCATGTTCGCGCGCAGCGGACGAAATTGACGCCGGCGGCCACGGTCGCTCCAACGGTCGGTCGCCGTGGCCCTCATGCAACAGTTCTTTCCTAATGTACGGCTCGACCTGCTCCGTCACGGTTTCGGTCTTCCTGCCGCATCGCCGCCGCATTGCAGCGCGCCTCCGCTTCGCCTATGAAACATGAGTAAAGTATTCAAGATAACGGCGGCGACCGGGCGCCGCACGTTTGTGATGGCGGTGCGAAAGCCCGCGCTGGAGAGGCAGATTGATGACCGATGCGATGGTGCAGGGGCTTCACGAGCGGGAGGAAGGCAGGATCCGCCGTTTCTTCAGTCGGCGCCTGAGAAATCGCGAAGACGCGGTCGATGCCACCCAGGAGACCTTCATGCGTATGCTTGAGGCATCGCGCTCGACGCTGATCGAGAACCCGCAGGCCTATCTGTTTCAGGTTGCTCGCTCTGTTGCCCGGGTCGCCTCCGAGCGTGCCGCACGGGAGCAGGCATTGTTTGTCGCCGACGAAGACGGCATGGAGCACGCGGAAGATCGCCCCATTCAGGACCGTATCGTCAACGCCCGCCAGTGCCTGTTGATCATGGCGCGCACCATCCAGGGACTTCCCAACCGCTGCCAGCAGGTCTTCATCCTCAGCCGCCTGCATGGCTTAAGCAACGGCGCGATCGCCGAGCAGCTCGGCATCTCAAGAAACATGGTCGAAAAACACATCATCCGGGCGCTGCTTGAATGCCGGAAGATGCGCGCCGAGATTATTTTCTGAGCGAACGTCAGGCAAAATCGTCGTTTCAACTCTAAGATGGTGAGAGCGATTCTTTGAGGATCGCCCGACGGCATTTTCAATTCGACCGGAAGACGTGAATGAGCGGCAGTCGCCAGACCATCGACGACAGTATTCTGCAAGCGGCTGCGACCTGGGTCGCGCGGCTTCAGTCCGACGATGCGACGGAAGTGGATCGCCAGGCATTCGAGCGCTGGGTTGGCCAGCATCCGGATCACCAGCGGGCTTACGACGAGTTGCGGGCGCTCTGGGGCGATCTCGGAGATGTGCCGATCCCCGAGGGGCGGCTCGGGGAACTGCGTGCGCAAAGCCGCCGCCGGGTCGGCGGCTTCGTCGGGCTCTGTCTGGCGGCGGGTGTCGCGATCCTGTCGCTGACGACACCCTACGGCGACCGCTGGCGCGCCGATTACTATACCGGCGTCGGCGAGATCAGGCGCATCACGCTGGAGGACGGAACCGAGGTCGACCTCAACACCGACACGGCCCTCGTTGTTCACTACGGGCAGGACCGCAGAACGGTGCAGTTGTTGCGTGGCGAAGCCTTTTTTGCCGTTGCGAAGAACCCGTCGCGGCCCTTCGTGGTCGAAGATGGCGCCTTGAGTGCGATGGCGCTCGGAACCCGCTATTCGGTCGGAACGGCCGGTGCCGACCGGGCAGCCGGCGTGCAGGTCGAGGAAGGCCGCGTCGAGGTCGAGGCGGCCGGCCAGAAAGCGGTTCTCGGCGCCGGCGAGGCGGCGACGATCGACAAGCAGGGGCGGATATCCCTGTCGAAGGTGGATGTCGCTGCCGGAACCGCCTGGCGTGACGGCAAGCTCGTCTTTTCGCGCCGACCCTTACGCGACGTGCTCGCCACGCTCGAGCGCTACCGTCGCGGCCGCATCCTGCTCATCGACGAAGCGGCCGGCGCGCTCGAAGTCTCCGGCATCTTCGATCTGCACGATACCGACGACGCCCTGCGGGTGCTGGAGGCGAGCCTGCCGCTGCGCGTCATCAGGCTGTCCGGCCTCATGGTCGTCGTCCAATCCCGTTAGGCAGAAAAATCTTCCTGATGACGTCAGGAGATCGCGTCCCCCGCGCTCTTAGTCAGCAGTGGCAATGTCGCAAATGCCTGAGGTGGACGGAAATCGCTCAGTTTCCGTGTCTCGCCCAGGCAGGCGGCCCGCCCAGGAGTTGAGTAGGGGATCTCGGATGAGAATTTTGCAGGGTCGCGGTTCACGGCGCCGTTCTTTCGCACGGCTGGCGCTTGCCAGTGTTTCTTTCATCGCCTGCGCGAACGCAGCGCAGGCCGAGGCGACGACGGCACCGGTCGCGATATCGGCGCCAAGGTCGATATCCGTTTCCGCGGGGTCCCTCGAAGCGGGCATCCTGAAGCTTGGCCAGCAGGCAGACCTGCGCATGCTCTATCCGAGCGCGCTGACCACGGGAAAGGCGACCAAGGGCGTCAATGGCACGCTTTCGACCGAAGCGGCGGTCGCGCAATTGCTGCAGGGAACCGGGCTTGGCTACCGGGTCGTCAGTGCGAAGACCGTTCAGATCTTCGACCCGGCCGATGCGGAAATCACCACCGGCGCCGTTGTCAAGGACGGCACGACGCAGCTCGAAAAGATCACCGCGACCGGGGAGCGTACCGGCGCAGAAGGCATCGTTGAGACCGACGGGTATGTGGCGAAATCCGCAAGGATCGCGACCAAGACCGATACGCCTGTCATGCAGACGCCGCAGTCGATGTCGGTGATCAGCCAGAAGCAGTTGCAGGACCTGAAGCCACAGAACCTGATGGAGGCGCTGAACTACACGCCTGGCGCCCGCGTCGGCCAGTACGGTGCCGAACCGCGCTTCGACGCCTTCAAGGTGCGCGGCATAGATCTCACGCTGACCGGCATCTTCCGCGACGGCCTCCGGCAGATATCGAGCCCGAACGGTCTCTTCCGGCTGGAGCCCTATGGCGTCGAGGCGATCGCCACGCTCCGTGGTCCGGCGGCCTCGATCTATGGCGCCAGCAGCTCCGGCGGCATCGTCGATATCGTCTCGAAGCGGCCGACCAGCGATCCGCTGCGCGAGGTCGAAGTGCAGTACGGGTCCTACGGTCGGGTACAGGGCGCATTCGACGTTTCCGGGCCGCTCGACGACGAAGGCACCATGCTCTACCGCATGACCGGGCTTGCGCGCGATGGTCGCACCGAGATCGAGGCGGTCAAGGACGACCGCCTGTTCATCGCACCCGCCTTCACCTGGCAGCCGGACGAGGGCACCAAGTTCACCCTGCTTGGCGAGTACATGGATTCGACCACCGGCGGCACCTGGGGCTATCTCAACCGCTACGGGCCGGACGGCAAGTCGATCGGCGCGATCCCGACCTATGGCGGCGATGCGCGCTTCAACGATTTCACCCAGAAGCAGGCGCGCATCGGCTACGAGCTGGAGCATGAGCTTAGCGACAGCGTC
Organism: Ensifer sp. LC11; assembly: GCF_001695835.1. Lineage (GTDB taxonomy): Bacteria > Pseudomonadota > Alphaproteobacteria > Rhizobiales > Rhizobiaceae > Ensifer. Next base: position 60,727 of record NZ_MBSO01000056.1, on the reverse strand, counting down.
ACGCTTTTTCACAAGCTGCGCTATTCCGACATTTCGACGCGGCAGGAATGGGTCTTCGCCAACTATCCGGGCCTGACCGTCGAGGACAATACCGGCGTTGCCAGCGATACCTATCTGAAGTTCGACTTCGACACCGGTGGTGCCGCCCATCAGCTGATTGCCGGCGTCGACTACAGCTACATGAAATACACCTCGAAGCAGGGCAGCGGACCGGATCTGTTCAGGGACGACTTCACCTATGTGCCGGCGCTGACCTCCACCCAGAAGCAATCGCAGAGCGGCATCGGCATCTATATCCAGGACCAGATCGAATATGAGGCCTGGCGCCTGACGGCGGGCCTGCGGCACGACTGGGTCGACAACAAATATGCGGTCGACGGAAGGCGCTTCAACCGCGACGACAGCGAAACGACCGCGCGCGCCGCCCTCGGCTACGTGCTTGCGAACGGCATGATGCCCTATGTCAGCTACGGCACCGCCTTCGTCTCCAACCCGGGCGTGATCATCAACCTTGGCGGCAGCGATACCCCGGCCATGCCGACGCTCGGCAAGCAATGGGAAGCGGGTATCAAGTACGAGATCCCCGGCCAGAACGCGACGATCACCGCGGCTGTCTTCGACATCGACCAGGAGAGCGCCACCGTCTATGAGACATCCTCGGGCTTGAACCTACTGCGCCAGCTTGATCTCAAGTCGCGCGGTTTCGAACTCGAAGGCACGGCGTCGCTCGACAACGGCTGGAACTTCATCGCCTCCTATTCCTACAACGACGTCGAGATCACCAAGCTGACCTCCGAGACGCTCGGCAATCAGCTGAATTCTTCGCCCTACCACATGTTCTCGCTCTGGGCGGACTACGAGGTGCAGTCCGGCGTGCTCGAAGGGCTCGGTGTCGGCGCCGGCGTGCGCTATGTCGGATCGAGCTTCGGCGACAACGTTCACACGCCCGTTCTCAACAACGAAGCGCGCACCTTCGTCGATGCGTCGGTCCGCTATGATCTCGGCGCCGCCAATCCGAACTTCGAGGGCGTCCGCCTGCAGCTCAACGCGACCAATCTCTTCAACGAGGTCGAGCAGCTCTGCACCACGGGCTTCTGCTACTTCGACGAAGGCCGCAAGGTCGTTGCCAGCGTGCGCTACCGCTTCTGATGGCGATTGAGGCCAAGCCGTCAACAGCGCCGTCGCCGGCGGCGATCTTCTTTGCGGTCGGCGGGCTCTATGTGGCGCAAAGCGTCATCGGCGGGCTGACAATGCTTGGTCCACCGGCGGTGCTCCGGACCCAAGGGCTGCCGCTCGACCAGATCGGCCTCGTCTACCTCACGGTCTTGCCCTGGGCGCTGAAGTTCCTGTGGTCGCCGCAGGTGGAGCGTTTCCGCCTGCCGGCGGCTGGCCGCAATCGCTCGGCAGTGGTCATTCTTGTCGGCGGCGCGTTTTCGGCCACGATGCTTGCGGTCCTGGGCCTGCTCGGGCCGGAGCGGCTTGCTCCCGTGCTCGCCTGTTTGGTGTTCATCGCGCTTTTCACCTCGACCGTCGATATTGCCTGCGACGGCTTTGCCGTCGAGACCCTGGCCGAAGAACACCACGGCTGGGGCAACGCCGCCCAGGTTGGCGGTTCCTATGTCGGTTCGGCGATCGGTGCTGGATTGTTCCTCGTTCTGGTCGATCGTCTCGGCTGGGCGCCGGCGGTGTGGATCATGGCGGTCGTCGTGCTGGCGCTTGGCCTTCCCTTCCTGCTCGGCCCCGGTTCGCGCCCGACGAGCGAGGCCCGCAGCCATGTCCCGTCGCTTAAAGCCGCGCTGCGGCGCCCGGAGGTGCGCAAAGGTCTGCTGCTTGCGGCAGTCTACGTCTCGGCGCAAAAATGGGGCCTCGCCATGCTTGGGCCGTTCCTCATCGATTACGGCTTTGACCTCGCCTCGGTCGGGGTCCTCAATGGCGTCGGCAGCATGCTTGTCGGTTTCGGCGGCGCGCTCTTCGGCGGACTGCTCGTGCGCCTGTGCGGTGCCGGCACCGTGCTGATCGGCGCCCTGCTCCTGCAGGTGACGATGCTTATCGCCTTTGCCTATGTCGGCGCGTCGGGCGATGTGTCCCGCCCGGTGGTGATGGCGCTTGCGGTCGCCAGTTCCTCGGGCGTAATGGCGATCGGTTTCGTCGCGCTCTACGCCCAGTTCATGGGCTGGGCCGATCCGCGGCAGGCGGGCGTCGACTTCACCCTGTTCCAGTGCATGGACAGCCTCGTCGGCATGGCCGGCGGTCTTGGCGCCGGCTGGATCGCCGAGCGCTTCGGCTACGCCGCTTTCTTCCTTTGCGCCGCCGTTGTTTCAACGGTCGCCGTGCCGATGCTGGTGGCCCTGGTGCGCCGGCAGCCGCTGCCGGCGAGCGCCCGGGGCTGCATATCCTGAGGGATGTTCTCCAGCCTTGAGGTTGCGCGCTTCAGGGCGCAGCTTCGAGTGCTGGTCTCTCCCGGAACTGCCGCCGATAGCTTGCTGGCGAGATCGAGAAGGTCCGGGTGAAATGCTGTCGGAAGGAGACGGTGGAGCCGAAGCCCGCCATCTCCGCCACGTGATCGACCGAGCAGGAGCCGGTCTCAAGCAGACGTTGCGCGGTCGCAAGCCGTTGCATGAGAAGCCATTGGGTAAAGGTCGTTCCCGTCTTCCTGCGGAAATGCCGTGTGAAACTGCGAAGGCTCATGCCGGCGTGATCCGCCAGTCGTTCCAGGGACAGCGGCTCGCCCAGATGTTCGATCGCCCAGGCGATCGTTGCGCCCAGCGGGTCGCCGCTGCCCGGAGCGGGCAGGGGCGCCTCGATGTATTGCGCCTGATCGCCGTGGCGATGGGGTGCTACGACCAGCCTGCGGGCGATACGATTGGCAATCTCGGCGCCATGGTCATTGCGCACGATGTGCAGGCAACAGTCGATCGCGGCGGCCGTGCCGGCCGAAGTCAGGATATCGCCCTCGTCGATGTAGAGCGCGTTGCGGTTCAGCATGACCGCGGGATAGGCGCGCTCGAATTCGTCGGCCCAGGCCCAGTGTGTCGAGGCGGTGCGTCCATCGAGCAGGCCTGCCTCGGCCAGAACGAAGGTGCCGAGACAGAGGCCGACGAGCCGGGCGCCGCGGGCGTGGGCGGTCCGCAGTGTTTTCAGCAAATCTGCCGAAGGGCGGTTACGTGGATCGTCCCAGGCCGGCACGACGATCGTGTCCGCTTCGGCAAGGCGCGAGAGGTCATGCTCCACCTCGATGTGAAAGCCGGACATGGTGCGGACCGTTCCGGTCTTTTCACCGGCGATCAGCAGCCGGTAGCGCGGCACGCCGAGCTTCAACAGGTCGTCGCCGAAGACGATGCAGGGCACGGAGAGATGGAACGGGCTGATGCCCTCGAAGGCGACGACGGCGATGGTGTGCATGTTCAGGCGATCCCGATCCTGTAAGTTTGGCCGGAACCTATCACATATTGTCATTCAGGCCACTTTCGTGATGCCGGTGGTTTGGCGATTTTCGCGGGCGTCAGAACACGAAAGGAACCTCCCATGACACACCCGACCATTCGTACCATTGCCGGTGCCCCCACGCCCGAAAGCCTGGATCCTCGCAAGACCGCCCTGTTGGCGATCGATTTCCAGAACGAGTATTTTTCGGGCCGCATGCCGATCCCGGATGGGGAAAAGGCGCTTGCAAATGCCAAGAGGCTGATCAAGCGCGCCGACGCTGATGGCATGAAGGTCTACCATGTCCAGCATGTTGCCCCGGCCGGCAGCCCAGTCTTTGCCGAGGACAGCGCGACCGTTGCTTTTCACCGGGACATTCAGCCGGCTGCCAACCATGCCGTGGTGCGCAAGTCTTCGGTGAGCGTGTTTGCCAGCACCGACCTCGGCCAGCAACTCGAGAAAGCCGGGATCGATACGCTCGTCATCACAGGGCTGATGACCCATGCCTGCGTCGCCGGTGCCGCGCGCGATGCCGTGCCGCTCGGCTTCAGCGTCATCGTGGCAGGGGATGCCTGTGCCACGCGCGATCTCGATACGGGTGACGACGATGTCGTTCCGCATGCCGTGCTGCACCGCGCGTCGCTGGCGACGATCGATGACACCTTCGGCGACATCCTGACGACCGATCGGGTCCTCGCCTTGGCGCGCCGCTCATGAACTGCGGATCGGCCGCCGGTTTGGCCGAGGCTCTTCGAAGGAGGCGATTGCAGCGAAAACTGCGTCGCACTTTGCTGGGTTTTCTAGGCTGAGCCGCGCAGCATGATCTCGGCGTTCAAGAGAATACGCTCGTCCTCGGGGAAGGCGCCGCCGTCGTCTGACGTCTCCCCGAGCTTGAAGAGCAAGAGCTCGATCGCCAGCCGGCCGATCTCGTTGTAGTTCTGCGCCACCGTCGTCAAGGGCGGGCAGGTGTAGCGCGACAGCGGATGGTCGTCATGGCCGGCGACGCGCAGATCGGCGTCGCGGCCGACCTTCAGGCCCGACTGGAAGGCGGCGGCGATGACGCCGAAGGCGACGCGGTCGTTGGCACAGAGCACCGTCTGCGTCGGGAAGCCGCCGGAGCCGAGGATACGCAGCGTTTCGTCGAAGCCGAACTTCTCGAAGTCCCAGGAACCGTTCGGCGTGGTCGTAACCAGCGCCGGCTCCATCTTCAGCTGCTGCATCGCCTCCAGATAGGCGTCGCGCCGGGCCAAGGCGTTGTTGTTGACCGGCGGCATGCCGAGATAACAGGGCGGGCTTCCCGAGCGGCAGAGATAATCGACCATCAGCCGGAAGCTCTGGCGGTTGTCGGTGCCGACGAAGGAGGAGCTGTCGTCGAGCGGCGAGTCCACGTAGATCAAAGGAATACTCTCGCCGAGCGCCGTCAGCGTCTTGTGATGCGATTGCACGCCGAGTGGCGCGATGATGGCGCCGGCGACGTTCATCGATTTGAAGGTCTCGATCGCCCGCTCCTCCATCTCCGGCCGTCCGTCGGAGGAGAGCACGAAGGCGAGGAAGCCGGCCTGGTTGGCGATGTGCTCGATCCGGCGCGTCAACGCCATGTAGAACGGGTCGGTCGAGTTCGGGACGATGACGCCGAGGATATTGGTGCGGCGGCGGTTCAAGTTGACGGCGAAGATGTTCGGCCGAAAACCCGACTGCTTGATTGCCACCTCGATGGCGTCGCGGGTCTTCTTGCGGACCGAGCCTGGATCATTGAAGTATTTCGAGACCGTTGGCCGCGACAGGCCGACGAACTCCGAAAAATCCTCCATGGTCTTGATCTGTCTGTCCACGGTCGCTGCACCCCATATTGTTTTGATTTCGTTTATAGGTTCATTTCGAGGGGATAGGCAGTACCGGCTGGCAAATATTCACCGAATGCATGACCCGCTTCTGATCGGTGAGAGCAGCACGCGGGCGAAAGCCCGCGTGCACTTTTTCCTGTCCCGCTCTAAGCTCGGCAGGCCGAGAAATATTCCTGAAGAACAGCATCGACCGAGGCGAGTGCCAGCGGTTTTGCTTCGGGGGCAACCTTGCCGTCGCGTACACGCTCGTAACTGCCGGAAAGATACTGGCTGATCAGGGTTTCCGGGATGATCACACCATTGAGCAGCGCAAGCAGTTCTTCGACTGATGCAGCGACCTTCGGGTGCGGCCAGTAATAGCGGATGCGGTCGCTGTAGGAGAAATGCCGCTGCAGTCGCTGGGCTTCGGCCGAGCCATGGTAATACTTGCCCCAGTTGGCCGGCTCTTCGCGCATCACTGTCTCGGTGACCATTGCCAGCGTCTGCTTGCGCGCCTCCGGGAAAAGGAAAGCGGCGATCTGGTCGAGGCCGTAGAGCGCTTCGCGCAGTGCAAAGGTCAGGCCCGGGCCGACCTTCAGAATGGCAAAGCCGTCGGAAACGAGGTCGCGCAGCGCCTCCTGCGTCTGGTAGTCGGTCGAATGGGCCTCGAAGACGATGCCGTCGAGCTGTTTCAGGCTGGCGCTGAGCTTTGCCGCCTTTGGCCTGTCATAGGCGATGACGTTCTCGTTGCCGAACTCGACACCCGGCTGTACGACCGCGCCGACGACACGCCCGAAGGCGTCGGCAGCGCCGGCCTTCTCGAAGGCGCGGCGATGAATGGACACGGTCTCGATCGCTGCCTCCGGCGCCGTGACTTCGAGCGTATCGAGCTCTTCGAGCGCGCCGCCCGGAACCGGCACTTCGGTGCCGATAATATAGACCGGGGCGATACCGTTCTCGCCGGAAATGGCGGCTTCGGCGGCAGCCGCAAGCCGGGCGGCACGTTCCGCCGTCACGGCGTCGGGCAGAGCCACCGGCTCGCCGGCGCAGCCCATGCTGGTATCGAGATGCAGCTTGGTGAAGCCGGCCTTCGCATAGGCCTCGATCATCGTTTCGGCCTTGGCCATCGCTTCCGCAGCCGGCAGATGCTTCCACGGGTTCGGGCCGAGATGGTCGCCGCCGAGGATGATCTTGTCCTTGGGAAACGAGACGCGATCGGCGATGCCAGCGACGAAACGGGTGAAATCGGCAGGCGTCATGCCGGTGTAGCCGCCATCCTGGTTGACCTGGTTGCAGGTCGCCTCGATCAAGAGAGCGGCATCTTCCTGAAGCGCGCGCAGCATCGCGGCCTCGATCACCAGCGGGTGGGCCGAGCAGACGGAGGGAATGCCGCGAAAGCCCGGACGGTCGCGCCAGCGGGCAATGTCGATTAGAAGGTTCTGCTGCATGGCGGTCAGCCCTTTTTCGCGTTGATGAAGGTTTCGAGATCCGCGCGCGTCGAGGCCCCTTCCATCGGGCCGGAAATCATGACGGCGCGTGCGCCCGAAGCGTTGGCAAATTCCAGGGCTTCTGCGGGCTTCGCGCCGTTCAGCCAGAAGGTGACGAAGGTCGCGCCGAAGCAGTCGCCGGCGCCCGTCGGGTCGGTTTCCTCGACAGCGAAGCCCGGGTGCGAGAACGTCGTTTCGCGGTCGAAGTAGCTGGCGCCCTCGGCGCCGCGCTTGACGACGACCACTTTGATGCCGGTGGCGAGCAGTTCCGACACCGCTTCGGCCTCGGTCTTTGCCCGCGTGAACAGGAAGAGTTCCTGGCCGCTCGGCAGGAAGACGTCGGTCTTGGCGAGCACCGTCTGCAGCGCCTCGCGCATGCCAGGGCTGTCGAGGATTTCCGGTCGCAGGTTCGGGTCGAAGGAGACCGTGCCGCCGGCTGATTTGATGATCTCGATCGCCGAGATAATGCTCTCGACCACGCTTGGGGCGTAGAGCGACGAGCCCATCACATGCAGGTGGCTGCAGCTTCTGACCAGCGCCCGGTTTGCTTCATCGAGCCGGATCGTGCCGCAGGCGCTGTGGCGGATGTTGAAGACGAAGGCGCGGCTGCCATCGGCGCGATAGCGCACGAAGGCGCTGCCGGTGGTGCCGAGCGGGTCGATGGCGATCCCGGAAATGTCGACGCCGTCCGCTTTCAGCCTGTCGAGGTTGACATGGCCGAAGTCATCGTCGCCGACCCGCGAGATGATCGCCGCCGCCTGGCCGAGCTTGCCGACCTGATCGATGAAGATCGCCGGAGCGCCGGAAGGATAGGGGCCGATGAGCGGTGTCGCCTGGCGAAAACCGTCGCCCTTTTCGGTGGCGATGATCTCCACGAGAATTTCGCCGATCGTCAGTATCTTATGCATGGTGTGTCACTCGTTCGATCACGATGATTAGGTCGGAGCGGGATGCAGGCGGAAAACCGCAAACACTTCTCCTCATCCCGCTCCAAGGGGATCAGCGCTTTGCCTGCTTGGCGCGCACGTCGAGCCAGACGGCGATCAGGATCACCAGGCCCTTGACGATGAGCTGGTAGAAGTAGGGGACGGACAGCATGTTCATGCCGTTGTTCATGACGCCGATGATCAGCGCGCCGATCAGCGTGCCGACCATGGTGCCGACGCCGCCGGCAAGCGAGGTGCCGCCAAGGACCGCCGCGGCAATCGCGTCGAGCTCGTAGCTCATGCCGGCATTGGTCTGGGCGGAGAACAGGCGAGAGGAGAGCAGCACGCCGCTGATCGCCGCCATCACGCCCGAGATCATGAAGATCGTGATCTTCAGTCGGTCGACCTTGATGCCGGAATAGACCGCCGCCTCGCGGTTGCCGCCGGTGAGGTAGGCGCGGCGGCCGAAGCTCGTTTTGCTCAGGAGGATATGATTGACGACGAAGAGGACGGCGACGACCCAGATGATGACGGGCAATCCGAGCAAGCTCTCGGTGCCGATCGCCGTCCAGGTCGAATTCTCGATCATCGCCGGCGCACCGTTGGTCGGCAGGCTGACCATGCCGCGGTAGATGCCCATCGTCGCCACCGTGACGATGAAGGAGGGGAGCAGCAGTTTTGCCGTCAGCACGCCGTTCAGCATGCCCATCAGAGCGCCGGCCAGAAGCGTGATGACGAGTGCCGGCGCAAAGCCGAGACCGAAGGCGAAACATTGCGCACCCACCATGCCGGCAACCGCGATGATCGAGCCGACGGAGAGATCGATCTCGCCGAGCAGGATCACCCAGGTCATGCCGAAAGCGGCGATCGCCACCACGGCCACCTGCTGCAGGATGTTCATGAAGTTGACGACCGACATGAAGCGCGGGTTGAGGAAGGAGAAGATGGCGCAGAGCATCACCAGCGAGAGCAGGATGCCGCCATATTGTTTCAGCGCGCGCATCAAGGCGGCCTGGGCTTCGGATAGCTGTGTCATGATTGGAATCCCGTTGCGTGCGCCATGATCGTTTCCGGATTGAGGTCTGCGCCGGAGAGGGTCGCGCCGATGACGCCTTCGTGCATGACGACGACGCGGTCGCTCATTCCGAGAACTTCCGGCAGCTCGGAGGAGATCAGCAGGATCGCCGTGCCCTCGGCCGCCAGCTGGCGGATGATCTTGTAGATTTCAAACTTGGCGCCGACATCGACGCCGCGGGTGGGCTCGTCGAGGATCAGCACCTTGGGCCGGGTGAGCAGCCATTTTGCGAGCACGATCTTCTGCTGGTTGCCGCCGCTCAAAGAACCCGATGGGGTGTCGAGCGAGTGCGTCTTGATCGCCAGCCGGCCGACTTCCGTGGCCGCAGCTTCGCGCTCCGCGCGCTTGCGGGTGAAGCCGAGCGGGCCGGTGAAATCGGAGAGGGCCGCCATCGAGATGTTCCAGCCGACGCTGTGGCTGAGAACGAGGCCCTCTTCCTTGCGGTTTTCGGTAACGAAGCCGATGCCGCGGGCGATTGCCTCGGCCGGTGAGCGGAAGCGAACCGCTTGCCCGTCGAAGCGCACCGTGCCGGCGGCAGACTTCATGCCGAAGAGTGCGTTCATCACCTCGGAGCGGCCCGAGCCGACCAGACCGAAGAAACCGAGGATTTCGCCGGGACGGACGTCGAAGGAGATGTTGTCGAACTCTCCGTCGCGGGCAAGGCGATCGACCGAGAGGACCGGTGCTGCCGAGGCCGACTGTTCATGAACCGGTGGCGGATAGATCTCATCCATGCGGCGGCCGACCATCAATGCGATCAGCGCCTCGATGGTGACGTCGTCACGGTCATGGGTAGAGACATACTCGCCATCGCGGATGACGGTGATGTCGTCGCTGAGCCGCATGATCTCTTCCATGCGGTGCGAGATGTAGATGACGGCGACGCCGCGGCTCTTCAGCCGGGCGATGATGTCGAAGAGAATTTCCGCTTCGCTGTCGCTGAGCGAGGAGGTCGGCTCATCGAGAATGATGACCTTGGCCTCGTGGCTGAGACCCTTGGCGATCTCGACGAGCTGGCGTTGGGCGATCGAGAGATTGCCGACCTTCTCGCTGACGTCGATAGGCAGGCCGAGATCGGCGACGATCGCGCGGGCTTTTGTGATCAGCGCCTTGTCGTTGATGAAGCCGAAGCGGCGCGGTTCGCGGGTGGCGAGAATGTTCTCGGCCACCGTCAGGTTGCTGCAGAGGCTGAGCTCCTGGAAGACGATGGCAAGCCCGAGGGCGGCGGCGTCCCGCGGATCGGTCGGCCGATACGGGCGCCCGTCGAGGCTGATCTCTCCCGAGGTCGCTTCGTGTACGCCGGCGAGGATCTTCATGAGCGTCGATTTGCCGGCGCCGTTTTCGCCGAGCAGCGTGTGCACCCGACCGCGCCGAACCTTGAGGCGCATGCCCTTCAGGGCTGCGACCTGGCCGAAGGACTTGGTGATGTCGCTGATCTCAAGAATGGTATCCATGGTCGAACCATGCATGGCGACCTCCATAGAGCGCCGCGCCTCTGTTCAGGCGCGCAAGGAGCAAGCCGAGGGAGCGCCCTCCGGCCACATGCCGGAGGCGTTCACCCCGAGAGGTTGCCGCCGCCCGGAGGCGGCGGCGGTCCTGGGAGGACTTATTTCGCGGTGTAGACGCCGGGCACGATCGGCTGTTCGGCCGGAACGGTCTCGCCGGCGGCAACCTTGACGGCGGTGTCGACGGCCTGCTTGCCCATCTGGTCCGGGAACTGCTGGATGACGCCGACCATGACCGGGTTGGTGTCGACGGCGTCGCGGGCTTCCTTCATGCCGTCAAAGCCGATGACCTTGACCTGGGATTCGAGGCCCGCCGCCTTGGCCGCCACGGCGGCGGCAAGTGCCGCATCGTCGCCGAAGCCGAAGATGCCTGATATGTCGGGGTTGGCCTGCAGCATGTTCTGGGCGGCGGCCAGCGCTTCGGCACGGGTAATGCCGGTCTGGATCGCGACGATCTCCATCTCCGGATGCTTGGCGATCGCTTCCTTGAAGCCGTTGACGCGGTTCACCACCGACTGGACGGTCGGGTAGTCGATGACGGCGACCTTGCCCTTGTTGTCGAGGACCTTGGCCATCAGCTCGCCGGCCTTGACGCCGCCGGTGAAGTTGTCGGTGCCGATATGCGAGGTGACGGTTGCGCCATTGGCCGGAACGTCGACGGTGATCACCTTGATGCCGGCCTTCTCGGCCTTCTCGATCGCGGCGCGCACGCCCTGGCTGTCGACCGGCGAGATGACGATGACGTCGACGCCCTTGACGATGAAGTCCTCGACGTCGGCGAGCTGCTTGTTGAGATCCTGGTTGGCGATCGACACTTCGAGCTTGACGTTCTTGGCCTCAGCCTCGGCTTTCATCGCGTCGGCAAGCTCGATGTAGAAGGGATGCTGCTGGGTGAGCAGCGACGCGCCGATACCGTCGGCAAAGGCTGTGGAAGCAAGCAGCGACAGGGCCGTGCCGGCGACGAGCGATTTCAGAATGCGGGACATGTTCATGGTTTCCTCCCTGGAAACGGCGTGGGCCTTCGGTGTCTCGGCCAAGCTGGCGTGGCCCTCCCGCCGCCGTCTTGGTGAGTGGGTAAAAACCACAAAACTTTTCGCGCGTCAATTTTTAAAAATACGCAAAGAAAAAATATATTGGTTGCGAGATAAATACATCTGCCGCGCAGCGCGTTGCCTCGGGTTGCGCGGACAACGATGAGGGGGAATATGCCCGGCTTGCAGTATTGCGCTTGCCTTCGCCACGGATTGCCCCAGATTGATCCGAAGACGGTGACGGAGGCGATCATCATGGGCCAATTCCAAAAGACGGCGCGGGTGCGAATCCTCGGGCGTGTTCAGGGGGTTAGCTTCCGTGTGTGGACACGTGACGAGGCGCAGAAGCTGGGTTTGGCCGGGTGGGTGAAAAACGAGCCTGACGGTTCGGTTGCCGCGCTGATCAATGGTTCGGAAGAGGCGGTAACGACGATGCTCGAACGCCTGCGCAAGGGGCCGCCGATGGCATCGGTCACGCAGGTCATCACCGAATTCGTCGAAACGACGGGAGAGTTTCAAGGATTTCGCATCACCCGCTAAAGCATGTCGCGCAAAAGCCTAAAGGCGCGAATCCGAAAGACCACGACGCGCTTCAGGCGCGGGCAGCCAAGGCGGAGCAGCGGCGCTGGCGGCAAGGTGTCAGGCGGGCGTCTGTGCGGCAGGCTGGCCATAGGCGCGCAGAAATGTCCTGACTGCCCTGCGGGCACTGACCTCAAGTTCGGCCTCGCTCGGGGCTTCGCCGAAGAGCCCGCCCATCTGCAGGTCGGCCTTGATCAGCGCGATGAACTGGCGCGCGGCGAGATCGAAATCGTCGATTAAGAGCGGTGCGGCATGGGCAAGGCGGGCAAAAAGCGCCGCCAGTGCGCGGTCGGTCTTGCCTGGGCCCTGTTCCCGCCAGAACTGGAAGAGATGCGGATAGCGATGGCCCTCCGTGGCGATCAGCTTCTGGATAAATTTGGCATCCTGGTTGCAGATGCAGCTCTTGTTGAGGCGCACCGCAAAGGCGGAAAGGTCTTCCTCAAGATTGTCGGCCGTTTCGGGAAATGTCGCGAGGATGGAGAACAGGACGCCGTTGGTGCGATCCATGATGTCCTGGATTACCGCCATGAACAGCGTCTCTTTCTCGCGGTAATGGTTGTAGATCGTCTGGCGCGATACGCCGGCTTCGGCGGCAATCTCATCGATGCTCGCGCCGGAAAAGCCCTCCCGGCAGAATACGTCTGCTGCGGCTTCCAGGATCGAGACGCGTTTCGCCAGTTGTCCTTTTTGCACGCGGGCGTCCGGCGAGGCGAAGTCATTTCTTTTCATGGATTGAAGATAAGGCCCATTGACGATTTAGACAATGGTGTCTAATTTTACACTTGTGTCCAAATTAATGGACTGAGTAGTCAGTGCCGGATGCGTCTCCCAAACGTTCGATCCTGGCACGACCGTCATCTTTCGAGTTTCAATCCTGGCGGCAGCGATGCCGGCCTCGGGCCGGCTGCTTGTCGCGATTTCTGAAAGATCTTGCCATGACAACGTCCTTCCTGCGCACAGCCATCGTGCTTGGCCTGATTTCGGCGATCGGCCCCTTTGCAATCGACATGTATCTGCCGGCCCTGCCGTCGATCGGCAAGGATCTGGCGGCTGAAAACGGCGTGGTGCAGCTGAGCCTGCTGGCCTTCTTCATTTCCTTTGCCATTTCCCAGCTGATCTACGGTCCGCTCTCCGATATCTGGGGCCGCAAGGCGCCGCTCTATCTCGGTATCGGCCTCTTCACCGTCGCCAGTGTCGGCTGCGCGCTTGCAACCGACATCGAAACCCTGATCGCCTTCCGCTTCCTGCAAGGGATCGGTGGTGCCGCCGGCATGGTCATCCCGCGTGCGGTCGTCCGTGATATGCACACCGGCGTGCAGGCGGCGCGGCTGATGTCGCTCCTGATGCTCGTCTTCAGCATTTCGCCGATCCTGGCGCCACTCGCCGGCAGCGCGGTGATCCAGTTTTACGGCTGGCGCGGCGTGTTCTATGCGGTGATGATCGCCGCCTTCGTCGGCCTGATCCTGCTGTCGACGCAACTTGAGGAGACCCGCCCGAAAAAGGATCGTGCCGGCAGCAGTGTCGCGAGCGCGCTCGCCGCCTACCGCCTGCTCTTGTCCGACCGCAACTTCCTGACGCTCACCTTCATCGGCGGGCTCGGGATCTCAGGCTTCCTCGTCTATCTCGCCAACTCGCCCTTCGTGCTGATCGACCACTACGGGCTGACGCCGACGCAATACAGCATCGCCTTTTCGATGAACGCCGTATCGTTCTTCGCCGTGTCGCAGGCGACCGGCTGGCTCGGCGAACGCTTCGGCCTGGTGCGGGTCATGCACCTTGCCGTTGGCGCCTTCGCGCTGACCATGGCCACGATGTTCATCGTCATGAGCCTCGGCTTCAACCAACTGCCGGTCATGGCCGCCTTCCTGTTCGTCGGCTACGGTGTGCTCGGCCTGGTGATCCCGACATCGGCGGTGCTGGCGCTTGAGGAGCATGGTGAGATTGCCGGCACGGCCTCGGCGCTGATGGGCACGCTGCATTTCGTCACCGCCGCCGTCGCGATGATCATCGCCAGCGTCTTTTTCGACGGAACGGCCCTGCCGATGGCCGGAGCCATTGCAGCCTGCGCGCTTGCCGCCTTCCTGCTGACCCAGGCCACGATCGGCCGCAGCCGGGTGGTCGCCGCGGAATAGAGGTGCCCGGTTGATGTGCGGAGCCGCCCGAAGACGCCAGGTCCTCGGGCGGCTCTTCATTTTTTCCGCAAGTGCCCTGGGTTTTCTCAGAAAACCCAGTCCTCGTCTTCGGTGGCGACCGCCTTGCCGATGACGTAGGAGGAGCCAGAGCCGGAGAAGAAGTCGTGGTTCTCGTCGGCGTTCGGCGAGAGCGCCGAGAGAATGGCGGGGTTGACCTTGCAGGCCTCCGGCGGGAACAGCGCCTCGTAGCCGAGGTTCATCAGCGCCTTGTTGGCGTTGTAGTGCAGGAACTTCTTCACGTCCTCGCTGAGGCCGACGCCGTCATAGAGGGCTTCGGTGTATTTCGCCTCGTTGTCGTAGAGTTCGAGAAGCAGGTCGAAAGCGAAATCCTTGATCTCCTGTCGGCGTTCTTCGCTCAAGCGCTCCAGAGCGCGTTGGAACTTGTAGCCGATGTAGTAGCCGTGCACCGCTTCGTCGCGGATGATCAGGCGGATCATGTCGGCGGTGTTGGTGAGCTTGGCGCGGCTCGACCAGTACATCGGCAGATAGAAGCCGGAATAGAACAGGAAGCTTTCGAGAAAGACGCTGGCGACCTTTTTCTTCAGCGGGTCGGCGGAGGCATATTGCTCCATGATCAGCGCCGATTTCTTCTGCAGGAACACGTTTTCCTCCGACCAGCGATAGGCGTCGTCGACGTCAGGCGTCAGGCAGAGCGTCGAGAAGATCGAGGAGTAGGAGCGGGCGTGCACCGCTTCCATGAAGGAGATGTTGGAAAGCACTGCCTCCTCATGCGGCGTGGCGGCATCCTCCATCAGCCTGACGGCGCCGACGCCGTTCTGGATGGTGTCGAGCAGGGTGAGACCGGTGAAGACACGGATGGTGAGCTGCTGCTCCTCCGGTTTCAGCGTCGCCCAGGACGGGATGTCGTTGGAGAGCGGCACCTTTTCCGGCAGCCAGAAATTGCCGGTGAGGCGGTTCCAGACCTCCAGGTCCTTGTCGTCCTCGATGCGATTCCAGTTGATGGCGCGGATGCGGCTTGCGGGTTTTGTGTGCATGTTCATCGGTTGGGCCTTTTGGGTCGTGTCAGCCCCTCATCCGCCTGCCGGCACCTTCTCCCCGCGCGCGGGGAGAAGGGACTAGCCGCACCGTCCTTACGCATCCATCAGCGTTTCGGGGCACGTCCCCTCTCCCCGCAAGCGGGGAGAGGGCTAGGGTGAGGGGCACTTTATGGGAACGCGGCGTTAGAGAGCGCAGGAAACGCAGCCCTGGACCTGCGTGCCCTCCAGCGCCATCTGGCGAAGTCGGATGTAGTAGATGGTCTTGATGCCCTTTTTCCAGGCGTGGATCTGGGCGCGGTTGATGTCGCGGGTCGTCGCCGTGTCGCGGAAGAACAGGGTGAGCGACAGGCCCTGGTCGACATGCTGGGTGGCAGCAGCATAGGTGTCGATGATCTTCTCCGGGCCGATCTCGTAGGCGTCCTGGTAATATTCGAGATTGTCGTTGGTCATGAAGGCGGCCGGATAGTAGACGCGGCCGATCTTGCCTTCCTTGCGGATCTCGATCTTCGAGACGATCGGGTGGATGGAGGAGGTCGAGTGGTTGATGTAGGAGATCGACCCCGTCGGCGGTACCGCCTGGAGGTTCTGGTTGTAGAGGCCGCCCGTCATGACCGCCTGCTTCAGCTCCAGCCAGTCCTCCTGGGTCGGGATAGCGATGCCGGCCTTCTCGAACAGCTCCTTCACCTTCTCCGTCGCCGGCAGCCATTCGGCTTCGGTGTATTTGTCGAAGTATTCGCCTGAGGCGTATTTCGAGCTCTCGAAGCCCTTGAAGCTCTCGCCGCGCTCGACGGCGATGCGGTTCGAGGCCCGGATCGCGTGGTAGGTCACCGTGTAGAAATAGATGTTGGTGAAATCGATGCCTTCTTCGGAGCCATAGAAAATGCGCTCGCGGGCGAGATAGCCGTGCAGGTTCATCTGCCCGAGGCCGATGGCATGGCTGTCGTCATTGCCTTTCTCGATCGAAGGAACCGAGGAGATGTGGCTCATGTCCGAAACGGCCGTCAGCGCCCGGATCGAGGTCTCGATGGTCTTGCCGAAGTCGGACGAATCCATCGCCGCGGCGATGTTCAGCGAGCCGAGATTGCACGAGATATCCTTGCCCATGTGCTTGTAAGACAGGTCGTCATTGAATGCGCTCGGCTCGCTCACCTGCAGGATTTCCGAGCAGAGATTGCTCATGGTGATGCGCCCGGCGATCGGGTTGGCCCGGTTCACCGTGTCCTCGAACATGATGTAGGGGTAGCCGCTCTCGAACTGGATCTCGGCGATGATCTGGAAGAAATCGCGCGCCTTGATCTTCCGCTTGCGGATGCGGGCGTCCTCGACCATCTCGGGGTATTTTTCTGTCACCGAGATCTCGGTCAGCGGCACGCCGTAGACGCGCTCCACGTCATAGGGCGAGAACAGGTACATATCCTCGTTGTTGCGGGCGAGCTCGAAGGTGATGTCCGGGATGACGACGCCGAGCGACAGCGTCTTGATGCGGATCTTCTCGTCGGCATTCTCGCGCTTGGTATCGAGGAAGCGCATGATGTCCGGGTGGTGGGCATGCAGGTAGACAGCGCCTGCCCCCTGGCGGGCACCGAGCTGGTTGGCGTAGGAGAACGAGTCCTCAAGCAGCTTCATCACCGGGATGATGCCGGACGACTGGTTCTCGATCTGCTTGATCGGCGCGCCCATCTCCCGGATGTTGGTGAGCGACAGCGCTACGCCGCCGCCGCGCTTGGAGAGCTGCAGCGCCGAATTGATCGCGCGGCCAATCGATTCCATGTTGTCTTCGACCCGAAGCAGGAAGCAGGAAACGAGCTCGCCGCGGGCCTTCTTGCCGGCATTGAGGAAAGTCGGCGTCGCCGGCTGGAAACGGCCGGAAATGATCTCGTCGACGAGATCGCGGGCGAGCTGTTCATCGCCGCGCGCCAGCGTCATCGCCACCATGCAGACGCGGTCCTCGTAGCGCTCCAGATAGCGCTTTCCGTCGAAGGTCTTCAGCGTATAGGAGGTGTAGTATTTGAAGGCGCCGAGGAAGGTCGGAAAGCGGAATTTCTTGCTATAGGCGTGGTCGTAAAGATCACGCACGAAGTTGAAGGAATACTGGTCCAGAACCTCCTGCTCGTAGTAGCCCTCGACCACGAGGTAATCGAGCTTCTCGCGCAAGTTATGGAAGAAGACCGTGTTCTGGTTGACGTGCTGAAGGAAGTATTGCTTCGCCGCCTGCCGATCCTTGTCGAGCTGGATCATCCCATGCTCGTCGTAGAGGTTCAGCATCGCGTTCAGCGCATGATAGTCGAGCGCGGTTTCTGTCGCCTTCAAAGGGCGTTCGAGTGTTGTGACGTCCAAAATCGTTCCATCCCGTTTCTGACATTGGCGACGTCCTCCTCGGTTCCGAGAAGCTCGAACCGGTAAAGGTAGGGCACCCGGCACTTGGCCGAAATTACGTCGCCGGCGATCCCGTAGGTCGCGCCGAAATTGCTGTTGCCTGCGGCAATCACGCCGCGGATGTGGGAGCGGTTGCCCGCATCGTTCAAGAAGCGGATGACCCGTTTCGGCACGGCGCCCCGGCCGTCGTCGCCGCAATAGGTCGGCACGACGAGCACATAGGGCTCGGCAATCGTAAGCAGATCCTTACCTTCCTTGAGCGGTATGCGGGCCGCGCGAAGGCCGAGTTTTTCGACGAAGCGATGGGTGTTCTCCGAACGACTGGAAAAATAGACGATCAGGCCCATCGCCTCTCTCCTTTAGGAAAGCGCGCTGATCATGTCCGGGCGGAACCCGGCCCAATGCCGTTCACCGGCAACGACGACCGGAACCTGGCGGTAACCGAGGTCCTGCACGAGCGCGAAGGCAGTCGTATCTTCGGAAATGTCGACGATCGTGTAGTCGATGCCCTGGCGGTCGAGGGCACGGGTGGTGGCGGTGCACTGGACGCAGGCAGGCTTGCTGTAGACGGTGATGGACATGGCTTTCCTCGTAATCGGAACTGGAAATTGGGCGCAAAGGATCGTCGGGTCGCACCGATGCGAACCGTCAGGGTGGCGATAGAGAATGAATTGCTCAGCTCCGGCCCAAGTCGGCCGAAGTTGGCGTCATCAAACAGGCCCGATCATCGCTCCGAGCGACCGGGCCGGATTGATCGTGATAGGGCGCACCGAATTCTCGCAGTTCCGGCACGCGGCATTTCGATCAGGCGCGCCGAAACGCGCAGCCGTCCATAATTGGCGGATCTAAACTGGAAGATGCTGACATGACTTCACCCCGAAGCTTACGGCAGGTTGCCGGGGAGATGTCGAGACGATCAGGCAGGCTCATCCTGCCGCACTCAACTCAACCCCTCCGGACACCCCGCCCGTGGACGTTTGGTGCTCAAGGCAGGTCTCCTGGCTCACGGGTCGCAGCTTCCATCCTGACCTTCCCGAGGCCTCATGCCTCAGTGGTCCAAATCCGGACAGTCGCTCGCCGTCTACAGTTGCGGGGGCAGCTACGGCATAGCCTGGCGAAAACCCGCCGGCGCACCGTATTCCCGTCTTAGCTCTCAATTCTTGCGAATCGAGAGAACCTTGAACACTACATATAGTAGTTCATCGCAAACTGACGTCAATAGGTTCCGGGTGGCGAATGCCGGGGCAAGGGGGTGATTTCTTTGCCGGTGTGGATAACGGGGAGTAAACGGCCCTTCGTCGTCAAGCCTGTGACAGGGGACGCGCGTGCCGCCATCTGCATGGCCGTGATGGTTGGTGTCGCCCGGAAAGACGATGTCGATGAGAGCGGCAGGCGCCGAGGTTCTCCTCGGCGCCGTCTGGAACGTGTCGCTCATGCGCTTGCGGCCTGCCGCTTACGCGCCGCAAATGCCCGGCGCAGTGTTCGGGACGCCGCCACCATGTTGACGAGTGCCGGCTTTGTTTCTTCCCAGCCCCGGGTCTTCAGGCCGCAATCCGGATTGATCCAGATCTGTGCCGGCTGAAGACCTTCGGTCGCCTTCTCGATGAGATGCACCATCTCCGTGACATCGGGCATCCGCGGCGAATGGATGTCGTAAACGCCGGGTCCGATTTCGTTCGGATAGGCCTCATCGGTGAAGGCGCCGAGCAGTTCCATCTTCGACCGGGAGCTCTCGATCGAGATGACGTCGGCATCCATCGCAGCAATCGCGGCCATGATGTCGTTGAATTCGGAGTAGCACATGTGGGTGTGGATCTGGGTGGCGTCATTGACGCCTGCGGCGCTGAGACGGAAGCACTCCACCGCCCAGTCGAGATAGGCTTTCCGATCGGCCGCCTTAAGCGGCAGGCCCTCGCGCAGCGCCGGTTCGTCGATCTGGATAACGGCGATGCCGGCCGCCTCGAGATCGATCACCTCGTCGCGCAGCGCCAGCGCGATCTGCCGGCAGACGACTGCTCGCGGCAGGTCGTCGCGCACGAAGGACCATTGCAGCATGGTGACCGGACCGGTGAGCATGCCCTTGACCGGCCGGTCGGTCAGCGATTGCGCGAAGGCTGCCCATTCGATTGTCATCGGGTTCGGCCGCGAGACATCGCCGAAGATAACAGGCGGGCGCACATAGCGCGAACCGTAGCTCTGCACCCAGCCGCTTTGGGTGAAGGCGTAGCCGGAGAGCTGCTCGGCGAAGTACTGCACCATGTCGTTGCGCAATTCGCCATGGACCAGCACGTCGATGCCGATCTCCTCCTGCCAGCGCACCGCCTGCTCGGTCTCCTTGCGCAGGTAGGCGACATAATCGACATAGCTGAGCTCGCCTTTGGCATGCAGCGACCGGGCCTGCCGGACCTCGGAGGTCTGTGGGAAGGAGCCGATCGTCGTCGTTGGAAAGAGCGGCAGCGACAGCCGCTCAGCCTGCAGCGCGCGACGGGTGGCGAAAGGCGATAGCCGCCGGCCGTCGGCAGCCGTCAGCGCCTTCAACCGTCCGGCCACCAGCGGATCATGGATCCTGAGTGAGGTGAGCCGCGCCTTGGCAGCCTCGGTCGAGGCTGAGAACACCTGCTCCGGGTTGGCAAGTCCCGGCTCGAAGGCGCGGGCAAGCAGCCTGAGTTCATCGAGCTTCTGCACAGCGAAGGCGAGCCAGGAGGAAAGTTCGGGGTCGAGCGCCCGCTCCAGGTCGAGATCGATGGGCACGTGCAGAAGCGAGCATGAGGGGGCAAGCTCGATCCGGTCGCGGCCATGGGCCGAGACCAGTGGCTGCAGCCGGCGCAGCACGCCGGCAAGATCGGTTCGCCAGATGTTGCGGCCGTCGACGACGCCGAGCGAGAGCACCCGGTCCGCCGGGGCAGACTGGATGAGCGTGTCGATCTGCTGCGGCGCGCGCACGAGATCGACATGCAGGCCGGCAACCGGGAGAGCAAGCGCTGCCGCCGTGTTGTCGCCGATCGAACCGAAGTAGGTCGCGAGCATGATCTTGAGCCTGGGAATTTCGGCGGCGAACGTGCGGTAGGCGAGGTCGAGGGCGCGACGGTCCTTGTCCGTGAGATCGAGCACGAGGCAGGGCTCATCGATCTGGATCCACTCGACGCCGGCATCGTCAAGTTCCGCCAGCAAGCGCGCGTAGACGGGCAGCAGGCGCTCAATCAGATCGACGGGATCGAAGTCGCCGTCCTTGGCCTTGCCGAGCTTCAAGAAGGTCACCGGGCCGAGCAGGACGGGCCGCGTGCGATAGCCAAGCGCGAGGGCCTCCAGAAAGGCGTCGAGTGGGCGATTGTGCGTCAGCTCGAAGCGTTGGTCGCGGTCGAATTCTGGCACCATGTAATGGTAGTTGGTGTCGAACCACTTGGTCATTTCGAGGGCGGGATTGCCGCTGTCGCTTGCCGTATGCGTGCAGCCGGAGGCGCATGGCGCGCCGGTCGAACCGCGCGCTATGGCAAAATAGGTGTCGAGATCGACAGCTCCCCCTTTCCAGCCGTAGGCGGCCGGGATTGCACCGACGAGTACGGCGGTATCGAGTACGTGATCGTAGAAGGAAAAGTCGTTTGATGGGATGATGTCGACGCCGCGCGCCTTCTGTGCGGCCCAGTTTTCGGCCCGGAGCTTGGCTCCGGTGTCGAGAAGTTCGTCGCGGCTCGCCTTTCCAGCCCAATAGCGTTCGAGCGCGAATTTCAGTTCGCGATGGCGGCCGATGCGCGGGAAACCGAGATTGGCAGTCTTGATGGTCATTTCCTTACCCCGAAGGTTATGGGCAAGGCTTGGAATGCGACGCAGCCGCGGCGCGAGGAGCTATCCCGCGTCGTCAACGCGCCTCATCGGACACCCCGCCCGTGGACGTTGTTCATCGCGGCAGGTCTCCTGGCTTGCGGGTCAACACGAACCGTTCCGTCTTCCCGAGGCGTCTTCCTCAGTGACATCATCGAACGGCCGCTCTCCGCCTACAGTTGCGGGGGCAGCTCCGGCCTGGGCGTTTTTGAGGCGCCGCACCGAATTCCCTCTTAGCTCCGCCCCGCCGGATGGCGGGACTGAGAACCACGATTTCAAGACAATGCCCTGCAACCGAACGCGCGTCAATCGCATAAAGAAATGCTTATGTCTTTATTTTCTCCCGCCGATGCGCGCGGCGAGACGATCGCGGGGCGAGGGGTATCTGCCTGTTGCCGTGCTGGCGCCGGCCGCTGTTGTTCCGCACATTCCACCGGCCAGTGCCAGGGGTCCGCGGCGTCACTGACGCGCGCGCGGATGTGCTCCTGGTCCCGTGTCAGGCCGATGTCTCTGAGTTGAAACTCGTTGAAGGCATCGATTGGCGTTGATGGGCGAAGCGCCCTCTCGGTCCAGTTCAGGACATGGTAAATCGTTGATCGCACTGCGCTAAGCATTGCTATCCTCACTTCTCTCGGGGTGGTGTTTTCGCGAAAAAAGTGAGGATTTTTGCCGCTTCGCGCAAAGCGATTTCTCGCATGCTGGCATAAAGAATGCTTATCTCAGCCGCATGAGCAAGATTCCCCCCATGAGTGCGGTGCGCGCCTTCGAGGCGGCGGCGAGGCACCTGAGTTTCACCCGCGCGGCGGAAGAACTCGGCATGACGCAGGCTGCCGTCAGCTATCAGATCCGGCTGCTGGAGGAGCGCATCGGCACACCGCTCTTCGTCCGCCTTCCGCGCGAAGTGCGGTTGACCGCTGCAGGCCGCCAGCTGGCGCCAAGGGTGACCGAGGCGATCGATCTGCTGGGCGCGGCCTTCTCCGAGATTGCCGACAAGACCGAACATCACCTGCATATTTCAGTGCTTCCGACGGTCGTCTCGAGCTGGCTCGGCCAGCGGCTCGCCTCGTTTCAGACGGCCCATCCGAACATCAGCATCCGGGTGCACATGTCCACCGATCTGGTCGATTTCAAGCGCGATGCCATCGATTTCGCGGTGCGCAGCGGCAGCGGCGACTGGCCGGGGAACGACGTGTTTCCGCTGTTCCCGCTCGACTATGTGCCGGTCTGCACGCCGTCCTTCCTGGAAAAGCACCAGCTCAAACACCCGTCCGACGTTTTACGGGTGCGCCGCTTCGGCAACGCCAGCTGGTGGCGGCGGTGGATGATCGAAACCGGCGTCGAGCCGCCGGCAAGCAACGGCACCGAGCTGATCTTCGACGTCCAGGCTATGGATGTGGCAACGACCCTTGCGGACCACGGCATTGCGATTGCCGTCTCCACCTTCCTGATGGAGGAACTGAAGAGCGGCAGGCTCATCCGGCCATTCGAGCATGTCGTGCGCGACGGCCGTGCCTACTGGCTGGTTTATCCGCAAAGCAGCCGACGGCAGAAGAAGATCCAGGCCTTTCGTGACTGGATCATTGCCGAGGCGGACGCGTCGAACGCGTTGCTTGCGACTGTGATGGATGATTCCAGGTCGGCATCTTCTCAGGCCGTGGTCGGCGAAAGCGCGCTCATGAAGCCTGAATAGGTCTTCGTGAGCGGTGGCGCGTAGGAACCGCGCTTGCTGGTCATAAGCCCTTGCGCCACCAGCGCTTCCGCCTGCTTGACTGCGGCGGAGACGCCATCGATCACCGGCACGCCGTAATCGGCTTGCAGATCCCGGGCGAGATCGGCCATGCCGGCGCAGCCGAGCACGATCGCCTCGGCCCCGTCCTGGTGTAGCGCGAGCTCGATCTCGCGCCGGAGTTTGGCGAGCGCGTTCGAGGCCTCGTCCTCCAGTTCCAGCACCGGAATGTCGGCGGCGCGCACCCTGGCCCGGTTGCCCATTCCATAGTGCCGGACGAGATTTTCGATCAGCACGCGCGACCGCTCGAGCGTCGTGACCACGGTGAAGCGCTGCGCAAGCATGGCAGCGGTCGCAACGGCGGATTCGCAGAGCCCTACGACCGGAATGCGGGCGAGCGCACGGGCGGCTTCAAGGCCGGTGTCGTCGAAGCAGGCGATGACCGCGGCATCGGCGCCGGCCACTTCGCCGTCGCGGATTTCGGCAAGCAGGCCGGGAAGCGCCACGGCGCCGTCAAAGTGCCCCTCGATCGAGGCCGGCCCCGACCTGGAGGTGCGAGCGAGGACTTCGGTGGTGGGGCCGACGACCGCCCGAGCGGCGGCCGCCGCCTTGGCTGTCATCGAGGCGGTGGTGTTGGGATTGACGATGAGGATACGCATCTGGCCTAGCTCAGCTTTGCCTGGCGGCGCCGCAGGATCAGGATGACCGCAAGCGCGACGAGGATAATGGTGAAGGAGAAGAGGGTGGTGACGGTGCCGAGCGCATAGAGCACCGGTGTCGTCACATTCGTGGTCATGCCGTAAATCTCGAGCGGCAGGGTGTTGTAGCTGCCCGAGGTCATCAGCGTGCGGGCGAATTCGTCATAGGAGAGCGTGAAGCCGAAGAGGCCGACGCCGATCAGGCTTGGAGTGATCATCGGCAGGAGGACGTGGCGAAAGGTCTGCCACGACGTCGCCCCGAGATCACGCGCCGCCTCCTCATAGGCTGGCGAAAACCGGTTGAAGACTGCGAACATGATCAGCACGCCGAAGGGCAGCGTCCAGGTGAGATGCGCGCCGAAACCGGAGGAATACCAGGCAGGCTTCAGGCCGAATTGCTGGAAGACAACGCCGATGCCAAGCGAGATGATGATCGACGGCACCACGAGACTTGCGACGGTAAGATAGAAGAGCGCCGTCGCGCCGCGGAAGCGCCGGCGAAAGGCAAGGCCGGCGAGCAATGCCACGACGACATTGACCGCCATCACCATCAGACCGAGCGTGAAGGAGCGACGGAACGACGCGCCGAAATCCCCGACCGCCTGCCTCTCGAACAGATTGTAGAACCAGTGCAGCGATACACCGTTCAGCGGAAAGGTCAGGCCGCCGTCCGGTCCCTGGAAGGAGAGGATCAGCACGGCCGAGAGCGGGCCGTAGAGAAAGAGCACGAACAGGGTGAAGAAGGCTGCGAGCAGGTAGAATTCCTTGCCGCGTTTCTCGTGGCTCATGTCAAAGCTCCTTGCGGATGTCGACGACGCGGAGGATCGCCGCGACCATCAAAAGCACGACGATCAAAAGCACCACCGCATTGGCGGCCGCGGCCGGATATTGCAGCAGCGACATCTGGTTCTTCATCATCAGCGCCACGGAAGCGCTCTGGCCGCCCGACATGACCTGCACCGTCGAAAAATCCGCCATGACCAGCGTGACGACGAAAATCGAACCGATCGCTATGCCGGGCTTGGCAAGCGGCAGGATGACGTTCCAGAGGATCTGCCGGCCGGAAGCGCCGCAATCGTGCGCCGCCTCGATCAGCGACCGGTCGATGCGCATCAGCGTGTTGAAGATCGGCGTAACCATGAACAGCGTGTTGAGATGGACCATGGCGAGCACGACGGCAAAGTCGGAATAGAGCAGCCATTCGATCGGCTTCGGGACGAGGCCGAGTTCGATCAGGGTCGAATTGACCAAGCCGTTGCGGCCGAGCACCGGGATCCACGAGATCATGCGAATGATGTTCGAGGTCAGGAACGGTACCGTGCAGATGAGAAAGAGTACCATCTGCATCGTGGTGGTGCGGACATGGAAGGCGAGGAAATAGGCAACCCAGAAGCCGATCAAAAGCGTCAGCGCCCAGACGAGGATGGTGAATTTCAGGGTGTTGAGATAGGTCTTCCAGGTGACCCAGGAGCCGAGCGTATCGGCGTAGTTCATTGTCAGGAAATCCGGATAAAGCCCGGCAAAATCATAGTCCCAGAAACTGACGACGATGATCGTCAGGATCGGCAGAGCGAAGAAGAAGCCGAGGATTAGCGTGAGAGGCAGAGCCTGGAGGTAGGAGGCAAGGGCGCGCGGAACGACCAGGCGGCGTGGCGCCTTCTCCGTTCCGATCTCCCCTGACTGCGAAGTCGCAAGTGTCGCCATCGTCGTTCCTCTCTTGATTTCCTGGGCGCTGGATCTGCCCCTCATCCGCCTGCCGGCACCTTCTCCCCGCAGGCGGGGAGAAGGGATCTGCCGCGTCGTTTTACGTGCTCTTGGCCGGCTAGTGGGACGCGTCCCCTCTCCCCGCTTGCGGGGAGAGGGCTAGGGTGAGGGGCAATCCCCACGGGCGATTACGCCGCGATGAACTCGTTCCAGCGCTTGATCATGTAGCGGTCCTCGTCCATGACCGAGTTCCAGCAGGCGACCTTGCCCATGCGCTCTTCGAATGAGCCGCCGTCGCGCACCGCGCCCGCTTTCTCCATGACCTTTCCTTCCGGTGAGAGGATGTCGCCTTGGGCGGGCTTGCCTTCCACCCAGAAGCCCCACTCGTCCTCGGACATGAAGCCCTTGGCGGTCTCCATGGCGGCGGAGTAGTAGCCCTGGCGGTTGAGATAGGCGCCGACCCAGCCGGACAGGTACCAGTTGATGTATTCGTAAGCCGCGTCGAGCTGGGCGCCCTGAAGGTGGGCGGCAAGGCCAAGGCCGCCGCCCCAGGCGCGATAGCCTTCCTTCAGCGGCTGGTACTTGCAGGCGATGCCCTTCGAGCGCACAGCGGCGACGGCGGGTGACCACATGGACTGGATGACGACTTCGCCCGAAGCCATCAGGTTGACGCTCTCGTCGAAGGATTTCCAGAAGGCACGGAACTGGCCGTCCTGCTTGGCCTTGATAAGGAAGTCGATCGTCTTATCGATCTCTTCCGTGGTCATGTTGCCCTTGTCGGCATATTTGATGTTGCCAAGGGCCTCCATGATCATGGCAGCATCCATGATGCCGATCGAGGGAATGTTGAGGATCGCGGTCTTGCCCTTGAAGGCCGGGTCCATGATGTCGGCCCAGGTCGAGATCTCACGGCCGACGAGATCGGGACGGATACCGAGCGTGTCGGCATTGTAGATCGTCGGGATCAGCGTCATCCAGTCGGTCGGCGACTTGGCGAAGGTCTTGGCGCCCGGCGCCTCGACGAAGCCGACGGTGTGCGGTGCCGTGCCTTGCGCAACGACGCTTTCGGGCTTGAGCTTGCCGTCGATGAACAGCGGCACGATCTTGTCGAAGTACTTGATCTTCTTCACATCCATCGGCTGCATCACGCCGGCTGGAAAGACCTTCTTGGCGATCCAGTATTCGATGTCGGCGATGTCGTAGGAATCGGGCTGGGTCACCGCGCGTTGGGCTGCGGCATCGGAATCGGTCGCCGTCATTTCGAGCGTGATGCCGAGGTCCTGTTTGCACTTCTCGGCGATCGCATTGATGTTGGAAACGCCGGTGCCGAACTGGCGCAGCGTGATCGGGTTCTGGGCCCAGATCGTCGGGAAGCCGGTGATGGCGCCCGATCCGGCGATCGCGCCGACGGCGGCAGCGCCGGTTTTCAGAAGTGAGCGCCGGGTCAGGCCGACGCCAGGCGTTTCAGTCTTGGTTTCAGTCGTCATGTGCAGTTCCCCTTCTTTTTGATGGTTGGTAGCTCATGCGGAAAGGCGGCCGAGGGGGACGACGTCCTCCAGGGTCCAGCTCAGGGAGACCACGTCGCCGACAGTGACGGGTTTCCTGAAGTAATCGGCGTCGCTGAGGATCACCGTGAAGTCGTCGCTGCCGGCGCCAATGGCAGTGAGCCACACCGAAGCGCCGCGATATTCGATGTTGGAGACCACCGCCTGGAACCCGAGGCCCTTCTCGCTCGGCGGATCGAGCCGCACGCGATCAGTGCGGATGCCGATGTCGATTGGCTTGCCGAATTCCTGGGCGATGTCGCGCACCGAGAAGACTTGCCCCTCGGTCGTCTCCATTTCGATCAAGTTGTCGGTGATCGTCCGGACTTTCCCCGAAAGCACATTGTGGTCACCCATGAAGCGTGCAACGAAAGCGGTCGCCGGCCGCTCGAACACGGTGCGCGGCGCTGCCGCCTGCTCGATCTTGCCGTTGTTCATCACCACGATCAGATCGGCGAGCGCCATCGCCTCTTCCTGGCTGTGGGTGACGTGGACGAAGGTGATGCCGAGCGTCTTCTGCAGTTTTTTCAGTTCCGCCCGCATGCGGATCTTCAGGAACGGGTCGAGTGCCGACAACGGTTCGTCAAGCAGCAGCGCTTCCGGCTCGGTGATGAGGGCGCGGGCGAGGGCCACACGCTGTTGCTGGCCGCCCGAAAGCTGGGCCGGACGCCTGGAGCCATAGGCCTCCATCTGCATCAGCTTCAGCATGTCGAGCGCCTTGGCGCGGCGGGCATCACGATCGACACCCTTCATCTTCAGGCTGAAGGCGACGTTGTCGACGAGGTCGAGATGGGGGAACAGCGCATAGGACTGGAACATCATCGCCGTGTTGCGCCTGGCCGGCGGAAAATCGGTGACGACGACATTGCCGAGGCGCAGATCGCCGGACGAGATGCTCTCATGGCCGGCGATCATGCGTAGCGTCGAGGTCTTGCCGCAGCCGGAAGGACCGAGAAAGCAGCAATAGCTGCCGGCGGGGATCTTGAGACTGATGGACTGTACAGCCGTGGTCGAGCCGTAAATCTTGGAAACGGAAACGATATCGATCTCTGCGGCTTTCGACATGAGGTTTTCTCCTTGCAACAGACAAGAAGCATCAATCGTGCCAATCTCGATCGTCGTGCCTTAAGGCTATGGTTTTGCGTGAGAATGTCCGTTGCGACGACGAACTGCGGCCGTTCGCATTTTAGAGCGACTGCTCATGAATTGAGCTTTTTGTCGTCAATATGCGCAAATTATCGTATACAATAGTATGAGATTTTGAGCGCAAAGGCGACCTGACCTCCGCCGGCTGAGGCTCGGACAGATTTTGCGACAACCGTTTTTCCTGAAGGTGAAACTTTCATGGAGAAACTGAAAATCAGCTGAGAACGGCTGTTACCAAACTGACATGGCAACTCCCTAAAGACTGCGGCAACCGCAGCGGAGGGGAGACAAATCCCTCCGATGAGCACGCCCGTTAGCCATTGCCGGAGGCCCGTTTCCATGAAGATCGTCCAGATCAGCGACACTCATCTCAGCCCCTCCAAGAGCCACTTCAACAACAATTGGGAGCCGCTGCGCGTCTGGATCGAGGCCGTGGCACCGGACCTCGTCATCCACACCGGCGACGTCACGATCGATGGTGCCGACGATGAAGCCGACATCACCTTCTCGCTTGACCAGATCGGGCAACTGTCGATGCCCGTGCTGATTGTTCCCGGCAATCATGATGTCGGTCATCTGCCCGGTTCGCACCAGCCGGTCGATCCGGAACGCCTTGCCCGCTGGCGCGGCCTTGCCGGCCCGGACTACTGGGTCTCCGACCACGGCGACTGGCGTCTGGTCGGCCTCAACAGCCTGCTTTTCGGCTTCGAGGACGAGGAAGAGGAAAAGCAGTTTGCCTGGCTGGAAGAGCAGTTGCAGAACCGCGATGGGCGCAGGGTGGCAATCTTCGCCCACAAGCCGCTTTTCGTCGATGCGCCCGAGGAAGGCGACACCGGTTACTGGGGCATCCGTCCCCGCCAGCGCCAGCGTCTCTTTGATCTGTTTGCGGCTTCCGATGTGGCGCTGCATGCGAGCGGCCACCTGCATTGGGCCTGGACGGGTGAACATGCCGGAACGTCGCTGATCTGGGCGCCGCCGACCTCCTTCATCATCGACACCTTGGAACGGCCGATGCCGGGCGAGCGGCTGGTCGGCGCCGTCGTGCACAGGTTCACCGATGCCGACGTCGCGAGCGAGATCGTCGCGGTGCCGGGGCTGACGAGCCACGTGCTCGATCCGATCGTCGAAGAGGTCTACCCGCAGGCGGCGAAGAAGAAGATCCGCGTGGAGGCTGCACAATGAGCGTGCTTTCGCTTCGCGGCATCACCAAATCCTACGCCGGCAACGCCATCCTCAAGGGCGTCAGCCTGGAAGCCGAGGCCGGCGAATTCATCGCCCTCGTCGGCCCCTCCGGCTGCGGCAAGAGCACGCTTCTGCGCATCGTGGCCGGCCTCGACCACGGTGATACCGGCGAGATCGTCATCGGCGGACGCAGCGTCGCGCGCATGGCCGCGGCCGATCGCAATGTCGCGATGGTGTTTCAGTCCTATGCCCTCTATCCGCATCTGACCGCGGGCCAGAACATTGCCGTGCCGCTCGCCATGCGACGCCTGACGGCGGCGCAACGCCTGCCGTTCGTCGGCAACGTCCTGCCGGGGCAGAAGCAGATCCGCACCGATATCCAGCGTCAGGTCAAGGAAATGGCGCTGGCGCTGAAGATCGACCATCTGCTCGACCGCAAGCCCGGGCAGATGTCCGGCGGCCAGCGTCAGCGCGTGGCGCTCGCCCGTGCGATGGTGCGCCGGCCGGCCGTCTTCCTGATGGACGAGCCGCTCTCCAATCTCGACGCCAACCTGCGCGTCCATGCGCGCGGCGAGATCGTCGATCTGCACCGCCGCGCCGGCGTGCCGACGCTCTATGTCACCCATGATCAGTCGGAAGCACTGTCGATGGCCGACCGGGTCGCCGTGATGATCGGCGGAAGCCTGTTGCAACTGGCGACGCCAAAGGAAATCTACGACAACCCCGCCCATATCGAGGTCGCACGCTTCCTCGGCCAGCCGAAGATCAACGTGCTTGAGACCCGCACCGATGCCGCCGGTATCGTGCGCTTCGGCGATCTGGTCCTGCTGGCAAAGCGCGGGCAGGCGCCGGATGCGCCGGTGAAGCTCGCGATCCGCCCGGAATTCGTGCGTTTCCATGCGGCAGGTGCCGGTCGGCTGACGGCGCGGGTCGAGCGCATGGAGTTCCTCGGCTCTGAAGTCATCGTCCATGCTCGCCTCGATGCGATCGGCGAGGTTATCACCGCCAAGGCGGCGCCGGCCGAGGCCGCGGCCCTCGCGATCGGTCAGCCGGTTGATGTCGAGTTCATGGCCGAGCGGGTGATGCTGTTCGACAGCGAGGGTGCTCGGCTGCAGGCAGAGCCGGTCGCTATCGCGACGACGCTGGAGAAGATCCATGGCTAAGGCGGGTTCCGATCGAGAGGCGGCGGTTGGGGCGGCGGGTGTCGAGACTACCCCCCTCTGCCCCGCCGAGCACGACAAAAGCGCTCACGCTGCCCAGCCGGCGCGGCACCTTCGCTCCCACGCGATCGACGCTGCCAACCTCCCCGATCGCCGCGAAGCCCGCATCGCCTGGCTGCTAGCGCTGCCGGCGATCACGCTGCTTTTCCTCTTCATCCTCTTGCCAACAGCCGCTGTGATCGTGCTCGGTTTCACCGATTTCGAGCTCGGCTACAGCAACTGGCGCTTCGTCGGCTTCGAGAATTACGCCGAACTTCTGGGTGATCGCACATTCCGCCGCTCGCTCTGGAACACTGCGGTCTACACAGTGATCGTCACGCCGGTCTCGATCGTACTGGCGCTGGCGATCGCCATGCTGATCGAGGCGGAAACCAAGGGCAGGGCCTTCTTCCGCACGGTCTATTTCCTGCCGGTTGCCTCGCTGCTGGTCGCCATGGCGACGGTGTGGCAGTTCCTGTTCCACCCAACGATCGGCCCGATCAACACCTTCCTGGCGCTCTTCGGCATTGCCGGCCCCAACTGGCTCGGCGCCTCCGGAACCGTGCTTTACGGCCTGTCGATCATCGGCATCTGGCAATCCGTCGGCTTCAACATGGTGCTGTTTCTCGCCGGCCTTACCGCCATTCCGCGAGAGCTCTATGCCGCGGCGGAGGTCGATGGCGCCAAATCCTGGTTCGATCGTTTCCGGCTGGTGACCTGGCCGATGCTCGGGCCGACGACGCTCTTCGTTGCCACCATCAGCATCATCAATTCGGTGAAGGTGTTCGAGACGGTGAAGACCCTGACCGAGGGCGGTCCGAACAAGGCGTCGGAGGTGCTGCTCTTCACCATCTACCAGGAAGGCTTCGTCTATCTGCGCGTCGGCTACGCATCGGCGATGACCGTCGTCTTTCTCGCCATCCTCGTCGTCCTGATGTTCCTGCAGTACCGCGTTCTTGACCGGAAGGTGCACTACGCATGACCAGCAACGCTATCTCCGTCGCCCGCATCCTTCGCCTTGCGATCCTGTCAACAGGCGCGCTGCTCTTCCTCGCCCCCTACATCTTCATGGTCTCGACCGCCGGCAAGGCGCAGAGCGAGATCTTCTCCTCGTCGCTGTCGCTGATCCCTGAGCAATGGTCCTACATCGAGAACTTTTCGAAGGCCCTGTCGCGCGTCTCGATGTCGACCCTGCTCTTCAACGGCGTCGTCGTCTGCGCGCTGATCTTCGTCATCCAGATCGTCGTTGCCATCCCCTGTGCCTACGCCATGGCCAAGCTGAAGTTCCGCGCGGCGCGGACCATGATGGTCCTCGTCATGCTCGGTCTGCTCGTGCCGATCCATGCGACGGCGCTGCCCATTTACGTGGCCTTCGACAGGCTCTCGGTGCTGAACAGCTACACAGCACTGGTGGCGCCATTCTCGATCTCGGTCTTTGCGATCTTCCTGTTCCTGCAGTTCTTCCGTGCGATGCCCGACGACCTGATCCATGCGGCGAGGCTCGACGGCATGTCGGAGGCGGGCATCGTCGCGCGTGTCATCGTGCCCAACGCCTGGCCGGCGATCACCGCCTTTGCGATCTTCTCGGTTGTCGCCCACTGGAACGATCTCTTCTGGCCGCTGATCGTCGTCACCAACCAGGATTATGCCACCCCGCCGCTCGGCCTGCTCTATTTCCGCGCCGCGGAAGCGGGCGACGACTACGGCGCGCTGATGGCCGCAACCCTCATCATCACCCTTCCCCTCGTGACGGCTTTCCTGCTGGCGCAGAAGCGCTTCGTCGAGGGCATCACCATGACCGGTCTCAAAGGCTGAACGGTCCAACCCGGAGCGCAATCCATGAAACATCTGAGACAGCTTTTCACCGCAGCCACCGCATCGCTGATGCTCGCCGCCCCCGCTTATGCCGAGACCCAGCTCACGGTGCATTACCCGATGCCGGGCTTCTTCAAGGACGTGATGGACACGATCTCGAAGAAGTTCATGGAAGAAAACCCTGATATCAAGATCACCTTCGCCAATCCCTCGGCGACCTATGAGGAAGGCATCCAGACGATCATGCGTCAGGCCGGCACGGCCGAGATGCCCGATCTCACCTTCATCGGCCTCAATCGTCTACGCATGGTCAACGAGCGCGACATTCCCGTCGATCTCGGCCCGTTCATCGCCAAGGACGGCAACATGGCGGAGCAGGGCTTTTCCGAGAATATCCTGAAGCTCGCCCAGGTCGGCGGCAAGCAGGTGGGCCTTGCCTTCGCCACCTCCAACCCGATCATGTACTACAATGCCGATCTGGTGCGCAAAGCCGGCGGCGACCCGGAAAACCCGCCGAAGACCTGGGACGAGGTGATCGCGCTCGGGGGCAAGATCAAGGCGCTCGGTGACGGCAACGAGGGCATCGACTTCCGCTGGCAGGGCGACGACTGGATGTTTTCCGCACTGCTCTTCGGCGCCGGCGGCGACATGCTGAGCGCCGACGAAAGCAAGGTCACCTTCAATGGCCCTGAAGGCCAGA
Source organism: Ensifer sp. LC11 (assembly GCF_001695835.1). Lineage (GTDB taxonomy): Bacteria > Pseudomonadota > Alphaproteobacteria > Rhizobiales > Rhizobiaceae > Ensifer. Next base: position 27,779 of record NZ_MBSO01000056.1, on the reverse strand, counting down.
AGGCCGTCGAGGTGCTCGACCGCATGGTCAAGGAAGGCGGCTTGCCGGTGCTGACGAAGCAGGCCGGCGAACAGGCCTTCGTTGCCGGCAAGATCGGTTTTGCCTTCCAGACGACGGGCGCGCTGCGCAACACCATCAAGAATGTCGGCGGCAAGTTCGACCTGCGAACAGCCCATATCCCGCTGATCGACCCGGTAAACGGCAAGCTGCCCACCGGCGGCAATGCCGTCGTCATCCTGACCCGCGACGCGGAAAAGCAGGAAGCGGCCTGGAAGTTTGCGAAGTTCGCCGCCGGCCCTTACGGCGCATCCGTCGTCGTTCCTGGCACCGGCTATGTGCCGAACAACGAGCTCGCCGCCAAGTCGCCGGACTATCTCGCCAACTTCTACAAGGAAAACCCGCTGTTCCGCGCCGGTCTTGAGCAGATGCCGCGCATGCGTCCCTGGTATGCCTTCCCCGGCAGCAACGGGGTGAAGGTCACGCAGACGATCGTCGAGAACCTGTCGCGTATCGTCGAGCAGACGGCGACGCCGAAAGAAGCGCTGGACGAGGCCGCAGCCGAAGTCGAAAGCCTGCTGCCGCGCAGCTGATCTCGACTATCCCGATGACTGCCGCCGCCCCGGAGGAAGCTTCGCGGGCGGCGTTTGTTTGTCCGGTCAGCCGAGGCGGCGAACCGTTCCACCGGGATAGAGCCGGCTTTCGAGGGTCAGATGACGGCAGCCTGACGCATTTTCGGCCATGTCGAGCAGCAGCGCCGCCGCCGCGACGCCCATGTCGCCATCGGGCATCGAGATCGTCGTGAGCGTCGGCGTCATCAGCCGCCCGAGTGCGATGCCGTCGAAGCCGGCGACCGAGACGTCATCCGGCACGGCCAGGCCCTCACTTCTAAGCGCCGCGATCACGCCAAGCGCCAGCAGATCGTTGGAGGCGATGATCGCGGTCGGTCGATGGTGGACGATCACCGTCGCGAGATCGAGATTCTCGTAGCCATCGACGAAGGGGATCTCGACCGCCTCCATCGGCTGGAAGCCGGCTTCCTGCATGGCGGCGGAATAGCCGTCATAGCGCAGCCGTGCCCGGTCGGAGGAGCGGAAGTGGCCGGAGACGACGAGAATGCGGCGGTGGCCGTGGTCAAGCATATGGCGGGTGAGGTCGAAACCGGCCCGGTAGTTATCGACGGTGACGGCAGCGGCGAAGCGGGGAACCGGCCGGTTGTTGAGAAGCACGGTCGGCGGCAGTGCTGCGGAAAGGGCCTCGCTGGTGCGGGCATCGCAAAGCGTCAGGATCAGGCCGGTCGGGCGCTGTTCGAGCAGCGAGCGTACCGCGCGGGCTTCGAGCGCCGGGTCGTAGTTGGATTGGGCGATCAGCACGCCGTGGTTTGCGGCCTGCATGCGATGCTGGATGCCGCCGAGCGAGGCGGCAAAGACCGGGTTGGTGACGCTTGGCACGAGCACGCCGACAACCGGCTGGTTGCGGGCGGCAGTGCGTCCTGCGGCCGGCGTTGGCCGATAGCCGAGCTCGGCAGCGGCCCGGCGCACGCGCCGCACCATCTCGTCGCTGACCGGGCCTTCGCCGTTCAGCACGCGCGAGACGGTCGCCAGCGAGCAGCCGGCATGGAAGGCGATCTGTTGCAGGGTAACCATCGTCGCCCTCTAGCCGATCCGCGTGACAGCAGATTGAAGGCTCTCTCCCGCCTTTTCCACATTGGGCATGAATTATTATTCATGCCATGAATTATATTGACAGACAGTGAGTCCGCCGCTTTAATCGCAATCGTCGGAAGTCGAGGAGGAGTTCCGGCAAACTCATACATTCAGCGGCCGCAAACAGGCGGCCCATCGGTTTTGGGAGGGGCTTCGGCCTCGAGGAGGACGCGTGCGCAAATTTTTCAGCACGACCGCTCTGGCGGTCATTGCAACTTCGCTTTGGGCCGGCTCGGCAAGCGCCGAAACGGCGAACCCGTTTCGCTGCCAGCCCGGCGAAAAATACGTCATGAACGTCATGGTATCCGGCGTCGAATACTGGTTCCCGGTCTATGAAATGTTCAAGCAGGCCGGCCAGCAGTTCGGCTGCGAGACCGAATATACCGGTACGCCGGAATATGACGTCAACAAGCAGATCGCCACCTTCGACCAGGCGCTCGCCCAGAACCCGGCCGGCATCCTAGTGCATCCGATGAACTCGGATCCGTTCATCGAGCCGATCAACCGGGCGATCGATCAAGGAACCGCCGTCGTCACCTTCGCTGCGGACTCGCCGCTGTCGAAGCGCGTCTCTTTCATCACCTCGGACAATAGCCGCGAAGGCACCTACGCGGCCGACGCGATCGCCGAGAAAATGGGTGGCAAGGGCGAGTATGCGGTTCTCGAAAACCCCGGCCAGGACAACCACGACAAGCGCATCACCGCCTTCGTCAACCGCATGGCCGAAAAGTGGCCGGACATGAAACTCGTCGGACGTGCTGCCTCGAACCAGGATCCGAACAAGGCCTACCAAGGCCTGATGAGCATCATCCAGGCCAATCCGAACCTCGGCGCCGTGTTCATGCCGGAAGCCAACTCGGCAATAGGTGCCGCCCAGGCCAGCAAGGAAAGCGGCGGCAAGGTGCTCGTCATGTGCGCCGACGTCAACGCCAACATCCTCGACATGATCAAGGCCGGCGAAGTCTTCGGTTCGATCAACCCGAACCAGGGCATGCAGGGTTATATGGGCTTCATGCTGCTGTGGATGGCCAAACACCCGGAGCTGATCGACCCGATGAACGACGCCAAGCGCGCCGGCTTCAACCCGATGAGCATCCCCTTCGTCGACAACGGCCTCTCGATCGTCACCGCCGAGAATGCCGACGATTTCTACTGGGACAAGTACCTGAAGCGTCGTGGTACCAAGGGCATCGACGAGTAAGGACATGACTTGGCTGCCCGGCCCCTGCCGGGCAGCCAATGATGCGGGTGGAGGACAGCATGGCAGCAGAACCGGTTCTGGAGGTCCGGCGCGTCACCAAGCATTTCGGTGCGGTGAAGGCGCTGACGGAGGTGGATTTTCGGCTTGAGCGGGGAGAGATCCACGCGCTCTGCGGTGAAAACGGCGCGGGCAAGTCGACGCTGATGAACATCCTTGCCGGTGTGCTGCAGCCGAATGACGGTGAGGTGCTGGTCGATGGTGCGCCGGTGAAGGTCGGCTCGCCGGCGATCGCCCAGATGCTCGGCATCGGCCTCGTCCATCAGGAGATCGCGCTCTGTCCGGATGCAACGGTGGCGGAAAACATGTTCATGGCCGCCACCAACCGCCGCCGTTCGCCGCTGATGAACTACGGCGCGCTCGAACGGGAGGCGCAGATGGTGATGAACCGGCTGGCACCGATCGATGTCCGGCGCAAGGTTGCCGACCTCGCCATTTCCAGCCAGCAGCTGGTCGAGATCGCCAAGGCGCTGACGCTCGACTGCCGCGTGCTGATCCTCGACGAGCCGACTGCGGCGCTGACCGAGGCCGAGGCGCAGGCGCTGTTCGGCATCATCCGCGACCTCAAGGCTGCGGGTATTTCCATCATCTATATCAGCCACCGCATGGCGGAGATTTTTTCGCTCTGCGACCGCGTCACGGTGTTTCGCGACGGCCGCCATGTGGTCACCGAGAAGATCGCCGACGTGACGCCTGACGATGTCGTGCGCCGGATGGTCGGCCGCGAGATCAGCCAGCTCTATCCAGCGAAGCAGGCGCCGGAGGCGCGGTCGGACGAGACAATTCTCTCGGTTCGCAATTTGAGCGACGGCGACCGTATCGACACCGTCTCCTTCGATCTGAAGCGCGGCGAGATCCTCGGGCTTGGCGGCCTGATCGGCTCCGGCCGCACCGAGATAGCGGAAGCGATCTGTGGCCTGAGGGCCAGGTCGAAGGGCGAGGTCGCCCTGCGCGGCAAGGTCCAGCGCATCGCCAACTACCGCGACGCGGTCAATGCCGGCATCGTCTACCTGTCGGAGGACCGTAAGGGCTCCGGCGTCTTCGTCGAGCTCTCGATTGCCCAGAACATTTCGGTGCTCGATCTGAAGACACTGACAGGTCCGCTCGGACTATTGAATTCCAAGGCGGAGGCCGATCTGGCGCGCGATTTCGTGCGGCGCCTCGGCGTGCGCATGGGCGGCATCGACATGCCGGTGTCGTCGCTCTCGGGCGGCAACCAGCAGAAGGTGGCGATCGCCAAGCAGCTCGCCGTTCGCCCGCAGGTGATCCTCATGGACGAGCCGACGCGCGGCATCGATGTCGGCGCGAAATCCGAGATCCACCGGCTGCTGCGCGAACTTGCCGAAACCGGTATCGGCATCGTGGTGATCTCATCGGAACTGCCGGAGCTGCTCGGGCTTTGCGACCGGGTGCTGGTCGTGCGGGAGGGCGCGATCGCCGGCGAGCTTGACGACACTGACATGAGCGAGGAGGCGGTGATCCGCCTGGCGTCCGGCGTGACGCAAACGGATCAGATCGCAACGGGCAGGACAGCAAATGTCGCCTGAAAGAACGGAAAGAGCCGGGGAGGCGGAAATGGCAGTTGATACGATGGTTGCAACCGAGAGGCAGGTGCCGGCCTGGAAACGCATCGGCACGATGCGCGAGGCCGGGCTGATCGCGATCATCCTGGCGCTTGGGCTCGTCATGAGCTTCGCCTCGCCGCACTTCCTGACCTTCGGCAACATGCGCGCCATGCTGATGAGCTTCTCGGTCGAAGGCATCGTCGTCGTCGGCATGACGATCCTCTTGATCGTCGGCGGCATCGACCTTGCGGTCGGTTCGGTCGTGTGCTTCGCCATGGTGCTCGCCGGATCGCTGTTCCTCGCCGGTGTCGACCCCTGGACGGCCTCGCTCGTCGGGATCCTCGCAAGCAGCATGATCGGCATGATCATGGGCTTCTTCGTCACCGTCGTCGGGCTCAACCACTTCATCACGTCGCTGGCGGCGATGGTGATCGTGCGCGGTCTCTGCCTCGTCATCACCAAGGGCACGCCGCTGTCGCTCTTCACGCTGCCGGCCTCGTTCAAGGCGGTCGGGCAGGGCACCTTTCACGGTGTTCCCTATGTCATCCTGATCTTCGTCGCCGTCGTTATTCTGTTCGATTTCCTGCTGCGCCGGGCGACCGCCTTCCGCAAGGTGTTCTATACCGGCAGCAACGAGAAGGCGGCGCTCTATTCGGGCATCAAGACCAAGCAGGTGAAGTTCTGGGTGACGGTGCTCTGCTCGACGCTCGCCGGTGTCGCCGGCGTCATCTACATGTCGCGCTTCGGGGCGGCGACGCCGACCTTCGGCGTCGGCATGGAGCTCAACATCATCGCGGCGGCCGTCATCGGCGGAGCCTCGCTCAACGGCGGCTCGGGCACGATCCTCGGCGCCATTCTCGGCATCGCCCTGCTTTCGGTCGTCACCAGTTCATTGATCCTGCTCGACGTCTCCGTCTATTGGCAGGACATGATCAAAGGCTGCATTCTCTTGGCTGCCGTTTCCATCGACCACTTGCTGCACAAGCGGAAGGCCGTCTGAACATGCCGATTGCCAAACCCACTCTGTCCACGGTCTCATCCGCGCGCGAAGAACTCGTCGTCGCCAGGCAGATGCACCAGGCGCTGGTTCTGCACTTCCTCGAGGGGCTGACCCAGTCGCAGATTGCCGACCGGCTCGGCATCTCGCAGCCGACCGTCAACCGCTTGATCAAGCGCGGCCGCCAGCTCGGTCTGGTCGAGATCAAGATCAAATCGCCGATCGAGCCCTTGGTCGATATGGAGGAGCAATTGCTGGCGATCGGCGGTATCCGCCGTGCGATCGTCGTGCCGACCGTATCCGAGAACCAGCAGACCGCGTTGCAGGCGGTCGGCGAGGCGGCGGCGCGATTGCTGCTTGAAGAGATCGGCGACGGCGACACCATCTGCATCACCGGCGGCAAGGGCGTCAGCGCCGTCGTCGCCGGTCTGCAGGCACCGCGCCGCTTCGATGTCGAGGTGATCCCGGCAACCGGCTGCGTCCAGGGCAAGCACTATACCGACGTCAACCATGTCTCGACGCTGATGGCCGACCGGCTGGGCGGGCGGTCCTTCCAGATCCATGCGCCGCTCTTTGCCGACAGCGCCGCCGAGCGGGCGATGCTGATCAACATGCGCTCGGTGGCTGACGTTTTCGGCAGGGCGCGGGAGGCGAAGGTCGCCGTGGTCGGCATCGGTTCGATCCTCTCCGACGATTCGAGTTATTACGACCTGCATCCGTTATCGAGCACCGACCGGGCGGCAATCGAGCGCTCAGGTGCAAGCTGCGAGTTGCTCGCGCACCTGCTCGATGAACAGGGTCGCGTCTGCGACTACAGCCTCAACCGTTCGCTGGTGTCGCTGACGCTTAAGGAATTTGCCTCGATCCCGACGAAGATCGGGGTGGCGAGCGGGCCGAACAAGGCAGGGCCGATCCTTAGCGTCCTGCGCGGGCGGCATCTCGATACACTGGTGACGGACGAGGCGACCGGCGCGCGCGTGCTCGCCATGGCAAGCGAAAAGGGACTTCTGGCATGAGTGGGGACCAATTGATGCGGGAGATCGGCCGATCCGGCGTGACGGCTTCGGCCGTCGGGCTCGGCACCTGGGCGATCGGCGGCTGGATGTGGGGCGGCACCGACGAGAAGGAATCGATCGCCGCGATCCAGGCCTCGCTCGACGCCGGCGTGACGCTGATCGACACGGCGCCTGCCTATGGCCTCGGGCGTTCGGAAGAGATCGTCGGCAAGGCGCTCGCCGGCCGTCGCGACCAGGCGGTGATCGCCACCAAATGCGGGCTGGTCTGGCATACGGACAAGGGACGGCACTTCTTCGACCAGGACGGAAAGCCGGTGCATCGCTACCTCGGCCGCGATGGGATCCGCCACGAGGTGGAGCAGAGCCTGAAACGGCTCGGCACCGACTATATCGACCTCTACATCACCCATTGGCAGGACCCGACGACGCCGATCGAAGAAACCATGGGCGCGCTGGAAGAGCTGCGCAAGGCCGGCAAGATCCGGGCGATCGGCGCCAGCAATGTCGACCGCGGCGAACTGGAGCAGTACATCGCCGTCGGCGGGCTCGATGCGATCCAGGAACGCTTCAGCATGATCGATCGCGAGATCGAGGCCGAGCTTTTGCCGCTGACGCGGCGCAACGGCGTCGCGACGCTCAGCTATTCCTCGCTGGCGCTCGGTCTTCTCTCGGGCGGCATCGGCCCGGAGCGCGTGTTTTCGGGCGACGACCAGCGTCGCGACAATCCGCGCTTCTCGGTCGGCAATCGCGAAAAGGTCGCGGCCTTCGCCAAGTCGATCCGGCCGATCGCCGAAAAGCACGGCGCGACCATCGCCCAGATCGTCATTGCCTGGACGCTGCGCCAAGAGGGCGTGACCTTCGCGCTCTGCGGCGCGCGCAACCCGGCGCAAGCGCTCGACAATGCCCGAGCCGGGACGATCCGGCTCGATGACGACGATCTTAAGGGGATCGACGCGGCGGTCGCGGCGAAACTCGTCAACATGGACAGCTAACGGACTGCCATCATGAACCGTGAAGAGATTTTCAACGGGCTCGCTGAGAGCCCGAAGGTGGACGTGTGCGTCCTCGGCGGCGGCATCAACGGCCTCAGCGTCTTCCGCGAACTGGCGCTGCAGGGGATCAACGTGCTGCTCGTCGAGAAGCACGACTACTGTTCGGGCGCGAGTGCGGCGCTGTCGCGCATGGTGCATGGCGGGCTGCGCTATCTCGAAAACGGTGAGTTCAGCCTGGTGCGGGAATCGCTGGTCGAACGCGACCGGCTGCTCAAGAACGCACCGCATTACGTAGCGCCGCTGCCGACGACGGTGCCGGTCTTCGATATCTTTTCCGGTCTCGCCAATGGTGTCGTTCGTTTCCTGGGTCTGACGCGGCGACCGAGCCGCCGCGGCGCCGTCGCGGTCAAGATGGGGCTTGGCATCTATGATTTCCTGACGCGCAAGCGGGCTCTGATGCCACGGCATGCCTTTCGCGGGCGGCGCGCGACGCTTGCCCGCTGGCCGGCGCTCAATCCTCAGATCAAGAGTTCGGCCACCTATTACGACGCCTGGGTCAGCCAGCCCGAACGTCTCGGCATAGAGCTCATGAAAGACGGCCTTGCTGCCGGCGCGCATGCCCGCGCGATCAACTATGCCGAGCTCACACGTGCTGCATCCGGGCGATACGAGCTGAAGGATGGCGTCACTGGCGCTGTCGCCGCGATCGAGCCCGCTCTCATCATCAATGCCACCGGCGGCTGGATCGATATCGCCAACGGCGCGCTGTTTTCCCCGGCATCGAAGCCGGCGCCGCTGATGGGGGGTACCAAGGGTTCCCATCTCATCATCGACAATCCCGCGCTGATGGACGCCCTCGACGGCCACATGATCTATTACGAGAACGAGGATGGCCGCATCTGCATCCTCTTTCCCTATCTGGGCAAGGTGCTGGTGGGCTCGACCGATATCCGTGTCGATAATCCCGAGACCGTGCGCTGCGAACCGGACGAGCGCGATTACATCCTGCAGTCCCTCGCCTTCGTGCTGCCGGCAATCACGATCCGGCCGGAGGAGGTGGTGTTCCAGTTCTCGGGCGTGCGGCCGCTTCCGGCAAGCGAGGACAGTTTTACGGGTCGCATCCCGCGTGATCATTTCTGCACCTTTGTCGAGACAGGTAACAGCGGCCCGCCGGTGCTGTGCATGATCGGCGGCAAGTGGACGACGTTCCGCTCCTTCGGCGAAATGGCGGCCGATCTCGCGCTGGAGCGGTTGGGACGCCAGCGCCGTGTGTCGACCGGCGAGCGCGCGATCGGCGGCGGCCGGCATTTTCCCTCCGACCGCCAGGCCTGGATCCACGACGTCGCCCTGGCGACCGGCCTTTCGAAAGACCGGATGCACACACTGCTTGCGCGCTATGGAACGGATTCGACGCTGATCGCCGATTCCATCGCGGCTGGTGCCGATCACGCGCTGCCGCATCCTGACTATTCGGCGCGGGAGCTGCTGTTCCTGATCCGCAACGAAGCCATCGAACATCTCGACGATCTGCTGCTTCGCCGTACGACGCTGGCGATCACTGGCGAGCTTTCCAGCGACATGGTCGACGCCGTGCTCGGCTTGCTCGCCAGCGACAAGCACTGGTCGCCTGCTCGCACTGTTGCCGAGCGCAAACGCTTTCTCACCCTCCTCGCCGAGCGCCACGGCGTCGACGAGGAAACCCTTTCCGCACGGAATGAACAAAGGAGTGCATTATGCGAAACAACCGCAAGGTCCGGATGAACCGTCTGTTCGGCGGCGGACGTTGCCTCGACGTCGCGATCGATCATGGCGTCTGCAACGAACCGTCCTTCCTCAATGGTCTCGAAGACATGTCAGCGGTGGTCAAGGCTCTGATTGCCGCGGCACCGGACGCGATCCAGATGAATTATGGCCAGGCAGATCTCCTGCAGGAGGTGCCGGGCAAGGACAAGCCGGCGCTCGTCATGCGCCTCGATATGGGCAACCCCTATAACCGCATCCGCCACCGGCACATGTGGGCTGTGCTGCAGAACGAAGCCGAGCCGCTGATCGGAGCGCTGGCGATGGACGCCGCCTGCGTCGTCGTCAACCTGTTCATGCTGCCGGACGAGCCGGATCTCTTCCGCCAATGCGTCGCCAACATTTCCCGTGTCCGCGCCGATTGCGACAAATATGGCATGCCGCTGATGATCGAGCCGCTGGTGATGCAGCCGGTGACCGAACAGGGCGGCTATATGGTCGATGGTGATGCCGAGAAGATCGTGACCCTGACCCGGCTTGCGCGCGAGATGGGTGCGGATATCGTCAAAGCGGACCCGACGACGAACGCGGAAGATTTCCACAAGGTCGTAGAGGCCGCGCGCTGCCCGGTTCTGGTGCGCGGCGGCGGCAAGGAGGACCTGCGCAACGTTTTTGATAAATCGGCGGCCTTGATGCGCCAGGGCGCAATGGGCATGGTCTATGGCCGCAACATCTACCAGCACGCCAATCCGAGCGCCGTCGTGCGTGGCCTGATGGCGATCATCCATGAGGATGCGGGCGGCGAGGAAGCCTACGCGCTTTACCAGCGCGGTTGAGAATGGCTAGGACGGCGTCGCGCCTCAAGGCGCAATGCCTCTTGTGACAGGGTGGAGCGCATCGCCGCGCAGGACAGCGGCGGCGCCTTGGCCGAACAGGATCAGAACCTTGGGAGGGGTTCGCGAATGGGAGAATATCTGCTCGGGATCGACGCCGGGAACACCGTAATCAAGGCGGTTATTTTCGACCGTGACGGCAACGAGATCGCGATGGCCTCCGAGGAAGGCCACAGCCAAGTCCCGAAACCCGGTTATGTGGAACGCGGGCTCAGCGAGCTTTGGAGCCACGCGAAGGTCGTGATCCGCGCCTGCATCGAGCGCGCCGGCATCACCGCGAACGAGATCGTGGCGATCGGATGCGCCGGTCATGGCAATGGCCTCTATGCACTCGATCGCTCAGGCGAACCCTTGATCGGCATCCAATCGCTCGACACTCGGGCTGCCGGTCTCGTCGAGGAATGGCAGACCGAAGGTGTTGGCGAGCGGACCTATCCGATCGCCGGGCAACGGCCGTGGCCGTCGCAGACGCCGACGCTGCTTGCCTGGCTGAAGCGCTTTCGGCCCGAACTGTTCGCGAAAATGGGGACGGTGCTGCTCTGCAAGGATTTTGTCGTCAATCGCTTGACCGGGGCGCGGGTGAGCGACGTCTCCGACATGAGCGGCTGCGGCCTGCTCGACGTCGCCGGAAGGCGCTACGATGCCGCGCTGATGAGGGCCTACGGCCTCGGCGACTGCATGGAGCTGCTGCCCGAGCTTGCTGAAAGCGATGCGATCGTCGGAAGGGTCAGCGACGAAGCGGCGGCGCAAACCGGCCTTGCTGCCGGCACCCCGGTCGTGGGCGGTCTCTTCGATGTGGTCGCCTCGGCAATCGGCTCAGGCGTCACCAAGACCGGTGCCGCCTCGATCATTGCCGGCACCTGGAGCATCAACCAGGTCATCATCGATCAGCCTGACCTGAGCAATCCGATCTTCATGTCCTCGACCTTCGACCGCAAGCGCTACATGGCGATCGAGGCGAGTGCGACGTCAGCTGCCAATCTCGAATGGTTGGTGAGGGAGCTCTTTCCGCATGACGGCAAGGACGGCCGATCGCCCTTCGATGTGTGCTGCCAACTGGCAGCAGAGATCGAGCCGGCGCCGGATGATCCGCTCTATCACCCGTTTCTCTACGGGGCACAGCAGGACGGCAATGCGCGAGCGGGCTTCTACGGTATTGCCGGATGGCACAGCAAGGGCCATCTGGTGCGCGCCGTGCTCGAAGGTGTTGCCTTCGGTCATCGGCAGCATATCCAGTCACTGCGCGTCGCCGGCGCCACCTTCAACGAGGCGGTGCTGTCCGGTGGCGGGTCGCGCAGTCTTGTCTGGCCGCAGATCTTTGCCGATGTGCTGGATGTGCCTGTCACCGTTGCCCGCTCGCGTGAGACCGGCGCGCTTGGCGCGGCGATCACCGCCGGCGCTGCCATCGGCCTTTTCGCCGATATCTCCGCAGGCGCAGCCGCGATGGTGCGAACGGAGCGCCATTACCGGCCGAATGCCGCGCTCAGCAAACACTATGACAGGCGCTTCGCGCTCTACAGCGATATCGCCGAGGCCCTGGCGCCGATCTGGCGTCGGCTGGGGACGCCTGAACCGCTGGCGAGGGACGCGGCCGCCTGATCGTCCGGCCCCTATCCGGGTGGGAAAACTGCAGGGCCTGCGGTTGCAGGCCCGGCTTTCGGCAATGCGTAAGGTGTCGTCGGCGCACAGAGCGTTGCCGGGAGGCGTCGCGCGCTTAAGCGAACCGACGGCACAGGTCAGAAGCGCATGTTGATGCCGGCCTTGATGACGTGGCTGTTGATGTCCTTTTCGCTGGAGCCGGCGATGGTGCTGGTGCGAACATCCGGCGTCATGATGTAGTTGTACTCGAGCTTGGCCGACAGACCGCCGGCAAAGGCCTGCTCGACACCGGCGCCGACGAGATAACCGCCCTTGAAGCCGACGTCGTTCTGCACGCCGCCCTTCTTGTAGCTGGTCATGGCATAACCTGCGGTGCCGTAGACGAGCGTCTGGTCGAAGGTGAGACCGGCCTTCGCCTTGATCGCAGCGCGCCATTTCTCCTTGAGCTTGCCGCCGTTGACCTTGTGCTCCGTGTCGCCGAGGTAGGAGCCCTCGACTTCCGCGCCGACGATGCCGGGGCCGGCCTGCATGTTGTAACCGGCCTGGACGCCGACCGCGACGCCGTTGCGGTCGGCGAACGGATTGGGGCTGCCGGTGAAGCCGATACCCCCATGGGCACCGACATAGGTGCCGCTCCAGCTGAAGGCCGGCGGGTCCTGATAAGCAGAGGCGGAGAGATCCGCGGCCCTCAACGGTTGAGCGCCGAGGAGAAAGAGGAGGCTAAGGCTGAGCCAGAGGGTACGTTTGCTGGGTTGCCGCATGGCAGTGCTCCGTTGATGGGACATGCGCCCTTTCGGGGCGCCTTCTTCCTGCTTCCGCGTCGGGCATGGGGCGGTGCCTCGCGGGTGTCGGAAGATAGGCCCCCCTTGTCGGGCCAACGGATTGCGCCAACATTGCACAAATGATCTAGCTGTTGATATTTATATTAACTATTTGTTAACCATAGTGTCTCGTCATCTCGGTCATGCTGTCGGCAGACTGATGCGGAAGCACGCGCCGCCGGAAGGCCCGTCAACGACGGAAATGTGCCCCTTGTGACGCCCGATGATCTCGCTGACCAGGTGCAGGCCGAGGCCCGCGCCATGGTCGCGCGGCTGCAGCCGGTGGAAGGGCTCGAAAATCCGTTCGCGCTCACGCTCTGGAACGCCCGGTCCCTCGTCCGTGACCTCGATCACGCCGCCGCGCTCGACCGAGATGGTGATGAGGCCGCCTGCGTGTTCGATGGCATTGCGAACGAGGTTGGTGACAGCCCGCTCGACGGCGCCGGCATCGCCGCGCACGATGACGCGTTCGACACCAGGCGCAAAGGAAAGCTCGCAGCCGGCAGACAGCGCCAGGGGCGCAAGGTCGGCGGCCACATCGCGGCAGAGCGATACCAGATCGAGCGTGGCAAAATCGGCGCCGTCACGATCGATGCGTTCGAGATCGAGCAATTGCTCGGCGAGGCCGGCGATGCGGTTGGAATCGATCAGCAGGCGGCTTCTGAGCGGTCCGGCGTCAAGGCCCTCGAGCCGCGTCTGCAGGATCGCAACCGGCGTTCTCAGCTCGTGCGCCGCATCGAGAATGAACCGCTGGCGGCGTTCATAGCCGTCGTCGAGCCGCTGCAGCGCGCCATTGAACGCCTCGACGAGCGGGCGCACCTCACCGGGAATGCGGTGATCGGGCAAACGCGCGCCTCTTCGGTCGACATCGATCTTTTTGGCCAGGTCGACCACGTCCGCAAGACCGGCAAACGCGCGTCTGACGATAATCGGGATGGCAAAGGCCGGAATGAGGACGACGATCAGAACGATCGGCAAGAGCAGCAGGTTCGCGAGCAGGAACACCGCGAAAGACGCGCTCCATAGGCGACCGCCGCCGGTGAGCACGGTGTAGGTGCCGGTATCGGTTGTGATGGAGCGAACGATCGAGGAGAGCGTGTAGGGCTCGATGCTGTCGCGAATGTCACCAAAGGCGATCCGATCCAGATGCTCGCCAATGCTGCGATAGGCGTCCGGGACCGGTCCGCTGCGGATCATTTCGCCATGTTCGTTTCGCGCGATGAACCAGAAATCCGGAGACTCGGCCCGCATGGCCAGCAGCTGCGGCGTCTCCACAAGCGTCAATCCACGGCCCGGCATCGGCTTGATCGACCCGACCGCAACCGAGGCCGCGTCGGCATCGAGGAATTTTCCACCGAGATCGGCGCGGGTCAACAGCGCCATGAAACCGGCAATGACGGCCACCAGCAGCAGCACCTGGAAGGTGAGGATCTGCCAGATCAGGCGCCGTTTCAGGGAGTTTGTCGGATTGGCGGTCATGGGGCCGGCCGCAGCAGGTAGCCGACGCCGCGGATGCTGTGGATCTCGACATCGGCGCCGGTCTCCGAGAGCTTGCGACGCAGCCGCGAGACATGTGCGTCGAGCGAGTTGGACTGGATTTCGTCGTCATAGCCATAGACGGATTCCTCCAGCGTCGAGCGCTGCACCGTTCGGCCCTGTCTGCGCGCCAGCGTTTCCAGCACCAGCAACTCGCGGCGTGGAAGATCGAGGATACGATCGTTGACGCGCGCCTGCCTGCCATCGAAGTCGAAAACAAGGTTGCCGATGCGTGCCGTCATCGGGGCGATGTCCGGTGAGCGCCGCATCAGCGCGCGGATCCGCGCCAGCAGCTCTTCCACGGCAAAGGGCTTGGCGAGATAATCGTCCGCGCCCATATCGAGACCCCTAACCCGTTCGTCGACATCGCCGCGCGCCGTCAGCACGATCACCGGAATTCCCGATTTCAACGCACGCACACGCGGGATCAGCGACAGACCGTCGCCGTCGGGCAGTTGCCGGTCGAGAATGATACCGTCATGCACGTGATTGGCCAGGGCTGCCAGAGCATGGTCGAGCGAGGGGGCATGATCCAGAATCATGTCATAGCGACCGAGTGCGGCGCTCAGCGCCGCCGCCATTTCCAACTCGTCCTCGACAAGAAGCAGGCGCATTGAAAGTCTCCGAATCCGATAATCGCGTCGAGCCACGTCTGGTCGATGAGGATTGCAGCAACGTTGCGGCGTTTTCGAGCGGCCTTGTCGGTTCTAGCGGGACACGCCAGAAGGCCGCAATGGAACACGGTGGGAGCTTACCGTATCCAGATGCGTGAGGGCTCCGAGGTGGAAATAGCATCGGGGTTGGGAAGCAAAGCTACCCAACCCCGATGAAAGGCGAGGCGTCGTACGCCCGGTAAGATGAGCAAGCCACCGTTTCGGTCGCGTTGTTGCCGATCGGTGGCGTGAGGACAAGCGGCAGTTCGCGCGACGTCAGACGTCCCGACGCCGCAGGAAAGGCGGATCGCGCGGCCGGCTGGGGCCGCTCAGCGCGACTTGGCTTTAAACAGTGCCGTCACCCGCTTCGGGTTCCAGTCGATCGCTTCGAAGCCGGCCTCCAGCAGAATGTTGAACACGGGAACCAGCGTGCTCTCTTTCTTGACGCCTTTCTCAAAACCGCAGTCGACGGCGACATAGGCGGTCGACTTCAGCGTCTCGTGTGCTCCGGCGAGAATTTCCGGCTCGGCACCTTCCGCCTCGATCTTGAGAATGGCGACCTTCTTCAGGCCGGTCTCGGCAGCAAAACTGTCGAGGCTGCGCACCTTGATCTTGAACTGGTCGACATACTCCTCGGTCTCGAACAGAGAACTGTCCGCCGACGAAGGCTTCGAATAGAAGGTCAATTCACCGTCGCTCGACCAGAGCCCGAAACGGTTGGTGCCACGCGCGCCGGAAAAATTGTTGAGATCGCAGCAATCCGCCTCCAGGTTTTCGGGTTCGAAGGCGTGGTAGGCAAGGCCCTTGGCGCGGCTAAAGGCGCCGAGCTCGCCAACATTGGCACCGCAATCGATGAATGCGCCTTCGAGCGGCTCGGTAATGCGGTGCAGAAGGTAGGATTCGGCCAACTGCCTCACCCGCGCGGCAATGCCGCGCTTGTAGAGCCACAGCCGGTCGCGGCGGCAAATGTGCAATTCGCCGTCGCCATCGGTCAGCGTCATTATGCTTTCATTGTCGTTCATCGCGATGCGATGCTTGTGGCCCTTCAGCGCACTGGTGCTGTTTGCCAGCCGGACGAACTGACGGTTGGAGATGCCCTCAATCAATGATTGCTGAGCGCTTTTCAGCAGCTTCATCTAGTTTTCGCCCCCGCGATATGCTTGCCCCGCATGCCCTATGAGAATTTACGAAAATAAATATCTCAGGCCATTGGCCTCTTATCGAACCTGTCTTGCCCGTCAAGGGCGAGTTGCGGGCTCTGCTACATTCGGTTGCGTGTTTTCCCGGATTTTTGTGGGAGCAATGGGAGCTCGGCCGGCAAGGGTGGGACTTTTGGATGGAGAGCGTCGGAATAGCCGAACGCGAAGGCCCGTCCGCCCATGTCCAGCTCCCGCCCGCCGCAGAAGACTTGCACGCACGACGCGAGCCGGTCCGCCTGGCGACGGGCCGCTTCCCCGCGTTACGAGTGGATGTGGCCGGACCCGCGTCAGGCGAGCGCCATCATCCCTTGGAACGCCTCGTAGGCTGCAAGCACCGTCTCCTTCTGGGCATCGTGGCCGGCGACGAAGGCATCGCCGTAGATCGTCTCGTCAGGATATTCGGTGATCAGCGTCAGCGGCGCCGTGTGGCGGTCGTCGACGGAAATCAGGCAGGGGAAGCCGTTGATGATCCGGAAGCCGGTTTCGCCGGCATGGGTCTCGTAGAGCGCGATCTGGGCGTCGTTATAGGCGAGCAGCCCGGGAACGGCGGCAAGACGCAACGTGACCGCCTCGATCAATTGCTCTGCACGGCTTTCCCACCCGGCGTGGTGGCGCATGATCAGGAAGAAACCTTTGGGCAGGGTCCACATGGCAAAGCCGCGCGGCACGTAGCCAGACAGTGGTCGGGTCCATTCGTGCGAGGGATAGCCATGCAGGTTGACGTGCAACTGCGCACCCGTCACGCGTTCCGCTTCCTTGCGGATCTCGCGCTCATTGAGTGCAGCGCCCGTGCGGTATTCGAGGTCGTCGCCGAGCGCGGTGTAGCGGGCGGCGTGATGCATGTGCAGCGGGTTGTCGGCGCGAAGCCGCTGGTGCACGGCGTATCCGTCAGGGTTTTCGAGCGGCGAGATGGTGAAATGCGCGCCCGGACGGGCGGCAAGCACCTGGGCAGCGCGCAGCGCCCCGACGATGCCTGTCGTCTCATTCGGATGCTGACCGCCGCTGACCATGACAGCGGCGTCGGTGCCCTGGTGATAGCGCGCCTTGACCGTCCGACCCGCACGTGATTGTGCTTCGAACGGTTGACCGTCGATTTCGGCGAGCTCGGCATGGATCTGCGCTACCGACAACGGCGCTTCTGCGGTTTCGATCGGTTGGGATGGGCCATCGGCGTCCGTTGCCTGCAAGGCTCGCACTTCGACGACGACGGTGGGCCTGCCGACGCCAAAGACGATTTCAGGCACGATCTGGCCGGGTTTCAGGCCACGATCACCGAGCGGTCGGCCGGACTTCTTCTGGAAGACTTCGAGCAGCGAGAAATAGAAATCCTCGTGCAGTGCTTCGCGAAGGCTCACGACCTCTTCCCCGACCGGCAGGCGGAAGTCGGTGATCGGCAGGGTCGCGCGAATGCTGAGCTCTTCGAAATAGGGTTCGGTTTCACCCCAGGCGTGATCGGCGATCGCCCGCATCGTGCCGGCGAAGAGCCGTTCGTAATCGGTTTCGAGATGGCACTCGCGATGTTTATCGCAGCCCTCGTCGAGCCGGATCCAGCCGGTCGGCGATAGAAGCGTTTCGCCGATGAAGTCGGTGTGGATGCGGTTCGGCGCGAAGACGGCGTGATTTTGCTGGCGCCCGTCACGGAAGGTCAGAGCGACATCATAGATGAAGGCGGCCTTGCTGCCGGCCTCGAAGCGGATCTCCGCGTCGCCGACGAGTGCTGCGAGCGGATAGGCCTCGAGCAGGAAGCGGTTCTGCGCAGCACCCTCATGCTGGGGATAGCCGATAATGACGCTGGCAAGCGCGTCGCGGTCGACCTCTTCGAGGAAGAAATGCAGCAGCGGCTTGTAGGCACTGCGCAGCGTCGCTTTGACCCCGAAGCTCGCGAGCTTCTGTTCGGCCGCCTTGCGGCTGGCGGCATCGTCGAACAGCCAGGCTTCGAGCTTGGTGCCGCGCGCGGCCTCCTTGCCGTAGGTGGTCAGCAGCGTGTCGAGCGCGCGCTCGAAGGCGCCTTCGAAAATCGTCGTCATCGTGAAGTTCTACCGGTTGGGTCGAGGCTGTCGCGCAGCCAATCGCCGAGAAGATTGAGGCCGAGAACGGTGAGCAGGATCGCAAGCCCCGGGAAGACGCTGACCCACCAGGCGTTCTGCAGATAGGTGCGACCGTCGGCAAGCATGCCGCCCCAGCTCGGGATCAGCGGATCAACGCCAAGGCCGAGGAAGGTGAGGCTGCTTTCAAGCAGGATGTTGTTGGCAACATTGAGCGTCATCAAAACGATGACCGGCCCGATCAGGTTGGGCAGCAGGTGCTGGAACAGGATTTTGTAGTCGCGCACACCGATGGCGCGGGCCGACTGGATGAATTCGCGCTCGCGCAGCGACAGCACCGATCCGCGCACGAGACGGGCATATTGCACCCATTGCGACACGATCAAGAGGATGATGGTGTTGGTCAGCCCGCCGCCGACGATGGCGATGAAGGTGATCGCGAGCAGGATGAAGGGGAGCGCCAGCTGAACGTCAGCAAAGCGCATGACGATCATGTCCCAGAAGCCGCGATAATAACCCGAGACAAGGCCCATGACCACGCCGACGACAACGGCGCCGGCAACCGAGGTCAGCCCTACGAGCAACGAGATCTTGCCGCCGGCAACCACGCGGGCGAGCACGTCGCGGCCGAGCGGATCGGTGCCAAGCGGATGCGCCCAGTTGACGAAGGGCGGGGTCAGCCGCGCCATCAGGTCGATCTTGTCGACGCCACCCGGAAAGAGCACGCCCGAGAAAAGAACGGCGAGGCAGATGCCGCCGGTCAGAAGCGCGCCGAGGATGAATTCCAGATTGCGGAAGCGGGCGAAGCGGGTGTTGGCAGCCTTTGACGTCATCGGCTCACTCCGTCCGGATGCGTGGATCGACGAGGCCATAGGCGATGTCGACCAGGAGATTGACGAACACGATCATCAGCGAAAGCACCGTTATGACCGCTTGAAGCACGGGATAGTCGCGCGACGCGACCGCGTCGAAGGCGAGCGTGCCCATGCCCGGCCAGTTGAACACCAGCTCGACGACGACGATGCCGCCGAGCAAGCCGCCGAACTGCAGGCCGAAATAGGTAATCAGCGGGATGGCACAGTTACGCAGGGCATGCTTGTAAAGCACCTTGCTTTCGCTGAGGCCCTTGGCGCGGGCAACCATGATGTATTGCGACTGCAGGGTTTCCAGCATCGCGGTGCGCACCAGCCGCACATTGGTCGCCGTCAGGATGATGCCCATGGTCAGCGCCGGCATGATGAAGCTGGCAAAACCGTCCATGCCGCTCGGCGGCAGCCATTTCAAGACGATCGAGAACAGCAGCACCAGCATGATCGCCAGCCAGAAGTTCGGGAAGGAAAGCCCGATCAGCGACAGGATGCGGATCGTCTGGTCTGCCCACTTGCCGCGCGCGACGGCGGCGCGAATGCCGAGCGGAATGGAAATCGCGATCGACACGATCAGCGAAGCGAAGGCGAGCAGCATGGTTGCCGGCAGGGCGGATGCGATCAGTTGCGACACTGGCGTGCCGCCGAGGAAGGAGCGGCCGAAATCGAGCGTGAACATGCCTTTGATGAAGTCGGCATATTGCGCCAGGAACGGCTGGTTGAGGCCGAGCCCCTCGCGGATGCGCACGAGGTCTTCCTCAGTCACGCTGCCGGCGCCCTGCGCCAGCATCAGCGCCGGGTCGCCGGTGAAGCGGATGGCATAGGAGACGGTCAGCGTCACGACGAACACGACGAAGACCGCCTGCAGAAAACGTTTGATCAGAAATCCGGCCAAGTGACCCGCCCTTTTGGAAAGTGGTCCGCCGCCTCACCCGTGGAGCGGCGGACCGGATTGTTTTACTCGACCGTCACGTCCGTCAGTCGCAGGCGGCTGTCCGGCACCGGCGTGAAGTTCTTGACGCGCTTGCTCACGCCGAAAATGGCGTTGAGGTTGTAGAGCGGCATCTCGAGCGAACGGTCGGCGGCGTAGTTGGCGATCTGCTTGAGGATTTCCTCACGCTTGGCACGGTCGGTGATCGAACGCTGGGATTCCAAGAGCTTGTCGAGTTCCGCGTCCTTGTCGTACGGGTTCCACTTTTCGCCGGAGTGGTACATCGAGTAGGCGGTGTTGTCGTAGTCGAGCGTCCAGCCGCCCCAGGACTGCTGGAACATCGCGCCGGTCTTGCCGGCCGGAATGATGTCGTTCAGCAGCACATTGGTTTCATAGGGCTTGATCGTCGCATTGATGCCGATCAGCTGCAGGTAGCTGGCGACCGCCTGCACGACCTCGTTGAAGGTCGCATCATTGCCGCGAACGTCGATCTGGACGGTCGCACCCGGCGCAACACCGGCTTCCTTCAGCAGCGCCTTCGCCTGTTCCGGATCATAGGGCAGCGGCTTCATCGCCGGGTCGAAGCCGAAGGAGAGCTTGCCCTGGAAGCTGGCGATCGGATCCGCCTGACCGCCGAGGATCGACTGGATGATGGTGTCGCGGTCGACGCCGAGGATCAGCGCCTTGCGGACCTTCGGATCCTTGGTGATGCCGTCGCGGGTGTTGAAGCGCAGCGCGTAAACGGTCGGACCGGCGCTGGTGACGATCTCCAGATTGCTGTCGTCCTGAATCGTCGGAATCATGCCGATCGGAATGGTCGGCGGGATGACGAGATCGACGCGGCCGGCCTGCAGCTCGGCAACGGCCGTCGCCGGTTCCGAGATGAAGCGGTAGTTGAGGTTCGAAAGCTTCGGCGCGCCGCCCCAGTGGTCGGCAAAGGCTTCGAGCTTGATCCCGACCTTCGGCTCATAGGAGACGACCTTGAACGGGCCGGTACCAACCGGATGGGCGTTGAAGTAGTCCTCGCCCTTTTCCTGGATGTACTTCGGCGGAACGATCATCGCGCCGTAGCCGGCAAGCTTGGTGAGCAGCACCGGATCCGGTGCCTTCAGGTGCAGGTCGACGGTTTTTTCGTCGATGATCTCGACCTTCTCTATCACGGCATAGTTGGACTTCTGCGGGCCCTTGGAACCTTCCTCGCCGAGCAGGCGGTCGAAGGTGAACTTCACCGCTTCGGCGTTGAAGGGCTCGCCGTTGTGGAACTTGACGCCTTCGCGCAGCGTGAAGCGCAGGCGCTTGCCGCCGTCGAGCTCTTCCCATGCGGTGGCAAGGCCGGGCGCGAGCTTGAGATCCGGGCCGCGATAGGTCAGGCCGTCATAGATATTGGTGGCGACCGACGCCCAGTTGACGAGGAAGGTGTCGACCGGGTCCCAGCTGCCCGGATCCTGCGGCGACGAAACCGTCAGCGTGCCGGCGGCAAAAGCCGGGGCTGCGGTCATGAAACTACCGGCCATCGCAAGGGCGATGAAAGCGGCGTGGATCCCCTTTTTGTTGATCATTTACTCACTCCTGTTTCGACAGCCTTCTTTAGGAAAGAAAGCGGCTCACGCGCCCTTGGCCACAAAATGGCCAGGGGCGATTTCTCTGCGCGGCAGGACCGCGGGTTCCTGACCGACACGACGGATCGGGCTCGGGATCTCGCCTTCGAGCATGGCGCGTTCGCGGCCCTTGCCGGGCTCGGCGACGGGAACGGCGGAAAGTAGCCGGCGGGTATAGGGATGGGAGGGCGTTTCGAACACCTGTTGGCGGCTGCCGAACTCCATGATCTGCCCGAGGTAGAGCACAGCGACGCGGTGGCTCATGCGCTCGACCACCGCCATGTCATGGCTGATGAAGAGGTAGGCGAGGCCTTCCTGCTCCTGCAGCTCCATGAACAGGTTGATGATCTGCGCCTGGATGGAGACGTCGAGGGCCGAAAGCGCCTCGTCGGCGATGATCAGCTTGGGGCGCGAGGCGAGCGCGCGGGCGATGCAGACGCGCTGGCGCTGGCCGCCGGAAAACTCGTGCGGATAGCGCCTGGCGTGCGCGGCGGTCAGGCCGACGCGCTCCAAGAGTTCGTGCACGCGCTTTTCGATGTCTTTCTCGCCGAGGATCAGGCCATGGGTGCGGATCGGCTCGGCGATCGAGAAGCCCACGGTCTTGCGCGGGTCGAGCGAGGCGAAGGGATCCTGGAAGATATACTGGATTTCCTGCTTCAGCCTTTGCCGCTCGGCATAGCTCATCGCCGAGACCGGGCGCCCGCCGAACAGAATTTCTCCGGAGGTTGCGCTCTGCAGCTGCTGGATCGTGCGGCCGATCGTCGACTTGCCGGACCCGCTTTCGCCGACGAGCGCCAGCGTTTCGCCCGGGAAAATGTCGAAGCTGACGTTTTCGATCGCATGCACGCGATGTGTCGCCTTGCCGAAAAGGTTCTTGCGCACGTCGAAACGGGTGACGAGATCGCGCACGGAGAGGATCGGGGCCGCCTCGTAACGGGCGGTGCGCTGGATATGGGTCTCGCCGACGCGCTTCGGTTCGCCATCGACCATCATGGTCAGCGGCAGGCGCTTCGGAAACGCCTCGCCGGTCATGCTGCCAAGCTTGGGTACGGCCGAAAGCAACGTCTGGGTATAGGGGTGCTTCGGCGCTGCAAAGATCTCGCCGACCGGACCTTCCTCGACCTTGCGGCCCTTCCACATGACGACGACGTCGTCGGCCATCTCGGCAACGACGCCCATGTCATGGGTGATGAAGATCACCGCCATGCCGAGTTCCTTCTGCAGGTCGCGGATGATCGTCAGGATCTGCGCCTGGATGGTGACGTCGAGCGCCGTCGTCGGCTCGTCGGCAATCAGCAGTTTCGGCCGGCAGGCCAGCGCCATGGCGATCATCACGCGCTGGCGCATGCCGCCGGAGAGCTGGTGCGGGTAGCGGCCGATCAGCTCTGCAGAATCCGGAAGCCGCACCATGTCGAGCAGGCGGCGCGTTTCGGCGAGCGCGCCCGCCTTCGTCATTTTCTCGTGCAGCATCAGCACTTCGGCGACCTGGTCGCCGATGGTAAAGACCGGGTTCAGCGACGTCATCGGCTCCTGGAAGATCATGGCGATCTCCTTGCCGCGAATGGCGCGCATGGTCTTCTGCGGGGCGCTCGTCAGGTCGATCTCGCCGTCTTTGCCGCGAAACAGGATGCGGCCGGTCGGGAACTGTCCGCCCATCATGTCGGCAAGCCGCATGATTGAGAGCGAAGTCACCGATTTGCCGGAGCCGGATTCGCCGACGATCGCCAGCGTGCGGCCGGGCGTCACCGTGAAGCTCAGGTCTTCGACGACGGGATTGCCGTTGAAGGCGACGGAAAGCTTCTCAACGGCGAGCAATGGCGCAGGCGTATCGACGGTCACGCGGTCTTCCTCGTTACAAAGTGGTCGCGGCGCGCGCGGACTGTTCATAGGCGCCCGACATGAAACGCAGGACGGCGGCGATCTCGGAAAGTGTCTCTTCGGAGGGGCGGGCCTTTGCAGTCGAGGAGACCAGCAGGCTTTCGCGGATCTTCGCGTAGCGGCTGCAGGCCTCGCCGCCCTTGTCGGTGATGCGGATGGTCTTTTCCTTGCCTTCCTTGCCCGTCGTCACCAGGCCGGCGGCCTCGAGCTTGCGGATGGCATAGGTCGCGACGTGGGTGTCCTCGATATCGAGCACCAGGCAGATGTCGGCAAGCTTCTTGCCGCGGTCGCGATGGCGGATCGTGTGCAGGATCAGGATTTCGATCGGGGAAAGGCCGGGAACGCCGGCGGCCGCCATGCAGCGCATCATCCAGCGATGGAAGGCGTGCGATGCGAGGATCAGCCCGTATTCCACTTCGGAAAGACCGGGAGAACCGCCTTCGGCAAGGTGCGCGGAAGAGACGATCGGACCGATGGCCGCGACCGGCTTTAGATGTTCGGGCAGGGCATTTTCGGCCCATTCCCGTCCTTCGAAGCTCTCCTCCGACTTCTTCGTCATTCAGCTCTTCCTCATCTTGACGATTTTATGTCATCATTTTATCGACATTTTGTCAACGAACTGCTTTGATGATTTTCCGGGCTTGCACAATGATGCGGCTCGCGAACGAGAGGGATGGACAATGAGCGCACGCGAAACCGGCAGTTGGGACTTCTGGGTCGACCGCGGCGGCACCTTCACCGATGTCATCGGCCGCGATCCGCAAGGGGTGCTGCATGCGCGCAAGGTGCTTTCGGAAAATCCGGACGCCTATCGCGACGCCGCCGTGCAGGGCATCCGCCTGCATCTCGGCCTGCCGACCGGCACACCCATCCCGACCGGCCTCATCGGCGAAGTGCGCATGGGCACGACCGTTGCCACCAATGCGTTGCTCGAACGCAAAGGCGAGCCGCTGGCGCTCGTCACCACCAAGGGTTTCCGCGACGCGCTGAAGATCGGCTACCAGGAGCGCAAGAAGATCTTCGCGACCGAAATCATCAAGCCGGAAGCGCTCTATCAGGACATCGTCGAGCTCGACGAGCGCGTGCTGGCCGACGGGACGGTCGAGAAGCCTCTCGATGAGGCAAAGGCGCGGGCGGCACTCGAAGACCTGAAGGGCAAGGGCTACAAGGCCGTCGCCATCGTCTTCATGCATGCCTACAAGTATCCGGAGCATGAGGCGACCGTCGCCTGTATTGCCCGCGAACTCGGCTTCGAGCAGGTCTCCGTCAGCCACGAAGTCTCGCCGCTGATCAAATATGTCGGGCGCGGCGACACCACCGTCATCGACGCCTATCTTTCTCCGGTTCTGCGCCGCTATGTGGCGCAGGTCTCGGGCGAGCTCGACGTCGCCCGCACCGGCGCCCGCGTCATGTTCATGATGTCTTCAGGTGGCCTGACTGCTGCTGAAATGTTCCAGGGTAAGGATGCGATCCTGTCCGGCCCGGCCGGAGGCGTCGTCGGCCTCGCCAAGACCGGTGAAGCGGCCGGCTTCGACCGCGTTATCGGCTTCGACATGGGGGGCACCTCGACCGACGTCGCGCATTTTGACGGCGAATATGAGCGCGCTTTCGAAACCGAGGTCGCCGGCGTGCGGGTGCGCGCGCCGATGATGCTGATCCATACGGTTGCCGCCGGCGGCGGCTCGATCCTGCATTTCGACGGCGAGCGCTTCCGCGTCGGCCCGGATTCCGCTGGCGCCAACCCAGGCCCTGCCTGCTACCGCAACGGCGGGCCGCTCGCCGTCACCGATGCCAATGTCATGCTCGGCAAGCTGCAGCCGGAGTTCTTCCCGGCGCTTTTCGGTCCGAATCAGGACGAACGCCTCGACGTCGATACCGTGCGTGGCCGCTTTGCCGCCATGGCCACTGAGATCGGCGACGGCCGCAGCCCTGAGGATGTGGCCGACGGCTTCATCCGCATCGCGGTTGCCAATATGGTCGAGGCGATCAAGAAGATTTCCGTCCAGCGCGGCTATGACGTGACCCGCTATGCGCTCAGCTGCTTCGGTGGTGCCGGAGGCCAGCATGCTTGCCTGGTTGCCGACCAGCTCGGTATGAAAAGCATTCTCGTGCACCCGATGTCGGGCCTGCTTTCGGCCTATGGCATGGGTCTTGCCGATATCCGCGCCACGCGCCAGAAGGCGCTCGGCGTCGCGCTCGACGACCAGGCACCGGCAGCGCTCGGCACGCTTGGTGCCGAGCTTGAGGTCGAATGCCTTGGCGAACTCGATGCACAGGGCATTGCCCGTGACGAGATCCGCACGCATCTGCGCGCCCATATCCGCTATGCCGGCACCGATACGGTGCTCGCCGTCGACGCGACCTACCCGGATCATGACGACATCGCCCGCCTGCGCGCCGAATTCGAAGAGCTGCACAAGCGCCGCTTCGGCTTCGTCGCCGAGAACAAGGCGCTGGTGATCGATGCCGTCGAGGTCGAAACGGTCGGCGGGGGTGCTGCCCAGATGGAGCGTGAGGGTGGGGCGGTCACGTCAGGCACACCGGACGTTTCACGCCGCACGCGGTTCTATTCGCAGGGCCAGTTCCATGACGCCCCGGTCGTGCTGCGCGCAGAGATCGCTCCCGGCCAGCGGCTCGACGGCCCGGCGATCATCATCGAACCGAACCAGACCGTCGTTGTCGAGGATGGCTGGCAGGCGGAACTGACGGCCAAGGACCACATCGTGCTGCGCCGCGTGAAGGCCCTGCAGCAGCAGAGCGCGATCGGCACTCATGCCGACCCTGTCATGCTGGAGATCTTCAACAACCTCTTCATGTCGATCGCCGAGCAGATGGGCGTGACGCTGCAGAACACCGCCTATTCGGTCAACATCAAGGAGCGGCTCGATTTCTCCTGCGCCGTCTTCGACAACCGCGGCAATCTCGTCGCCAACGCGCCGCATATGCCGGTCCATCTCGGCTCCATGGACGCCTCGGTTGCAACCGCGATCCGCGAGAACCCGATGATCAAGCCCGGCGACGTGTTCCTGATCAACGCCCCCTATAACGGCGGCACGCATCTGCCTGACCTCACCGTCTGCACCCCGGTCTTCGACGATGCCGGAAGCGAGATCCGCTTCTGGGTCGCCAGCCGTGGCCACCATGCCGATATCGGCGGCATCTCGCCGGGCTCGATGTCGCCGCTTGCCACCAACATCGAGGAGGAAGGCGTCTATATCGACAACTTCAAGCTCATCGACGCCGGCCGCTTCCGCGAGGCGGAACTCGAAGCGCTTTTGAACGGCGCGCGCTATCCGGTGCGCAACATCCTGCAGAACGTCAACGATCTGAAGGCTCAAGTTGCCGCCAACGAAAAGGGCGTCGCCGAACTCAGGAAAATGATCGCCCAGTTCGGCGAGGACGTGGTCGAGGCCTATATGGGCCACGTCCAGGACAATGCCGCCGAAAGTGTGCGCCGCGTGCTCGACCAGTTGCCGGACGGCGAGTTCTCGTACGAGATGGACCAGGGCTGCAGCATCGTCGTCAAGATCACCGTCGACCGCGACAAGCGCGAGGCGACGGTCGATTTCACCGGCACGTCGGAACAGCGCGGCGACAACTTCAATGCGCCCGCGCCGGTCACCCGCGCGGCGGTGCTCTATGTCTTCCGCGTGTTGGTCGAGGCGGAGATCCCGATGAACGCCGGCTGCCTCAGGCCGATCCACATCGTCATCCCCGAGGGTACGATGCTGACGCCGCGCTATCCGGCGGCCGTCGTCGCCGGCAACGTCGAGGTCAGCCAGGCGGTGACCAACTGCCTGTTCGGCGCGGTCCAGAGCCAGGCCGGCGCGCAAGGGACGATGAACAACCTGACCTTCGGCAACCAGAACTACCAGTATTACGAGACGATCTGCTCCGGTGCGCCGGCCGGCCCGGGTTACAGCGGCGCCGATGCGGTCCATACCCATATGACCAACTCGCGCCTGACCGACCCGGAAATCCTCGAAACCCGCTTCCCGGTGGTGCTCGAAGACTTTCACATTCGTGTGGGTTCGGGCGGCCGTGGCCAGTGGAACGCCGGCAACGGCACGAAGCGCACGATCCGTGCCCGCGAGACGCTTGATTTCGCGATCCTCTCCGGCCATCGCCGTGTCGCGCCCTTCGGCATCAAGGGCGGCAGCCCGGGCGAACTCGGCCGCAATATCGTCCGACGCAACGACGGCCGGACGGAGGAACTGCCGGGTTGCGCCCATACGGTTCTTGAAGCCGGTGAAGCCTTCACCGTGGTGACGCCGACCGGCGGCGGCTACGGCCGGTCATAGTTCTGGAACTGACCAATCTCCCAAGACTGCTGCGGTGGTCTGCGGGCGGGCGGGCGATCGTCCGCCCGCTTTTGTTGTAAGCAAGTAAACCTCCACCTCCGGTGGAGGACTGGACGAGTTCTACATCTTCCTTGAGAGACCTCCGTGCTTGGACCGCTAGGCTGGCCGAGACATAGAACGGAGGTTTT
>NZ_MBSO01000055.1 GCF_001695835.1 Ensifer sp. LC11 | reverse complement strand
GTGGGCGACAGCACACAAGCGCCGGCTCTTCTAGAGGGACAGAGCGGCGCCGCCGTGCTGGCTGATAAAGCCTATGACAGCAATGCCTTGCGGCAAACGATCACCAGCATGGGAGCCGAGGCGGTGATCCCGTCAAACCGCTCACGCAAGATCATCATCCCCCACGACGAAGGCGCCTACAAAGATCGCAACCGCATCGAGCGGTGCTTCAACCGAATGAAGCACTTCCGACGCTTCGCCACCCGATACGACCGCAGAACAATCCACTTCGAAGGCTTCGTCTATCTCGTCGCCGCAATGATCTGGCTGCCGTGAATGTCGATTCGTCCTAGTCTAGGCTCCAGACTCAATTGGTCCACCAGATGACGATAGCGGCGATGTGGACGGCGGCCTGGAAATTTGTGGCGAGCTTGTCGTAGCGTGTGGCGATTCGCCGCCAATCCTTGAGACGACAGAACATCCGCTCGATGACGTTGCGCTGGCGATAGGCCCTTGCATCGAAGGGATGGCGGCGCTTTCTGGTCGGGTTGTTGGGAGTGACCGGAATGGTTCCGCGTCCGGTCAGGTACTGGCGCAGGGCATCGCTGTCGTAAGCGGTGTCGGCGGCGAGGAAATAGGCGGGCGGCAGGTGCTGGAGTAACGGCACGGCGGCGCGCACATCGCCCATCTGCCCCGGCGAGATCTGCAGCCCGAGCGGTCGGCCACGACCGTCTACGACGGCGTGGATTTTCGTCGTCCAGCCGCCGCGGGAGCGACCGATCGCTTGCGTTTGCGCCCCTCTTTTCCACCGGCGGCCGAGCGATGGACCTTCGCGGTGGTGCTGTCGATCATCTGCATGTCGCATGGATCGGCCGCGACCAGGGCCGAAAACAGCTTCTGCCACAGGCCGCGGCCGGCCCAGCGATGAAAGCGGTTGTAAATGGTGGTTGGCGGGCCATAGACGGCCGGGCAATCCTGCCAGCGGCAGCCGACACGCAACACATGCACAATGCCGCTGATGACGCGGCGGTCATCGACCCGGCGGGCACCGGGCCGGTTCTTCGGCAGCAGCGGCTCGATGACGGACCATTGCTGATCGCTCAGCCAGAATTCGCTTCCCATGCTTCAACTCCGTTATTCCGGAATAGAATCATGGAAATTAAACGTTATCAATAGGCTGATTGAGTTTTTACCCCAGAGGAAAAAGGGGCCTTCTTTAGTTGGTTATTCCCCTCAAGGTCCTCCGATGTACGCATCGACCGACGCATGATCGAGTTCGCTTAACTCGATCGATTGACATCCCCTCTCACGCTGCCATAACATTCGCCCCTGCCGAGGGGCGCATCTGACGGTGCTGAGATGGCGGTGAGCCAGACCCTTGAACCTGATCCGGATCATACCGGCGTAGGAACGGCAAGGGCCTCCCCGGCACATCAGCCGCGCCTTCGCCTTTCGTCCGGATCTCCTCAGTTGGTATTGGGAGATCGATGGTGCCTGCACATAGTTTAGGATGTGGCGACGAAAGCTTCCGCGTGCCGAGCCGACCGATGCCCGTGCGCGATCTTTCGGCTTCCTCTCTGATGATTGGAACACGCTCGGGAATGGGGGCGTGCCTGAGTGCCCAGTTTGGACGTGCATTAGGCGAGCTTGAACACATCTTTGCTCTCCGGTGGAGCCAGGCATGACCGGTATTGCCGTTACTATCGCAGGCTCGGACTCCGGCGGTGGAGCCGGCATCCAGGCTGATCTGAAGACGTTCTCGGCACTCGGTGTCTATGGTGCTAGCGTTGTTACCGCCATTACGGCGCAAAACACCCGCGGGGTCACGGCCGTCGAGGATATTTCTCCAGCCGTTGTCACCGCTCAGATCGATGCCGTGTTTTCGGATCTCGCCGTCGGTGCGGTGAAGATCGGCATGGTGTCGCGGCACGAGACAATTGCCGCGATCGCATCAGGTCTGAAGCGATATGGACATATGGCAATTATCGATCCGGTCATGGTTGCCACTTCGGGTGACATATTGTTACGTCCGGACGCGATTGCGACACTCAAGGAGGAGTTGCTGCCACTTGCGCTCATCGTGACGCCTAACCTGCCCGAAGCAGCACTGATGACGGGGCGCGGCGTTGCTGAGAACGAGATAGAGATGGCCCGCCAGGCGGAGATGCTCCTGAAGCTTGGTGCGGCCGCAGTGCTGATGAAAGGCGGGCATGCCAACGGCGACGAAGCGGCGGATATCCTCTTCGAGGGGAGTTCCCCTTTGCGCCTGTCGCGCCCGCGGGTTGAAACCAAGAACGATCATGGCACCGGCTGCACGCTCTCTGCCGCAATCGCCGCTGGTCTTGCCCATCGCTTGCCGCTCGAAGAATCGGTGATCGCCGCCAAGACCTATTTGCATGAGGCGCTTGTTGCCGGAGCCAATTTGAAGATCGGGCAGGGCCGGGGGGCGGTTCACCACTTTCATCAGTGGTGGGCAGCACCGAACGACGATTAATTCCGTTCCGGCGCTTTGCTCCGGTTCCACTAAAGCATCGTTCGATTTAATCGACTCGCAGAGATTCCGTTGTGATGGCATCTGTGATTCACGTCTGCGTGGAGGTGTTTCATGGGAAGTTCCATTCGTTGGATATTCGCGACCGTGTTGCGTCGATGGTTGACGGCGGCCAGTCGCGTCGGGCCGCGGCCCGACACTTCGGTGTCAGCGAGAGTGCGGCAATCAAGCTT
>NZ_MBSO01000054.1 GCF_001695835.1 Ensifer sp. LC11 | reverse complement strand
TGCAGCACCGCCGGGTGGCCGGAACGGTTGCGCCCTTGCGGCAGGGTCGTCCGCCTGGCAGCGGCAAGCTTTCGGCCTATCTGTCTTTTCTGATCGCACAGATCGAGGCGAAGCCGGACATGACCATGCCGGAACTCGCCGACAGGCTTGAAGACACGCATGGTGTTCGTGTTCCGGCCTCGTCCTTGTCCCGCGTCCTGGTGGCGCAGGGGTTTACATATAAAAAAAGCCCTGATGGCATCGGAACGCGCACGCGCGACCGTGCGCCAGGATCGTGATGTCTGGATCGCCAAGCGCCAACCAAGGATGCGGCTTGAACCGCATCGCCTTGTCTTCATTGACGAAACATCCGTGAACACGAAGATGGTGCGGCTTCGCGGACGCTGCCCGCGCGGCGAACGATTGCAGATGGATGCGCCATTCGGCCATTGGGGAACACAGACTTTCATCGCCGCCTTGCGCTGTCATGGCCTGACCGCCCCGTGGATCATTCACCACGCCATGAACCGCGTGTCATTCGACACTTACATCGAGACGCAACTTGCCCCGACGCTGTCGCCCGGCGACGTCGTCATTCTGGATAACCTCGCCGTTCACAAAAGTGCCAAAGCGGCTGAAGCCCTGAAGGAAAAAAGGGCCTGGTTCCTGTTCCTGCCGCCCTATTCACCCGATCTCAATCCCATCGAGATGGCTTTCTC
>NZ_MBSO01000053.1 GCF_001695835.1 Ensifer sp. LC11 | reverse complement strand
GCAACCTGGAAGCTCCAGCCAACCGAATTGCCCACCTGGTTCACCGGATCGAGCGCGAAGGTACCGAGATAACCGCTGCCACCGGCCGTGAAGCTGGCGCTGTGGGTGTCGAGCGTATCCACATCGGCGAACGCCACCGTGCCGCCCTGTGCGTGCGTCGTGGCATTTTCGCCACCCGAGTTATCGGCGATCTCCGTCACCGCACCGCTCTGCGTGCCCGAGGTGATCAACGGGGCGTCGTTCGTGCCAGTGATCACCACGGTTACCGTTTGGGTCGCGGTGCCCCCATGGCCATCGTTGATGATTACATTGTACTTCTGCGTCAGCGACTGACCTGCCTGCAGCGAGTCGAGCACGCCGTCGGCAACCTTGAAGCTCCAGCCGACCGAATTGCCCACCTGGTTCACAGCGGTGAGCGCGAACGTACCGAGATAGCCGCCGCCTTGCGCTGCGAAGCTGGCGCTGTGGGTGTCGAGTGTATCGACGTCGGCAAAGGTTACCGCGCCGCCATGAACGTGCACCACTGCATTCTCGCCAACCGCACCGTCAGCACGTTCCGTCACCGCTGCGCTCTGTGTACCGGAGGTGATCACCGGTGCATCATTCGTCCCGGTGATCATGATCGTCACCGTCTGCGTCGCGAAGCCGCTATGGCCGTCATTGACAAGCACGGTGTACTTCTGCGTCAGCGTCTGACCGGCCTGCAGCGAGTCCAGCACGCCGTCGGCAACCTTGAAGTTCCAGCCAATCGTGTCAGTTGCCTGATTCACTGCGTCCAGCGAGAAGGTGCCGAGATAACCGCCGCCCTGCGGCCAGAAGCTGGCGCTGTGGGTGTCGAGTGTATCGACGTCGGCAAAGGTTACCGCGCCGCCCTGAACATGCACGATCGCATTTTCGCCAGTCGCGCCGTCAGCGCGCTCCGTCACCGCGCCGCTCTGCACACCCGAGGTGATCACAGGTGCGTCGTTCGTTCCGAGGATTGCGATCGTCACCGTTTGCGCCGCCGTGCCGCCATGGCCGTCATCGACAGTCACGTCGTACGTCTGCACCAGAACCTGGCCGGCCTGTAGCGAATCCAGCACGCTGTCGGCCACCTGGAAGTTCCAGCCAACCTTGTCGGTGGCCTGATTGAGCGCGCCGAGCGAGAAGGTACCGAGATAGCCGCTGCCACCCGCCGTGAAGCTGGCGCTGTGCATATCCAGCGTGTCGACGTCAGCAAAGGCAATCGTGCCGTTCTTCGTATGCGTTACAGCATTCTCGCCCGGAGCACCGTCAAGGCGTTCCATCACGCCGCCAACCTGCCAACCGGAGGTGATCACCGGTGCATCATTGGTGCCGGTGATTGTGATCGTCACGGTCTGTGTCGCCGTGCCGCCGTGGCCATCATTGACGGTCACGTCGTACTTCTGCGTCAAGGTCTGGCCGGCTTGCAGCGAGTCGAGCACGCCGTCAGCCACCTTGAAGGTCCAGCCGACCTTGTCCGTCGCTTGGTTCAGCGAGCCGAGCGAGAAGGCGCCAAGATAGCCGCTGCCCTGCGCTGTGAAGCTGGCAGTGTGGGTGTCGAGCGTGTCGACGTCGGTAAAGGCAACGGCGCCGCCCTGGACATGAACGACATCATTTTCGCCAGTCGCGCCGTCAGCACGCTCCGTCACTGCACCACTCTGCGTGCCCGAAGTGATGATGGGGGCATCGTTGGTGCCGGTGATCGTGATCGTCACCGTCTGCGTCGCCGTGCCGCCATGACCGTCGTTGATGGTCACGTCATAGGTCTGTGTCAGCGTCTGACCGGCCTGCAGCGAGTCTATGACGCCGTCGGCAACCTTGAAGCTCCAGCCGACCGAATTGCCCACCTGGTTCACCGGGTTGAGCGCGAAGGTGCCGAGATAACCGTTGCCGTTCGCCTTGAAGCTGGCGCTGTGGGTGTCGAGTGTATCGACGTCGGCAAAGGCCACCTTGCCGTCCCGAACATGCAACACTGAGTTCTCGCCGGTCGCACCGTCGCCACGCTCGGTCACC
Organism: Ensifer sp. LC11; assembly: GCF_001695835.1. Taxonomy (GTDB): domain Bacteria; phylum Pseudomonadota; class Alphaproteobacteria; order Rhizobiales; family Rhizobiaceae; genus Ensifer. The sequence continues at coordinate 1,085 of NZ_MBSO01000053.1, read as the reverse complement.
ACAGCGCTCTGTGTACCAGAGGTGATCACGGGGGCATCGTTGGTGCCGGTAATCGCAACCGTAACGGTCTGTGCCGCGAGGCCGCCATGACCGTCATTGACGAACACGGTGTACTTCTGCGTCAGCGTCTGACCGGCCTGCAGCGAGTCCAGCACGCCATCGGCAACCTTGAAGCTCCAGCCAATTGTATCGGTTGCCTGGTTGACCGCATCCAGCGAGAAGGTACCAAGATAACCGCCGCCATGCGGCAAGAAGCCGGCGCTGTGGGTGTCCAATGTATCGACGTCGGCAAACGTCACTGCCCCCCCTTGCGCATGGACGACCACATTTTCGCCTGTTGCGTTATCAGCGCGCTCCGTCACCGAAGCACTCTGCACGCCCGAGGTGATCACCGGTGCATCATTCGTCCCGAGGATTACGATCCTGACCGTCTGGGTGGCCGTACCGCCTTTACCGTCATCGACGGTCACGTCGTACGTCTGTACCAGGATCTGGCCGGCCTGCAGCGAGTCCAGTACGCCGTCGGCAACCTGGAAGTTCCAGCCGATCCTGTCGGTTGCCTGGTTCACCGGGTCGAGCGAGAAGGTACCGAGATAACCGCTGCCGCCTGCCATGAAGCTGGCGCTGTGGGTGTCCAGCGTGTCGACGTCGGCAAAGGTCACCGCGCCGCTCTCGGTGTGCGTCACCGCGTTCTCGCCCGCAGTACCGTCAAAGCGTTCCAACACGCCACCGACCTGCCGACCGGAGGTGATGATCGGCGCATCGTTGGTGCCGGTGATCGTGATCGTCACCGTCTGCGTCGCCGTGCCGCCTTGGCCGTCATCGACGGTCACGTCATAGGTCTGCGTCAGGATCTGGCCCGCCTGCAGCGAGTCCAGCACGCTGTCGGCAACCTGGAAGCTCCAGCCGACCTTGTCGCCCGCCTGATCGAGCGGGTCGAGCGAGAAGGTACCGAGATAACCATTACCACCGGCCGTGAAGCTGGCGCTGTGGGTGTCGAGCGTATCGACGTCGGCAAAGGCAACAGCGCCGCCCTGGGCGTGCGTCACCGTATTCTCGTCAGCCGCCTTGTCGGTGATCTCCGT
>NZ_MBSO01000052.1 GCF_001695835.1 Ensifer sp. LC11 | reverse complement strand
CGATCGAAGACACCTGGCGACACATCGGCTCGCTCGTCGCAACCATCCAACCCGGCGAATGCAGCAATTACTTCGCAAACGCCGGCTACGCTTCCGTCAAAACATGAAACGCTCTAGAGTGCTTCAACGTCTCATCGAAACCGCGAAATGCTCGGGTTGTCTGAAATCGCGCTGTGCCGGACAGAAGCCCGCGTCACACGTCCCTGGAACGGCCTGCGGCCTATTCGCCCCAGGTCGTCTCCAGCACGCGGATCCAGTTGCCGTGGCAGATCCTGGTAAGCGCTGCATCGTCATAGCCGCGCGATCGCAGGAGATCGACGAAGAGCGGCAGATCGGCGGCGCTCCGCATTGCAGCGGGAATCGTCGTGCCGTCGAAGTCCGAACCGAGCGCGACATGCTCGATGCCGATGCGCTCGACGATGTAGTCGATATGGTCCGCCAGGAGCGTGAGCGGCGTATCCGGGTTTTTGACGCCGTCGGCGCGCAGGAACAGGACGCCGAAATTGATGCCGGCGAGACCGCCGGTGTCCTTGATCGCATCGAGCTGCCGGTCGGTGAGGTTGCGGCTGTGGGGGCAGAGCGCATGCACGTTGGAATGCGATGCCACCAACGGCGCCTGCGACAGCGCCGCGATATCCCAGAAGCCCTGCTCGTTCATGTGCGAGAGGTCGAGCATGATCTTCAGCTCGTTGCAGGCGCGCACCAGATCCTTGCCGGCCTCGCTGAGACCCGGGCCGATGTCGGGCGAGGAGGGAAAGCGGAAGGGAACGCCGTAGGCGAAGATGTTCGGCCGGCTCCAGACGGGTCCAAGCGTGCGCAGGCCCGCGGCATGGAGCACGTAGAGCGCCTCGAGGTCGGCAGCGACGGCCTCGACGCCCTCGATGTGAAGCACCGAGGCGAAGGCGCCATCGGCCATGGCATCGCGGATATCGGCAGCGCTGCGGCAGATCCTCAGCCTTCCCTGCGACTGCCGCTCGATCCGCATCAACAGGCTCGCCATGCCGAGCGTCGCTTCGAGCGCACTCGCCTGGTCCGGCGTCGCAAACTCGCCGCTGCCATCCTTCGCAAGGCCCGGGGACGCCACGTAAACGGCGCAGAGACCGCCGGCCAGCCCGCCCTTCTCGGCCTTGTCCAGATCGATATGCCCGGTATCGACGCCATCGAGGAAGCGCCGCTCCGGCGCGCCGCCCGGCGAGCGCCAAAGCCGCGACAGCACGTCGTTATGTCCATCGAAGACCGGGATTTTCGCTTGCGTCGCCAATTCTGGACCGCCTTCTCAACCTGTTGTCCTGTGCGCGACTCATGAATAGTCGCGCACGGACCATAGACATTGGGTGGGAGAACCGCACCCCTTTTCCTCGCCGCCCTACAGCGCCGCGCGTCTTATCAGACGCGTATAGGTCGCTGTAGCACTTTGATTTGCTGCATGTTTTTGTCCTTTGATCGGCTACGATCAAAGGAAACATGCAGTAGCGCAGGGCAGGTATGCCGGGCAAATGCAAACCGTGCATAGGCCTTGCCGGAATCGGAATTGGCAGCAAGCGCGGCTGTCGTGCTTAGTCTGAGAATACGCGCGGGAATACCGCCAACGGGACGGAGAATGGACATGACGAATCCGGTACCGCTGGATTGGCAAGCCGCCGAAGCAACAGCGAAACACCTGACCACACAATGGGCAGCGGACGAACCGGGCGGCGCCGTGATCGGTTTCGACGCGTCCGGAATCTGCTTCTCGCATGCGGGTGGCGTCGAGAGCCTCGCTACCTTTACCCCGTTCACGGTCGACAGCGTCGTGCGTTACGCGTCCCTCACCAAGCACGTCTTTTCGGCGATGGTGCTCGCCCATCACGACATCATCGGTCTCGGCGATACACTCGGCCAGCACCTTCCGGAGTTGCGGCCTCCACTTGCCAACGTCACCGTTGGACAGGCGCTCGACATGAGCGGCGGCCTGCCGGATACCCGAGAATGCCTGTCGCTGCTCGGCCTGTCCGTCTACACGGAAACCAAGGCCGGACCGCTGCTCGATTACATCTCGCGCCTCGAACGCCTGAACTTTGATGCCGGCAGCGAGGTTTCCTATTCGAACACCGGCTATCGCCTCGTCGAGGCGGCGCTTGAGCGCAAAGGGTTCCCTTTCGATGATTTCGTGCAGCGGCAGATCGCCGGCCCGCTCGGCATAGGGTTGAAGGCACCCGACACCTGGAACGACCCGATAAAGGGCCTCGTCCCCGGCTATTGGCAGTCAGGCGAAAGCTGGCAGCTTTCCGCCGCCGGTCTGCATATTTCAGCCTCCGGCAGTCTGACCGGCAGCGCCAAAGCGCTGGTCATCTGGCTGCAGGCGGTGCTGAATGATGAAGGTGACTTTGCCGGCCTTCTTGACAGGCTGCAGGCCGCCCGCGTTCTCGCTGACGGCCGGCCGACCGGCTACGGCCTTGGCCTGCGCAAATCGTGGCTCGGCGCGCGCGCGTTCGTCGGTCATGGCGGCTCGCATCCCGGCTACAAGACCTATTTCCTGCTTGACCCCGAGACCCAGGCCGGCTTCGTCGTGGTTTCCAATCGCGAGGACACCAACGGCCACAAGATCGCGCTCGAAAGCATGGCAGCACTGACCGGCCTTGCCTTGCCGGTGCCGGCATCCGATCTTGGCGACGGTTTCTATGTAACGGAAACCGGCCCTTGGTGGGTCGAGATCAAAGGCAGCACCTGCACCTATCTCGATGCCGACGAGACGCTCTATGACGATGGTGAAGGCTGGGCCTCGTCCCGCTCCGCCTCATCCCCGGTGCGGCTTCGTCGCGACGGCCCGGCGCTGGTCGGCGAGGTCGGCCATGCCGCACGGCGCTTCCTTCCGGCGAGAACCGGCGAGTCTGTTCCGGCGTCGCTCTCGGGCGTGTGGCGTTCGGATGAAGGCGCGGAGTTCGCGATCGACAACGGCACGGTCGTGATGGGCATCGGCCCTATACGCCAGGCGCTTGCGCTCAGCTCGCTCGGCAGCGGCCGCTTCCTGTTCACCTTGAATGACGGCCCCTGGGTGAAGCGCATCTGCCTGCATCTTCTCGGGCCGGATCGTCTTGAGCTGGTGACGAGCCGCGCCCGGATGATCGAATTCCGCCGGAGCGCCTGATTATTTCTTGCGGCAAGATTTCCTTGATAACGTGCAGACGCTGCCTCAAAGAAGCCCGATCCCTCGCGAATGGCTGGGCGTGACGAGACTCCGGAGTGCATGTCCTTGGAAATCAAATGGCTTGAAGACTTCCTGGCGCTCGCCAGCACGCTGAACTTCTCCAAGGCGGCGGACGAGCGTCACGTCACCCAATCAGCCTTCAGCCGCCGCATAAGGCAATTGGAGGCTTGGCTGGGGGCGACACTGGTCGACCGTGCGACCTACCCCTCGCGCCTTACCGAGGCCGGCGCAATATTCGTGCCCGTGGCCCAGGCGACGCTGAAGCAGCTTCACCAATCGCGACGCGACCTGCAGGAGGAGGAAGGGTCCGACGCCCGCACGATCAGGTTGACGGCGCTGCACACGCTGTCCTTCACCTTCTTTCCCGGCTGGATGACCCGCATCAACGCCAAGGTTGGACCGCTCTTCTCCCGCCTGCGTCCCGACTCCGGCAGCATGGAAGAAAACCTCAATTCGCTTGTCGACGGCGAGTGCGATTTCCTGCTCACCTATGCGCACACGCAGGTGCCCCACCTGCTCGATCCGCAGGCGTTCGAACACCGCGTGCTGGGCCAAGAGCGCATCCTCGCGGTCTCGGCGGCGGACGAGACGGGTGCACCGCTGCATCCGCTCGAAGATGGGGCGAAGCCTTTCCCGCATCTCAGCTATGAAAAATCGTCCTTCTTCGGCCAGCTTCTGGGCGATCTGATCGACCCGGAGTTGCCACCGGGGCGAAAGGTTCACGAGGGCAGCATGTCGGTCGGCTTGAAAGCCATGGCCGAAGCCGGTTGGGGCGTGGCCTGGGTGCCCGAAAGCCTGATGACCGCCGAACTGGCGAAGGGCTCGCTGGTCAGAGCCGCAGCACCGCTATGGGATATCAGCGTCGAAATCCGCCTCTATCGCGCCAGAGACAACCGCCGCCCAATCGTCGGGCGCGTCTGGCAGAGCCTGGAGACTGCCGCAACTTAAGCGGCAACCCAGACGACGTCGCCTAGAGCATCCCGCTCTCAAGTGGATTCACGTGAGGCGGAAAGATGCTCTAGAATCAAAGTGCTAGGACCAATCGACATTCAGGATTCCCAAATCGCTTAATCGCTGATTCATAAGATACCGTGTTAGGCACGGAGGTCGATGGTGGCGGTTAGGCGGTATGAACTGAGCGACGCTCAGT
>NZ_MBSO01000051.1 GCF_001695835.1 Ensifer sp. LC11 | reverse complement strand
AACAAACATGTGAGCGCGATCGTGACGGCGACACGCGAACAGTCGACCGGTCTCCAGGAGATCAACACGGCTGTTAATACCATGGACCAGGGCACGCAGCAGAACGCGGCGATGGTCGAAGAGCAGACGGCGGCAAGCCACGGTCTTGCCTCCGAAGCCGCCTCGCTCAATGCGCTGCTTGCCCAGTTCAACCTCGGCGAAGTGCGAACCGGGGGCGGCCGTCGCCGCGCGGCTTGAGTGGACGTCGATCGACAGAATGCTGCAATAACAAGGCGATAAGGCCCTTGCCGTGAATCAGTATGGCAAGGGCTTCAAGCCCGACATGATAAAGGCCCGGGAAACCGGGCCTTTATCATTGGGGCGCTGTTAACGTTGTCCGCCGATATCTCCTCCAGTCATCCTCGGGCTTGACCCGAGGATCCAGTGCCAAGGGGTCGAGACCCGGAGATGGATGCTCGGGTCGAGCCCGAGCATGACGGAAGCAGGAGACGGCGCTCTGCTGGGTGCACTCACTTCTCGAGTGTCACCACTGCCTCGACATGGGCCGACCACAGGAACTGGTCGATCGGCGTCACAGAGGTGATGCGGTAGCCGGCGGCAGTCAGGATCGAGAGATCGCGCGCAAGCGTGATCGGATTGCAGGAAACGGCCACGACCTTCTTGACGCCGGAGCGGGCGATCTCGTGGCACTGCACTTCGGCGCCGGCCCGCGGCGGGTCGAAGACGATCGCGTCGAAGACCTTCAGCTCCTGCGCCATGACCGGACGGCGGAAGAGGTCGCGCTTCTCGACCGTCACCGGCTTCAGCCCCTGCGTGTTGCGGGCGGCGAAGTCGAGCGCCTTCAGCGCCTTGTCCTCGCCTTCGACCGCATGCACGCGCGCCTTGCGGGCGATGCGCAGAGCGAAGGTGCCGCAGCCGGCAAAGAGATCGACGACGCGCTTGGCCTTGCCGAGATGGTCGAGCACCAGCTTCGCCATCGCCTCTTCGGCTTGCGCCGTTGCCTGGGTGAAGCTGCCGGGTGGCGGTAAGACCGAGACGCCGCCGAAGTCGATCACCGGTTTCACCGGCTCGACGATGATTTCGCCATTGAGGCTGACGCGGGCAATGCCGCGTTCGCCGAGCACCGCTTCGACGGTTCGGCGGCGCTCGCGATCGTCGAGCTTCTTGATGCCATCGACGGAAAGGTCGAGCCCGGACAGCGTCTCAAGCACGGTGATGCGGAAGGGCTCGGCGTTGACGGCGATCGCCGCACCGATCTTGGCGATGGTCGCGAGCCTCGAGACGATGCCCGGGCTCGTGATCGGACATTCCGAGATCGCGACGATGTGGTGGCTTTCGGCCTGGTTGAAGCCGAGAAGCAGCTCCTTCTCGGTCTTGCGGGCGGTGAAGACCGCGCGGCGGCGCTGGCCGGGCTCAGCGGTGATGAGCGGCGCTACCTCCGGCTTCAGCCCCTTCGACTTCAGAGCGGCGATGACAAGATCGCGCTTGAAACCGTGATAGAGCGCGTCCGACGCATGCTGCAGCGTGCAGCCGCCGCAGGTGCCGTTGACGCCATCGGGGCCGAAGTGTCGACAGCGCGGCTCGACGCGTTCGGCTGACGGTTCTTTCAGCGAGATCAGCGTGCCGTGCGACTTGTTGACCGCCAGCGCTGCGATCTCGCCGGGCAGCGTGAACGGCGCGTAGATCGGTCCATCGGTCCCCTCTGCGATCCCGTCGCCCTGAGCGCCGAGACGAGCGATCGTCACCGTCTGCGTGCTCATGGCTTCTTGCCCGCGAGCAGGAATTCGACGTTTCCGTCGCCACCGGCAATGGGCGAGGGGATGAGGCCAAGGCTCTGCCAGCCCATGTCCTCGGTAAGCCAGCGCTCGAGTTCGGCGGCAACCGCCGGGGCGCTGTCGGGATCCTTGAGCAGTCCCGCCTTGCTGATCGCATCGCGGCCTGCCTCGAACTGCGGCTTCACCAGCAGGATGCAATGCGCACCGGGAAGCGCCATTTCGAGCGCCGGCGGCAGCGCAAGTTTCAGCGAGATGAACGAAACGTCCGAGACGACAAAGGTGACCTCGCGATTGTCGATGTCGTCCTCGGTCATCGCGCGGGCATTGAGGCCCTCGATGCTGGTGACGCGCTCGTCGTCTGCGACGCGCGGATGGATCTGGCCATGGCCGACATCGATGGCAACCACGTGATCGGCCCCGCGCTTCAAGAGCACTTCGGTAAATCCGCCGGTCGAGGCGCCGATATCGAGACAGCTTTGCCCCAAGGGATCGAGTGCGAAATGATCAAGCGCTGCGACAAGCTTCAGCGCTGCGCGGGAGACATAGTCCTGCGCCGGATCATCGATGGTGATCGTCACGCTCTCGTGGAAGGCCAACGACGGCTTGGTGACCGTGCGACCATCGACCTTGACGGTACCGCGCTGGATCGCGTCACGGGCGCGGGCGCGGCTGGCGACCAGTCCTGTGTTGAGCAGCAGCTGGTCGAGGCGGATTCTGTTCTTGTGTTCTTCATTCTGGCGATCTTCTGACATGTGTTTCTCATGGCGACTTGCTGCGACGATGGCAAGCCCCCCCGCGGCTGCAGCAGCGACGCGGCGCGCGCTAACAGTCAGGAAACCTTAAAAAGTAGGGGAATATTCACGTATCCTTAAATGATGGATGCGAATTTGCGGAGATGTCGAGCCTGCATGACGCAGGGTCTCCGCTCTCGGATCTCCCGACAAAATCTGATCTTTCCGTCACCTGACGCTTCCTGGCGCAAGGAGTTGCCGCATGCCGCGTTTTCATCTCAGGCTTTCCCATCGCATCGGCCTGCTCGTGCCGATCGCCGTTGCCGGCATCCTCGCGATCGTCGCGATCTTCGTCGTCGAGAAGGACATCGAGGAAGACTATCGCCGCCAGGTGGAAGTTCATCGTGATGCAGAGCGCAGCCTGCTGACGCTGGAAGTGCAGTTCCTGCAGACGCGCCGCGCCGAAAAGGATTTCCTGCTGCGGCGGGAAGACAAGTATGCGGCGTCACACACACAGACGGCCGTGAAGGCTCAGGAAACGATGGCCGCGCTCGGCAAATTGCTCGACAGCACCTCGACACGCCAGCAGCTTCAAACGATCGCCGAGGGCTATGAGCGCTACCTGGCGGCCTTTGGGGCTGTTGCCCAAGCCAACCGCACCCTCGGTCTCGACCCGGCAAACGGCAAGGAAGGCGCGATGCGTACCGCCGTGCATGCCATCGAAGAGCTGTTGAAATCGGTCAAGGACAGGGGCCTGCAGGCGAGCATGCTGACGATGCGTCGCCACGAGAAGGACTTCATCATGCGGCGCGACCACAAATACGTGGAAAAGCATGCCGACGAAGTGGAGGCCTTTGCGGCCACGCCTGCCGAGGCGTTCGGCGGCAGCGACGTGCAGGGCAAGGTATTGGCTGCGCTCAAGGATTATGCGGCGGCCTTCAATGATTACGCGGCCCTTGCCGAAAACGAAACCGAACTGCGGACCACGATGTCCAGCGCCTTTGCCGCCGTCGAGCCGGTATTTGAGCAGATGGCCAGCGCTATCGAGGCGGAAAAGGTCAAGGCGGAGACGGAAAGCGTCGCTACGCAGAAATCGATCGAGGCGATCGCTCTCGCCGCTATTGTCGCGGCGATCGCGGTGATTGCGGCGACGGTGTTCCTGGTTGGCCGCACCATTTCCCGGCCGATCGTCGCTACGACCCGCTCCATGACACGCCTTGCGGAAGGCGACGTCACGTCTTCGATCCCCTATTCCGGTAGAAAGGACGAGATCGGCGAGATGGCCGGCGCGGTCGAGATCTTCCGCCAGGCGGCGATCGCCAATCGCAGGCTGGAGGCGGAAGCCGCGGAAAACCGAGTGCGAGCCGAGGCCGAACGGATCCGCCTGCAAGAGGAAGCTGAGGCCGCCGCGCAGGCGCGACTGGTTCAGGCGACCTCGGGCCTGGCCGGTGGTCTCAAGCGTCTCGCAGCCGGCGATCTCGCCTTCCAGCTCACCGAGCCCTTCGCGCCCGACTTTGAGCAACTGCGCCACGACCTGAACAGCGCTGTCGCCCAGCTCGGCGATGCCCTGGCAGCGGTCGCCGATAGCAGCCGCTCCATCGACGGCGGTTCGCGGGAAATCAGCGAGAGTGCCGATGATCTGTCGCGCCGCACCGAGCAGCAGGCGGCAGCCCTCGAACAGACCGCCGCCGCACTCGATGAGATCACCGCCAATGTCACGAACTCGACGAAGCGGGCGGAAGAAGCACGGCACGTCGCCACCGAAGCCAATGCGAGCGCCGCCAAATCCGAAAGTGTGGTTGCGGATGCCGTCGAGGCGATGCGCCGGATCGAGAACTCCTCCGGCCAGATCTCCAACATCATCGGTGTGATCGACGAGATCGCCTTCCAGACCAACCTGCTGGCGCTCAATGCCGGGGTCGAAGCGGCCCGTGCTGGCGAAGCCGGCAAGGGCTTTGCGGTCGTCGCCCAGGAAGTTCGCGAACTTGCCCAGCGTTCGGCCAGAGCCGCCAAGGAAATCAAGGAACTGATCCGCAACTCGACCGCGGAGGTCGAGGGTGGCGTGAGGCTGGTGCGTGATACCGGCGCCGCTCTGCAGGCAATCGGCGACCATGTCGCGACCATCAACGAACATATGAGCGCAATTGCCGTCTCGGCGCGCGAACAGTCGGTGGGTCTCAGCGAAGTCAACACGGCGGTCAATCAGATGGATCAGGTGACTCAGAAGAACGCCGCCATGGTCGAGGAAGCCAATGCCGCAAGCGCCCAGCTCGCCAACGAAGCGGTGCGCCTGCGCGAGCTGATCACCCGCTTTACGCTTCCGGGCGAAGCCCGCCCTGCGTCGGTCAACGAACTCCGGACGGTCGCGCGCGCCATGGCGCCTCCGGCGGCCGCCCCCATGCAGCGTTTCACTCCCGCTCGCCCGACGTCACATGGCAACGCCGCGGTGGCGCACGACGATTGGCAGGAATTCTGATCGATACATCCAGAAATACAAAAACCCCGGCGATGAGCCGGGGTCAGACTGCTGACAAACCTCTGGCGTTTGCCGGGGGTTTTTGATTCACTGGGTTATGTTGAAGAAACCCGCTCCCGAACAGACCGCACTCGAGATGGTGACGCTCGACAGCCTGGTTCC
>NZ_MBSO01000050.1 GCF_001695835.1 Ensifer sp. LC11 | reverse complement strand
CAAAGCTTCCGACTTTGCCGACCTCTTTAACCGTAGCTACTAACCTATAGCAAAACCGCTTCTAGCGGTTCAAGCGCAGCGTTTCAAACCTCCACCTCTGGTGGAGGTCATGACTTGTTGCTTGCTGCGGCCCATTGTCAGAGCCGGGAGATGATCTCGGCTTCACCTTCGCGGCTGTTGCCGCCATTGGCGGCCGCCAGGATGGTCGGAACGATATCGACTGCGTCGTTGACCACGAGTGGCTGCACCAGATGCGCCGTGTGGACGAAGCCCTCCTCGCGCATGTGCTGCAGCAGGTCCATCATCGGCCGCCAGAAATTGTTGATGTTGCCGAACACCATCGGCTTGCGATGACGCCCGAGCTGCGCCCAGGTCATGATCTCGACGATCTCTTCGAGCGTGCCGATGCCGCCCGGCAGTGCCACGAAGGCGTCGGCGCGTTCGAACATCGTGTGCTTGCGCTCGTGCATGTCGGCGGTGACGATCAGCTCGTTCAACTGGCCGAGCGAATGTCGGGTTGCTTCCTTGTCCATCAGGAATTCGGGGATAATCCCGGTGACTTCGCCGCCGTTGGAAAGGACGCCGCTGGCGACCGCGCCCATGATGCCGCGTGTACCGCCGCCGTAGACCAGGCGAAGCCCGTGATCGGCGATGGATCGGCCGAGCGCGCGCCCGGCTTCCATGTAGGCATTGTCGCGTCCCGGCTGTGAACCGCAATAGACGCAGATGGATCGAATCGTGCTGTTATCGGTGCTCATGCCTCCAAAAGACATTGCAGCGCAGCATGGGTCAAGAAAAATGAGGGGAAACCCGGCTTTCTGCGGGTTGCCGCGCGTTCGGCTGCTTGTATGCCGAATCGCGAATCGCTAGCAATTTCAGGGATTGATTGAAGAAATCGGACGAGTTGCTCGCTGTTGCGCTATAATGACAAGTGCAAGCCCGCACCGCAGGCCGATGAGAGGGCATGCGCGGAGCGTCGCTCCGCTCCGTGTGGAGAGTGGCATGATCAAAAATAGGGCCGGCTGGGTGGCCATTACTGTCCTCGTGGCAGCGACAGCGCTGATGGTTTTCGTGATTCAACCGAACTTGCGCGGCGACGGCAAGAAGCCGGCGGAAGGCAGCGCAAGCCAGTCAACCGAATCGGCGTCGACAACGGGTGGCCCGCAGAAAACGGGCGGCGCGGAAGGCACGAAGACGGCCGATGCCGCAAAGGCCGGCGCTGCACCTGAGGCGCAGCAGAATGCCAACGCCGCTGCGACCAATGCACCCGCCGTCGATCCGGCCATACCTGGCTTCGACGTGCTGCGTGTGGAGCCGGACGGATCGACCGTGATCGCGGGACACGCGCAGCCCGGTTCGAAGCTCGAGATCCTGAGCGGCGATACGGTGGTTGGAACAGCCGATGTCGGTGCGACCGGCGACTTCGCCGCGGTGTTCGACAATCCGCTGCCTGCCGGCGACCATCAGCTTACCTTGCGCAGCACGGCCGAAGACGGCGCGGTGAAGAGCTCGCAGGAGGTCGCGACCGTTTCCGTTCCCAAGGATAAATCAGGCCAACTGCTGGCCATGGTCTCGAAGCCGGGCGAGGCGAGCCGGCTAATCACGACACCGGACGCAACCGCACAGGCGACCGGCACCAAGCCGGCGGAGGTTGCTTCGGCGACGCCCCAGGCGACCGGCGAGATGTCCACGGCTCCGGCCACCGGTGTTCCTGGCTTGCAGGTGAGCGCCGTCGAGATTGAGGGAGCCAAGATGTTCGTCGCCGGCAGCGCCAGGCCCCGTGCGCTGGTTCGTGTCTATGCCGACGACACGTTGCTCGGTGAGGTGAAGGCCGACGACAAGGGCCGCTTCGTCGTTGACGGTCAGATTGAACTGGCGGTCGGCAGCCACATCATCCGCGCCGACATGCTCAACGAGGATGGCACCAAGGTCGCGATGCGGGCTTCGGTTCCCTTTGATCGTCCTGCGGGATCGCAGGTCGCAGCCGTTGCTCCGGCAAGCACGCCTTCGGCAACGGCCGGGCTCGACGGTCTGCGCGCTGAAGCCGGCAAGGCGTTCGCTTTGTTGAAGGGGCTCTATGCCGACGGCAAAGTGCCCAGTGGCGAGCAATTGGCCGCGGCCCGCTCTGCAACGGAGATCGCCTTGAAGTCGCTTGCCGATTTCCGGCTTGCCGACAATTCCGATCAGACGCTTGCTGCTGCTGCGGCGCGTGCTTCGAACGCGGCGGCCGCTGCGCTCACTGCATTGAAAGCAGCGCCTCAGGATCCGTCGAGCGTTGCCACGGCTCTGGCCAAGGTCGACGCGACGGTCGGTGCGGTTCTGGCAGAAAGGGGCAGCGCGACGCCCGCGTCCGAACAGGTCCAGCCGAAGGGTAACGCCCCTGCGCCGGGCGAGTTGGCAAAAGTTCTGGGTGCAGGAAGCGCCGTTGCCGACGACACGGTGGCGGCACAACCGGTGACCGAAACTGCTGCCGTTGCGGCGTCGTCCGAACAACCGCAGACGGTCGAACAGGCCCCACTCAAGGAGAGCAAGAGTTCGGTGATCATCCGCCGTGGCGACACGCTGTGGCAGATTTCGCGCCGCGTCTACGGAGCTGGCTTGCGATACACCACGATCTATCTCGCCAATCAGGACCAGATCGAGGATCCGGACCGCATTCGCCCGGGCCAGATCTTCGGGGTGCCGGACAAGGCGCTGTCCGACGATGAATCGCGGGAAATTCACAAGAAGCACATGAAACACGAGCAATAAGCTCCAGATCGCGGCCGCCGACATTGCGGCGGCAGCGATGGATGCCTATCTCTCGACCCAGGGCGGCGCCTTCGAAGGGCGCCGCTTTTCATTGAACGGTGATGACGGCGTCGTTTGTCTTCGGTTACAGCGAAGGCGCGGCGCAGTGCTTGAGTGGGCGATAAACGGCCCCCAAACGGCGCGAAACGTAAGAGCGGATCAGAACGTGGCACCCCAGAAGAAAACTGTTTCGGCCGATACGAGCAATCCTTTGCAGACGATCGCCAATCTGTGGCCCTATATGTGGCCGACAGACAGGGCCGACCTCAAGCTTCGGGTCATCTGGGCAACGGTCATCCTGATCATCGCCAAGATCGTCCTGATTCTCGTTCCCTACTCCTTCAAATGGGCAACCGATGCGCTGAACGGCAAGCCGGATGTCCTGGGTTTCCTGCCTCAGGTCCTGACCGGCGCGGTGATGCTGGTGCTCGCCTACAATCTTGCGCGTCTTTTGCAGGCGGGCTTGAACCAGCTCCGTGACGCCCTGTTTGCGAGCGTCGGCCAGCATGCCGTGCGCCAACTTGCCTACAAGACCTTCGTCCACATGCACCAGCTGTCCTTGCGCTTCCATCTGGAACGGCGCACCGGCGGGCTGTCGCGGGTGATCGAGCGTGGTACCAAGGGCATCGAGACGATCGTCCGCTTCACGATCCTCAACAGCGTGCCGACGCTGATCGAGTTCCTGCTGACGGCGGTGATCTTTTGGTGGGGCTACGGTTTCAGCTATCTCTTCGTGACCGCCGTCACTGTTGCGCTCTACATCTGGTTCACCGTCAAGGCGAGCGACTGGCGCATCGCCATCCGCCGGTCGATGAACGACAGCGACACCGACGCCAACACCAAGGCGATCGACTCGCTGCTGAACTTCGAGACCGTCAAGTACTTCGGCAACGAGGAGATGGAGGCCCGGCGCTTCGACAAGTCCATGGAGCGCTATGAGAAGGCCGCCACCCAGGTCTGGACCTCGCTTGGCTGGCTCAACTTCGGCCAGGCGATGATCTTCGGCGCCGGTACGGCGGTCATGATGATCATGTCGGCGGTCGCCGTTCAGCGCGGCGAACAGACGCTCGGCGATTTCGTCTTCGTCAATGCCATGCTGATCCAACTCGCCATCCCGCTCAACTTCATCGGCTTCGTCTACCGCGAAATCCGCCAGGGCCTGACCGATATCGAGCACATGTTCGACCTGCTCGACGTCAGGGCCGAAGTGGTGGACCGCCCGCATGCGACCGAACTCGCGATCGGGAAGGGCGCGATCGCCTTCAAGGACGTGCACTTCGCCTATGATCGGGCGCGACCGATCCTCAAGGGCATCTCCTTCGAAGTGCCGGCCGGCAAGACGGTTGCCGTCGTGGGGCCTTCAGGTGCCGGCAAGTCGACGCTCTCGCGGCTGCTTTATCGCTTCTACGATGTGCAGCAGGGCGCAATTACAGTCGACGGCCAGGACGTCCGTAGCGTGACGCAGAAGAGCCTGCGCTCGGTCATCGGCATGGTGCCGCAGGACACCGTCCTCTTCAACGACACGATCGCCTACAACATCCGCTATGGCCGCACCTCGGCTTCCGAGGCCGAGGTCGAGGCTGCGGCTGAAGCCGCGCAGATCGCTGATTTCATTCGCAGCCTGCCCGAAGGCTTCCAGGCCATGGTCGGTGAGCGTGGCCTCAAGCTTTCCGGTGGCGAGAAGCAGCGCGTCGCGATCGCGCGAACCATTCTCAAGGCACCGCCTATTCTCATTCTCGATGAAGCCACCTCGGCGCTCGATACGCGAACGGAACAGGAGATCCAGTCGGCTCTCGATGTCGTCTCGCGTAACCGCACAACGCTTGTCATCGCGCACCGGCTTTCGACTGTCATCAATGCCGACGAGATCATCGTCCTGAAAGACGGGGTCATCGCTGAGCGCGGCACCCATGGCGAGCTGATCGACCGCGACGGCCTTTATGCATCGATGTGGAGCCGTCAGCGCGAAGCGACGCAGGCCGAAGAGCAACTGAAGCGCGTGCGCGAAAGCGACGATCTCGGCATCGTCACCCGCGGCGAGCCGGCGGTGTGACGGTGTTAATTCCTTTGCTGAGCGCGACGCGTTTTGTCGCTGTCGGGCGGGTGGCGTTGCCCGCCGGGACAATTCGCGCTAGGTCACGTTCCACGGAAAATCTGGAGTAGAGTTCATGAGCCTGGTCAATACGATCCGCAACACGCTCGTCCCGGTGCACAAGGAAGGCTATCGCTTCGTCGCGATCTTCTTCGTCGTGTCGCTGGTGCTTGGCTTCCTGTGGGAGCCGCTGATGTGGGTCGGCTTCGTGCTCACCGCCTGGTGCGCTTACTTCTTCCGAGACCCTGAGCGCATGACGCCGATCGACGACGATCTGGTGATCAGCCCGGCCGATGGCCGCGTTTCGTCGATCGCAACCGTCATGCCGCCGGAGGAACTGAACCTCGGCTCCGAGCCGATGCTGCGCATTTCGGTGTTCATGAACGTCTTCAACTGCCATGTGAACCGCGCGCCGATGGCCGGTACGATCACCCGCGTCGCTTATCGCGCCGGTCAGTTCGTCAACGCCGAACTCGACAAAGCCAGCCACGAGAACGAGCGCAATGGCTTGGTGATCGAAACCAAGCATGGCGCCATCGGCGTCGTACAGATCGCCGGACTCGTTGCCCGTCGCATTCTGTGCTGGAAGTATGAAAATGGGGCGCTGGAGGCGGGTGAACGTTTCGGCCTGATCCGCTTCGGCTCGCGCCTCGATGTGTTCCTGCCCGCAGGAGCGGAACCGCGCGTCAGCGTCGGGCAGACTGCCGTTGCCGGTGAAACCGTGCTCGCCGAGTTCGGCTCGCCCAAGGGTCCGGTCATCAGCCGGCGCGCATAAGGAGTACCCATGGAAGGCTCTGAACAGGAAAAGCCGACTGAAACGCCGCAAGCGTCCGGGGAGCCGAACGGGTCCAGCGACATCGCGCGCGGCCCGCGGTTGCGGGAAATCCCATTGCGGCTGATGATCCCGAACTTGATTACCGTGCTTGCGATCTGCGCCGGTCTTTCGGGCATTCGGCTCGCCTTTGAAAACCGCATCGAGCTTGCCGTTGCCATGGTGTTGCTCGCGGCCTTTCTCGACGGCATTGACGGTCGCGTCGCGCGCGCCCTGAAGGCGACGTCGAACTTCGGCGGCCAGATGGACTCGCTCGCCGACATCATCAATTTCGGCGTTGCGCCGGCGCTGGTGCTCTACGTCTTCATTCTCGACCAGGCGCGTTCGATCGGCTGGATCGCGGCGCTGATCTACGCGATTGCCATGGGCCTCAGGCTCGCTCGTTTCAACGTCATGGCGGAACGACAGGTCAAGGCGTCCTGGCAGTCGGAGTATTTCGTCGGCGTACCGGCGCCAGCCGGCGCCATGCTGGTGCTGCTGCCTGTTTATCTCGGCCTGTTGGGCTTGGCGCCCGAGCGCACCTTCGCGCTGATTGCGTCCGCCTATACGGTCCTGATCGCCTTTCTGTTGGTCAGCCGGCTGCCGGTCTGGTCCGGCAAGTCGGAAAACAGCCGCGTGCGCCGCGACCTCGTCCTGCCGGCCATTCTCGGCGTCGTCTTCTACGTCGCGACGCTGATGACCTACACGTGGGAAACGATGGCTGTGACGGCGCTTGGCTACCTGATCACGCTGCCCTTCGGCGCGCGCTCCTGGCAGCGCAAATATGGCGGCGATTGGCCGGTCCATCCCTCCGCCGGCGGTGATGGGCTTCCCGGCGACAAGGACTGACCGAGCCTCGAATGCGATACCAAACCAAAAAGGCCACCGTGGTGACACGGTGGCCTTCAGACCGCTGACAAACCCGTCGATTTTTCGGCGGGTTTCATTGTAAGCAAGTAAACCTCCACCTCCGGTGGAGGACTGGACGAGTTCTACATCTTCCTTGAGAGACCTCCGTGCTTGGACCGCTAGGCTGGCCGAGACATAGAACGGAGGTTTTATGGA
>NZ_MBSO01000049.1 GCF_001695835.1 Ensifer sp. LC11 | reverse complement strand
CACGGTCGCGAATATCCAACGAATGGAACTTGCCCATGAAACACCTCCACGCAGACGTGAATCACAGATGCCATCACAACGGAATCTCTGCGAGTCGATTAAATCGAACGATGCTTTAGAACGGGTTTTCCGTCAGAAGCCCGTTGACGAATTCGAACAGGCCGGGGCGCCGGTCGCGGCGTAACCGTTCGGCCTCGACGATCGCCCGCACCGCGGAGAAGGCGCGATCGAGATCGTCGTTAAGCACGATGTAATCATATTCCCGCCAATGCTCGATCTCGGCGCGCGAGTTGGCAAGCCGTGTGGCGATCACCTCTTCGCTGTCCTCGGCCCGGCGATGCAGGCGCGACTGCAGCTCGGCCATCGATGGCGGCAGGATGAAGATCGAGACGACGTCGCCGGCCATCTTTTCCTGGAGCTGCTGGGCGCCCTGCCAGTCGATGTCGAACAGCATGTCGCGGCCGGCAGCCATCGCCGCCTCGACGGCGTCGCGCGGCGTACCGTAGAAGTTGCCGTGCACCTCCGCCCATTCGAGCAGCGAGTCAGTTGCCCGCATCGCCTCGAAGTCGCGGATGGACTTGAAGTGATAGTGTCGTCCGTCGATCTCGCTTGGGCGCCGCTGGCGCGTCGTCACGCTGACCGAAATGCTCATCTCCGGATCGGCTTCCAGGAGATTGCGCGCAATGGTCGATTTCCCGGCGCCGGACGGCGAGGAAATGACGAGCATCAGCCCACGACGGGCGATCTTGATGGGCGAAGGGGTCGCCGGGTTCATACCTTACTCCAGATTCTGGACCTGTTCGCGGAACTGGTCGATGACGACCTTCAACTCAATGCCGGCCGCAGACACAGCGGCCGCGTTCGACTTGGAACAGATCGTATTCGATTCTCGGTTAAATTCCTGTGCGAGGAAATCAAGCTTGCGACCGACGGGGCCGCCCTTTGACAGAAGTTCACGCGCTGCAACGACGTGAGAACCAAGCCGGTCGATTTCTTCCCGCAGATCCGCCTTGGTGGCCAGCAGCGCGACTTCGGCATACAGACGTTCCCGCTCCAGCGAGGAGCCATTGTCCATCACCAGAGCCACCTGTTGCGCCAGCCGGTCGGCGATCGCCGCTGCGCTGCGCGAAGGATCGGCCTCGACCGTCGCCGTCAGCCTCGCGATGGTCTCCACTTGCGTCAGCAGGATCTGACAGAGCGCAGCTCCCTCCTCCTCGCGCATCATACGCAGGTCGGAGAGCGCAAGCCTCAGCCCCTCGAGGATATCCGCGTCGAGCGCCGCGCGCTCCTCCTCGCTTTCCTCCGGCTCGCGAAAATCGACGATGCCGCGGATCGAGAGAAGCGTATCGAACTTCAGCGGCGCCGGATCGACGAGATCGCCCAGTTGATCGCGCAGGTTCAGGACGGCCGTCAGCGCCGCCTGGTTGACCACCGCCTCGACGCTTGCCTCGCCTCCGCTGACGGAGAGACCGACCTGAAGATTGCCGCGGGAAAAGTAATCCGCCGCGAGCTTGCGGGCCTCGGGCTCGAAGCGTTCAAGGCCTTGCGGCAGGCGCAGCCTCAGATCAAGCCCCTTGCCGTTGACGGAGCGCAGTTCCCAAGCCCACCGGCGGCGGCCGCTGCTGCCTTCCCTCCGGGCAAAGCCGGTCATCGATTGGAGCGGCATCGTCACCTCCGTTGCGGTTTCAGCAGAAGCAATAAGGCGACGGCGCGGCATCCCGCAAGGGATATCCGCGCCGTGACTTGTCAGTCCACAATGCAGGCCCTGTCACCGCCGTCGTGGGCAGGCCCTGTTACGTGGCTGGGCCGCGGGTGGGCAGGCAGCGTTACTGCGGTTGCGCCGCCGTGGCGTCAGAACCGGCCGTACCGTCGGCAGCGGCCTTCGCCGCTTCGGCTGCCTTCTCGGCTTCCACCTTGCGCCAACGCCTCACATTGGCATTGTGCTCGTCCAGGGTCTCAGCGAAGACGTGGCCGCCCGTGCCGTCGGCGACGAAGTAAAGCTCCGGCGTGCGCGACGGATTGGCGACGGCCTCAAGTGCTGCCCGGCCGGGATTGGCAATCGGCGTCGGCGGCAGCCCCTTGATGATATAGGTGTTGTAGGGTGTCTGCTTGTCGATGTCCGATTTCAGGATCGGCCGATCCGCCGGCTTTCCGTCGCCGCCGAAGATGCCGTAAATGATGGTCGGGTCGGATTGCAGCCGCATGCCCTTGTCGAGGCGGTTGATGAAGACGGATGCAACACGCGGGCGCTCATCGGCGCGACCGGTTTCCTTTTCCACGATCGAGGCAAGCGTTACCAGTTCCTCGACGGTCGACACCGGCAGGTTGGGATCGCGCTTGTCCCAGATCTGGTCCACCAGCGCTTTCTGGGCCGCAGCCATCTGCTGCACGATCTCGCCGCGCTTGGTGCCGCGCGTAAACTTGTAGGTGTCTGGCATCAGCGACCCTTCCGGAGGAAATTCCGGCGGCAGATCGCCAACCAGGACCGGATCGTCCGACAGCTTGTGGAACATCTGCTTGACGGTCAGGCCTTCGGGCAGGGAAACGGAATAGAGGATCGACTTGCCCGACTTCAGAAGCTGCATCACTTCCTGCATCGACGAGCCGGCCTTGATCTCGTATTCGCCGGCCTTGAGCGTTTCGTTGTCGAGGTAGGCTTCCGAGACGAAGCGGAAGACGCGCGCGTCGGTGATGATGTTGCTGCGCTCAAGACCACTGGCGATCTCGCTCATGCCGGCGCCGCCTCTGACGATGAAGTTCTGGTTCGCCTGCAGCGGGCCGGGCTTTTCATACTGATGCATCGCGTAATAGACCGTGCCGGCCGCGGCGAGTGCTGCGAAGACGATGACGGTCATGACGAAATTCAGGAAGATCACGACCTGGCTGCGAGCCTTGCGCGATCGTTTCGGCGGTTGCGGCACTTTTTCCGGGCGCAACGCCTCGTTCGCCGATTTCGGAATGATCGGCCCGTTGCTCGCGTTTTCACTGCGGCCGAATTGCGCCGCGCCGTTGTCGTTTGTGTCGCTCACGATTGTCCCGAACCCGAAATTCGCGGCCTCATTCTCTTCCTGCTTCCGGTGCGAATTTCGGACTGGACCATGGCAGGCTTAATTCAAATTCATGTAACGGTGCCGCCCAACGGACGGCGTGCCGCAGTCTTGCTCACAAAGAGATCTGCGGTCCGAAGCAATTGCAACGCAAGAACCACAGAAATGTGTCGAATCGCCGTTCGTACAAGGGGACACGGCGGTCGCCCAACACTTTAATGCGGAGCCTGCCGCCTTCCGTGACACCACGGCGGCGACCTGCTCCAGGCAATAGCTAAATGGCAATCTGACAGATATGCCTTGCGCGAACATAGCGGTCGGCAAGCGCCGCCATGAACGACAGCGCGTCCTCCCGAGACATGCTTGTAACGAGCAATACGGCAAAAGCTGGATCAGCGCGCCGCGTATCGTCATCGACGCGATGATGGGCTGCAGCAGCCGGCGCGAGATCAGGCGCCGATGTAGCGGCGCAGGACCAACGAGGCGTTGGTACCGCCGAAACCGAAGGAGTTCGAAAGCGCTACATTGATTTCGCGCTTGCGCGCGACATGCGGCACGAGGTCGATCTTCGTTTCGACGGATGGATTGTCGAGGTTGAGCGTTGGCGGCGCGATGTTGTCGCGAATCGCCAGCGCCGAAAAGATCGCTTCGACCGCACCGGCAGCGCCCAGCAGATGGCCGATAGCCGATTTGGTCGAGGACATCGAGATCTTCGAGGCATGCTCGCCGACCAGACGCTCGACGGCGCCGAGCTCGATGGTATCCGCCATCGTCGAGGTGCCGTGGGCGTTGATGTAGTCGATGTCGGCGGCGGTGAGGCCAGCGCGCTTCAGCGCCATCTGCATGCAGCGGTAGGCGCCATCGCCATCTTCCGATGGTGCGGTGATGTGGAAGGCATCGCCGGAAAGACCGTAACCGACGACTTCCGCATAGATCTTCGCGCCGCGCGCCTTGGCGTGCTCGAGTTCCTCCAGGATGACGACGCCTGCGCCCTCACCCATGACGAAGCCATCACGGTCGATGTCGTACGGGCGCGACGCCTTTTCCGGATTGTCGTTGTGCTGCGTCGACAGCGCCTTGCAGGCAGCGAAGCCCGCGAGCGAGATCCGGCAGATCGGCGATTCCGCGCCGCCGGCAACCATCACGTCCGCATCGCCCAGCGCAATGAGGCGGCTTGCGTCGCCGATCGCATGTGCGCCGGTCGAACAGGCGGTGACGACCGAATGGTTCGGTCCGCGCAGCTTGTGACGGATCGATACCTGGCCTGAGGCAAGGTTGATGAGACGGCCGGGAATGAAGAAGGGCGAGATACGGCGAGGCCCCTTGTCGCGCAGCGTGTAACCGCCTTCGACGATGCCTTCGAGGCCGCCGATGCCCGAACCGATCAGGACGCCGGTCGCGATCTGATCCTCGTCGCTCTCCGGCTTCCAGCCAGCGTCGGCAAGCGCCATATCGGCGGCCGCCATCGCGTAGACGATGAACGGGTCGACCTTGCGCTGCTCCTTCGGCTCCATCCAGTCATCGGCGTTGAAGGTTGCCCCGGTGCCGTCACCGAATGGAATGCGGCAGGCGATCTTGGCCGGAAGGTCCTCGACCTCGAATTCGGTGACCTTGCGGGCAGCATTATGCCCGGCAAGAAGGCGCTCCCACGTCGCCTCAGTTCCGCAACCCAAGGGAGATACCATGCCGGTACCGGTGATAACGACACGTCTCATAGTCCGCGACCCACCCTGACTTTTCAGTTTCAGAGCCGGATCGGACCACGTGTAACGAACCCGATCCGGGCATCTATTTTAAGGTTCTTAATTCACGATCAGCGGGAAATGCGGGGAACGCTTGCTGATCGAAGCCCGCGCTCGAACGCAGGACAGCCCACTTCCCTGGGCTGAAACGGGCCGCTCAACGCGGCCCGTCCACGGCCGAAGCCGCTCAGATCTTAGGCCTGTGCCTTTTCGATGAACTTGACGGCGTCGCCAACGGTCAGAATCGAGTCCGCAGCATCATCCGGGATTTCAACGCCGAACTCTTCTTCGAAAGCCATGACCAGTTCGACGGTGTCGAGCGAGTCCGCGCCGAGATCATCGATGAAGCTTGCGCCTTCGCTGACCTTTTCGGCGTCGACGCCAAGATGATCAATAACAATTTTCTTTACGCGTTCTGCGATATCGCTCATGTCGGAGTTCCTCGACCTTCGTTTCTGTGGGCGCCTATACGGCACCGGTACTCTTATGTAAGCCTGATAGACCAAGATGGCCCACCCGGCAATCCATCCAACCGGAACTGCGGCAAACCCAGGGCAGCCAAGGCTGCCGGACACCTGGCGGGACCGGTCGACTGCTAACAGTCATGGCCCGATTAACACGGTTTAAGGCTGTCGCAAAGTCCGAAAATGCCTGTCATTCGCTTGCTCAACATTGAATTTCAGGCATTTGGCAGGCGGCGTCCCGGGACGGTGAAGACCGCGCGCCGTACAATCTCGACGGGCGGCACACAATCCCGGAGGCCGGATCAGATCATCGCCATTCCGCCGTTGACGTGAATCGTCTGACCGGTGACGTAGCCCGCCTCATTCGAGGCGAGATAGACGACCGCCGAGGCGATTTCGGCGCCGGTGCCCATACGCTTCATCGGGATCGCGCCCATGATCGCGTCCTTCTGCTTGTCGTTCAGCTTGCCGGTCATGGCACTTTCGATGAAGCCCGGCGCCACACAGTTGACCGTAACGTTGCGCGTCGCGATTTCCTGGGCCAGCGACTTGGAAAAGCCGATCATGCCGGCCTTGGAGGCGCAGTAGTTGGCCTGGCCGGGATTGCCGGTGACGCCAACGATAGACGTGATGTTGACGATACGGCCGAAGCGGCGGCGCATCATCGGATGGGTGAGCTCGCGCGTCAGCCGGAAGACTGCCGTCAGGTTCACCTCGAGAACGGCATCCCAGTCTTCGTCGCTCATGCGCACGAAGAGGCCGTCCTTGGTGATACCGGCATTATTGACGAGAATGTCGACGCCGCCGAGTTCGGCTTCGGCCTTTTCACCGAGCGCTTTGACTTCGGCGCGGTCGGAAAGATTGGCCGGGAAAAGGTGAACGCGCTCGCCAAGCTCGTTGGCCAGCGCTTCCAGCTTTTCGACGCGGGTGCCATGCAGGCCAACTGTCGCGCCCTGCGCGTGCAGCATGCGGGCGATTTCTTCGCCGATACCACCGGATGCGCCGGTGACGAGAGCCTTGCGGCCGGAAAGATCGAACATCTCATTGGTTCCTTGTAACTGGCGCACTGACCCAAGTTGCTCAGGCGAGCAGGGCGGCGAGTGCAGTGTCGATATCGGCAGGCGTATTGACGGCGATGCCGTTGACGGTCTTGTCGATCCGGCGGGCAAGCCCGGTCAGGACCTTGCCGGAACCGAGTTCATAAAGCGTCGTGACATTGTTGGCGGCGAACCATTCGACGGTCTCGCGCCAACGGACCTGGCCGGTGACCTGCTCCACCAGCAACCGGGCGATCTCGTTCGCATCGCTGACCGGCGCGGCAAGCACGTTCGCAATCACGGGAACGACCGGATTGCGCTTCTCGACCTTGGCCAGCGCCTCGCGCATCGCCTCGGCGGCGGGCGCCATCAGGCTCGAATGGAAAGGTGCCGACACCGGCAGCATCAAGGCGCGCTTGGCGCCCTTTTCGGAGGCAAGCGCCGCAGCCTTTTCGACCGCAGCCTTCTCGCCGGAAATCACCAGCTGGCCACCGCCATTGTCGTTGGCGATCTGGCAGGAGCCAAGCGCCGAGGCTTCGCGGCAGACGGCTTCGACATCCGCATGTTCGAGACCGATGATCGCGGCCATCGCGCCCTTGCCGACCGGGACTGCCGCCTGCATGGCGTTGCCGCGGATGCGCAAGAGGCGCGCGGTGTCAGCGATCGAGAAGGTGCCGGCAGCACAGAGCGCCGAGTATTCACCAAGCGAATGACCGGCGACGAAGGAAACCTTGCTCTTGATATCGAGGCCCTTGGCCTCGAGCACCCGGATGACGGCCATCGATACGGCCATCAGTGCCGGCTGGGCGTTTGCCGTCAGCGTCAGCTTTTCCTCGGGACCGTTCCACATGGTCTCCGACAGCTTCTCGCCGAGTGCCTCGTCGACTTCGGCAAAAACGGCGGCAGCTTCCGGAAAAGCGTCAGCGAGATCCTTGCCCATGCCGACAGCCTGGCTGCCCTGGCCGGGAAACGTAAATGCAATGCTCATGGGATAGTCCCTTCCCTAGACCACTGTGATTTCGGGTCGAATCGAGACGAAATCATAGCGATCAGTTCTTATGAGTTAGAGCGCGCATGGGGGCGGAAAACCGCACACACACTTTTTTCTCATCTCGCTCTGGTTTTCTCTCCATTCACATTCCTGAACGGCGAGTCAAGCTTGGAGGCCCGACTGGGCGGGGCCGGCGCCGCCTTTTGCCCTTGATCTTCATCAATCAAGGCGTAAGTTTGCCGGCCGAAGCCGTCCTGCCCTATCGGCGTTCCCTTAGGCGAAGGCTGACATTCCATTCCCGGCGCGCCACGTCCTGTCCCAAGAGGGCGAAGCACGCCCGTCACAAGGACATTTATTCCATGCGCTACAACAGGCTTGGCCGCACCGACATCAAGGTTTCGGAAATCTGCCTTGGCACCATGACCTGGGGCTCGCAGAACTCCGTAGCCGAGGCGCACGAACAGCTGGACTACGCCTTCGAGAAAGGCGTGAACTTCATCGATACGGCAGAACTCTATCCGACGACGCCGCTTTCGTCCGAGACCTATGGCAATACCGAGCGCATCATCGGCGAATGGCTGGCGAAACGCGGCCGCCGCGACGACGTCGTACTCGCCACCAAGGTCGCCGGCCCTGGTCGCCCCTATATCCGCGATGGCGGGCCGACCACGCCTGAGGGTATCGACCAGGCCATCGACGCCAGCCTCAAGCGGTTGAAGACCGACTATGTCGATCTCTATCAGCTTCACTGGCCGAACCGCGGCCACTACCACTTCCGCAACGCGTGGTCCTACGACCCGGCGAAGCAGGACAAAGCCCGCGTTGCCGCTGACCTCAGAGCGATCCTCGACAAACTCGGAGATCTCGTGAAAGCGGGTAAGGTCCGCGCGGTCGGTCTTTCCAACGACACGGCCTGGGGCACGATGAAGTTCATCGACATGGCCGAGCGCCACGGGCTGCCACGCGTCGCGTCGATCCAGAACGAGTATAACCTGCTCTACCGCGCCTATGATCTCGACCTCTCCGAACTATCACATCATGAAGACGTCGGCCTGCTCGCCTATTCGCCGCTTGCGGCCGGATTGCTCAGCGGCAAGTATCTCGACGGCGCCAAGCCCAAAGGCTCGCGCCTGGCGATCAACGGCGACCTCGGCGGCCGCTTCACCCCGCATCAGGAACCGGCCGTCGCCGGCTATGTCGCCTTGGCGCGCGAGCATGGCCTCGATCCCTCGCAAATGGCGATCGCCTTCTGCCTCACCCGCCCCTTCATGGCCTCGGTCATCATCGGCGCCACATCGATGGAGCAGTTGAAGACCGACCTTGGCGCGGCAGACCTCACGCTCTCACAGGATGTCATGAACGGCATCCGGCGGCTGCACCGCCTCTACCCCATGCCGATCTAAAGACCAGAAATTATCGCCGATGGCTGTGCCAGAGACAAAAGAGGAACTACTGAAAGCGATCGATGTCCAGTTCGCCAAACTGATGCGCGAGCTGGACCAGATCCCTGGCGAGATGTACCGCGCGCCTTCGCTCGAAGGGCACGCCAAGGGTACCATGATGAGCGTCGGCGATCTCGTCGCCTATCTCATCGGCTGGGGCGAACTCGTCATCAAATGGATCGATCGCGATCAGCGTGGCGAGACGATCGATTTCCCTGAAACGGGATACAAATGGAATGAACTCGGCCGGCTCGCGCATAAGTTCTACGACGACTACCGGGTTCTTCCGCCAGGCGAACTGCTGGCTCGGCTCACGGGCAGCAAGGACACACTGAAAGCACTGATCATGGCACGAGACAATCAGGCGCTCTACCGGCAGCCGTGGTACGGCAAATGGACGCTCGGGCGGATGATTCAGCTCAACACGTCCTCTCCCTACGCCAATGCCTCAGGTCGTTTGCGCCAATGGAAGAAGGCCGCTGGGCTTGCTTAGATAGCTAAAAGACTCGGCAAGCCTTGCCTTCCTACGAAAAATGCGTATAAGCGCGCTGTTCGAAATGCCCGGTCTTCTGGCTGGTGGCTGAACGGAGGGCCGGCTTCCTCGAGGGGAGCCGTTAGGATTGCAAGTCTTTCCGGCCTCCCGTGTCTCCGCTCTCGACCGTCTCGATACAACACTTTCTTGCCGGCTGCCTGTCAGCCACTAAGAACAGTCGTTGAGGCTTAGCCGCCGAGGTCCGGGCTGATTAACGCAAGAAAGGCAAGCCACAATGGCTCTTTATGAACACGTATTCCTGGCCCGCCAGGACATCACGCCGCAGCAGGTCGACGGTCTCGTCGAGCAGTACAAGGGCGTGCTCGAAGCAAACGGCGGCAAGGTCGGTCGCGTCGAGAACTGGGGCCTGAAGTCCCTCACCTACCGCATCAAGAAGAACCGCAAGGCTCACTACGTTCTCATGGACATCGACGCTCCGGCAGCCGCTGTTCACGAAATCGAGCGTCAGATGCGCATCAACGAAGACGTCCTGCGCTACATGACGATCGCTGTTGAAAAGCACGAGGAAGGCCCGTCTGCTATGATGCAGAAGCGCGACCGTGATGACCGTCCGCGCCGCGATGGCGACCGTCCGGAGCGCAGCTTCGGCGACCGTGGTCCGCGTCCGGACCGTGGCGACCGCGAAGACCGCCCGCGTCGTCCGCGCGAAGACCGCGCTTAATCAAGAAGCTTTAGGAGATAAAGACAATGGCTGAAGTTTCTTCCGCTCCGGTTCGTCGCCCGTTCCACCGTCGCCGCAAGACCTGCCCCTTCTCGGGCGCAAACGCTCCGCGGATCGACTACAAGGACATCCGTCTGCTGCAGCGCTACATTTCCGAGCGCGGCAAGATCGTTCCGTCCCGCATCACGGCCGTTTCCCAGAAGAAGCAGCGCGAACTCGCCCAGGCGATCAAGCGTGCACGCTTCCTCGGCCTGCTGCCCTACGTCGTTTCCTAAGAACGGCTGACGCTCCGTCGGTCCTCTGACTCGACGGAAGCAGACTCAAGGGAGAGGCGCTCCCGTTAGGTGAGCGCCTCTCCTCCCTTCCGCGGTGGGCGCGGATCGGAACCGGCGCGAAGGCGCCTAAATCCCATGCTGGGGCCGGGCTTTGGCCATCCCCTAACTGCACGAAGCAGGACAGCGAACGTGACGAATGTGAACAGGACATCGCTGCTGACCGGCGTTCTCGCCGGCTTTACCGCCGCCCTCTTGTCGATGGGCGCGAACACGCAGTCGTCGCTTGCGATCGTCCTTTACGCTGCTTCGGCACTTCCGATCCTGATTGCCGGCCTCGGCTGGGGCAACGCTGCCGCGATCGCCGCCATCGTTGCCGCCGGCGGCACGGCCGCCGCTCTCGTCTCTCCCTATTTCGCGCTGCTCATTCTCGTCGTCACGCTGATCCCGGCGGGTTGGCTCAGCCACCTCGCCAATCTCGCCCGTCCGGCTTCCGAACTCGGCGGCCCCGATGAAGCGCTCGCCTGGTACCCGCTCTCCGATATCCTCAGCCATCTCGCCGGCCTGGTGACCGTCGGCATGATCATCGTCGGCTTCATCGTCGGCTATGGCGCCGATATCTCCGATCGCATGGTCGATATCGTCATTCAGGCGGTGAAGGCGCAGGACTCTGCCTACAATCCGGATGCGGCTGCGATCGCTCAGATCAAGTCGCTGTTCACCCTCGCTTTGCCGCTCGTCCAGGGCGCGATCTGGGTGCTGATGCTCTTTACCGCCTACTATGTCGCCACCCGCATCGTGCAGATGTCGGGCCGGTCGCTGCGTCCGCGCGAGGACATCCCCTCGACGCTGCGCATGCATCGCAATGCCATTTTCGTCTTTCTCGGCGGCCTGGTCCTGACCTTCCTCGGTGGCGCACCCGCCACGATCGGCGCGCTGATCTGCGGAACGTTCGGCGCGGGCTTCCTGCTTGCAGGCTTTGCCTCCTTCCATTTCCGCACGCGCGGCAAGTCCTGGCGGCTTCCCGTGCTGTGGATCGCATACCTGTCGGTGTTCGTGTTCACGATTCCGGCATTCTTCTTCCTCCTGTCCGGTCTGATCGATACGCGACGCACCATCGCGGTCACGCCGGTTGGAAAAAACTGACCAACGAAACTCAATAACTCTGAAAGGAAACCAACATGGAAGTCATTCTTCTCGAACGTATCGCCAAGCTCGGCCAGATGGGCGAAACCGTAAAGGTTCGCGACGGCTTTGCCCGTAACTACCTGCTGCCGCTCGGCAAGGCGCTGCGCGCCAACGCCGCCAACAAGGCTCGTTTCGAAGCCGAGCGTTCGACGCTCGAAGCCCGTAACCTCGAGCGCAAGTCGGAAGCCCAGAAGGTTGCCGAGAAGCTCGACGGCAAGTCCTTCATCATCGTTCGCTCCGCCGGCGAAACCGGCCAGCTCTACGGTTCGGTCGCTGCTCGCGACATCATCGAAGTGCTCGCTGCCGAAGGCTTCAACGTCGGCCGCAACCAGGTTGACCTCAACCAGCCGATCAAGTCGATCGGCCTGCACAAGGTCACGCTGCACCTGCACTCGGAAGTCGAAATCTCGGTCGAAGTCAACGTTGCCCGCTCGGCTGAAGAAGCCGAGCGCCAGTCCAAGGGCGAAAGCCTGACCTCGGCTGACGCCATCTACGGCGTCGACGAAGACGCGCTGAAGCCGGAAGACTTCTTCAACCCGGAAGCCGAATTCGAAGGCGAAGAAGAATAAGCCCTCGCGGCCATTCAAATACGAAAGCCCGGATCATCGATCCGGGCTCAGACTGCTGACAAACCTCTGGCGTTTGCCGGGGGTTTTTGATTCACTGGGTTATGTTGAAGAAACCCGCTCCCGAACAGACCGCACTCGAGATGGTGACGCTCGACAGCCTGGTTC
>NZ_MBSO01000048.1 GCF_001695835.1 Ensifer sp. LC11 | reverse complement strand
CAGGCTGTCGAGCGTCACCATCTCGAGTGCGGTCTGTTCGGGAGCGGGTTTCTTCAACATAACCCAGTGAATCAAAAACCCCCGGCAAACGCCAGAGGTTTGTCAGCAGTCTGAAGGCCACCGTGGTGACACGGTGGCCTTTTTGGTTTGGGCAATGCCTCGAAGCCTATTCCGGCATCCGGTAGTCGACGATCTTGTCCTCGCGGACGATATAGAGCTTGCCGGTCTCGGTCTGGTCGGGTCCGACCAGCGGCAGGAGCTTGGCGGCAACCTCTGAAGGATGCGGTACGGTCTCGGGATCCTCGCCAGGCATCGCCTGGGCGCGCATCGCCGTGCGGGTGGCGCCAGGGTCGACCGAGAGGATGCGCAGCGGCAGGCGCTGCGTCTCGCCGGCCCAGGTGCGGGCCAGAGCCTCGACGGCCGCCTTCGAGGCGGAATACGGGCCCCAGAACGGCTTGCACTTGTGCGCGGCACTCGAAGACAGGATCAGCGCGCGGCCGGCGTCCGACTTGATCAACAGCGGCTCCAGTGAGCGGATCAGACGCCAGGTGGCGTTGACGTTGATGGTCATCACCTTGTCGAACACCTTCGCCTCGACATGGCCGATCGGGGAAATCGTGCCGAGCACGCCGGCATTGGCGACCATGATGTCGAGCTTGCCCCAGCGCTCGTTGATGGCGCCGCCGAGCTTGTCGATCGCCGGCATGTCGGCGAGGTCGAAGGGCACCAGTGTTGCCGAGCCGCCAGCCGCCTTGATCGCGTCGTCGAGCTCTTCGAGACCGCCGACGGTGCGTGCGCAGGCGACGACATGGGCACCGGCCTTGGCCAGTTCGAGAGCGGTGAAATAGCCGATACCGCGCGAAGCGCCGGTGACCACGGCCACCCGGCCTTTGAGATCGATCGTCATTTTTTTGTCTGATTATCCGTTGCTGGCGAGAACCGAGAGTTTGCGGACATTGCTGGCGCCTTCCTGATCGAGGAGGCGGGTCGGATAGTCCCCGGTGAAATAGTGATCGGTGAACTGCGGCGACTTGGGATCGCGCTTCTCGCCGCCGACTGCCTCATAGAGGCCGTCGATCGACAGGAACTCGAGCGAGTCCGCGCCGATGTACCGGCACATGGAAGCAAGGTCCGCATGCTGGTTGGCAAGCAGCTTGTCACGATCCGGCGTGTCGATGCCGTAGAAGTCGGGGTGGAAAATCATCGGGCTTGCGACGCGCACATGCACTTCGCGCGCGCCGGCGTCGCGCATCATCTGCACGATCTTTACTGACGTGGTACCGCGCACAATCGAATCATCGACGAGAATGACGCGCTTGCCGGCGATCATCGCGCGGTTGGCCGAGTGCTTGAGCTTAACGCCGAAGGCGCGGATCTGCTGTGTCGGCTCGATGAAGGTGCGGCCGACATAGTGGTTGCGGATGATGCCGTATTCGAAGGGAATGCCGCTCTGCTGAGCATAACCGAGGGCGGCCGGCGTGCCGCCGTCCGGCACCGGGACCACCACGTCCGCCTCAATGGGCGATTCTTTGGCGAGATTGATGCCCATGTTCTTGCGCGACACGTAGATGCTGCGGCCGCCGACAACCGAATCCGGCCGGGCGAAATAGACATATTCGAACAGGCAAAGGCGCTCGGGCTGCGAGACCTCGGGCTTGCGCGAATCAATCGAAATCGAGCCGTCAGGCTGGATCTCGCAGATGATCACTTCGCCGTTCTCGACGTCGCGGACATAGGTGGCGCCGATGATATCGAGCGCACAGGTCTCCGAGCAGAAGATCGGCTTGCCATCAAGTTCGCCCATGACCAGCGGGCGGATACCGATCGGGTCGCGTGCGGCGATCAGCTTGGTGCGCGTCATCGCCAGCATCGAATAGCCACCTTCCATCTGGCGGATGGCGTCGATGAAGCGATCAGAGGAGGAGGCCTGCTTGGAGCGGGCAATCAGGTGCAGAACGACTTCGGTGTCGGACGTCGACTGACAGATGGCGCCGTCGGCGATCAACTGGCGGCGAAGGGTGAGACCGTTGGTAAAGTTGCCGTTATGGGCGACCGCGATGCCGCCGACTTCGAGTTCGGCAAAAAGCGGCTGGACGTTGCGCAGTGCCACTTCGCCCGTCGTCGAGTAGCGCGTGTGGCCGATCGACATGAAGCCCGGGAGTTTTGCGAGCGTCGCAGGGTCGGTGTAGTGGTCGCCGACGAGGCCCATGCGCTTTTCGGTGCAGAACTGCTTGCCGTCGAAGGTGACGATGCCGGCCGCTTCCTGGCCGCGATGCTGGAGCGCATGCAGGCCGAGCGCTGTCAGCGCTGCCGCGTCCGAATGCCCCAGTATGCCGAAGACGCCGCACTCTTCATGCAGTTCGTCGCCTTCGAGTTCATCGTGGATTTCCATGGATCTGAGATCGGTCATCACAGTCGCCTTTGCTCCGTACCGGTGCGCATATCGTGATCAGGCCCGCCGTCTTCAAGCGATCTTAGCTGAAAACGGCTGCGAGCGTTATTCCCCAAAAGGACAAAGCCCGCGGGGCGGGCTTTGTCGGCAATTCGTTCCTGTCTCAGCCGTTGGTGGCCGGTGCGTCGTCCGCGGGCGCCTGCTCCGGCGTCGTCGGTGTCTGGCCGGGTGCCGTTGCCGGCGCTTCGCCTTCACCTTCGCCGGTCGTGTCCTTGCCGCGCAGGCGGTCGAGAATGGTGGCGTCGGCTTCTTCCGGCAGGAGCGCGATCAGCTTGTTGCCGAGATTGTCGAGCAGCGGCTTCGATTTGGCCTGGGTGACCCAGGTCGGCTGCTGCTGCGGCGCGACCAGCCAGTTGAAGAACAGCATGGCGACGACGACCAAAAGGATGCCGCGGCCGGCGCCGAACAGGAAGCCGAGCGTGCGGTCGAGCGCGCCGATGCGGCTGTCGATGATGAAGTCGGCAATCCGCATGGTGATGAAGGAAATGATGATCAGCGCGATCAGGAAGATCACTGCCGCCGAGCCGATCAGCGCGACGGTATCACTGTTGGTGTACTGCTTCGCGTAGGGCAGGAGATGCGGGTAGAGGAAATAGGCGGCTGCGGCCGCACCCACCCAGCTCGCGACCGAAAGCACCTCGCGCGAGAAGCCGCGGACCATGGCCAGAATTGCGGAAAACAGGGCGACGCCGAGAACGATACCGTCGAGAATTGTAATGGGCATTTTGTCCTTACTCCGGACCCGGTTCGTCCGGGTCTCCTCAAGCCTATCCGCCATCGGCCCTGCTTGCCGTTCAGGGCATTTTCAGCCTCTTCGCGCCTCTTGGTGGACGGTCTGCGGCATCCGCATCTTCAGTCTTCGTCCTGTGCCGGTCTCAGCGCATTTCGCGATCCCGCGATGCGCGCCACCAGATCCGGCAGGTTTTCCATCTCGCTCCACCGGCCATTGCCGTTTTTGGGCAGTTCGGTCGAAGCGGATGGCAGGACCGCCTGCGAGAACCCGAGTTTCTCGGCTTCCTTAAGGCGTTGTGCGGTATGCGCAACCGGCCGGATGGCGCCCGACAAGCTGACTTCGCCGAAATAGACGCAATCTGCTGGAAGGGCAAGCCCGGCAAGCGAGGAAACCAGTGCGGAAGCCACAGCTAGATCGGCGGCAGGCTCGGAAATGCGGTAGCCGCCGGCAATGTTGAGATAGACGTCGTGCTGGCCGAGCCGTACGCCGCAGTGGGCCTCGAGTACCGCAAGGATCATCGACAGGCGGGCGGAATCCCAACCGACGATGGCGCGCCTGGGTGTGCCGAGCGACGTCGGGGCGACGAGGGCCTGCACCTCGACGAGCACGGGGCGGGTGCCCTCCATGCCGGCAAAGACTGCCGCCCCCGGCGATTTCTCGTTGCGCTCGCCGAGAAACAGTTCCGACGGGTTGGCGACTTCACGCAGGCCCTTGTCGGACATCTCGAAGACGCCGATCTCGTCGGTCGGACCGAAGCGGTTCTTGACGGTGCGCAGGATGCGGTAGTGATGACCGCGGTCGCCTTCGAAATAGAGCACGGCGTCGACCATGTGCTCGACGACGCGCGGGCCGGCGATCTGCCCTTCCTTGGTGACGTGGCCGACGAGCACGACGGCGGTCCCTGTCTGCTTGGCAAAGCGGATCATCGCCTGCACGCCCGTGCGCACCTGCGTCACCGTGCCGGGCGCCGAATCGACGATGTCGCTCCAGAGCGTCTGGATCGAGTCGATGATCACCAGGTCCGGCCGCTTGCCGTCGGCAAGCGTTGCGAGGATGTCCTCAACATTGGTTTCGGCTGCAAGCAGCACGTCGCTGTCGGCAGCGCCCAGGCGCTGGGCGCGAAGGCGCACCTGCGCAACCGCCTCTTCGCCCGAGACATAGATGACGCGATGGTTGCGGCGGGAGAGGGCGGCCGCTGCCTGCATCAGCACGGTCGATTTGCCGATCCCCGGATCGCCACCGACGAGCAGCGCCGAGCCGCGTACGAAGCCGCCGCCGGTCACGCGGTCGAGTTCCGAAATGCCGGTCTGGATTCGCGGTGCGTCCTCGATCTCTCCGGAAAGCGTGGTGAGCGCCACCGGACGTCCCTTCTTCGGTGCCCGTGACGGGCCGCCGCCGATGCCCGCCGTCGGGTTGTCCTCGATGATGGTGTTCCACTCGCCGCAGCCTTCGCACTTGCCCACCCAGCGGGTGTGGACCGTGCCGCAGTTCTGGCAGATGAATTGTGTGCGGGCTTTCGCCATCGGGATCGACTTTCGGAATGTGGAGGCCATCGGCACCCTGCGGAGCGAGCGGGCGCCGATGATCAGAGAATCACTATTGCCGTCACATAATGCCGCAAAGCGTGGAACAAAAGGTGAATTTCAGCGAAGTCAGCAAGGTTTTGGTCGGAAAGGTGCCTTAGGCGGCGCCGACATAGTGTCTGACATAGCGATGGCCGAGGCTGGTCAGCATCTCGTAGCCGATCGTTCCGCCGGCGCGTGCGACATCGTCAACAGCGACGTGGCGGCCGAAAAGCTCGATATAGTCACCCGGCCGCACCGCACCTTCGGGAAGGTCGGTAACGTCGAAGAGGCTGAGGTCCATGGTGACGCGGCCGACATGCGGCACTTTCTGGCCATGCAGGAAGCCGAATGCCCCCGATGGTCTTGCCTGCCGCAGGGTGACGCCGCCGCCCGAGACCGAGCGATGATAGCCGTCGGCATAGCCGACCGCCACCGTGGCAATACGGCTGTCGCGATCGAAGCGGGCGGACGCACCGTAGCTCGCGGTGCCGCCGGCTGCGACGTTGCGAACCTGGATGATCCGTGCTTCGGCGGTCACCACCGGTTTCATCGGGTTGGCGACGTCATTCACCGCCTCGCCGCCATAGACGGCAATGCCCGGACGGGTCAGGTCGAAGTGATAGTCGGGTCCGAGGAAGACGCCGCCGGAGTTGGCAAGGCTGGCATCGACGCCTTCATAGGCAGCGGTTGCTTCATGGAAGCGCCGGAGCTGGTGGGCGTTCAGCCGATGCAAGGGATCGTCGGCGCTGACGAGATGGCTCATGATCAGCACAGGCGAGAAGCTCGCTGGCCGCGCAGGATCATTGGCGAGCGCCACCGCAGACTCGACCGACAGGCCAAGTCGGTTCATTCCGGTATCGATATGCAGCACACAAGGATGGTCCCCACGGTCGGACAGCGCCGCCATGAAGACGGCAAGCTGCTCGTCGGAATTGATGACGGGCACCAGGTCGTTGTCGAAGAACAGGACCTCGTTGCCCGGCCACATGCCGGCGAGAATGTAGATCCGGCCGTCCGGCACGAGAGGGCGCAGCGCCGCGCCTTCTTCGGCATTGGCGACAAAGAAATCGCGGGCGCCGGCCGCATAAAGCGCGGGGGCTGCCTGCTCGATGCCGACGCCATAGGCGTTCGCCTTCAGCACGGCCGCGGCGCGTGCTTTGCCCGAGCGTGCGTTCATCGCCCGCCAGTTGTCGGCAAGTGCGCCAAGGTCGATCGTGAGTCGGTTGGAGGCGGAAAGGAATTCTGGACGGAGCATGCCGGGCACTCTGCGTGGATGATCCAAGAGCAATACAGCCAACCGCCGAGCGCCGCAAATGTTCGCCTGTCGCAACCGGGCCTGCGCAAGACGAGCACTTTTGTGCAAGACGCGGGTACGCCGGGCCATTATGGTTCCCTGATGCAGACGATTTCGCAGGAAGAAGCCATCGATGTCATGCCGATTGAGGGCGCCGAGCGCACCCGCTTCTGGCGCGACTCTCGCTTCATGGGCATGGAATGCCTGACCGCGACCTTCATCACTCACGAATTTGCCCCGCATGCGCACGAGACCTTCAGCATCGGCGCCATCGAGGCCGGCTCGCAGATCAGCAAGATCAAGGGCGAGCGCTCCGAGGCGGGCCCCGGATATTTTTACCTGATCAACCCCGACGAGATCCACGATGGCCATCCCGGCGGCCGCGGCTATCGCTATCGCATGGTCTATCCGAGCGCCGAACTGCTGGTGAACATCATCGAGGACGTCACCGGCCGCGCTTTCAAGGGCACACCGTCCTTCTCCAAGCGCGTCCTGCAGGCTCCGGACCTGGCTCTCTCCTTCCATCAGGCGCACCGGACCCTCGAGGTGGCCGGTGCCACGCTTGAGGCCGAGGAAAAAATGTTCGCCGTGCTGGCCGCAATGTTCGAGCGCCACGGCAGCACGATCATCACGCCGATCGAAACGCGGGAGCAGTCCGCCGTGCATCGGGCGCGCGACTATCTTGCCGAAAACTATGCTGAGGATGTCGGACTTGAGGAACTGGCGAGGGTTGCGGGCCTCAGCCGCGCTCACCTGATCCGCGCCTTCCGCAAGGAATTCCATATCACGCCGCACGCCTTCCTGACCGACAAGCGCGTGCGGGCGGCCAAGGCACTGTTGCGTCACGGCTGGTCGGCCGTGGATGCCGCCTATCAATGCGGCTTTGCCGATCAGGCGCATTTCAGCCGCCACTTCAAGGCACGCACCGGCGTGACGCCAGGCGCCTTCCGCGCCGGCTGATCACTTTCGTTCAATACGCCAGCCACCTGGGGCCCTAGAGGTTTTCCGTTTCACAGGTGAACGGAGGCAGAGTTTTGCCGGAGAGAAGTGCATTCAAGGAGTTTCGGGCCGCCGTCATGGCGATGACGCCTCTGATCGTTGCGGTGATGCCGATCGGCCTCGTCTTTGGCGCGGTGGCAGCTGGCAAGGGGCTCACTCCCGCGGAAGCGACGCTGATGAGTGCGCTGGTCTTCGCAGGCGGATCGCAATTCGTCGCGATGGACATCTGGACGCATCCGGCCTCCTGGGCGGCGCTCGGCTTCTCGGCCTTGCTCGTCAACATCCGCCACGTGCTGATGAGCGCCTCGATCGGCGGCAAGCTCGATGGCTTCTCCGGACCGGCACGCTATGCATCGATGCTGCTTCTGGCCGACGAGATCTGGGCGATGGCCGAGATGCGCGCAAGCGAGAGGAAGCTGACGCCCGCCTGGTTTGCCGGGCTCGCCGTCCCCTTCTATTGCGTCTGGGTGCTGGCCAGCCTTGCAGGGGCGCTGCTTGGCGCCTTTCTCGGCGATCCGAAGGTCACCGGGCTAGATTTTGCCTTCCCGGCCGTCTTCATCGTGCTGGTCATGGGCTTCTGGAAGGGACGCGAGACCGGCGCAGTCCTGGCCGCGAGCGCCTGTGCCGCCGTGCTCACGCATCAATTGTTGCCGGGTGTCTGGTACATCGCGGCTGGAGCCGCTGCTGGCGTTGTCGTCGCCGTTCTCTCAGGCAGCGGCAAGGAGGCGCACGCATGAGCGTCGATCTGAATACCCTATTTGCAATCCTGGCCATGGCCGTCGCCACGGTCGCGACCCGTATCGGCGGGCTCGTATTGATCCGCTATGTCGCGATCGGGGAGGGGCAGAAACGAGCGCTTGAAGCCATACCGCCCGCGGTGCTGATGGCGGTCATCGCGCCGACGGCCTTTGTGACAGGACCGGCTGAAACGATTGCTGCCGCCGCAACGGCTCTGGCGGCAATGCGGCTGCCATTGCTGGCATCCGTTGCCGTCGGCGTCGTCTCGGTGGCGCTGCTGCGCCTGTTGCTGGGGTAGGGACCGGGGCTGTCTTTGAAGTGAGAGCGGGATGGGAAACCGCAAACATTTTTCCCATCCCGCTCCGGCCGCCCCCACGGGATGGTCAGTGTTCTTCGTACTGGGTGAAGGAGGGATCGGCGAGATCGGTGAAGCGCGTGAATTCCGACTGGAACGCGAGCTTGACGGTACCGGTCGGTCCGTGACGCTGCTTGGCGATGATCACGTCAGCCGTGCCCTTCACCTGTTCCATCTTCATCTTCCACTCTTCGTACTTGGGGTCGAACTCGTCGCGCGGCTCCAGGTTTTTCACGTAGTATTCCTCACGGAACACGAACAGCACCACGTCGGCGTCCTGCTCGATCGAGCCCGATTCGCGAAGGTCGGAGAGCTGCGGGCGCTTGTCTTCGCGGCTTTCCACCTGACGGGAGAGCTGTGACAGCGCGATGATCGGCACGTTCAGTTCCTTGCCCAGCGCCTTCAGGCCCGTGGTGATCTGGGTGATTTCCTGCACGCGGTTGTCGCTCGATTTGCCGGAGCCGGTCATGAGCTGGATATAGTCCACCACCAGGCAGTCGAGGCCGCGCTGGCGCTTGAGGCGACGGGCGCGGGCAGAAAGCTGGGCGATCGAGATACCACCGGTCTGGTCGATATAGAGCGGCACTTTCTGCATCATCTGCGAGCAGGCGACGAGCTTTTCGAAGTCGGCCTCGGAAATGTCACCGCGGCGGATCTTCGATGAGGAGACTTCGGTCTGCTCGGAGATGATACGGGTGGCGAGCTGTTCGGACGACATTTCGAGCGAATAGAAACCGACGACGCCGCCGTTCCTCGCCTTGAAACTGCCGTCAGCCTGGACCTCAGGCTCGTAAGCCGCGGCGATGTTGTATGCGATGTTGGTGGCAAGCGAGGTCTTGCCCATGCCCGGACGTCCGGCAAGTACGATCAAGTCCGAACGCTGCAGGCCGCCCATGCGGGCATCAAGCGACAGGATGCCGGTCGAAATGCCGGAGAGGCTGCCGTCACGCTCGAAGGCCGCACCCGCCATGTCGATTGCGAGCGCCACGGCGTCATTGAACGACTGGAAGCCGCCATCATAGCGGCCGGTTTCCGCAAGCTCGAACAGCCGGCGCTCAGCGTCTTCGATCTGGCCCTGGGGCGGCATGTCGAGCGGCGCGTCATAGGCGATGTTGACCATGTCTTCACCGATCGTGATCAGCGAACGGCGCAGCGCCAAATCGTAGATCGCCCGGCCATAGTCTTCCGCGTTGATGATCGAAACGGCAGCACCGGCGAGGCGCGCGAGATATGTTGCGACGGTCACGTCGCCGACCTTCTCGTCGGCCTTCAGAAAGGTCTTGATGGTGACCGGGTTCGCCATCTTGCCCATGCGGATGATGTCGCCGGCGACTTCGTAGATCTTGCGATGCAGCGGCTCGTGCAGGTGCACGGGCTTGAGGAAGTCCGAGACGCGATAGAATGCGTCGTTGTTGACGAGGATCGCGCCGAGAAGGGCCTGTTCGGCCTCCAGGTTGTTCGGCGCCTCGCGATAGTGCTGGTCCGCCTGATCCTTGCCGGTAGGGGATAGCTTTCGCGCCGCGTCGTTCATGTCGTTTTATCTCTGCCTCTGTCTGGTGTGGCATCGGTTTGCGTCTTACCGCGGGCCGGGTCAAGTGCACGGGGGACACAGTTGTCGAGCGTGTTGCACGAGCTCGGCGCTGTTCCCGTTGTTCGACTGATCCACAGGCAGGGTTCACAAACGCGCAGAATTTACCATCGCCACAAAATTGGCCGTTGACGTCGCGAATCACCGAACCGTTCGGGCAGGGCGAAGTCTAGCGCCGTCTGCGGCCACCACAAAATCCCGGTCTTGAAAATCCACCGCATTCGGATTAGATAGAGGCTATATAATTAGCATGCTAGTAATATGGAAAAGATATTAATGTATCAGCCCACCGTGAACCGCGAATTGTTCGACGCCCTGTCGCTGGTCAATCGCAAGCTGCGGGCCGTGTTCGATGCGCGGGTGAAGGAGAGGGGCCTGACGCTGTCGCGTGCCCGCGCACTCTTCGCCTTGACTAGGAAGGACGGGTTGAACCAGCGGGAACTTGCCGATGAGCTCGACATCGAGACGCCGACGCTGGTGCGCCTGCTCGACGGCATGGAAAAGCAGGGCTTCATCGAGCGGCGGGTCGAGGCCTCCGACCGCCGTGCCAAGCAGATCCATATGACCGCGTTCGGCCGAAACGTCGCCGATGACATCCTGCGGCTTGCCGACGAGATCCGAGCCGAGGTGCTGCGGGGTGTCGATACGGACGAACTCGCCGTGACGCTGAGAGTGGTGCGGGCGATTGCCGATAATGTTCAATCGCTGGCGCGGGAGTGACGACGATGAGCGCAGTCGTGATGGCTGCTGCAAACGATAGCCGTGGTGCCGCGCCGGCGGAGATCGGTGCGGTCGACGGCGACCAGGCGAAATTAGCCGCAGCGCCAGCACCGAGCCCGGTGCAGGCCGAAAAGGGTCTGGCCCAATCGGCGGTCTATGTCTTTGGCTCCATTTTCCTGTTCCTGACCCAGGGCCTGGGCATGAACCTGGCGCTCGCCAATCTCACCCAGGTCCAGGGGTCGCTATCGGCAACGTCGGTCGAGGCGGCATGGCTCTCGGCGGCCTACATGGCCCCCAATGTCAGCCTGTCGATCGCTCTCGTGAAAATCCGCGCCCAATACGGGCTGCGCCGCTTTGCCGAGATCGGCATTGTCGGTTTCGTTTTCGTCTCGCTGATGAACGTCTTCGTTTCCGATCTGCACTCGGCCATTGTCGTGCGCTTCATCAGCGGTATTGCCGCAGCACCAATGTCGACGCTTGGCTTCCTCTACATGCTCGAAGCCTTTCCGCCGGCCCGCAAGCTCACGGTCGGGTTGGCGCTGGCGCTCACCTGCACGACGATTTCTGCGCCGATCACCCGCCTGATCTCGCCGACGCTGATCGAATACGGCCAATGGCATGCGCTCTACACACTGGAGATGGCGCTGGCGCTGATAGCCCTGCCGATCATTTATCTGCTGCCGTTGACGCCGGTGCCACATGCCAAGGTTATCCAGCGCCTGGATATCCTGAGCTACCTGCTCGTCGCCACCAGCTTCGGTTGCCTCGCCATCGTATTGAGTATGGGGCGCCTCTATTGGTGGTTTGAGGCACCGTGGCTCGGCGTGCTCCTCGCCGCCGCGATCGCTTCGTCGACGGCGGCAGTGCTGATCGAGCTCAATCGCGCCGTGCCGCTGATTGATGTGCGCTGGCTGGCATCGAAGGAAATTGTCCACTTTGCCGCGGTTCTGTTGATCTTCCGCCTTGTGGCGTCCGAGCAGTCGGCGATCGCCACGAATTTCTACCAGCAGCTCGGCCTCCAGTTCGAACAGGTGGCAACGCTTTACTGGATCATCCTCGGCGCGGCGATCTCAGGCGGCCTGCTGTGCGCGGTCCTGATGAGCCCGCAGCATTCGGAGCGTGTGCATGTCCTGGCACTGGGGCTGCTTGCAACCGGCGCCTACCTGGACAGCCAGGCGACCGGCCTGACACGGCCGGAGCAGATGTATCTGAGCCAGGCGATGATTTCGGCCGGAACGGCACTTTTCCTGCCGCCGGCTATGGCGCGCGGTTTCAAGGCGGCGTTGAGCAAGGGACCGAGCTACATCCTGAGTTTCTTCGTGGTTTTCATGTTCACCCAGAACATTGGCAGCCTGGCCGGCACCGCGGCCTTCGGCACCTTTGTCGCTGTTCGTGAGAAGTTCCATTCCAACATTCTCGCCGAGCAGCTCGTCCTGTCCAATCCGCTAGTCGCCCAGAGGATCAACCAGCTCGCCGCCGCCTACAGCAAGGTGGTGGGCGACAGGGCTCTGCTGAACGGTGAGGGCACCGTGCTCCTGTCGCAGCAGGTGACCCGTGAGGCCTACATTCTCGCCTATAACGATGCGTTTCTGCTCGCCGCGGTGATTGCCGCGTGCGCGCTCGCCGGTCTGCTCCTCCACATGTTCTACAAACGGTTCACGCAGCGTTCGGCCGGCCCTGCATTGATACCCGCCGCTTGATTGATTGGTTTGATATCATGTTGAAATTTCTCCGCTCCCCGACGGCTCTTGTCGTTCTGCTGGCCGGTATCGGCGGCATCGCTCTCGTGCTCTATGCGTGGCGGTTGCCGCCATTCCACAGCTCCGTAGAGATGACGGAGAACGCCTATGTGCGCGGCTACGTGACGATCATGAGCCCGCAGCTTTCGGGTTATGTCGCAGAGGTTCCGGTGCATGACTATGAGACCGTCAAGGCCGGGCAGCTGCTGGCGAAGATCGACGATCGCATCTATGCGCAAAAGCTGGCGCAGGCGGAAGCAACGCTTGCCGGACAAAAGGCCGCGCTTGCCAATTCCTATCAGCAGGAGTTGGCCGCCAAGGCCGGAATTTCTGCGAGCCAGGCACAGCTCGACGGCGCCAGGGCCGCATTCAACCGGGCGCGCGCCACTTGGGATCGCATCCGGCCCTTGGCTGAGAAGGGTGTGGCGACGCGCAGCGACGCCGATCAGGCGCGCGCCGGCTTCGAGCAGGCGAACGCCGCCGTCAACCAGGCTGCGGCCGGGCTCCAGGTTTCGAAGCAGGCGCTGGCAACGACGCTTGGGGCACGTGCCGGATTGGAGGCGGCAGTCACTGGTGCTGGGGCCGCGGTCGAGTTGGCGCGAATCGATCTCGACAACACCTGCATCGTCGCACCACGGGATGGCAGGCTCGGCGAGATTGGCGCCCGGATCGGGCAGTATGTAACCGCCGGATCGCAGCTTCTGGCGCTGGTGCCGAATGATGTCTGGGTCGTTGCCAATTTCAAGGAGACACAACTCGAGGGCATGAAGGCCGGCCAGCCGGTTACGATCGCGGTAGACGCCTTGCAAAAGAGCGAGCTGACGGGACACATCGAGCGCTTCGCTCCGGCGGCCGGTTCGGAATTCAGCGTGATCCGCCCTGATAATGCGACCGGCAACTTCACCAAAGTGGCCCAGCGCGTCGGCGTGCGCATCGTGGTCGACCCCGGACAGCCACTTGCCGATATGCTTTCGCCCGGCCTCTCGGTGGTCGTGCGGGTCGACAAGGACGCGCCGACGCAGACCTCGGCCGATCAGGCGGCCAGCCGCGCAATGCCCGCTGCCCTACGCGGCTCCGGCGCCTGATGCCACCGCATGACAGGGCGCGGTAGCGGTCGCATTTCTTTGTTTTTGATTGCACCGACAGCTGCCAAGAAAAAAGCCCGGATCGATGATCCGGGCTCAGACCGCTGACAAACCCGTCGATTTTTCGGCGGGTTTTGTTTTGTGGATTTGGTGCTGACGTTGGGGCGGGTTTCCGGGTGGCAAAAGTGGCGGCCTGCGCTCACGCCGGTCTCGG
>NZ_MBSO01000047.1 GCF_001695835.1 Ensifer sp. LC11 | reverse complement strand
CCGGCCGTGAAGCTGGCGCTGTGGGTGTCGAGCGTATCGACGTCGGCAAAGGCAACAGCGCCGCCCTGGGCGTGCGTCACCGTATTCTCGTCAGCCGCCTTGTCGGTGATCTCCGTCACAGCACCGCTCTGCACACCCGAGGTGATCACCGGCGCATCGTTGGTGCCGGTGATCGTGATCGTCACCGTCGCCGACGACGTGTCGCCGTCGCCGTCGGTGATCTCGTAGGTGAATGTGTCCGTCACCGCCTGGCCCGCGGCAAGACTTTGGACCCCGGCATTCGAGTTGTTGAGCGTGTAGGTGTAGCTGCCGTCGGAACCAAGCACCAACGCGCCGTACTGACCCGTCGTCGAACCGCCGACCAGGCCCGGGGTGCCACCAAATGAAACGGAGGTCACTTTCGCGCCGTCTGCACCCGCTACATCCTTGGCGCCATCCGTTCCGTTCGCGTCCGTGCCGCCCGAACCGGTCAGCACGTTGCCATCGGCAGCCAGAACGCCATCTTCTGACACGCTGTCTGCGTCGGCAGCAGCGAGAGGCACGTCGTCCGAGACGGAGACTGTCACCGTGCCTTCGGCCTTGTCGCCGTCGGTATCGGTTGCGACCACCGTGACCTGGCCGAGGTTCGCAAGATCGTCGGAATTGATGCCGGGATGGCTGGCGTAGTTGCCGTTCAAAGTTGCCGTCACCGTTGCGCTATCGCCGGCGCGAACCAGGTCGAGCGTCACAATCGCTATACTGCCTGCCCGGCCGACGATCTGGGTATCGGAAACACGATCCCAGGTCAGCGCACCAGTCAGCCCGCCAATGTCGCCGAACGCAATCTTC
Source organism: Ensifer sp. LC11 (assembly GCF_001695835.1). Taxonomy (GTDB): domain Bacteria; phylum Pseudomonadota; class Alphaproteobacteria; order Rhizobiales; family Rhizobiaceae; genus Ensifer. Next base: position 13,588 of record NZ_MBSO01000047.1, on the reverse strand, counting down.
GCAATTGCATCCGAACCGGCGACAAAGCCGATTGTGCCACTGCTTGTCTCTGTGCCACCGGCCGGCGTCGAGCCGTTCACAAGGTTCTGATCGTCGAGTGTCAGCGATGCGGATGCGGCAAGCGGATCAACCGACGGGCCGGCGCCGTCCGTCACCTTGATCGTCTGGCTGTCGCTCGTCGTGTCGTTGTCGCCGTCCTTCGCCGACAGCGAGAACGTGACGTCGAGGCCGCTGGCATTGTTGAGGTTGCTCGCCGCCTGGAACGACCAGGTCTTGTCCGCATTGACCGTCAGCGTGCCCTCGGCGAGCGTGAACTCCACCTTCTGGCCCGCCGTCAACGTCAGCGTCTGCGTCGTGTTGCCGACCGTTACGTCAACCGTGCCGACGCCGTCGGCACCCTCAGTCAGGGTCCAGTTGCCGCTCAGTTGCTGACCTTCGACTACCTGCGCCGCCTCAGGATCCGTGATGCCGATCACAGGAACGTCGTCAACGACATCGACGCGCAGCGTGGCCGTGCCGGTCGCACCGTCACCGTCGGTGACCGTCAGATTGAAGATATCCCGGTCCTGTTCGACATTGGCGCCCGGGTTCACCCCCGAACCGGTAACCGGCTTCGTCAATTCATAGCTGTATTGCGCAACGCCGGTCGCGGGATCAAAAGCAGTGATGGTCAGCACGCCGAACTGGCCCGCAACCGATTGCCCGACGAGAGTGCCAATGACAAAGGTCTGACCGTTGATCGTCAGGCTGGCGATATCTCCGGCGCCATCCCGATCGGAAATGGTGAAGGTGCCATTGACCGACGCGCTGCCATCACCGGCGCGCGATCCGCTTGCGAGGCCCGCTTCATCAACCTGCCGGTCACTGACAAAGACGCCGCTGGGGTCGCTGTTGCCGTCAGGAATGATCGACGGAGCGTCATTGGGATCGAGGATCGGCAGCTCGGTGGTCTCAAGCGCCGGAAATTCAAGCGCGGTCGGCGCCAGCAGATCAATGACCGGGCCGGCCTGGCCGATGTCGCCATTGGCCTCGGCAAACTCGCCACCGCTGCTCTGGTTCGAGACGACGCTGATGCTGCCGTCCGGGCCGGCCGCGACGTTGATACCGTTTTCGCCGAGTACGGCGACGAGGGTTTCACGCGGGATTTCGGCATCACCGATCAGGAAGGTCGGAACCTTCAATGCCGCGTTGTGGATGGTGATCGTGGAACCGTCAGGCTGTTCCAGAACGATATCCGTTCCCACGACCTTGATCTTTTCGATCGAAGCGCCTGCGGGCAGATGCACGACATTCGAGGCGTCGGCGCTGATCTCAGCCGGCATCGGCGGCGTTTGAGGCGCGGGCTCTGCACCTTTCACGGCCGCGCCGGTTGCCGGGTCGATGAGTTCTGGTTCTCCCGCGGGAGCGGCCTGCGCCACCAGTCGGTCAGCCTTGCCGTCCGGCGCGTTGCGGAACTCGATTGCCTCTGCCTGCGTTGCGGCGGCTTCGTTGGAAATTGTGTTGCCTTCGGTTGCCATGGAAATACCCCTCGACCTTTGCGGGCAAGAAAACACCAAGCTTTCGAGATCGCAATCGAAGCCGAAGAGCTTCGGCTAAAACAGCATAATATGTTATGCCAATACCCAAAAATGGTGATGTTAGTACAAATTTAGTATTTCTGGTCACCGATCGGAAAACCGTCCGGCGACCAGCACCCGCGATAAAACAGCCTCCGTTCCCGCTCGGCGACCACAACGTCTGCACCGTTGAAGGCTCCCTATTGTCGAGCGACAACCCAAAAGCATTTGTCCAGCAAACGCTGTGACCAGCAGTCGGCGCGACGAGCGATGGTTATGAAGACAGCGCCTTCCACGAAGTAGAATCGCTCCTGCCCTACAAGAATACACAAGTATAAAATTTGAATAAAATTTTACACAAAACGTATTATTTCGAAGCACACTAAATAATACATACCACTTTACCAGCATTTTTCTTTTCGTTCGTACAGTGCCCTCAAGAAACCGAGAGACACGGCGATGAACAAGAAAAGCTGGAAGCACTGCGGAAAATACCTGAAGACTTCAGCGCTCGCGATCGGCCTGGTGTCGCTTTTCTCGACGTCACCCACGCAGGCCGAACCGGTGATGCTCAACCCTGGCCTCCTGCAGCAGATGATGAACCTGGCGAGCCCGCTCGCTGCCGTCGCGACGGAGACCGTCAGCACCTGGTCGAAGCGGGCCTCCGAAGCGCGCGCCGGTCAGCTCGTACAGAACGTGGCAGTGACGACCCGCCCCGATCTTAGCACCCAGGCACCGGCACAGTCGGAACCGTCCGCCGTTTTCCATTCCGTTGCATTCCGGGTCTCGTCGATCCCCGTTGCCCGCAAATGGAAGACGGTCTACCCGGCAGTCGCGGCGGCGGACTTCAAGCACTGCGAACAGCAGAGCGGTTGCGCCGCTCGCGACATTCTCGGCAAGGCGGTGGAAAATGCGAACAGCCTCGCCTTCCGCCAGAAGATCAGCGGCATCAATCGGACCGTGAACCGGATCGTGCGCTACCAGCCGGACGCGGAAAACTACGGCTCCAAGGACTATTGGGCGACGCCGGACGAAATTCTTGCCCGCGGCAAGGGCGACTGTGAGGACTATGCCATCCTGAAGATGGCTGCCCTGAAGGCGGCGGGGCTGCCGTCGGAAGCCATGTCGATCGTGGTTCTGCGCGATGTCAGACGCAACCTTTACCATGCGGTGCTCGCAATCACGACGAGCCAGGGCCACTTCATCCTCGACAACCTTAGCGACGAAGTGAAGCTCGATCGCGCGTTGCCGAGCTATCAGCCGCTGTTTTCGGTCAGCGCCGATCGCTCCTGGATCCATGGCATTAAAACCACCGGCGACAAGGTCGCCTCCGCAGCACCTCTCGCGGATGTCATGCCGGGTGAGGGCATCGCCATTCGCTGAACTCCGCCTTCACCACGCAGGATCCGCGTGACGACCTTGCCATGAGCGTCCGCAATGGCGCACGCCAATCAACCCAAAATGAAGCCGATGATCACGTCCTGGTCCACGAGCGGGGCCAGCGCGGCGTTGAGCTTACCGCGCGTAACTTGCCCCTGCACGCCGATGGTGAAGCCCGCCGGTTGCGGCTCCCCGGGCGCCGCTTTCAAGCGGTGGACAAGATCGATGAACTGGACGTCGAACGAAAGCCTCAGGCCACGCGCCACTTGAGGCTGCTGTGCGCGCAGCACACGCGTTTGGACGAAGGAGAGGAACGCAGGGTTATAGGCGATGATATGCTTGTTTCCGGTAAGCGCGAAGGCTGGCGACGGGCTGGCACGGACCTGACTGGCAACGGCCGCCAAACTGCTGCGCTTCTTGGCCGTCCCGAGTTCATCGTGAAGGTACCGGGTCGCGACATAGCGCAGACGCGCCGTCAGGTTGCCTTCGCCTTCGAGTTCTTTTTCGCAGGCTGCAACGATGTCGGCCAGCCGGCGCCCCTGCCGTACCGCAAGCTCGCCGAGACATTGCCAGTAGATTTCCTCGAGCTTGATCCCGCGGCGTTGTCCCCCGACGGCAACGACGCGGAACCGAAGCGCCCTGAGATCCTCCTCAATCGGGAAGGGCTGCGTTTCGCTCATCATTCAGCGCTCCCGCAGAGCTTCCTCGCGGGCCTTGTTGATCGGCTTCATCAGGTAGGCAAGAATCGTCTTCTTTCCGGTCATGATGTCGAGCGAGGCAATCATGCCCGGCATGATCGCGTATTCGCGCCCATCCTTCACGAGTGCCGCCATGTCGGTTTTGACGCGCACGAGATAGTAGGTCTCACCGTTGTTCTGGTCGACGAGGCTGTCAGCGCTGACGGTCTCGACCACCCCGCCGAGGCCACCATAAATCGAGAAGTCATAGGCCGAGACCTTGATCAACGCCGGCTGGCCTGTCCGGACGAAGGCGACGTCCCGCGGTGAAAGCCGCGCCTCGACAAGCAGCGTCTCCGATGTCGGCACGACCCCACCGATCACCGCTCCGGGCGTCACGTAGGCGCCGACCGTGTTGACATCGAGTGTATTGATGATGCCGTCGACCGGTGAACGAATGTCCGTATTGGCGACCCGGCTGGTGGCGCCGCGGATGGTTTCCTCGATGACGGAGAGCTGGGAAAGCGCCTCGGTTTTCTCCGCCAGGGCCTCCTGCTTCAGTTGCAGCGAGAGCTCTATCACCTGCAGCGATGCTTCTTTGAGCGCTGCCTCGAGCTTGCCGACAGATTCCTTCCAGAGGGCGAGCTGACCCCTTGTGTCCGTCAACTCCTTCTCGACCCGAAGCAGATCCGTCTGCGCGACGAGCTTGCGCTTGGCCATCGGCTCAAGCAGCCCCTGCTCCCGTTCAGTCACCTTCAGGCTCTCGGTCAACCGGGTAATGTTGGCCACGGCTTCCGCCAGTTCCTTCTGACGCTGTCCCTCGCGGGCTTGCATGACCGACAGCTTGTTGTTGAAGTTGCCTGCCTTGGCCTTAAGCAGTTGCTCCTCGTTAGCGCAGATGGCCGGCGCAACCTTGGCAATATCCTCCGGGCACCTGTACCTGGTGTCGTAGTCACCGGTCTCTTCGAGTTCCAGCCGCGCGATCTGCGCGCCCAGCGACCGGGCTTTGGCTTCGAGCTCGCCCAAGGAAGAGCCGCTTGCCGTATCGTCCAGCCGCAGGATCAGATCGCCGCGGCGCACGACCTGTCCCGGCTGCACCGCGATCTCGCGCACGATGCCGGGTTCGCTCGACTGAATGATCTGCGTTTTCGAGACAGGAATGACCTTTCCTTCGCCACGGGCGATCTCGTCGACCTCGGCGATCGCTGCCCAGGCGACAAAGGAACTGATCAGCAGGCCGATGACCAGCAATCCGGCGCGCGCGGCCAGTGGCGGTTTCTCAGTCATATAGGCCCCCTCCGCGCCTTGCGGACCAACCCCATTTCGCCATCGCGCCGAAAGCGCGCGTCATAGCCCTGCCCCCTCCGCCGGTCCAGCAGGACCGGAACGCCGCTGCAATTGCTCGATGACGGCAGCCTTCGGGCCATCGGCGACGATGCGCCCTCGATCGAGAACCAGCAGCCGGTCGACGAGGCTCAGCATGCTGTGGCGGTGGGTCGAGATCAAAAGGGTGACGTCGCTGCTGAAGACATTGGAAAGCTTGTTGATCAGCTCGCGCTCGCTGGCGAGGTCCATCGCGCCGGAAGGCTCGTCCAGGAACACAACCTTCGGCTTGCGCAGCAACAGCCGGGCGATGGCCACCGCCTGACGCTGCCCGCCGGAAAGCTGTGAGCCGCGCTCTCCCACCGGCATGTCGTAGCCGCGCGGATGATGCGAGACGAAATCGTCGACGCCGGCGAGTCTCGCTGCCGCAACCACCTCTTCATCGCTGGCGGTCGGGTTCGCCATCAGCAGGTTTTCCTTGATGGTGCCGGAGAAGAGGTCGGAATTCTGTGACACGAACGAGACCGCCGAACGAACGACGGAAGGATGCAACTGCCGGATATCGACGCCGTCGAGCAGGATGCGACCGGCGCTCGGCGCGTAAAGACCCGCCAGAAGCCGACCGATCGTCGTCTTGCCGGAACCGATGCGGCCGATGATGCCGACGCGCTCGCCCGCCTTGATCGTCACGTTCATGCCGCTGACCACCTTGTGGTCCGTTCCGGGATAGGCAAAGTCGAGATTGGAAAAGGCGATGCTGCCGTTGCGGATCTCGCGATTGACGAAACCGATGGTGTCGGGCCGGTCCTCCGGCTGCTCCATCACGGCATTGAGAATCCGCAGCGACAAAATGGCCTGACGAAGCCGCGCCAGGGTCATGGCGACCTGGCCGAGTGGCGCGACGGCGCGGCCGGCAAGCATGCTGGCGGCGATGATCGCACCGGACGAAATCTTGCCTTCGGTGAACTCATAGGCGCCGGCCACGACGATACAGACCGTCACCAGTTGCTGCACGAACTGCGTCGCGTGCGAGGCCCAGGAAGAAATCTCCTTGATCTGCTCGGACGTGTTCGAGGAATGCTTGGCAAGCTCGTTCCAGCGGCGAAGCAGCTGTTTTTCCGAATGCAGCGTCTTCACCGTTTCGATCGCGCTGATCGTTTCGACCAGCAACGCCTGGCGCTGGGCTGACTCATTCGAAGCTGCGGCGACGCGATTGCCGATCTTGTATTGCGCGACATAGCCGATCAAGAGGCTCAAGAGGAAGGCGACCGCCGGTATAAGCGCGATCCAGCCGGCAACGGCATAGACGGCTGCGATGAAGACGAAGACGAAGAGGCTGTCGATGATGGTGCTGATCGTGTTCGAGGTGAAGAATTCCCGAACGAATTCGTACTGCATCGCGCGGTTGGCATATTCACCGGTCGAAGGCGGCCGCGATGCCAGGGTCGCGTGCAGGATCTTCTCGAACAGCATGTAGGAGAGCTTTAGATCTGCCTTGCGACCGGCATAGTCGATCAGCGCCGCGCGGACCGTCTTCAGCAGGAAGTCGAAGAGAATGGCGGTGCTGATGCCGAGCGCAAGCACCCAGAGCGTCGCGATCGCCTTGTTCGGCAGGATGCGATCATAGACATTCATCGTGAAGAGCGGCGCGGCGAGCGCTAGAACGTTGATGAAGAATGCCGCGATCGCGACCTGCACATAGGCTTGCCAGAAGGGTTTGACAGTGGACGTCAGCCAATGCCGGCGGTCGATGTTGCGCGCCTCGCCGACGCCGCGGCCAGACGCGACGTTGAGATAGGTGGCCGAAAAGGACACGGCATAGGCGAGCCCCCCGAGCTGGAGGTCGGACAGCCTTGCCACCGCCTCGGCGGGCGCCGCCACCTTGTTGGAAAGGCTCAGCGTTCCATCGGGCGCCTCTTCCAGTAACGCCATGGCGCTGCCATCGCGAAAGACCAGCAGCAGCGGGAACACGAAATCACGATTGCCGATCGCACGCGCGGAAACGAGCTCCGTTTCCAGGCCGACTCGCTCGGCGGTGCGGGAGACGTCCTCCGCGCTCGGCAACCGAGCGTCGAACGGTACGTCAGAATAGAGCACACTGTCTGACGAGGGGCGGTTCAAGAAGATGCAAATCTCCTTGAACGCCTCGGAAAAGCCGGTCAGAGACGGGCCAATCTGCACATGCCTGTCAATGCCTTGCATTACCACCAGTTGTGTCCGCCCTACCGAGGACTATCATTTCTGCCGGATCGGCGCCAACAAGTCGAGCGGCAAGTCGTTCGTCTGGCGCGAAGGGACACGGCGATAGGTTTCCGTGGCCGGCGCATCCGGGACATTGAACTCGTTGCGCGCATAGGCTTCTGCTTGCGCCGGCGCCTTGATCCGCATCGTCGGCAGGAGTTGGCCCGTCGCCGCAAGCAGCCGGTATTCGGCGAACAGCGCCGCGTACTGCGCGGTCTTTGCGAGGACGCTGACGTTGAAACGCGAGTTCTGCGCGCCGAGCACGTCGAGCAACGAACGCTGGCCGACCTTAAGCTGCTCGCGATAGGACTCGACGAGCTGCACGTTCATCTGCGCCTGCGCGTTAAGCGTGCGGGCGATGTCATACTGGCTGCCGCGGCGCTCCCAGGAGATGCGCACCGCTTCCTCGACCTCGCGGTGCGCCTGGTGGAAGACCAGCCGCTGTTCGCTCGCCCGACGCATCTGCTCCTGCTCGTTGGCGACGTCGATGCCGCCGCGATAGAGATTCCACTTCGCAACGATCCGCCCTTGCGCGTCCCAGGTGTTACCGGTCGAGCCATCGATATCGTTGCCCGTACGCACTCGGCCCTCGGCAAAGACTTCGGGCAGCATGTCCGAACGTGCGGCCTTGACCTGCGAGTCCGCGACGTTGATGTCGGAGTCGGCGGCCTTGATGCGCGGGTTGTTGGTGCGGGCAATGCCGATCGCTGTCTCCAGCGTCTTCGGCAAAGCGCCTGCGACCGATTTCGGCATGGATGGTTTGGTGAGCGGCTGTCCGACCAGCCGGTTGAAGCTGATCTTGACGGTATCGAATGCTTCTTCCGCTTCCTGCAGGCGTGCTTTCGCCGCCAGCAGGCGTTCGCTTGCTTGCTGACGATCCGCCTCAGTCAGGGCGCCGCCTGAAATCAGCGAGCTGATATCCGACAGGATCGACTGGTGCACACCGACATTCTTGCGTGCTTCCGCAACGATCTGCTGCTGGAGAATATACTCGAAATACTCGCGAACGATCTGCAAGCCGATCGTTTCGGAACGCTCGAGGACACGGAACGAGGCACTGTCGACACGTGCCGCCTGGCGCTCCAGTTCGGCACGACGGCCGCCGCCATCGAAGAGCTTCTGCGTAATGGTCAGGCCGACGTCGGAAGGATAGAGCGGGTCGTCCTCGATGGACGCTAGCCGACGGCTGCTGTCCTCGAGATGCCGCACGCCGGTCGAAGCTTCGACGTCGACGCTCGGCAGATAGAGACCGCGCGCCTGACGCAGCTCGAACTCGATCGCCTCACGGTTTTCGATCGACTGACCGATTTCCGGGTTCGATTCCATCGCAATCTGAAGCGCTTCTCTGAGCGTCATCGCTTCGGCTGCACCACTCGCGAACACGGTTGACGCGAGCAGAATGGAAAGCAGCCCGCCCCCAAGAGTTTTCCCCACTTTCAATACCATCCCCCTCGCAATCAGTACGATGCCGGCTAATCCAAGCGTACGCCACAACTGCCTTAATTCATCGATAGATAATACAAAGGTAATATAGGGCGGCTACCAATTTTGGGGTGGTTCCAGGAAGCCGCAACCTTTCGCACGGCTATGTTGCAAAAATGGAACAGCCACGAAGCGCCCAAGATTTCCAGTAACCTATTGGAAACATGTAAGTTGTTCTCAGCCTTCCAGTTGAGCAGATGCCTCTGGCTCACGAATGGTCACGTCAACTCACAACGTGAGCGCGACTACTAAACTTCATCTCAGCCACTGCGAGCGAAAGTTGCATGCCACTCTGGCACAAGCAGCGTCCACCCGAGTAGCTCAGGCCGAAGGTAGGCGTACGAAATCGACACGTTGGGTGCCCTCAGCGGCGACCGTGATGGTCTCGGAGGCCGCGGCCCGGCGCAATCGCTCGAGATCGACGCTGCCGTCGAACAATGCACCGCCAACGCTGAGTTCAAGATCGACCTTGCTGCCATCGGCCGAAAAATGCGCCGCCGAGAGCGCCTTCGTCAGGCGGGTGGAAACCTGCTCCGCATCCGCCTCGCTTGCGCCGATGAGCAGGACGTCGAAACTTGCCGGTCCGGTTCGCGCGACAATGTCGTCGCGTCGCACCGATGTGCTGATCGTCGAGGCGACGAATTGCAGCAGTTCCTCGCTCCAGGCCGGGCCGAAAGCTGCGCCGACATCGTCAAGATTGTTGATTCTCAGATGGATGAGCGCCCCGTGGAGCTCCTCGCCACCACGCTGACGGCGACGTTCGAGGCCATTGACCTGCTGAACGAGCCCGCGCCCGGTGACGCAGCCCGTCGTGGCGTCATGGGCAACCACGTGGTTGATCTGATTGCGCAGGCGCTGGGCCCGGCGAAACTGCGTCGCTGCCAGAACAATCAGTGGCACGCCCATCAACAGCGAGATCAGAGCCGCGCCGACGACCGCAGCCGCATAGGGTCGGTCGACCAGGGCGACCAAGCTGACATAGACTAGAACCTGAGCAAGCACAGCGAACCCAACAATGCCGCCGATGGCATATCGCGCGATCCGCCAATCTTTCTGCCCGTTGAACTGCACGTCTCTTTGCATGCCTCGCTCCCGATTCACCAATGACAATCGGTCTAGCGCGAGTTTATGGATATTCCATTTCGATGGTACCTACAACTTTATGCAGTGCATCTGTTGTCCAGGGAAATTGCACCAAAACGGGATATCATCCACGGCCAGCGCAAATCGGCCATACTCACCACACCCTCAAAATCGATCACGACACGGGGAAGCATGCGACAAAGGGCTTCAGCCACCGCGAGGAGCCGACCACGCGCGGCGCTCCCAAGCTGATAGGTCGGCCAATACCCGAAAAGACGAGCAACCGCTCTTGCATTCAGGCGGCATCCGGTTCGGTCTGCCTTTTCCAGTTTGAAAGAGGCGCGCCTTCAGATTACTTGCGCTGTTACCGCGTGGATCGAGTTGTTACCGTAACCGAGACGGTTCCACTCAGCGCACTCGGGTTGTGTCCGCCCCGCCATGTCGGTGGCCCGCGCCCGCACGGTGAGCGGCCCGGTCTCCTCAAGTGGCGTGATCAGTTCCCACCATTGCCATGCAGCACGCCGCCCTTCGCCAACGAGGCGCGCTGCGCGCCACGGGCCGCCGTTCAGGCTCACATCGACCCTGGATATGCTCCCGGCGCCCGACCACGCGACACCACGGATCGCGGTCTCGCCGCGCGGGAGGCTCTCCCCCTGGTCAGGCGACGATATCAGCGCTCGCACGTTCATAAGCTTCACCGGCGCACGCTCCTCGCGCCCGTTCCGAGGCCACTGGTACCAGTATTTTTCCGTTTGATAGTGGGCCTTGCAGGGCTCATCCGTAACGACGATCTCGGTCAGCCACTTGACGGACGCCACCGCATACCAGCCAGGCACGATCAGCCGCAACGGATAGCCGTGAGGTGATGACAGTGGCTCACCGTTCATCTCGTAAGCAAGAAGCGCGTCCGTTTCGCGAATCTGGTCCAGGCTGAGGCCACGTTCGAAACGAACCGGCGCATCGTGCCCTTCGACGAGCCCGCTATCCGCACCGCGAAATACGAGTTCCGTCGCACCGGGTCGCAGGCCCGCTCGTTCAAGCACTTCGATCAGGGGAATGCCGGTCCATTCGGCGGTGCTGACGGCACCAAGGCCCCAGGCTTCGCCGGGCACGGCCGGATCGAACAGGTTGCGGCCGTTGCCGGCGCATTCGAGGGTCACCACGAAGCTTTCAGCATGAAGGTTGTGAAGCTCCCTCAGGCTCAGGCTCAGGGACCGTTCGACCAGCCCGCCGACTGAAAGCCTGTAGCTGTCGCCGTCGAGGCTCGGGATTTCGAAGTGGTTGCGCAGGTAGAACCGACCGTTCGGCATCACTGCCCCGCCCGCAAGGTCCGGCACCGACGTCTCGCCGTTCAGGGGATTGACGCGATGAATGAGAAGCCCAGCCTCGATGGCATCCTGGCAAGCGTCTGCGGGGTCGAGCAACGCGGCAGAAACGTCCACCGGGCAGGCATCGCAGCCGCCGCTCGAAACCACCGCGGCGCACGACATCGCCGCGATCACTTCGACCTCCCCGGCTTGACGGAAAGGCGCCAGAAACGCTTGGAGGACGGTCTCATCCGCCGCCTCGGCAATGAAGAAGAGGGAATGCAAGCCCCTCACGACGGCCTCGCCCTTGATCACCACACCATGGCGAGCGGCACTCGGCCGGCTCAAATGGTTCAGCAGCATCGCGCCTTTGGCCGGGTCGCGCGCGGGGCAGGTTTCGGGTGAGTGCTGATGGTGCACAATGAACAAGGGCATCGACAACTCCATCCTGGGGCTGCGCGGAACCGTCCGGTCGGTCTGAAGACGATCAGTCCTGATCCTTGGGCGCATTGCGCTGCCGGCGCTGCAAAAGATCACTCCAGAGCCTGCACGATGCCAATAGGACCGCGCCTCCTCCTGGCGAGACCAGACAAGCATCGGATGCAACTTATCACGCCCCGGCTGCGCTTTCGCCCGATATCCTTGGCAAGTCCTATCCGAAATGTCTGCAGCTATTCAGGATCATGCTCTCGTGACGGCTCCCCCTCGAACCAGAAATCGATGCGGTCCATTTTGAGTTACGAGAGCAACTGCGCCCGACTTCAAATATTCTTCTCAATTGCGGGCCAAATTCATTTGCCTGCAAGCCGGAATAGCGGAAAATTCAAGCTGCCTGCTGGGGTAACCGAGCGTCGCAATGACGGTATCGGCAGTTGCCGTTTAAGGGAGGAGAAAATGGCCGGTCACCATTCAGAACCGAGCGGACCCGATCTGGCCCTCGGCATCGCGCTCACCGATCTCTCCGATGGCGGCAAGCTGGTCGGCCATCGCGATGGCGAGCCCGTGCTTCTGGTGCGTCGCGGAGCGGAGATATTTGCCGTTGCTGCCACCTGTTCGCACTATGGCGGGCCGCTGGTCGACGGCCTCGTCGCCGACGACAGCGTCCGCTGCCCCTGGCATCACGCCTGCTTCGACCTGCGCACCGGAGAGGCCCTGCGCGCGCCTGCGCTGTCGCCGCTCGCTTGCTGGTCGGTCGAGCACCGCGGCGAGAGGATTTTCGTTGGCGAGAAGCGCAAGAAGCCATTGTCGGCCCCGCCCGCAGGCGACGCCGGGGTGTCTCCGGAAAGGATCGTCATCGTCGGCGGTGGCGCGGCCGGTTTTGCCGCAGCCGAGAGACTGCGGCGTGAACAATATCAGGGCGCCATCGTCATGATCAGCGACGACGAGGCGCTGCCTGTCGACCGCCCCAACCTTTCGAAGGACTATCTCGCGGGCAAGGCTCCCGAAGATTGGATCCCGCTGCGCAAGGAAGGCTTTTATGCCAGGAACGGCATCGACCTGCGCCTCGGAACCAAGGTTGTCGGCATCGATGCCGGTGCCAGCGAGGTCGTGCTCGCCGACGGGGCACGGGTCGCCTTCGACAAACTGCTGCTCGCGACTGGTGCTGAACCGGTGCGCCTGGCGATACCCGGCGCCGACCAGCCTCATGTCCACACGCTGCGCACGCTCGCCGACAGCCGCAGGATCATCGCGCAGACCGGCGCGACGCGACGCGCTGTCGTGCTCGGCGCCAGCTTCATCGGTCTTGAGGTTGCCGCCGCTCTTCGGACCCACGGTGTCGAAGTGCATATGGTGGCGCCCGAGGAACGGCCGATGGAACGGGTGCTGGGCCCCCAGATGGGCGACTTCATCCGCGCCCTGCATGAGAAGAATGGCGTCGTCTTCCACCTTGGGGATACCGCCGCGAGCATCGGCGCGGGCGAGGTACGGCTGAACAGCGGCGGCACCCTGGCCGCCGACATGGTCGTTGCCGGCATCGGCGTGCGACCACGGATCGATCTCGCCGAAAAGGCCGGTCTTGCCACCGATCGGGGCGTCCTGGTCGATGCCTATCTTGAGACCAGCGTGCCGGGGATCTATGCGGCCGGCGATATCGCGCGGTGGCCCGACCCTCACAGCGGCGAAAACATCAGGGTGGAGCACTGGGTGGTGGCGCAGCGGCAGGGAGCTGCCGCGGCGCTCAACATGCTCGGACGCCGGAAGAAGTTCACGGATGTGCCGTTCTTCTGGAGCCAGCATTACGACATTCCGATCAACTATGTCGGCCATGCCGAGGCATGGGACGCGATCGAGGTGGAGGGCGATGTTGCCGCGAGGGACTGCCTCCTGCGCTTCAAGCGTGGCGGACGCGTTCTGGCGGTCGCCACGATCTTCCGCGATACCGAAAGCCTCGAGGCAGAACTGGCGATGGAGCAGAGCGCGGCCTAGGACCAATCGACATTCAGGATTCCCAAATCGCTTAATCGCTGATTCATAAGATACCGTGTTAGGCACGGAGGTCGATGGTGGCGGTTAGGCGGTATGAACTGAGCGACGCTCA
>NZ_MBSO01000046.1 GCF_001695835.1 Ensifer sp. LC11 | reverse complement strand
GCTGGTCGAAGGTCAGCGTTGGGAAGCAAGATCAGCGACTTGCATCGTGGCCAAGGCCATCTGTGTTCGGAGTCGTCATGTCTTGTTTGATTGTCATGTCGCAGAAAGAATTGCATCGCCTTGAACTCATCCAGCGGATTCGCGGTGGCGGGCTGAGCGTCGTGGAGGCGGCCGAGTTGCTTCGTCTTAGCCGCAGTCAGGTCCATCGGCTGTTGCAGGCCTATGATCTGGCCGGCGCCGACGGCCTGGTATCGAAGAAGCGCGGCCGTCCGAGCAATCGGCGTCACAGCGAGGATTTCCGCAATCTGGTGCTCGACCTGGTGCGTGAGCATTACGTGGATTTTGGACCAACGTTGGCGGCCGAGAAGCTGATCGAGCGCCATCGGATTGCCGTCAGCAAGGAGACGCTGCGTCAGTGGATGATGGAAGCCGGCATCTGGGTGTCGCGACGCGAGCGCAAGAAGCGGGTTTTCCAGCCGCGCGGCCGGCGCGATTGTTTCGGCGAACTGGTTCAGATCGATGGCTCGCATCATTGGTGGTTTGAAAGCCGCGGTCCTAAATGCGCCCTGCTCGTCTATATCGACGATGCCACCGGCAAGCTGTTGCACTTACGCTTTGCGGCTTCAGAGAACACCTTCGACTATCTGCACGCGACAAAGGCGTATTTGCAGCAATGGGGCAAGCCGATCGCGTTCTACAGCGACAAGCATGGCGTCTTCCGCACCACGCATGCGTCGCAGAAGGACAGAACCAGTGGCCTGACGCAGTTCGGCCGGGCCCTTTACGAGCTCAACATCGACATCATCTGCGCCAACACCCCGCAGGCCAAAGGCCGCGTCGAGCGCGCCAACCAGACGCTGCAGGATCGTCTGGTCAAGGAACTGCGGCTGCGCGGCATCGACACGATCGCGGCGGCCAATGCCTATGCGCCGGCGTTCATGGCCGACTTCAATCGTCGCTTTGGCAAGGCGCCGCGCAATCCGAAGGACATGCATCGGCCGTTTGCCGCGCATGAGAACCTCGATGGCGCCATGTGCCGCAAGGAGGTTCGGAAGCTGTCGCAGGCCCTGACGCTGCATTATGACAAGGTGCTGTTCCTCCTCGATCCGACGGACTTCGCCAAGGCGCTCGCCGGCAAGAAGCTCATCGTCTGCGACTATCCCGATGGCCGCCTCGAGATCACCCATGAGGGGACGTCCCTGCCCTACAGAACCTTCGACACGCTGCGCTCGGTGCACCGCTCCGAGGTGGTTGAGAACAAGCGGCTCGATGACATGCTTTCGATCGTCGCCGAGTTGCAGGCCGGCCGCGAGCAGCAGCGCAACAAGGGCGGACCGCGCCGCACCGGCCAGACGGACCATATGTTCGGCATTCGCGATGGCAGCCTGAGCAATGGCTACCAGAAGCGCGGCACCAAACCTGGCAGGAAGACGGATTTTACCAAGGATCCCGTAGTCATCGCAAAGCGGCAGAAAGCCCTTGCGCAGTTGAAGGCGGCGGAGTGATCGGGCTGTCAAAGCTAAAGTTTATCTTGCAGCTGGAGCCATCCGCCGCCGACCGGGCTGCGCAACCCTGACCAGCTCCACCCGGACGGCGGCTCACGTCTGCGTATTGGTTAAATATGTTCGCTTGCACTCAAAGTAAAAAACGATAGGATGGTGTCGCGTTTCTAAGTTGACTACTTTGTCTCATCTTTAAATAGCTTTGACATCGTATGTAGCCGCAAAGTTAAAGTGTCCTGATCCTGCAAAGTTGGAATGTCACTCTCCCCGGGTTTTGAGTACCCGGGAGATTGCGGATGGGATTGATTGCGATGAGCGAATGCGATCTGCAGCGGATTGAGGTTTTGTCGAAAGTGGTCGCCGGACGCATGACGTTGGTGTCAGCGGCGCATGTGCTTGAGCTGAGCACCCGCCAGGTTCGCCGGCTGTTGGATCGGATTGAGACGAACGGTGCAGCGTCAATCCGGCACAAGGCGATCGGCCGGCCATCGAACAATCGGATTTGTGACGGCGTGCGCGATTACGCGGTGGCACTCGTGCGCGAACGCTATGCGGACTTCGGTCCGACATTGGCGGCCGAGAAGCTGGCCGAACGCGATGGATTGCTTGTGTCGCGCGAGACGTTGCGCCAATGGATGGCGGAGGCTGGCCTGTGGCTGTCGCGCCAGCAGCGGCGGACGTTTCATCAGCCGCGAGTGCGCCGCGAGGGCTATGGCGAGCTGGTGCAGATCGACGGGTCGGAGCATCGCTGGTTTGAGGATCGCGGGCCGCCGTGCTCGCTGCTGGTGTTCGTCGACGATGCGACCGGCCGGTTGATGCAGTTGCGGTTCGTGCGCTCGGAAAGCGCTTTCAGCTATTTCGAGGCACTGGCGCTGTACCTCAAGCGTCACGGGGCGCCGGTCGCCTTTTACTCCGACAAACATTCGGTGTTTCGGGTGGCGAAGAAGGATGCCAAGGGTGGCCAGGGCATGACGCAGTTCGGGCGCGCACTTTGCGAGCTAAACATCGAGATTCTTTGCGCAAACTCCAGTCAGGCCAAAGGCCGCGTTGAGCGAATGAACCGGACGCTGCAAGATCGGCTGGTCAAGGAATTAAGGCTGGCGGGTATCAACGACATGGAGGCAGGCAATGCGTTTCTGCCGGGTTTCATGGAGCGCTACAACGCGCGGTTTGCCATTGTCCCTGCCCGGCCCGATGACCTGCACCGTCCACTGAACCTGGCGCCGGCTCGGCTGGCCGCGATCCTGTGCAAACGCGAGCAGCGCTATGTCGGAGCGCAGCTGACGTTTTCGTTCGAGCGCCAGCGGATCATGCTCACGGAGACCGAGGTGACGCGCGGGCTGGTCGGTCGCTATGTCGAGACCTACGCCTATGCCGACGGTCGATTGGATGTGCGATGGAAGGGGCATTGCCTGCCCTACCAGGTGTTCGACAAGGACCAGCGGGTGACGCATGCGACGATCACCGAGAACAAGCGGCTTTCCGATGTCCTGGCTTACATCAGAGAACGTCAGGAGCAGCAGACGAAGCCGGCCGTAAAGACGAACAGCGAGAAGATTGGCTACAAACCGCGCGGCCGCAGGCCGGGCAAGCGGACGGATTTCATGAACGATCCGGTGGTGATTGCGCGACGCGAGAAGGCTCTTTCTCGAGTGAATGCGGCGGACTGATCCGCCATCGCAAAGTCTCTAAGCTAAAGCCGAACAGGTGGCCGTCACCCGCCCCGATCTGATCTTGCAACCGGACCAGCCGGTCAGATCGGGGCTGGTCGTCGTGCCGTGTCGAAGCACAAAGTGACATTTTAACTTTGCGCCAAAGCGGACAGTTCAACCTTGCCATCACATCGTATGTAGCCGGGCGGATTCCATTTTCAAATGCAACATGCCAATTTTCAAATGCAACATGCCAATCGACGTCACCCTCACCACTTTGTCGAGCGCGACAAGCCGGCCCAAACGAAGCAGACTGGCGCAGGCTGTAAACCTTAGCCCGTTCGGCTTATGCCGTTTCGACCTCGGCGCGATCCGCCATGTAGGCCGACGGACTGGGCTTGCTTTTCATCATCGTTTTTCGCCAGGCTTCCTGCTCGGCATTGATCAGAGCCAATTCCCAAACACAGGCAACAACGGGTCTCCGTACGGTGTCCATGGGTTCAATGGCCGAATACAGTTTCCGATAGACATGCTGGCAAAGCACCGAGCCTTGTATCCACCAATGGGCCGAGATGGAGATGCCAACGGTGCCGGCATGAACGATCACAAAGCCCATGCCGTTGCTATCACCTTCTTCCGTCACACGCGGCATGACATCATGTCGGATGAATGACTGCGCCTGCGCCACCGTCGTCTCATCGATTTCCTCGACCCGCGATGTCCCATTGGCCCAAATTCAAAACAGGACGTGGCTGATAGATCTCGATTGTCTTCGCGCTCATCGCAATCGTTCCCTGCAGGCATTTCGGGGCATCTATGCATTCAACTCGTCGCGGCCCACAACAGGCTTGCCCCCGAGCCCAGCAGGAGCGCGTCCATGATGTACCTGAAAGTTTCAGGCGTCAGGCGGAGCAGAAATGGCTTTGCAAGCAGCGAACCGACCATCAGCGATCCGCCCACCAGGAGCCCTTTTGCCAAAGCGGCAAACGGCAGAGCCCCGAAATTCTGAAAAGTAAGCGTCTTGGTGACATAGATTGCAAGCGAGGCTGCAGCCTCCGTGCCAATGAAGCTTCCCTTTGTCAGTCCATATCCGATGAACACCGGCACGGATACGGGCCCGGTCGAGGCAACAATGCCTGTCAGGAAGCCGATAACAGCGCCCGCCGAAGCCAGGTGCCACAAGTTCAGTTGTCGCAACCTTGCACCAAGCCAGCGGCGCATCGGGATCATGGTCAGAAAGAAGATTCCGATTGCCGCATCCACCGCCCGCGGAGGCAGAACCAGCATTGTCCGCGCGCCCAATGCGGCTGCCGGGATACCCGTTGCCGCATAGGCTGCAACCGCGCGCCAGTCGACGGAGCGCCACCACACGAGAATGCGCGAGACATTTGCCATCACGGCAGCGACCGCCATGATCGGAATGGCCTCCTTCGGGCCGTAGACATAAGTGAGTATCGGCACGAGCATCATGGAGGAGCCCGTGCCGATGATGCCGCTAACAACCCCGGCGACGAGGCCGACAATGAGGACAAGAAGCAAGCTCAGGCTCCGTCATTTTTTGGCGCCTCGCGGATAAGATTCGAGTTTACTGATTCTGGAAAGCAAGAACGTCAGTCTTGCGCTTGCCTGTTGTTCTTACTCGGAGGCAGCCTGCCCTGCGCTCCTATCTTGGCAGCTCCTTGATAAGCCTTGCCGCCGGTCCGAAATCGGTCATCTCGCTTCCCGACAACTGGAACCCGAGCGCTTGATAGAACGAAACCGCGTAGCCACCGGAAGTGACACCTAGCGTCTTGATGCCGGCGCCTGCGGCGCGGCGCATCGCCTCGATGAGGAGCAGGCGCCCGATGCCCTGCCGCCAGGCGCCGGGGTCGATGAAGACGGCGTCTACTTCCGCAACATCCGCCGATCGCGGCAACACAGTGCAGAACCCGACGACTTGGCCATCACGTTCGGCGACCAGCGTATGGGCGATGTTCTCCACCACAATTCCGAAGACATCCGGGTTGTCGAGCAGTTCCTGATGGTGTTCGCCAGTTGCGAGGGACGCAGCACGCTGCAGCGCCTCCAGGCGGTCATGGTCGGCGGCTAAGGCTTGGCGGATCAGAGGCTGCATGAACGTCATCGACTGGCACATCCGGAGTTGTGGCAAGAGCCCTACTACGAAGGGCAGGCTGGCTCAATTGGCCAAGGTTTCGGCCACCGCCCTCGCGTGTCGGCCCCTGCCCCTCACACGACGAGATCATCGCCTTGACAAAAAAATCTGTCAAGGCGATGATCGGTGCATGCTCGATCTTGATGTCATAGACGCGCCGGCAGTGGCGGCGCTTGCGCTGGAGCCGATCAAGGCCCGCTTGCTGGCGGAACTCGCCGCTCCGGCGTCGGCGGCGGCCCTGGCTGGCCGCGTGGGCCTGACGCGCCAGAAGGTGAACTATCATCTGCGTGCACTGGAAGAACACAAGCTGATCGAACCGGCGGAAGAGCGCCGCTGGGGCGGCCTGACCGAGCGGCTGATGGTGGCAACCGCGGCGTCCTATGTGGTTTCGCCTGCGGCACTCGGGCCCATCGCCGCCGACCCGGAACGCAATAATGACCGCCTGTCCGCGAGCTATCTCATCGCCCTGGCGGCCCGTGTCGTTCGCGAGGTAGGCAGCCTGCTGCGCAGCGCCCGGCAGCAGGAAAAGCGCCTTGCGACACTCTCGATCGACACCGTCATCAGTTTTCGTTCGCCTGCCGATCGCGCCGCCTTCAGCGCCGACCTCACGCAGGCCGTCACCGCGCTTGCAGCACGTTACCACGCGGAAGGAACGCCAGAAGCGCGACCGCACCGGCTCATCATCGCATCTTACCCAGCGCCCAATGGCGCCGGCTCAGGCGACGGCCGCTCGGAGGGCACCAACTCCTGAAAGGATTACGTCATGCCGATCAAGAAGGATGGCAGCGGCAAGCGCTGGGTCGAGATGGAACTGATCGTGCCCGGCTCGCCCGAGGAGGTCTGGCAGGCAATCGCGACAGGGAGCGGCAACAGCGCCTGGTTCACCAAGACGGAAATCGACGAGCATGTTGGAGGCAAGATCGCCTTTGACTTCGGCGCGAATGGCGCCTCGACCGGCGAGATAACACACTGGGAGCCACCTGCCCGCTTTGACTATGTCGAGCGCGAGTGGAGTGAAGGCGCGCCGCCGGTCGCGACCGAAATCACCGTCACGGCGCGTTCGGGAAACCGCTGCGTGGTGCGGATGGTGCACTCACTGTTCGCCTCGACCGACGACTGGGACGACCAATTGGAAGGCTTCGAAGGTGGCTGGCCGGCTTTCTTCGAGGTGCTGCGGATCTATCTCGCACATTTCGCCGGCCAGAAAGCCGCATGCTTCGTCACCATGGCGTCGACAAAAGAGCCGGAAGCAAAGTTATGGGGTCGACTGACTGAAAGGCTGTGCCTCGCCGCCGCCAATGTCGGCGATGAACGCACAACCCCGCCTCACCCGGAAAGCCTTTCAGGTGTCGTCGAGCGCGTGCAGCAGGACGTCAGGCAGCGTTATCTATTGCTGCGACTCAAGGCGCCGAGCCCAGGCATCGCGCTCGTCGGAACCTATTCGACAGGCGATGGCTGCAATGCCAGCCTGGCTCTCTATCTCTATGGGGACGAGGCGAGCCGGCGTATCGCCGACAGCGAGCCGAGATGGCGTCACTGGTTCGAAAC
This sequence comes from Ensifer sp. LC11, assembly GCF_001695835.1. Taxonomy (GTDB): domain Bacteria; phylum Pseudomonadota; class Alphaproteobacteria; order Rhizobiales; family Rhizobiaceae; genus Ensifer. The sequence goes on along the minus strand of NZ_MBSO01000046.1, from coordinate 10,443 downwards.
GAACCTCCCGTAGGTCTGCCACGTCCATCCTGAAGCTGAGGACCCGTCCGTGCGGCGCATTTTCGCAAATATCACCAATTTATGATATTCAAAGTTTCCTATGAGAATAATCCAATAGGATATTGAATTCTAACCAAAGAATCACATTGTGTCTGTTGCAAAGACGTCATTGGCGACCGGCGCCTGCGTTTCCAAACCGCGTCTCTGTCCTATGCTGATCGGAAGCTGTCTTTGATGGAGACCGGCGATGTTCAGGATCTTTGCCATTACCCTCGCACTGACGACCCAACTTGTCGCCGGAAATGCTGTGCGCGCCGACGAGCCCGTGGATACGGCACGTTCGATCATTCAGGAACAGATTGCGGCGTTTCTGCACGATGACGCCGAGACCGCCTACTCTTTCGCCTCACCGGCAATCCGCGGAAAATTCCCGGACAAGACCGCCTTCTTCGACATGGTCAAGCGCGGCTACCAGCCGGTCTACCGGCCCGGCAACTTCGCCTTCGGCCGCTCGAAGGTCGTGGGTGACCAGGTCCTCCAGGAGGTGCTGATCTCGGCCCCTGACGGTAAGGACTGGACGGCAATCTACGAGCTCCTGAAGCAGCCGGATGGCAGCTACAAGATCAATGGCGTGATGATGCTGCAGCAGGCGCCGGGGCCGGCGATTTGAGCCGACCGCGATCGCGGGGTGCGCCCGTCAGACCGGTGGAAGGTCCCCTCGCCGCCAGGTTTCCTGGGTTTCCGCCATGAAGTCGGCAAAGCGGCCTTCTTCGATCGCGAGACGGATGCCGGCCATCAGTTCCTGATAGTAAGCCAGGTTGTTCCAGCTGAGCAGCATGCCGCCGAGCGATTCGTTCGAACGGATCAGGTGATGCAGATAGGCGCGCGAATAGTCGCGAGCCGCCGGGCATGAGGACTGCTCGTCGAGCGGACGCATGTCTTCGGCATGGCGCGCGTTGCGCAGGTTGATGCGGCCGTGGCGCGTGAACGCGAGACCGTGGCGCCCCGAGCGGGTCGGCATGACGCAATCGAACATATCGATGCCTTCAGCCACCGACCTTAGGATATCGTCGGGCGTGCCGACGCCCATCAAGTAGCGCGGCTTGTCGACCGGCATGATCGGGCAGGTGATATCAAGCATGCGCAGCATCACCTCCTGCGGCTCGCCGACGGCAAGACCACCAACCGCGTAGCCCTTGAGGTCGAGGCCCTTCAGCGCTTCGGCCGAGCGTTCGCGCAGTTTCGGGATATCGCCGCCCTGCACGATGCCGAACATCGCCTTGCCCGGCTGGTCGCCGAAGGCGACCTTGCAACGCTCCGCCCAGCGCAGCGACATTTCCATCGCGCGCTCGATTTCCTTCGGTTCGGCCGGCAGCGCCACGCATTCGTCGAGCTGCATCTGGATGTCGCTGTCGAGCAACCCTTGAATCTCGATCGAGCGTTCGGGCGACATGTGAAAGAGCGCGCCGTCGACATGGCTCTTGAAGGTGACGCCCTGCTCATCGAGCTTGCGCAAGCCGGCAAGCGACATCACCTGGAAGCCGCCCGAATCGGTGAGGATCGGCCCCTGCCATCGGATCAGGCCATGCAGACCGCCAAGCCGAGCGACACGCTCGGCGCCCGGGCGCAGCATCAGATGGTAGGTGTTGCCTAGAATGATGTCGGCGCCGAGATCCTTCACCTGGTCAAGGTACATGGCCTTGACCGTGCCGACGGTACCGACAGGCATGAAGGCCGGCGTGCGGATCGTGCCGCGCGGCATGGAAACTTCGCCACGACGCGCCTTGCCATCGGTCTTGTGAAGCTTGAACTGGAAGGTCTCGGTCATTTAGTCTTTCCGGAAAAGCAGGCTGGCGTCGCCATAGGAATAGAAGCGGTAGCCGGTCTCGATCGCATGCGTATAGGCCGCGCGCATCGTTTCCAGGCCAGAGAAGGCCGAAACAAGCATGAACAGCGTCGATTTCGGCAGATGGAAATTGGTCATCAGCATATCGACCGCCCGGAAACGGTAGCCGGGCGTGATGAAGATGCCCGTCGGGCCCGACCATGGCTTGACGATGCCGTCGTGCGAGGTCGCGCTCTCGATCAACCGAAGCGACGTCGTACCGACGCAGACGATACGGCCGCCCCGCGCCTTGACGGCATTGAGCCGCTCGGCCGTCGCGGCGTCGACATGGCCGATCTCCTGGTGCATCACATGGTCGTCGGTGTCGTCGGCCTTCACCGGCAGGAACGTGCCTGCTCCGACATGCAAGGTCACGAAGTGCTTTTCGATGCCCACCTCGTCAAGTTTGGCAAAGAGCCGGTCCGTGAAGTGCAACCCGGCGGTGGGTGCCGCTACAGCGCCTTCCTCGCGGGCATACATCGTCTGATAGTCGGCTCGGTCCTGCGCGTCCTCCGCCCGTTTGGAAGCGATGTAAGGCGGCAAGGGAATGTGGCCGACAGCCATGATCGCCTCGTCGAGCGATGGGCCGGCGAGATCAAAACGCAGCGTCACCTCACCGGCATCGCCCTTTTCCTCGACGGTTGCGTCGAGTGTTCCAAGCAGGCAGCTCGCGCCGCCGTGACCAAAGGCAATGCGATCGCCGACCTTGAGGCGGCGTGCCGGGCGGGCAAAAGCCTTCCACCGGTCGGGTGCGACGCGCATGTGCAGCGTCAGCGAGACCGGCGTGGTGATGTCTTCGCCACGGTGGCGAATGCCTTCGAGCTGCGCCGGGATCACCTTGGTGTCGTTGAAGACCAGCGCATCACCTTTGCGCAAAAACGACGGCAGGTCGAGCACACCGTGGTCGGAAAGAACCTCGCCGCCATCGGGTTGGACGACGAGCATGCGGGCACTGTCGCGCGGGCTCGCGGGCCTCAGCGCAATCGAAGTTTCCGGCAGGTCGAAGTCAAAGAGATCTACACGCATCGTTATCTTCAGACAAAAGCAAACCCGCCCCGGCGCAGTTGGCGACCGGGGCGGGTCCGTGCATTAGCGCAAATCAGGCGTCTGCGGCAACCCGCATCGTCACGATCGAGTCCGGATCACGCACCGGCTCGCCGCGCTTGATCTTGTCGATGTTGTCCATGCCTTCGATGACCTGGCCCCAGACCGAGTATTGCTTGTTGAGCCACGGGGCATCGGTGAAGCAGATGAAGAACTGCGAGTTTGCCGAGTTCGGCATCTGGCTGCGGGCCATCGAGCAGGTGCCGCGAATGTGGCTGACATTCGAGAATTCGGCCTTCAGGTCCGGCTTGGAGGAGCCGCCCATGCCGGCGCGCGCCGGGTTGAACTGTTCGCCGCCGGTCTTGCCGTACTGAACGTCGCCGGTCTGGGCCATGAAGTCCTCGATCACGCGGTGGAACACCACGCCGTCATAGGCGCCTTCGCGAGCCAGTTCCTTGATGCGGGCGACATGACCCGGAGCGACGTCAGGCAGAAGCTCGATGACGACTTTGCCCTTGGTGGTCTCCAAGATGATCGTGTTTTCCGGATCCTTGATCTCGGCCATGGGTTTTCTCCTTCTGTTAACTTACTTGCCGACCTTGACGCTGATCATACGGTCGGGATCGGTGACGGAGCCGTTGTTGGCATCGTCACCGAGCTTGATCTTGTCGACGCTCTCCATGCCGGAGACGACCTTGCCGACGACCGTGTACTGGCCGTTGAGGAAGTCGCCCGGCGCGAACATGATGAAGAACTGCGAATTGGCGCTGTTCGGGTCCTGCGAGCGGGCCATGCCGACGGTGCCGCGTTCGAACGGTACGTCCGAAAACTCCGCCGGGATGTCGGACCGCGACGAACCGCCGGTGCCTGCAGCCTGCGGCTGGTAGCCATTTTCCATGTCGCCGTACTGCACGTCGCCGGTCTGGGCCATGAAGCCCTTGATCACGCGGTGGAAGGCGACGTTGTCATACTCGCCCGCGGCGGCCAGCGCCTTGATCTGCTCGACGTGCTTCGGCGCCACGTCCGGGCGCAGTTCGACGACGACGGGGCCGTTCTTGAGCGTGATCGTGAGGAAATTGTCGGCCGACTGCGCAAGCGCCGTTCCCGTCCAGGAGGCGAGCGCGATAGCGCCGGCGAAAGCGAGGTGGAGGATTTTCATGGTTTCTCCCTGCGTGGTGAATTGGGGCCGCGCGTCACGCGCGGCGTTTGGCCTGCAGTGCTTCGTAGACCGCCTTGGGCACGAAGGCACTGACGTCGCCGCCCATGGCCGCGATCTGGCGGACCAATGTGGCGGTAATGGGCCGCGATGCGGTGCCCGCCGGTAAGAACAAGGTCTGGATATCCGGCGCCATCTGCCTGTTCATGCCGGCCATCTGCATCTCGTAGTCAAGGTCAGTTCCGTCGCGAAGCCCACGCACCAGAAGCCTCGCCCCGCGTTGGCGCGCTGCATCAACGACGAGATTGTCGAAGGCGACCACATCGATGTCGCCCGCCCTGTCCGGCAGAAACTCCTCAAGCGACTGACGGATAAGCTTGGCGCGTTCGTCAAAGGAAAAGAGCGGCGCTTTCCCGGGATGGATACCGATCCCGACGATGACCTTCGCCGCCACATTCAGCGCCTGCACAAGCACGTCGAGATGCCCGTTCGTCATCGGATCGAAGGAGCCGGGATAAAATGCCGTGGTCATCGCACCTGTTTCCGTTTGGTGAAGCCTTTTGTCACGGACGGCGACGGATCGCAAGAGTTGTACGGGGCTTGTACCTGTTCCCTAGGAAACAGCGGGACAGAAAGAATGAATGCTAGATGAATGCCATGTTCAAGGGTGCTTCACACGCAGGACGTTAAGTGTAGCGCCAGTAACAACGGAACTTTTCCGAACGTACCGCCGTTTAGGACGCGAAAGGATTACGGCTATGGGACTTGCTCTGTTTTCGATGGCGATGTTTTTCGCGATGCTCTTTGCGACGATACATGCAATTCGCAACGAGTCCCGTGACCGGCGCGAGCAATTCGTGACCCAGAAGATCTTCCGTTGATGGAGGGCGTCATGGCCACCCTGTTCATGATCGCAGCTGCGGTCATCAGTTTCGTATTCTTGATCGATTTCGCCCGAACGATCCGCGGCCTCCAGCGCGATCGTCAGGGTTCGGAACGGCTCGACGGCTTCAACGTCTAGCAGTTCCGAGGCTTCGGAAACCGAAGCCTGGTAGTAAGCGGCCGCCGTTCCCTTCCCCTGAGGCGACCGCCATTGTAAGCCGGACGGCATTCCCTGCCCGTCCGGCTTTTTCTTTGCCTTCGGCGGCACTCACGTCCTTCCGTTACACTGCTGCTTACCTGGCGGCCTTCGCCGACATCACGTTCAACATGCGGAAAAAGCGCCAGTTCAAGAGCACCGCCGCTGCAGCAAGGCCAAGAACGAACCCGAACCAGACGCCAGTCCCACCAAAATTGAACGGGAAGGCGAAGGCCCAGGCGCAGACGAATCCGATCGGCCAATAGGAGATCAACGCCAGCAGCATCGGCACCTTGGTGTCCTTCAGACCGCGCAACATGCCGGCCGCGATCGCCTGCATGCCGTCCACGAGCTGGAATGCGCCGGCAATGACGATGAGCGGCGCGGCGAAAGCAAGAACTGCCGCTGCGTCTGGCCGTTCGGCGTCGAGATAGAGGGCGGCGAGCTGGCTCGGAAGGAACGCAAAGATCGCACTGCCGACGACGGCAAAGCCGGCGCCAAGCACGAGCGAAGCGATCGCCGCGCGCCGCACGCCCAGGAGATCGCCGCGGCCATAGGAAAGACCGACGCGAACCGTGGCGGCCTGCGCGAGGCCAAGCGGGATCATGAAGGCGATCGAGGCGAACTGCAGCGCGATCCCGTGAGCCGCAAGCTCGATCGTACCGATCGTACCCATCAGCAGTGACGCAACGGTGAAGAGGCTGACTTCGGCAAGGATCGTCAGCGAGATCGGTATGCCGAGAAAGACGACTTCGCGGAACGCCACCCAGTCCGGGCGCCAGAAGCGGACGAAGAGCTCGTACTGGTTGAGCTCCGGCTTGCTCTTGATGTAGCCGATCGTCAGCGCCGCACCGAGCACGGCAACGCCGAGGGCGGCCACCGCGGCACCGAAGATGCCGAGCTTCGGGAAGCCGAAATGACCGTAGATCAGCACGTAGCAGAGGACCGCATTCAGCACGAGCGTCGCCAGCGTCACGTAAAGAATGATCCCTGCCCGCTCCAGGCCGCTCAGGAAGGCCCTGAGCACCATGAAGATCAAGCCGGGGAAGATCGCCCACTGGGCGACGCGGATGTATTCCGCCGCAAGCGCTGCCACCTTCGGCTGCTGCCCGGCGAAGAGCAGGATCGGCTCGGCCATCCAGAGCACCGGCGCCGTCAGCACGCCGTAGAGCAGCACCACCCACATGCCCATGCGCACAGAGCGGCGCACCGAAACCTTGTCTCCGCGCCCGACAGCCTGGGCCGCCATCGGCACCACCGCGTTCGCAAAGCCGTTCCCGAAAACATAGACCGTGAAATACATCTGGGTCGCGAGGATAATCGCCGCGAGTTCGGTGGCGCCCAGCTTTCCGACCATCAGGACGTCTGTCGTATTGATGGCAAGTTGCGCCAGCTGCGCACCGATGAACGGCACTCCGAGATAGAAGCTCGCGCGATAGTGCGTCCGCCAGGAATTGTCGGTCGTCGGTAGCGTCGGGTTCGGATTCGCGGTCAGCATGGCAGATTCCTGGCAGTCGGCGGCTCCGGGCCGCAACTGTCGATCGAAGGGAGGAAAACCGGAAATAGATGACCTACGGTCAAAGAGCCAGCCGCAAGGGCAAGGTTGCTCAAACTTTCATCGACAGATCACGAAAATTGATCAATTTCCGGGCATTCGCGTCAGCTCACCCCGCGCGGCTTTCTCGACCGCTGGGATCTCTTCCATCGCGATCGCCTCGTGTCCTTGCGGCCCGACCGCCCTATTCCGGGGTATCTTGAACAGAAAAACGACGAGCGCTCCAACGAGGAAACAGCTTGCCAAGGCGTAAGGTGCGCCAGCGAAGCTCACGGGAGCGCCGGCGCTCGTGAAATAGCCGAAAGCCTGGGTGAAGATCAAAGGACCGATGATCGTGGTGATGCTGCCAATGCTTGTCAGCGCGCCCTGAAGTTCCCCCTGTGCCGATGGCGGCACATGTGCGGCAGCGATGCTGCGCAGCGGCGGATCGGCGAGGCTTTCGAGCGCAGTCGCAATGATTACCGCGTATACCATCCATCCCTGCCCGGCTGCGGCGTAACCGACCGCACCGAGCGTGGTGAACGTCAGGCCAAGCACCGCCGTTCGCCATTCGCCGAGCCTTGGCACGACGCGCGGCAACACGAGGGCCATGACGAGCGCGCCGCCAATGCCGAAGATGCCGAGCGAAAGCCCGATCTGTCCCTCGCTCCAGCCGTAACGATAGGAGGACACGAAAGACCAGACCGCCGGGTAGACGGAGTGGGCGAGCCAGAACAGGAAGAACACGAGCCCAACCCAGCCGATGCCGGGATAGTTGCGCATCTGTTTCAGCGCCCCGAGCGGATTGGCCCGCTTCCATTCGAAGCGCCGACGATTGCCGCGATCGAGCGTTTCGGGCAGCAGGAACAGGCCCAGAATGAAATTGAGGAATGACAGGGCCGCCGCGCCATAGAACGGCACCCTTGGTCCGAGCTCGCCGAGCAAGCCACCAAGTACCGGTCCCAGAGCGAAGCCGCTACCGAAGGCGATGCCGATCAGGCTGAAGTTCTTGGCGCGGTTTCCGTCATGGCTGATGTCGGCGATGTAGGCCGAAGCGGTGCCGAAGCTCGCGCCGCTGATGCCCGCAAGCACGCGGCCGATGAACAGCATCCAATAGCTGGTGGCAAGCGCACAGATCAGGTTGTCGAGCGCAAATGTGAACACGGACGCCAGCAGGATCGGTCGCCGACCGAAACGATCACTGAGATTGCCAATCAGCGGCGCAAACAGAAACTGCATCGCCGCGTAGACGAGAAGCAGCCAGCCGCCGTCGATTGCCGCTTCGCTGACATCCGCGCCGGTCAACTCCTCAAGATAGGTGGGCAGCACCGGAACGATGATCGCGATGCCGATGATATCCAGAAACAGGATCAGAAAGACGAGGAACAGGCCGCGTCGCACAAACTTCTCGTCGAGCATTTGCCCCCTCCCCGAGCGCCTGCCGCCCCAAGGAGGAGACAGAACGTGAACGACGTCTACCAATTTAGGTGTAACGGATCATTTCCTACGAAACAATCCGTGAACATCTCATTTTTTCTGATGGGACTATCGCAATGGTTGATGCGCCGAGCGCAGCGCATCCCGATGTCACGCGCTGTCGCGACGCTGTTCGAGCTTCAGGAAATCAACGAAGACGCGCAGCGGCGCAGGCATGTGCCTGCGGCTGGCATAGTACAGAAATGGTCCGGAAAAACTCGTCGTCCAGCCGTCAAGAATGGACACGAGCCGCCCCGCCGCAATTGCCGGGGCGACGAATTCCTCGAAAGTCCGGATGATCCCGAGGCCGTCGAGCGCCGCGCCGAGTTCGAGGTCGATCGTGTTGGCGGTTACGACGGCCGGCGGCGCGATTGTGATCGTCGTTTCGTCTTCCCCGAACTCCCAGGCAAGCGAGATGCCACTCGTGAAGCGATGGCGGATGCAGGCGTGTTCCAGGAGATCGCGCGGATGCTGCGGCACACCGCGCCTTTCGAGATACTCTGGCGCCGCGGCGGTGACGTAGCGCTGTCGTCGTGGGCCGATCGGGATGGCGATCATGTCGCGCTCGACGCGCTCTTCGTAGCGCACTCCAGCGTCGAAACCGGCCGCGAGAACATCGACAAACCCGTCTTCTGCCGTCACCTCAAGCGAGATCGCCGGATGCTCGCGCAGGAAGCGACCGACAATCGGCGGTAAGATCTCCCGGGCAACGATCGTCGGGACATTGAGTTTCAGCGTTCCCGCGGGGCTGTCGCGCATTTCGTTGACCTGATCGAGAGCCCCGGCGATCTCTCCCAGCGCAGGCGTCAGGCGATCGAGCAGTCGTGTGCCGGCCTGCGTCAGCGTCACGCTGCGGGTCGTGCGGTTGAGTAACCGTACCTGCAGCCTGGCCTCGAGCCGGCGAAGGGCCTCGCTGAGCGACGACGGGGATACACCACGTTTTTTCGCCGCAGCGCGAAAGCTCCTGGCTGCGGCAACAGCGGTAAAGGCATCGAGATCCGCAAGCGGCAAGTCGGTCATTGTGCGAAATTCCGTACAAGTCGTTCGATTTAGGCCGAATTATCGCACGACAGTGAACGGAGTAAACAAGAAACCGAGCAAACGGCCGGTGGTTTTCGGCCCAGTCGATGGAGAACGACAATGGATTACGTTTCACTTGGAAAGACCGGCCCCTCGGTATCGGTGCTCGGCCTCGGCTGCATGGGGATGTCCGGAATGTATGGTCCGGCCGACCGTGCCGAAAGCATCGCCACCATCCACGCGGCGCTCGATGCCGGCGTCACGCTGCTCGACACGGGTGACTTCTACGGCATGGGCCACAACGAAATGCTGATCGGTGAAGCGCTGAAGGGCGGAAAGCGTGACAAGGCGATCTTGAGCGTCAAGTTCGGCGCCTTGCGCGATGCGGCGGGCAACTGGTCCGGCTATGATTGCCGCCCGAAGGCGATCCGCAACTTCCTTGCCTATTCGCTGCAACGGCTTGGCGTCGACCATATCGATGTCTACCGTCCGTCCCGGCTCGACCCTGATGTTCCGATCGAGGACACCATTGGTGCGATAGCTGACATGGTGAAGGCCGGTTATGTCCGGCATATCGGTCTCTCCGAGGTCGGCGCAGAAACCATTCGTCGTGCGGCGGCCGTCCATCCGATTTCGGATCTGCAGATCGAGTATTCGCTGATTTCACGCGGGATCGAGGACGAGATCCTGCCGACCTGCCGCGCGCTCGGCATCGGCGTCACGGCCTATGGCGTGTTGTCGCGCGGCCTCATCAGCGGCCATTGGCAAAAGGGAGGAGCTGGAAAGGGCGACTTCCGCGCCATGAGCCCGCGGTTTCAGGAAGGCAATATCGACAAGAATCTCGCCCTCGTCGAAGCCCTGAGACGGATCGCCGAGAGCAAGGGCGTGTCGGTGGCGCAGATCGCCATTGCCTGGGTCGCAGCTCAGGGCAAGGACATTGTGCCGCTTGTCGGCGCGCGGCGGCGTGACCGGCTTGTCGAGGCCCTGGCGTCGAACGAAGTCCACCTTGGCGCGGAAGATTTAGCGGCAATCGAGCGTGCCGTCCCACGCGGCGCGGCGTCAGGCGCTCGCTATCCCGAAGCGCAACTGGCCCATATGGACAGCGAAAGAGGATAGTGAACGGAGAGCACGAAGTCATGACCTCCACCAGAGGTGGAGGTTTGAAACGCTGCGCTTGAACCGCTAGAAGCGGTTTTGCTATAGGTTAGTAGCTACGGTTAAAGAGGTCGGCAAAGTCGGAAGCTTTGTCG
>NZ_MBSO01000045.1 GCF_001695835.1 Ensifer sp. LC11 | reverse complement strand
TAAAACCTCCGTTCTATGTCTCGGCCAGCCTAGCGGTCCAAGCACGGAGGTCTCTCAAGGAAGATGTAGAACTCGTCCAGTCCTCCACCGGAGGTGGAGGTTTACTTGCTTACAACAAACGAAAGGGCCGGCAACAAAGCCGGCCCTTTCGTCATTCTTGTCCCAAACATCAGACCGCGCCCGCGAAGGTGTCGCAGGCCGTCATCTTGCCGCTGTCGAAGCCGCGCTTGAACCAGCGCATGCGCTGTTCCGACGTTCCGTGATTGAAGCTCTCGGGAACGACGTAGCCCTGCATGCGCTTCTGCAGCGTGTCGTCGCCGATCTGGGTGGCGGCGTTCAGTGCCTCTTCGAGGTCACCCTGCTCCAGCAAGCCCTTCTGCTCGGTATATTTGCCCCAGACGCCGGCGAAACAATCGGCCTGCAGCTCGACGCGGACCGACATCTGATTGGCCTCGGTCTCGCTCATCGACTGGCGCATCTGGTTGAATTTCGGCAGCACGCCGATCAGGTTCTGAACGTGATGGCCAACTTCGTGCGCGACCACATAGGCCTGGGCGAAATCGCCTGACGCATCGAACTTCTGTGCGAGCTCGTCGAAGAAGCTCATGTCGAGATAAACCTTGCGGTCGCCGGGGCAGTAGAACGGTCCCGAAGCCGCAGAGGCAAAGCCGCAGGCAGAGCGTACCTGGCCGCGGAAAAGCACCATCTTCGGCTCTTCGTATTGCTTGCCGCTCGCCTGGAAGATGCCGTTCCAGGTGTCCTCGGTCTCGGCGAGCACCGTCGCCATGAAGGACTTCATTTCTTCTTCCTGGGCCGAACCGCGCGGTGCCGGCGAGCCGTCGCTCTGCTCGAAGCCAGGCATCTGCACCTGGCCGCCGCCACCCTCCAGCACTTGCAGCATATCGATGCCCATGGCCCTCAGGATGAAGTAAAGAACGACCAGGAAGATGATGGTGCCGAAACTCATGCCACCGCCGGCACGCCGCATGCCGCCTCCGCCGCTCGGCAGGCGGAAGCCTCCGCCGCGACCGAACGGGTTGCCGCCACTCGGGCTCGCGCCGCGCTGGTCTTCGATATTGTCGGATTGGCGGCGGCCTTTCCATTCCATGATCAGTCCTCCCGGCATGGGTCGATAGGGTGTATCGGTCAGATCATTTATATGCCCGGCCGAATGCAGTTGTAAAACGCAATCAGGGCAGCAAGGTTGCGGTCATGCTGATCTTTTCGGGGGTTTGCCGCGACAGAAGATGCGACCTTCAAGCAGCCGCTATCGCCTGCCAACTGCCGCTGCATAACGATCCTGCTTCGCAATAGACGCGAAGTAAGCGGCAGCCGTCATCTCGCATCCACCGGCCGCCGGCGAGGTCAAAGTGCTGGCGATCCCCAATCCCGCCGGACAACTGAGGCGCTGATTTGGTCCCGGTGCCGTGAGCATGCAGCAGAGGATGCGCAAATATGCCGGGTTCTTGTCGATTCCGGAATTTTCGGGGTTTCGCTTGCAGATACATTTGCCTATAAGCCGCTTCTAGCCTGAAAAGACCATCAATGCGTGCCCGGCCGGTGACCTCCCACTTTGGCCGGTTTTTCGCGCAGCTAGAAACGGATGACCGACCATGCCGAAGCGCCAAGATATCAAGTCCATTCTTATCATCGGCGCGGGGCCGATCGTCATCGGTCAGGCATGCGAGTTCGACTATTCCGGCACCCAGGCCTGTAAGGCGCTGAAGGAGGAAGGCTACCGGGTCATCCTCGTCAACTCCAATCCCGCGACGATCATGACCGATCCGGGCCTGGCGGACGCCACCTACGTCGAACCCATTACCCCGGAAGTCGTTGCCAAGATCATCGCCAAGGAACGCCCGGACGCGCTGCTGCCGACCATGGGCGGCCAGACGGCACTCAATACGGCGCTGTCGCTGCGTCGCATGGGTGTGCTCGAGCGCTACAACGTCGAGATGATCGGCGCAAAGCCGGACGCGATCGACAAGGCCGAGGACCGCGCCCTCTTCCGCGAAGCCATGGCCAAGATCGGCCTGGAAACGCCGAAGTCGCGGCTCGCCAACGCCACCGACATCAAGGATCACGATCGCAAGGTGCATGAGGCCGAGCGCGCCGAGCTGAAGGGCCGGCTTTCCGGTGCAGAACTCGACAAGGCGCTCGACGAACTGGAAAACCAGTGGAACCTCGGCGAAGGCGATCGCAAGCAGCGCTACATGAACCATGCAATGGCGATCGCCGCGCAGGCGCTCGATGATGTCGGCCTGCCGGCGATCATTCGCCCGTCCTTCACGCTCGGCGGCACGGGCGGCGGCATCGCCTACAACCGCACCGAATTCTTCGACATCGTCGGCAGCGGCCTCGATGCGTCCCCGACCACTGAAGTGCTGATCGAAGAATCAGTTCTCGGCTGGAAGGAATACGAGATGGAAGTCGTCCGCGACACGGCGGACAACTGCATCATCATCTGCTCGATCGAGAACATCGACCCGATGGGCGTGCACACGGGTGATTCGATCACCGTTGCGCCGGCGCTGACGCTGACGGACAAGGAATACCAGATCATGCGCAACGCCTCGATCGCGGTTCTGCGCGAGATCGGGGTTGAGACCGGCGGCTCGAACGTCCAGTTCGCCGTCAATCCAGAGAACGGCCGCCTGGTCGTCATCGAAATGAACCCGCGCGTATCGCGCTCCTCGGCGCTTGCCTCCAAGGCGACCGGTTTCCCGATCGCCAAGATCGCCGCGAAGCTTGCGATCGGCTACACGCTCGACGAACTCGACAACGATATCACCGGGGGCGCAACGCCGGCATCCTTCGAACCGTCGATCGACTATGTCGTCACCAAGATCCCGCGCTTCGCCTTCGAGAAGTTCCCGGGCGCCTCGCCGGTTCTGACCACCGCAATGAAGTCGGTCGGCGAAGTCATGGCCATCGGCCGCACCTTTGCCGAATCGCTGCAGAAGGCGCTGCGTGGCCTCGAGACCGGCCTCACCGGCCTCGATGAAATCGAAATTCCTAATATGGACGAGAACGGCGATGGCAGTAACGCCATTCGCGCCGCGATCGGCACGCCGACGCCGGACCGCCTTCGCATGGTTGCCCAGGCACTGCGCCTCGGCATGAGCGAGACAGACGTCCACGAGGCGAGCAAGATCGACCCGTGGTTCATCGCCCAGTTCAAGGCGATCGTCGACATGGAAGCGCGTATCCGCGAGCATGGCCTGCCTGCCGACGCCGAGAACCTCCGCATGCTGAAGGCCATGGGCTTCTCCGACGCGCGCCTCGCCACGCTCGGCGGCAAGCGCCCGAAGGAAGTGGCGGAACTGCGCAATGCGCTGAACGTTCGCCCGGTCTACAAGCGCATCGATACCTGCGCCGCCGAGTTCGCCTCGCCGACCGCCTACATGTACTCGACCTACGAGACGCCGTTTGTTGGCGCAGCGCGTTCCGAAGCAGAGGTTTCCGACCGCAAGAAGGTCGTCATCCTTGGTGGCGGTCCGAACCGCATCGGCCAGGGTATCGAGTTCGACTATTGCTGCTGCCATGCCGCCTTCGCACTGAAGGATGCGGGCTACGAAGCGATCATGATCAACTGCAACCCGGAGACGGTTTCGACCGACTACGACACCTCCGACCGCCTCTACTTCGAGCCGCTGACGGCCGAGGACGTGATCGAGATCATGCGCGCCGAACAGGAGAAGGGCGAACTCGTCGGCGTCATCGTGCAGTTCGGCGGGCAGACACCGCTGAAGCTCGCTGAAGCGCTGGAAAAGAACGGTATCCCGATCCTCGGCACCGCACCCGACGCGATCGACCTTGCCGAAGACCGCGACCGTTTCCAGAAGCTTCTGATGAAGCTCGACCTCAACCAGCCGAACAACGGCATTGCCTACTCGGTCGAGCAGGCCCGCCTCGTTGCTGCCGAGATCGGCTTCCCGCTGGTCGTGCGCCCGTCCTACGTTCTCGGCGGCCGCGCGATGCAGATCATCCACTCGGAAAGCATGCTGCAGTCCTATCTGCTCGACACGGTTCCGGGCCTCGTTCCTGAGGACATCAAGCAGCGCTACCCCAACGACAAGACCGGCCAGATCAATACGCTGCTCGGCAAGAACCCGCTGCTGTTCGACAGCTACCTGACCAACGCCACGGAAGTGGACGTCGACTGCCTGTGCGACGGCAAGGACGTTTTTGTCTCGGGCATCATGGAGCACATCGAGGAAGCCGGCATCCACTCGGGCGACAGCGCCTGCTCGCTGCCGGTGCACACGCTCGACACGGCCATGGTCGACGAACTCGAGCGCCAGACGGCAGCCCTTGCCAAGGCGCTCAATGTCGGCGGCCTCATGAACGTGCAGTTCGCCATCAAGGACGGCACCATCTACGTGCTCGAAGTCAACCCGCGCGCCTCGCGTACAGTCCCGTTCGTCGCCAAGACGATCGGCGCGCCGATCGCCAAGATCGCCGCCCGCGTCATGGCCGGCGAAACGCTCGACGTCGCGATCGCCGCCTACGGCGAAAAGCCGGATCCGCGCAACCTCAAGCACATCGCCGTCAAGGAAGCGGTCTTCCCATTCGCGCGCTTCCCCGGTGTCGACACGCTGCTCGGCCCCGAAATGCGCTCGACGGGCGAAGTCATCGGCCTCGACACCGACTATGCGCTGGCCTTCGCCAAGTCGCAGCTCGGCGCCGGCGTTGACCTGCCGCGCGACGGAACGGTGTTCGTTTCGGTGCGCGACGAGGACAAGACCCGGGTGCTTCCGGCGATCCGTATCCTGGTCGACATTGGCTTCAAGGTCATGGCGACGGGCGGCACGGCCCGCTTCCTCGGCGAAAACGGCATCACCGCGACTAAGGTCAACAAGGTCCAGGAGGGCCGGCCGCACGTCGAGGACGCGATCCGCAACCGTCATGTCCAGCTCGTCATCAACACCACCGACGGCAACAAGGCGATTTCGGACTCGAAATCGCTGCGCCGCGCGACGCTGATGCAGAAGGTGCCTTACTACACGACCATGGCCGGCGCAGAAGCCGCCGCACATGCGATCAAGGCGCTGAAGGCCGGCAGCCTGGAAGTGCGCCCGCTGCAGAGCTACTTCAAGGCTTAAGGGCGATTACGGCGCGCGAGGGCCTCGCGCGCCGCCTCTGCCGCAAGCCTTGAGTTCAGGGCCTCTGCCCCCTGCGCTGAACGCCGCATGAACGGTTGGTTCAGCCTGTATTCCTCTACCTCATGCTTTGATGCGCCTGCGCACACAGAGATCGGAGCCTTCTCCGGCGGGTGCGCTATGGGGCAAGATCGTGCAACTCTATTTTTTCGATTTGCATTGGGGCGACGAACACTTCGTCGATGAAGACGGTATCAGTCATTTCGATGAGGGCTCGGCCCTCTACTACGGCCAGCGCATCGCGGACAAGATTGGCCGCGATGCCGACTACGGCTCCCTGAAGGTCCAGGTTTTCAACAGCGAACACAGGCTACTGGCGACGATCGTCCCTTCGATCGGCCGCGGCCGTGAACAACGGGCGCTGCTCGGCCGCCGCCAGATCGGAACGCCGCTCCGCGCCGCTGCCTAAAGCGACACGCTCTGCCGGCCGCCCAAGCGCTTCTCCGCCAGTCGGACGGTTCTCACCCCGAAAAAGACCGATGCCGTCGAGATCAGGCAAGCGACGACGAAGACGGCAAGCAGCGCCCCGTGGATCGTCGCAACGCTCGCTTTTTCGTCGAAGCCGCGCAGATTTGCCGTCAGCCCACAGATGGCGGCGCCGATGGCGTAGCCCGCCGATTGCAAGGTCGGCAGAAGTGCCGAGGTCTTGTCCCGCTCGCCGCGCGGCGAGACGTCCATCATCAACTGGCTGAGCGTTCCCCAGGAGATGCCGAAGCCGGCGCCAACCACGATCTGGCTCGGGAAGACCAGCCGGAACTCGTCGGCTGCGATCGCGAATGTCAGGCCGGCCAGTCCGAGGCTGAGAAGCGCCGGTCCAGCCGGCACTAGTTTCACGCGCAGATTGTGCGAACGCATGCTGGCGACGAGGATTGCGGTCGCGCTCCAGGATATCGCCATCAAGGCGGCGGAAAAGCCGGCTGCCGTCGGACTGAAGTTCCATACGTGTTGAAGGCCGTAGATGAGGTAGACCGAGCCGGATGCCTGCGCCAGCGGCATCATCAGCACGACCCAAAGGCCGGTACCAAGCGGTTTGGTTACCGCGAAGGCGCCGATCGGCAAGATCGAATGCTCGGCCCGGCGGTCGGTCTCGACTGCCGCCCACAGGATCGTCAGCGCCGTTGCCAGCGCGGCCACCATCAACGGCACGCTGGAGGCCGTATTCGAAACCGATATCAGCAATATGCCGGCGCCGACGATCACTAGCCGCATCAGTGGAATGGGGCGTGACTTTTCGCTCGATGCGGTTTGCGCCGGAACGATGGCGAGCACCAGGCCAACAAATAGTGCTGCGGCCGGAATGTTGACACCGAATGCTGCCCGCCATGACCAGTGTTCGGTGAGGAAGCCGGATATCAGCGGGCCACCAAAGGCAGCTGTCGCCCAGACGATGGCTTCGGCCCCAAAAATCTTCGGCACCAGCCGCGGCGGAAAGAGCTCCGGGATCAGTGCGTAACAGACCGCAGCGATAATCCCTTCGCCGAATCCTTGGAAAACCCTGCCGGCGAGCACTTGCGGCATGCTGTTTGCGGTCGTTGCAATGAAGGTGCCTGCGACGAAGACGGCAGCGGCGGCGATCAGCGTGCCGCGTGCGCCGAACCGCGCCTTGAGATTGGCGGCCACTGCGCCGCCGAGGATGGCAAAGACGAGGTACAGTGTGACCGCCCATGAAAGCAGCGTTGCGCCGCCGAATTCCTCAACCGCCGTCGGCAGCGCCGTCGAAACAAAGAACTCATTGAACGCAAAGAGCGCGACCCCGAGGCAGAGCGTGACTGTTGCCACCAGATAGTCTGGCCGGAGCAATTCACTCCAGCGGCCATCCTCTTGCGGCTGCGTTTCGCCCATGCCCGCCTCGTCGTCATCTTTCGCCAGAACCATAGGCTGCCGTTCCCTCGTTGATATTTGCAGGAACACCACTGCTACAGCCTCAACCGCAGTTGAGGTAAAGCGCTTTCTTTCGAACTTGCCAGCTGTTGGCCTCCCCCACAAGTTGCAAGCGGTTTGCAGCGTTCCGTGGACGACGGCGAAATATCTGGCTTTCGCGCTTCCGTTTCTGCTATAACGAGGGTTCGAAGTTTCGGACGGTTCCGGTGCTCACGCGCCGGAGACCGTTTTCTTTTGCGTTGGCGCCGCCCAAAGGGCGGCGCCTCGTGCTTAATGAAGGACAATGAAATGGTCGAAAAAGTGCCGATGACACAGGGTGGATTCGTCAACCTGCAGGAGGAGCTGCGCTGGCGCCAGCAGGAAGAACGACCACGAATCATCGAGGCGATTGCCGAAGCCCGTGCACATGGCGACCTGTCGGAAAATGCCGAATACCATGCCGCCAAGGAGGCGCAGAGCCACAACGAAGGCCGGGTCACCGAGCTCGAGGACTTGATCGCACGCGCGGAAGTCATTGATCTCACGAAGATGTCCGGTTCCAAGATCAAGTTCGGCGCCAAGGTCAAGCTGGTCGACGAAGACACCGAGGAAGAAAAGACCTATCAGATCGTCGGCGACCAGGAAGCCGACGTAAAGGCGGGCCGCATCTCGATCTCGTCGCCGATCGCGCGCGCGCTGATCGGCAAGGAAGTCGGCGATTCCATCGAAGTGAACGCGCCGGGCGGCTCCAAGGCCTACGAAATCCTCGCCGTCAACTGGGGCTGATCAGCCGCAGCAGGGGCGAAGCCTCCCTTCGCCCCGTTTCTCCATTCAAAAAACGATCGTTGCTCGCGCAAGGAGTGCGCTTACGTGGCCGATATCCGGAACGTCGAGGTCATCGCTCCCAATTTCAAGCGCCGCCTCTCGGGCGTGACGTCCACCATCATTCAACTGATACCGATCCAGCGAGCGCTCGGCGAGAAGATCGCCGTGCTTGGGACCGGCCTGCCCGACACCCTGCCCTCGATCCGTTTCCGCGACCTTCTGCGCCTGTGGAGCGCTCCCGACGGAAGGCCCTGTCGCGTCTGGCACGCACGCAGGAACGTCGAAATGCTGCCGGCTATCCTGTTGCGCGATGTCTTGCGGATGAAGTTGAAGATCGTCTTCACTTCCGCCTCGCAGCGGCGCCACACCGGCTGGAGCAAATTCCTGATCTCCAGGATGGATGCGGTGATCGCGACGAGCGGCAAGACCGCCGCCTATCTCGAAGTGCCGAACACGGTCATCCTGCACGGCATCGACACGAAACGCTTCCAGCCGCCGGCGGATGTGGTCGCTGCCAAGGCAGCACTCGGGCTCGATCCCACGCAGAAATATGTCGGTTGTTTCGGACGCGTGCGGCATCAGAAGGGAACCGATCTCTTCGTCGACAGCATGATCGCGCTTCTGCCCTGCCGGCCCGGCTGGAGCGCCATCGTTGCCGGGCGAGCGACCGGACCGCATGTCACATTCGAGAACGAACTGAAGGAACGCGTTGCGAAGGCGGGCCTAGGCGACCGCATCCGCTTCGTCGGCGAGCACACCAACATACCCGACTGGTACCGCGCGCTTGACCTCTTCGTCGCGCCGCAACGCTGGGAAGGTTTTGGGCTGACACCGCTCGAAGCGATGGCCACGGGCGTTCCTGTGGTGGCGACCGACGTTGGCGCGTTTTCCGAACTGGTCGTCGTTGGCGATCAGGAAACCGGAACGGTCATTCCGGCCAACGATCTGCAGGCGATGGTGGAAGCGACGGCCGGCTTGCTGGATGATGACCAGCGCCGGAGGACTGCCGGGGCCAACGGCCTGGGGCTTACGCGCGCCTCCTTCGCCATCGAGGGCGAAGCCCGCGCAATCAACGCCGTCTACGAGCGGCTGATGCGCTCCTGACCGTCAGGTTGAAAGCCTTTCACACGCGCCAGCACGTGGATTTTAGAGCGTCTTTCCGCATCCAGTCGTTTTACGTGAGCGCGCGCTCCTGAGTGGCAGCGAGCCTCAGGCCTCTTCGGCAGCACCCTCACCGCTTCGACGCGAAGAGCTTCATATAGGCGTCGGTAATCGCTTGCTTGGAGAACTGGCCCATCAGGGTCTCGTGACCACGCTCAGCCAGGCGCGCGCCAAGCGCTGAATCGTTGGCGATGCGGTCGATCGCCTGGGCGAAACCATCGGCATCGCCAATATCGACCATCAAGCCATTCTCACCGTCGCGCATGAACCACTGCGGTCCCTCCGAGCGGCTGGAAACCACCGGCGTTCCTTGCGCCCAGGCCTCAAGCACGACGTTGCCGAGCGGCTCGTGGCTCGATGCCATGACGAAAATATCCGAAGCGGCGAGGAACGGCCGCGTATCCTTCTGCCACCCGGCGAAGCGAACCCGTTTCACGACACCGAGATCGGAAGCGAGCTTCTCGAGGTTTTCGCGCTCCTCGCCATCTCCAACCAGCCAGAGATAGGCGTCCGGCACCTTGGCGAGAGCCTGGATCAACGTATGAAAGCCCTTGCGGGGAACGAAACGCCCCATCGACATGATCACCGGCGCGTTTTCAGGCGTGTCGAGCGTGGCCCGGCTGATCGGGGTGACGCGTTCGGTGCCGGTGAAGTTCGAGATGACTTCAACATCGCGCTTCCAGCCGAGCTTGCGCACATGCTCGGCAATCCCGGGCGTGTTGCAAACGAGGCAATCGGTGTTCCTGAAATAGTCGAGCCGCAGCGGGTAATCGCCAAGCCTGGAGATCTTGATGCAGCCCTTGTAATTCGGCAGCAGCCGGCTTGCGCGCGGCATCCAGGCAAACAACGCATCCGGCTTCTCGCGTCGCGCCATGCTGCTGACCTTGAGCGGCAGCAGGATGCGATCGAGCGACAGGTTACGGAAGTTGCTTTCGATGATGCGCGTTGCCCCCTCAATGTCCTTCTTCCAGATGCGCCCGTGCCGGATGACCGACGTCTGGTCGACGCCTCGTTCGCCGAGCGCGTTCACCAGATGAACGAAGAAGCGCTCTGCGCCACCGTCCTTGCCGAAATGAAAGTGCATGATTTTCATGGGAACTTCACGGCCTGCTGCGTTGCCGATCCATGTCGTCATGGTTCGGACGGCGCTTGAGCGCGTGCCTCTGATAGATCTTGGCAGCGGTGAGGAAAGCGTACACGGCTCCCGTCATCGCCTCAATGAAGCCCGGAAAACCGCAGCGCCACAGGCCGTTGCGGAAATAGAGGCGGAGGAAATAGAGCGGCGGGCTGAACAGCATCTTGTAGGGGCGCGCCGACTTGCCGGCCGCGAACTGCTGGTCTGCCTTCAAGGTGGAATACTTGTTTTCCTTGAGGATCTGCTCGTCGATAATCAATGGCCGATAATGCAGCAGGCTGCCTTTGCGCGCGGCGCCGACTGCGCCGTCCGGCACAATGCCCTCATGGACCTTCTGATTAAGGTCATAGCGTCCCCTGCCGTTGCGGATCAGCCGCAGGTTTCGCCGTTCGTGTGCACGCTCGGGAGTATAGCCATAGCCGATCAGATAGGGTCGGCGCGCGACACGCCAGCCGACCGTCTCCGGCGACGCTTCGAGCAGGGACGGCAGCAGCGCCTTCAGCGGCTCGTCCAGACGCTCGTCGGAATCGATGTTGAGGCACCAGGCCTGCGTGCATTGGTCGAGGGCAAATTGCTTCTGCCCGGCATAGCCCCGCCACGGTTCGTGCAGGAAGCGGATCGGCCAGCCCTTGTCGATGTAGGATTGCACGAGTGCCGGCGTTCCGTCGGTCGAGCCGGAATCGACGATGACGATTTCCGCGCACTGCCCGAGGCTCTCGATGCAATTGCCGAGATAGGCCTCTTCGTTCTGGCAAATGATGAAGGCGGAAAGCGGAAGTTTGTTCATGATGCCCCTAGATCTGCACGAGCCCGATGTCTTTGACCTGACGAATGGTCAACATCGTGCGCACCGTGTCGACGCGTTCGTTGGCCGTCAGCACTTCGATGACGAAATCCTGGAACGTCGTCAGGTTTTCGGCGACACAATGCAGCAGGAAATCGCTTTCGCCGGATACCGTCCAGGCTTGCCGGACGATCTGCCATTCGGCAGTGGCGGCCGCGAAAGCTTTGAGATCGGCCTCCGACTGACGCTTGAGGCCCACCATGCAGAAAGCGACCAGATCGAAGCCGAGGGCCGGTGCGTTCA
This sequence comes from Ensifer sp. LC11, assembly GCF_001695835.1. Classification (GTDB taxonomy): domain Bacteria; phylum Pseudomonadota; class Alphaproteobacteria; order Rhizobiales; family Rhizobiaceae; genus Ensifer. The sequence goes on along the minus strand of NZ_MBSO01000045.1, from coordinate 249,265 downwards.
AAAGTGCGTGGTAGCCCTTGATGACACCGGTTTCTTCAAGCTTGCGCACACGCCTCAGACATGGCGGTGCGGAGATGCCGACCCTTTGGGCGAGATCCACATTGGTCATCCGGCCATCACGCTGGAGCTCGCGAAGGATCTTGAGATCGATCGCGTCGAGCTCGACTTGTTTCGTCATGAACATTCGTCCTTTTTGCGTGGCGACATTGCAAGCTGCGCAAGTCGAAGCAGGAATATCTGAATTACCGCATTGCCTGACGCCGTGACGTCACGCAGCCGGTTTCGTCAGAATTGCCATGTAGTTGATCGGCAGACCCTTGTCGGTATAGCGCTTGCGGATATCCGCGTAGCGGGCAAATGGCGACACAAATCGGGCAGCCAGGCCGAAGAGCTGGAAGAGCACGAGGAGGAACACGCCCGTGATGCCGCCGCCATATCCTGCAGGCGTCTTCGGAAACCGGCCGCGCATATGGCGCAGCTGATGGGCGACGGTTGCGAGGAACCCTTCAAGCCAGCGGATTTCGCCAGCCTCGAAGCCCGTCTGTTCGAAGAGATAGCGCAAGCCAAACTGGGTGTAGCGATAGTAGTCGTAGGGCTGTTCGTGCTCCGGATAGTAGAGCGGAGCGGAGAAGAACATCTTGCCTCCGGGCTTGAGGACCCGGTACAGCTCCTGCAGAACCAGCTTCGGTTCCGGAAGGTGTTCCATCACCTGTGTAAAGACCACGGCATCGAAGCGCGCGTCCTCGACCGGAATGGATCTGAGGTCGCAGACATAGGTGCTCGGTCTGTATTTTTTTTCGACCTGCTCGAAGTCGGCGCTTTCGTAGCGTTGCTTCGCGAATTTCGAGGCGTAGGTTTGTGACCCGGCGCCCGCGTCGAGAACAAGGCAGCCTTCCGGTAGCGAATTGCCAAACGCGGTGAGTTCGCGGTCGAGCCACACGCGGCTTGCATTTAACCTCATACTCTATCTCCAGCAAAGTGAATCCGCGTGAAATATCGCCAAACCCGCTGGACAACAAGCAGTCGCGCCGACTATTCGCGGGAAAATGGCTTCGCCGGCGCGCGAACAAGCGTAAATCGAACAGGACGGGATCACGCATCGGGGATGCGAGCCCGATCCCCACGTGCTGCGGCCAGGACAGGTTGCACCGAGTGCCGGTTGGAGCTGGTGCACAAACGCGTCATCTGGTGGCAAAACTAGGCTTGGCGCTCAAGCACTTGTGTGTATCACGGCGGACGCCCTTGAAAGTCGTGGTAGGGAATACCTAAACTATGGAACTATTTCCCATTGACGCAATGGAATCGGACGAGAGCGTTCCCTCTCCCCGTGAACGAAGGACAAGACTATGACTGCCCGTCACGTGAAAGTGCTGATCATCGGCTCCGGCCCGGCTGGCTATACGGCTGCCATCTATACGGCGCGCGCCATGCTTGAGCCCGTGCTGATCGCCGGCTTGGAGCAAGGCGGCCAGTTGATGATCACCACCGACGTGGAGAACTATCCGGGTTATGCCGACCCGGTGCAGGGCCCGTGGATGATGGAGCAGATGCTGAAGCAGGCGACCCATGTCGGCGCCGAGATCGTCAACGATCTCGTGACCGATGTCGATCTTTCGACCCGCCCCTTCCGTGTCAAGACCGACAGCGGTAACGACTGGACGGCTGACGCCCTGATCATCGCGACCGGCGCCAAGGCGAAATGGCTCGGCATCGAGACCGAACAGACTTTCATGGGCTTCGGCGTATCGGCCTGCGCCACTTGCGACGGATTCTTCTACCGCAACAAGGACGTCATCGTCGTCGGCGGCGGCAACTCGGCCGTGGAAGAGGCACTGTATCTCTCCAATCTCGCCAAGACCGTGACCGTCGTTCACCGCCGCGATTCCTTCCGCGCTGAGAAGATCCTGCAGGAGCGCCTGTTCGCCAAGCCCAACGTCAAGGTGATCTGGGACCACGAGGTCGTCGAATATCTTGGGACGCCCGCAAAGCCGCCGATGCCGGCATCGGTCAACGGCGTGAAGCTGCGCAACACGAAGACCGGCGAGACCGCGGACATGGTCACCGACGGCGTGTTCGTCGCGATCGGCCACGCGCCGGCCGTCGAATTGTTCAAAGGCAAGCTTCGACAGAAGTCCAACGGCTATCTCTGGACCGCGGCTGATTCGACTGCGACCGACGTTCCCGGCGTTTTCGCTGCCGGCGACGTGACGGACGACATCTATCGTCAGGCGGTGACTGCGGCCGGCATGGGTTGCATGGCAGCGCTCGAAGCCGAGAAATACCTGGCGGGTCATATGCCCGTCGCAATTGCAGCCGAATAGAAGCTGCGAATCGGGGCGGATGCCTTAAGGCACCTCCCCGAGTGGGAACAGATGCATCAGCCACGCCCGGAAGATGGACCCCCGTCTTCCGGAGTGGTTTCATATGGGGGACTTCATGTCGCTGGACTGGGACAAACTGCGCATTTTTCACGCGGCGGCCGAGGCTGGGTCGTTCACCCATGCGGCAGACAAGCTCCATCTCTCGCAATCGGCGATCAGCCGGCAGGTGAGCTCGCTGGAGCAGGATGTCGGCATCAAGCTGTTCCACCGCCACGCGCGCGGCCTGATCCTCACGGAACAGGGTGAAATTCTCTATCGCACCGCCCACGAAGTGCTGATGAAGCTCGAGAGCGTCAAGGTCCAGCTCAGCGAGACCACGGACAAGCCGAGCGGCAAGCTGCGCATCACCACCACGGTCGGTCTCGGCCAGGGCTGGCTCACCGACAAGATCCAGGAGTTCATGTCGCTGCATCCGGATGTGCAGGTGCAACTCATCCTCGACAACGAGGAACTGGACGTCAACATGCGCCATGCCGACTGCGCCATCCGGCTGCGCCAACCGCAGCAATCAGACCTCATCCAGCGCAAGCTCTTCACGGTGCACATGCATGTTTATGCTGCCCCCTCCTACATCAACAAGTATGGCGAGCCGCAGTCGGTCGAGGACCTGGACAATCACCGCATCATCACTTTCGGCGAGCCGGCGCCGAACTACCTGCTCGACGTGAACTGGCTCGAAATCGCCGGTCGCGATTCCGACAATCCGCGGGTGTCGCACCTGCAGATCAACAGCCAGACCTCGATCAAGCGTGCTTGCCTCTTGGGCATCGGTGTCGCCATGCTGCCGGACTATATCGTCGGTCGCGATCCCGGCCTCATCCAGCTTCCGATCAGCGCCGACATCCCGTCCTTCGATACCTATTTCTGCTATCCGGACGAGATGAAGAACGCCGCAAAGCTCAAGGTCTTCCGCGACTACATCGTCGCCAAGGCGCGAAACTGGAACTTCTGACGCGGCACAAGCGAATGCTCGTTCTATGAGCATTTCTCGGACATCCTTCTAACTGATTGTTTTTAATTATGCATTTCGCCCATTTTTCGGGCCTTGTGCCGCGCGATCTCATTGTGCGCCGCAAAATTGTGCAGGGATGCGCGCATGACATGGCTGTCATGCATATTAAATGATTGCTGCCCGCCCAAAAAAGCAGCATACCAAACTCAGCTGATGCATCTTTGGTGGCTTCTCCTCCCAGTGCCACCGCAGCAGCTGTTCCCCTCTGGAGGTTTAATTACCTTCACAACTTATAAGGGCCCAAGTCATCTTGTGGCCCTCTTTTTTTGTCTACTGTTTGAAGACGAGCGAGCCGTGACCAAAATCACAGTCGGCTATTGAAAGCCGATACTTCGCTTACCATATCAAAATGCAGCTGATGCATTCTTGGTGGCTTCTCCTCCCCCGCCACCGCATTAGCTGTTCCCCTCTGGAGGTTCTAATTACCTTCACAACTACAAGGGCCCAAGTTTTCTTGAGGCCCTCTTTTTTTGCCCTCTTGGTGCTCACGGTCTTGTGATTTGAATATCGCGTTTTAGCGATTCATGTATCGGTAAAACACGATATTGCGATATACGATGGACCGCGACGAAATTCTGAAAGCTCTTGCCCACCCGGTTCGGGTGAAGATTCTCGCCTGGCTCAAGGAGCCCGAGCGTCATTTCTCGATGCAGGAGCATCCGCTTGACCTCGGCGTTTGCGCCGGTCAGTTCGAGCGCTGCGGCCTGTCGCAGTCGACGGTCTCTTCCCATCTCGCGGTTCTTCAACGTGCGGGCCTCGTGACGACGCGCCGGCTCGGCCAGTGGAATTTCTACCGTCGCAACGAAGAAACCATTGCCGCCTTCCTCAGCGATATCGGCAACCTCTGAAACAAGCTCCCCTCCCAAGCAGACTCCACCGAAAGGACCTCCCATGGCCTCGCTCTTCGACCCCATCACCATCGGCGACATCACGCTGAATAACCGTATCGTCATGGCACCGCTGACGCGCAATCGCTCGCCTGGGGCCGTGCCGAACACTTTGAACGTCACCTATTACGAGCAGCGGGCAACAGCCGGTTTGCTGATTACCGAGGGAACGGCCATCACCCAACAGGGCCAGGGCTATGCTGACGTGCCCGGGCTCTATACGCCTGAGGCACTTGAAGGCTGGCGCAGGGTAACAGATGCAGTACACGCGAAAGGCGGGCGGGTCGTCGTGCAGATCTGGCACGTCGGGCGCATCTCGCACAATTCACTGCAGCCGGGCGGCGGCAAGCCGGTTGCGCCCTCGGCAATCCGCGCCAAGTCCAAGACCTACATCATCAACCCGGATGGTACCGGCTCCTTTGCCGAGACTTCCGACCCGCACGCCTTGGACGTGGCCGAGATCGAGAGCATTGTCGAAGACTATCGCAAGGCGGCGCGCGCAGCGATCGACGCCGGATTCGATGGCATCGAGATCCACGCGGCCAATGGCTATCTCATCGACCAGTTCCTGCGCTCCGGTTCGAACCACCGCACGGATCCCTACGGCGGCGCGATCGAGAACCGTGCCCGCTTCCTCTTCGAGGTCGTGGATGCCGTGACGAAGGAAATCGGCGCCGGTCGCGTCGGCATCCGTCTTTCACCGGTCACGCCGGCCAACGATGCCTTCGATCCGGAGCCGCAAACGGTCTTCGGCTACGTGATCAAGAACCTCGCCCGCTATCCGCTTGCCTACATCCATATCATCGAAGGCGCGACGGGCGGCCCGCGCGATCACCAGCAGGGCAACCGGCCATTCGACTACCAGGCTCTCAGAGCCACCTATCTCGCCGCCGGCGGCAAGGCCGCCTGGATGACCAACAACGGCTACGACCGATCGCTGGCGGTCAAGACGGTCAAGGACGGCGAGGCCGATCTTGTCGCCTTCGGCAAGCCGTTCATCGCCAATCCGGACCTGGTGGAACGGCTGAAACAGGACGCCCCACTCAATGCGCCGGATCAGGCGACTTTCTACGGCGGCGGCGCCGAGGGTTACACCGACTATCCGGCCCTTGAACAGGTTGCCTGACGCCCCCACATGGCGACATGCCCCGACATTCGGCGGGGCATCTCTCCTCTGGAAGTCCTTATGTTTTCATCTTATTTCGAAAAATGGTCATTGCAGTCCGATGGCGAGGTGATCGCCACACCCTCGAGCCATCTTTTTCCCGTCCGCTATCGCGAGCAGCCGGCGATGCTGAAAGTCGCGCAGGATCCAGAAGAAAAATTCGGTCGTCTGCCGATGGTCTATTGGGACGGGCAAGGCGCGGCAAAAATCTATGAATCGGACACGGATGCGGTCCTGATGGAACGCACGGACAGCCAGCGCAATCTGTTCCACATGGCAATGACCGGAAGCGATGAGGAGGTGACACGCATCATCTGCCGTACCGTCGCTGAGCTTCACGCACCGCGTGTGGCGTCGATTCCCCCGGATCTTGTACCGCTCGACAAGTGGTTTGCGTCGCTGCAGGCGGCCGCGCCCATCCAGGGTGGCCTGTTCGCGCGCGCATACGAGGCGGCGCAGGAGCTGCTCGCCAATCCCGAGCCGCCCGTCGTCCTGCACGGCGACGTTCACCACGCCAACATTCTCGATTTCGGCGATCGCGGCTGGCTGGCGATCGACCCAAAGCGCGTGCTCGGCGACCGGGGCTACGATTATGCCAACCTGTTCTGCAATCCGGAGTTGCCCTTGGTCACCGCTCCGGGCCGTCTGCAGCGCCACCTGCCTGTTGTCGCCGAGGAGACCAGCCTTGCACCGCGCCGCATCCTCAATTGGGTTCTCGCCTATGCCGGACTTTCTGCGGCCTGGTTTCTCGAGGACGATGACGACTTCGGCGTCGAGAGCGACCTGACGATGGCGCAGATCGCGATCGCCGAGCTCAACCGGTAGGCTCAGCCGGTCTTCAAAAGAATGACGGCATAGATGCACGGCTCGCCGCCGACATTGCGGAAGACGCAATCCTGCGGCGGGCCGAGCTCCAGACAATCCCCTTCGCCAAGAACATGGGTCTCATGGCCCTCCACAAAGGTCAGGCTGCCGCGCGTCACCCATAGCCACTGTCGTTGGCGCGCATAGGCCGATGCCGGCATCGGCACGTCGGCGCTGGCCGGAAGCTCGACTTCCACGAGTTCGAGCGGCAGGTTCGACATCGGCGAGACGTGGCGCCTGATGTAACCGCTTTGCGGATCGCGCCAAGCCGGTTGATCCTGCCGTCGCGACAGTCTGCCAGAGCTTGCCTCTGCGCGCGCAATCAGACTGGACATGGTGAGACCGAACGCTCCCGCGAGCTTTGCGAGCAAAGTTGCCGTCGGGCTGCTGTCACCCCGCTCGATCTTGTGGATCATCGCGCGCGACACGCCGGAGCGATCCGAAAGCTCGCTGAGCGACCAGCCGCGTGTCTCTCTTTCAAGACGAATTCGCTCACTGAGGCGTTGATCAAGGCTATCTACTTTAGTATCCATTGCGTAGTCATATAGTGAACGAATGCGAGGGACAAGCATGCTGATCAGGGCGGCCACTCACAGCGATCTGCCAGTCATCTGCGAGATCTACAACGACGCGGTAGCGAACACGACGGCGATCTGGAACGAGACCCTGGTCGATGTTGCCAACCGGGCCACTTGGCTGAAGGCACGCGCGGATGCGGGCTATCCGGTTCTGGTGGCCGTTTCCGAGGAGGGTGACGTCCTCGGCTACGCCTCCTTCGGCGACTGGCGCGCGTTTGACGGCTATCGTCATACCGTCGAGCACTCCGTCTACGTTCACAGGGATCGCCGGGGTGGTGGGATTGGCCGGGAGCTCATGATCGCGCTGATTGCCGAGGCCGAGCGGCTGGGCAAACATGTGATGATCGCAGGGATTGAATCGGAAAACGCGGCCTCGATCCGCCTTCACGCCCAACTGGGCTTTGTCGACACCGGCCGCATGCGCGAAGTCGGCACGAAGTTCGGTCGCTGGCTGGACCTCACGTTCATGCAGCTGGTGCTGCCGACCGGGTCGCCGCGCTGACAGGCGGCCGGCGCGGTTTGTCGTGGCAAACGGAAATGGTATGAACGACAAGGAACGGTTTCGGGGACACTGCAACGTGGATCGTCAACGGAAGGGTAGATCGCGCGCCTGGGCGTATGCCACGAGAGCCGCGCTGGTGGCGTTTGTCAGCGCACAAGCTTTTGCTCCCGCGCCTGCTGCGGCCCGTATCGATGATCTCGACCCGCGCCCGAAATGCGTTTATTCGGGCCGATCGGCCACAGATCCTGCCCTGTCGCTTTGCATCAGCAAGGAAAACTTCGCGCGCGACATCTGTGGCGTGATTGATCACTACGCGACCGCCAACGACCTGCCCGCAGCCTTCTTCGCCCGGCTGATCTGGCGGGAAAGCCTGTTTCGACCGAATGCGGTCAGTCCCAAGGGTGCCGAGGGAATCGCGCAGTTCATGCCTGGAACGGCAAAGATGCGCGGTCTCAACAACAGCTTCGACGTCGTCGAAGCGCTCGGCAAGTCGGCCGAATATCTCAACGAACTCAAATCCCGATACGGCAATCTCGGCTTTGCGGCGGCCGCCTACAATGCCGGTGAAAACGGTCTGGAGCGGTTTCTCGAAGTCGACTGGCTGCCCGCAGAAACGCGCAATTATGTGCTGGCCATCACCGCCTACAGTGTCGAGGACTGGCGTGACAACCCGCCGAAGACGCTCGACCTGACGCTGGACAAGGGCAGGAATTTCCTCGACGGCTGCGTGGCGCTCGCCAGCACCCGCCGGCTTCGCGATATCGAAGTGATCGACGAGGCCGCGTGGGCGCCCTGGGGCGTGCAGCTCGCGGCGCATTTCCAGAAATCCGTCGCCCAGAGGCTGTTCGTCAACGCCGTCAAGCGTCTGCCGGAGCCGATCCGCAGCGAGAAGGCGCTTCTGCTGCGCGAACGCAATGCAAGCTTCGGGCTGCGCATCCGCTATGCCGCGCGCATCGGCCGCGAAACCCAGGCGGACGCAAACAAGCTCTGCGCCACCATACGCAAGAGCGGTGGCGCCTGCCTCGTTTTCCGGAACTGATCCGTCATTTGGCTGGCCGTTTTCGCCGCCAGAGCGAGCCGGGCAGCTGACCGCTAGAACGAGCCCGGTGGCCAGTGGACACGCGTCCGGCGGATCGCCGTTCGCACGTGCTCGCCCGTTGGCGGGTCGGTCTCGAATATTCGCCGAACCTTGCCGCCAGCAATGCCACCTGGCCGTCGGTGACTGCCGAAAGCCGGTCGGGCATGATCTTGTCGCCGAGAACGCACGCAATCACTTCATAGCACTCGTGGGGCGACGCATCTTCAAAGGGCAGCGGCAGGCAAAGGCCGTTGCCGAACTCTTCACCGAGCGCCTGTTCGAAATCGATCCTCGACATGGCCGGATGCTATCGCGCTGGCGCCCTCGTGAAGGCGGATCTATAGCAGGAACGCGCCCTCGCCCGGTTTATGATTTCGCCGCAGCATGCGCGCTGCCCCAGCAACCGAGCCCCCGGAGCGTTGCGCCAACCGCTTCGTCAATCGGCGTGTGCGGCTCTTCTCCAAGCACGTCGAGCAGCCGCTCGTTCGGCATGCGCAGTGGTTCGCGCCAGAGATAACGCATCTTGCGCAGCTCCCTAAAGAGCGGCACGACGGGTGAAGCGAGTGCGATCAGCCACCAGGGGAAGGCCCGAACGGGTAGCCTTGGTTTGCCAACAACGCGGCGGATAGCTTCGACCATCTCGGTCCCGGTCCGGTCGAGGAAGCCGCGCATGTGGTAGACGGCGAAGCGCGGGAGGCCGTCGGCACACTCGACGAGGCGGATCATCGTCTCGGCGACATCGGGCAGATAGGCCCATTGATGCGCGATACCTTCGCGGCCGGGATAAGAGATTGCCGCCAGTGGTTTACCCGGCTTCACCAGCCCCTGCGAGAACCAGTTGTTTGCAGCACCGGGGCCGAAAAAGTCGCCCGCCCGGACGATGATCACGTCGACACCCTTCTCGGAGGCGGCCTTCAATCGAAGCTCCATCTCCTTGCGGATATGGCCCTTGTCGGTGTCCGGGTTCTGCGGCGCCTCTTCGGTCAGGACAGGAAAGGCGTCTCGACCGAAATTGTAGATCGTTCCCGGCAAGAGGATACGCGCGCCCGCTGCCCTGGCCGCCGCGATCGTGTTGTCGAGCATCGGCAGAACCAGAGTGCCCCAATTGCGATAGCCTGCCGGGTTGACCGCGTGCACGATGAGATCGACTCCTTCTGCCGCGGCGAGGACATCGTGCGCGTTCATTGCATCACCCTGCCGCCACTCGAACTGCGAGGCTGGGCATGCGGCCTTCTCCGCATTTCGGTTCAGCGCGCGCACCTTCCAGCCGCGTGCGCTGAGGCCGCGCGCCACCGCGCCGCCAATGCCGCCCGTGGCGCCGAGCACCAAAGCGATCTTTTTCGTTTCCTGCGTTTCCATGCCACTCTCCATCCGTTTCGATGAAGGGAGGATCACGCATAAAGGCGCTAAACGGAATTGCAGAAATTTCTTGAGTAGATATACTGAAATGCATGAGCAAGATGGATTTGAGCTGGGATTCTTACAGGACCTTTCTCACGGTGCTGCAAGAAGGATCGCTTTCGGCGGCGGCGCGCGAGCTGGGCTTGACGCAGCCGACCGTCGGCCGACACGTGGATGCGATGGAGGCGACACTCGGCTATCCGCTCTTCGTGCGCTCTCCACACGGCCTGTTGCCAACCGATGCCGCGCTGGCGCTCAAGCCGTATGCCGACACCCTGGCCGCGACTTCGGCGGCGCTGCTGCGCGAGGCGTCCAGCCAGCGCGATACGGTGAGCGGCGCGGTGCGCATCAGTGCCAGCGAGGTCATCGGCATCGAGGTTCTGCCGCCGATCCTGGCGGAGTTGCATGCTGCCTACCCGGCGCTGACGATCGAACTGTCGGCATCCGACACGGTCGAGGATCTGTTGCGGCAGGAGGCCGACATCGCGGTGCGCATGGTCGCGCCCGCACAGGATGCGTTGATCGCCCGCCATGTCGGCGCAGTGCCGATCAGCTTCCATGCCCATCGCCGCTACATCGAGCGTCGCGGCATGCCGGAGACCCTAGCTGATCTCGCCAGACATAGCCTGATCGGCTACGATCGCGAGACGTCAGCGATCCGGGCGATCATCGCCCGTTCACCGGAATTGCCTTCAGTTCCCTTTGCCTTCAAGGCCGACAGCAATCTCGCCCAGCTTGCGGCAATCCGCGCGGGTTTCGGCATCGGCATCTGTCAGAACGGGCTGGCGGCGCGGGATCCGGATATCGTGCCTGTCCTTCCGGGGCTCTTCGAAATGAAACTCGAGACCTGGCTGGTGATGCACGAGAACCTGAAGACCGCGCCGCGCTGCCGCGTCACCTTCGATGCGCTGGCGAAGGGCCTGCGCGATTACATCCGCGGTATTGCACCTGCCGTCGCGGGAAGCCACGATCCGGCCCAAGCCGCGCAAGCCATCGTCTAGCAGTCTGCACGAGATCGCCAGCCAAGCCGCGTCCATTACGCAAAAAGCCCGCCAAGACGGCGGGCTCTTTTCTAGCAGACTATCGCCGAAGGCAATTAACCCTCGGATTCGGCTGGCGTTTCCGGCGCACCGTTCTCGACTGCACCCTCTTCGCCTTCGTCCTCGCCTTCCGGCTCGCTGATGCGCTCGACCGAAACGACCTTCTCGTCCTTGGCGGTCGAGAAGATGGTAACGCCCTTGGTCGCGCGGCTGGCAAGCCGGACGCCATTGATCGGCACGCGGATCAACTGGCCACCGTCGGAAACGAGCATGATCTGGTCGTTGTCTTCGATCGGGAAGGCTGCCACGAGTTCGCCGATTTCCGCCGTCTTCGAGGTGTCGGTGGCGCGGATGCCCTTGCCGCCGCGACCGGAAGTGCGGAAATCGTAAGACGACGAACGCTTGCCGAAACCCTTCTCCGAAACCGTCAGAACGAACTGTTCGCGCGCCTTCAGTTCCTCGAAGCGTTCGTTCGCAAGCTCACCACCGTCGGTGACTTCCTCGCCGACGAGAGCGATTTCTTCCTCTTCGCCATTCGTGGCGCGCCGTTCGGCGGCTGCACGCTTGAGGTAGGCTGCGCGCTCCCATGGTTCGGCGTCGACATGGCCAAGGATCGCCATCGAGATGATGCGGTCGCCATCGCCGAGGTTGATGCCGCGCACGCCGATCGAGTTGCGGCCGGCAAAGACGCGCACATCGTCTACCGGGAAACGAATGCACTGGCCGAGCGCCGTCGTCAGCATGACGTCGTCATGCTCAGTACAGGTGTCGACAGACAGGATCTCGTCGCCTTCCTCATCGAGCTTCATCGCGATCTTGCCGTTGCGGTTGACCTGGACAAAGTCCGACAGCTTGTTGCGGCGAACCGTGCCGCGGGTCGTCGAGAACATGACGTCGAGGTTTTCCCAGGTCGCCTCGTCCTCGGGCAGCGGCATGATCGTGGTGATGCGCTCGCCGGGTTCCAGCGGCAGCATGTTGATCAGCGCCTTGCCGCGCGATTGCGGCGTGCCGATCGGCAGGCGCCAGACCTTCTCCTTGTAGACAATGCCACGCGAGGAGAAGAACAGAACCGGCGTATGGGTATTGGCGACGAATAGCCGGGTAACGAAATCCTCGTCCCTGGTCGCCATGCCCGAGCGGCCCTTGCCGCCGCGACGCTGCGCCCGGTAGGTCGTCAGCGGCACGCGCTTGATGTAGCCGAGATGCGAGACCGTCACCACCATGTCCTCACGGGCGATCAGGTCCTCGTCGTCCATGTCCGGACCGCCTTCCATGATCTCGGAACGGCGCGGGGTGCCGAACTCGTCACGGATGGCGATGAGCTCGTCCTTGACTATGCTCATGATACGCAGGCGCGAGGACAGGATGTCGAGGTAATCCTTGATTTCCTCGCCGATCTTGTTGAGTTCGTCGCCGATTTCGTCGCGGCCGAGCGCGGTCAGGCGCTGCAAGCGCAGATCGAGGATGGCGCGCGCCTGCTCTTCCGACAGGTTATAGGTGTTGTCTTCGTTGATCCGGTGACGCGGATCGTCGATCAGCCGGATAAGGCTATCGACGTCGTGCGCGGGCCAACGGCGTTCCATCAACTGCTCGCGCGCGGTTTGCGGATCGGGCGCATGCCGGATCAGCTTGATCACCTCGTCGATGTTGGCAACGGCGATGGCGAGACCAACCAGCACGTGGGCGCGGTCGCGGGCCTTGCGCAGCAGGTATTTCGTGCGCCGGCTAACGACTTCCTCACGGAACGAGACGAAGGCCCTGAGCATGTCGAGCAGCGTCATCTGTTCCGGTTTGCCGCCGTTCAGCGCCACGACGTTACAGCCGAAGGAGGTCTGCAGCGGCGTGTAGCGGTAAAGCTGGTTCAGGATGACGTCGGCATTGGCGTCGCGCTTCAGTTCGATGACGACGCGATAACCCTGGCGGTCGGACTCGTCACGCAGGTCCGAGATGCCTTCGATGCGCTTGTCGCGCACCAGCTCGGCCATCTTCTCGATCATCGTCGCCTTGTTCACCTGGAAAGGGATTTCGGTGATGATGATCTGTTCGCGATCGCCGCGCATCGGCTCGATGTGGGCGCGGCCGCGCATGATGACCGAGCCGCGGCCGGTCTCGTAAGCCGAGCGGATGCCGGAGCGGCCGAGGATCAGCGCACCGGTCGGGAAGTCCGGGCCCGGGATGATTTCCATCAGTTCCGGCAGTTCGATTGCCGGATTGTCGATCAGCGCCATGCAGCCGTTGATGACTTCGACTAGGTTGTGCGGCGGAATGTTCGTCGCCATCCCGACGGCAATGCCGCCGGCGCCGTTGACCAGCAGGTTCGGGAACTTTGCGGGCACCACCACCGGCTCACTCAGCGTGCCGTCATAGTTGTCGCGGAAGTCGACCGTTTCCTTGTCGAGGTCGTCGAGCAGCGAGTGCGCGGCCTTCTGCAGGCGGCACTCGGTGTAGCGCTCGGCCGCCGGCGGATCGCCATCGACAGAACCGAAGTTGCCCTGGCCGTCGATCAGCGGCAGGCGGAGCGACCAGTCCTGCGCCATGCGCGCCAGCGCGTCGTAGATCGCCATGTTGCCGTGCGGGTGGTACTTACCCATCACGTCCCCGGTGACGCGGGCGCATTTGACGTATTTCTTGTTCCAGTCGATGCCGAGTTCGCTCATCCCGTAGAGGATGCGGCGGTGCACGGGTTTCAGACCGTCACGCACGTCGGGAAGCGCGCGGCTGACGATAACGCTCATGGCGTAATCGAGATAGGACCGCTGCATTTCCTCGATGATGGAAATCGGCTCGATGCCTGGCGGAGTTTTTCCGCCGCCGGGAGTGCTTTGCTCAGTCAATGGTGATCACGATCTTTGTTCAGAATCAGTCGGATATTTATAGCGGATTGCCACCGGAAGCGCCAATTTGCGGCCCTCAGCACCATTCGCCCGCCAGGCTATGAAGATGTCCCTGTAACGCTTTGATTCGCTGCACGATTCGTTCGACAAGCCCGATCCGGAGCCGAAGACCCATGCGGTAGTTGTGAACAGTCTTTTGCCGCCGGAACAGGCTTTTCTAGGGCATCGCGCGGGAAATCGGAAGTCCCGGCTCTTCAATCACCGTGACGCCGCGCGTTTGAGGTCCAATTGCCTGCCGGGATCGCTCATTAAGTCATTGCTGAGACTTTGTTTGTCTCCCTCTTTCCAACCCCCTCCTGCTTGCCTAACAATGCGCCTCTGCCACCGGGAAAACCCGGGGCGAAATCCGGAAGGGGAAACGGATGTTCAATGTCGACCTCCTGGTCAATGCGCTTACCACGCTTCTCGTCACACTCGATCCGCCGGGCCTCGCGCCGATCTTCCTGAGCCTGACGGTCGGTCTCAGCCGACAGGAGCGCTTTCAGGTGGCCACCCGCGGCTCGCTGATCGCCTTCTTCATTCTCGCGGCCTTCGCACTCTTCGGAAACGGCATTCTCGGGCTGCTCGGCATCTCGATCGGTGCCTTCCGCATCGCCGGCGGCCTGCTGCTCTTCTGGATCGCTTTCGAGATGATTTTCGAGAAGCGTCAGGAGCGCAAGGAAAAGACCGGCGAGAACGCGACGGTCAAGGATCACATCCACAATATCGCGGTCTTCCCGCTTGCCCTGCCGCTGATCGCCGGACCCGGGGCGATTTCGGCAACGATCCTGCTGGCCGGCTCGTTCCCAACGGCGATCGAGCGGACGCAGCTCTTGATCGTCATCGCGCTGTCGATGTTCAGCCTGTTTCTGGCGCTCGTCATCGCCGAGCGCATCGATCGCTTTCTCGGCGTCACCGGTCGCGCCATCCTCACCCGCCTGCTCGGCGTCATCCTGGCTGCGCTCGCGGTACAGTTCGTCGTCGACGGAGTGAAATCCGCAATGGCGCTCTAAGCGCTGTATTGCTCTCCTCGCCGTCGACGGGCGGCGAGAGCGCAAACAACAAAAAAGCGCCGTGTCCGAGGACACGGCGCTTTTTTTGTCAATGCCAATCGTTTGCGATCAGAACGGAATGTCGTCGTCCATGTCGCGCGAGAAGCCGCCGCCCTGGCCGCCTTGACCGCCCTGGCCACCGCCCGAGCGTCCGCCGCCGGAAGATTGGCGCGGCTGGTCGTAATCGTCGTAACCGCCACCGCCGCCGCCATAGTTGCCGCCGCCAAAATCGCCCGCACCGCCGCCGCCACGGCTGACGCCGGAGCCGCCGCCTTCACCGCGGCCATCAAGCATTGTCAACGTCGAGTTGAAGCCCTGCAGCACGACTTCCGTCGAGTAGCGGTCATTGCCGTTCTGGTCCTGCCACTTGCGGGTCTGCAGCGCACCTTCGATGTAGAGCTTGGCGCCCTTCTTCACGTATTGCTCGACAACCTTGCAGAGGCCCTCGTTGAAGACGACGACAGTGTGCCATTCGGTCTTTTCCTTGCGCTCGCCGCTGTTGCGGTCACGCCAGGTTTCCGAGGTTGCGATGCGCAGGTTGGCGATCGGCCGGCCGTCCTGCGTGCGCCGGATTTCCGGGTCTGCCCCGACATTTCCGATCAAGATCACCTTGTTGACGCTTCCAGCCATGTTGCTTTTCCCGTGGTTTCACCGGGCCCTGGGCCCGGCTTGGAATTTCAAGAGCACGCATCTTAGCGGCCCGATGCCGCCGATACGCCCCGCCTCGCACATAATCCACAACAGTTTTGGTCGTTTTATGGACGATTTGTTCTTTCTTTGTTCTAGTATTTGGCTATGATCCTGTCAACCGACTCGAATTGGCCGCCTGTTTTGCCGATTGCGCCTCGACATGGGCGTTAGCGTCATTACATAGGGGGCTTTCAACCGACATGCAAAAGCTGGCTTCCGATGAGTGAACTCAAGACCATCTCCATTCGTGGTGCGCGCGAGCACAATCTGAAAGGCATCGACCTCGATCTGCCGCGCAACAAGCTGATCGTGATGACCGGGCTTTCCGGCTCCGGCAAGTCGTCGCTTGCCTTCGACACGATCTATGCCGAAGGCCAGCGCCGCTATGTCGAGAGCCTGTCGGCCTATGCGCGCCAGTTCCTCGAGATGATGCAGAAGCCGGATGTCGACCAGATTGACGGCCTCTCACCGGCAATCTCGATCGAGCAGAAGACGACCTCGCGCAATCCGCGCTCGACGGTCGGAACTGTGACCGAGATCTACGACTACATGCGCCTGCTCTTCGCGCGCGTCGGCGTTCCCTATTCCCCGGCAACGGGACTTCCGATCGAAAGCCAGACGGTCAGCCAGATGGTCGACCGGGTGCTCGACTTCGGCGAGGGCACCCGTCTTTACATCCTTGCGCCGCTCGTGCGTGGCCGCAAGGGCGAGTACAAGAAGGAACTCGCCGAATTGATGAAGAAGGGCTTTCAGCGCGTCAAGGTCGACGGCACGTTCTATGAGATCGCCGAGGTTCCGGCGCTCGACAAGAAATACAAGCACGACATTGATGTGGTGGTCGACCGTGTGGTCGTCCGACCCGATCTTGCCTCGCGCCTTGCCGACAGCCTGGAGACCTGCCTGACGCTTGCCGATGGTCTCGCGGTCGCCGAATTCGCCGACAAGCCGCTGCCGCCGGAGGAAACCGCGGCGGGCGGTTCGGCCAACAAGTCGCTCAACGAAACCCATGAGCGCGTGCTGTTTTCGGAAAAGTTCGCCTGCCCGGTCTCCGGCTTTACGATTTCGGAGATCGAGCCGCGGCTGTTCTCCTTCAACAACCCCTTCGGCGCCTGTCCGACCTGCGACGGTCTCGGCAGCCAGCAGAAGATCGACACGGCGCTGATCGTGCCGGAGGAACACCGGACGCTGCGCGACGGCGCGATCGCGCCCTGGGCGAAGTCCTCCTCTCCCTACTATAACCAGACGCTCGAAGCGCTGGGCAAGGTCTTCGGTTTCAAGCTCGGTAGTCGCTGGAACGAGCTTTCGGCGACGGCGCAGAACGCGATCCTGCACGGCACTGAAGAGAAAATCGTCTTCCACTATGAAGACGGAGCCCGTTCCTACAACACGACCAAGAACTTCGAGGGCATCGTGCCCAACCTCGAGCGCCGCTGGAAGGAAACCGACAGCGCCTGGGCGCGCGAGGAGATCGAGCGCTACATGTCGGCAGCGCCCTGCCCTGCCTGCGCCGGATTCCGGCTGAAGCCGGAGGCGCTCGCGGTCAAGATCGACACGCTGCACATCGGTCAGGTCACCGAGATGTCGATCCGCGTCGCGCGTGACTGGTTCGAAGCGCTGCCGGCGCGTCTCACCACCAAGCAGAATGAGATTGCGGTTCGCATCCTCAAGGAAATCCGCGACCGCCTGCGCTTCCTCAACGACGTCGGCCTTGAGTATCTCAGCCTGTCGCGCAACTCCGGCACGCTATCGGGCGGCGAAAGCCAGCGCATCCGGCTGGCTTCGCAGATCGGGTCCGGCTTGACCGGCGTTCTCTATGTGCTCGACGAGCCGTCCATCGGACTGCATCAGCGCGACAATGCCCGTCTGCTCGACACGCTCCGCCATCTCCGCGACATCGGCAACACCGTGATCGTCGTCGAGCATGATGAAGACGCGATCCTGACTTCCGATTATGTCGTCGATATCGGCCCGGCCGCCGGCATCCATGGCGGCGAGGTCATCGCGCAAGGGTCACCGGCCGACGTCATGGCCAACCCGAGATCGCTGACGGGAAAGTATCTCTCCGGCGAGCTTTCGGTTGCCGTGCCCGGCGAGCGCCGCAAGCCGAAGAAGAAAAAGGAAATCACGGTTGTCGGCGCCCGCGCCAACAACCTCAAGAACGTCACCGCCTCGATCCCGCTCGGCGTCTTCACCGCCGTCACCGGCGTGTCGGGCGGCGGCAAGTCGACCTTCCTGATCGAGACACTCTATAAGGCGGCCGCTCGCCGCATCATGGGCGCGCGCGAAAACCCGGCCGAGCACGATCGCATCGACGGCTTCGAGCACATCGACAAGGTGATCGATATCGACCAGTCGCCGATCGGCCGCACCCCGCGTTCGAACCCGGCGACCTATACCGGCGCCTTCACCCCAATCCGCGACTGGTTTGCCGGCCTGCCGGAGGCCAAGGCGCGCGGCTACCAGCCTGGTCGCTTCTCCTTCAACGTCAAAGGCGGCCGCTGCGAGGCCTGCCAGGGTGACGGCGTCATCAAGATCGAGATGCACTTCCTGCCCGATGTCTACGTCACCTGCGACGTCTGCCACGGCAAGCGCTACAACCGCGAGACGCTCGACGTGCATTTCAAGGGCAAGTCGATTGCCGACGTGCTCGACATGACCGTCGAGGAAGGCGTCGACTTTTTCGCCGCCGTCCCCTCGGTGCGTGACAAGCTGGTGACGCTCAACCAGGTTGGCCTCGGCTATATCAAGGTCGGCCAGCAGGCCAACACGCTGTCGGGCGGCGAAGCCCAGCGCGTCAAGCTTGCAAAGGAACTGTCGAAGCGCTCGACCGGGCGCACGCTCTACATCCTCGACGAGCCGACGACAGGCTTGCATTTCCACGATGTAGCCAAGCTTCTTGAAGTTTTGCATGAGCTCGTCAACCAGGGCAATTCCGTTGTCGTCATCGAGCACAATCTCGAAGTCATCAAAACGGCCGACTGGGTCATCGACTTCGGTCCGGAAGGCGGCGACGGTGGCGGCGAGGTCATTGCCAAGGGTACGCCCGAGGACGTCGTCACGGAGAAGCGTTCCTATACCGGCCAGTTCCTCAAGGAGCTTCTGGAGCGCCGCCCGATGAAAAAGGTCGAGGCGGCGGAATGAACGTCTCGACCTAATCGGTTACCAGAGGAGTGATCCCGGCATGATGCGGCTTGCTCGTCTGGAAGACCTGGCTGCGGTGCAAAGCGTGACGGAGGCGGCTTACGAACCCTATCGGGCGCTGCTCGGCGGGCCGCCGTTGCCGGTGACGGAGGACTATGCGCCGCGCATCCACCGCGAAGAGGTCTGGGTGCGGGAGCACGACACGGTGATTTCAGCGCTTGCCGTCTTGGAGCGCCATGCCGACCACGTAATGGTTTTCAGCCTTGCGGTTGCGCCGTCCTATCAAGGTCAGGGGCATGGCATTGCGTTGCTGCAGTTTACGGATGGCAAGGCGGCCGAGTGGGACTTGCCGGAGGTGCGGCTCTATACCAATTCGCGCATGGAGCGAAACATCGCGCTCTATCGCGCCTATGGATTTCAAGAAACGGGTCGCCGACCCAATCCCCATCGTCCAGGGTGGATGCTCGTGGACATGGCGAGATCGATCAAAGACTGAATGGAAGCGGCCACATGCTGGCTGCCGTTGAGGAGGATGGCATGGCAAAATCCGGTAAGATCCGCGTTGGCATTGGCGGCTGGACCTTCGAGCCTTGGGAGGGCACGTTTTACCCCGACAGCCTGCCGAAGAAGCGGCAGCTCGAATTTGCCGGCAAAGAGCTGCGGGCGATCGAAGTGAACGGCACCTATTATTCCTCGCAGAAGCCCGAGACGTTTGCAAAATGGGCGTCGGACGTGCCCGACGATTTCATCTTCTCGCTGAAGGCGAGCCGCTTCGTCACCAACCGCAAGGTTCTCTCGGAAGCCGGTGAATCCATGGAGCGATTCCTGACGCAAGGGTTGACTGAGCTCGGGCCGCATCTCGGACCGATCCTCTGGCAGTTCGCGCCGACGAAGAAGTTTGAGCCGGACGATTTCGAGGGTTTTCTGAAACTTCTGCCGGCAAAACAGGATGGGCTGCCGCTCCGCCATGTGGTCGAGGTGCGTAATCCGACCTTCCAGGTGCCGGAGTTCGTGGCGCTGCTCGAAAAATACAAGATCGCCGTCGTGCTCGCGGAGCACGCGGATTATCCGATGATCGCCGACGTCACGGCCGATTTCGTTTACCTCCGGCTACAGAAGGGCAGCGACGACATCGAAACCTGCTATGCGCCGGACAAGCTCGACCTCTGGGCCGAGCGTGCCAAGGCTTTTGCGCGTGGTGACGAGCCGAGCGGGCTCGAGAAGAGTGCTCCGACCCGCGAAGCTGCAAAGGAACCGCGTGACGTGTTTGCCTTCTTCATCACCGAAGGCAAGGTGAATGCGCCGAACGGCGCACGGGAACTGCAAAGGCGCGCTGGCTAAGTATCAGGTCGAGGAGCGGGAACGTACGCAAACGTCCCGTTCCCACCTCCATCGCGTGACACGGGTGGCGGCAGAATGCCTGACTGTTTTTTCTGAGCTTCGGGCGCATCGGCGAGCAAGGCGATTCAACCCTTCGTGCAGCCATTTATGCATCGTTCAAGCCGCGGCCACTGGGATCTGAAAAACGAATCACCGTCGCCCACCCCATATCGCTTTCGCAGACGCAACCAAGGGTGCCGTTAGGGATGGGTTTTATCCGGTTTTTTACCCGTCAATTTTTTGATTTTCCGCTGACCGTTGCGTCAGTCTCACAGGCAACCTCCGGAAGTGCCTGATTTTCATGATGTTGACCGATGTCCCCGTTTTCCACAGTCGAGCCACACAACATCTAGCGCTCAAACTTCCGTCACAAACCACCCCTTGACGCCCCCGGACGATTCACGGTTAATAGATTTCACGTTGCAACGGCGGCGGACCGGATTGGTTAAGTTCCGGTTCCTCTCACCAAATCGGCGGTTCTGACAGGCGACAGTCATGGATTTCACCATGCGGTCGCCGTGAGGATTTCTGTGCGGTTTTTTTGGCCTGTCGGAGCAACATTTGGCTGGCATAAAGATGCTGTTAACACTATATTTAGTGCTTGCAGCCAGCCTATCTCACAAGATACAGGGTCACCCAGCAATGGGTTTCTCTCCAAGGACGGAAGCTGAGACTGGCTGCGGGATACCCCTGCGGCCGGGCGGGGACAATTGCGCCTGTGGCGGGCGCGAGGCAACACGAAGGACCAGGGACAATGAAGATCGAACGTCGTTTCACAAAGGCCGGGCAATCCGCCTATGCGGAGATCGAATTCCGCAAGGCTACGAGTGAAATCAAGAATCCCGACGGATCGATCGTCTTCCGCCTTGCCGACATCGACGTGCCGGCTCAGTTCAGCCAGGTCGCTGCCGACATTCTCGCCCAGAAGTATTTTCGCAAGGCTGGCGTCCCGGCCAAGATGAAGCGCGTTGAGGAGAACGATGTCCCCTCCTTCCTCTGGCGCTCGGTTCCCGATCAGGACGCGCTGAAGGCGCTGCCGAAGGAAGAGCAGTACGGCTCCGAAACCGATGCCCGTCAGGTCTTCGATCGCCTGGCCGGCACCTGGGCCTATTGGGGCTGGAAGGGCGGCTACTTCGACACCGAGGAAGACGCCTCCGCCTTCCAGGACGAGCTTGCCTACATGCTCGCCACCCAGCGCGTCGCCCCGAACTCGCCGCAATGGTTCAACACCGGCCTGCACTGGGCCTATGGCATCGACGGCCCCGGTCAGGGCCACTTCTACGTCGATCCCTTCACCGGCAAGCTGACCAAGTCCAAGTCGGCCTACGAACACCCGCAGCCGCATGCCTGCTTCATCCAGTCGGTCGCAGACGATCTCGTCAACGAAGGCGGCATCATGGATCTCTGGGTGCGGGAAGCGCGCCTGTTCAAGTATGGCTCCGGCACCGGCTCCAACTTCTCGCACCTGCGCAGCGAGGGCGAAAAGCTTTCGGGCGGCGGCAAGTCCTCGGGCCTGATGTCGTTCCTGAAGATCGGCGACCGCGCAGCCGGCGCGATCAAGTCGGGTGGCACAACCCGTCGCGCCGCCAAGATGGTCGTCGTCGATATCGACCATCCGGATATCGAGGAATACATCAACTGGAAGGTCAAGGAAGAGCAGAAGGTTGCAGCCCTCGTCACCGGCTCCAAGGTCGTCGCCAAGCACCTGAAGGCGATCATGAAGGCCTGCGTCAACTGCGACGGCACTGACGACGCCTGCTATGACCCGAAGCAGAACCCGGCGCTGAAGCGCGAAATCCGCGCTGCCAAGCAGGCGTTGGTTCCGGAAAACTACATCCAGCGCGTCATCCAGTTCGCCAAGCAGGGTTACAAGGACCTCGAGTTCAAGACCTACGACACCGACTGGGATTCGGAAGCCTACCTCACGGTTTCCGGCCAGAACTCCAACAATTCCGTCTCGATCAAGGACGACTTCCTGCGCGCCGTCGAAGCCGATGGCGACTGGCACCTGACCGCCCGCAAGGATGGCCGCGTGATGAAGACGCTGAAGGCGCGCGACCTCTGGGAATCGATCTCCTACGCCGCGTGGGCGTCTGCCGATCCGGGCCTGCACTTCAACACGACGATGAACGACTGGCACACGAGCCCCGCCGCCGGCCCGATCCGCGCGTCGAACCCGTGCTCGGAGTACATGTTCCTCGACGACACCGCCTGCAACCTCGCCTCGCTGAACCTGATGACGTTCAAGGATGCGGCGAGCAAGCGCATCAACATCGCCGACTACGAGCACGCCGTGCGCCTGTGGACGATCGTTCTCGAAGTCTCGGTCATGATGGCGCAGTTCCCGTCCCGCGAGATTGCCGAACTCTCCTACGAGTACCGCACGCTCGGCCTCGGCTACGCCAATATCGGCGGCCTGTTGATGTCCTCGGGCATCCCCTATGACAGCGCCGAGGGCCGCGCGATCGCCGGCGCCCTCACCGCGATCATGACCGGCATCTCCTATGCCACCTCGGCCGAGATGGCCGAGAAGCTCGGTCCGTTCCCGGGCTTTGCGCCGAACCGCGACAACATGCTGCGCGTCATCCGCAACCATCGCCGCGCCGCCTATGGCGAGACGACCGGTTACGAGGCGCTGTCGGTGAACCCGGTCGCGCTCATCCATGCCGACAATCCGGATCAGGACCTCCTCATCCACGCCATGAGCGCCTGGGACAAGGCGCTGGAACTCGGCGAAAAGCACGGCTACCGCAACGCCCAGGCAACCGTGATCGCGCCGACGGGCACGATCGGTCTCGTCATGGATTGCGACACGACCGGCATCGAGCCCGACTTCGCTCTCGTCAAGTTCAAGAAGCTCGCCGGCGGCGGCTACTTCAAGATCATCAACCGTGCCGTTCCGGAAGCGCTGCGCTCGCTCGGCTATAGCGAAAGCCAGATCGCCGAGATCGAAGCCTATGCAGTCGGCCACGGCAACCTGAACCAGGCGCCGGCCATCAACCCGTCGACGCTGAAGGCCAAGGGCTTCACCGACGAGAAGGTCGAGGCCGTCAATGCCGCGCTGAAGAGTGCCTTCGACATCAAGTTCGTCTTCAACCAGTGGACGCTCGGCGCCGACTTCCTGAAGGGCACGCTGAAGGTCACCGACGAACAGCTTGGCTCTATGGACTTCAACCTGCTCGACCACATGGGCTTTACGAAGAAGGACATCGAGGCGGCCAACATCCACGTCTGCGGTGCGATGACGCTCGAAGGCGCGCCATTCCTCAAGAACGAGCACCTGCCGGTCTTCGATTGCGCCAACCCCTGCGGCAAGATCGGCAAGCGCTACCTCTCGGTCGAAAGCCACATCCGCATGATGGCGGCTGCCCAGCCGTTCATCTCGGGCGCGATCTCCAAGACGATCAACATGCCGAACGAGGCGACCGTCGAGGATTGCAAGAACGCCTACATGCTTTCGTGGAAGCTGGCGCTGAAGGCAAACGCGCTCTATCGCGACGGCTCCAAGCTGTCGCAGCCGCTGAACGCCTCGCTGATCGAGGACGACAAGGACGAGGATGCGCTGGAAGACCTGATCCAGGCGCCTGCCGCCGCCCAGGCCGTCACCATCACCGAGAAGATCGTCGAGCGCGTCATCGAGAAGGTGATCCGCGCCCGCGAAAAGCTGCCGAACCGTCGCCAGGGCTATACCCAGAAGGCCGTCGTTGGTGGGCACAAGGTCTACCTGCGTACCGGCGAATTCGGTGATGGCCGCCTCGGCGAGATCTTCATCGACATGCACAAGGAAGGGGCCGCCTTCCGTGCGATGATGAACAACTTCGCTATCGCCATCTCGCTCGGCCTGCAATATGGCGTACCGCTGGAAGAATATGTGGAGGCCTTCACCTTCACCAAGTTCGAGCCGGCCGGCATGGTCCAGGGCAACGACGCGATCAAGAACGCGACGTCGATCCTCGATTACGTCTTCCGCGAACTGGCCGTCTCCTATCTCGGCCGCCACGACCTTGCCCATGTCGACACCTCCGACTTCGGCAACACCGCGCTCGGCAAGGGCATCCAGGAAGGCAAGACCAACCTGATCTCGACGGGCTGGACCCGCGGCTACAAGCCGACCATCGTCGGCGGCACCGCCGACCGCACCGGCAGCGAACCGAAGGGCTCCGCAACGGCTGCCCCTGCCCGGGCCTCGTCCGGTGCAACGGTAACGGCGATTGCCGGCAACACCGTGCGCAAGATCGAGACGACAACGGCGATTGCAACGTCAGAAATCGTCGCCTTCAAGCGCGACTATGAAGAGCGCGCGGCAGAACTGGCGGAAGAGATCGCCGAGGAATCGGTGAGCGAAGCGCCGGCCGATGTCACCGCCCTCTTCTCCGACAAGGCGGCCGCCGAAGCGGCCTCGGCCAAGACGGACGCCAAGAAGGTGGAAGCCGAACGTCGCGCCCGCTCGATCATGCAGGGCTACACCGGCAACATGTGCACCGAGTGCCAGAATTTCACGATGGTGCGCAACGGCACCTGCGAGAAGTGCGACACCTGCGGCGCCACCAGCGGCTGCAGCTAAGCGGTCCGAACTCCTATTGTTGTCACCTGTCGGCGGCGACACGAACCTGCGGCCAACCCGAATTTTTCGGGTTGGCCTATTTTTCGGAACGAAACGTGAATATCACGCATCCAGGACCTGGGTCGAACGAGCCGGATACGCCACCGGCGGCCGCGCGAACCCGTTCAGCAAAGCCGAGCAGCCCTCATGTCCGCGCCAATCCTTGACATCGTCCTCGAAGACCCGAGCAGCGACGACCTGCGCAGCATCGTCGCGCCTCTGGACGCCTATAATGACGCCCATAGCGGCATGGTCGATCTTCCCGGCTTTGCGATCGTGCTTCGCGATCCGGAGACGAAAGTCGCGACCGGCGGGCTCTATGCGACGGACGGCTACGGCTGGGCCTTCATCCGCTATCTCGCCATTCCCGAGCAGTATCGCGGCCAGGGCCTTGGCCGACGCCTGATCGAGGAAGCGGAGAAGATCGCGCGAGATCGTGGCTATGTCGGCCTCTGGCTCGACACCTTCGAATTCCAGGCCCGGCCTTTCTATGAAAAGCTTGGTTTCGAAGTCTTTGGCGAGCTCGAAGGCGGCCCGGGCGCAATCGCACGTTACTTACTGAAGAAGCGGTTCTGAGCTCCCAACGCGAACACGGCAATCAGATCTACGCCAATATCTCGCAGTCAGCCCCGTCGCCCAAGGCGTCGCGCACCAAGAGACCGCCATCCCGTGCGTTCCCAGTCACATGGTTCGATCGCCGCAATTTGGCTGCTGCGTTGCCTCTTGCAATGAAATCCGATTGGTTCATGATTCCGCTGGAGTGGGGCCGTAGCTCAGTTGGGAGAGCGCCGCAATCGCACTGCGGAGGTCGAGGGTTCGACTCCCTTCGGCTCCACCATTCGGGGGATGTCCAGACCGGAGATGTAGGCAGCAACTTACCCTCGAACATCGAACGCCGCTCGCTCCGACCTACCGGCGCGCCCAAACGTCGGCGTCTGTCGTTGACAAGAGCAGCCGATCCGAAGCCCTCGTGTCGGCCGCTCCCTTCCCCCAGCAACGCGACCGGCGTGTCTTGCAGAAAGAACTGTTGAACACATGACAGTGATCGGCATGCTTGCTGGACTTCGGAACGAAAGCGCGGTTCACATCGTTAACCAACCTTTCGCTCACCCCGCACCAAGTGGACGATACACCGTGCTTGCCGCCCTGCTTATCGCTTCGATCGTCGCATCCCCCAATATGCCTGATGTCACGCTCAGTGCCGCCAGCGTCGACGAACTGCAGACCGATTTCGAATCGGCGGTTCCCTGTCACCAGATCGACGGTCGCAATGTTTGGAAAGGTGCAATTGCCTACTACATCCAGTCCTTCGTCTATGACGGAGACACGCCGGTGGCGACCGATGCGGCGGACGCGGTGCTGCCCGAAGACAACAGCGCCGAGACGGTAAAGGAGTTCGAGGACGCCTGCTCCGGAGCACAACCGGTCTGATTCTCGAACGAAAGGCCGCCCACACATCGCGCGAATCAGCTGGCCTTTCTTGCGCTCAAGCGTTCCCACGGAACCTCTCCACGCACGCCAACAGCGCCAAAGCATCCATTTTTGGGCCTTTAAAGCGGCATCGACGCCCCGCCCGGCGCAATTCACGGAATTTTAGGCACTTGCGGAACACATATGGAACAGATAGTGTCTGTTCTTGATTTGTTTCATGCCTCTCTGGAGCGTGCCATGCTGACCCGCAAGCAACAGGAATTGCTTCTGTTCATTCACGAGCGAATGAAGGAATCGGGCGTGCCGCCATCATTCGACGAAATGAAGGATGCACTCGACCTCGCATCGAAGTCCGGTATTCATCGGCTTATCACGGCTCTCGAAGAGCGCGGTTTCATTCGCCGCCTTCCAAACCGGGCGCGCGCGCTCGAAGTCATCAAGCTTCCCGAGGCCTATGCCTCCAATCAGCAGCAGCCGCGTCGCGGCTTCTCACCAAGCGTGATCGAGGGCAGCCTCGGCAAGCCGCCGGCAGCACCCCCTGCCCCACCGAAATCAGCACCCGTCGCCGACAACGCCTCGGTGTCCGTGCCGGTCATGGGACGAATTGCCGCCGGCGTGCCGATCTCGGCCATTCAGAACAACACCCATGACATAACCGTGCCGCTCGACATGATCGGCAGCGGCGAGCACTACGCCCTTGAAGTCAAGGGCGATTCGATGATCGAGGCCGGCATCTTCGACGGCGACACGGTGATCATCCGCAATGCCACAACCGCCAATCCCGGCGACATCATCGTGGCGCTGGTTGATGACGAGGAAGCGACGCTGAAGCGCTTTCGCCGCAAGGGCGCATCGATTGCGCTCGAGGCCGCCAACCCTGCCTATGAGACGCGGATCTTTGGTCCGGATCGCGTAAAAATCCAGGGCAAGCTTGTCGGGCTGATCCGGCGCTACCACTAAGTCCCAGGGCAATTCCAGGAAGGGCGTGAAACGGCTTCCCGTCCGGAATTGCATAGTCTCAGAACCTTGGATCCTTTCACTTGTTTGGTGAAACAATGAAATGATCCGGAGAATTGCTCAAAAAGAAAAACTCGCTGCGCTTTGCTGCAGCGAGGTTCTTCTTTTGGTCGGCTCAGTGGCCCTTGGTGGTGGCCCTTACTCGTGGATCGAGTATTCGCCGAGTACGCAAAGATCCTGCGTGTCCTCGGTCGTATCGAGGCCGGAACCTTCCTCAAATTCAAAGCGCATGTCGTACTTGCAGACATCACGGCCATCGGCGATCGTGATCTCCATGTTTTCGCCCGGGTTCAGAACTTGCCGACCGAAAACATCGTCTTCCCATTCGTTGACGCCCACGGGGGACGTGTAGAAGTTCGTCAGTACGGCACTGGTGTTGTTCTTAAGCTTGAACACTAGGTCTTCTGCGCGCGCCTCAAATGTGGTCGCGGCCAAGCATCCCAGGGCCATCAGGACAAGTCTCGTCTTCATGAATGCCATTGCCTCCGTTTTGGATGTGGACGGACGCTATCGAAGCGGCTGATGTCAGCGGAGTCATCGTTCCCCCTCTACCGATTGCACCGAGCGATAAGATCCGACCAACACATGGCAGGCCTGGCTTGCGCGGGCGTGTGGCGGCGAAGGTCAATCGGTGTGCCTGCAGATTAAGCGCGACCTGCGCCAGAGGTGAGACGTTGGGGCGCCGGACCCGGAATGACTGAACTGCGCGCGTTTACGCCTCAACCATCACCGCGCCTGCTGATCGCGTGGGGAGACGGCGGCAATTAAGGAAGTTGCGCGATGTCGAAGCGGTTCTTGAAGAATAGCGCCAGGGCGGCCACCCCGCCAAAAAACCGATTATCGCCACATAGGGCCATTGCTCTGTCAGAGCATCGCTTAGCCCGCCTTCAACCTTGAAGCCGGCAACGTTGATCGCAAACTGCACGATCAACTGCCTTCCGAATAGCATTGCCCACCGCAAAGGAGACGATGTTGAGCGGCATGACGATACCGAGCTTGCAATCATCCTTTCGAAAGGAAGCGAAAGGATAGACGTCGAAGTTCTACACGCGGAATGCCGAGCACGCCCCGCCTGGCACTGCGGAGCGCCTCCAGGATCACGCGGGACGGCGAACATCTGCTGGCGCCTGGGGACAATGAAAAGAAGGGCCTAAGAACGACGTGCCACGCACAAAGGGAAGTATGCTACCTGGCGGATTTCGGGCGGAAAACTCTCGCCATAAGTCCAATATCCAGGTGTGGCTTTGGAGGCCTCGCCCGGAATTGAACCGGGGTACAAGGATTTGCAGTCCTCTGCGTCACCACTCCGCCACGAGGCCTCAGCGCTCGGATAACTGAGCGTTGGCGCGGATTTAGAATGATTGCAGAAAAACCGCAAGAGGCATTTTCTGAAAAACGCACCACCAAATTTTCAGAGCATCGCTTTCCACAGGGCGTGATGGACCAGCGCGGTTATTCACCGGGAAGACAGTTCAACACCACGGCGTCGCCTGGCCTGTCCATGGCCGAACCAGGCCTTCAGAGATAAGAACCCGCCCAAGCGATTGATCGCCGCGGGTGACCAGCCGCAGTTTTTCACCGGCCTTGGCATCCTGCCGCGCAGCCGCGGCCACCAGCCTGAAATCGCCTGCATTCAGCAATTCGCGCAGCCGCTGTTTGGCGTAGAAGCCGCGCGAACGCTCCTTGTCGCAACTTGCCTGGCGGATTCTCGGCGCATCGATGTCTGCCACCCGGATCGTCTCGCCGTGGTAGAGGAAAGTGGCGCCGTCGATCACGCAATTGTCGTTGCGGATCCCGCAGAAGTAAAATTGGTCCGTCCTGACGGATGCCGTGCTCACCTCCCCGTTCGGCCGCACAACCGGTGTCGGCGCAGTGACGCCGACGTCGACGGCCGGCACCGGAGCGGCAAGTGCGACTTTCGTCGCCGGTTTCGGTCTGTGACTTTCCGCTTGCCGTACGGGACGCTCGTCCGCTCTCTGCACGGCGCGAACGGGCTTCGGTTTTGATTCCTGGCGCGACGTGAATGCCATCACGTCCGAAACCACCGGCCAATGCCGCAGCTCGGCGCGATGATCATAGGCGGCCACGCCACCGACCGTAAGCGCGGCGGCCAGATACCACGGCGCCATTCCGGCTGATTTGCTCCCGCTTCGGCCAGAGCTCTTGCGTCGACGTTTGGTAGTGGCTTTGGCCATGCGTCCCCATCCTGATTCACGACTGCATTATGCGATGGATGCGTTGCCGAAAAGTTTTCGACAGGCTCCCCAACACAGGCGTGCTGCTCCGCAGAAATGCGATCGGCAACAAATCCGGGATCGAAACACAGGCCTCGGCGACAGCGATCAGATGAAGGTCTTCATGTTCTGCCAGGGATGCCGCTCTGGTGGCACCGGGCCATCAACCCTTCGAGGAATCGGTGCGCCCACGCCAGCGCGCCCACCAGACCGCCAAGCGACGGCGGCGACGGCGAACGGACGGGATGTCATGGGAAAGCACGATGAGACCGAGCGGAATCATCCAGAAGCCGAGCACCGGCAGAAAGCCGAGAAAGCCGCAAAAAATCAGCAGCGACCCCAACAGGATGCGCAGCAACGGAGAGTCGGGCAACGCAATACGCCATTTGCCAAGCACGATCTGGCGCGTCTGCGGATCAATGCCGAAATGCGTCTGCTTCCTGTTTTTGCTCATCATTCCCTATCCGGCGTGTTTTCCAACAATTGGGGGCTTCTCCACAGCCTCGCAACCAAACTTGTCATTTTTTTTGAAAAAACCGCTTGGCAAATCAGAAAAGCATGCGTATTAGCAGCCTCACTTCTGAAGCGCACAGCAAACAGCGGCGCGGATGATCCCTGGTAGCTCAGCGGTAGAGCATTCGACTGTTAATCGACAGGTCGCCGGTTCGAATCCGGCCCGGGGAGCCAGTTTCAAAAAGAGCCATTTGCAGAGATGCGAATGGCTCTTTTTCATTTTGCACCTATGTTCCCCGCGTGATCAATCCCAATCCGCAAACGGTACCCATGACAAAGGCTCAAGCGGCGCCCATCATTGTCTGGTTCCGCAAGGACCTGCGCCTTGCCGACAATCGCGCCCTTGCGGCAGCAGCAGGCGAAGGCGCCGTCATCCCGCTCTATATCCGCGAGCCTGTTGAAAGCGGCAACGGCCCACTTGGTGCCGCGCAGCTTTGGTGGCTGCACCATTCGCTCGAGGCCTTAGGCGGCCGCCTTGCGCAGCGCGGTTTGCAACTGATTTTGCGTTCAGGAGATCCGCTTGACGTGATCGGCGACCTTGCGCGGGCGACGGGCGCCGATCGCATCTATTGGAACAGACGCTATGACCCTGCCGGCATCGCCACCGATGCTCCCTTAAAGAAGACGCTCGTGGCACAAGGCATTACTGCCGAGAGTTTTGCCGGGCAATTGCTGCATGAGCCCATGCGTCTGCTCACGACGACGGGCGGCCCCTACCGTGTGTTCACACCGTTTTGGCGCGCGCTTGGATCCAGAGGCGAGCCGGCAGCCCCGATCGACGAGCCGCACCATCTCGCCGCGCCGCAAGCCTGGCCCATGTCCGAACGGCTCGACGATTGGTCGCTGCTGCCAAAGAAGCCCGACTGGGCGGCAACCTTCGCCGAGGTTTGGACACCAGGGGAGCAAGGCGCTGCCGCGCGCCTCGAGGACTTCATCGACGGCAAGCTGGACGACTATAAACGCGACCGCGACTTTCCCGACGCCAACGGCACCTCTCTGCTTTCTCCTCACCTCGCCTTTGGCGAAATCTCGCCGTCAAAAATCTGGCACGCGACAGCACGGCTACCGGCGGGCGCCGGCGAAGGCGTCGCCACCTTCCGCAAGGAACTCGCCTGGCGCGAATTTTCCTACCATCTGCTGTTTCACTATCCGGAGCTGCCCGCTCGCAATCTCAACCGCCGATTCGACGGCTTCCGCTGGATGAACGCTGACGATGATTTCACACGCTGGACCAAGGGCATGACGGGTTTCCCGATCGTCGATGCCGGCATGCGCCAGCTTTGGCGGCATGGCTACATGCACAATCGGGTGCGCATGATCGCCGCCTCCTTTCTGATCAAGGACCTGCTGATCGACTGGCGGCAGGGCGAAGCCTGGTTTCGCGACACGTTGCTCGATGCGGATCCGGCCAACAACGCAGCGAGCTGGCAATGGGTCGCGGGATCAGGCGCCGATGCCGCGCCCTTTTTCCGCATCTTCAATCCGATCCTGCAGGGGGAGAAGTTCGATCCCGATGGTCACTATGTAAAGCGCTTCGTGCCCGAGCTGGAGCGCCTTGCCGCCCGCTACATCCATCGCCCCTTCGCAGCGCCCGCGACCGCCCTTGAGAAGGCCGGCATCAAGCTCGGCACGACCTATCCGAAGCCGATCGTCGATCATGCCGTCGCACGGGATCGTGCGCTTGCGGCCTTCCGGGAAATCACCAGCGCGGCGAGAGAGGCGTAGCCGGCAGAGACCCCTCCGGTAGAATTCCTCAGTTGGCGTCTCGCCCGATTGCAGCTAGGCTCACGCTGCGGATGCAACAGCTTGAGGGGGTGGTGTATGCGTGAATTCGAACCCGACTTTGCCGCATTCGACGGGGCGGTAACGTTGTCCTCTGACAATCTCGCAACCGCCTTGCGGGACTTCCCGTTCAAAGCACGGATGGTGCTTGGGGCACTGGTGCATCTCCAGGTGGGGACACTGATGCTCTCTACCCCCGACGGCCGCAAGCTGGTGATCAACGGCACGAGAGCCGGTCCCCGTGCGATACTCGCCCTCAACAACTGGAACCTGCCGCAGCGGGCGATATCGGGCGGCACGATCGGCGTTGCCGAAAGCTATATCGATGGCGACTGGGATAGCCCTGATGTCGGGGCCTTTCTCGAGCTTTTCCTCGTCAACGCCGAAATCGGCAGCAATTTTCCGAACCGGGCGCGTGGTTTCCTGCGCCTCCTCGACAAATTCCTGCATTGGCGCCATGCCAACACCCGGTCCGGTGCGCGCCGCAACGTTTCGGCCCACTACGACCTTGGCAACGCCTTCTACAGCGAATGGCTCGATCCGAGCATGACCTATTCCTCCGCGCTCTACGCCACAGGCGCCAACGATCTACGCTCCGCACAGAAGGCCAAGTACCGCGCGCTCGCCGAAGCGACGAACCTGCGCGCCGACGACCATGTTCTGGAAATCGGCTGCGGCTGGGGCGGTTTCGCCGAATTCGCGGCAACCGAAGTCGGCTGCAAGGTAACGGGGCTTACGATTAGCCGCGAGCAACTGGCCTTCGCCCACGAGCGCATGCGACGGGCCGGCGTTGCCGATCGGGTCGAACTGAAATTCCAGGACTATCGCGAAGAGAAGGGCACCTATGACCGCATTGTCTCGATCGAGATGTTCGAGGCTGTCGGCGAGAAATTCTGGGCGACCTATTTCTCGCAGCTCAAGCGATGCCTGAAGCCCGGCGGCAAGGCCGGTCTGCAGATCATAACGATCAAGCCCGAGGCCTATGAGGAATACCGCTCCAATCCGGATTTCATCCAGAAATACGTCTTCCCGGGCGGCATGCTGCCGACGCGCGAGCATCTTATCGAGCTTGGCCGCAATGTCGGTCTGCGCATGATCAACGACTTCGGCTTTGGCATCGATTATGCCCGCACGCTTGGCGAATGGCGGGAACGGTTCTGGTCGGTCTGGAACAGGATCGAGCCGCTCGGCTTCGACCTGCGCTTCAAGCGGCTTTGGGAGTTCTATTTCTATTACTGCGAAGCCGGCTTCCGCGCCCGCAACATCGACGTCCGGCAGATCGTTTTCGAATGAGAACGCTTGCGGCGCGTCTTTACCCCGTCCCGCTTAATGCCTAAGAGGCGGGCGGTCCGATCCAAACTGTTTTTGAAGGTTCCGCATGCGTCTTGCATGGTTTTTCCTCGCGCTCGCCATCGCGACTGAAGTGGTGGGCCTGACGGTGATGAAGGCCGCTTCCACAAGCGGCAACTATTTCGGCCACATCGTCATGTATGTCTCGATCGCGCTTTCCTATGTCTTTCTGGCGAAGGCGGTGAAGACCATTTCGGTCGGCGTCGCCTATGCCATCTGGGAAGGCTCAGGCGTCGCGATCATCACGCTCGTCTCTGTCTTCGTCTTCGGCCACGTGCTGACGGGGCGCGAAATGCTGGGGCTGTCGATGGCGATCATCGGCATCCTTCTCGTCAATGCTGGCGAGCGCCACGATGAAGATGAAGTCTCGGCAGAAGGAGCAGCCAATGAGCGCGCCTAGCATCTACTTCGTTCTGGCCGTGCTTGCGGGCATTCTCGACGTCGCGGCCAACCTCGCATCGACGAAATCGGAAGGTTTTGCCCGCCGCGGCTGGGGCGCGCTCTCCATCCTGCTGGTGCTTGCCGCCTTCGCTCTGCTGGCCGAAGCCACCAAAGGCATGGAACTGGCGATCGCCTATGCCGTGCTTGGCGCAACCGGTATCTTCGGCACGGCGATCTGTGGACGGATCCTCTTTGGACAGAAGCTCAAGCCGATTGGCTGGGCCGGGCTCGCGCTCATCTTCGGCGCGGTGCTGGTGCTTCACACCGCCTGATGCCGACGCTCGCCTGGGCCGGCGCGCTTTGCCGGTCCCGCCGCCTCGGCGCTGCCGGCCGTCAGCCACTTGAGAAGGCCGAAATAGAGGCCGTAGGGCAGCAGACGCATGAGTTTCACCGCATAGGCGAAATGCCGCGGGAAAGCGATTTCAAAGCGCTTCGACTTCAAGCCGGCGACGATCCGATCAGCGGCCTCGTCAGCACTGAGCATGGCAGGTCTCGGAAAGCGAATTCTCGCCGTTCCAGGCGTGTCCACAAATCCCGGACAAATGATCTGCAGCCGGATGCCGATCCGGTCGAGATCGAACTTCAGGCTTTCGGCCATGTTGATCAGCGCAGCCTTCGAGGCCCCGTAAGCGGCACTGGTGGGCAACCCGCCATAACCAGCGGCCGACGAAACGATGGCGATATGGCCGTGCCCTTGAGCCTTCATATGGGCGACGGCCGGCAGCAGACAGTTGACGACGCCGTTGACGTTGACCGCAAAACTCGTCTCGAAAGCTTCTCTATGGAGGTCGTCGCCTCGGACTGACAGCGCGACCCCGGCATTGAGCACAACGAGCGCAAGGTGGCCGTGGTCATACTCGATGGCGGCCATCACCCGCTCCATGTCGTCCGGATCGGTGACATCGCCATCGAGCACGGTGATCCGCCCCTCGCCTGCCGCTTCCTGCTGCAGCTCCACCAGTTTCTCATGGCTTCTGGCGGTAACGACGACCGAATAGCCGGCGCGCACCAACCGAAGCGCCAAGGCGCGCCCAATTCCCGCACTCGCACCCGTAACCCAAGCCAGTTTCCGTTCCGGTTTCGTGGAATTTACACTCATCACCTACTCCTCGGCACGCGCCGGGAAACACGCACACATCGCTACGGGGCAGGACAACGCGCCTGGCCCCAGACCAAATCCTCTCCTATCGCAGCAGCGCTTGCCGCCATTGAGCGCTCCCATGCCCCGGAGACGATTTTTGTTCGGGACAGAGCGGCAGCGAAACGCTATTTCTTGCCTGAAGTGCAGGCTGAGCCGAAAACACGCCAACATTTCGGCGATCCGAGATCGTTGTCGCTAATCGCTGGTCGCCGCTTAATTTTACCTGGTACGTGCCGCCCTGCTGCGGCGTCTGTCCTCAAACACGAGGTTCTGCAAATGGCCATTCTACCGTCCGTCCTCGAAGCGATCGGCAACACGCCCCTGATCCGGCTGAAATCCGTGTCCGAGGCAACAGGCTGCACGATCCTCGGCAAGGCCGAGTTCCTGAACCCCGGACAATCGGTGAAGGACCGTGCGGCGCTGTCGATCATCCGCCATGCGGAACGCACCGGGCAGTTGCGGCCGGGTGGCGTCATCGTCGAGGGCACTGCCGGCAACACCGGCATCGGCTTGGCGCTCGTCGGCCAGGCCCTCGGCTATCGCACCGTCATCGTCATTCCGGAAACCCAAAGCCAGGAGAAAAAGGACGCCATACTGCTGCTCGGGGCCGAACTCGTCGAGGTGCCCGCCGTTCCCTACAAGAACCCCAACAACTACGTGAAGATCTCCG
Organism: Ensifer sp. LC11; assembly: GCF_001695835.1. Lineage (GTDB taxonomy): Bacteria > Pseudomonadota > Alphaproteobacteria > Rhizobiales > Rhizobiaceae > Ensifer. The sequence goes on along the minus strand of NZ_MBSO01000045.1, from coordinate 214,039 downwards.
GCCGGCTCGCCGAGCAACTGGCCAAGACCGAGCCGAATGGCGCCATCTGGGCGAATCAGTTCGACAACGTCGCCAACCGCGACGCGCATGTGGAAACCACGGCACCGGAAATCTGGCGCGATACGGATGGCAAGGTCGATGGTTTCATCTGCGCCGTCGGCTCCGGCGGAACCCTTGCCGGCGTCGCGCTGGGGCTCAAGGCGAAGAACCCGGCAGTCAAGATCGGTCTGGCGGACCCCCAAGGGGCTGCACTCTACAATTTCTATACCAACGGCGAGCTGAAATCCGAGGGCAGCTCGATCACCGAGGGCATCGGCCAGGGCCGCATCACCGCCAATCTGGAAGGATTCACACCGGATTTCTCGTACCAGATCCCCGACTCAGAGGCGGTTCCCTACGTCTTCGACCTGATCGAGCGCGAGGGCATCTGCGTCGGCGGCTCGACCGGCATCAACATCGCCGGTGCCGTGCGCCTCGCCAAGGAACTTGGTCCCGGACATACGATCGTGACGATCCTCTGCGACTATGGTAACCGCTATCAGTCGAAACTCTTCAACCCGGACTTCCTCACCTCCAAGGGACTGCCGGTACCGGCATGGTTGAAGACGTCTTCCAACCTTGCAGTGCCATACGAATCAGTGGGATAGGAATGCGATGACCAGGACCGTGACTGCCCTTTTCCGAGACGATTTCTACCTCTCGACCTGCGAAGCAAGCGTCACGGCAATTCTGGAAGATGGCGGGATCGAGTTTGATCAGACCTGCTTCTATGCGACTTCAGGTGGACAGCCCGGTGATACGGGCTTTCTGGAACGTGCCGACGGCAGCCGCATCGACATTGCTGTTGCCCGTCACGGCGAAACCAAGGACATCATCATTCACGTGCCGGCCGAAGGTCAGCCACGGCCTGAAATCGGCGAGACGCTCGTTCTTCACATTGACTGGCCGCGCCGCTACCGGCTGATGCGCATGCACACCGCCTGCCATCTGCTCTCCGTCGTCTGTCCCTTCCCGATCACCGGCGCTTCTGTCGGCGAAGACGAGAGCCGTGTCGACTTCGACATGAGCGAGACGATCGACAGGGACGAGGTCACCACGGCGCTGATGAAGCTCATCGAGGAAAATCACCCGGTTTATGTCCAATGGATCACCGACGAGGAACTGGCCGGCAATCCCGGCATCGTCAAATCGAAGAACGTGCGCCCGCCGATCGGGCTCGGGCGTGTCAGCCTTGTCTGCATCGGTGAAGATTCGGCCATCGACAGCCAGCCCTGCGGCGGCACGCATGTGTCGGAGACCCAGGAGGTCGGCGCCATCCACATCGCCAAAATCGAGAAAAAGGGTAAGGAGAACCGCCGGTTCCGTATCCGCTTCGGTACGCCCGAAGATCGTGCATCAGTCTGAGTAGGAGCTGCGACCGTGACCACCAACAATAGCGCCTTTGTCGTGTCCGCCGATTGGCTGCAGGAGCGGCTCGGCGATCCGTCGATCCGGATCCTCGACGCCGCCTGGTACCTGCCGGCACAGAACCGCAACCCGAAGGCTGAATACGATGCCGGGCACATTCCCGGCGCTGTCTTCTTCGATCAGGACGCCATTGCCGACCACACAAGTGGCCTCCCGCACACGCTTCCGACACCGGAAGCCTTTGCCGAGGCAGTCGGTGCCCTGGGCGTCAGCGAGACGGACACGATCGTCGTTTATGATGGCCCCGGCATCATGACGGCGCCGCGCGTCTGGTGGGAACTGCGCATCATGGGCGCCAAGAACGTCTACGTTCTCGATGGCGGCATGGACGGCTGGAACAGGGAAGGACGCCCCGTCACCACGGACGTCCCCTCGCCCAAGCCGGCCACATTCAGGGCGAGTTTCACGCCGACGGCCGTGACCTCATTGGCCGAGATGAAGGACATCGTCGCCGGCAGCTCCGTCCAGATCGCCGATGCCCGCGGTGCAGCACGCTTCTATGGCGAGGAACCGGAACCGCGCGCCGGTCTGCGCTCCGGTCACATGCCGGGTGCCCACAGCCTTCCCTCGGGTGTCTTTTCGGAAAACGGCAAGCTCAAGGATCTCGCAGCACTCCGCCAGACCTTTGCCGACGCGGGCGTCGATCTTTCAAAGCCTGTGGTGACCACATGCGGATCGGGCGTTACCGCCGCCATCATCACGCTGGCGCTGCAATCGCTCGGCCATGCCGACAATACGCTCTACGACGGCTCCTGGTCGGAATGGGGCGGTCGAGCCGACACTCCGGTCGTGACCGGTCGAGAGTGATATCATGCGCACCCAGAAGCTCGCCCCACTGACGGCGCATGTGACCGAACTCGAAATGACGGCACCGCCGAAGCAGAGCCTGCCGATGCCGGTCAATATCCAGACCGCGATCTTGCGTGTCTCCGACATTCCGCTCAGCTACTATCGCTTCCTCTATCTGCGGGTCGGCAAACGCTGGCACTGGACCGAGCGGCTGCGGATGAGCGACGAAAAACTCGCCGAGGTGCTGGGCGACAAGCGGACGAGCGTGACTGTGCTCTACGTCAACGGTGCGCCGGCGGGGTTCTTCGAGTTGCACCAGGGTGAAGACGACATCGTCGAGCTTGTCCATTTCGGGCTGATGGAACATGCGCTTGGCCTCGGCCTTGGCAAGTGGTTCCTGCTGCAGACGCTGTTTGCCGCCTGGGCGCTCAACCCAAGCAAGCTGACGGTCACGACCAACAATCTCGACCACCCCCGCGCGCTCCAGCTCTACCAGCAGTTCGGTTTCTCGCCGGTTGCGACCCGGGAGGCGACCGTCGAACCTTTGACTGACGCCGAACTGCTTGGCCTGGCGAAAAGCCTCTGACGGACCCGACGCGGCAAGTTCCGGGTGTCGGAACGGCCGCGACCGGTGCAGTCTCCTGATCGAGCAATTCGGACCGATCAAGGAGATACACCATGCCGTTGCGCTACGTTCCAATGTCCGCCGACGACGCCCGCCGGATGCGGGAAGGCGAGCCAGATGCCTACGGCAATGCGCCGGAGCGACAGATTTCCGATGGCAGCGGCGTGCCATGTCGTCATTGCCTGGACTATGTCGAGGCCGGCGCGCCCTACCTGATCTTCGCGCTTCGGCCGTTCTCCTCGATGCAGCCTTATGCGGAAACCGGCCCCGTCTTCATGCATGCCGAGGTATGCCCCGCGCATGATGGCAAATCATTGCCGCCGATCCTGGTCTCGCGCGACAACTATCTCCTGCGCGGCTACAGCGACGACGAACGAATCGTTTATGGAACCGGCGACGTCGTTGCGAGAGACGATCTCGAAACCAGAGCGAAAGAACTGCTTGCGCGTTCGGACGTCGCGGCTGTGCATGTGCGCTCGACCCGATACAATTGCTATCAGTGCCGGATCGTCGGCGCTTGACGCATTGGTAGCAATCGGCCCGGCATTTTTGCCGGGCCGCTGCAATTCTTCATCAATCAGGCGACGTTCAAGACAGCCTCGGGCGCATAGGCGTCATAGCCGAGCGCTTCGGCAACCGGGCCGTTGGTCACGCGGCCACGGTGAACGTTGAGGCCGGCGCGAAGGTGGCGATCCTCAGCGATCGCCTTCAGCCCCTTGTCGGCGAGCTGCAGGCCATAGTGAAGCGTGGCGTTGTTCAGCGCATGCGCAGAGGTCACCGGCACGGCGCCCGGCATGTTGGCGACGCAGTAGTGAACGACACCGTCGACCTCATAGGTCGGATCGGAATGCGTGGTCGCATGCGAGGTCTCGAAGCAGCCGCCCTGGTCGATGGCGACGTCGACGATGACCGCGCCCTTCTTCATGCCGGTGAGCATCTCGCGCGTGACGAGCTTCGGAGCCGCTGCGCCCGGAATGAGCACGGCACCGATAACGAGATCGGCGGAGAACACTTCTTCTTCGAGCGCATCGATCGTCGAGTAGCGCGTGTGCACCCGTCCGGCGAAGAGATCGTCGAGCTGACGCAGGCGCGGGATCGAGCGATCGATGATGCTGACGTCGGCGCCAAGGCCGGCCGCCATGCGCGCGGCATGCAGACCGACGACGCCGCCGCCGATAACAGTGACCTTCGCCGGAAGCACGCCAGGTACGCCGCCAAGCAGGATGCCACGGCCGCCATTGGCTTTTTGCAGCGAGGTCGCGCCCGCCTGGATCGCGAGACGACCGGCCACTTCCGACATCGGCGCCAGAAGCGGCAGCCCGCCGCGTTCGTCGGTGACGGTTTCATAGGCGATCGCCGTGACGCCGGAGTTCAGCAGACCCTTGGTCTGCTCCGGATCCGGCGCCAGATGCAGATAGGTATAGAGAATTTGGCCTTCGCGAAGCTGCGCCCACTCGGAGGGCTGCGGCTCCTTGACCTTGACGATCATGTCCGACTTTTCGAACACTTCCTTTGCCGTCGCGACAATTTTCGCGCCAGCGGCACGGTAGGCATCGTCATCCGCGCCGATCCCTGCCCCGGCCTTGGTTTCCACGATCACCTCGTGGCCATGGGCAACATATTCACGCACCGAGCCGGGCGTCAGGCCGACACGATATTCATGGTTTTTGATTTCCTTCGGGCAACCGACACGCATCCTCGCGTTCCTCTCCTTTTTTAGGCATTTCGCCATTTGTAACGAGACATCCAAGCAAAACACGCAGTGAACCGAATGTCCTTGCAAAGACATGATCGGCGGGGCAATGATTTCGAAGAAAATTGCACAAATTCAGCCGAGATCAGGGGAAATCACGAATGAGCGAACTCGACGCCATCGATCATGCGATTCTGCGCATTCTTCAGCAGAACGGACGCATATCGAACGCCGATCTCGCGGCAAAGGTCGGGCTGTCGCCGTCGGCCTGCTCCCGCCGGGTCGATATCCTGGAAAAGTCGGGGACGATCGCCGGTTACCATGCACGCATCGCCCACAAGGCGCTCGATTACCAGATCATGGTAATCGTCCATATCTCGCTGTCGGGACAGTTCGCCAAGACGCTCGCCGAGTTTGAATCGGCAGTGAAGCTCTGTCCGAATGTGCTCGTCTGCTACCTGATGTCCGGCGAATACGACTACATACTAAGGGTCGCGGCCAAGGACTTGCAGGACTACGAGCGCATTCACCGTGACTGGCTTTCGGCCTTGCCCCACGTGGTCAAGATCAACTCCAGCTTCTCGCTGCGCGAAATCATCGATCGGCCGAATGTCGGTATCTGATGTCGTCGAGTGCTATCGGCCGACAACGCAATTGCGACCACGCCCCTTGGCTGCGTAAAGCCTGAGATCGGCTTGCGACAGCAGATCTTCGATCACCGTCCCGTCGGCAGGTGTCGACGAAAGGCCAATGCTCGCTGTCACCGGTCGTCCATCTGGCGTCGACAGCTGCTCGGAGACTGCGATCCGGATGTCGTCCGCACGGCGCAATGAGTCCGGATGAGCCATTGCCGGGCAAAGGATCACGAATTCTTCGCCGCCATAGCGAAACAGCCGATCCACCGGGCGCAACCTCGACTTCACCGTCTCGACCAGGCGCTGCAAGACACGATCGCCTTCCATATGGCCGAAGCGATCGTTGACCCCCTTGAAGTGGTCGACATCGATGATCATCAAGGTGACGGCTTCACCCTCGGCACTCGCCGCTCGCAGCATGTCCGGCCCCTCGACCTCAAACCGGCTGCGATCGAGCGATCCGGTCAAGGTGTCTTGGCCTGAACGCGACAGCAGATCCTCGTAGCGCTCGCGGAACGTCAGCGTGTTGAAGATATCGCCAAGTGGACGGTTCGACATGGCGAGCGACGGGTGGCGCGAAGCGTTAAGGTAGAGGCCGATGGCGATTGCGTAAAACGGAGCGGCCAGCATCTTTGCAAACCACCCGCCCCAAAACACCTCGGCCGGCGCCCCGTTCCACCAGCGAAGCGCTGCGTAAAAGGCCGCCTGATCGAAGGTGAGCACCAGGACGCTACAAACCAGAAAACGGGCCGTCGCGAAACGCCGCAACCACGGCCCCAGGCGCTCATAAAGCAAGATGATCATCAGCGAGTCGAGGTAGAGAATGGTCGTTCCCCAGACCATCAGCCAGCCCATTTCATCAATGAAGGCAAGGTCCGCGGAGCGTTGCGGCACAATCGCCACGGTGTCGTGCTCGCGCAACAGGAGGCTCAGCGCCACGGTCAGGAAATTTCCGGCGAGCAGACCGTAGATCGGCTGGCGCACCGTGGCTGCATCCTCCTTCACGTAAAGCAGAAGGATCATCATCAGCTTGCCGGAGAACAGCACAGCCGATCCGGGCGAAATCACGCCGAACGGCAATTGCACATAAAAGACCGCGGCCAGATAGGTTTCGATGAAGTGCATCACGCCGAGGGCTGCGACGAAGACACCAAGACCCAATCGGGCACGAAGATGCAAGAGCCCGATCATCGCCGTGACGTAGACCAGCGCCTCGCCGACGAAGAGAAGAAGGTTGGCGTTTGGCATGTGCTTGAAAAAGTTCCGTTTCCCGACGCAGGGTTAACCAGGAAGCTTAAAGAAAACTTTACTGGGAACGGACCGGCAGGCGGCTTGCGACTGCGAAAATCCGCCGCTTTCAGAAACGTCTGTGTTGCGGCATAGTCGCTGCCAACCCACCGTGGTTCGCACGTCAGCGAACAAAACTCCGGATTGCATATGCCGCACAATAGATCCGGATTCTTGATCAATGGAGGACCGTATGACATCGATGATATCCCCGCTCCACCTCACGCGCCGCTCGCTTCTTGCCGGGGCTGCGGCCACTTCGGCACTCGTCATGCTGCATCCGTTCTCCGCTCGCGCCGCGGCCAACCAGGCGCATCTGCGAATCATGGAAACGACGGACCTGCACGTCCACGTCTTTCCCTATGATTACTATGGCGACAAACCCAACGACACGGTCGGCCTTGCACGCACCGCGTCGATCATCGACGCCATCCGCGCCGAGGCGACGAACTCCATCCTCGTCGACAATGGCGACTTTTTGCAGGGCAATCCGATGGGCGACTACATCGCCTACCAACGCGGCATGAAGGATGGCGATGTCCACCCTGTTATCGCCGCCATGAACGTGCTCGGCTATGATTGCGGCACGCTCGGCAATCACGAATTCAACTACGGCCTGGACTTCATGTTCAAGGCACTGAACGGAGCCAACTTCCCGCTCGTCTGCGCCAACCTGACGAAGGGTGCCCTCGCGGCCAGCGCGCGTCAGGACGAACTGTTCCTGAAGCCCTACGTCATTCTCGACCGCAAGGTGAAGGATGGCTCGGGCGAGGAACATCAGATCCGCATCGGCCTCATCGGCTTCGTGCCGCCGCAGATCATGACCTGGGATGCGAAGCATCTTGAAGGCAAGGCCAATGCCCGCGACATCGTCAAGGCGGCTGAAGCCTGGGTGCCGCAGATGCGCGAGGAAGGCGCCGATATTGTCATCGCCCTCTCGCACTCTGGCATCGGCCAGCAGACCTATGCCGAGAATCTCGAGAATGCCACCATACCGCTGGCCGCGATCGAGGGCATCGATGCCATCGTCACCGGCCACAGCCACCTGGATTTCCCCGGACCGAAGTTCGACGGCGTCACAGGCGTCGACAACAAGAAGGGGCTGATTTCCGGAAAACCTGGCGTCATGGGCGGCTTCTGGGGCTCGCATCTCGGCCTGATCGACCTCTTGATCGAACGCGAAGGCGGTGGCTGGCGCGTGGTCAGTTCGACGAGTGAGGCGCGGCCGATCTATCGCCGCGAGGAAAAGAAGGTGATCGCCGAAGTCGCCGATAGACAGGATGTTCTCGCGGCAGCGCAAAAGGACCACGAGGCGACACTTGCCTATGTGCGCACGCCGGTCGGCAAGACCAGCGCGCCACTCTATTCCTACTTCGCGCTGGTCGCCGACGACCCGTCGGTACAGATCGTCAGCCAGGCGCAGACCTGGTACATCAAGGAGATGCTGAAGGACACGGAGCACCGTGATCTGCCGGTGCTTTCAGCGGCCGCCCCCTTCAAGGCCGGCGGTCGCGGCGGTGCCGATTACTATACCGACGTTCCGGCCGGCGACATCGCGATCAAGAATGTCGCTGATCTCTATCTCTATCCCAACACGGTCCAAGCCGTCATCGTCACCGGCGAGCAGGTGCGCAACTGGCTGGAAATGTCGGCCGGCATCTTCAACGAGGTCAAGCCCGGCGCCTCCGACGCACCATTGATCAACGGCAGTTTCCCGTCCTACAATTTCGACGTCATCGACGGGGTTACCTACCAGATCGACCTTTCAGTGCCGCCGAAATTCGACAAGGACGGCAACACGATCAACGCATCCTCGAACCGCATCAAGAACTTGCAGTTCAATGGAAAACCGATTGATCCGGCGCAGAAATTCGTCATCGCGACCAACAACTATCGGGCGGGCGGCGGCGGCAACTTCCCCGACATCACCGCCGACAAAGTGGTGTTCGTGGCGCCTGATACCAACCGCGATGTCGTTGTGCGCTATATTATCGATCAGGGCACGATCAACCCTTCGGCCGACGCCAACTGGACATTCGTGCCACTCGCCAATACGAGCGCAACTTTCGACAGCGGACCGAAAGCGCGGCAGTTCCTGGCGCAGGTAAGGGGTGTCACGATCGAAGATGCCGGTGATGCCGCCGAAGGTTTTGCCCGCTTCCGGATCAAACTCTAGACTTCCACCGATCAGATCGGGCCGCACATTGTGCGGCCCGCCATTCAAAGCGGATAGCGATGAGCCATCGGCGCTCTCGTGCGCCTGAATCGAAGCGGAAACTGGTCCGCGCGCGGCAAAACAAACCGACACATCACATTAGCAATATCGGTCAACGTTCTGAAAATAAAAGATATGTTGCCGCCGCTAAACCTGACGCGATTGCGCTTCGTCGGAAAACAGCGACGGGCCGGTCTGGTCGATGATCTGACGCCCCTTGCGCAGCGCCGCGTCAATCGCGTCCTGCTCAGAGGTGAAGAGATCGGCCCGGATGAAGTTGCGGACCTTGGCAGCGCCTTCTGGCGAAACCTTCTCGATGCTGCCCGCCAGACGGAACTGAGAGCCTTCGCGCATCGGCGTCGCGCGAATGGTGCAGTCGGCATAGGCCTCCGCTTTCCCGGGCGCTGCCTGCGCCTGATTTTCGGAAGTGCCGGAACGGCCGAACAATTTCGAGAAAAACGATGCCATGCCCAAGACTTAGACGCCGCGACCGACACTGTCAAAGCCTAAGTGCCGATAATGGACCGCGACGCCCGCATCCCCGTTTAGATGATGAGGTTTGAGAGGATCTCGTTCTCGGTGATGTCCTGGTAACGCAGTCCGGCGGCGTCAAACCGTGCCTTCAGCAGTGGAAAGTTCTCGGCGTGTCTGGTCTCGATGCCGATCAGGATCGAACCGAAATTCCGCGCCGATTTCTTCAGATATTCGAAGCGTGAAATATCGTCCTCATCGCCGAGGAGGTTGAGGAAATCGCGGAGCGCACCGGGTCGCTGCGCCATGCGCAGGATGAAATATTTCTTGAGGCCGGCGTGACGCATCGCCCGTTCCTTGACGTCGGGCAGCCGTTCGAAATCGAAATTGCCGCCGGAAACCACCGCCACGACAGTCTTTCCCGCGAGCGTCTCGGGGCCGAGCTCCTCCAGGGCCGCAACCGACAGGGCACCGGCCGGCTCCAGCACGACACCTTCGACGTTCAGCATATCGACGATCGTCAGGCAGATCGCATTTTCCGCCAAGAGCATCACCTGATCGGCGGAGAAGCGACGGAGCGCTGCAAAATTGAGATCGCCGATCCGTCCGACAGCGGCACCGTCGACGAAGTTGTCGACCTGATCGAGGGTTACGACGCTGCCGGTTTCAAGGCTCTCGCGCAGGCTGGGTGCGCCGGCGGGTTCGCAAAAGATGAAATGATCCGCTGCAACCACGTCCTTGAGATATCCCGTCACGCCGGCGGCAAGACCACCACCGCCAACAGGCAGAACAACAAGATCGGGCGTGACGCCGTCAGGCAGTTGCCAGGCAATTTCGGCGGCGACGCTTGCCTGGCCTTCGATGATATCGGCATGATCGAAGGGCGGCACCATGACGCCGCCGATCGCTTCGACATGATCACGCGCCGCCTTGTAGCACTGGTCGAAGATATCGCCGACGAGACGGATGGTGATGAACTCGCCGCCGAACATGCGGGTCTTGTCGATCTTCTGCTGCGGCGTGGTCACCGGCATGAAAACGACGCCCGGCACGCCGAAATGACGGCAGACAAAAGCAAAACCCTGGGCATGGTTGCCGGCAGAGGCGCAGACGAAGGTCTTGCCCGAAGCACCGTCGCCAATCGCCTTGCGGAAGAAATTGAACGCGCCCCTGATCTTGTAGGAGCGGACGGGCGACAGGTCCTCGCGCTTGAGATAGATGTTCGCGCCGTAGCGTGCGCTGAGGTGCTCGTTGAGCTGCAGCGGTGTCGGCGGGAAGATCTCCCGCAGGGCTTCGGTTGCGGTTTCAACATCGTGCTTCATCACGCGCGGTCTTCCGTTGAGGTGATCGATGGCCGTCGCTATTGCACATTGCCACACATGAAGCCATCGCTTTGACACGAATCGGGTCGCCGTGAAAAATACGGTCACACCCTATTCGGCCGGCACGCCCGCAACACTCTCCGGGAAAATGAACGCTTGAACGCCACCCTGATCCGGCATGCCGTCCATATCTCGGCGATCCTCGGCATCTACCTTGCCTGCGCGATGCTGGTGCCGGCGATGGTCGATCTCTATTACGGCCACCCGGATTGGAGCATCTTCGCCGCTTCGGCTTTCATGGTCGGCGGTCTCTCGCTTGCGACGTTCATGGCCACACGTATGGGTCCGCCGCCGTTTTCAAAGAAATTCGGCTTCGTCCTCGTCAACATGCTGTGGGCCGTGTTTTCGGTGGTGGGCGCAATCCCGCTATGGCTGTCTTCGCTGAAACTCGATTTTGCTCAGGCCTTGTTCGAATCCGTCTCGGCAATCACCACGACAGGTGCGACGGTGATCGTCGGCCTCGACGATGCCCCGCCCGGGCTCCTGGTCTGGCGCTCGCTGCTGTGCTGGCTCGGCGGCATCGGCATCGTCGTGCTTGGCCTGTTCATCATCCCCTATCTGCGCGTAGGCGGGATGTCGTTTTTCAAGATGGAATCCTCCGACACCAGCGACAAGCCCTTTGCCCGCCTCGCCAGCTTCAGCCGTGCCTTCCTCATCGTCTATGTCGTCATCACACTTCTGTGCACCATCGGCTACTTCCTGACGGGCATGAACCGGTTCGATGCCATCAACCATGCGATGTCGACGGTGGCGACAGGCGGCTTTTCTACCCATGACGCGTCCTTCGGCTACTTCGGCAGCATTCCGCTGCTTTGGACGGCGACCTTTTTCATGGCGCTCTGCAGCCTGCCCTTCTCGATCCTGATCGTGCTGGTGGCGCGCGGTCGGCTCGATGCGCTGCGGGATCCGCAGATCATCGTCTTTCTCGGCTATCTCTCAGCCTTTTCGATCGCGGTCGCGGTCTATCATCGCCTCGTCAACGGCGTTGAATTTCACCTGGCGCTCGCACACTCCTTCTTCAACATCACCTCGATCCTGTCGACCAGCGGCTATGCGAGCCAGGACTATACGCTTTGGGGTCCGTTTGTGGTCATGGCCGCCTTCATCGCCACCTTCATGGGCGGTTGTTCCGGTTCCACCGCCGGCGGCATCAAGGCTTATCGCTTCATCGTGCTCTTCAACGCGATCCGCTCCGGCCTCAACAAGCTCGTCTATCCCAACGCGATCTATGCGGTGCGCTACGGCAAGAACACCGTTGATGCCGACACGCAGCGCGCCATCTTCCTGTTCTTCATCACCTACATCCTGCTGTGGGTCCTTGGAAGTCTCGCCATGGGTGCACTCGGTTACGATCTGGTCACCGCGACGTCGGCAGTCATCACCTGCCTCTCGAATGTCGGCCCCGGACTCGGCAACATTATCGGGCCCGCCGGGAACTTCTCCACGCTCAAGGATCCGGAGCTCTACCTCCTGTCGCTGATGATGCTGCTCGGCCGTCTCGAGGTCTTGACGGTGCTGGTGATTTTGACGCCGGTCTTCTGGAAGCATTGACCATTTGCATGCCGGCCCTATCGTCTTGACTCGATGCGGCAAATGCCGAAAGTCGGTCGAGATCGGCGATGGGGAAACGTCATGGTGAAACATCTGCTTCTTCTGGCGGCGTTGGCCACCGCCACAACGCTGTCCACATTTACGGCTGCCCAGGCTGGCCCGCTTGCCGAAGCGGCAACACAGGCAGAAAAGCTCGCGGCATCGGGTGACACGGCGAAGGCCCATGACCTCTTGCGACAGGCAATGAGTGATTTCTCGCAAACGCTGCCCTTTGCAATCGGCAAGGCGGTTTTCGTCTCCAAGCCGCCGACCGGCTATGCCATGTACCAACCGCGCGACGGCTCCGTGTTCAAGTCCGGAGAATCGCTGATCTCCTACATCGAGCCGATCGGGCTGAGCTGGAAGGATGCGGCAACAAAAGGCCAGCTCGAAAGCCACTTCACCGTCGATTTCGATATCCTCAATCCGAAGGGCGATGTCCTTGCCGGACAGAAGGCGTTCGGGGATTTCACGTTCACCGGTTTCCTTAGAAACCAGGAAATCTATTCGACGCTGACGATCGACGTTTCCGGAGCACCTGCCGGCGACTACGTGCTGCGCTTCCATTTCAACGACGTCAACAGCGGCAAGAGCGCCAGCGTTGACCAACCATTCAAGATCGCCGGACCTTAAAGACCATGCCCCATGCAATAACGACCGTCGGCTTCGACGCCGACGACACACTCTGGCAGAACGAGCAGTTCTACCGGCTGACGGAAGCGCGCTTTGCCGATTTGCTGCGGGATTACACCGACACCGAACATCTGCCCGAACGGCTGCTCGCGGCCGAGAAGCGCAATCTCGGCCTCTACGGCTTCGGCATCAAGGGCTTTGTTCTGTCAATGGTCGAGACCGCCGTCGAGGTGACAGAGGGTAACGTGCCCTCCTCCGTCATCGCCGAGATTCTCGCCGCGGGACGCGAAATGCTCGTCCATCCGGTCGAACCGCTGCCCCATGTCAAGGAAACGCTCGACGCGCTTCACGGCCAGTTCCGTCTTGTGATGATCACCAAGGGCGATCTCTTCGATCAGGAACGCAAGCTGGCGGCCTCCCGCCTCGGCGATTATTTCGATGCCATCGAGATCGTCAGCGACAAGAATGTCGCCACTTACGACCGCATCTTCAGTCGCCACGGCGACGGCCCTTCAAAAAGCCTGATGGTCGGCAATTCTCTGAAGTCGGACATTGTGCCTGCGCTCGATGCCGGAAGCTGGGGCGTCTATGTTCCCCACGCACTCACCTGGGCGTTCGAGCACCACGACAAACCGGAGCATCACCCGCGTTTCCGCGAGCTCGAAGACCTCGGCGGACTGGCCGATCTCGTTCGCGCTTTGGAAGGCTAAGTCTCTCCGACCGCGTGACCTAGTACTGCCAACAAACCGTCGTGGCCGCCGAGACAAAGCTGCGTCCATCCCCTTGACGCGGCAGCGCAAGTGATTGATCTAGGAGCCATGCGGGCGTGGCGAAACTGGTAGACGCAAGGGACTTAAAATCCCTCGGCCTTGGCTGTGCGGGTTCGATCCCCGCCGCCCGCACCAGACAACCGGCTTCTCAGGACCACTTTGCGGCGCGCGTCTGCGCTTCCGCCCAGCGGTATGGGCGTTTACCTCGGTGAGAGGCGACCCTCAGTTGTTATAGTAGTAGCAATCGCATTCGGCCCGGTAGGCATCGTCGTGCCATACCCGGACGGCGAGTTTCGTTGCGCATCCCTGGTCTTCCAGCCTGAGGCCGAGAAGCGAGACCGCTGCCGCCTTCGAATTGGGGGCGTCCACCTCGATTGCCGATCCGACCTGGTGGACACCCTGCCGCGGGGTCCAGGTGAAGATCTGAACGCTGTAGTGCATCGAAAACCCTCCGTGGAGTGATGGTGTGCACGCACTGCTGTTGAAGAAGAGCGTCCTTGGTGCGTTCAGATGAACGCATGGGCGTTCTCGTGTCCGGATTGAGCCGGTGGTCTAAGGCCATTCAACCGTCTTCGACGGTCGCCTCCGGCCGGTCGCCGCCATCTGTGTGTTCGAAGTGCCAGTGGCCCTCTTCGTCCTGAAAGCTAATGTCTTCGTCATCGCCACCGACCTGTTGCTCGGCGGCGACCGCCTTGGCGGCGGCAACCGCCATGTCGCGGCTGGGAAAGGGTTCCGAATAAGCGTCGGCGGCCTTGTAGGCCCAGCCTCCGTCATGAGGAACGATGGTGTAAGTAATCCGCGCCATGCTTCTCTCCCGATAGCCCGAAGACGTTACTGTCCTCGGCGGGCCGTTGCCGCACGGCCCTGATTTTCCTCCTCGTCAATGGCATGCTCATGCCGAACGCGGCGGATATTACCACAGGTGTGGTACGGATAGCCACATTTGCGAATCACCCGGAAAGGCTAACCTCAATGCAAAAAGGCGGCCCCTTGCGGAACCGCCCAAACGCATGATTCGACTTGCTTCCGTTGATCAGCCTGCGAGCTTCGCAGCGATCTTGGCGACGTGCGCGCCCTGGAAGCGTGCCGCTTCGAGTTCGACTTCGGAAGGCTGGCGCGAACCATCGCCGCCGGTGATCGTCGAAGCGCCGTAGGGCGAACCACCCTTGATCTCGTCGACGCCCATCTGCCCCTGGAAGGCGTAGGGAAGGCCAACGACGACCATGCCGTGGTGCATGAGCGTCGGGATGAAGCCGAGGATCGTCGATTCCTGGCCGCCATGCTGGGTCGCAGAGGACGTGAAGACCGAGCCGACCTTGCCGACGAGCTTGCCCTTGGCCCAGAGACCGCCGGTCTGATCAATGAAGTTGCGCATCTGCGAGGCGACGGTGCCATAGCGCGTGCCCGCGCCAAAGATGATGGCGTCGTATTGCGCAAGCTCTTCGACGTTGGCGATCGGCGCCGCCTGGTCCAGCTTGAAGTAAGAGGCCTTGGCGATCTCGTCCGGCACCAGTTCCGGAACGCGCTTCACATCAACGTCCGCTCCGGCCGACTTTGCGCCTTCAGCCACGGCGTAGGCCATCGTTTCGACGTGTCCATATGCCGAATAGTAGAGAACTAGAACCTTGGCCATAAATTGCTCCTTTGGATTCAAGCGATCCCACTTGATCACTGCTGCGCGGAAGATTTATCAAAATGCGTCCGGCTGCCAGGAGCCATCGGGGAAACAGACCGTTCTTATTACTCGAACAATAATCGATCACTGTTAAACGTTTCGCTCACATAATAGGAATAGCCGATGAGCAGCACAAAAGTCGTCACTGCCGCCATGGTCGCCATCGGCGACGAACTTCTGTCGGGCCGGACCAAAGACAAGAACATCGGCCACCTCGCCGACATGATGACCATGGTCGGCATCGACCTTAAGGAAGTCCGGATCGTTGCCGATGACGAGGCTGCAATCGTCGAGGCCATCAATGCCGTACGCAGCCGTTACGACTATGTGTTCACCTCGGGCGGCATCGGCCCGACGCACGACGACATCACCGCCGACGCCGTGTCACGTGCCTTCGGGGTCGAATGCATCCATGAGCCGGAGGCGATGGCCCTGCTCGGCGCCATGTACGAGCGCCGCGGCATGGAGTTCACCGATGCGCGCAAACGCATGGCCCGCATGCCGCTGGGAGCACGCCACATTCCCAACCCCGTCTCGACGGCGCCGGGCTTCGCCATTGGCAACGTTCATGTCATGGCTGGCGTTCCGCAGGTGTTCCAGGCGATGCTCGACGCGCTGCTGCCCGGCCTTCAAGTCGGCTCTCCGCTCCTGTCCCGGACCGTGCGCTCGCCTTTCGGCGAGGGCGACATCGGCACCCCGTTGACGGAGGTCCAGAAGAACCATCCGGAAACGAGCATCGGTTCCTACCCCAAGTTCGACGGCAAGCATTTCTCGACCGATATCGTCGTGCGTGCACGTGAGCCGGAAGCGCTGGCCGCAGCGGAAGCCGACGTTCAGGCGATGATCCAGGCAATTGCCGACGCGCGGGCAAAGGGATAGACGCGAAGCCCTTGCACTCTGGCCGTCAATGCCGTTATTGCATGTCGGCTAATCAGGATGACGCGTTCCCGCCTGCCCGATCTGCCGGACGCTTCGCCTTTACCTCGTTCAGACAAGCCGGAGCCCACCCCATGTCGCTGCCCGATAAAGCCTTTCCCGTTTCCTGGGACCAGTTCCACCGTGATGCCCGTGCGCTTGCGTGGCGGCTCGCCGACAACGGCCAGGAATGGCGCGCCATGGTCTGCATCACGCGCGGTGGCCTTGTTCCGGCCGCCATCATCTCCCGCGAACTCAATATCCGGATGATTGAGACCGTCTGCGTCGCCTCCTATCATGACTATGATACGCAAGGGCAGATGAAGGTGCTGAAGGGCATTGCGCCTGAAATCGCCAAGGACGGCGGCGAAGGCGTTCTGATCGTCGACGACCTGACCGATACGGGCAAGACCGCTGCAGAAGTGCGCGCCATGCTGCCGAAGGCGCATTTCGCTGCCGTCTATGCCAAGCCCAAGGGCCGGCCGCTGGTCGACACCTTCGTGACCGAAGTGAGCCAGGACACCTGGATCTATTTCCCCTGGGACTTGGGCTTCACCTATCAGGAGCCGATCGCCAAGGGCACGCGCGGCTAACGGGCCGACAATCAAACAAAGACATCTCAAGCGATCGCCTCATCGCGAGGCGATCGCTTGACCTTTGCGGCAGGGGTCAAGCGAGCGGCGGAATGACGCGGATCAGCGTCTCGGCGGTCAGCCCCGGCCCCGCGTTGTTGCCGGCTGCGCCGTGCCGCCAGACAGCAGCGGCCGCAGCCTCAAAGGCGGGCATCCCCTGAGCCAGATGTGCGCCAGTGATGCCGGCAAGCACATCGCCGGATCCGGCCGTCGCCAGCCACGGAGGCGCATTGCCATTGACTACCGCCCGCCCGTCCGGCGCCGCGACAACGGTATCTGCCCCCTTGTAGACGATCACGGCATGGCTCAACTGTGCGGCCTGCTGCGCCTTTTCGATCTTGGAAAGGGCCTGATCGCCGGCGATCTCAGGAAAGAGGCGGACGAACTCGCCTTCATGCGGCGTCAGCACTGTTTGGCCGCCGCGACAGGCCAGTGCCGCGAAGAGTTCGTCCGGGTTCGCCTGGAACGAGGTGATGCCATCAGCGTCGAGAACCAGGGCGCGATCGCACACTGCAAGCGCAAAGTCCCTCGCCTTCTTGCCGACGCCGAAGCCGGGTCCAAGGACGAAGCTGCCCAGGCGGTGGTCCCGCAACCATTTCGTCAGATCCCGCTTGCCGTCGACTTCCTTCACCATCACTGCGGTCAATTGAGACGCATTGATGCCAAGCGCTGCCTTCCCCGTGGCAACGGTGACAAGACCAGCGCCGGCCGCAAGACCCGCCGCCGCCGAGAGGCGCGCGGCGCCCGTTGCCTGCCGGTCGCCGGAGAAGACGACGAGATGACCGCGCTTGAACTTGTGCGTCGATGCTGCCAGGTCACCGCTCCAGCCCGCCCAGACGGCAGGCGTGTTGAGGCGCAACGAACCTGCGCCTGCGCGCACGATGCGCGACGGAATGCCGATATCGAACACCTCGAGAGTGCCGCAGAGGGACCGCCCGGGCAAAAGCCAATGGCCGGGTTTCGGCGTCATGAACGTCACGGTATGGCGGGCGAAAAAGGCGGCACCGCGGATCTGGCCCGTCCGGCCGTCGATGCCGCTCGGCAGATCGATGGCGAGGACCGGAACCCCGCTGGCATTGACCCGCTCGATCAGGTGGACGACGTCGTCCGTCAGATCGCGCGACAGTCCCGCCCCGAAGAGCGCATCGACAACGACATCGCCGGCCTGCGGCCCGAATGCGGTGAGCGGCGCCACCGGTCCATCCCATTCTGAGCGCGCCCGTGCGGCGTCGCCTTGAAGGGCCCCGGGGTCGCCGAGCGCAAAAACCGTGACATCCGCCCCACTTTCCGAGAGACCGCGGGCCGCAAGGTAACCGTCGCCGCCATTGTTGCCGGGGCCGCAGAGAACGACAAAACGGTGGGCACCCGGGAAATGTCGCAGCGCCGCCGCGGTCACCGCCAGCCCGGCGTTGCGCATCAGCATGAAGCCATCGATGCCGGATTGGGCGGCCGCCCGATCAATTGCCGTCATCTCCGACGGCGTGATCAAAAGGTGCTGAAGTTCGGAGCGCATGCACAGACTTATCCATGCCCGACGGCGTGAAGCAAGACCTCGGCCATCATATCGGATTTGCCCTTAAAATAAGCATCTGCACATATTTAGTGCTCAAATAACGTGCTTCTCGGCAGAAACGATGCGGAACCACGACTAGAACCGGACATCTTTCAATCGAAAATCATAAAAAATAGGCAGATCGCGCCCCGCCAAGGGCATGGAAATCCCGCAATCGGCGCGGCGACAGCAGATTTTTTGTCGTTTTGACAGATTTTCGCAGAAAAACTGGCATGCAACGTGCATATTCAGGGCGAGCGGGCATGATCCTGCTTTAAAGGGAGAAGCGGAGAGACATTTTCTCATGAAAAAGATCGAAGCGATCATTAAGCCCTTCAAGCTCGACGAAGTGAAGGAAGCCCTTCAGGAAGTCGGCCTGCAGGGCATCACCGTCACTGAAGCCAAGGGCTTCGGGCGGCAGAAGGGTCACACGGAACTGTATCGCGGCGCCGAATACGTGGTGGACTTCCTGCCGAAGGTTAAGGTCGAAGTCGTGCTGGCGGACGAAAACGCGGAGGCCGTCATCGAGGCGATCCGCAATGCCGCACAAACCGGCCGCATTGGTGACGGAAAGATTTTCGTTTCCAATGTGGAAGAAGTCATCCGAATTCGCACGGGCGAAACCGGCCTCGACGCCATCTGATATCACGGGCCGTCCGGCCCGGTTTTTTTCAAACCTCGTCATCTCACACAGGGAATAACGGCAAATGACGACTGCAAGCGATATTCTGAAGCAAATCAAGGACAACGACGTCAAGTTCGTCGACCTGCGCTTTACCGATCCCAAGGGCAAGCTGCAGCACGTAACGATGGATGTGGTCTGCGTCGACGAAGACATGTTCGCCGACGGCGTCATGTTCGACGGCTCCTCGATCGGCGGCTGGAAGGCCATCAACGAGTCCGACATGGTGCTGATGCCCGATCCGGAAACGGCGCACATGGACCCGTTCTTCGCGCAGTCGACGATGGTCATCATCTGCGACATTCTCGACCCGGTTTCGGGCGAATCCTACAACCGCGACCCGCGCGGCACGGCCAAGAAGGCGGAAGCCTATCTCAAGGCCTCCGGCATCGGCGACACCGTCTTCGTTGGCCCGGAAGCCGAATTCTTCGTCTTCGACGACGTCAAGTACAAGGCCGATCCGTACAACACCGGCTTCAAGCTCGACTCCTCGGAACTGCCGTCGAACGACGACACCGACTATGAGACCGGCAACCTTGGCCACCGTCCGCGCGTCAAGGGCGGCTACTTCCCGGTTCCGCCGATCGACAGCTGCCAGGACATGCGCTCGGAAATGCTGACCGTTCTCGCCGAAATGGGCGTGACGGTCGAAAAGCATCACCACGAAGTGGCTGCTGCCCAGCACGAGCTCGGCGTCAAGTTCGACGCTTTGGTGCGCAACGCCGACAAGATGCAGATCTACAAGTACGTCGTACACCAGGTCGCCAATGCCTATGGCAAAACGGCAACCTTCATGCCGAAGCCGATCTTCGGCGACAACGGCTCGGGCATGCACGTGCACCTGTCGATCTGGAAGGACGGCAAGCCGACCTTCGCCGGCGACGAATATGCCGGCCTGTCGGAAAGCTGCCTCTATTTCATCGGCGGCATCATCAAGCATGCCAAGTCGCTGAACGCCTTCACCAACCCGTCGACGAACTCCTACAAGCGTCTCGTCCCGGGCTACGAAGCACCGGTTCTGCTCGCCTACTCCGCTCGCAACCGTTCGGCATCCTGCCGCATTCCGTTCGGCACCAACCCGAAGGCCAAGCGCGTCGAAGTCCGCTTCCCGGATCCGACCGCCAACCCCTACCTCGCCTTCGCCGCGATGCTGATGGCCGGCCTCGACGGCATCAAGAACAAGCTGCACCCGGGCAAGGCCATGGACAAGGACCTCTATGACCTGCCGCCGAAGGAACTCAAGAAGATCCCGACGGTTTGCGGCTCGCTGCGCGAGGCCCTCGAGAGCCTCGACAAGGACCGCAAGTACCTGACCGCAGGCGGCGTGTTCGACGACGACCAGATCGATTCCTTCATCGAACTGAAGATGCAGGAAGTCATGCGTTTCGAAATGACGCCGCATCCGGTCGAGTACGATATGTACTACTCGGTCTAAGACCGTACGGACCGGCGGCAATGATGTTGCCCTCGGTCCGGCACCGTCACGAAAAGCCGGCGGCTCACTATTCGGGCCCGCCGGCTTTTTCTTTGAAACAAGCCAACGGACACGATGTCTGAACCCGGCGCCTTGGCGCCACGGCGTGGTTTGAGCAATTGTGTGATATTATGTTGTCAGCAACTTTTACGCGTCCAGAGAGGGCGGGCGAATACGATTGATCAACGGAGGGCGGAAGGGAGTTCCCTATTGATGTTTTGGGTACGCCAACCCAGATAATCTCCTGAAAGGATGTGTTGCGTCATGAAGCAGAGAAACGCCAAATTCGAGATCGGACAGGTGGTTCGCCATCGGATTTTCCCGTTCCGCGGCGTCATTTTCGACGTCGACCCGGAATACGCCAACACCGAGGAGTGGTGGAACGCCATTCCGCAGGAGATTCGTCCGAGCAAGGATCAACCCTTCTATCACCTGTTCGCCGAGAACGACGACAGCGAGTATGTCGCCTACGTGTCTGAGCAGAATCTGGAATTCGACGACAGCGACCGGCCGATGCGCCACGCTCAAGTCGATGCCCTGTTCGACAAGGATGGTATCGGTCACTACAAGCCCAAGACGACGACGTTCCGTCACTAGGCGCTATTCCAGGAGACGTGTGAAACGGCCTTCTGCCCAACCATTTCACCGTTTCAATGAATGAAATGATCACCCCGGAAATGGAAAACGCCCGGACGCGAGGTCCGGGCGTTTCTTTTTAACTCGCGAAGGATCGCTTAGTTCTGCTTGGCAGCCTTCTGGGCTTCCTCAAGCTTCTTGCGGGCGTCCTCTGCCTTCTTCTGCATTTCTTCCTGCAGCAGACGCTGACGCTCTTCCAGCTGCGACTGCTCGATCGGCTCGCCGTCGAACACGCCGGTGAAGCCGGTCAGGGCCATCTTGATCGGGTTCGGCGCGCGCTGGAAGTTGACCGACGTGAAGACCACTTCATTGCCCTTCTTCAGGCTGGCGATCAGCTGGTCGGAGAGCGGCGCTTCGGCGACGCACTTGTCGGGCATGCAGATCGCGTAGTCGAGCTTCACCGGCTTGCCGCCGTCAATCTGCATCTGAACACCGGTCGGGATCAGGCGTGCGGACGGTACGGAAACCTGCATGATCTTGCGGTTGACCTTGCCCTGCACGGTGATGAGGCCGACGGCGGTCACGAGCTGGCCGTTGTTGGCGGTCAAGAGGTTCTGCACGATGCAGACGTCGTTGTCTTCCTGCTTGGTGCAAACCTTGAACCAGCCCTGCGGCGGCTTGCCGCCAGCCTGCTGAGCGGAGGCAACGCCCGGTACGCCCGCAGCAGCTACCGAGAGCGCCAGCGCCGCCATTCCTGAGCGAGTAATATTCGACTTGAAGATCATTGTGATTCCGTCTCCTGAAATCCGGTAACGGAACAGTTCGTTCCGCAGGTGAGTATCGTCAGCCGCCGTTGTCCTGTTGGCCAAATAAGGCAAATGCATGACCCCGTTTCCGGAAACACCTGTTACATTGGCTTGCACCGATTATCCAGTGTTTCATGTCATTTTTTGACTTTCCACCCGCCGGTTTTTGGGCGTTCCATCGGTTGGATTCATCGACCACCGTTGGTAACGTTAAGGGAATCGACCTGTTGACGCCCTCACGGGAGGTAACCTTGCGTGCAATTCTTTCCGGTCTGGCGCTGCTGCTGACCGTCACTTCATTCGGCAATGGTGCGGCAGCCGCTCCGGTGCATGCCATTGCCATGCACGGCGAGCCTGCGCTGCCGGCCGATTTCAAGAATTTTCCCTACGTCAATCCGAACGTGAAGAAGGGCGGGAAGATCTCCTACGGCGTCGTCGGCACCTTCGACAGCCTCAATCCCTTTATCCTGAAGAGCATGCGCACGACCGCGCGCGGCATGTGGGATCCGGAATACGGCAACCTCGTCTACGAATCGCTGATGCAGCGGTCGCGCGATGAAGCCTTCACCATGTACGGCCTGCTCGCCGAAACAGTCGAATGGGATGACGATCGGACGTTCATTCAATTCAACCTCAACGCCAAGGCGCGCTGGGCCGATGGGCAACCGGTCACGGCCGACGACATCATTTTCACATTTGAACTTCTGCGTGACAAAGGCCGCGTCCCCTTCGCCAACCGCCTGGCGAAAGTGGCGAAGATGGAGAAGGTTGGCGACCTGAGCGTACGCTTTACCTTCACCGAGGAAGCCGACCGCGAACTCCCGCTGTTGCTCGGGCTCTCACCAATCTTGCCGAAACACGCCATCGACGTTGCCACTTTCGACCAGACAAGCCTGAAGCCGCCGCTCGGCTCCGGTCCCTACCGCGTCGCCGAAGTGAAACCAGGCGAGCGCATCATCTACAAGAGGAATCCCGACTACTGGGCAAAGGACCTGCCCTCGAAGGTCGGCCAGGACAACTACGACGAAATTTCCGTCGAGTATTTTCTCCAAGAGAATTCACTTTTCGAAGCTTTCAAGAAGGGCGAGATCGACATCTATCCGGAGGGCAGCGCGACCAAATGGGCGCGCGGCTACGACTTCCCAGCAGTCCGCTCCGGTGACGTTGTCAAGGAGACCTTCACGCCGAAGACACCGTCGGGCATGCTCGGCATCGTCTTCAACACCCGCAAGCCGATGTTCAACAATCTCAAGCTGCGGCAGGGTCTCGCGCTGGTGTTCGATTTCGAATGGGTGAACAAGAACCTGTTCGACAGTGCCTATACGCGCACCCAGAGCTACTGGCAGAATTCGACATTGAGCTTCCTTGGTGCACCGGCCGACGACCGCGAACTCGGACTCATCGGCGATGCGCGCGACAGGATCAATCCAGCGATCCTTGACGGCACCTACCGGTTGCCCGTGACCGACGCGTCGGGACGCGATCGCAACGTGCTGCGCGTTGCGGTCTCGCTGATGCGCGAGGCCGGCTACCAGATCAAGGACGGCAAGATGATCGACCCTCAAGGCAAGCCGCTTGCCTTCGAGATCATGAGCCAGAACGCCGGCCAGGAAAAAATCGCACTCGCCTATCAGCGTTTTCTCACGCCTCTCGGCATTCAGGTCTCTGTGCGTACCGTTGACGATTCGCAATATCAGCAGCGCAGCCAGTCCTTCGACTATGACGTGATCATCAAATCCTTCCCGTCAACGCTTTCGCCCGGCATCGAGCAGGCCGGACGCTGGTCCTCACAATCGCGGGACCGGCAGGGCAGCGACAATTTCGCCGGCGTTGCCGACAAGGACGTCGATCGGATGATCAACAACATCCTGCAGGCGCGCACAGCCGAGGACTTTACCGCCGCCGTGCGCGCGCATGACCGGCTGCTCGTCAACAATTCCTATCTGGTGCCGCTCTATCACCTTGACGCTCAGTGGCTGGCCCGACGCAAGCATATCGGCCGCCCTGACGTCATGCCGCTCTACGGCTACCAGCTTCCGACCTGGTGGGACCAGAACGCGCAATAAAGGGTCGGTTCCCTTTTGGTAACGCATTGAAAGCCGGGTCAAACCGGCTTATCTCGCCGCTATACCAAACAAGGAAAGGCAATCGCACCATGCAAACCGTCAGTATCGATATCGTCTCGGACGTCGTCTGCCCCTGGTGCTATCTCGGCAAGGCAAGGCTCGATCAGGCGATTGCCGGTGTGCCGGATATCCACGTCTCGGTGCAATGGCGCCCCTATCAGCTCAACCCCGACCTTCCACCTGAAGGCGTCGACCACAAACAGCATCTGGCGGCAAAGATCGGCGGCCAGGCGGCTGTCGACCGGGCGCATGAAATGTTGCGCGAACTCGGAAGCGCAGACGGCATCGCCTTCGACTTCGATGCGGTTAAGATCAGCCCGAACACGCTCGACGCGCATCGGCTCGTCCGCTGGGCGGCAACCGATGGCGCAGATGTGCAATCGGCCGTTGTCGACCGCCTGTTCAAGGCGAATTTCGAAGAGGGCCGCAATGTCGGCGATCATGCCGTGCTATTGGATATCGCCGAGGCCGCGGGGCTTGATCGCCCTGTGATCGCAGCATTGCTCTCGTCCGATGCCGACAAGGATGCGGTCAAGGAAGAGGTCGACATGGCCCGTGAGATGGGTGTGACCGGCGTACCCTGCTTCATCATCGAAGGACAATACGCCGTGATGGGCGCACAATCGGTCGAAGTGCTGACCAATGCGCTGCGCGAAATCGCTCAGATGAAGGCGAGCGGCAAGCCGAACTGAGCGGGGCGGCCAGCTGGCGCTGCCGTGTCATGCGGCAGCGCGACAGACTTACTTCGCCAACCCTGCCAGCTGCGTCATGACCATTGCAGCCCCTGAAAGCCGCTTTTCCGGTGTCGCCAGCTCCCGCTGGAGGAAGACGCTGTGGTCCGGCCGGATCTTCGCAAGCGTTCCCTGCTTGGCGATGTAGCCAACGAGTGCGGCGGGGTTCGGGAACTCCTTGTTGCGGAACTGGACGACCACACCCTTCGGTCCGGCGTCGAGCTTCTCGACATTCGCCGTGCGGCAGAGCGACTTGATGTAGACGATCTTCAAAAGGTGCTGCACCTCGATCGGCAGCGGACCGAAGCGATCGATCATCTCGGCGCCAAAGCCGTCGATTTCCTTGAGATCCGTCAATTCGCCCAGACGACGATAGAGACCAAGCCGCAGATGCAGATCCGGAACATAGTCTTCGGGGATCATGACCGGCGTTCCGACCGAAATCTGCGGCGACCAGCCGGTATCGTGGATTTCTTCCTCACCCTTGAGTTCAGCGACCGCCTCTTCGAGCATCTGCTGGTAGAGCTCGAAGCCAACCTCCTTGATGTGGCCGGACTGCTCTTCGCCGAGCAGGTTTCCGGCACCGCGGATGTCGAGATCATGGCTGGCGAGCTGGAAGCCCGCGCCCAGCGTGTCGAGCGACTGAAGCACCTTCAGCCGGCGTTCGGCCATTCCCGTCAGCGTCTTGTTGACCGGTAGCGTGAACAGCGCGAAGGCCCGCACCTTCGAACGGCCGACCCGACCGCGAAGCTGGTAGAGCTGGGCAAGACCGAACATGTCGGCGCGATGGACGATCAGCGTGTTGGCAGTCGGCACGTCGAGGCCGGACTCGACGATCGTCGTCGACAGCAGCACGTCGTACCGGCCGTCGTAAAACGCGTTCATGATGTCTTCGAGCTCGGTTGCCGGCATCTGGCCGTGGGCAACGGCCACCTTCAGTTCCGGAACATCGGACTTCAGGAAATCATGGATTTCCGAGAGATCGCTGAGGCGCGGGCAGACATAGAAGCTCTGGCCGCCACGATAGTGCTCGCGCATCAGCGTTTCGCGGATTACCAGCGCGTCGAAGGGCGAAATGAAGGTGCGCACCGCCATGCGATCGACCGGTGGCGTGGTGATCAGCGACAGCTCGCGAACGCCGGTCAGCGCCAACTGCAGCGTGCGCGGGATCGGGGTCGCCGACAGGGTCAGGACGTGCACGTCGGACTTCAGCTCCTTCAGCCGCTCCTTGTGCTTGACGCCGAAGTGCTGCTCTTCGTCAATGATGAGCAGGCCGAGATTGGCGAAGTTGACCGAAGTGCCAAGCAGCGCGTGCGTTCCGACCACGACATCCGTCTTGCCATCCGCCACTTCCTTCTTGGTCAGCGCCAGCTCCTTCGAACCAACAAGGCGTGACGCCTGCTGGATGCGGATCGGCAAGCCACGGAAACGTTCGGAGAAGGTCTTGAAATGCTGGCGTGCGAGCAATGTCGTCGGCACGACCACCGCGACCTGCACGCCGTTCATCGCCGCGATGTAGGCGGCGCGCAGTGCAACTTCAGTCTTGCCGAAGCCGACGTCGCCACAGACGAGCCGGTCCATCGGACGGCCGCTGCCGAGATCGTCGCGCACCGCATCGATCGAACTCAACTGATCCTCGGTCTCGTCATAGGGGAAGCGAGCGGCAAATTCGTCATAGACGCCATCCTGCGCGACGAGAACCGGCGCATGGCGCGTATGCCGCTCGGCGGCGATGCGAATAAGTCCGCCCGCCATGTCGAGTAGCCGCTTCTTGAGCTTGGCCTTGCGCGCCTGCCAGGCAACGCCGCCAAGCTTGTCGAGGATCGCGTCCGTCCCCTCAGTACCGTAGCGCGACAGAAGTTCGATGTTTTCGACCGGCAGGAACAGCTTGGCATCGTCGGCATAGACGAGCTCGAGGCAATCATGCGGCGCGCCGACAGCCTCGATGGTGCGCAGACCGACGAAGCGGCCGATGCCATGCTCGGCATGCACCACGTAACTGCCCTCATCGAGACCAGCGACCTCGGCGATGAAGTCGGCACCACGCTTGCGCCGCTTCGAGCGGCGCACCATGCGGTCGCCCAGGATATCCTGTTCGCCGATGATCACGAGATCGCCAGTTTCGAATCCGGCCTCGATGCTGAGAACGGTCGCAGCCGCTTCGCCCGGCTTCAGCGCTTTCACTTCGGCGAGCGTCTTGATTGGCCGGATGTTGCCGAGACCGTGCTCGGCGAGAACTTGAAGCAGACGGTCGAGCGAGCCTTCGCTCCAGCCGGATATCACCACCTTGGCGCCCTTCGAGCGGCGCTCGGCGATGTATTTGACCGCCTGATCGAAGACGTTGACGCGGTCGTTCTCCGCTTCGCCCTCGCCCGCCGACTTCGCCCAGCGCATGCCCTGGCGCGCCTCGACCGTGATGACCTGCCGGGCTTCACCTTCATGTTCGTTGAACGGCGACAGGCGGATTGCGTCGCGCGCCGTCAGCGCCGCACTGAAGCCCTGCGACGTCAGGTAGAGCAATTCCGGCGGTGCGGGTTTGTAGGGCGTACCCTGGGTGGCCTGCGCCTTGCCCGGAGAAGCCGACGCCAGGCGGGCGTCGTAGTAGTCGAGGATCAGCTTCGACCGTTCGGTGGCAGCTTCGCGCGCCAGGTGATCGGTGACGATACGGAAACCATTCAGGTAGTCAAAGACCGTCTCCAGCCCATCGTAAAAGAGCGGCAGCCAGTGCTCCATGCCGGCATAGCGCCTGCCCTCCGACACAGCCTGATAGAGCGCGTCGTCGCGGGTGGTCGCGCCGAAGAGCGAGAGATATTGCTTGCGAAAATGGCTGATCGTCTCGGGCGTCAACGATACCTCGCTCATCGGGTTCAGATCGAGCGAACGAACCTGCCCGGTGGTGCGCTGGCTTGCCGGATCGAAGGAACGGATGGTTTCGAGCGTATCGCCGAAGAAGTCGAGGCGCAGCGGTTCGGCGCTGCCGGGTACGAAGACATCGAGAATGCCACCGCGTACCGCATATTCTCCGACTTCGCGCACCGTCGCGACCCGGTCGAAGCCGTTACGTTCGAGCCGGGCGGCGATGTCGTCCATGCGCACCTGGTTGCCGGGCCGGGCGGAAAACGCCAGGCTCTGGATGACGTCCTGCGGCGAGATCTTCTGAAGAGCCGCGTTGACCGTCACCAAGACGATCGCGGCGTGGGGCTTCTTCTTGTGTGCGATCAGGGCGCTGAGCGCCGCAAGGCGACGCGCCGACGTGTCGGCGCTGGGCGAAACGCGGTCATAGGGAAGGCAATCCCACCCCGGCAGGGTCAGCACCGGGATGTCCGGCGCCACGAAGCCTAGAACCTGCTCCAGGTCGGCGATGCGCTGTCCGTCCGAGAGAATATAGGCAACCGGCTGGCCGGCGCGTGCGAGTTCGGCGAGAACCAACGCCTCGGCGCCTGACGGAACCGGGCCGATCGTGATCTCCCGCTGTGCTTCGACAATCTTCTTCGGATCAAGACCAGCCAGCATCATCGGTTACTTCATCCCTTCGGGGAGCTTCTCGAAATCGGGACGATAGGCGGCAATGCGCGTAAACATCGGCGTCTGATAGCGTTCCGGCACCGGCTGTTCGCCGGTGATCCACTTGACGAGATCGTTGTCCTCTTCGCGCATGATCGTCTCGAGTTCGTCAAGATCAGCGTCGGAAAGCACCGAAAGCTCGGATTCGGCGAATTGCCCGAGAATCAGATCCATCTCACGAATGCCGCGATGCCAGGCGCGAAACAGGATCCGCCGTCGACGCGGATCGAGATCGGCGCTGGTGCGTGAAATGCCAGTCATGGGAATTCCTTCCTGCCCGCTCGATAGAGCGCCGCGAGCCTCAGCAGACACGCGAAGAACGCTCCAGCGCTTTGATACCCGGGCATGCCACCGGCTTCGGTGAATCCACTCAAACGCGGCGTGCCCTAAGGTACGGTTTGTCGTCCATGGGCTCTATAAACGCTGAATAGGTGATTGTCAGCCTTGCCAAAGCCCGAATTATCATCGCAATTTCATTGCCATGCGCCCCGCCCTGCTTGATCCGCTCTTCTCGCCACTCGACACGCTTCCTGGCATCGGTCCGAAGATCGGCGAGCTCTATGCCCGCCTGCTCGGTCGCGAGGCGATCGAGGATTGCCGTGTGGTCGACCTCGTGTTTCACGCGCCGCATTCGTTGATCGACCGACGCCAGCAGCCCGGCATCGCCCATGCACCGCAAGGCGTCATCGTCACCATCACCGGCCGTGTCGATCGCCATCAGCCGCCGCCACGCGGCAAACCCAACCTTCCCTATCGCGTCTTCCTCCACGACGAGACCGGCGAACTGGTGCTCACCTATTTCCGCGTCAAGGGAAACTGGCTGGAAAAGTCGCTGCCGGTGGATGAAACGGTCATCGTTAGCGGCAAGGTCGACTGGTTCAACGGCCGGCCTTCGATGGTCCATCCGGACTATGCGGTGCGGGCAAGCGAGGCGGAAAACCTGCCGCTGGTCGAGCCGGTCTATGGGCTGACCGCGGGACTTTCGCCCCGCACATTGCGCAAGTCGATCGAAGCGGCGGTTGCCCGCGTTCCGGAATTGCCCGAATGGATCGATGACGCACTCCTGGAGAAACAGGGGTTCCAAAGCGCCGTCGACAGTTTCCATGCCTTGCACGAGCCGCGCGATGCAACGGATATCGATCCGCAGGCACGCGCGCGACGACGCCTCGCTTACGACGAGTTTCTCGCCGGCCAATTGTCGCTCGCGCTCGTTCGTCAGCGTCTTCGCAAGGTTGCAGGAACCCCTGTGCACGCGACTGGCGCGCTCTCCCGGCCGGTCATCAGCGCCCTCCCGTTCTCGCTGACTGCCAGCCAGTCAACCGCAATCGCCGACATCCTGAAGGACATGGCCGGGACCGACCGCATGCTCCGGCTGCTGCAGGGTGACGTCGGCTCCGGCAAGACGATGGTTGCGCTGATGGCAATGCTGGCCGCGGTTGAATCCGGTGGTCAGGCGGTTCTGATGGCGCCAACCGAGATTCTTGCACGGCAACACCATGCGACCCTCGCGAGGATGGCGGCCCCCGCGGGCGTCACGATCGACGTTTTGACCGGGCGCACCAAAGGCAGGGAGCGCGACGCGATCCTCGAGCGGATTGCTTCGGGTGAGACGCGCATCGTGGTCGGCACCCACGCGCTGTTCCAGGATACGGTGAACTATCACCGGCTGGCGCTCGCGGTTGTCGACGAGCAGCATCGATTCGGCGTTCACCAGCGCCTGCGACTGACCGCCAAAGGGATCTCACCCCATATGCTCGTCATGACGGCGACCCCGATACCGCGCACGCTGGTACTTGCGGCGTTTGGCGATATGGACGTTTCGAAGCTCACGGAGAAGCCCGCCGGGCGAAAGCCGATCCAGACCGTGACGATCCCGACGGAGCGCGCGGGCGATGTTGTCGAGCGGTTGGATGCCGCATTGCGCGAGGGCAAGAAGGCCTACTGGATCTGCCCGCTGGTCGAAGAATCGGAAGCGGTCGACGTCATGTCGGCCGAAGAGAGATTTCAAAGCCTCGCCCAGCGCTTCGGCAACAATGTCGGGCTCGTGCATGGCCGCATGAACGGGGCGGAGAAGGACGCTGTCATGCTCGCCTTCAAAAACGGTGAGATCCGCCTGCTCGTGGCGACAACCGTCGTGGAAGTCGGCGTCGACGTACCCGACGCAACGATCATGGTGATCGAGCATGCGGAACGATTCGGGCTTGCGCAGTTGCACCAGTTGCGCGGCCGCGTCGGTCGCGGCGACGAGGCATCGACCTGCATCCTGCTCTACAAAGGGCCGCTCGGTGAAACCGGCCGCGCGCGACTATCGATCCTGCGCGACAGCGAAGACGGCTTTCTGATCGCTGAAGAAGACCTGAAGCTGCGCGGAGAAGGCGAACTGCTTGGCACGCGCCAGTCAGGCACGCCAGGTTTCCGCATCGCCAGCCTGGAAGCCCATGGCGATCTCCTGGAAATCGCCCGCAAGGACGCCGCCTATGTGATCGAGCGCGATCCGGACCTGACGTCGGAGCGCGGGGAAGCGCTCCGGACCCTGCTCTACCTTTACCGGCGCGACGAGGCGATCCGCTTCCTGCGGGCCGGCTAGCGCAATTCGTGGAAAGGTGTGACGCGGCTTTCCGTCCGGAACCGCGCCTGAAGCCTCAGGCGGTCTTCTGCTGGGTGATTTTCAACGGTGTATTGGCAAGCGGCTTGTAGTCCGGCGTTACCAAGCCACCGGAAATCAGCAGCTTGGCCGCATCTTCCGCGCTCATCTCAAGCGGGATGATCTTGTCGCGCGGAACAAACAGCAGAAAGCCGGCCGTGGGTATCGGAGTCGGCGGCAGGAAGACCGCCACCATGTCCATGCCGCGATCGTCGAACTTGGCTGCGATTTCGCCTTTAACATCCGTAGCGATGAAGACCAGCGACCAGATGCCCGGGCTCGGATACTCGATCAGCCCGGCCTTCTTGAAGGAGGAGGACTGATCCTGCAGTACCGTCTGGAAAATCTGCTTCGTGGATTTGTAGATCGTACGGACGAGCGGCGTGCGGTTGAGCAGGGACTCGGCGAGATTCACGATCGACCGACCGACGAGGTTCGCGGTCATGAAGCCAACGAATGTGATCACGAAAATGGCGATGAGCAACCCGAATCCGGGAATGGCAACAGGCGAATAGGTGTCCGGATTGTAGAAATTCGGCAGATACGGCTTCACCCAACCATCGGCCCAATCGATAAACGTGCGCACGAGCCAAACGGTGATTGCCACCGGTGCGCAGATGATCAGGCCGGTCAGGAAGTAGTTGCGCAGCCGTGTACCGAAGTAGCCGCGTTTTGAGTGTTCCGTCATGCTTCTTCCGTCTTAACCTCACTCCACCCCGAAGGCCGGATGATAGGCGACCGTGCCGGCCGCCATCGCACCGGAAAGAGCCAGCGCCATGAAATATTGCGGCGCACAACCGGGGAATACAAGAGCCGATTCGTTGCGGAAGCCGAACTTTTGATAATAGGCGGGATCGCCGACGACGACGCAGCCGGAAGCACCCTCGGCACGCAGCCATTCGAGGCCCTCGCGGATCAACTGCCTGCCTATGCCCTGCGCCTGAACATCAGGCTTGACCGAGACCGGACCGAGACCAAACCAGCCAGGTTCCACAGGCGTCAGCGTCACCGGCGAGAAGGCGACATGACCGACAACCTCTTCGTCCTTCTCCGCAACCAGCGACACGCTGAGCGCACCGGCTTCGCGCAGGCGTTCGATGATGAACGGCTCGCTCTGGTCGCTGTGCGGATGTCCCTCGAAGGCAGCCGCGGTCACGTCGTGGATCGCCTTTTCGTCGCCCGGGCG
The DNA here is from genome assembly GCF_001695835.1 of Ensifer sp. LC11. Lineage (GTDB taxonomy): Bacteria > Pseudomonadota > Alphaproteobacteria > Rhizobiales > Rhizobiaceae > Ensifer. Next base: position 181,919 of record NZ_MBSO01000045.1, on the reverse strand, counting down.
CTCCTGCCGGATATAGATCATTCGACGGTCACCGATTTGGCGAGGTTGCGGGGCTGGTCGACGTCGGTGCCCATGAACACCGCCGTATGATAGGCAAGCAACTGGATCGGCAGCGAGAAGATCATCGGCGCAATGACCTCATCGACATCAGGCAGTACGATCGTTGCCATGGTCTCGAGCTTGGAGGCTGCCGCCCCCTTCTCATCGGTGATCAGAATGATCCGCCCGCCGCGCGCTGCCACTTCCTGCATGTTGGACACCGTCTTTTCATAGAAACGGTCATGCGGGGCAATGACGATGACGGGCATGTTCTCGTCAATGAGGGCGATCGGCCCGTGCTTCAGTTCGCCGGCGGCATAACCTTCGGCGTGAATGTAAGAGATTTCCTTGAGCTTGAGCGCGCCTTCCATGGCCAGCGGGAAGCTGGTGCCACGGCCGAGATAGAGCACGTCGCGGCACTTCGAGAGTTCGCGCGACAGAAGCTCGATCTTCGGCTGAACGGCGTTCAACACCTGCCCCATGATGCGCGGCATTTCCGAGAGGTGACGAACCAGTATCTGCTCCTCCTCCGCGCTCACCGTACCCCGGGCGCGGCCGGCGCCGATCGCCAGCGACGCCAGTACGGCAAGCTGGCAGGTAAACGCCTTGGTCGAGGCGACGCCGATTTCCGGGCCGGCGAGGATCGGAAAGACGGCATCGGACTCGCGCGCGATCGTCGATTCGCGCGTGTTGACGACGGCGCCGATCTTCAGGCCCAGATCCTTGCAGTAGCGCAGCGAGGCCAGCGTGTCGGCCGTTTCGCCGGACTGCGAGATGAACAGCGCCGCCGCCTCAGGCGACAGCGGGATCTCGCGGTAGCGGAACTCCGACGCGACATCGATTTCGACCGGCAGGCGGGCGTAACGCTCGAACCAGTACTTGCCGACGAGGCCGGCAAGATAGGCCGTGCCGCAGGCCGAGATGGCGAGGCTCGGCACCTTGGCAAAATCGATGGCGCCGTCCGATGCCTTGATGCGATTGCCGGCAAAGTCGATATAGTGACCGAGCGCGTGCGAGATCACCTCCGGCTGTTCATAGATCTCCTTTTCCATGAAGTGGCGGTGATTGCCCTTGTCGATCATGTAGGCGGCGGCGAGCGACAGCTGCTTCGGCCGGTCAACGGCATTGCCGGCGAGATCGAAGATGTGCACGCCGTTCGATCCGATCACCGCCCAGTCACCGTCGATGAGGTAGGTGATCTCGTTGGTGAAAGGCGAAAGCGCGATCGCATCCGAGCCGAGGAACATTTCGCCCTTGCCATGGCCGATTGCGAGCGGCGGGCCGTTGCGTGCCGCCATGATCGTCGAGGGATCATCCTGATAAAGCACGGCCAGCGCATAGGCACCGGTGACCCGCTTCAGCATCGCGTGCATCGCCTCGCGCCGCCCAAGCCCTTCGCGACGGAACTTTGAGAGCAGATGCGCCACAACCTCAGTGTCGGTGTCCGTTTCGAACTTGGCTCCCGCCGCGGTCAGTTCGTCCTTCAGCGCGGCGAAGTTCTCGATGATGCCGTTGTGCACGACGGCAACGCCATCGGTGAAATGCGGATGCGCATTGCGCTCGGTCGGTGCGCCATGGGTTGCCCAGCGCGTGTGGGCGATACCGATCGTGCCGGCGAGCGGGTCCTCGCGCAGGCGGATCTCGAGGTTCACCAGCTTGCCCTCGGCGCGCCGGCGCTCCAGCTTTCCGTCAACGACGGTGGCGACACCGGCGGAATCATAGCCTCGATATTCGAGGCGCTTCAGCGCATCGACCAGTCGCTCCGATACCGCCTGGTTGCCGACGATGCCAACAATACCGCACATAGTGTTCTCCGAATTCGTTCCGCGCCAATCGCAGCGCTTCAACCAACGAGGGCGGATCTCCCACCCGGCGCGTTGCCTTGGTAAAGCATTTGCCGGGCGAGGCAATCCGCCCCGATTTCACTTTCGGTTTCAGTATTTAACGCGCGATCTATCCAGCCGCTTTCGCAGCTTTCTTCGCCGCCTTCACCGCCTCGTAGCGCTCGCGCAGCAACTTCGCCCGGCCCGGCTTGATTTCCTGACGCGCACGGCCGAAGGCAACGGCGTCCGCCGGAACATCCTCGGTAATCACGCTGCCCGACGCCACCAATGCACCGTCACCGATCGCTACCGGCGCTACCAGCGAGGAATTCGAACCGATGAAGGCATTTTCGCCGATCCGCGTCTCGTGCTTGTTCACGCCATCATAGTTGCAGGTGATCGTACCTGCACCAATGTTTGAACCGGCACCGACGAATGCATCGCCGATATAGGTCAGGTGATTGACCTTGGCGCCCGCACCGATCTCCGCCTTCTTGACCTCGCAGAAATTGCCGACCTTAGACTTCTCGCCAAGATCTGCCCCCGGACGCAGCCGCGCGAACGGGCCGACGGTCGCTTCGGCACGGACCGTCGCACCTTCGACATGGGAGAAGGCGTGGATGACCGCGCCACTTTCGATGCGCACGCCGGGACCGAAGACGACATTGGGCTCGATCAGCACATCCTGTTCGAGCACTGTGTCCCAAGCGAGGAACACCGTTTCCGGCGCGATCATCGACACGCCGGACAGCATCAGCTCGTGGCGGCGACGCTGCTGCCAAAGCCGCTCGATGTAGGCGAGCTCGGCGCGCGTGTTGCAGCCGGTCAGCTCCTCCTCAGGAGCTTCGACCGCGATTGCGTGACCGCCGATCGCGCGGACAATCTCAACGAGGTCGGTCAGATAGTACTCGCCCTTGACATTGGCGTTGCCGATGCGGTCGAGTAGGTCGAGTGCTTTGCGGCCATTGATCGCCATCAGGCCGCCGTTGCAATAGGTGATGCGGCGCTCTTCATCCGTCGCATCCTTATGTTCGCGAATGGCGAGCAGGGCACCGTCCTTGACGATCAGACGACCGTAACCGGTCGGATCCGCCGCCTCGAAGCCGATCACCACCACATCGTTGCCGGCGGCGAGCCCCTCGCGGGCCGCCTTCAGTGGCTCCGGCTTAATCAGCGGCGTATCGCCGAAGACGACGAGAACATCGTCATAGCCTTTCGCGATGGCTTCGCGGGCCGCAAGAACGGCATGACCCGTGCCGAGTCGTTCTGTCTGCAGATAGGACGAGATCGGGATATTGCCGATATCGGCGGCGGCCGAAACTGCTTCGGCATCACGGCCGACGACGAGAGCGATATCGGTAATCGCGGCGCTCGCCAGGGCCTCGACGACATGGGCGATCATCGGCCGGCCGGCCACCGGATGCAGCACCTTCGACATGGACGACTTCATCCGTGTGCTTTCACCCGCAGCCAAAATGACGGCCAGGCACGTCCGTTCCATGTATCTCTCCTTGGTCTTTTGCGGGACAAAGCCCTTCGTACAATTCCTTAAATCGGAATCAGCTCAAGTACAAAATCGCGCCCGATTCGGCGCCGTGCTAGCAGCAAGATATTGCGAGAAGCATAATTCGCACAATCACGTCGCATTAACCGGCTTAAAACCCGATGATGGCATAAGGAAGCGCGGAGCCTGTGTCAGCAAGCAGTGCGGGTGCATCGCTCCCCTCGGGAGAACGAAGCCGCAATGCACAGCCGCACCGAACTCGACACATCAGCAAGCGCCAGAGGCGAAGCCTTGCTTTTCGCTCGCTCGCCGCTCCTGCTGCTTGCCCTCGCCTTCGTTGTGCTGGGACTTCTGCTCACCTTCACAATCCCGCAGCCGATCGGCCCGATGTTCTGGGATCACTATCTTTATCTCGATGCTGCCAACCGCATTCGCGAAGGCCAAGTTCCCTCGGTCGACTTCTTCACGCCCGTCGGCGCCCTCGGCTACTACCTTTTCACCGGCCTGCAGAGCATCTTTTCCAACGGCCAGCCGTTGCTGCTCGCAAGCTGGTGCCTGCTCCTCGTCAGCGGGCCATTGATCGCCCTCGTCATCCTCGATGTCCAGAAGCGTTCGAAAGGCCTCGCCTATGCGATCCTCGTGCCGTTCCTGGTCTTCTCGGTGCTGCCGTTCAATACCGGCGATTTCTATCCCTATCCCGGCTCCGACGGCTTCGGCATCTACAACCGCCAGGTTTGCCAGCTGCTTTATGTGCTGGCGGCGGCATTGATCCACGTGCGCGACCGCTGGCTGCTCGTGCTCACAGTCGCCGGTGCCATGGCAGCCCTCTTCTTCGTGAAGATCACCGGCGCCGTAGCCGGCACGGTGCTGTGTCTCATGGCCGTTGCGGCGGGACGCCTGCCCTTCAGATTGGCGATGGCAGCGGCACTGATGGTCTTCGCCATACTTGCAATCGTCGAAGTTTCGCTTGGTGGGGTTTCAGCCTATCTCGCCGATATTCTTGCGCTGCTTTCCGTCAACGACGGCAGCCTGTTGCCGCGTCTGCTGCAGGCAGCTTCGCTCAATGCCGGCTTGCTGATCCCGGCCGGACTGCTCTGCCTGTTGCTATTTGGCGCCCACCTTGGGTCCTTTACCCAATCGCTGCGACAGCTTGGCGAGGGACCGTCTATTGCTGCAGGCGCCAAGGTGCTCGACCAGCCGCTCTTGTGGCTTGCCGCCTTTGTTGTCGCCGGCATTCTCTTCGAGAGCCAGAACACCGGCAGCCAGGCCTTCATCTTCCTGCTGCCGTTGCTGCTCAAGCTTGTCATCGATGAGGTCAAAGCCGCCCGGTCCCGGCCACTCGCAATCGGCATAGCCGTCCTCGCGTTCGCCGCGGCCTTGCCGCCGGCCACAGCAGTCGTGCAAAAAAGCGCCCGTGCCTGGGTCGGCGCGATCAACAACGTACCGCTGGAAAGCCGCAATCTCAAAACGATGGGGGCGGTGAATCTCCGGCCGATCCTGGCGCTGCGCGCCGGGCGCTTGCGCGAAATCTACGCCGCACAACGACCTGCGTTCGACGCCTTTGCCGAAGCGGGCGAATTGCCGTCATTTCTGCTCTACAGCGACTTCGACTTCCAGGCCGGCTGGCTGGCGAATGCAGACGAGGCCGTCGACGCGATCCGGGCGTATGAAGCTGCCAACGGCGTGCGCTTCGGGACGATCTTCAATGTCGACTTCAGCAACCCGTTCCCCTGGTTGATGGACCGTAGCGCCCCTCGGCATGTGGCGATCGGCGCTGATCCGTTCCGCGCCATTCCGCCGCCGGATCAGAACGTTCGCGCCGCCATCAGCGCCGTCGACATCGCGTTGGTGCCGACATGCCCTGTCACCAACGTCAACAGAACATTGTTGTCGCTCTACCTGCCAAGCCTCGAGCCGAGCCACAACCGCATCACACTGACGAAATGCTATGACGCTTTCATACGCAATGGCTTGAAAACCGGCGCCAGGACCATCGAGTTCATAGGCGGCAATAATCAGGCGCCCGGCCGCAGCCGGCTCTCGCTCAACAGCCCACTCTCTTCAAGGATCGGGTAAGCGACGGATGCGATATGGGCGTTGACGCGCTTCAAGTCGCGCAGCATATCGAGGTGAAGAGAGCTCGTCTGCAAGCTCTGGACCAGCCCGTCTCGCAGCCGCTCGATATGCCTTTCGGCCGAGCGTTTCTCCATATGACGGACGTTTACCTTCACCTCGATCAGTTGCTTGGCGAGATCAGCGTTGCGCGTGACGAAGATGGTCTGCGCAACGCGAAGATTGTCGATCGTCAGATTGAAGAGGCTCTTCAGCTCCTGATACCCCTCCTCCGAGAACTTCAGGCCGTTGTTGACCTTCTTGGCGATCTGTTCGCAGAGCCCTTTCTCGATGATATCACCCATGTGCTCGAGGTTGATGGCGTAATCGATGATCACGATCGAGCGGCGACCGTCCTCGGCGCTCAAACCGTCCCGCCCCAGCCGAGACAGGAAGATCTTCACTTCCTGTTGCAACTGGTCCACCTGCTTCTCGAACTTGCCAATGTCGCGAATATCCGAGAGGTCGTTGTTGTTGAAGGCGTTTGCGGCACGCATGAGCATCATTTCGACCAGATCGCCAACGCGCAGCACCTCGCGGGTGGCCCCGGAAAGCGCCATCACGGGCGTGTGCAGCGTGGCCACGTCGAGATAACGCGGGCCGGTCTCCTCCGCCTCGCCGTCCGGGATGAAACGAACCATCAGTTGCGACAGCAATCCGGCAAAGGGCCAGGCAAGGACAGCCACGGCCAGATTGAAGGCGAGATGAATGTCGACCGGAAGGTTCTGCCGCGGCAGCGGCAAGCTCTGGAGAAACTCGACGCTCACACTCGTCAGCGGCAGCGCGATCAAACAGCCGATGGCGCGAACGACGAGATTGCCGAGGGTGACCCTCCGGGCAGACGGCGCCGAAGCAAGGGTCGCCATGACAGGTGGGATGGCGCCGCCAAGGTTGGCGCCAAGCACAAGCGCCACCGTCAGCCCGACGGTCAGGATACCCGCTGAGGAGAGCGACAGCACCAGCATGACGACTGCGAGGCTGGACGAGGATGCGAAGGCAAGGCCAGCCGAAATGATCAGCGCGACCGGCCAGGCGCTGTCGAGCATTGCAAGGAATGTCGCCAAGGCCGGGGAATCACGCATCGGCTCGGTTGCAGCGCCGAGCAGGTGCAGCGACAGGAGCATCAGGCCGATGCCTACGAACGCGGCGCCAAGGCCCTGCCGCGCGTTCGAGCGGCTGGCTCGGTGCAAGACGACCCCGACGAGAATGACAAGCGGCGACAGCCACTCGATGCCGGTCGCGACGATCCAGGCGGTCATCGCGGTGCCCAGGTTGGCGCCAAGCAAGACGATCTGCGCCATGCGCGAGCGGATGAGCCCCTTCTCGACGAAGGACGCGGTCATCAGCGCCGTGGCGGTCGAGCTTTGCAGAGCGAGCGTTGCGACAAGTCCCGTCGCGAAGGAGCGGATGGATCCGTCGGTTCCCTGTGCGAGCCCGGCGCGCAACCGCGCCCCGAACGCACGCGTCACCCCGTCCTTGACGAGGGATAGGCCGAAGAGCAGCAGCGCCACTGCTCCAAACAGGTTAACCATTACGATTGTTGACTGCATTGGCGTGTCTTTCTGCGGGCCTGCCAGAATCGCCCGGCCCCCCGCAACAAAACCACAGTTTCAAGGCGTATTCGAGCCAATGTGACAGATATATTTCAGTTGCCGGCTAATGAATCCGACATCAATTATGCCGCCCACGCCAGCTCGAGCGACGCATCCAGTAGGCCCAGAGGACGCTCAGCCCGGACACTCCGCGGCAGGCGTTGAAAATGCAGACGATTGGAACGGGTGAACGATCCCGTGAGCGGGCGCAATTTGCGGCAAACCACCCTTCATTTCCTGTTTCGTTTGTTTTAAGGAACGATTTCGTTTTGGCGAACAGCCACCGCAATGCAACGAGGTTTCTGCCCCCATGCTCGAATTCCTGAGAACTGCCGCCCAGACCTGGGTCGTCAAAGGCCTGCTAGTCATTCTCGTGCTGTCGTTCATGGTGTGGGGCGGCTCATCGCTGACGATGACGAACCAGTCGGATGCGGTCGTGACCGTCGGCGACGTCAAGGTCAAGGCTCCGGAATTCCGGCTCGCCTACGAGACCATGCTGGCGCAGGCCTCTCGCCAGCTCGGAACGAGGCTGACGCCGCAGCAGGCCCGTGCCTTCGGCATCGAGCAGCGGGTCTACTCGCAGATCGTCGCCGGTGCCGCACTCGACCAACTCGCCAACGACATGAATCTCGGTCTGTCGCAGGATCGCCTTGCCAAGCTGATTGCCGATGACCCGGCGTTCCACAGCGTCAACGGGCAGTTCGACCGACTGACCTTCTCAAGCGTGCTGCGCAATGCCGGCCTGCGCGAACAGGACTACATCAACAGCCAGAGCCAGACCGCCATCCGTTCTCAGATCGTCGATGCGCTTTCAGATGGCTACGTAGCGCCTAAGGTTTTGACAGATGCCATCGGCGCCTACCGCCACGAAAAGCGGGCCCTCGACTATTTGCTGCTCTCGAACGCCAATATCGATCCGGTCAAGGCACCCGGCGATGACGTCCTTACGCCCTGGTACGACAGCCGCAAAGCGAACTATCGCGCGCCGGAGTACCGCAAGATCAGCTTTGTCAAGCTCGAACCGGCAGACGTAGCCGATACCGCGACCGTGACCGACGACGAGATCCGCACCGAATACGATCGCCGCAAGGAGAGCTTCCGGGCCGCCGCGTCGCGGACCATAGAGCAACTCGCTTTCCCCTCGCGTGCGGCAGCTGACGCTGCGTCAGCCAAGCTCTCCTCGGGCACGAGCTTCGACGATCTCGCGAAAGCCGAGGGCAAGACCTCTGCGGACGTTCTGCTTGGGGAATTCACGAAGGATCGCGTGCCGGACGCCAAGATCGCCGAGGCGGCCTTCGCCGTTCCGGCCAACGGCGGCGTAACCCCGGTTGTTGACGGCGCCTTCGGTCCGGTCATCCTGCGGGTGACGAACATCCGCCCGGAGACCGTCCGCAGCTTCGACGAAGTCAAGGAAGAGCTGCGCAAGGACATCGCGCTTAACGCTGCGAGCGAAGAAGTCATGCGCCTGCATGACAAGATCGAAGACGAGCGTGCTTCCGGCGCCCCGATCAAGGACGTGGCCGACCAGCTCAAGCTGAAGCTGGTGACCATCGATGCGATCGACGCAACCGGCAAGGACAAGAACGGCGACGACGTCGCTGGTCTGCCGGAACAGGCGGCCCTCCTGCAGGAAGTCTTCAAGGCGGACGTCGGTGCCGAGACCCTGCCCGTGAACGTCGGCCGGGACGGCTATGTCTGGTTCGATCTCGATGAGGTCATCCCCGCGCGCGACCGCACACTCGACGAAGCGCGCGACGAGATCGGAGCCGACTGGATGGCCGAACAGCAACGCGCAGCCCTTGCCAAGAAGGCCGGCGAACTGAAGCAGCGCGTCGAGGGCGGCGCAAAGCTCGCCGACATCGCGACAGAGCTCGGCCTCGTCGTCGAAACCAAGTCCGGCCTGACGCGCGCCACTTCGGATGCGGCGCTCAGCCCCGCAGCCGTTGCCGCCGCCTTCTCCGGCGCGAACGGCCACGTCGCCAATGCCCCCGGGATCGGCGGTGAGGGACAGGTCCTCCTGCAGGTAACATCGGTAGAAAATGCCGGTCCGGCGGACGTGCTTCAGGACGACAGCCGCCAGATCGAAGCGCTTGCACGTGTCAGCGGCGAGGACATTCTGGACCAGATGGTCGCCACGCTGCAGGCTGCTTATGGCGTTTCCATCAACCAGACGCTTGGCGAAACCGCAATTGCGCAACGATAGGTCCCGAGGAAAGATCGATGAGTGATCTCAAGCCATTCGTCGCCAAGGTCGCCGCCCGCGAGGCGCTGAACCGCGAAGACGCGCGCGCCGCCTTCGAAATCATCATGTCCGGTGCCGCGACGCCGTCGCAGATCGGCGGTTTCCTGATGGCGCTGCGCGTGCGTGGCGAAACGGTCGACGAAATCGTCGGCGCGGTCGGCGCGATGCGCGCCCGCATGCTACCGGTCGAGGCGCCGGCCGGTGCGGTCGATATCGTCGGAACCGGCGGTGACGGCGCGGGCACCTACAACATCTCGACACTTGCGGCGCTCATCGTCGCGGGTGCCGGTGTGCCGGTCGCAAAACATGGCAACCGCGCCTTGAGCTCAAAGTCGGGCACTGCTGACGCGCTCTCGTGCCTCGGCGTCAAGCTCGACATCGGCCCTGAGGCCATCTCGCAGTGCATTCGCGAGGCGGGTGTCGGCTTCATGTTTGCTCAGCAACATCACTCGGCGATGCGCCATGTCGGCCCGACCCGGGTGGAGCTCGGTACGCGAACCATCTTCAACCTGCTTGGCCCGCTTTCCAATCCGGCCGGCGTCAAGCGCCAGCTCGTCGGTGTTTATGCACCGCAATGGGTTCAGCCGCTTGCAGAAGTGCTGCGTGATCTTGGGTCGGAAAACGTCTGGGTCGTCCATGGCGAAGGCCTCGACGAAATCACCACGACCGGCACGACTGAGGTCGCCGCCCTGGAAAACGGCAAGATATCGACCTTCACCCTCACGCCGGCCGATTTCGGCTTGGAGACGGTGACGCTCGATGCGCTCAAAGGCGGCGACGGTGCGCACAATGCCGTGGCACTTCAGGCCGTGCTCGACGGTGCCGAGAACCCCTACCGGGACATTTCCCTTGCCAATGCGGCCGCTTCGCTGATGATAGCCGGACGGGCGAAGGACCTCACGGAGGGCATGGCGCTCGCCCGCCAGTCGCTGTCGACCGGCGGCGCCAAGACGGCGTTGCAGCGCCTGATCAGCGTTTCAAACGCGGCCTGAGGAAGGATCGGCAACGATGACGGATATCCTGCGCAAGATCGAAGCCTACAAGCGCGACGAAATCGCAGCCGCGAAATCGCAAGTTTCGCTCGAAGATCTCAAGGCGCGCATCGCTGAACAATCGGCACCGCGCGGCTTCCACAAGGCCCTCGTCGCGCGCAAGGCGGCCGGCGACTTCGGGCTGATCGCGGAAATCAAGAAGGCAAGCCCGTCCAAGGGCCTCATTCGCCCGGATTTCGATCCGCCGGCGCTCGCCAAGGCTTACGAAGCCGGCGGCGCCGCATGCCTTTCTGTGCTGACGGATGCACCGAGCTTTCAAGGCGCACCTGCTTTCCTTGAAGCCGCGCGTGCGGCCTGCGCCCTGTCGGCACTGCGCAAGGACTTCATGTTCGACACCTATCAGGTTTTCGAGGCGCGCGCCTGGGGTGCCGACTGCATCCTGCTGATCATGGCATCGCTTAGCGACGACGATGCGCGCCGCCTCGAAGACGCCGCGTTCACGCTCGGCATGGACGTGCTCATCGAAGTGCACGACGCCGAGGAAATGGAACGTGCCCTCAAACTCGCCTCACCACTCGTCGGTATCAACAACCGCAATTTGCGGACCTTCGAGGTCGATCTCGCCGTTTCGGAGCAGCTCGCAGCGATGGTGCCAGCCGACCGACTGCTGGTCGGCGAAAGCGGGGTCTTCACGCACGAGGATTGCCGGCGGCTGGAAAAAAGCGGCATCACGACCTTCCTGGTCGGCGAAAGCCTGATGCGCAAGAGCGATGTCGAAGCGGCGACGCGCACCCTCTTGACCGGCGCAGCAAACACACTGGCGGCCGAGTGATGGGTAAGCCGACGCTCACGCATCTCGGTGGCAGCGGCGAAGCGAACATGGTGGACGTCGGCGACAAGGCCGAAACCGTCCGCGTTGCCGTCGCCGAAGGCCATGTTCGCATGAAGCCCGAAACGCTGGCGCTCATTCTCGAAGGCGATGCCAAGAAAGGCGATGTCATCGGCACGGCGCGGCTCGCAGGGATCATGGCGGCCAAGCAGACGGCCAACCTCATTCCGCTCTGCCATCCCTTGATGCTGACGAAGGTCACGGTTGACATCACGCCGGACCCAACGCTTCCAGGCCTCAGGGTCGAAGCTCTTGCCAAGCTCACCGGCCGCACGGGTGTGGAGATGGAAGCGTTGACCTCGGTCAGCGTCGCCTGTCTCACCATCTACGATATGGCAAAGGCCGCGGATCGAGACATGGAGATCGGCGGCATAACGCTTGTCAGCAAGTCCGGCGGCCGGTCCGGCGACTATCGCCGCGAAGGGAACTGATGCCATGTCGCTGCTCTCCGTCGAAGACGCGCTCGAGCGAATTCTCCGCAGCGCGACTCCGCGGCCCCTGGCAGAGAATGTCGCTCTTCACGACGGCTTGGGGCGCGTGCTCTCGCAGGACATCCCGGCACGCGTCACCCACCCAGCCTTCGACAATTCGGCGATGGACGGCTATGCGGTTCGCCATCAGGACATTGAGACCATCGGCGCTGAATTGACCGTGATCGGCCAATCCGCCGCTGGCCACCGCTTCAAAGGCGAAGTCGCCGCGGGCCAGACCGTTCGCATCTTCACCGGTGCGCCCCTTCCCGCTGGCGCCGATACTGTCATCATCCAGGAGGATACCGAGCGCCTGCCCGGCAACCGGATCCGAACCAAATTCGTGCCCGGCAAGGGCCGCCACATCCGGCTGTCGGGCCAGGATTTTACGGCTGGCGAAGCAGCGCTTTCGGCTGGTGACGTGCTCGATGCAGGACGGCTGACTTTGGCCGCCGGCATGAACCACGCAAACCTCCCCGTCTTCAGGCGCCCACGTGTCGCGATCCTTGCAACCGGCGACGAGCTCATGCCTCCGGGTAGCAAGCCGGGCGACGACCAGATCATCGCCTCGAACAGCTTCGGCGTCGCGGCCATTGCGCGCGACAATGGCGCCGAGGTTATCGACCTCGGCATTGTCGGCGATGACCAGCAGGCGATCGCTGCTCAGGTCGCCCGGGCACAGGGAGCCGATGTCGACGTCATCGTCACGCTGGGCGGCGCTTCGGTCGGCGACCATGACCTGGTCCAGGCGACGCTGCTTGCCTGCGGCATGACGCTTGACTTCTGGCGCATCGCGATGCGGCCAGGAAAGCCGCTGATGGTTGGACAGCTTGGCGTAGCCACCGTGCTCGGCCTGCCCGGAAACCCGGTCTCCAGCCTCGTTTGCTCGCTGCTTTTCCTTGAACCGCTGGTGCGCAAACTTGCTCGATTGCCGGAACGGGAACGCATTGCAACCGCGCGACTGGCAAGCCCGCTTCCGGGCAATGACATCAGGCAGGATTACGTGCGCGCACGCCTTTCCAGGGACAGCGACGGAAACCTCGTCGCCCATCCCTTCTCGCGCCAGGACTCGTCAATGATGAAGGTCTTTGCGCAGTCCGACTGCCTGATCGTACGCGCGCCACACGCCGAGGAAGCGCCCCTGGGCACGTCCTGCGACATCCTCAGACTGCGCTGAATTCAATAGAAAATCTGCAAGATCTGAAAATCGGCGTAGCCCGGAACTTCATCTCCAAGGTACCGTCCGGCCACCGCAAGCGATGCGTTCTCAAGCCGGGGCAGGTCTGCCCCGACCTGACATCTCCGAGGATTGGATCAGCTGGTCGTTTCGTCGCTGCGGCTGACAAGGATCTTGTCGATACGGCGTGCATCCATGTCGACGACCTCGAAGCGATACCCGTGGGCGGTGGCAATATCGCCCTCCTCCGGCGTCTTACGCAGCTGCTGCACGAGGAAACCGGCAATCGTCTCGAAATTACCGTCCGCGTCGATCCCCTCAATACCGATCGTCAGGTGGATTTCATCAATCGGCGTGCGGCCGTCGACGAGATAGCTGCCGTCTTCGCGCTGGCGTATCAGCGCATGCTCGATGTCGTCGTAGTTGGAGGGCAGCACACCAACGATGGCCTCAAGGATATCAGCGATGGTGATGATGCCCTCGGTGCTTCCATATTCGTCGACGATCATCGCCATGTTGATGCTCGAGGACTTGAAGGCTTCCAGCGCCTTCAGGCAGGATGCGGTCTCCGGCAGCGTATGGATCTCGCGAGTGTACCGACGCACATCGAACGGACCGGAGCTCGGTGCGTTCAACAGCTCCTTTGCCAGGACCGCGCCGAGAACATCACCGCTCGGGCCATCGACCACCGGGTAGCGCGAATGGCCGAACTGACCGATCTTGCGGCCGACCGTCTCCAGGCTGTCGTTGACGTCGATGAAGCTCACCTCGGTCCGGTGCGTCATAATCGATTTGACGTTGCGGTCGCCGAGCCGAATGATTCGGCGCAGCATTTCGTGCTCTGACTTCTCGATGGCGCCGCTTTCGACACCTTCGGCCATGATCGCATGAACTTCCTCCTCCGTCACATGGTCCGGATCATCCGGACGTATGCCGAGGAGGCGCATGGCGAGCGAAGCCGCAGTCTCGAAGAGATAAACGATCGGAGCCGCGATCCGCGACAGAAGATGCATCGGGCGCGCGACGAACATCGCCAGCGCCTCGGAATTCTTCAGCGCCAATTGCTTCGGGATGAGCTCGCCGATGACCACTGAAAGAAAGGTGATGAGCGTCACGACGAGCGCAACGGCGACCGTGTTGCCGTAGGGATTGATCCAGGCGATCTCATTGAGCAAAGGGGCGAATTTGGCAGCGATCGTCGCGCCACCGTAGGCGCCGGCCAATGTGCCGACAAGCGTGATGCCAACCTGGACGGTCGAAAGAAACTTGCCTGGATCTTCGGCAAGGCTCAGCGCCACTTCGGCGCGGTGATTTCCCTGTTTTGCCATCTGGCGAAGCATGGGCTTGCTTGCCGAGACGATTGCCATTTCCGAGAGAGCAAAAAATGCATTGATCAAAAGCAGGACGAAAATGACAAAAAACTCGGACATGGTCTCCAGATCACCGTTGACGAAAGCCGCTCCACAAGGAACGGCCCCTCACCAGATAAGGCCAGCCGGCGATCTGAGCAAGCGGGAGCGTTGAAATCGACGCGATCTCTTGAACATTGAAAGCGATAATCGCTCTTTTCTTGAACAACCCCGACCAGAAGGAAGATCAGTTGCGGCTGCTGAGTGCGCTGCGAACGCGCTCACGCCCGATCTTGATCACATTCTCCATCGCGAGCCGCGCGCCCATTTCGTCACGCCGGCCGATTTCCTCGACGATGCGAATATGATTGCGGGCCACTTCGTCGATCCCGCCTTTTTCGGCAACGGGCGAACTCAGCTTGAACACGCCGACGAGCGCCGCTTCGATCAGCCCGCCGACCGTGCGCATGAAGGGATTTCCGGACGCTTCGGCAACCGCGAGGTGAAATTTCAGATCCGCAACGGCGAGGCTCTCGGCCGTATGCCCCAGCTCGCCCATGGCAACGGCGAGACGCATCATGCGGCTGATCTCGGCCTCCGAGGCGTTTCGCGCGGCAAGCGCTGCCGCATGCGGCTCGAAGGCCAGGCGCACTTCACTCAGGTGGTAAAGGAAATCTTCGTCAACGCCGCATTCGAAATGCCAGGTGAGGATATCGCTGTCGAACAGGTTCCAGTCGTTGCGTGGCGTCACGCGCGTACCGATACGAGCACGCGGTACAACCAACCCCTTGGCAGCCAATGTCTTCATCGCCTCGCGCAGCACCGTTCTCGATACTTTGAAACGCGCCGCGAGTTCCGGATCACCGGGCAAGATCGAACCGACCGGAAACTCACCAGATATGATCGCCTTTCCCAGTTGATCGACGACATGCGCATGACTGGTACGCTTGCGCGAGCCGGACACCACGGTTTCCAGCAAACTCCTGTTCAATCCATCTCCTCCAGGCACTCCCCTGCCTGACTTCCGTCGATGCGAGGCGCCACAACACCTTGTTGCGGTGACCGAAGCTCGCGTCAATCTTGCTGACGTGAATGTAGTTTGAACCGCCGATTCCGGAAAGCCCTACCAACCCCGCAAAAGCGCATTCCGTGCACGCCATCGGCGAATGACAACTTTTACGCGATATAAAACAACAAACCCCGCCAGATGGCGGGGTTTGCATGTATTCGGCGGGGCCGTCGCTTACTTCGGCAACTGGTCGTCGACACCTTCGACGTAGAAGTTCATGCCAAGCAGAGTGCCGTCATCCGAAGACGCGCCGGCTGCAAGCCATTCGCTGCCGTCCTGTTTCTTCAGCGGGCCGGTGAAGGGCTTCAGCTCACCCGACTTGATCTTGGCTTCGGTTTCCTCGGCCAGCTTCTTCACGTCGTCAGGCATGTTGGTGTAGGGCGCCATGGTCAGGATGCCGTCCTTCAGGCCATCCCAGCTCGACGTCGTTTCCCACTTGCCGTCGAGGAACGCCTGGGTGCGCTTGACGTAGTAGGCGCCCCAGGTATCGACGATGGCCGTCAGCTGAGTGGTCGGGCCGGCCGCAATCATGTCGGAAGCCTGGCCGAAGGCCTTGATGCCGCGCTCGGCCGCAACCTGCATCGGGGCGGTCGTGTCGGTGTGCTGCGTCAGGATATCAACGCCCTGGTCGACCAGCGCCTTGGCGGCGTCGGCTTCCTTGCCGGGATCAAACCAGGTGTTGGCCCAGACGACCTTGATCTTGAAGTCGGGGTTGACCGAGCGTGCGCCGATCACGAAGGAGTTGATGCCCATCACCACTTCCGGGATCGGGAAGGAAGCGATGTAGCCGGCGACACCCTTCTGCGACAGCTTCGCGGCGATCTGACCCTGAATGTAACGGCCTTCATAGAAACGGCTGTTATAGGTCGCGACATTCGGGGCGGTCTTGTAGCCGGTTGCGTGTTCGAACTTCACGTCTGGGAACTTCTGGGCGATTTTGATCGTCGCATCCATGAAGCCGAAAGACGTCGTGAAGATCAGGCCGCAGCCAGAACGCGCGAGACGCTCGATCGCACGTTCGGCGTCGGGGCCCTCCGGTACGTTTTCGAGGAACTGCGTTTCGATCTTGTCGCCGAGTGCCTTCTCCAGCTCCTGGCGGCCGATGTCATGGGCCTGGGTCCAGCCACCATCGGTCTTCGAACCGACGTAGACGAAGCAGATCTTGGCCTTTTCCTGGGCGCTTGCACCCGTAGCAAAGCCGATCGCGGCCGCGGTGCTTGCGAGGACGAGCAGTAGTTTCTTCATTTTCTTGACCTCTGTCGGTTTGAGAAATGTCCGTCTGAAATGCAGCCGTTCACCGGTCCGGCACAAACGGTTTGCCGAGCGATGCCGGCGTGTTGATCAAAGTCATGCGCCGGTTGTGGGAAATGAGGATGAGCACGACGATCGTCGCGAGATAGGGAAGTGACGACAGGAACTGCGATGGTATGCCGATGCCGAAGGCCTGGGCGTGCAGCTGGCTGATCGAGACGGCGCCGAAGAGATAACCGCCGGCCACCAGCCGCCAGGGCCGCCATGAGGAGAAGACCACCAGTGCCAGCGCGATCCAGCCGCGGCCGGCCGACATGTTTTCCACCCATTGCGGCGTGTAGACGAGCGACAGCTGCGCACCGGCAAGGCCGGCACAGGCCCCGCCGAACATCACGGCCAGATACCGCGTGCGGATGACGTTGACGCCGAGCGCGTGCGCCGAGGCGTGGCTGTCGCCAACGGCGCGCAGCTTCAACCCGGCCCGGCTCTTGAACAGGAACCAGTTCACCCCGGCAACGATCGCAATCGAAAGATAGAAAATGATATCCAGACGAAACAGAAGCGGCCCGAGATAGGGAATCTCAGAGAGCAGCGGGATTGCGATCGGCTGCAGCTTGATGCCCTGGATGCCGAGGAAGCTCTCGCCGAGCATGCCGGAAACGCCGATCCCGAGCAGCGTCAGGGCAAGGCCGGTCGCCACTTGGTTGGCCACCAACGTCAGCGTCAGGAAGGCGAAGAGCTGCGAGAAGAGCGCACCGCAGGCCACGCCTCCAAGCATGCCGAGATACGGCGAGCCGGTTAGTTGAGTGATCGCGAAGGCCGACACCGCCCCCATGATCATCATGCCTTCGACCCCGAGATTGAGAACGCCGGATCGCTCCGTCACCAGTTCGCCGATAGCGGCCAATACCAGCGGGGTTGCGGCGGTAATAACGCTCAGGAGGATCGCTTCAACAATACCCATTAGCGGCTCCCCTCGGTCTTGGTCGCGGTCAACCGGTCAAAGATCAGCCTGATGCGGTAGTGAATGAGCGTATCGCAGGAGAGCACGAAGAAGAGCAGCAGCCCCTGGAAGACGCGCGTCACCTTTTCAGAAACGCCGATCGATAGCTGCGCGGCCTCGCCGCCAAGATAGGTGAGCGCCAGAACCAGGCCGGCGGCGACGATGCCGAGCGGATTGAGGCGACCGAGGAAGGCGACGATGATTGCGGTGAAGCCGTAGCCGGGCGAAATCACCGGGCGCAGCTGCTGGATCGCGCCGCTGACTTCGGAAATGCCGGCGAGGCCCGCAAATGCGCCGGACAGCAGCATCGAGAACCAGATCATCCGGCGCGACGAGAAGCCGGCGAAGCGCCCTGCCCGTTCCGATTGGCCAAGGACGGAGATCTCAAAGCCTTTCAGCGTATAACGCATCATGAACCAGACGAGGATCGCGGCGATGATCGCAAAGGCGAAGCCCCAATGGGTCCGCCCGGACGCGATCATCTCCGGCAGGATCGCGTCGGCGGCAAAAGTGCGCGTCTCCGGGAAGTTCATGCCGCCCGGATTGCGCCAGGGACCACGCACCAACCAGTCGAGGAAGAGCTGGGCAACATAGACCAGCATCAGGCTCGTCAGGATCTCGTTGGTGTTCATATGCGCCTTGAGGAAGGCGGGGATCGCGGCAAAGAGCGCGCCACCGAGCATGCCCATCAGCATCATCAGCGGCAGCACCAGCGGCGACTGCCAGTCGTAGAAGACCACCGGCAGGATCGAGCCAGCAATGGCGCCCATGATGAACTGGCCCTCGGCGCCGATGTTCCAGTTGTTGGAGCGGAAACAGACCGACAGCCCAACGGCAATCAGGATCAAGGGCGCTGCCTTGATCGCCAGTTCGTGCAGCGACCAGACCTCGCTCAACGGCTCAACAAAGAAGCTATAAAGCGCCATCGCCGGGTTTTTTCCCAGCAGCGCGAACATGATGCCGCCGAAGACGATCGTCAGCAGGAAGGCAATGAACGGCGACAGGATCGAGAACAGCGTCGAGACCTTGGGGCGCTTTTCCAGTTCAATGCGCATGTCCGGCCTCCGTGCCTTCCATCTTGCCGTACATGCCGCCCATCAGGAGGCCGATCTTTTCGCGCGAAAGCTCATGCGCCGGATAGGGATCGGAAAGCCGACCATCGCTGATGACGGCGATTTCCGTCGCCACCTCGAAGATCTCATCAAGATCCTGGCTGATGACGAGCACGGCGGATCCCGCCTTGGCGAGATCGACGAGCGCCTGGCGGATGCGGCTTGCAGCTCCGGCATCCACACCCCAGGTCGGCTGATTGACGACGAGCACGCTCGGCTGGCGGTCGAGTTCGCGGCCGACGATGAACTTCTGCAGATTGCCACCAGACAACGAGCCCGCCGGCGGGTCTTCGCCGCTCTTGCGCACATCCATCGCCTCGGAAATGCGCTTTGCGGCGCTCGCCACCGCATCGCGGCGGATGACCTTGAGGAAGCCCCCGCCAAGGAATGCCTTGGCGTCCGATCGACTGCGGGCCAGCACGAGATTGTCCGATAGCGGCAGCGCCGACACGGCGGCGTGACCATGGCGCTCTTCGGGAACGAAACCAGCGCCCATCAGGCGGCGGGCATTGATGTTTCGGCTGCCGACGGGTCTCTGGCGGATCTGCACCGCATTGTCGTCGGCAACCGGAAATTCGCCGGAAAGCGCGTCGAAAAGCTCGCCCTGGCCGTTGCCGGCGACACCGGCAATTGCCAGCACTTCGCCGGCATGAACCTTGAGACAGATGTTCTTCAACGAAACGGCAAAGGGCGTGCGCGCGGGAACCGTCAGATGACGAGCCTCGAGCTGCACCTGGCCCTTCGTGCTCGTCCCCTCCGCAGTCACGGCAGCAACATCACTGCCGACCATCATGCGCGCCAGCGACGACGGTGTCTCTGCCTTCGGATCGCAGGCGCCCGTCACCTTGCCATGACGCAGCACGGTTGCGCGGTCGCATATCCGCTGAACTTCCTCGAGCCGGTGGCTGATATAGAGCACGGAGCGCCCCTCAGCCTTCAGCTTGTAGAGGGTCTCAAACAGACGATCGGCCTCCTGCGGCGTCAAGACCGAGGTCGGCTCGTCCAGAATGATGAGGCGCGGGTTCTGCAGCAACGCGCGCACGATCTCGATGCGCTGGCGTTCGCCGACTGACAGGTCGGCCACATGCGCCTTCGGATCGAGCGGCAGGCCGTAGGCGTGCGACAGGCGGGAAGCCTCGTCCGCCACCTTGGCAAGAGAGGTGTTCGCGTCCATCGAAAGCGCAATATTTTCAGCGACTGTCAGCGCCTCAAACAGCGAAAAATGCTGGAAAACCATGCCGATGCCGAGCTTGCGTGCCGCTGCCGGATTGGCTATGCGCACGCCCTGACCCTCCCAGAGGATCTCGCCTGCCGTCGGCGCCAACACACCGAACAGCATCTTCACCAGGGTCGATTTTCCGGCACCGTTTTCGCCGAGAAGGGCGTGGATTTCGCCCGGTTCAATCTGCAGATTGATCCCATTGCAGGCTGCAAAGCTGCCAAACAATTTCGTTAAGTTGCTCACAGCCAATAGGTGACTGTTCGCCGCTACTCCCTCAACAGGCACGCTGCCCTCTTTCCCCTCTGTCGATCCGCGTCCGCCTTAGGGCTTCGATCACGGAATCAGCAGTGTTGTTCCACTCGTTTTTCTTGTCTCGAGATCCGTATGCGCCCGTCCTGCGTCGGCGAGCGGATAAGTCTGATTGATATTGATACGCACTTTGTTGCTTTGCACAATATCAAACAGGGAATTTGCACACGCTTCCAGCGCAGGCCGCGTAGCAACGTAACCAAAGAGTGTCGGACGGGTCGCGAAAAGCGACCCCTTCTGCGCCAGAATACCGATGCTGAACGCCTCCACCGGACCGGACGAATTGCCGAAGCTGACCCACAGACCACGCGGCTTCAGGCAGTCGAGCGACGCCGGATAGGTATCGCGGCCGACAGAATCATAGACGACATCGACACCGCGACCATCCGTCAGTTCCTTCACCCTGGCGACGAAGTTATCGGTCCGATAGTTGATCACATGGTCGTAACCGTGTGCCAGCGCCAGATCGATTTTTTCCTGCGATCCGGCGGTGCCGATGACAGTCGCGCCAAGGGCCTTGGCCCATTGTCCGGCGATCAGGCCGACGCCGCCGGCGGCCGCATGGAAGAGGATCGTGGTGCCCGGACCAACCTGATAGGTCTGATTGAGCAGATATTGCGCTGTCATGCCTTTCAGCATCATCGCGGCCGCGGTCTCGAGACTGATCCCGTCGGGCACTTTCACCAGCTGCGACGCATCGACGTTGCGCTCGCTGGCATAGGCGCCGTCAGCCGATGCATAGGCAACCCGGTCGCCGACCGAAAAAAGACTGACACCATCGCCGACCGCGGTGATCACACCCGCGCCTTCCTTGCCCGGCACGAAGGGCAGGCCCGAGGCGGATTTGTAGAGGCCGGTGCGAAAGTAGACGTCGATGAAGTTGAGACCAACGGCAACCTGGCGGATCTGCACCTCGCCCGGCCCTGGCGGCGAAAGCGTGACGCCTTCCAGTTTCAGGACCTCCGGTCCACCGAGTTCGCGTACCACAATCGCCTGCGCCATTGCCTGCTCCTAATTCCGGCCGAGATTCGGGAAAATCTGCAGCACGAAGCCAATCACATAGAGGTAGATGCCTGTTAGCACGAAGCCGGTCACGACCCAGGCCGGTGTCGCAAAATGCAGGAGTAGTGCATAGACGCCGAGCGCCGACCAGACGAGAAAGATGCCGAGGTTCAACGGCCGCAGACGCTGGACGCGAACTGGGTGCAGGAAATTGATCGGTAGGAAGGTGAGTACCACCGAGACGAAGACCACGATCGACGCCGTCAGCTCGCTTGCCTGGATGACGAAGAGCGTAAAGACGATCATGTTCCAGACGACAGGGAAGCCGGAGAAGAAATATTCGTCCGTCTTCATGCCCATGTCGGCATAGTAGATCGCGCTCGATACCACGATCGCACCGGCGGCCACGAAGGACCAAGGCTCGCCGATCATGCCGCTCTGGTAGAGCGCAAAGGCTGGCAGCAGGACATAGGTCACGTAGTCGATGACATTGTCGAGGGTGTCGCCTGACCAGTTGGGCAGCACTTCCTTGACCCGGACCTTGCGGGCGATAGGGCCGTCGATACCATCAACGAGCAGCGCCAGGCCCAGCCACCAGAACATATCAACGAAGCGATGCTCGGCCGCGGCCACCACGCCGAGGAAGGCAAGAAACGATCCCGAAGCAGTCAAGATATGCACGGAAAAGGCGCGGATCTCGGCGTAGGGAACTCGTCTGTAGTTAAAGAACTTCATCTGCGGACGCCGCCCACCCCTGCCTGTTTTCTCCGCGCGGGCTTCAAGCCCGCCTCGACCGCTCTGCGGCGCATTGCGCGTAATATGCACCCTTTGCAACGCATCGCCACTAAAATTCAAGCTTTGCACTGTCCGCTCGCAGCATTGTCCTGTGGACACCTGCAAATTGCTTCTGCGCTGATTCTACCCATTTATTTCGCTGTCGGCGGCGACTAGAGGTATGATCGAGGCTGGACCAAGGGCCTCAACGCGTGCGGAAAGGGTTCGTTCACATCATGGATCACTACGACATCGCCATCATCGGCGCGGGTCTCGCGGGGTCGCTCGCGGCCATAGCGCTTGCCGACGCTGGTTACCACGTTGCCCTGATCGGCCCGGAGGCTGCAGTTGCCGACGGCCGCACCACGGCACTGATGGACCAGTCAATCGAATACTTGAAGACGCTGGAGCTCTGGGAAAAGGTCGAGCCACTGACCGCAGCGCTCTCGACCATGCGCATCCTCGACGGCACCGGCCGGCTCTTGCGTGCGCCGCCGGTCAACTTCCGCGCCTCCGAAGTCGGGCTCGACGCTTTCGGCTACAACATACCGAACGCGCCCTTCATCAACATTCTGAGGCAGCGCGCCGAAGCGAGCCCGACGCTGACGCGCATCACCGCCTCGGCGATCGGCTTCGATCTTTCCGATACCGTCGCGACGATCGACCTAGCCGATGGCAGCCAGTGCAGCGCCAACCTCCTTGTCGGCGCCGATGGTCGTCGCTCGCCGGTGCGCGAAGCGGCAAAGATCGCCGCCAGCACCTGGTCCTATCCGCAGACGGCGGTCGTTCTCAATTTTGCGCACGAGTTGCCGCACCAGAACATCTCGACCGAGTTTCACACCGAAAGCGGGCCCTTCACCCAGGTGCCCCTGCCCGGCAACCGCTCGAGCCTCGTCTGGGTGCGCAAGCCCGACGATGCCGCGCAAACGCTGATGCTGGATCTCACGGCGCTGTCGCGCGCCGTCGAAGACCGCATGCAATCGATCCTCGGCAAGGTGACCGTTGAGGGCACGCCACAATCGTTCCCGCTCTCGGGCATGACCGCACAACGCTTCGGCAAGGGCCGTGTCGTACTTCTCGGTGAGGCCGCGCACGCCTTTCCGCCGATCGGGGCGCAGGGGCTCAACCTCAGCCTTCGCGATGTGATGACACTTGTCGAACTGATCGGCGCGCCGAGCGGAGAGCCGCTGGCCGCCGATACTGGCGACCGCTTCGACAGTCGCCGCCGGCTTGATATCGTCAGCCGCACGGCAAGCGTCGACCTGCTCAATCGCTCGCTGCTTTCCGGCTTCCTGCCGGTACAGGCGCTGCGCGCGCTTGGGATGCATGTGCTTTCGGCCGTCGGCCCGCTTCGTAGTTTGTTGATGCGCGAAGGTGTGCATCCGGGCAGCGCGCTCAACGCCCTGAGGGAGGGCTTAAGGGAAAAGATCGGGCGGAAGAGCGCCTGAGCGGATGAGGTAAAGCAGGCCTGTCACGGTCGCGACCGAAAGCGTCGTGGTGATCAGGATCGTCGCCGAGGCGCGCTCCTGCCAGACACCATATTGATGGCCGATGACGAAGACGTTCGTCGCCGTCGGCAATGCGGCCAGCAACACCGCGGTCTGCACCCAGATCGGGTCGTAGTTTCCCGTCAGGCTCATGGCCGTGAACATCACAATCGGGTGCAGCACCAATTTCGCCGGAACGATGTAGCCGATCTCGACGGGAATGCGCTTGATCGGCCGAAGTGCCAGCGTCACGCCCATGGCAAAGAGTGCGCAGGGTGCGGCACACTGGGCGAGATAGTCGATGAGCCGCTGAACCGGCACCGGCGGCTGCACGGCGAAAAAGGCCGCGACCACGCCCGCAAGTGTCGCCAGGATGAACGGGTGCAGGATGATCTTGCGCGCGACGCTTGTCGCGAGCACCAGCGGCTTTTGCTGCCCGCCGCCGGCAATCGCCATCATCGCCGGTGCTACGGCAAAATGGGCGGCATTTTCGAAGCTGAAGATCAGCGCCACCGGTACTGCAGCCGCATCGCCCAGTGCGAGCAGCGCCAGTCCCGGGCCCATGTAGCCGATGTTGCCATAGGCTGCGCCGAAGCCCTGGATCGTCGCTTCGGCAATGGAGTTGCGCCTGATGTAGACGCCGACGAGGAAGATCAACGAGAACACGATGTAGGTCGCGCCGACCGTCGTCAGGATGAAGTCGGCGCGCGCCAGCTGCTCGATCGGCGTGCGCGAGACGAGCTTGAAGAACAGCGCCGGCAGCGCGAGGTAGATGATGAAGGTGTTCAGCCATCCCATCGCCTCGCCGGGATGATGCACGAAGCGCGCCGTCAGATAGCCGAGAAAGATCAGGCCGAAGAACGGCAGCACCAGGCCCGCAATTTCCGTCATGTCTTCCCCCCGTCCCTGCCGCTTTCGGCTTGGCCACGCCATCGCCAGGCATCCGCGACACGCCTAGCGCACGAACAAGCCCAAGCATTAGGCCAGTCCTGGCGAAAAGTGATTCCGGATTACGAGGGAATGCCCTAGCCGATTTTCATCAGGATCGGGAAGGTCGTCTGGAACCAGATGGCAACAGAACTGATGAAACCGAAGAGGAAAGCGAGGCCGGCGAGTACCAGGAGCCCACCCATCAGCTTCTCGATAAGGCCGAGATGACGGCGGAAGCGGAAGAGGAAGCGCATGAAGGAGCCGGAAAAGGCGGCCGCGATCCAGAACGGCACGGCAAGGCCCAGCGAATAGATGGCAAGCAGCATGGCGCCATCGCCGACCGTGTCGCGCGCGGCGGCAACGCCGAGGATCGTGCCAAGCACCGGACCGATGCAGGGCGTCCAGCCGAAGGCGAAGGCCAGCCCCATGATATAGGCGCCCGACAGCGTTGCAGGCTTGCCACCGCCCTGGAAGCGCGCCTCTCGCGCCAAGAGACCGATCTTGAACACGCCGAGAAAATGCAGCCCCATGATGATGATGATCACGCCGCCGATGCGCGAGAGCAGATCCATATGCTGCCTTAGCAGCAGGCCGATCGACGAAGCCCCTGCCCCAAGCGCTACGAAGACGGTGGCGAAACCGAGCGTGAACAATAGCGCCGCCGGCAGGACCGCGCGCCTGGTGCTGCCGATCGTCGCCGCATCGCCGCTGCGAAACTGGTCGACCGAGACGCCGGCCATATAACAAAGATAGGGCGGCACCAGGGGCAGGACGCAGGGCGACAGGAACGAGAGAGCGCCGGCAAGAATGGCGGTCCAGATGGAAATATCGGCAATCGACAACGGCAAGAACTCCGGCATGCGGCATTTGGGCTATCCCTTAGCCGCAGGATCACTATGATACCAATCACCTTTTGGCGATCATTGCGCCATGCACCCTTTGTTCGCGAAAATCGCAATTTTTCGGTTGACCGGCGGGAAACACGCGTGCATATGTCCGCCCACTTCCGCCGGGCTTCACAGCCGCGGCCAGGGAGCGCGTAGCTCAGCCGGTAGAGCAACTGACTTTTAATCAGTAGGTCCAGGGTTCGAATCCCTGCGCGCTCACCACGAATTTTCAACGACAAATCAAGCTGCCGCCCTAGCTTCCCGGGTCGCCACGACGGCACCAGATTCCCTGCTTATCGGCAGCTTCGGATCAAGCTACCCAACCCAGCGCATCATCGCCAAGGATCAGATGAGAGTTATCAAACCCTGTCGATTGCACTGGAGGCGCGCTTATGGAGCTCGGTCTTCGCGAATTAGGTTGGTGTCCTGACGGACATCATTCGTTCGACTCCCCACCAGATCAGAACATAATAAGAACACCCGCGACGTTGCGGTCGCATCCTGACAAAAGACGCATGCACTCCGCGCGAGCGGAGGAGGAGAAGCAGCCATGCGAGGCTCGCGCAACGCACAGAGCACGCGCCCTCCTGCTGACCGCGAACCGGATAGGACTTAAGTCCGACTTGCCCCGGCAAAGGTCCCACACGCGTTGCGGAATCGGAACCGCCCTGCCATTCCTAGTTGAGCGTCAACCGCACTTGACGTTAGCAACCCCAGAGCGTGCCCAGCCCCAAGCGGCATTGCGCTCTGGGGTCCGCCTGAAGCCATGACCGTCACCGACAATGTGGTTCGAAGACAAAGGCTTACGCCCTGCTGGAGACGCATAACGGAGAGAGGAAATGTCCCAGCAAAAGAAGCGCGTGATGAAGTCCGGTGAGATCCCAGACTACGTGGCTGAGATGATCGCCGCCGGGTGCGACATCTGCGCCGTCGGCCACTTTACGTACGTTACCGGCGACATGAACCCGAGCGAGGCGGCAATGAACAAAGTTGAGCGCATTGGGGAGAAGTATGGCGACCGCGACCCAATCAGGCAGGAAATTGCGACTTACCTCTGGTCGATCGGCCGGTACGTAGAGGTGGCGTCCGAAGATACGCGGCACTGACAGCGCAATACCCTACGTGGGAAAGACAAGTTTCAGCAGTTGCATGATGGACAGTCGACGACACGACCAACCCATTACTCTCGCCATAGCGATCAACCACCCTCGACAATTCGCCGCGTTGCGTAGATGCTGAACCTCACGCTGAGGATGCAAAGTGTTGAACTGCCCAGGTTGATATCGAGCAAAGGGGTGAAAGCATGAGAAAGCTTGTCATTGCGGCTTTGATGATTGGTACGCTTGCTTCTTGCACGCAGACCGAGAAAGGGACCGCCATTGGCGCCGGAACGGGTGCTATTATCGGCGGCGCAGTGAGCGACAGTTGGGGCGGCGCGGCGATCGGCGCTGTGGCCGGTGGAGTTATCGGCAACCTGATCGGACGTTCTCAGGAGCGCCAAGGCTATTGCATCTATCGTGATCGCTACGGGCGACGGTACGAGGCACGTTGCCGGTAACCGCAACCGCCTCTTGCCGAGGCGGCAGGCGTGTCTCGGCCTGTTCTTCGCGAACGAGATCGAGCGCACGTCCTGCGCGCCCGGCTAGAGGGTGCAAATAGAGCCGCCGAAACCGAACCCGGCGGGACGTCCCCCATCAAGCGTGTTACACTGCGGAAATGACTGACGAAGAGCAGACCTACGAGTTCTCGGAGTTTTCCGGCCAATTCAGTGACGACGGCGTCGTCGTGGAGTTGCGGATTTATCGGCCGGCAGGAACAAATCACGATTGGACCCTCGAAGTCATCGACGAGGAGGGCTTTTCCACCACGTGGGAGGAGCCATTTCCGACCGATCGGGAAGCCTTCGAGGAGTTTATCGCGACCGTTCAGCGCGACGGCATCCAGGCCTTTACCGACGAGCCGCCACAGACCGTGCACTGACGCCGATCCATGCGAATCCGACGGCTCAATCGGCGATCCATCCGGGCGCGTGCCCGTTGGCGCGCAAAGGCCTTGAACCGTTCCTCACGCCACAGCCTCACGTCGCGCCAACCGCATCTTCAAGGGACTGACCCCATATTCGCGGCTATAGGCCCGCGAAAAGACGGACAGGCTGTCAAAACCGCAGCGCAGCGCAATCTCGCGGATGGGGCTGCCGGAATCGCGCACCAGCCTGTGGGCAACCTGGAGGCGGAGGCGCAGATAATAGGCTCCGGGGCTGGTGGAAAGCCCTCTGGCAAAGAGCGACTCCAGCTTGCGCTGCGAAATCGATAATCGCTTGGTCAGTGCCGCAATTGTCAGGGGACGTTCGAGCGTGCGCTCCATCAGCCGGATCGCTTCGGCGAGCTCGGGATCTCGCGTTTCGATCCGACCAAGCGAGACATAGGGCTGCACGTCGGCAGCGCTATGTGTCTGGTCGTAGACGAAGATGCTGGCGACATCGAGCGCCAGAGCCGAACCCAGCCTTTGCGTGATCCAGTGCAGCATCATGTCGAAAGTCGGTGAAGCACCGCCTGAGGTCCAGAACTTGCCGTCGATGACGAAACGGTCGCCAAGCACGGTCAACGCGGGAAAGGCCTGGCTGAAATCTTCGAGCTCTTCCCAATGGGCGGTCGCCTTGCGGCCATTCAGCAGCCCGCTTCGGCCGAGCAGCCAGCAGCCCGATTCGATGCCGGCGACGATATCGAAATGCCGTGAGCACTCCTGCAACGCCCCGATGAATTTCTTGCCGGCGTGTCGATCGAGATTGAAGCCACCGATCACCAGCAGTGCATCGCCGGCAAGCGGCTGCCCCAGCAAACCGTCAACCGCGATCGGCACGCCGCAAGTCAGCGTCACCGGGCCGCCATCGGCCGAAAGCAACCGCCAGCGAAACACGTCGCGGCCGGAGATACGATTGGCGGCACGCATCGGGTCCAGCACCGAGGCGAGCGACATGATCGACGACTCCGGCAGGATGACAACGGAAACTTCGATCACTGAGTGTGGGCGTCCATCGGAAGGCATGCGGGAAATGTCAAATTTCAAGCGAGAAATGTCAATTCCCGCGCCGGCTTTCGGGCATTATCAGACCGTATCGATCTCCCTACGCGCGGCGCTGCAGCCCCGCGCAGAGACGTTCCCCTTTCCGCCTTTTGCCGGAACGGGCCGGTCGGAAACCATCCGCCGGCCCGTTTTTTTATCGGCGCCGGACCTGTGTCCGGACACGAGTTGCGAACACCGCCCCTCCATCGCGCCGCCGTGTCGAAAGCGCCGGATGTGTCGATACTTAGATCCCAGGACCGTCACGGGATCGGACCTCTAACGGCGCATTTCAAGGTTCGACAACCCACAACGCAAGAGCGCCGGTTGCCTTTCCGGCAACCGAGCCTAGCTAGGTAGAGGTGAAAAACGCAAAGGAACACTCTGCATGAGCCGACCCGGTCTCTACCTGATAATCGCCCTCCTCGCCGTGATCGCCACCGGACTTGGCGTCTATGTTTATCGTGAGGAGACGAAGCCAGGTGTCGAGATCAAGATCGGCCAGGACGGTGTTTCCGTTCAGGAAAACTGAGCTCGCCATAAACCGCGGTCCCTAGACCCAACGAGAACGACAAAAAGGGTCGCGCGAAAATTAGCGAAAGCTTGGGGATAGTTTAGCGCGCTTTACTCTCGGCAGCGGGAGGTCGTTGATGACGAAGAATCCGAGATTCCTGTCACCAAAGCGCGTGGGCTCTTACCCGGAAAGAGAGCTCGACTGCCAGTTGGCGATTGAGGATGTGTTTCGAACCGTGGCCGAGTACGCCGAAGCGGCCGGCTGGGATGAACGTGAAGTAGCCCGCGCGCTGATCGAACTGGCGCATAATCACTGGTCCGCTCTGGACGCGAAGGAACGGATGCTAGAGGAGGCAGCCGGTGCATTCGTCCGCAGACCGAAGGTTCACTAGTCCGTTGGTTGATGCCGCGGAATTCGACAAGCACCACTGAGCAGCAGACCAGCACCGTGACAGATCTACGCAAACGGGACGTAACAAACAACTGTGGGAGAGCTGTAAATGGGGGCCATGTGACGCCCAACACCCACCTAAGCGCTTGAAATCATTGGCGACCCCTGCAGGATTCGAACCTGCGACAACCTGCTTAGAAGGCAGGTGCTCTATCCAACTGAGCTAAGGGGCCGTCTCGGGCTGTGCCCGTCGAATGCCATCGAAGGACCCTAGTGGGTCCAGGGCTGCATCCGGTTGAAACGGAAATTGTCCGGGTAGGACACGCTTTTGCGTGTCGCTTCCTTCGGCGCGATCACGCGGTACTCGATGCCGTTGCGTTCAGCATAGGCGATAGCCTGCTCGGCGTTCTCGAAGGTCAACCGCAGCTGCTGCTTCATGTCACCCGAGCTGGTGTAACCCATGATCGGATCGATGGTGCGCGGCTTTTCCTGATCGAACTCCAGCACCCACAGATTCGTCTTGGCCTTGCCAGACTGCATGGCGGTCTTTGCTGGACGATAGATCTTTGCGGACATGGTTTCGAACGGCTCCATACTTTCGCTGGCCACATTCACGGGCACCAGCATGCCGTCATTCCCATAACGCAGAATGATTTAAAACGAAATGACTTTCGGCCGGATAAATTTGGCTTTTCCGCGGGAGATCAGGCGCGACGAAGCTTCCGCAGTGATCAGGCGGGCTCGAAGCAAGCGAAACATCATCTGAAAGTTGGAAAAGCCAGGTAAGGAAGGCCAAGAATGCCACCCGGCGCTTTGAATGGTCGGAGTGGAGAGATTCGAACTCCCGACCCTCTGGTCCCAAACCAGATGCGCTACCAGACTGCGCTACACTCCGTACCAACGGCGCCGGAGATACACGCTTCGCCCGGGGGCCGCAAGATGAAATTTCCTTGACCACAGCCAAAGATGCCATCTCATTGCGAAACGCCCGGGGCGCCAAGGGCAAAAAATGTCCCATATCGGGACAAATCGCCGCTTTGTCATTCGAATTTAGGAATCACTAAATCCATTGCGGTTAGAGCGGAGCGGCGCGCAACCGCGACGTGTCAGCCTCCCAAGCCTGCCCGAGCAATCAGATGACTGCCCAACTCGACCTTGCCACTGTACTCTTGCTTCACAAGTCGTCGTTCCTCATCGGCGCGTTCTGCTTCCTTTATGCGCGCTGGCAATCGCCGCGGGACGAGGGTCTCGGGATTTTGGCGAGCGGCTTTCTGTTTCTGGCTCTGGCATCGACGCTTGCCGGCTACGGCGAGCAGAAGTTGCTACCGGCCCATCTGTGGACGCTCTCCAGCTTCACGCTCGGGATCGGCGGATATGCATTGTTCTGGATCGGCGTGCGGCGCTTGAGCGCCGGTCGGCGCCGCAGCGCCGATTGGCTGGCGCTTTGCGTACCCGTCACCGGTGCGCTGATCGGCCTTGCCACGCATTTTCATGTGGTCAATACCGTTCGCGCCAGCGTCTTTAACGCCACCGCCTTTCTTTTCCTCGCCGCTTCGGCCTTTGCCATCATCTCCGATCGCTCAAGGGAGCCGCTGCCCGCCCGCGCCATGCTCGCAGCCGCCATGACTGTCGGCGCCAACCTTTGCCTCGCTGTCGTGATTGGCCTCGTGAAACCCGGCATCATCCCGGTCACCACCACGTACGCCTTCTTTCTTTCGATCATCTGCCATTTCGCGATCGCACTCTTCGCCCTCGTGCTTGTGAAGGAGCGGGCAGAGGCGGAACTGCGGCGCTCAGCCGACACTGACGCGCTGACCGGCGCCGGCAATCGCCGCTGGTTTCTTGCGCAATTGCCCAAATCGAACTGGCATGGCGACTGCCTCATCGTCATGGACCTCGATTTCTTCAAGCGCATCAACGACCGCTACGGTCACCACACCGGCGATCAGGTTCTGATGGCTTTTGCCGAGCTCGCCAGGAAGAACCTTCGCAAGGGAGATTGTTTTGCACGTTTGGGCGGCGAGGAATTCGGGCTTTACCTTCCTCTGACCAGCGAAGAACGGGCGCAAGCGATCGCCGAGCGGCTACGTCGTGCCGTGGAAGAACTGCGGATCATCAGCCGCGGCGAACAGGTGGCGCTGACCGTCAGCATGGGACTGGCGGTTGCCAATGGCCAAGAACGCTCGTGGGAGGAATTGTTCAACAGCGCGGATGCAGCGCTCTACGAAGCCAAACGCCACGGCCGTAACCGCATCACTTTATCCACCTCGTCAACCGTGACCATTTCAAAGCCGATCGCGCCGCCGCTTAGCCGCGCCGGCTAAACCGACGGATTGCCCGATGCGCGATGTGGAGACGACGCCATCTCGCGAAAAGAAAAGCCGCCTCTGCTCAAGCATTTCGAAGCCGCTTCAGATTGGAGGTGTGTTGGGCGATTCTACCTCAACGGCGAAAATTCGCTTGTGGCCAAATTTCACCTATTCCTCGAGAAATTCCACTCTGGCGCGTGCACAAGATGTCATTGCACTTTGTGCCCGCAGGCAATTCCTATAGGACGGTCGAGCAGCCACCATCGCGCTGTTTCTCGCGGAGTTTCGCTTTGCCTTTGTAAAATCCGGTCTCGCTAGTTTCACCCCGTACGCCCGGTAGCACGAGCTGCTATCGGATTGATTTTTGTTGCGTTCGTTGAGGTGACGGTTCGAGACCGGAATGGCATTGCCGATCTCATGCCTGGCACGGATTCGCCAGGCGGAACCATCACCAAAAAACGTTGCCAGACCGCGTCCCCGGAACGGGTGCTCAAACCGTCGTCTCGATGGACTTCCAATCGGAAGAACCAGACGACATGTCTTACACGTTAACGGTCCATTGGACCATCGAACCACAAACCGCACCACGCCCGTGGCGTGCCTGCAGCCGCTGCCGTGGCCAACGTCCATTCGTCTGCAGCGGCAAGACGCGGCTGAACGCCAATGGGCGACGGCTGGATGCCTGGCTGATCTACCGCTGCGCCGATTGCGCGGACACCTGGAACCGCCCGATTTTCGAGCGAAAGAACGTTCGGGAAGTCGATCCCGATACGCTCCACGCGCTTCAAAACAACGACCTTGCCTGGATCCGCCGCACGGCCTTCGACGTCGAAGACCTTCGCCGGAGCACCGACCGCATAGAGGAGTTTCCCGAATGCCGCGTGCGCCGTCGTGTGCGTGCGAGACCGTTCGAAGGCTGCAACCGCCTCGAGATCGTCCTTGCCGTGGCGATGGCTACGAGCATGCGGGCCGACCGCCTGCTGGCAGCCGAACTCGGCGTTTCGCGCTCGAGGCTTGCCCGGCTCGCCGCGATGGATCGATTGATCCTGCAACCGGAGACGCGAAAGAACCTGCAACGATCGATCAGGGACGGCACGCGCATCATGCTTGATCTTTCGGCAGAAGCGGATCGGGCCGAAATTATCGAGCGTGCGCAAGAAGGGGCGCCGTCGGGATAAGCCTATCGAGAGCGCGCCGGCATCGCGCCGGCGCGCTCTCCTTGACGTTTCCCTGCGATCAGAACTTCACGCCGACACCAACTGTGAACTGGTGCTGGTCGATATCGACGTTGACGCCGCCGAAGTCCTTGTCGCCGTAATCGTTGTAGCGGTACTCGGCGCGTCCAAAGACGCTGTCGGTGAAGGAGTAATCGACGCCGGCGCCGACCGTCCAGCCGTTGAAGGTTTCCTTCTCCTTCGACGCGCCGGGCACGTCGACGAAGCCTCGGGTCACCGCCCAGCCGCCTGTCCCGTAAAGCAGCGCCTTGTCGTTCAGCACGTAGCCGACACGCCCACGGATCGAGCCGGAGACGTCGGTTCCGACCTCCGTCGAGGTTCCGAAGATATCGAACGTCTTGTCATTCCAATTGTAGCTGACGTCGCCTTCTATGCCGTAGACCCAATCGCCCTGCTGATAGTTGAAGCCTGCGAAGGCGCCGAGCAAGCCGCCGCTAAAATCTTGCGAGGCGCTGCCGCCGGGTGCACTCAGATCGCCATTGAGCCAGCCACCCCCACCCTGGAGCCCGACATAGCCACCGGTCCAGACAAACACCGGTGGCGCCTCTACGACAGGGGCTGGCGCCTCCGTCAGATCTGCCGCCATCGCCGCCTGCGCAAACACAGACGTCGCCATGGCCGCCAACAGCACATTCCGGATAACCACAGATGCCTCCTGTTTCGCCCAGAAGAACATTAGCAATCTGTCATAATCAAGCCTGCTCTTAAGGCTTTGCGGCCCTTACCGGCAGAACCAGATTACCATCATCAGATGATTTAGGGGGTGATTCCGGGAGAACAAGGCGTGTTCTCGCGCCGCCCGCAAGAATTACGGCCGCTGGAGCGGGATCCGGGCGCCCTCCAGCCGATCGCCGGGACGGATGTGAAGTCGCCGGACAGTGCCGGCATTGAGCTCGAGCACAAAGGCAACCGGTTCGCCGGAATCAATGATCGCCTCCGAATGGGGCACAGCATCTTCACGGATCGTGCGTACGACGCCGTTGTCGTCGATGAAGAGCATATCGAGCGGCAGATAGGTGTTTTTCATCCACATCATCACCCGACGGGTCTGTCCGAAATCGAACAGCATGCCCTGGTCCGGCGCCATGGATTTGCGAAACATCAGCCCCTGCTCGCGCTGGTCCGGATCGACGGCCAGTTCGACCGTGAGTTCGTGGACCGTCTTGTCGGCTGTCACCAGACGCATCTTGTCCCTGGCAAACTCGACCTCTGCCGAACTCGCTGCGATGAGGGCGAAGAAAAAAAGCGCCAACAGGGCGCTTTCTTTAAAAAGATGACGTGCGACGATCATCAATGCGACCGCGTGGTTGGCGAGGGGCCGTCCGGATGGATTTCAGCCGCCATCAGGCCTTTTTCGCCATCGCCGAAGCGTACGAGGACGACCTGGCCGGGCCGAAGTTCGGTGAGGCCGAAGCGCCGCAGCGTTTCCATGTGAACGAAGATGTCTTCGGTCCCCTCGCCCCGGGTCAGGAAGCCAAAGCCCTTGGTGCGGTTGAACCACTTGACCAGAACCCGCTCGAGGCCGCTTGTCGGCGTCACCTGGACATGGGTGCGCACAGGGGGAAGCTGCGACGGGTGAACGGCCGTCGACTGGTCCATGGAGAGGATACGGAATGCCTGGTAGCCGCGATCCCGCTTCTGGATGAGGGCGACGACGCGGGCGCCTTCAAGCACTGTCTGATAGCCGTCACGCCGCAGGCATGTCACATGGACCAGCACATCCTGCATGCCGTTGTCGGGCACGATGAAGCCGAAGCCCTTGGCGACGTCGAACCATTTGATCACGCCGGTGATTTCGATGAGGTCGAGAGCGTCGCTGCCAAAGTCGTCACCATGCATGACGTCTTTTGAAGATGTCCTATCCGCCATTCTCTCCCAGCCCCTCGTTTACGCGCGACTACCGATACGGTTAACTGATTCTTATTGACCAGAATAACATCGTCCCGCCGCGGATACGCAAGACCCTCGGCATATTTTGGCCGAGAACTAATATGGGGACGCAGCCTTGCCTCTGGCTTGCTGGCGGCCCAGTATACGCCATCTTCTGCAAAACAGGGACATTGCAATGCGCTATCTGCACACGATGGTTCGCGTCAAGAATCTGGACGAGGCCTTGAAGTTCTACTGCACGCTGTTCGGGCTGACGGAGATCCGTCGCTACGACAATGAAAAGGGCCGATTCACGCTGGTTTTCCTTGCTGCTCCCGGCGACATCGAGCGCGCACGCGGCGAACTCTCGCCCTGCCTGGAACTCACCTACAATTGGGATACGGAAGACTACACGGGCGGGCGCAACTTCGGCCACCTCGCCTACGAGGTCGATGACATCTACGGCTTCTGCCAGCATCTGATGGACAATGGCGTGACCATCAACCGGCCGCCACGCGATGGCCATATGGCCTTTGTCCGCTCGCCCGACGGCATCTCGATCGAAATTCTGCAAAAAGGCGAAAACCGCCCGCCGCAGGAGCCCTGGGCTTCGATGGGCAATACGGGCGCGTGGTAAGCTCCGCGCAATTCTGACTGACGAAGATGGTTGCATACAGCCGGTGATCCCGGCTGGCATGGCCGGACCGTCGATCAGCAACAGCTACAAATGATCAAGGCCCGGCTGGTCCGGGCCTTCGCATGTCGGAAACATGCAAGCCCAAGGTTAGCGCCGGTTTACAAATCGCGTATCGTTGAGTATTTTTTCGCGCGAAACGTTGATGCCGGGTCCTATCCGCGATGTCTCGTGGCGGCGACCCCCTTTTGTACTTGGCCTGACCTTTTCCGTGGCGATCCTTCTGATCACCGCGCGAAGTGTGCGTTTGTTTGTTCTGGGCGATGTTTCGGAACTGAAACTTAATGCATGACAAGGCGAAGACTTCGCCCGTCATGCACGGAGAGCGGGGATAGGACGTTGCAACATCTGGA
Source organism: Ensifer sp. LC11 (assembly GCF_001695835.1). GTDB lineage: Bacteria > Pseudomonadota > Alphaproteobacteria > Rhizobiales > Rhizobiaceae > Ensifer. The sequence continues at coordinate 146,260 of NZ_MBSO01000045.1, read as the reverse complement.
CAAGAAGGGGGCCGTGCTCGCTGCCGTTGCGCGCGCGGCCGCCCTATCCGTTTCACTGCTGGCGCTCAGCAGCTGCATGTCGGCGGTTGCAGAAAACGATGCGGCCACTGCGCTGAAGGTCGAGGGGCAGACCGCCTCCCAGCAAACCGCCGAATCGGCTGGGCAGGGCACCGTCCAGGATGCACAGGTGGTTGCGCTTGGCAGCAATCCGCAAGCGCAGCTGGGTGCCGGCAACCCTGCCGCCACGCAAGATGCAGGACAGGCGCAATCCCTGACAATGCAGAGCACCGGTCTCAGGGCTGCATCATCGAGCATCTACGGCCAGGCGCCCGCGGCACAGGCGGCGACAACCGCCCAGCCGCAGACGACGGGCACAGTTCCGCTCCCGGCCGGCCAACCGGCGATGAATGCGACGACCAACAGCCTCTTCAGCGGTACACAGCAGCAGCCGCTGCCGCTCGCAAGCCCCCAGCAAGGCGCGGCGAACACAGTGACCGGCGGCGTCACACCGGACACGGCGGTCGCCGCCTACGCCGCCTCACCCGCCCAAGACAGCGCCCTTCCCGCTGCTGTGCCGGTGCCATTGAGCGCCGCGGCTGCCGTCAGCGGCCAGGCATCGTCGGCGCCACAGGCCGTGGCCAACGCCGAAGTCGCACCTCCCGCGAACCAGGTGGCGGCAGCCCAACAAGCGTCCCCGGAGGTCAAGGAAGGCAACAGCGAGAAAGACGCGCCGAAAACCTGGTCGTTGGCGGCATTGTTTGCCGGAAAGCGCAAGGAGAAGCCGCAGCAGGAAGCAGTTCGGGCAGTGCAACCGGCGGAGAAGAAGACGATAACCACCAGCAATGCCAGCCAGCCACAGACGGCGTCACTCGCCTACACGCTTCCAGGCGTCAAGCTGAATTCGCTCTACAATTTCGAGCACGAAGAGCATATCGGCGACGATGATGGCGCCCCCGTACAGGTAGCCTCTCTTTCAGGTCTGGCGCGTCTGGCACCGAGCGGATTGATCCTCCAAACGAAAAAGGTCGAAGCCGGCTGCTTCAAGCCTGAACTCATGCAAATGCTGAAGAATGTGGAAACGCACTACGGCAAGCAGGTCATGGTGACCTCGGGCCTGCGGCCGATCAAGGTCAATCGCGCGAAGCAGTCGTTGCATACGCGTTGCGAAGCAGCAGATATCCAGGTTGAGGGCGTCAGCAAGTGGGATCTTGCCGAATTCCTGCGCAGCATTCCCGGCCGCGGCGGTGTCGGCACCTATTGCCATACGGAATCGGTGCATATCGATATTGGCACCCAGCGCGACTGGAACTGGCGATGCCGACGCGGCAAGGGCTGAACCCAACCCTTTGTTTCCACGGATGATTCCGGAGGTCTCCCTGCCCGGCTCCTGCCTGTGGATTTTTTACAGAAATATGAAGATTGCCGCTTGCGGTTCTCAAATCCTCTGGCTATAAGGCGCCCACACAGCGAGTGCGCCCTTCGTCTATCGGTTAGGACACCAGATTTTCATTCTGGGAAGAGGGGTTCGACTCCCCTAGGGCGTGCCACTGTGTTGACCTCCTCTCCCCCTCTAGATCATATTTTTCCGTCCGAAGCAGTGCTCTTCTGTTTCCAAGACATTTCCCATTCCGACCTATCGGGCCGCGAGCTTTTGGCGTTGTTTTTAACAGGAAAAACACAAAATTCCTGAGATTGGCGCTTGCGGTATCAAAACCCGCTGGCTATAAGGCGCCCACACAGCAAGTGCGCCCTTCGTCTATCGGTTAGGACACCAGATTTTCATTCTGGGAAGAGGGGTTCGACTCCCCTAGGGCGTGCCACTGTGTTGATCTTCTTCCCCTGAATATCGACATTTTACTCATCTGAAACAGCGATTTGCTGTCTCGGACAGAGCCTCCGATTCCGGCCCTTAATGCGCCGAATATTTCCCGTCGATTTTAACGGGAAAAGCACAAAAATCCTGAGATTGGCGCTTGCGGTATCAAAACTCGCTGGCTATAAGGCGCCCACACAGCAAGTGCGCCCTTCGTCTATCGGTTAGGACACCAGATTTTCATTCTGGGAAGAGGGGTTCGACTCCCCTAGGGCGTGCCACTGTGTTGATCTCCCCGACATTGTAAACCGCTCGCCGGCGCTCGCATGGAAACGAACGATTGCGTTGCCAGCGCATCGACTTGCGTCCGAGGATTTCTCTCGTCGTTTTCGCTTAACAGGCATAGGATGCGGAAATGCGCAGCAATCGCCGGCGCACAACAAGCCCAGAGGCGCCCATCGTCTAGCGGTCAGGACGCCGCCCTCTCACGGCGGCAACACGGGTTCGAGTCCCGTTGGGCGTGCCATTCCCTCCTCGTCGCAGATCGCCGGGCGAATTTGGATCACCTTCTGTCAAAAAGGGTTTCCTTGGCTTTCTCCTGGTTCGATAGGAGAGCAACGAGACTGATTGCCGGATAAATGCTGAGGTCTTCGCTCTCGCTCGCGAGGCACGCCGAAAGTGTCGAGGGATGTCGGCGCGAAGGTGACTGTGGAGCCCGTAGCAAGCTGCCCATATCTTCGGACCGAAGCAGGGCCAACATCATTTGGCAACGGTGGCCTGCCCTTGGGGCTTGCGGGCGCTCACCGCTCGCCAACGATCAAATGGCCTTCGCCGCATCCGTGACGCGCAGCTGCACGCGCCGCTGCCCCTGCCAGAGGTCCGCTGATACCGAGCCTGCGACATGAATGGACGTCCCGCGGCTCGAAAGAAGAAAATCGCCGAGCGGCGTCTCGGTGGCGCGGAACGCGATGCCGTCGAGCCGGCTGCCGTCCTGGCCCTCCAGCGTCACCTTGACGTGGTTTGCGCCCACCTGCCGGCTGTCGCGCAGCCGGTGCTGCGGGAAGGCGAAGACGGGCTGCGGATGCGCCGAGCCGTAGGGGCCGGCCTGCTCCAAGAGATCGATCAGTTCGAGCGTTGCGCCGGATGCGGCGAGCGCGCCATCGACCTTGAGCGTCTGGATGGCGACGAGCTCGCGCACGGCAGCTTCCGCCCGCTCCTCGAAGAACTGCCGGAGTTTGCCGAGATTCGTGCGTTCGACCGTCAGGCCCGCCGCCATGGCATGGCCACCACCCTTGACCAGCAGGCCTTTATCAACCGCGGCGCGGACCATCTTGCCCATGTCGAAACCGTTGATCGAGCGCCCCGAACCCGTGCCCCTGCCGTTCGGATCAAAAGCAATCGCAAAGGTCGGGCGACGGAACTTCTCCTTGATGCGCGCGGCCAGCAGCCCGACGATGCCAGGGTGCCAGTTTTCGCGCGCGGTGACGATGACCGAGGCGCCCTCGCCCGTGCCGTATTCCGCGAGCACCTCGGCCTCGGCTTCGGCCAGCATAGCCGCCTCCATGGCCTGCCGTTCACGGTTAAGCTCATCAAGTTGTGCTGCGATCTTTTCCGCCGCTCCGGAATCATCCATGACCAGGAGGCGGCTGCCGAGCGCCGCGTCGCCAATACGGCCCCCGGCATTGATCCGCGGGCCGACCAGAAAGCCGAGGTGATAGGGCGTGACCGGGCCGCCGATCGCCGCCTTCCTCAGTAACGCCGAGAGCCCGACATTGCCCATATGCCGCGCCGCGATCAGTCCCTTGACGACGTAGGCTCGATTGAGCCCTTTCAGTGGTACGACATCGCAGACGGTTGCCAGCGCCACCAGATCGAGCTGTGCCAGAAGGTCGAAGGACGACGTGCGCGTGTCGCCGGCGCTGCGCAAAACGCGCAGTGTATTGACGAGAACCAGATAGACGACGCCGGCTGCACAGAGGTGGCCCTGGCCGGAAAGATCATCCTCCCGGTTGGGATTGACCAGCGCATGGCAAGCCGGCAGCGTTGCGCCCACCTGATGGTGGTCGATGACCACGACATCAACGCCGCGTTGCGCCGCGACCGCGAGCGCCTCATGGCTCGTCGAGCCGCAGTCGACCGTGACGATGAGATCGGCACCCTTGTCGATCAATTGCTCGATCGCCGTCGGATTCGGTCCGTAGCCCTCGAAGATCCGATCCGGAATGTAAATCTCGGCCTCGATGCCGAAATGGCGAAGGAAGCGGGCCATCAGCGCCGAGGATGCGGCGCCATCGACGTCGTAGTCGCCGAAGACGACAACCCTTTCACGCCGCTTGATTGCCGCCGACAGGCGGTCTGCGGCCTTGCGGCAATCCGTGAGCTTGTCCGGGTCCGGCATGAGCGAGCGAAGCGTCGGATCAAGAAAGCTTGCGGCATCGTCGAGCACGACACCGCGGCCGGCAAGCACCCGACCGAGAAGATCGGAATAGCCGTGAACCTGGCTGATGGCGAGCGCCCGGTTCTGGCCCGCCTGATCAAGCCGCGAAACCCAGCGCTGGCCGCTGATCGATTGCTCGACGCCAAGAAAGGCCCGCTGTACCGGATCCACCAATTCTTCCATGCTCGCCCATCCGCCTGCATCCAACCGTTCTTAGCGCATAACCTCGAAAATCGTGACCGTTTTTGGAACGGCATGCACAGAGATCCGCGTCGCCTCGGGGTTTTCGCGGCCCATTACCCGTTGAGCCGCCCCAAAAAGCGAGAGACCCTGCCGGCGCGGGCGCGCAGCAGGGCCTCAAATGGATCGATGGTGATCTGCGTCGAACGCCGCGCCTTATCCAAGCCAACGCCGTTCGAAGCCGTCCTCAGCTTGCCTTAGGGCGCTCGATGCGGATGACCTGCGGCTCGCCGACGAGATAGCCCTCGCTCTTGATCGCCTTGATGGCATCGCGAACGGAGTGTTCCGAGGTCGCGTGCGTCACCAGGATGATCGTCTGCGGCTCGCCGCTCTCCATCAGGTGTTTGGAATGCTGCATGATCGATTCGAGCGAGATGCCGTTGTCGGCCATGCGGGTCGCAATGCTCGCGAACACGCCCGTGCGGTCGACCACCTTCAGGCGAATGAAATAGCCGCCTTCGTGGCTCTGGATCTGGGCACGCTTGTAGGGCAGCAGCGCGTTGGTCGGGCGTCCGAAGGCCGGGACATGCTGAGCACCGGGGCGGCTCTTCGCGATATCGGCGATATCGCCCAGAACAGCCGATGCCGTTGCATTGCCGCCGGCACCGGGGCCGACCATCAGAAGCTCGCCGAGAATATCGGATTCGATCGCAACGGCATTGGTCACCCCATCGACCTGCGCAATGACGGAATCATAAGGCACCATCGTCGGGTGAACGCGCTGTTCGATGCCGCTTTCGGTGCGCTGGGCGACGCCCAGGAGCTTGATCCGGTAGCCGAGATCAGCAGCCGCATGGATGTCGTCGATCGAGATATTGGTGATGCCTTCAAGATAGATGTCGTCGGCAGCGATCGCTGTTCCGAACGCAAGGCTCGTCAGGATCGACAGCTTGTGCGCCGTGTCGTTGCCTTCGATGTCGAAGGCGGGATCCGCTTCGGCATAGCCAAGGCGCTGAGCTTCCTTCAGGCAGGCTTCGAAGGAAAGCTCTTCCTTCTCCATCTTCGTCAGGATGTAGTTGCAGGTGCCGTTCATGATCCCGTAGACGCGCGAGATCGTGTTGCCGGTCATGGATTCACGTAGCGCCTTGATCACCGGGATGCCGCCGGCGACCGCCGCTTCGTAGTTCAGAAGCGCGCCCTTCTCCTCGGCGATCTTGGCGAGCTCGATGCCATGGGCAGCCAGCAGCGCCTTGTTGGCCGTTACCACATGGACACCACGCTGCAGCGCCGCCTTGACGGCCGAATAAGCCGGATCGCCGGCACCGCCCATCAGTTCGACGAACACGTCGATATCCGCATCACGCGCGAGCGAAATGGCATCGTCGAACCAAGCGATATCAGAAAGATCGACACCGCGATCCCTGTTGCGGTCGCGCGCCGCTACGGCCGTGGTCTCGATTGCCCGTCCGCACGTTGTCGCAAGCATCTCGTGACGATCCTGGAGGATTCGCACGAGCGAGGCACCGACGGTACCCAAGCCCGCAATGCCGATTTTGAGGGCATCTGCCATAGCCATTTCCTAACATGTAGAGGGCGAACCGCGAGAACCGCGGGGCCGTTGTGGAAGGAGGCGCACCAAAAGCGCGCCTCCCGTCTTGTTACCTGTGCGCGTTGAGCGAGATGACGTTGTGCATCGTCTCGTCGGCGGTCGACAGGAATTTCTTGATGTTGCGCGCCGCCTGGCGGATGCGGTGTTCGTTCTCAACCAGCGCAAGGCGGACATAGTCGTCGCCCTGCTCACCGAAGCCGATGCCGGGCGCAACCGCGACATCCGCTTTCTCGACCAGCAGCTTCGAGAACTCGAGCGAGCCCAGATGACGGAACTTCTCGGGGATTTTCGCCCAGGCGAACATCGTCGCTGCCGGCGGCGGCACTTCGAAGCCGGCCTTGCCGAAGCTCTCGACCATCACGTCGCGGCGGCGCTTATAGACGCTGCGAACCTCTGCAATGTCGCTGCCGTCACCGTTCAGCGCCTGGGTCGCCGCCACCTGGATCGGCGTGAAGGCACCGTAGTCAAGGTAGGACTTCACGCGGGTCAGCGCCGCAATCAGCCGCTCGTTGCCAACGGCAAAGCCCATGCGCCAGCCGGGCATCGAGAAGGTCTTCGACATCGAGGTAAATTCGACCGTGCAGTCGATCGCACCCGGAACTTCCAGCACCGACGGCGGCGGAGCGTCGTTGAAGTAGATTTCCGAATAGGCAAGATCCGAAAGCACGATGATGTCGTGCTTCTTCGCAAAGGCGATGACGTCCTTGTAGAAGTCGAGCGTCGCGACCTGGGCCGTCGGGTTCGACGGATAATTGAGGATCAGCGCCAAAGGCTTCGGGATCGAGTGGCGCACGGCGCGCTCGAGCGGCGGAAAGAAGGTTTCATCGGGCTCGACCGAGATCGAGCGGATGACGCCGCCTGCCATCAGGAAGCCGAACGCGTGGATCGGATACGTGGGATTCGGGCACAGGATGACATCGCCAGGTGCTGTGATCGCCTGGGCCATGTTGGCGAAGCCTTCCTTGGAGCCAAGGGTAGCGACGACCTGCGTTTCCGGATTGAGCTTGACGCCGAAGCGGCGGGCGTAATAGGCGGCCTGGGCACGACGCAGCCCGGGAATGCCCTTCGACGACGAATAACGATGCGTGCGCGGGTCCTGAACGACCTCGCAGAGCTTGTCGACAATCGACTGTGGAGTGGGAAGATCCGGATTGCCCATGCCGAGGTCGATGATGTCAGCACCGGCCGCTCGCGCGCTTGCTTTCAAACGGTTGACCTGTTCGAAAACATAGGGCGGCAAACGCCGGACTTTGTGAAACTCTTCCATCTCCAAACCTCGTTTGGCGCACGCTCCCGCCAGCGGCTCAAGCCTTCGCGAAACCGTGCGCTGTGGTGAACGGCCGTCCATGCGGCCATTGAACGCTTTGCGTCCAAATCACCGGAAAGGCAAGCGCTAATTCTGTATCTCTTTCAGCGTGTCAGTGCCGTGCTGCTCGGCCAGTGCACGCATCTCCTTCAGTCGACGCTGATATTCAGCTTCAGAGATCGCTCCGGACTTGCGCGCAGCCCCCAATGACGACAGACGTGCCTGCATGTTTGCGGCCTCATCATTGGTCATCTGCGCCGTCGCGGCCGGCTTTTGACCATAGACCGAAGGGTAGTTTTCAAAATTGGTTGTCTGGCTGTTGCAGCCTGCAAGCGTGCCGATGAGGACGATCCCTGCAACCCAGGTGATGGAGCGCTGTTTTCCGACGGCAAGCATGCTGAAGACGACCTCTGATTTGACGGCGCGACGATGCGCTAGCCCTTGTAATCATTTTCGGGCAGAATGTAAAAATACAAAACAAACAAGATGCTGTGGAGGACGCCGGGTGACAGCAGAGAGGAATGCGGAAGGCAAGGACGGCTTCGCAGGCTTCGACCCCAGATCCGTCGAGCCTTACATCGTCAAGGACCCGGAAGGCCTCGCCGTCAACCTAGCCCGCGCCATGGAGCAGCTTGGCAAGGCAGCCTCCGCCTGGCTGGCACCGCGAGAATCGGGACAAAAATCCGATGTCTTCTCAGAGCCTGTCACCGATATGGTAAAGACGCTCTCCAAGGTCTCGGAATACTGGCTCTCCGACCCCCGCCGCACGCTGGAAGCGCAAACGCACCTGATGGGCAGCTTCTTTGAGATCTGGTCGCGCACGCTCCAGCGCATGTCCGGCGAAGAGACGACGGCAGGGCCTGCCGCCCTCCAGCGCAACGACAAGAGATTTACCGACGAGGATTGGGTGAAGAACCCGTTCTTCGACTTTATCCGCCAGGCCTATCTCGTGACATCCGATTGGGCCGAGCGCATGGTCGAGGACGCGGAGGGCTTGGACGATCACACCAAGCACAAGGCGGCTTTCTACGTCAGGCAGGTTTCGAGCGCTCTCTCGCCCACGAATTTCGTGACCACCAATCCACAGCTCTACCGGGAGACCGTCGCGTCCAGCGGCGCCAATCTGGTCAAGGGCATGCAGATGTTTGCCGAGGACATCACCGCCGGCCGCGGCGATCTCAAGCTACGGCAGACCGATACCAGCAAATTCGCGATCGGCGAAAATATTGCGATGACGCCCGGCAAGGTGATCGCTCAGAGCGACGTTTGCCAGGTGCTGCAGTATGAAGCTACGACCGAGACGGTGCTGAAACGGCCGCTGCTGATCTGCCCGCCGTGGATCAACAAATTCTACGTTCTGGATCTCAACCCACAGAAATCCTTCATCAAATGGGCTGTCGATCAGGGGCATACCGTGTTCGTCATCTCCTGGGTGAACCCGGATGAACGCCATGCGACGAAGGACTGGGAATCCTATGCCCGCGAAGGCATCGGTTTTGCCCTCGACATTGTCGAACAGGCGACGGGCGAGCGCGAGGTCGACGCCATCGGCTATTGCGTCGGCGGCACATTGCTTGCGGCGACCCTTGCGCTGCACGCCGCCGAAGGCGACGATCGCATCCGCTCCGCGACCCTCTTCACGACACAGGTCGATTTCACCCTTGCAGGTGACCTCAAGGTCTTCGTCGACGAGGAGCAGATTCGCCAGATCGAACAGAACATGAGCGTGACCGGCTATCTCGACGGCTCGAAGATGGCGACCGCCTTCAACATGCTCAGGGCCTCGGAGCTTATCTGGCCCTACTTCGTCAACAACTACCTCAAGGGCCAGGAGCCCCTGCCGTTCGACCTGCTCTACTGGAACTCCGATTCAACGCGGATGCCCGCCGCGAACCATTCCTTCTACCTGCGCAACTGCTACCTCGATAACAAGCTTTCAAAGGGCGAAATGGTACTTGCGGGCAAGAAGGTGTCGCTCGGCGACGTCAAGATCCCGATCTACAATCTCGCCACCAAGGAAGACCACATCGCTCCGCCGCGTTCCGTCTTCCTCGGCAGCGCCTCTTTTGGCGGCAAGGTCACCTATGTGCTGTCCGGCTCCGGCCACATTGCCGGCGTCGTCAACCCGCCGGACAAGGGCAAGTACCAGTTCTGGACCGGCGGCGCGCCCAAGGGCGAGTTCGACGACTGGTTCAAGGCCGCCAAAGAAACACCGGGATCCTGGTGGCCGCATTGGCACCAGTGGATCGAGAAGCTCGACAAGAGGCGCGTTCCTGCCCGCAAGCCCGGCGGTCCGTTGAATTCGCTCGAGGAAGCGCCGGGATCCTACGTGCGCGCCCGGGCCTGATACCGTTGCAGGACATATCTTGATCTTCGATCCCCCGCTCGCGACCGCGACTCTCGTCCAGCGCTACAAGCGCTTTCTGTTCGACGCCGTGCTGCCCGATGGCACTGACATGACCGGCTCCTGCCCCAACACCGGCTCGATGCGCGGTCTGACGACGCCCGGCTCGCGCATCTGGATGTCGGAGCACAACAGTCCGACGCGCAAGTACCGCCACATGCTCGAAATCGTCGAAGCCGATGGCACGCTCGTTGGAATCAACACAGGCCTGCCAAACCGGCTTGCGGAAGAGGCAATCCGGCTGGGCCTGGTCGCAGATCTTCACACGTACCAGCAGTTTGCGCGCGAGCAGCGCTATGGCCGCAATTCGCGGATCGACATTCTGCTCAGCGACCCCGACCGCGGTCTTGCCTATGTCGAGGTCAAGAACGTGCATTTCAGCCGAACGCCCGGCCTTGCCGAGTTTCCGGATAGCCCGACAGCGCGCGGCGCAAAACATCTCGAAGAACTCGGCGACATGGTCGAGGCAGGCCACCGCGCCGTCATGATCTATCTCGTGCAGCGCGGTGATTGCGACAGTTTGAGGATCTGTTGCGATTTCGACCCCGCGTATGCGCAAGCCTTTGACCGCGCGATGGCGCGCGGGGTCGAGGCCTATGCCGTGAAATGTCAGGTTTCGCCAACGCAAATCCGTCCGACCGGATTGATGAGAGTGGACGAAGTAGCCCTGGCTGCTCTATGAAATCCGACTTGGAACAAATGAAAGTTTTGGAATGGTGACTTACATCGAGGCGGGGTCTGCGCCCTACAAGAACACCGGCGTTATCCGGCTCTATGGGCCGGAAGGGTTTGAGGGCATGCGTAGGGCCTGTCAGGTGACGGCGCGCTGCCTCGACGAACTCGTCTCTCGCGTGCAGCCCGGTGTCACCACCGACGAGATCGACCGCTTCGTCTTCGAGTTCGGCATGGACAATGGCGCCCTGCCCGCGACACTCAACTATCGCGGCTATACGAAGTCGTCCTGTACGTCGATCAATCACGTCGTCTGCCATGGCATTCCGAACGACAAACCGCTGCGCGAAGGCGATATCGTCAATATCGATGTCACCTATGTCGTCGATGGCTGGCACGGCGATTCGAGCCGCATGTATCCGGTCGGCGAAATCAAGCGCGCAGCCGAGCGGCTGCTCGATGTCACCCATGAGAGCCTGATGCGCGGCATCGCCGCCGTGCGCCCCGGCGCCCGCACCGGCGCGATCGGCGAAGCGATCCAGACCTATGCCGAGGCCGAACGCTGCTCTGTCGTGCGTGATTTTTGCGGCCACGGCGTCGGCAAGCTCTTCCATGACGCGCCCAACATCCTGCACTACGGACGCGCCAACGAAGGCCCCGAGCTGCGCGAAGGCATGATCTTCACCATCGAGCCGATGATCAATCTCGGCCGTCCGCACGTGAAGGTGCTTTCGGATGGCTGGACGGCTGTTACCCGTGACCGGTCGCTTTCCGCACAATACGAGCACACGATCGGCGTCACCGCCGATGGCTGCGAGATCTTCACGCTTTCGCCTGCCGGCCTGTTCAAGCCCGGCGTCAATACGCTCGGCGCAGCATGACGAAGCGTCTGATCTCCTCTGACGGCGACATGGCGCCATCGGCGGACGAAAGGACGTTCTTTCCGCAATTGCAGCTGGATCATGCGCCGGTGGCCAAGAAGCCTCCGGCGCCCGAAGTGCACTATCACGGTCATCGCGACCGGCTGCGGGCACGCTACCGCGAACAGGGTGACATGGCGCTCGCCGACTACGAAATCCTGGAAATGCTGTTGTTTCGGCTGATCCCGCGCAAGGATACCAAGCCGATCGCGAAAGCCTTGCTCACACGTTTCGGAACACTTGCCGGCGTCTTCGGCGCGCCGATCGCACTGCTGCAAGAGGTGAGCGGTATCGGCGAGACCGTGGCTCTCGACCTCAAGCTCATCTCCACGATCGGCCACCGCACGCTGAAAAGCGAGCTTCGCCAGAAGCAGCTTCTCTCGTCCTGGAGTGCGGTCATCGACTACTGCCATGCGGCGATGGCCTACGAGACGAAGGAACAATTCCGCATCCTGTTCCTCGATAAGCGCAACACGCTGATCGCCGACGAAGTGCAGCAGACAGGCACGATCGACCATACGCCGGTCTATCCGCGCGAGGTCGTCAAGCGCGCATTGGACCTCTCGGCCACGGCGATCATTCTGGTGCACAACCATCCATCCGGTGATCCGACGCCGTCACGCGCGGATATAGACATGACCAAGCTGATCGCCGAGACCGCCAAACCGCTCGGTATCACCGTGCACGACCACATCATCATCGGCAAGGATGGCCATGTCAGCCTGAAGGGGCTACGGCTGTTCTGAGAGCGGATTGCGGGCGGAACCGTCCGCACACTCTTGCTCGGGCATCTACAGCCATTTCGCCCGACGGAAGAAGCGGTAGAGCGTCCCGCACAATCCGATGATGACCGCAAGGACAACAAAATAGCCATAGCGGAACCTCAGCTCCGGCATGTCGTCGAAATTCATCCCATAAATGCCGGCAATCGCCGTCGGAACGGCAAGTATCGCCGCCCAGGAGGCGAGCTTGCGCGATATCTCTGTCTGTTCGGACTGCCCGACCATCAGGCTCGCCTCGAAGGTGAAGGCAAGGACTTCGCGCAGCGCGTCGATATCCTCCTGGACGCGGCGCACATGGTCCGTCACATCGCGAAAGAGCGGTTGCAGCGCTGCATCCATGCCAGGCATATCGATGTGTTCGTGTCGTCGGCATACATCGACGAGCGGCACCACGGCATTGCGCAGCCTGAGGAGATTGCGCCGGAGCAGATAGAGCCGCTCGATGTCGCTCTTGATCAGCCGCTCCCGCAGCAGCCGATCTTCCAGTTCCTCCACTTCCTCGTGGATCGCCTCGATGACCGGCATGTAATTGTCGACGATGAAATCGAGGATCGAATAGAGGATATAGTTTTCGCCATGGGCCAGTGCTGCCGGCGAAGATTCGCAGCGCTGGCGGACGGCCATGTACGAAGTCGAGGCGCCGTGCCTGACCGAGACGACATAACCGCGCCCGACGAAAAGATGCGTCTCGCCAAAAGCGATTTCGTCGCCGACCATATGGGCCGTCCGCGCAACGACAAAGATCGAATCGCCGTAAATCTCGAGCTTCGGCCGCTGGTGCGCCTTGCAGGCATCCTCGATCGCCAGGTCATGCAGATCGAATTCGCGCTGCACCTGGCGCAGCAGGTCCGCATCGGGTTCGTGCAAGCCGATCCAGACGACCGTTCCCGGCCGCGCTCGCCACTTGCCGGCGTCTTCGACACGGATATCGCGAACCCGCACGCCGTTTTCGTAAACGGCGGCTGCGACGACGCCCGGCCGCTGCTCGGCGCCATCGGATTGCGGCATCGCCCTGTTCGTCAGTTCCAATCCCATCGTCACCCTCCCAGGCAAACACGACACCGATGGGCTCGGCACGTCGTTATGAGGCCGAGCATACGCGCATTCTCTTATATTCTCATCCGGCAGTTTTCGGTTATGAAAACCACTTCATTAAACCGTGCCATTGACGATATAGAGGCTTCAAAGCGAGAGTCTTTCGCAACGCACAACGATTCCTGACTTTAACGGATACGCCCATGAACCAGTTCGATCTCATCGTTGTCGGAAGCGGACCGGCCGGTCGCCGCGGTGCCATCCAGGCCGCCAAGCTCGGCAAGAAAGTCCTCGTCATTGAACAAGGAAAACGCGTCGGCGGGGTTTCGGTGCACACAGGCACCATTCCTTCGAAGACCCTGCGCGAGACGGCGCTCAATCTTTCGGGCTGGCGCGAACGCGGCTTCTACGGGCGCGCCTATCGCGTCAAACAGGAGATCAGTGCCGACGATCTGAGGCAGCGGCTGATCATCACGCTCAATCATGAAGTCGAGGTTCTCGAACACCAGTTCGCCCGCAACCGCGTGCAGCAGATGCGCGGCAAGGCGAGCTTCGTCGATCCGACCACGGTCGAGGTCGTCAAGGACGACGGTGAAACCCTGCTCGTTTCGGGCACGAGCATCATGCTGGCCGTCGGCACGAAACCCTTCCGTCCGGACTACATACCCTTCGACGGCAAGACCGTGCTCGACAGTGACGAACTGCTCGACATCTCCGAGCTTCCCCGTTCGCTCGTCGTCATCGGCGCCGGTGTCGTCGGCATCGAGTATGCGACGATCTTCAGCGCGCTCGACACGCACGTGACGGTGATCGATCCGAAGACGACGATGCTCGACTTCATCGACAAGGAGATCGTCGAGGATTTCATCTACCAGCTGCGCGACCGCAACATGAAGCTCCACCTCGGCCAGAAGGCCGACAAAGTGGAACGGCTCGACGATGGTAAGGTGCTGCTGACGCTCGACAACGGTCGCAAGATCGTGACCGACATGGTGCTTTTCGCCGCCGGGCGCATGGGTGCGACCGACACGCTCAACCTGCCTGCGGCAGGCCTCGAAGCCGACAGTCGCGGGCGGCTCAAGGTCAATCCCGAGACGTTCCAGACCTCCGTGCCGAACATCTATGCCGCCGGCGACGTGGTCGGTTTTCCCAGCCTTGCCTCGACATCGATGGAACAGGGGCGCATCGCAGCGCGTGTCGCCGTCGGCGCAATCGCGATGGAACCGCAGAAATATTTCCCCTATGGCATCTATGCCGTTCCCGAGATTTCGACCTGCGGCCTTTCGGAAGAAGAGGTCAAGGAACGCGGAATCCCTTATGAATGCGGTATGGCGCGCTTCCGCGAAACCTCGCGCGGCCACATCATGGGCCTCGATTCCGGGCTGTTGAAGATGATCTTCTCCCTGAAGACCCGCCGCCTGCTCGGCGTGCACATCATCGGCGAAGGCGCAACCGAGCTGGTTCACATCGGCCAGGCGGTACTCAACCTCAAGGGCACGGTCGAGTATTTCGTCGAGAATACCTTCAACTACCCGACGCTTGCCGAAGCCTACAAGATCGCCGGGCTCGACGCCTGGAACCGCATGGGCGAAATCAAGCAGGACGCGGCGAAGGCGTAAGTCACTGCGAACGCACTGAGTGCGCCCGCAAGAGACACTGACCACCATCGCGGACCACAAACAGTCGCGCGTCGATGCCCAGGGCGAGGCAACCTGCCCCGTCGTCCGGGCAGCTTTGCGCCTCCTCGGGCCGGCGCGCGCTTCCGCAATGATGCCCCGATGGGGTGGCGAATCGGGTAGCTTCACCGCTCGTTCGATGAAGAGGCCCAACGCATGCGCATCCTTTCCCTCAATGCCTGGGGCGGCAAGCTCCATTCGCCGTTGATAGCCTACCTCGCAGAGGTCGATGCCGATGTTCTGTGTCTGCAGGAGGTCGCGCGTTCGCCGACGACCGAGGCCGAGTGGCTGACCTATCGCGATGGGGACGTCGAGCTGCCGCAACGTGCGAACCTTTTCGACGAGATTGCGGCCGTCCTTCCCGGACATGACGGTTTTTTCTGTCCGACGGCGCGGGGCACGCTCCTTGATGGCAACAAACCCGTGACATCAGAGTTTGGCCTGGCGACCTTTGTCCGCCGCTCACATTCCATTATCGGCCAGACGCTCGGCTTCGTGCATGGCAGCTTCTCATCCGATGGCTGGGGGCCGCATCCACGTGCGCGCAACGCGCATTGCATTCGCATCTTCGACCATGGAGCCGGGGCGGCGATCACCATCGCCCAGATGCATGGCCTAAGGGAGATCAGTGGCAAGAACGACAGCCCTGCCCGGCACGCGCAGGCAGATGTTCTGGCGAAACTGATCCGCCAGGTATGGCCCGGCAACGAACGGCTCGTCGTATGCGGCGACTTCAACGTG
This sequence comes from Ensifer sp. LC11, assembly GCF_001695835.1. GTDB lineage: Bacteria > Pseudomonadota > Alphaproteobacteria > Rhizobiales > Rhizobiaceae > Ensifer. The sequence continues at coordinate 130,685 of NZ_MBSO01000045.1, read as the reverse complement.
CTGCCTGACAGTGCCACCTTCCAGGTGCTTGCAGAGCTCGGACTGACCGACCTGGTGGTGTCGCGCGGTCATACAGATACTCGGACGTCGCACTATCTGAAGGACGGGCGCTTTGCTGATTACATGCTGATGAACGGCAACGCCCGCGCCGCCCGGTTCGAAGTCGTCGCGCAGCCTGAGGTCTCGGACCATCGCGCCCTGCTTCTCGACCTTAGATGAGCCGGAAACACAGCACTCAAAGCAGCACAACAAGAAAGGCCCTGCCGCGAGCGGCAGGGCCTTTCGATTCCTAAGGCTTTGGTCCGATTACTCGGCGCTGTCGTCAGCGGCCTTCTTCTTGGCCGGAGCCTTCTTCTTCGGAGCGGCAGCTTCTTCGCCTTCGGCAGCTTCCGCCTTGGCAGCGGCCTTCTTCTTGGCCGGAGCCTTCTTGGCAGCCTTGCCTTCAGCTTCTTCGTCGTCAGCCGTCAGCTCTTCCTTGGAAACCTTCTTGTCGGTTACCGAGATTTCGCCGAGCAGGTGGTCGACGACCTTTTCTTCGAACAGCGGAGCGCGCAGCGAAGCAGCAGCACCGGGGGTGTTCTTGAAGTAGTCGAGGATCTGCTTTTCCTGGCCCGGGAACTGGCGGAGCTGTTCGAACAGCGAACGCTGCAGTTCGTCGTCGCTGACCTGGACGCCGGCCTTCTCGCCGATTTCCGAGAGAACGAGACCGAGGCGAACACGACGCTCAGCGAGCTTGCGGTATTCGGCGCGGGCTTCTTCTTCCGTGGTTTCTTCGTCAGCGAAGGTCTTGCCGGCCTGCTGCAGGTCGGTGTTGATCTGGCGCCAGATGTTTTCGAATTCGGCGTCGACGAGGCGCTCCGGCGTTTCGAACTGGTAGAGTTCGTCGAGCTGGTCGAGGATCTGGCGCTTGACCTTCTGACGGGTCAGGTTGCCGTACTGGCTTTCGATCTGGCCGCGGACGATTTCCTTCAGCTTGTCAGCCGATTCGAGGCCGAGCTTGGTGGCCAGTTCGTCGTTGATTTCGATATCCTGGGCGCCGGCAACGTCCTTGACGGTGATGTCGAAGGTTGCTTCCTTGCCGGCAAGGTTTGCAGCCGGGTAGTCAGCCGGGAAGGTGACGGTGATGGTCTTCTCGTCGCCAGCCTTCACGCCGACGAGCTGCTCTTCGAAGCCCGGGATGAAGCGGTTGGAGCCGAGAACGAGCTCAGCGTCTTCGTCCTTGCCGCCGTCGAAGGCAACGCCGTCGACCTTGCCGAGGTAATCGATCGTGACGCGGTCGCCGTTGGCGGCCTTGCCCTTCTTCGACTCGTAGCTGCGGGCGCTTTCGGCGATCTTCAGAATCTGCTCGTTGACTTCGTCTTCAGCAATCTCGACAACTTCGCGGGTCACCTTGAGGCCGCTGACGTCCTTGAGTTCGATCGCCGGGATGATTTCGTAGGCAACGGTGAACTCGAGGTCAGCTTCCGCGTTGAGGATCTTGTCGGCTTCGGCCTCGTCCTCGGTCATCGCGATTTCCGGCTGGGTCGCCGACTTTTCGCCACGGCCCGAAAGGATCTCGGTCGGCTTGTCGCGAACGATCTCGTTGACGAGATCAGCCATGATCGACTTGCCATAGACCTTCTTCAGATGCGCGACCGGCACCTTGCCCGGACGGAAGCCGTTGATCTTCACACGGTCCTTCACTTCGGCCAGACGCTCGTTCATACGAGCTTCCATGTCCTTGGCCGGGATAACGACCTTGAGTTCGCGCTTCAGCCCTTGAGCGAGCGTTTCGATAACCTGCATGTTCAAACCTTCATTTCACGTTGACTGTGCTCTTCCCCTTCGAAAGGTCTGGCGAGCACGTGAGCCGATCCATTTGCCGGGAGTGGCTTTACGCAATTCCGTAACCGTTTTGCAAGCAAAATGGCACTCCAGCCCCCTTCATCCTCGCAGAATCCGGACTTTGGGCGCGATCGCTGATCTGGTGCGGGTAGAGAGACTTGAACTCCCACGCCTTGCGGCACCAGAACCTAAATCTGGCGTGTCTACCAATTTCACCATACCCGCGTTCAGACAATCGCACCACCTGACCGTATTCCCGCAAGACCAACCAGCGGAATACCGCGGATACAATGGGCATGCTGAAAGTTCAGGGCTTTCCCGAGCGCGGCGTCTCTATATCACTCGTTTTCACGGGATCAAAGGGAAAATGCGGAATTTCACGACGGATAGAAGTGTGGCTGCAAACCTCAATAGAGAGGCTCTTCATAGACCGGGCTTCCATTGACCGCGATCTCTCGGATCTGGGCCTTGCCGCTGCCGTCAACGCGAATGTTGACCGAGAGCGCCTGTGCATTGCGCGCCTCCTCCAGGGTCCGCCCTTCGCCTTCCGGCACGTAGAAACGCTCGATGCCATAAGCCACGTTGACGGACGTCGGCGGCGACGACGGATAATAGGAAAACGGGAGGGAGCGAAGAACAACGCTGTCGCCGGCCGCTGGCAAAGGCTGGAACGAGGCCTCCGTTGCCGTCCAGAAGCCATCGAGTTGTTTCTCCAGCCGGACGTAGAGTTGCGCTTCTTCGGCCTCAGCCGGAACATCGCCCTTGAACAGTTCCGGTGCGATCCTGGAAATGTCGTAGCTTAGGATCACATAATCGCCCCGCAGCAGGTCGCGCGGGTCGACCGGCACAGTCTTCAAGAGGACGTCCCGGCCGTTTCGCAGAATCGAAGCCCTGCCCTCGATCATGTAGCCAAGCGCCGCCGTCTGTGCGCCGGCGACAAGCAGAGCCGCGAGCAGCGGGTTCAGCCAACGGGTCTTTGATGCAACGGCACTCATTGTGAAGCCCCCGTCTGACGTGTGCGTGCCATATGTCCTTCGATGCGGATGACAAGCCAGGCGATGCACGCGACGACCAATCCCGAAATCAGGAAGAAGCCTGACGTGCCAAGCATCGAGCCGAGGGTTTCGAAGGCGAGGTAGAGAAGCTCTCCGGCAAAGGCCACATAGCCGAGATAGCGCACGGCACCGTTCTGCGCGCCGGCGAGCCCTATGCCGAGGAGAGCCACCAGCAGCGTGCATGCGCCGGTCACAACCTCCGTTGTCAGCCCCACCGCCTCGTACTGAAGTGCCGTGAAGCCAAGCAGGGCCAGGGAAAAGGAATAGAAGGCGGGCGCCGAGCCGGCGTCGAGCGCGAGGGGGCGCAATGGCGAGCCCGGCAGGGTCACCGCCAGAAAGCCGACAAGGCCAAATGCCGCAAGGCCGCCGGCGAAGGCGAGCGAGGGGCTATCGATGTAAAGCCAGGCCAGCCAGGAAAGGAAGAGCAGATAGGCAAGATGGCGCGTCCTGCCGGCCTCGGTGAAACGAACCAGCAGGACAACGATGACGGCCAGTGCTGGGACGGACCAGCTGCGCCAGTCCGAGACCATACTGAACCCATCTTCTGTCAGCACGGTTCCGAAATAAAACCAGGCGAGGCCGCCGGCAACCGTCGCCATCGCAGCCGAGCGAAACCCCAGGGCCGAAACGCAAGCACCGGCAAACCAAAGCAGTGCCGCATCGGCCGCATCGCCCGACAGGTGGTACATCTGCCCGACAAGAGCGATGCCGCCGCCAAAGGCGGCCGCACCGAGCACGAGTGCCGCCGCGGCAAAGGCCGCCCTGCCGTTCCGCACGAGCCATGCGGCGGCGAAATGGAAGCCCCAGATCAAGGCGACGATGCCGGCAACCCTTGCCAGGCGCGGCAGTGCGTCCCAATTGGCGGCGACGAGCAGTAGGATCGAGGCAGACAGCAACAACGCCGCCAGGATGAGCAGGACGCGCCCGGCACGGAAGGTCGACTCCCGACCGTCGTACTCGGCAAGCATGGCGCGCGCGGTGTTTTCCTGCAGCAGCCCCTTGTCGATCCAGCTCTTGAAGTCTCGTTCGAGACGCGCGCGGTACATCCTGCCCCCAAAGTCTTCGAATTCTGCGCTTGAAATGACCAAGCCCTGTCACCACCTAACCACGTATCGGCGCGGAAAGACAATCGCCCTCGCACGGCTGGGCCCGCACCGATAGGGACGCTGACAAGCGGCTTGCGCAATGCGCATATCTTCCATGCGGATATTGCACTGCACAAATCGATTTAAAGACCCTATATTCAAATCATCAAAGGCGAACGCGGCAACAAGCCAGCCGGGCGCCGGCGGAAACGGCCAACCGCCCCAGAATGCTGGGAAAGGTCGACGGAATTCGGACGAGCGTACTCCTCCTCCCAACGCTCTTCCGATCAGACTGGCAACACTCCTCCTCCCAGTTGCCAGTCACTTCAAATGACGCTCGCTGGACCTCCTCCCCCAGCGGGCGTTATTGCTTTTCAGCTCTTCCCTACGACAACAGCCCGATCCGTGCGCGACTGCACAATATTCGTGCAGGATTTGGCTACTTCGGTGTCAAGCCATGCATAAGACGCATGGGTGCCATTCAAGATCAGCTCTACACCTCCGCCAGGCTCCGTACTATCTTCAACTCATCGATCGGGGCGGCGCACTCCTCCTCCCAGCGCCCCTCGATTTGGATCGGCGACACTCCTCCTCCCGGTTGCCGATCAGAATAAAACAACGCTCGCTGGACCTCCTCCCCCAGCGAGCGTTGTTTGTTTTCAGCCATAGCTTTCAGCACCACTCCCCTGAACCATCCGCTCCAAACAGACGTCGCGCTGCCGCATCTCGCGCCGGCATGCGCCCAATTAGGGCTCCACAAGGCTTGCACGTGTTGCATGGGTGCGATGCAGCATTATCTCTGTAACTTCTGCTCAGATCGACTATATTCCAGACCATCAGATGACGGCCAGCAAGGAAGATAGAGCGCTGGCAAACGACCCTAGAAAGGATAGGATCATGAACCTCGCACGTTCTTTCAACAATTGGCGCAAGTATCGTCAGACCTGCAACGAACTCGGCCGCATGAGCGACCGTGAGCTGAGCGACCTCGGCATCGGCCGCGGCGACATCCCCTACGTTGCTCGCCAGGCGATCAAGTAATTCAGGCTGCGCCTTCGGGTGTGACCGACCTCCAGTAGACGCCCTCCGGTTCATTCCGGAGGGCGTTTTCTTTTTGTCCGCCCGGTAAGTCACCGCGCCTTCGCACCTGCGAGATGGAGTTGACCCCTTCGCCAGCCGTCGTCGCACCCAGCAGTAAGGTCACGCTCGTCAACGACGCAGCGAACGCTCGCGCTTCCACTCAAAAAACACTTAAAAGACAAAGTGTTAATGCGGAACAATTGACATTTTAATCAATCGTTAATTGATGCCGTCTTTTCAAGCGGTGCCCATCTATGTGGCGATGCACTGCACAAATGCATAGCAGCTGCATTTTCTTTGCACTCCACCTTCTAATTAGACAAGCGTATAAGAACCTCAACGACGCAGACAGATGGCTGTCGCGACAACCTGATTTGAGGAAAAGACCATGAACCCGATTCGTATCGCAAAAAGCTGGATCAACTATCGCCGCACCGTCAGCGAGCTCGGCAACCTGTCGAACCACGCTCTCACTGACATCGGCATCACCCGCTACGACATCCGCAACATTGCGGCCCGTTCCTTCCGTTAATCGGAACGAACGACCGGACTTCCAAGACGGCGCCTTCAGGGCGCCGTTTTCGTTTATAGACGTTGGAACCAGGGGCCGAGGCGTGATAGGAAGCCGGCCATGAGCAAAGACACTTCTTCCCACTCCCCCATCCACGTCATCGGCGGCGGCCTCGCCGGATCGGAAGCTGCGTGGCAGATCGCCGAGGCCGGCGTACCGGTCGTCCTGCACGAGATGCGCGGCGTGCGCGGCACCGATGCGCACAAGACCGACGGCCTTGCCGAACTCGTCTGTTCCAACTCTTTCCGTTCTGATGACGCAACCAGCAATGCGGTTGGCGTGCTCCACGCGGAAATGCGTCTTGCCGGCTCGCTGATCATGAAATCCGCCGATGCCAACCAGGTTCCGGCCGGTGGCGCACTTGCCGTCGACCGTGATGGATTTTCTGACGCCGTCAGTGCCGCCATTGCCGCCCATCCGCTGATCACGGTCGTGCGCGAGGAAATCTCCGGCCTGCCGCCCCGCGAATGGGATCTTGCGGTAATTGCAACCGGACCGTTGACGGCGCCGGATCTCGCCGAAGCGATCCGTCAGGAAACCGGCGCCGATGCGCTCGCCTTCTTCGATGCCATCGCGCCGATCGTCTACACCGAGACGATCGACATGGACATCTGCTGGTTCCAGTCCCGCTACGACAAGGTTGGCCCCGGCGGCACCGGCAAGGACTATATCAACTGCCCGATGACCGAGGAGCAGTACAACGCCTTTGTCGATGCACTGGTCGCCGGCGACAAGACGGGCTTCAAGGAATGGGAAGGCACGCCCTATTTCGACGGCTGCCTGCCAATCGAGGTGATGGCCGAACGTGGCCGCGAGACGCTCCGCCACGGGCCGATGAAGCCGATGGGCCTCACCAATGCCCACAACCCCACCGTCAAGCCTTATGCAGTCGTGCAGCTGCGCCAGGACAATGCGCTCGGCACGCTCTACAACATGGTCGGCTTCCAGACGAAACTGAAGTACGGCGCCCAGGCCGAAGTCTTCCGCATGATTCCGGGGTTGGAGAATGCCGAGTTCGCACGCCTCGGCGGCCTGCACCGCAATACCTACATCAATTCGCCGACGCTGCTTGACGGAACGCTGACGCTGAAGTCGCGGCCTGGCCTGCGCTTTGCCGGTCAGATCACCGGCTGCGAGGGCTACGTGGAGAGCGCCAGCATCGGCTTGCTCGCCGGTCGCTTCGCCGCTGCGGAGCGCAAGGGCGAGGCACTTGTGGCACCACCGGCCACCACCGCCTTCGGCGCGCTTCTCAACCACATCACCGGCGGCCACATCGTCTCTGACGATGAGCCGGGCAAGCGCTCGTTCCAGCCGATGAATGTCAACTTCGGCCTCTTCCCACCGCTCGAGGCAGGGGCAATTACGAAGCCTGAAGGGGCAAAGCGCTTCCGCGGCAAGGAGAAGGCGCTCGCCAAGAAGCAGGCAACGGCAGCGCGCGCCCTTGCCGATTGTGCAGCCTGGCTTGGCAACACCTGACGAGGTCAGTCTCAAAGCAAAAACGACAAGGCCCGCTCGCGGGAACGCAAGCAGGCCTTGTCGTTATGCGCCGCGCATCCTCTCAGACACGCAAAAGTCGTTGTATGCCTTCGAACTTATTCGGTCGCCTGGGCCGGATGCGACGGCTCGGCCGCTGCGGGCGGTGTAAATTCCGATTTCGGATTGAAGCTGCCAAGCAGCCAAAGCGAGACTTCCGCTGCCTCTCCCGCGCTTTGAAACTCGAAGTCGTTGTCCAGGTAGGCGAAGTCCGGGAAGTGCACGATCAGGCCGCGCCCGGTTTCTGAACTGTTGACCCGGACCTTGCCCGGATGAATCACGTGGCAGACATAGTGCGTGCCATGAGACTGAATGAAGCCCGCCTTGCCATCATGCAGCCTCAGGAAGATAGCCTTTCGATCCGCGGTGGAATGCAGTGCGCGGATCGCCTCATCCGGAAACGCCCGTCCGAACTCCACCATCGCCGAGCCGGCATCGGGGTTGTCCCAATCCCGTTCGGCGCGGGCATTCATCCGCATGTAGAATGCGCCGGCCAGAATGACGACGGCGATGAGCAATAACCAAAGCATCCGCGGGCGCTCCTCTTCGCTCGGCATGACGCCGATAATGCGCTTCTATACGCTGCGAGGCTTGTGCCAATTTGTCTTCGCGTCAGACGCGCCGACCCACCGGATGCTCTGGCCGCCTCAGAACAGACGACGCCGGCTGGCCCGCCACATCCACCATTGCCGCCGCCACTGCGCCGGACGGACGGGCTTCTGCAGAAGCCCGGCACCAGCCGCTTCGGCGCGATCGAAGATCGGCTCGGCGAGCGCGACAGGCACGAAGGCCGAAAAATTCGACGGCGAGATCGCGTCGAGATGCGCGCGTGCCTTGATGAGGTGATCGCGGCCGAAGCCTGCGAAAGCGCAGATCGCGCGACTGATCGCTTCCTTGTTTTCACCGGCGATGAGCGTTTCGCGGTCAAGGCCGGTCGCGCGCAGCAGTTCGGCCGGCAGATAAACCTGGCCACGCCTCAAATGCAGCGGCAACAGCATCAACAGGCCGGCGACCGTCTGCGCTACGCCCGCATGGCCTGCGGCCTCTGCCGACTTCGCGGCGTTCTCAGGGTCGAGGACCAGGGATGAAAGCTGGATCAAGGCCGAAGCGGTCTCGCCGGCATAGCCTTCAAGCGCTAACCGGTCTTCCATCGGATCGTCGTAGAGATCGAAGATCCGGGCATCGATCATGTTGTCAAACACGGAAACCGGCAGGCGATGGGCACGAATGCACTGAAGCAAGGCCTCGGCAAGCGGATGCCCCTCCCCGGTTGCCGCGGCATTGCCAATGAGCTCCCGCCACCATTGCATGCGGATCTCGCCGGGAATCGGCTCATGCACCAGATCGCGGATGCGTGCGAGCTCGGCGTTGAAGGCATAAAGTGCTGCAAGCGCGTGTCGCTTGTCAGCCGGCGCAAGCAGGCAGGCAAGATAGCGGTCGCGATCCGTATCCCTGAGGTCAGCCAGGATCTGGGTAGAAATGTCTTGCACGTCGTCTTCCCCGAAACCCGATCAGACTGCGATCAGCGCGACGGCGACGGCTCGCGATTCGGCGAGCATCACATTGTAGGTTCGAACGGCCGCCCCGGTGCTCATTGGGTCCGACGAAATATTGACGGCGCGCAGCACCGTCTTCAGTTCGGCCGGCAATGGACGAATGTCACGGCCGGTGCCGACCAGAAGCACTTCAATCTCCTGCGCCTCATCGATGACCCGAAGGAACTTCTCGACATCAAGGGGATCACCTTCTTCAACGTCCCATGCGTAGACGCCCGAAGGCAGCATGAGGATCGAGCCCCGATGCGACATGTCGGCGAAGCGAAAACCGCCATTGCCGTAGGCATCGATGGGCGCACGTCCCGGAAAGTGTGCTTCGCGAATTTCAATTCCCTTGGGCATTTCAAACAGCACCCTTTGCCGCGCCTGCAGCACCCGTACCCGCACCGGACGCGTTCTCGTCTCCTGGAATGTGGTCGGTCCGCTTCCTGAACAGGATGAGGATCGGCCCGGCGATGTAAATGGACGATATCGTCCCGACGATGACGCCAAACAGCATGGTGACGCTGAACGCGCGAATGAGGCCGCCAAAGAAATAGAGCGCCGCAAGCGCCAAAATGGTGGTCAGCGCCGTCAGGATCGTGCGCGAGAGCGTCTGGTTGATCGATGTATCAATCAGCACCGAAAGTGGCATGCGCCGATAGCGGCCAAGGTTCTCGCGAATGCGATCGTAAATGACGACCGTATCGTTGAGCGAATAGCCGACGATGGTCAGAACTGCGGCAATGCTTCCAAGGTTGAACTCTATGCCAGTCAGCACCAGGAAGCCGATCGTCAGCAAGACGTCGTGCAGTGTCGCGATGATCGCGCCCACGGCAAAACGCCACTCGAAGCGCAGCCAAACATAAAGCAGGATGGCCAAAAACGAAATCGCAAGGCCGATCGTACCCGCGCGCGTCAGTTCTCCGGAAACAACGGGGCCGACCACTTCGACGCGCCGGAACTCGTACTCGTCCGTCAGTTCGGACCGGATAACGCCAGCAGCCGTCTGCTCGGCGTTATCGCCTGCTTCTTGCGACGGCACGCGCACCAGCACGTCTCCGCCCGATCCCAGCTGCTGCACCTGGACTTCGCCGAAGTTCAACTCGTCGAGCCGCGCGCGAAGATCGGCCACATCGACCGGTCCCGCCTTCGAATGCAACTCGATGATCGACCCACCCTTGAAGTCCACGCCGAGATTGAGCCCGATACCGGCGAGCAGCAACACGGAGGCGAGCGACAATGCCGCCATCAGGATGAACACCGGATTGCGGATCCTCATGAAACGAACATCCAGATCGCTGAAGCGACCGGTCCGGATACCCTTGGGCAGGCGCTGTGACTTCCAGTGTCGCAGCCAGCGCTTCACGATCAAACGTGTCACCGTGTAGGCGGTAAAGAGTGTGGTCACGCTGCCGATCGCAAGCGTGACAGCGAAGCCGCGCACCGGGCCCGAGCCAAGATAGAACAGGATGGCGCTGGCAATCAGCATCGTCAGATTGGCATCAAAGATGCTGCTGAAAACACGCGAAAACGCGTTGTTGATCGTGCGCCGTAGCGGTTCGGCGCCGCGCACCTCCTCGCGCAGGCGCTCATAGATCAGCACGTTGGAGTCGACCGCGACGCCGATCGTCAGGATGATGCCGGCGATCCCCGGCAGCGTCAGCGTTGCACCGGAGACGGAAAGGGCCGCGATGATCAAAATGATGTTCAAGGCGAGCGCGATGACCGCGAAGACGCCGAAAACGCCGTAGAAGAAGATCATCGAGGCAGCAACGGCAACCGCCGCAACAAGGCCCGCTTTCAGTCCATCGGCAATCGCGTCGCCACCGACGCCCGGGCCAACTGTCCGTTCCTCGACAAAGGTCAGCGGCGTCGGAAGCGGTCCGGTCCTGACGAGGGCCGCGAGGTCCGTGGCCCCTTCTGTCGGAAGATCCGCGGAAATGCGCGCCGTGTCGGCCTTGATCGAATCCGAGAGTTTGAGCGTTACGATGACTTGGCCATCGAGAACGATCGCCACAACCTTGTCCGATTGCTGCGCGGTCACGGCCGCAACCCGCTGCTGCGACGCTGCGTCGATCTTGATGGCGACCGAGGCGCTTTCAGCAGTGGCGTCCGCTTCCGGCTGCGCGGAAAGAAAGTTCTCCGCTCCAAGCAGCGGAACCTTTTCGACGAGATAGGGTACCGGTGGGTCGTCGAAGGAATAGAGAACCTCCGTGCCGATCGGAGGCTGGCCCTCAACCGCGCGCTGGATGGGCACGGAAGTATCGAGCAAGCGGAAGGTCAGATTGGCGCGCTGGCTGAGCAGGTCCTTCAAGCGCTGCGGATCGCCGAGGCCGGGCACCTGAACGATCAGCCGGTCATCGCCGCGACGCTGGATCAGCGGATCCACGGCACCGACCTCGGCGACGCGCCGGCGGACCACGTCAACGGATTGCGCCAGAGCCAAGGAAAGCCGGTAGTCGATACCTTCATCGGTCAGACGCAGGCGGACGAGTTCATCCGGCTCTGCGCTGTCGAACACGATTTCGGATAGGGGCTCGGAACCGAATCCACCAACATCGACAGGCGCCGTCAGCGGCTTCAGTCTCTCGCGGGCGGCTGCGAGTTGGGCGCGGTCCCGGACGCGGAACGCGATCGCCTGTCCCTCGCCCGAAAGGCCGATATAGGCGATGTCGGCATCGCGCAGCGACTTGCCGACATCGTTGGTAACCGCTTCGAGCCGTTCCGCAAGGATATCGCTGCGCGCTGCGCGCAGCATGAAATGCGAGCCTCCCTGCAGATCAAGGCCCAGCGCCACCTGGCGATGAGGCAGGAAGGACGGCAGTCCGGCCGCCTCCTCGCGGGTCAGAACATTCGGCAAGGCGAAGGCGATGCCGGCAAGAGCCACCAACCAGACAAGGAGACGTTTCAACGGCGGTAATCTGCGCATGCCTCAAACGCTCCAGTTGCTCGGCCGGTGGTGGCTGTCGTCGCCCTTATTCTTTCACAGGCTCGCCCTTGACGCGAACTTCCGAAACGCCGCCGCGAACGACACGGATCTTCACGCCTTCGGCGATTTCGACTTCGAGTTCGCTGTCGTCGACGACCTTCGTCACCTTGCCAACGATGCCGCCACCGGTCACGACCTGATCACCGCGACGGATGTTCTTCAACAGTTCCTCGCGGCGCTTCATCTGCGCGCGCTGCGGACGGATGATCAGGAAATACATAACAACAAAAATCAGCAGGAAAGGCAGGATGGACATGAGAATGTCCGCGCCACCGGCGGAAGGGGCACCGGCTGTCTGCGCAAAAGCTTCGGTAATGAACATCGATCACTCCTTGAGTTCAAATATCGGCGGTTCCTCCGCACCAAATCGGCCGGAATATAGGGACGCCCGGCCGCTCTGCAAAGCCGTGGGCACCCGTACCCGTTCCTGTGCCTCTGACACAAATTGCACAACAGGAGAACCCCCCGCGCAAGGCTCTGCGGCCTTTTCCAGCGTAAACCTGCGTGCTACCGGGTTTCTGGTGGGTCACGGCCGCGAAGCGGATACCGTTAACACTCCGGCCGTGGCGTATCGAATCAGCGCAGCACGGCCAAACGACTGATTCAGCTAGTGGAGAGAGACAGATGCCGGAAGCAAAGATCGACGTTCTCATCAGGGAAATGCAGAAGCTTTCCGCGGCGATCGAGCGCATGGCGGGCCCTGCCGCGGCAGCCAATGACTGGAATGCCGCCGAATGCTTCGTATGGGCGCCGGCAAGCCATCACCTGCAGCCGGTCGCCAAGCCGAACCGTATCGAGCTCTCGTTGATAACCGGCGTCGATCATGTGCGTGACATCCTGCTCGACAACACGCTGCGCTTTGCCGACGGATATCCGGCCAACAACGTGCTTCTCTGGGGCGCGCGCGGCATGGGCAAGTCCTCGCTGGTGAAGTCCGTACACGCACAGGTCGCACGCGATACCGGCGTCGCAGTCAAGCTCGTCGAGGTGCACCGCGAGGATATCGCCACCCTGCCCGCGCTGATGGATATCCTCAAGAACGCGCCGGTGCCGGTAATCGTCTTTTGCGACGACCTGTCGTTCGATCATGACGATACCTCCTATAAATCACTGAAGGCGGTGCTCGACGGCGGCGTCGAAGGGCGTCCGTCGAATGTTCTGCTCTACGCAACCTCGAACCGGCGCCACCTTCTGCCGCGACATATGATGGAGAACGAGCAATCGACCGCCATCAATCCGTCGGAAGCCGTCGAGGAGAAGGTGTCGCTTTCCGATCGTTTCGGCCTGTGGCTCGGTTTCCACAAATGCAGCCAGGATGACTACCTTGCCATGATCGACGGCTATGCACGGCACTACGGCTTCAAGGTCGAAAGCGAGGCCTTGCATGCCGAGGCGCTGGAATGGGCGACGACCCGCGGCGCCAGGTCAGGCCGTGTCGCCTGGCAATTCATCCAGGACCTTGCCGGCCGTCTGCGCCACAGGCTCGAGGCATAATCCCGGGCCGCGCATCGCGCAAAGATCCCGCGAGGCAAGCGAAACGACGGCGGCACCGCCTGTCCGAATGGTCAGGCGGTGCTGCACAATTCTGATCGTCAACTCGCTCCCGCCGCCGTATCCGACCAGCGGGAGCCGCTGTGTCCGACTACTCGAGGAAGGTTGCCGGGTTTACGGCCGTTGCGTTCTTGCGCACTTCGAAGTGAACCTGAGGCTGGCTGGCGCGACCGGTCATGCCGGAGGCGGCGAGCGTCTGGCCGCGTTGAACCTTCTGGCCGCGCTGAACCTTGAGTTCGGACGCGTTGCCATAGACCGTGACCGTGCCGTCATCGTGACGGACCAGCACAGCATTGCCGAGTTCCTTCAGGCTGCTGCCCGAGTAGATGACGACGCCGTTTTCGGCTGCCTTGACCGGCGTGCCCTCGGGCACCGAGATGTTGATGCCGTCGTTGCGGTTGCCGTCGACGTTGGCGCCGTAACCGGCGACCACTGCGCCGCGCACCGGCCAGCGATACTTGCTGATGCCCGTCGACTTCGGAGAGTCCTCGTCGACATCCGTCTTGATGGCCGCAACGTCCGTAACGCTCTGCTTGGTGGCCGGCGGCTGGTATTCCGCTGGCTTGCTCTTGTCGAGCGACGCGACCTGCTGCTCAGCCTTCTTGCCCGGAACCGAAGCGGTCTTGACCGGATCCGGCGCAGTGCCTTGCGCGCCCGGCAGCTTCAGCGTCTGGCCGACGCGGATCGACTCGGCCGTCAGGCCATTCGCCTGCTTGAGAGCCGCGACCGACACGCCGGTCGTCTTGGCAATGCGGTTCAGCGAGTCGCCCGCCTTAACAGTGTAGGATCCGCCACCAGCACCCTCGCCGTTCGTTGCCGGCTTGCCAGCAACGACGTCGCTCTTGCCTTCGCCCTTTTCGCGGGACTGGGACGATCCCGGCAGGATCGCAACGTCGCGCTGATTGGTCGGCAGCGGCGAAGGCTGGCGGTTGTTGCCATCGAGATCTGCGAGCGAGTTGGTGGCAGCCGCTTTCGCAGCACTGCCGGCAACCCCGAAGGTCGGGATGACGAGGCGCTGGCCGGTTTCGACCTGCGCTGCGGACTGCAGGCCGTTGGCCTTGAGGATTTCTTTCTCCGGAACCCCGAAGCGCTTGGACAGGACCGCAACCGTGTCACCGGGGCGAACCATGATCGTCGGCGCATTCTGCGTCGTCCAACCGCTCTTGCTGGCCGTTTCCTTGACCGTTGTCGGCAGCGACTGCTGCGTCGCAAGTGCGGCCTGCTGGCGTGCAGCCGGGAACGGCTGCGCTTCCGGGCGCCGATGCGTTGCCGACGTCGGGTCGGCCAGCGTCGTACGCTGGACCGAGATGGGGGTCGACGCGCTCCGGGCGTTCGAAACCGGCGTGGATGCCGTATTTACCGGATCATAAAGACCCTGCCCGCCAGCAGCCGGATAAGGCTGACCGAGAGCGGCGTTGCGCGAATCTGCCGACGTTGCCATCTGGCCGACATCCACGTCGCCACGCGGGACCGGCGTCGTGTTTCGCGGAATTGAATTTGTCGTGATGGTGTCCGACCGGGAGAACAATCCATCAAACCGGCTGGCATCCGAGCTGCAGCCCGTCGCGACGCCTGCTAGCAGGACCGCCACGCACAGGCGGATCGTCGACTTTCCAACCCCGGGAGATACAAACTTACGCATGACGCTTACCCACTCCGAACGCAACTCGATGTGGGATGATTAAAGCGTATTAGAGTTACCGCTCAGTTAAGGTCGGCACCCCCAATGGACTAATTTGACCAAATGCTAACCATAGCCCGTCCGACCTCTCGTCCCGCTCGATTGAGGCCTCCGAAAGGTCGCGCCAGATTGGGGATCAGCCCTTCCGAATTGCTGCCAGCTGTTACATCAACTCGGCGTATAGGCGCTCGATCTCGGATACGGATCTCCGCTCCGTCTGCTCGTCTTCATAGCTGATGCTTGTCAGATCCCACCCGAAGATCTGACGCCCAGACGGATGGACTGGGGCTTCGGACTGTGCCGTCTTGTCTTCTTCGAGCAGCACGCTCACCAGTGTCTGAAAGGCAGATTCTCCGTCCGCACCACTCGCCTGGTCGTATTCGAGCGATCGCAGACCGGCCACGGCGGCTTCACGTGTCCCGAAATAGCGCAGGCTGTCTTGATCCTCCGCTCGAAGGCCATCGTAGTAGTCGATGAAATTCTTGTAATAGGCCTGATGGTCGCCAATCTCCAGGAACCTGCCGAAGGCCTGGTACTCGCGCGAAGCCAGTTGCGGCGACAGCCGATTGTTCCACTCGTCGCGCGTGAGCGGTGGCTGCCCTTCGGCCGCCTTCCGCGTCTGACTCAAGTAAAGCAGAGCATCGGCTGAAAGCGCGACGCGCGGCGTCGGATCGAAGAAGCTCGCCGCAAGCGCCTGTGCGGCCTGCTCGTCCTTGCCTGCGGCGCTCGCCTGACCGGCGTTGCGTCCTGCAAGATTATTCAGCCCGTCGCCCGATGCCGCAGCGGTCAGCCTGTTCGCGATCTGCATGTGCCGTCTCCGTCTACCTCACGAACTGGTCCCTGCCCACGCCGCAATAAAGCGACGACTCGCAGGCAGAACCTAATCCGCGCACGGCAGGCGTATGGCGCGAAGCTTGCGCGAGGCTGGATGCGATTAAGGATTTGTTAATACGAATGGCGCGAACGGCGACAGGCGGCCGCTAACCAAGGCGTTCAGCGGCTAAAGCACCCCGCAAGCAAGCGGAGGCACTGGAAGCGGAAGACGCTTTGGGATCGGAGTACTAGGACGTCCTTCGTGTGTTCGTCCGAACGCACGGCGTTCTAGAGAAACGACGCGAGCTGCGGCACGATCGCAAGGTAAGGCGCGTCGAACAGATCTTCGCGGTCGAAGCGACTGCCTGTCCGGTTGACACGAACAACCCGGCAATGGGTCTCGCTCATCATGATCGGAACCACCAGAGTTCCACCGGAAACGAGGTGATCGGAAAACATGCGTGGCAGGCTGTTGAAGGCGGCCGTGATCAGGATGCGATCGAAGGTGCCCTCGCCCGGCACGCCGGCGCTGCCATCCGCATGCCGGACGATGACGTTGCGAGTGCCTGCCTTTTCCAGGTTTTTCTGCGCCGAGGTCACCAGGGTCTGATAGCGGTCGATCGTCAGGACGCGTTCAGCCACGCGCCCCATCACAGCGGCCGTAAACCCGCTACCCGTTCCGACTTCGAGGATGCGTTGGCCGGCCTTGAGGTTCAGGCAATGCAGCAGACGCACCGCAAAATCGTACCCTTCCATGAACGAACCGCAATCGAGCGGGATTGTGCGCTGCGAATAGGCGTCAGCCTGGTACTGCGGTGGCGTAAAATGGCTGCGCGGCGTCTGTTCAACCGCCTTCAGCAGGTCATGGTTGACGATACCTTCGGCACGCAGCCGCAGCACCATCTTGGCAAAGCCTTCCTGTTCGGTCACGCGCGCGCTCAATCAACGGGCCCCTTCGCTGAGCGCCCGCACGAGACGATCCTGAACACTATAATCTGTCAGGTCGAGCTTGAGCGGGGTGACGGAGATCCGGTTCTCGCGCAATGCATGAATATCGGTGCCGGCACGAAAATCGCCGAAGCGCTCGCCGAAACGCAGCCAGAAATAAGGAAAACCACGGCCATCGGTTCGCTCGTCGATCGACAGGCCAAAGTCGAGCTTGCCTTGCGAGGTCACCTCGGTGCCATCGACCGCATCGGCCGAACAATTCGGGAAGTTGACGTTGAGCAGCGTGCCGTCAGGCAGATCCACCGCCATCAGCTTGCGGATCAGCGCCGGCGCGTGGGTCTCCACCACATCCCAAGCTACGGCTTTTCCCGCTCCGTGATGGTAGGCCTGACTGAGCGCGATGGAGCGGATCCCCTGCAAGGTTCCCTCAATGGCGCCAGCCACAGTCCCGGAATAGGTCACGTCGTCGGCCATGTTGGCACCGATGTTGACGCCGGAAAGCACAAGATCGGGCTTTCGATCCAGCACCTTGCGCACCGCCATGATGACGCAATCGGTCGGCGTGCCGCGCAGCGCAAAGCGTTTGTCCGCGATCTGCCGGAGCCGCAAGGGCTCTGAAAGCGTCAGCGAATGCGCAAGACCACTCTGGTCGGCTTCCGGCGCTACGACCCAAACGTCGTCCGAAATCGTCCGGGCGACCCTTTCGAGCACCGACAGGCCTTCCGCGTGAATACCATCATCGTTCGTCAGCAGGATGCGCATGATGATGTCCTTCCTCGGCGTCCGTTCAGGCTGCCTTTTCGATGCGCTTCTGGCCACCCATGTAGGGCACCAGCACGTCAGGCACCGAGATAGAGCCGTCGTCGTTCAGGTAGTTTTCGATGACAGCGATCAATGCCCGTCCGACCGCGACGCCGGAACCGTTCAACGTATGAACGAACCGGGTGCCCTTGTCTTCCTTGGTACGATAGCGCGCATTCATACGGCGCGCCTGGAAATCGCCACAGACCGAGCAGGACGAGATTTCGCGGAACGTATCCTGTCCCGGAAGCCAGACTTCGAGGTCGTAGGTCTTGCGGGCGCCAAAGCCCATGTCGCCGGTGCAAAGCGTCATCACGCGGTAGTGCAGGCCGAGACGCTTCAGCACCTCTTCGGCGCAAGCCGTCATGCGCTCATGCTCGTCGATCGAGGTGTCGGCGTCGGTGATCGACACCAACTCCACCTTGTTGAACTGGTGCTGGCGCAGCATGCCGCGGGTGTCGCGGCCGGCTGAGCCCGCTTCCGAGCGGAAGGACGGCGTCAAAGCCGTGAAGCGCAAGGGCAGCTTTTCGCCCTCGAGGATCTGCTCGCGAGCGATGTTTGTGAGCGGCACTTCCGCCGTCGGGATCAGCCAGCGGCCATCGGTGGTGCGGAAGAGATCTTCGGCAAATTTTGGCAGTTGCCCGGTGCCATACATCGCGTCATCGCGGACCAGAAGCGGCGGCTGTACTTCCGTGTAACCATGTTCCTGCGTGTGCAGGTCGAGCATGAACTGGCCAAGCGCCCGCTCGAGCCGCGCCAACTGACCCTTGAGGATCGTGAAACGCGAACCGGAAATGCGAGCGGCACCCTCGAAGTCCATCAGGCCCAGCGCTTCGCCAACCTCGAAATGCTCGCGCGGCTGATGGTTCCAGCTTGGCTTGGCGCCGACGACGCGCGTGACGACGTTGCCGGTCTCGTCTTCGCCAACCGGCACATCTTCTAGGGGCACGTTCGGGATGCGGGAGAGTGCGTCGTTGAGCTCTGCCTCGACCTTGCGGCTGTCCTCTTCAAGCGCCGGCATGGCGTTCTTGAGCTCGGCCACCTCGGCCTTCAGCTTTTCGGCAAGCTCGGCGTTCTTCTGCGCCATGGCCGCGCCGATATCCTTCGAGGCGGCATTGCGGCGCGACTGCATGTCCTGCAGCGATTGAAGGATCGAGCGGCGGCGTTCGTCGAGAGTGATCAGCGATGCCGACAAAGGCTCCGCGCCCCGCTTCGCCAGCGCGGCGTCCAGCATCTCGGCATTCTCACGGATCCATTTGATATCAAGCATTGTCGTTCCACGCGTTGGTCAGATCACGGCGCGAAATCTCGAATGCTCAGCCCTTGGCGGGACCGACCTCTCCGGAAGTTTCTTCCTGCGACTCGGCAACCTCGCTCTTGAGCGCGTCTGCTGCCCGCTGTCTTTCGACGAGTCGCGCCGTATAGATCGAAATTTCGTAGAGAAGGATGGCGGGCAGTGCAAGGCCGATCTGGGAAACAGGATCCGGCGGCGTGAGTACAGCCGCCACGATGAAGGCGATCACGATCGCGTACTTGCGCTTTTCCGCGAGGCCCTGCGAGGTAACGAAACCGACACGCGCGAGAAGCGTGGTGACCACCGGGAGCTGGAAGACGAGGCCGAAGGCGAAAACCAGCGACATGATCAGGCTCAGATACTCCGAGACCTTCGGCAGCAGCTGGATGGCCACCTGGCCTTCGCCACCGCCCTGCTCCATCGCCAGGAAGAACCACATCACCATCGGTGTGAAGAAGAAATAGACGAGCGCACCGCCGAGCAGGAACAGGAGCGGCGACGCCACCAGGAACGGCAGGAATGCAGCGCGCTCGTTCTTGTAGAGACCCGGAGCGACGAACTTGTAGATCTGCGCGGCGATCACCGGAAAGGCGATAACCAGCGCGCCGAACATCGCCACCTTGATCTGAGTAAAGAAGAACTCCTGAGGAGCGGTATAGATCAGCTCGACGTTGCGATGGCTGAGGCCGGCCCACCCCACCGCCCACTTGAACGGCAGCACCAGGAGGTTGAACAGGCCCTTGGCGAAGTAAAAGCAGACGAGGAACGCGACGAAGAATGCTCCGACGGCCCAAATCAGGCGCCTGCGCAATTCGATCAGATGCTCGATCAGCGGCTGCGGCCGATCCTCGATATCGCCGCTCATGCTTCACCTTTCTTGCGCGCAGTCGCGCGGGGCTTGGACGTCTTGGCAAAAGGTTCTTGCGCCGCTGACGTTGCCTTGCTCTTTTCGGCGACCGGCGTTGCGGGCACCTTTGCAGAAGAATTGGGGGCCGCAGTCTTGGGGGCCGCAGACTTGGCGGCGGCCGCGGCTGCCTTCGGCGCGGCGGTTTTCTTGGCTGCCGGCGCCGCATCGACCTTGGCCCTTGACGCACGCTTCGGCTTTTCGGCCGGCGCAGCGACTACCTCGGAGCGCTCCATCTGGCGATTGGCCGAACCGATCGCGGCGGCGGCGACCGTATCGGATGGCTTCGCCTCGACAGTCGCCACTGGAGCTGCAGCAACCGGTTCCGCTGCAGTCACAGGCTCAACACTGCTTGTCGGGGCGGGTCGGTCCGGCGTTGCCGCCTTCTGCAGGTCCGATTTGATCTCGTTGCCCATCTGGCGCAACGGATTGATCGCTTCTCTCAGGGCATTGGCCGGATTGAGGCTCTGCGCGTCGCTGATGGTTTTGCGGACCTCGTCGAGATCCGCTTCGCGCAGCGCCTCATCGAACTGGTGCCTGAACTCTGAAGCCATTCCGCGCAGCTTCGCAGTCATGCGGCCGAAAGCCCGCAGCATTGGCGGGAGATCTTTCGGCCCAACGACGACGATGAGAACGATTGCGATGACGACAAGCTCGGTCCAGCCGATATCAAGCATGCGATATGTCCTGCAAACCCGTGTGGAAGCCTATCCGTTCTTGGGAACGGACCGGCCCCAGTGACGCTAGAGCGTTAGCGAACTTCGTCAGACTTGTGGTCAACGGTCTTGCTGTCGAGCGTCTTGTCGGCTGCAGCCGCTTCGTCGTCGGTCATGCCCTTCTTGAAGTTCTTGATGCCCTTGGCGACATCGCCCATCAGTTCGGGGATCTTGCCGCGACCGAACAAGAGCAGCACCACGACCAGAACGATCAGCCAGTGCCAAATGCTAAAGGAACCCATGCTCTTACTCCTCTGAGCCTTCCCCGATTTAGGCTCTATCACATGTCAATTTTCAGGCGCGCTTCAAGCACGCATTTTCGTCGCGACAGAACCTAAGATGCAGAACCGCTTTTTTCAAACAGTAATATATCCCGCTCGTTAACTGAAAGCATTACATCGCGCAATCCATGCGGCAATCGGTCCGCGCGGATACGAGCCCGAACCACTTCTTCACAACCCGGCACAGCGAGCTCCAAAAGCTCGACCACCCCGATGAACCGCCTGGAGAGAATGCGGGCGGGTATGTCGCCATCCTCCTCGCCGACACGTACGCCGGAAAGTCTGACGGCGACCGACAGGCGCTCCCCGTCGCGGTGAGGACCGGCCGCCACGCTTCCAACCGGCGTGTCAACACGACCGTCGCGAACCTGCGCCTCGAAGACATTGATCTCGGAAAAGAAGCCCGCAGCAAAGAGATCCTTCGGTTGGCGGTAAAGCTCGTCGGCCGTGCCGACCTGCACCAGCCGCCCGTCTTTCAAGAGCGCAATGCGGTCGGCCATGCGCATGGCCTCTTCCGCGTCATGGGTGACGACGATCGCCGTCGCTCGCGTCTCGCGCAGAATGGCGAGCGTGTCGGCGCGGATCGAATCCTTCAGACGGGAATCAAGCCCCGAGAACGGCTCGTCCATCAAAAGCACCGCCGGACGCGGCGCGAGCGCGCGGGCAAGTGCGACACGCTGCTGCTCGCCGCCGGAAAGCACGTGCGGATATTGGTCGGCATAATGCGACAGCCCGACGCGCTCCAGCGCCGCGTCAGCCTGGACGAGGCCTTCCTTTTTGGGGATTGCGGTCAGGCCGAAGCGAACATTGTCGCGGATCGTCATGTGCGGAAACAGCGCGAAGTCCTGGAACATCAATCCGACGCCGCGCTTTTCCGGCGGCAGGAAAACCGAGGGGCCGGAGATCTCCTGGCCGTTGAGCATCAGTCGCCCGGCACTCTGGCGTTCAATCCCGGCGGCAATGCGGAGCAGCGTCGTCTTGCCCGAGCCCGAAGGGCCAAGCAAGCATAGGACCTCCCCCGCCTTGGCCGCCAGGCTGACGCCCTTGATCGTTTCCTTCGCGTGGTAGCTGTGGTGGATATCGTCGAAGGTCAGGCTCGCCGCAAAGGATACGCCGGCCGTCCGTCGCGTCGTCATGACGGGGGCGTCCTGCGGATATGAAACCATGCTCTTGCATTCCTTGACACCGGTGGCGCAAAGCCAGCTGGCCCGGCGCCACGGAAAGCCGATATCTCTAATCAGGTTTTTCTAATCGGCTTCTTCGCCCTTCGGTGTCAAGAGCCCCAACTCCTCCAGGTCGAACTGGGTAATGGGATCCTCATTCTCGGCAAGCTCGTCTTCGCCCACGGGCACGGGAATGTTGAGGTTCGACGGTACGCGGCCGGAGAGCAGGCCCGCCCCCTTCAACTCCTCGATACCCGGCAGATCGCGCAGTTCCTCCAGGCCGAAATGATCGAGAAAATCGCGCGTCGTGCCGAAAGTTACGGGCCGTCCAGGCGTGCGCCGGCGCCCGCGGAAGCGCACCCAGCCCGCCTCCATCAGCACATCCAGCGTGCCCTTCGAGGTCTGCACGCCGCGGATATCTTCAATTTCGGCGCGGGTAACCGGCTGGTGATAGGCGATGATGGACAGAACCTCGAGGGCGGCACGCGAAAGCTTGCGGACCTCGGGCTCGTCCGTCTGGACAACAAAAGAGAGATCAGCCGCGGTGCGGAAGGCCCAATGGTCAGCCACCTGAACGAGATTGACACCGCGCGTCGCGTAGAGCGCCTTCAACCGCAACATGATCCGGTGAACATCGGCGCCGCGGGGCAGCCGGCTTTCGATGTAGGCCTCAGACACCGGTTGGGCCGATGCGAAGACCAGGGCTTCAGCGATCCGTTCAGCCTCCTGCTCCAACCGGGAGTCCAGCAGTGCCTCTTCGATTTCGTCGTCCTCGTCGGGGACCCCCGGCAGGTACTTCTGGGCTTCAGCCACGGGCTGCCTCCATGTCGGCAAGCGTCTCGGCATCGATCGGGTTCGGTCCACGCCTCAGATAGATCGGCGCGAAGGCCTGCTCCTGTCGGATCTCCAGCCGGCCTTCACGGACCATTTCAAGCGACGCGGCGAAAGAACTGGCGATGGCCGTCGCCCTCTCTTTCGGGGTCGTCATGTAGCGGATCAGAAAATGATCAAGCGCGGTCCAGTCTTCGAGGTCGCCGATCATGCGGGCAAGGATCAGCCGCGCGTCGGACAGCGACCAGACATGGCGCTTCTCGATCGTAACCTGCGTGATGGCCTGTCGTTGGCGCAGGCTCGCATAGGCGCTCAGGAGATCGTAGAGCGACGCGTCGAAACCAGACGTCTTCTCGGCAACAATATGCTCTGGTGCACCCCGGACGAAAACGTCCCGACCAAGCCGGTTTCGATTGATGAGCCGCGTTGCCGCCTCGCGCATCGCTTCCAGGCGTTTCAGCCGGAAAGCCAGTGCCGAGGCCATCTCCTCGCCGGTAGGACCGTCATCCTTGGCCTGTTGCGGGATCAGCAGCCGCGATTTCAGGTAGGCGAGCCATGCCGCCATGACGAGGTAGTCGGCCGCAAGCTCGATCCGGATGCTGCGTGCCCGCTCGATAAAGGCGATGTACTGTTCGGCGAGCGCCAGGACCGAAATGCGCGACAGGTCGACGCGCTGGCTGCGGGCGAGATGGAGAAGCAGATCGAGGGGGCCTTCAAAGCCGGCGATATCGACCACGAGCGCTTCTTCGTGCAGCCCGCGCTCGGCAGTTTCATCCTGCCACAGCGGCTCCATCGGCGCCTTTGACGCAGGCTTGCCTTGTCTTTCGCCCGCATTGCTCACTGACGGTCTGATCCTTTCCTATCGGCCTCGCCTGCCCTAAACCGTTGCAAACAGACCGTTGAACTCGGCCCGCAAATCGTCTTCGTTCGCATCGTCAGGCACTCGGAATGCGGCCTCGGCCGCCCTTGCCCGGCGCAAGCTCTCACCGGCAAGAACCGGCACGACATCTGCGACGGCCTTCATTTCCTCCATTATGCCATGACAATGCAAGACGAGATCAAGTCCTGCGCCAATGATGTTGCGGGCGCGGGCCGTCATATCGCCGGCCAGCGCGTTCATCGAGACGTCGTCGGACATCAACAGACCATCGAAACCAATGTGGCCGCGAATGATCTCCTGCACGACCTTTGGCGAGGTTGTCGCCGGATTTTCCGGGTCGATCGCCGTGAAGACCATATGCGCCGACATCGCCATCACCTCGTCCTTCATCGCGACGAAGGGGAGGAAATCACTGGCTGCGAGTTCGTCGAAAGAGGCGCTGACAACAGGAAGATTGTGGTGCGAATCCACAAAAGTGCGGCCGTGACCAGGCATGTGCTTCATGACCGGCAGCATGCCGCCCGCCTTCAGCCCCTCGCCCATGGCGCGACCGATCGCCGTCACCGTCTCAGGGTCATGGCCATAGGCACGGTTGCCGATCACGTCGTGGCTGCCCGGAATCGGCACGTCGAGCACCGGCAGGCAATCGACGGTGATGCCGAAGCGCATCAGGTCGAACGCATGCAAGCGACCCATGAGCCAGGCAGCGCGCAGTCCCAGTCCCGCGTCGCGCCGGTAGATTTCGCCGATCGCAGCGCCATTTGGGTATTGCTGCACAAGCGGCGGCCGAATGCGCTGCACGCGCCCGCCTTCCTGATCGATGAGAACCGGCGCGTTCGGATTGCTGATGCTGTCGCGAAGTGCCGCCACCAGACCGGAAATCTGTTCCGCCTCGCCGATGTTGCGCCCGAACAGAATAAACCCCCAGGGACGCTCGCCCGCGAAGAACTCGCGCTCGTCGGTAGTCAGGGAAAGGCCTTTGCAGCCGGAGATAAATGCTTTTGATTCGCTCATGGAAAAAGCATAGAGCGCGCGCCGCCCGGCGCGAAGCCACAAAGACGGAGCCGGAGCCACTCATGCACAAGCTCATTGCAGACAAGGTCTCAATGAAGGCCCGAAAAGCAAAGGGCGCGGCTTTTGTACGCCGCGCCCTTAATGAATGCTATCGTAGATCCAGTTCTACTTGGTGACCAGGCAGCTGCCGCCCGCGCCCTTGTACTTGGAGCAAAGAGCGTTGGCCTCTTCCTTGGAGCCGGCCGGGATACGGACGCGATAGTAGGTGCCCTTGCCGGCGATCTCCGCCTTGCGGATATCGACGCCGCGGCCGCCGATGACGTTCGCAAACTTGTTGGAGAGGCTGTTGTAGGACTTCTGCGCCTCGGCTTCGGACGGCAGCGAAGCGACCTGGATGAAGTAGCTACCAGCCGGAACCGGTGCGGTTGCGACCTGCTGGGCCGGTTGCGTCTCGGCCGTGACCGCTGCCTGCTCTTCGGCCGGGCGGACATTCCCCTGATCCGTGACGGTGCCGACGACATTGGCCGGCTGCTCGGCAGGACGCGTCTGCGGCGTCGGCGCCTTGTCGCCACCGGCTGCCGTGGTCGTGACGTTGCGAACCGGAACCTGCTCGATATTGGCATTGCCTGTTGCAGCAAGCGCGACCTGCTCAGCGTTACCCGATGCCTGGCCGGCAGCAGCAACGTCGTTCGAAGGCGTCTCGGGCAACGGCTGCGTCGCGCCAGCGACGTCGGTCGCCGGGGCGGCAACCGGCTCTTCGCGAGCAACGAGCGTTCCGTCCGGCTTGACGATCATCGTGCGCACTTTCCTTGGCGCGACAGCCGGCGTCTTGTCGTCTTCCTGTGCTGCGGTCTCGCCATTGCCGCCGTCGGGCAGCAAGCGCTCGCCGGCCCCATCGGCG
This sequence comes from Ensifer sp. LC11, assembly GCF_001695835.1. Taxonomy (GTDB): domain Bacteria; phylum Pseudomonadota; class Alphaproteobacteria; order Rhizobiales; family Rhizobiaceae; genus Ensifer. Next base: position 105,232 of record NZ_MBSO01000045.1, on the reverse strand, counting down.
GGCAACGCCGTTTGCAGGCTTTCCGAGTCGTCGCTGCCTTCCAGCGGCAGAGTTTCCGGCGTCAGCGTTTTTTGAACGACATCCATCGGCTCCTCAGTTGAGGACACCAGGGCTTCCTGCTGCGGGGCTCCTGCCTGGGCACCGGCGACGCGGTCGTACACCGCCTTGTCCTGGTTCGGCACGGTCTTGCCGCCTTTTTCCTCGGGCACGACCTTTACCGGCGCCTTGTCGGCCAGAATGATTTTCGGGCCCTCCGCGGACGTCGCCGCATCACTACCGCCCATCCAGGCATAAACGGCCGCACCACCAAGAATGATGACGCCGGCAACACTGGCGGCAAGCAGCATCGTGCGCTGAGAGCGACGACCTGTGCCAAACTCACGATATTCGCCGCCATCTTCCTGGATCTGCGCCGCGGAAACCCTCTCTGCATCCCTCTTCACGGGCTGGCGCTCGACCATAGAGCGCCGGAAGTCCTCTTCCATCGCCTTCTCGAACTCGTCGAAATCAGTGAGCGCACCCGCTCCGAAGGACGGGCTCGCGTCCGCCGCGCGTGCGGGACGAACCGCCTCCGCCTTGTCAACGGCCGCAGGCCGCGCATCCTTGGCGGCAGGAACCGGCGTGCCGAAGAGCTGCGCCATTTCTGCGTCGATATCGAGGTCGTAGTCCGCAGGGTAAGCAGCGGGCTTTTCGGCCTCGATCACCGGCAATTGCGGCACGTCCATGTCGGCGATCGGCGCCACACCGTTTTCGGCTTCTGCAATCATCGTCGGATCGAAAGGCAACGCGCTTTCGATCGGCGCTTCCTGGGGTTCGACCGGAGCGGATGCTACGAAAGTTTCCTGGTAACGCTGCGGTTCCTGCACCTGCGACACGGCAAAGTCCTGCGGGACGAACGCCGGCCCTGCTGCTGGCTCTGCCGAGAGTTGCGGGGCGTCGACCACCGGCTGTTCAGCGGCGCCAAGATCCGAAAGATCGAGCTTCAAGGCAGCATCGGAGAGCTCCATTTCGAAGTTCTCGATGTCGAAACTCGGCTCGTGCTCAGGCTCTACGGTCGGCTGAGCAACCTCAGCCAACGGCATCGCGATCGGCGGCACAGCAACCGGGGAAGCAGCGACTGCCGGGGCAGACGCAGGCGTCACAACGGTGGCTACCGACGAGACCAGTGGTCCGGCGAAGGCGCGCTGTTGGCTGGAACCCGACGGCGAAGCGACCGGCGTGGCCCGACTAAAGGTCGGCGTGAACGGATAAGGGCTCTTTTTCACCGGCGCAGCGGCGATACTGGCCGGTGCAGCAGCGGGGGCGACCACTGGTTGCGCAGCGGCATGGAGAGCCGGGTGGGACTGAACGGCAGCCGCAACGATGGCACTAGCCGGCGGAACCGGGAAGCGCTCGACGTCTGCCAGCAGGTCGTCGCCACCAGGCTCTTGCGCGATTGCCGGGTTTACGTATGACACGTCGCCCAACCGCTCATCGGCGATATCAGGGCGCTCCTCAGCGAGGAGATCCAGGGCCGCAAGGTCGAAGCTCGGCTCCTCGTCAGTGGCAACCGGTTGTGCAACCCGGGCAGGCTCGATCCATGCAGATGACACGTCATCCCCCGGCGCCTGCCAGGCATCCACCGACATGTCCTGGGGCTGAGCGGCCGGCGTCTCTTGGGCATCGTCTTGCAGCAAATCGGCTTCGCCGAGCGACAGCTCGAGTTCGCGCTCCAAGTCGAAGGCGGGCTCGTCTGCGAACGACGTGATGGCCTGCTGTTCGGCAACCTGATGCACCGCCGAGAACGACTGCACCGCGGCGTATTCGTCAACAGCGACAGGATCTGGCAACGCTTCGATCGGCTCCGGCTGACGGAACACGGGCTCTTCCTGCTCGATCGCGACCGGCTCCGGCTGGCGAAACACAGGTTCTTCGAACTCGACCGCAGCTTCGGCTATCGGTTCGAACTTGGGCTCGTCGACGGGTTGTGGCGCCGGCTGCGGCACAGACCGCGGCGCATCATAGTTGTCGAAAGCGCGCAGAAGCTCGTCTTCGAGATCGAAGGCAGGGTCCTGACGGACCGCCTCCTGATGTCGTTGCAACTCCTGCAATTGCTGGACGGCCGGCCGGGCATCGTAACCGACGATCCGGGCGAGTTCGGCCAACGGATCATCGTCTGCCAATACATCGAATTCAGCCGGCCCGCTTCGTGCGAATTGTTTGTCTGCCATGCTCTCCACTCACAATTGCCTGTATCGCTGTGCCAGTGCATTGTGGGAAAATGGTGACAATACTTATCGCATTTCCTCCGGTGCGGAGGTGCCTGTAATAGACAGGCCGGATTTCAATACCGAAGCGACAGCATGCACCAGCCCGAGTCTGGCAGTACTTAATTCTCTATTTTTATCGTTAACAAAACGTAATTCCGGATTCTCTTTACCTTTGTTCCAGTGTCCGTGGAAGGCAGCGGCAAGATCATACAGGTAAAACGCGATGCGATGCGGCTCCTGGGCCAGTGCTGCGGCCTCGACGACGCGCGGATATTCTGCAAGCTTGGCGACGAGCTGAAGCTCGGCCGGATCGACGATCTGACCGTTGATTGCACCGGCAAGATCGAGTGATTCGACATTCAGGCCCGGGAAGGCCTCCGCGGCCTGGCGGAACACCGAACGGCAGCGCGCGTGCGCATACTGCACGTAGAAGACCGGATTGTCCTTGGACTGTTCTGTGACCTTGGCAAAGTCGAAGTCGAGCGGTTCCGAATTCTTCCGGTAGATCATCATGAAGCGAACCGGGTCGCGCCCGACTTCGTCGACAACATCGCGCAACGTGACGAAATCGCCGGAGCGCTTCGACATCTTCACCGGCTCGCCATCGCGGAAGAGCTTGACCAGCTGGCACAGGAGAACCGTAAGCTTCGACGAACCGCCGGAGACTGCCCGCGCCAAGGCCTCGAGACGCTTGACGTAGCCGCCGTGGTCGGCGCCGAGCACATAGATCATCTCGTCGAAGCCGCGGTCGAACTTGTCCTTGAAATAGGCAACGTCGGCGGCAAAATAGGTGTAGCTACCGTCCGACTTGATCAGCGGCCGGTCGATATCGTCACCGACTTCCGTCGAACGGAACAGCGTCTGCTCGCGATCTTCCCAATCCTCCGGCAACTGCCCCTTCGGCGGCGGCAGGGTGCCCTTGTAGACATGCCCCTTGAAGGTCAGGTCGTTGATCGCCGTGCGGATAGCAGCAGCACCATTGGCGTGGAGCGTACGTTCGGAGAAGAAAACGTCGTGATTGACGTTCAACGCCGCAAGGTCCTCGCGGATCATCGCCATCATCGCGTCGATTGTCCGGTCCTTGACGAGCGGCATCCACTTGTCTTCGGGCATCAACCGAAGGCTCGTACCGAATTCATCGGCAAGCGCCTCGCCGACCGGCACCAGATAGTCACCCGGATAGAGGCCCGGCGGAATCTCACCGACGTCCTCACCGAGCGCCTGGCGATACCTGAGGAACGCCGAGCGGGCGAGCACGTCGATCTGCGACCCTGCGTCGTTGATGTAATATTCCTTCGTCACCTGATAGCCGGAAAAGGCAAGCAGATTGGCGAGCGCATCGCCGACGACGGCGCCGCGGCAATGACCGACATGCATCGGGCCCGTCGGGTTGGCGGAAACGTATTCGACGTTGACCTTGCGGCCGGCACCGAGGGTGCTTCGGCCGTAATCGAGACCGGCACGCACCACCGTCGTCAGCAGCTTCTGCCAATAGGAAACCGACAGCCGGACATTGATGAAGCCGGGCCCGGCAACGGAGACCTCGACGACTTCCGGATCCTGCTTGAGCTTGTCGACGATGAGTTCGGCAAGCGCGCGCGGGTTCATGCCGAGAGGCTTTGCAAGCACCATGGCGGCATTGGTCGCGACATCACCGTGGCTCGGATCGCGCGGCGGCTCGACATTGACACGTCCGAAATCAAGTTCGGATCGCTTTTCTCGAACGCTTTCAAGCGTTTCGAGAATATCCTTAATTCTTGATTCGAAGTCCGTGAAGAGATTCATCTGATCCGTCCGCTTTTCCCGATCACATGTGATCGGTGCAAAACTCAAAAAGGAGGCTCGGTTCGGCCGAACCGCAAGCCTCCGGGCGGGGGGTCCCTACCGCAAATCCGGCGTATGGTCAAACAAGCGCTTGTGCACGCTGATCGCGAAGGTATCGGTCATGCCGGCGAGATAGTCGCCGACGTGGCGCGCCCGCGCCGGCTCGGCCATGCCGGCGATCTGATCGATCCAATAGTGCTCGCGCATCAACGACGGATCGTCCATGAAAGCCTGATAAAGGTCGCTGACGATCGAGGCGGCATTCTCCCGCACACGCATCACTTCAGGATGGCGATAGATCCGGGTCATCAGCAGCCGCTTGATCTGCTTGTCAGTCTCTCCCATTTCGCCCGAGAACGTCGCGATCACGGTGCCCGCCTGGCGCACGTCCGCTGCGCTCTGCGGGCGGATTGCGGCGATACGCTCCTGGGCAACACCGATCACGTCCTCGACCATTGCCGTGATCTGACGGCGCATGATCTCGTGGGTAAAGCGGCTGCTTTCGAGGCCCGGATAGCGATCATGGACCTCGCGCATCAGCGCGGCCAGAAACGGCACGTCTTCGAGCATTTCGAAGGTAAGATAACCCGCCCTCAGCCCATCGTCGATGTCGTGCGTGTTGTAGGCGATATCGTCGGCGATGGCGGCGACCTGCGCTTCAAGGCTCGCAAAACTCGCCAGCTCCAGATCATGAACAGCACAATAGTCGAGGATCGGCTGCGGCACCGGTCCATGGGTGCCCTGCCCGTCAGCCGTCAGCAGCGGACCATTGTGCTTGACCAAGCCCTCCAGGCTCTCCCAGGTAAGATTAAGCCCGTCGAACTCGGCGTAGCGGCGTTCGAGCTTGGTGACGATGCGAAGCGACTGGGCATTGTGATCGAAGCCACCATAGGGCTTCAGCATCTCGTGCAAAGCGTCCTCGCCCGTATGGCCGAAGGGCGTGTGGCCGAAATCGTGCACGAGGGCGACACCTTCTGCCAGGTCTTCGTCGAGCTTCAGCGCGCGCGCCAGGGCGCGGGCAATCTGCGCCACCTCGATCGTGTGCGTCAGGCGGGTCCGGTAGTGATCGCCGTCGGCGGCAATGAAGACCTGCGTCTTGTGCTTCAGTCGGCGAAAGGCCGTCGTGTGCACGATGCGATCGCGATCGCGCTGGAAGTCGGAGCGCGTGGCGCTCGTTGCTTCAGGGTAGAGTCGGCCGCGCGTCGCCCAGGGGTTCGACGCGAACGGCGCATGTTCACCATAACCGAAGCCCAGCGCATTTTTGTCGAATGTCATCTTCCACCTTATCGTCGTCCCATTGACGGGACATTCAGGCCTTCATACCTATAGTGAAAGCCACGGAAACGCGTCATGCAAGCATCGACCGATTCCGCAAGCGGAAGCAACGGCTTGGCCGCCGGTGCTGAAAGAAGCGCCGAAGCGTGACAAGCAAGTGCACCAGCACAGGACAATTCTCTCCGGATCTTGACCCCGGCAGGAGGCAGATATGACGAACGAAACCGTGACCCTCTCGGATGCAGCCGCAAAGCGGATCGCCACGATCCTGCGCTCCGACAGTCACAACAACGCCATGCGCGTTTCCGTCGAGGGCGGTGGCTGCTCGGGTTTTTCCTACAAGTTCGACCTGGTCGACAGTACCAATGAGGATGACCTGGTGCTGGAGAAAGACGATGCCAAGGTGCTGATCGACAGCCTGTCACTCGTCTATATGGGCGGCTCGGAAATCGACTTCGTCGACAACCTGCTTGGCCAGTCGTTTCAGATCAAGAATCCGAATGCGGTTGCAAGCTGCGGATGCGGAACGAGTTTTTCCATCTGACGCCAACCCGCTTGCCTGGCGGATTGACGGCGGATCTCCACGTCGCGACCGTCAAAGATATGGCGACCCTAGCCAGAGAAGACGGTTGGCCAGACGGTCAGCAAGAGACATCTTGCGCAATCCTTCGAGTGTAACTGGTTCGGCAGATGCAAGAACGTCGGCTATCGTACCGTTGATCGACTGGGCGAAACCGTGATCCAGCACCTCCAGATCGAATTCGAAATTGAGCCTTAGCGAACGCGGATCGAGATTGGTGGATCCGACATAGGACCAACGTTCATCGACCGTCAGAAGCTTCGAATGGTTGAAGGCGCCCTTTGCGCGCCAGACGCGGCAATGCCCTTTGAGTACCTGATCGAACTGCGCGGTCATCGCCCGGTCGACCAGAAGCAGATTGTTGACGGCGGGAACGATGATATCGACTTCCACCCCTCTGCGGGCAGCGGTGACGAGCGCGCTGATCAATTCGCGGTCCGGCAGGAAGTAAGGCGACATCACGCGGATGTTCTTCCGCGCGACCGAAAACGCACCCATCAGCATCCTGTGATTGGTCTCATTGGTGGCATCCGGCCCGGATGGCACGGCGCGCATCAGCAACGAGGATTCACCGGCCACGAGGGGCGCCTCTTCGATCCGCCATGCGGCTCCTGTCAGGACTTCACCGCTTGAAAACTGCCAATCCTCGGCGGAGACCTGGAAAATATCGGCCACCACGGGACCAACCATGCGAAAATGCGTATCCTGCGCCGGGGTCTGTTCGGCGATCTCGCTGGTAAAGCCGGCGCGGATGTTCATTCCGCCGGCGAAGGCGACCTGGCCGTCGATCACGAGAAGCTTGCGGTGGGTGCGCAGATTGGCATAGGGCAGCCGCAAGCCCATGATAATGTTGCCGTTGAAGACGGCGGTGGGAACGCCAGCCGCTTCCAAGTGACCGACAATGCTCGGCACTGAGTAGCGGGCACCAACCGCATCAATGAGCACGCGCACCTCAACGCCGCGAGCCACCGCCGCGATCAGCGCATCGGCGAAGCGCAGGCCGACAACGTCACGATCGAAGATGTAGCTTTCCAGAAGGATCGAACGTCGCGCCGCGGCAATCGCTTGCAACATGGCAGCGTAAGCCGCATCGCCTCCGGAAAGGATCGAGATCTGGTTTCCCGTGCACATGCGATGCCGGGAAACACGATCCCCGAGAATCTTCATTGCCGCAAAGCGTTCACCGAAGCGCCCACCGATGGTCGTGTCAGAAACGTCGAAGCGACCGAACTGATCGGGTCCCTGCCCGCGCAGCAGGGCGCGCTGTGATCCGATCGAGGACCGCCGGATGCGATTGATGCCAGCAACGGCGTAGATCAACGCCCCGACGACCGGCGACAGCAGGACGACGCCGACCCAACCGGCGGCGGCGCGAACATCGTCCTTTGTCATCGCTGCATGGATGGCCGCAGGGATGCCGAGCGCGAAAGACAAGAGCGCCAGAATATGCGGCCAATAGTTCTGCACGAGATCGATCATGGGCGGGACTATAGCCGGCCGCAGGGCGGAATCAATTCGATGCCCCACACCATATACCGTTTAGACCGACCCTTCGTGACACACCGCCGCCGATGCCCGTCGCCTGGCACGCCAGACACCCGCAGGTATCGGATTTGTCAAAAGAATCCGGAGCGGCTAGAAAAGATCCCACGCACGGACTCACCGATATGGAAGGGCTTTTCGAGCCATGAAGATTGCCACCTGGAACATCAATGGCGTCAAGGCGCGAATCGACAGCCTGCTGGCATGGCTGAAGGAATCCAGCCCGGACATCGTCTGCCTCCAGGAGATCAAATCGGTGGACGAAGGCTTTCCACGTCTCGAGATCGAGGCGCTTGGCTATCACGTCGAGACTCACGGTCAGAAAGGCTTCAATGGCGTCGCACTGCTGTCCAAATTGCGTCCGGACGAAGTCAACCGGGGCTTGCCCGGGGACGATTCGGATGAGCAATCACGGTTTATCGAAGGTGTCTTTTCCGTCGAAGGTGGTGTGATCCGCGTTTGCTCGCTCTACCTGCCGAACGGCAATCCGGTCGACAGCGAAAAATACCCCTACAAGCTTGCCTGGATGCGCCGGCTTGCTGCCTATGCGGAGCAGCGCCTGCTGCTCGAAGAACCGTTCATCCTTGCAGGCGACTACAACGTGATCCCGGAAGAACACGACTGCTGGGACATCAAGGTCTGGCAGAATGACGCCCTCTTCCTGCCGGAGACGCGGGCCGCCTTCCGCCGTCTGCGCAATCTCGGCTTCACCGACGCGGTGCGCGCGACAACCGATGCGGTGCCGCTCTATACGTTCTGGGATTATCAGGCCGGCTGCTGGCCCAAGAATTTCGGCATTCGCATCGACCATTTGATGCTGTCACCGGAGGCCGCCGACCGCCTGGTATCGACCTCGATCGACAAACATGTTCGTGCCTGGGAAAAGCCCTCGGATCACGTCCCCGTCCTTGGGACATTTCAGTTCGCACCGGCTTAGGCCCGGGCTTGGCACGCGACGCGTCCATTTCGATTGTCTCGATTTTGCCCCGAGCCAATGGCGGTCCGGGATTGCGCCGAGACGCGCCTAGTCGTCGTCGCCTTGCATGTGCAGGTTCTGCGACAGCGAGATCGCCGTGCGCCGATCGTCCTCGGTCGCGATGGAGAAGGCCTGCTCCTGCATCGACTGCAGCCACGGCCGATCCTTTGGCGAACACTGGTCAAGGGCTGCGGTCATATAGGCGAGACCGCGCACGGTCTGCCCCTCCTGGAAGATAACGTTGCCAAAGACACCCATGGCGCCGGCATGGCCGCTCTTGCGCGCCCGGTTGAGCCACTTCTTGGCCTGCTGCACATTAACGCTACCGCCCTCACCCGACAGCAGCATGCGCGCCAACTGAAACTGGGCCTCAGAGACCCCGAAGGTCGAAGCCGCCTGGAAATAGAGTTGCCGCGCCTGGGCCATGTCTGACTTGATCGGGCTATCGGGAATGCCACGGCGATAGTAGCCAGCCAACGAAATCAGCGCGTTGACGAAATAGCCGGTGTCCTCGGAACCCGGCTCCACACCCTGCTGGGCGATCTCGCTGTAGATTTTGAACGCTTCCAGGTCATTCTCGGCGACGCCGTCGCCATAGGCGTACATATTGGCCAGAGCCCAACGGGAACCGGTGTGGCCCTTCTCGGCGGCGTATTTGTAGGCTTCGACGGCCTCGTCCTTGCGGCCGTTCTTGTAGGCGGAAAAACCGAACTTGAAGAGGGCGAAGGGACCGGATTCCTTGGTGACGCCCGCACCGGGATCAAACGCATATACCGGCATGGCGATGGTCCCGCAGACCGCCAGCGACACGCCGAGTATCGCACACTTCAGTGACTTCAGTTCACCCGCAAGCATCACAGTCTATTTCTTCCGTTCCAGCCGGCCACGCCGAACTCATCACCGCTGCAAACACAAACGCCCGGACGGCCCGCCGCCATCCAAAACATCAACAACTCCGCCGACAATGTCGGCGCAACCTTCACCCAATAAAACTTCGACACGGCTTCCAGAACGATCAATTCAGCCAACCACTTGCGCCAAGGTGCCAAAGGTCACATCTGAAGTAACGGTCGACGGTCCAAGCTGCATTTCACTCCAAACGCTTACTTTGCTCGTTTGTCCCTACTATCGCTGCTCCCTGTTTGTGGCGGGAAATGGACATAGCCGGGACGAGTCTGATCCTAGCAAACTCTAGCATCAAAAGTGTTGCTGAATCGTCACATTGCGGGGCGCTACGGCCGCTTGGTTAAACGCCTCCACATCAAAAGAAAGGCCCGGTCGAAACCGGGCCTTGAGCAATCAGATAGACGAAGGATCAGAACTTGACCTTAAGCGACGTGGAGATGGCGCCGACGAAGTCGTCATCGAAATCATAGGACGCCCGGTTGCCGTAAGGGAGACCATCCTTGAAGACGGTGCCGGAATGCCCGCCTGTCAGGATGCCAACCGCGCCGGCCACGCGCCACTCGATGTTCTCTGTGGCTGCGTAGGAAACGCCAGCACCCAGGGTCCAAGTGTCCGTCTGCGTGCCGAGACCGGTGCTAGTGCCGCGGTCCCAGGTCAAACTTGCCGCACCGCTCCACTTTTCATTGAACTTATGTCCGACACCACCGGAGATCGTCCAACCATCACGATAAAGAAGGTCCAACGTCGTTGCCTCTACGGGGCTGCCTGCGCGGCACGCCATAATGCCACGGGTCGAGGTGGGGCAGAATGGCAAAATCTGAAGCTGGCTCCAGTCCGTCCATTTGACCGACCCGAAAACAACCCATCCTGGCGCGACGCCGGTTTGAATTTTCAGCTCCAGCGAGTCCGGCATATCGGCGGTGCCGTAAACATCCGTAACCCTGCCAGCCAAAGGGTTGCCGCCAAGCCCGAGCGGGAGCTGCCGCAAATCTAGCGTACCGGTTACGTCTCCAAGGTCGACAGCACTGTTGTACACAAGGCTTGCGCGAACCGCATATTCCGGAATTTCGTAGCCGACGCCGGCGCGCCAGCCCCATCCGTTGCCTTCAAGATCCAGGCGACCAATGCCCGACAAGCCCAAAAAGCCGGGCAGTTCCTGTACGAGGCGCTCTTTGAAGCCGCTCACTTCCTGGTAGAAGACACCGCCAATAACACGAAACTGACCCTTCCCCATATCCCACTTGTAGGAGCAGGTTGCCGCATAGTTGTCACTGTCGATCTTTGTCTCGGTGTTATCGTTGGCACCCGCCCAATTGACACCGGGCTTGGTATGCGCCCCCCAAGGCTGAGAGTAGTCGGCCATGCAGTCAACATTGCTGCCGAGCGCGGCCTTCACTCCGATACGCGGCACCCAATAGCTTTCCGTATCGCCGATACCGGAGTTCGGACGGCCGTTCAGGTTACCACCCCCCGCAGCATCCTGAACGTTGTTCAGTTCGCGCTGCGGATTGACGTAGGTCGCCGATGCTTCTGCGGCATAGTCCGACGGGTCGAACAGCAGGTCGATATTGTAACCGCCGCGCTCAAGACCGCCAGCGTGCGCGGCAGACGCAAACAGCAAACCAGCCGCCACTGCCAGGACGCCCCGCTTCAAATTCATATGAGCCATCCAGCTCCTCCCCTGCACTGCAAACTGCGACATTCCACCTCATGCCGCCTGTGCTGGGAGTATTCTCACGAACGCGTGAAATCGCAAACGCCAGATCTTGGGGTCCAACCGACGAATCCGCCACAGAATTTACGTAAGATTCTCATGATTTAGACACATTCGCGGAATTTCGAAATTAATTTCCCAACCAGACAGGATAAAACCCATGAATTTAGGACAATGTTCCAATCTAATGGAAAGCTGTGTCGCCAAGACAACAATATCGGTTTTTGCGATAGATCAGCGAAAACCGCCGTTGAAACTCGACAGGATGCCTACAGAGGAATTCAGAACGGACGAGAGGTTCAACTGAACGAATCGATGGGGAAACTCGGATGCAAAAGCCTATATAGTATTACTAAAATACAAGACCCACGGCATTTCTGCCGCGGGCTACAATCATTTGTCGCCAAGCGTTCCTTCGGCGCGAACGTTCAATTCGCGCCGAATTGCCGCTTTCAACCGGCTTCCGCCACACGCGTAAGAGCGACGCCGAGCGAGTCCTTCTGAAGATCAAGCTCGACAAGGCGCTCGCGCTCGGCCTCGACCAGCTCGGGTTTCGCATTGGCAACGAACTTTTCGTTGGCGAGCTTGCCAAGAATGCGTTCGCGCTCTGCCTCCACCTTGGCGATAGCCTTTTCCAGGCGTGCCTTTTCGGCAGACAGGTCGATCAGGTTGCCAAGCGGAAGGCAGGCCGTCGCCTCACCAACGACAATCTGCGCACTGCCGCGCGGAGCAACAGTGGCATGGTCGATGTGCTCGACACGGGCCAGACGACCGATGGCCTGGGCATGCTGCTGCAGGCGTTCGCGCGTCAGGTTGTTCGCTCCGACGACGATCAGGGGTGCGGTCGCTGCCGGAGGAACATTCATTTCCGAGCGAACCGAGCGGATTCCCGAAACAAGGTCGATCAGCCAGTTGATCTCGTCGGCGGCCGTATCATCGGCGTAGGACGGCGCCGGCCATTCCGCGTGGCAGAGCAGCGACGGGCGTTCCTGCCCCTCGCCTGACGTCTGCGCCCAGAGCTCTTCCGTCATGAACGGCATGAACGGGTGCAGCAGCTTGTAGATCTCATCGAGAACATAAGCGACGCAAGCCTGCGATTCGCGTTTGGCCGCTTCGTCCTCACCGCCGAAGACCGGCTTCAACAGCTCGAGATACCAGTCGCAGAACTGGTTCCAGACAAAGCGGTAAAGGCTTCCGGCCGCGTCATTGAACCGATAGGCCTCAAGCGCCTCGGTGACGTCGCGGATGGTGCGCGAAAGCTCCGTCAGGATCCAACGGTTGATGGTCAGCGAGGCAGCTTCCGGAATGAAGCCGTCACTGCTGCCGACGCCATTCATCTGGGCAAATCGTGTGGCGTTCCACAGCTTGGTCCCAAAGTTGCGGTAGCCGGCGATACGGGCCGGATCGAGCTTCACGTCGCGGCCCTGGGCCGCCATGATCGCCAGCGTAAAGCGCAACGCGTCGGCGCCATATTCGTCGATGAGCTCGAGCGGGTCGATGACGTTGCCCTTCGACTTCGACATCTTCTGGCCGTTCTTGTCGCGAACGAGCGCATGAACGTAGACCGTGTGGAAGGGCTCGACGGGCGTGCCGTCGGCGTCCTTCATGAAGTGCAGGCCCATCATCATCATGCGGGCGACCCAGAAGAAGATGATGTCGAAACCGGTCACCAGCACGTCGGTCTGGTAGTACTTTTCCAGTTCCGGCGTCTCGTTCGGCCAACCAAGCGTGGAGAACGGCCAGAGCGCCGAGGAGAACCAGGTGTCGAGCACGTCCTCGTCACGGGTCAGGATTTCGCCGGGCTTGAAGTTTTCGAGCAGATCCTCGACATAGGCCTTCATCGGGCCTTCATGCGCGAGATAGTGCTGGATCGCCGCGTGCAGCGCCTCTTCCTCGGTCTTTTCGACAAAGACCTGGCCATCCGGGCCGTACCAGGCCGGGATCTGATGCCCCCACCAGAGCTGACGGGAGACGCACCAGGGCTGGATGTTTTCCATCCATTCGAAATAGGTCTTTTCCCAGTTTTTCGGAACGAAGTTGGTCCGCCCTTCCTTGACGGCCGCGATTGCTGGCTTCGCAAGCGTCTTGGCATCAACGTACCATTGTTCCGTCAGACGCGGCTCGATCGGCACGCCACCACGATCGCCATGCGGAACCATGTGCTTGTGCGGCTCGATCTTGTCGAGCAGACCGGCCTCTTCAAAGATCCGGACGATAATCTTGCGGGCCTCGAAGCGATCCTTGTTTTCCAGTTCGTCCCACGCGCCGTGCAAGGCGGCCGGATCTGCGAGCCCTTCGAGGAAGTCCTCGTTGTCCTTGAGGGTGATGCGTCCATCGATCGTCAGGACGTTGATGGCGCGCAGGCCCGCGCGCTTGCCGACATCGAAGTCGTTGAAATCATGCGCAGGCGTGATCTTCACCGCGCCGGTGCCGGCGGTCGGATCGGCATAGCTGTCCCCGACAACGGGGATGCGGCGGCCGACGATCGGCAGGATGACGTGCTTACCGATCAGCGGCTTGTAGCGCTCGTCCTCCGGATTAACGGCGATGCCGCTGTCTCCGAGCATCGTTTCGGGGCGCGTGGTGGCAACGACCAGATAGTCGCGCCTCTCCCATTCGGTCGCCTTGCCTTGCTCGTCGAAGGCAACGGGGTGTTCATAGGTGACACCCGGCTCAAGCGGGTAGCGCAGGTACCAGAGATTGCCGTTGATCTCGTGCTGCTCGACCTCAAGGTCGGAGATCGCGGTCAGAAGCTTCGGATCCCAGTTGACCAGGCGCTTGTCCTTGTAGATCAACCCTTCCTTGTAGAGCGAAACAAAGACCTCCAGAACCGCGTCCGAGAGACCATCGTCCATGGTGAAGCGCTCGCGCGACCAGTCGCAGGAGGCGCCGAGCCGCTTCAGCTGATTGAAGATCAACCCGCCCGATTCGGCCTTCCATTCCCAGACTTTTTCGATGAAGGCCTCGCGCCCCATCTGCCGGCGATGCTGCTGCTGTTCCATCAGCTTGCGCTCGACGACCATCTGAGTGGCGATGCCGGCATGATCCATGCCCGGCTGCCACAACACGTCCTTGCCGCGCATGCGCTCGAAGCGAACCAGCACGTCCTGAAGCGTGTTGTTGAGCGCATGCCCCATGTGCAGCGAGCCGGTCACGTTCGGTGGCGGGATCACAATGCAGAAGCTATCGGCGCCGGGCTTGGCACCCGCCCCTGCACGAAACGCGTTTTCTTCGTCCCACTTCTTGGCGATACGCGGGTCGACGGATGCGGAATCGTAGGTCTTATCAAGCATTTTGGAGCCAATTTAGGAGAGTGATGTCTGCGTCTTGTAAACCGGAACGGCCGGTGCAAGTCAACATGAACGCAAAAAGCCGCGACAGTCGCGCGGCTTCTTTGATTAAGGTTTCGAATTTTAGCGGCGAGGACCGCGGGCCACGCGCTCGATTTCCTCGCGAACGAGCCGCTCGACAAGCGTCGGCAGATTGTCGTCCAGCCATTCCTGCAGCATCGGCCGAAGCATGTCCTCGGCAATTTCATCGAAGGAACGCCGGGTACCCTGGTCCACCGCGTGAGCAAGATCGCCGAAAGACTGCGCGACCTTCCGGCCGACCTCCGGCGAGACGATCGCGGCAAGCGCCCTCTCGGGCAATGGCACGTCCGCGACGACCGATGCTACCGGAGCCGGAAGAACGTCGCGGATCTCCGGCGCTGGCGAGGTTGGTGCAACATCCAGATCCTCGTGCACCTCGGAGGCTGCGACGGGCTGAAGTGCCGGCGGCCTCGGCGCGGAAACCGCAGCCATACGGGAGGTGACCACCGGGCTGTCCTGGATCGCCGCTGCCGACGCAACAGGCTGTGGGTCGCGCGCCGGAAAGCCCGTTGCATGACGTTCGGAGGCAGCGCGAACGCGCGCGGCGACGTCGGCGAGCGACAGCGGTGGCTGCGCTGCGGAATTCACTTCGGAGGGAATGGCCGCAACCTCGATGGCGGGCACAGCAGGCTGAGGTTTGGGCGCTTCACCGCGCTCGTCCCGCCGGGCGAATGCAATCGTCTCGATTTCGCTGTCGATGGTCAGTTCGATTTCGTCGGTCGCCTCGTCCTCGAAAAGTTCCTGCGGCGAAAGCCCGGCCTGACCGGGCTCGTTGCTCTCAATGATCTTGCGAATGGACGCCAGGATTTCATCCATCGAAGGTTCACGCGCGACATTGAGCTGTGCCATTTCCATCCTCGTTTGACGCGGCTGACATGTGTGCCAAAAACGGACATGCGCCGGTTACCGACAAACCTTAAGTGAGTTCGCGGGCGAAACATACGCCACGAATCAGCCACTCAGATTCTTGCACAGATTTGTTTTCAGGGGAAAAAATAGAAAACGCCCCGGGATGACCGGGGCGTTCGTAGGGAACAGCTGGAGCCGGGAGGGCGCTTCAGCGACCGTCGACGGTCCGCAGGCCGAACCACTTGTCCTTGACGGCCTCGTAGTGCTCCTCGGAGCGATACTCAGCAACTTGCAGCCCCTGATCCTTCACCGTCAGCCGTGCCGAAGCGGCAAGCAGCGAGTAACTGGCGACGACCGCATCGCGCTGCGCAAGCGCCAAGAGCTCCTGCGCCTGAAGAACGTCCTGCTGCGAATCAAGAACGTCAAGGGTCGTGCGCTGGCCGACCTTGCGCTCTTCGATGACGCCGTCCAGGGCCAGCTTGGCGGCAGAGATCTGCGCCTTGTTGGCGGAAATGCGCGCGATCGCTG
The DNA here is from genome assembly GCF_001695835.1 of Ensifer sp. LC11. GTDB lineage: Bacteria > Pseudomonadota > Alphaproteobacteria > Rhizobiales > Rhizobiaceae > Ensifer. Next base: position 89,418 of record NZ_MBSO01000045.1, on the reverse strand, counting down.
CCTCGAGCTGTGCGTAGGCGGAAACGATGGTCTGCTGCACCGAAGCACGGGCGGAATCGACCAGGATGCGCTGCTGGCCGAGGCGTTCCTTCGCCTGCCGGATCTGGCCGTATTCGCGGCCGCCCTGGTAAATCGGCACCTCAAGGCGCGCCGTAATGCTGGAACTGTTGCTATCGAGGCCATCGGTGCCTGCATTGCCGGTGGTGCGGCCGACCTGGCCCTGCAGCGTCACACCGGGGAGCATCGTGCCTTCCGCCGACTTGACCTGGTAACCGGCCGAATCAACGGAGTACTGCGCCGAGAGAATGATCGGGCTTTCCCGCAGACCGGTCGCTACGGCCTGATCCAGCGTACGCGGCAGGCTCTTCGAGGCCGGCGAAGCCTGCTTGATACCCCTCGGCGCGTCACCGACGATCTGCACATAGGTCGCTTCGCTCTGCTTCAGCTGCGCGACAGCGACGATGAGCTGGGACTGCGCATTGGCAAGCGACGCCTCGGCAAGGCTGACGTCCGTACGGGTGCCTTCACCAACGTCGAGACGCGCCTTGGCAGCGTTCACCTGCTCCTGAAGAAAGGCGATGTTCTGCTTGCGGATCGACACGAGCTGCTGGTCACGCGCAATGTTGGAATAGATCGTCGCAGCCGAGAGCAGAATCGATATCTCGTTGGCGCGCAGCGATTCGCGGGTCGCGAACACGTTCGATTCGGCCGCGCGAACATTGTTCAGCGTCTGGAAGCCGTCAAAGACCATCTGGTTTACGGTGATGCCGACCTGTCCCTGGTGAAAGTCGGCGGAGGTGCTCTTCTCCCGGTCGATGGTCGAAAGCGTTCCTGAGGCGAAAGCAGCAACCTGGGGCCGAAAGCCGGACTTGGCGATCGGAACACTCTCATCGGTCGCCCGCAGGCCGGCCCGCGCCGCGTTCAGGTCCGGGTTGTTTGCGTAGGCTTTGGCCATTGCGCCGAATATCGTCTCGGCCAGCACTGCCTGCGGGGCAAGCAGCAAACTCGTCGAAACGGCGGCCATGAGGGCCGCTTTGCGGACAATCGACACCATTACTTCTCTCTCCGATCGGGGCGGCAAAGCCTGCCCTCTATTTCCGCAGCACGGTTCTTCAAGGAAAAACTGTGCTGCCTAGACACGGCGATGAAGCGCTCACACCGCCCACTGGTGAGCAAATCACTACCACTGCACTCTTTGAAACCCGGAATCAGGATTCCGACAACTGGGCACCCATACTCTGCGCAGCCATTTCAAAAAGAAACAAGTACCCCGTTGCGAATTGGCAACATTGTTATTTTAGCTGCGCATTCAATTGTTGAGATCCCTCAATAAGTGGAACCTCAAAAAACAAATTCCTGGCCACGTCGAAAGCCAGGAAGTGGCTTGACTGCGGTATTGAAATCGGGCCGCTCGGACGTCTTTCCGTGCTCGTGCACATAGAGTTTAGCGCGAGAAGCGTTGCCAAATCCTTCAACGACGACAAGCCTGCCGCCGTTACGCAATTGCTCGAACAAACCGACCGGCAGGACCTCCACGGCACCGTGAATGAAGATGACGTCGTAGGGCGCCTCGGCGGCATAGCCCTTTTCGAGTTCCCCGGTGACAACGGCGATATTGTCGTAGCCGAGACGGGCCAGTGTCTCTGTTGCAGTGGCTGCAAGCCCCTGATCACTTTCGAGGGCAACAACCGAACCGGCGACCTGCGACAGCAACGCGGATGCGTAGCCCGTGCCGCAACCAATCTCCAGCACCACATCGGACTTGGTGATTTCGGCAAGCTGGAGAAGCTTGGCGAGCGGCGACGGCTCCATCACGAAACGCGGCACTCCGCCATTGGCGGCGTCGAGCGCGATGTCGGTATCGATATAGGCGAGTTCCCGCATCTTGGCGGGCACAAATTCTTCGCGCGGCACGGTGAGGAATGCAGACAGGATCGAATGGGACGTGACATCCGTCGTCCGGATCTGATTGTCCACCATCTTGGTGCGCGCTGCTTCGAAATTCATGGTAGTGCCCTCGTGTCCGGATAGGCGCGGCGCCGGCCTCACGGACAAGCGCGCACGATCGTCTTCTGGCTCTCATCGGAAAGCCTTTGAGGTAAGCTCATAAATCGGCGCCCCGCTGGTTTCAAGCGACAGCGGCAAATTGCGCTGGAAAAACGGGAGGGAATTGCGTTACGGCAGAACAGTCACGCGGGCATCGGCGCGACTGCGGGGACCGTGTCAGCGGCCCGGCGCACCTTCCAGCCCGACAAGGGCGATCTTGGTGTAGCCGGCGTTCTGAATGAGGTTCATCACCGTCATCAGCTCACCGTAATCGACGGCCTTGTCCGCCCGCAGCAGAACACGCGTTTCGGTGTTGCCTTCTGTCAGGCGCTTCAATTCGTCAGCAAAGCTCTCCCGCGCCGTTTCCTCATTGCCGATCGCAAGCGCCAGATCGGCCTTCAACGTGACGAAGACGGGCTTGTCGTCACGCGGCGCGGGCTTGGCGGCCGATTGTGGCAGGTCGACCTTCATGTCCACGGTTGCAAGCGGTGCGGCGACCATGAAGATGATCAGGAGCACCAGCATGACATCGATGAAGGGCGTGACGTTGATCTCGCTGTTTTCGTCCAGATCACCGCCGCCGTCGCTTACTCTTCCGGCCATGGGTCACCCGATCCTTGCGATGGTTGTCTCCGCATGACCGAAGCCATCCTGACGGCGAGGCTGCGCCTTGCGCACCAGGCGGTGGTCGAGGTCACGGCTAACGAGCCGCTCCACGGCTGCTGCCGCATCAGCGAGGATCACCTTGTAGCCACCGACAGCGCGGGCGAAGTAGTTGTAGATCACTACAGCTGGGATCGCCGCAACGAGACCGATGGCCGTCGCCAGCAGCGCCTCGGCGATACCGGGCGCCACGATCGCCAGGTTCGTCGTCTGCGCCTTGCTGATACCGATGAAGGAATTCATGATCCCCCAAACCGTACCGAACAGGCCGACGAACGGGCCGACCGAACCAATCGAGGCGAGAATGCCGGTGCCGCTCGTCATGCGCTTGCCGGCGCGAACCTCGATGCGGGTCAGAAGCGATGAAACGCGCTCCTTCAGGCCGCCTGCGGGGGCATGGTCGATGACCGCTTCCGAGCGTGCCATTTCGTCGATCGCCGCGGCCACCATTTCGGAAGCCGGGCCCGACTTCCCGTCGAAGGCCGGCTTGACATCTGCCAGGCCATTGGCCGCCGAAAGAAGGCGGACCGCACGCGTGAGGCGCGCCTTCGCGCCCACGAGCTCCAGAAACTTAACCAGGAAGATCGCCCAGGTGGCGACGGAGGCGAGCGCAAGGCCGACCATCACGCTCTTCACCACCAGGTCGGCGGCCATGAACATGCCGATCGGCGAGAGATCGTGTGGCAGCACCGGGTTGGCGGCACCCTCGGCCGCGGCCGTTGCGTTATCGGCCGTTGCCGGTGCCATTTCAGTCATCACAGGAGCGCCTTCACCCGTGGCCGGGGCGCTTTCAACCGCAACTGGGGCACCTTCGGCCGGAGCGGGCTGCGGCGTCGGCTGTACCCGCGCCGTTGGCTCGATCGCCGGCACATTGCTTGCCACGCCCTGCCCCTGGACCACCGGTGTCGACGGCTGTGCTTGGCTGCTCTGCGCGCCGCCAGCGACGGGCGTCGTCGCCTGAGCGAGCGCTGCAGTGGGCGATGCCGCCGATGACAGGACCAAAATCGCGCCTGCCAGCAAGTTGATCGTCGATCGGGCTCGTTTCGGCATCTTGTTCCTCACGTACTGGTCCGTTTCGTCATTTCAGAGCGAAGGGTCGCCATCGTCTGCCACTTCCCTCGCACGCTTTTCGGCTCTTTACGCAAAGGGAAACGGAATGACAAGGATTTGTGGAGTTTATCAATCAAGAATAATTTCGCAACCTTCCATTGTCGGGGCAACGGACCGGCGCCGCCTCAAAAAGCTGGCGGATCGGCGATGAAAGCGCCGCTGCGCCAATCATAGGCGCGATGACGTTCCCACGGGCGGTCAAGCGCGGTGAACGCCGGACGAAACTGCATGGCGGGCGGGCCTTGCGCTTCCATCGGTTGCGCCCGAATTTCAACTGCACCGGTGCGGCGAAGCGTCTGCGCATCGATGATGCGGGCGCGGTTGGCCGGGCACAAATCGATGTCGACCCGAGCGGCAATCACAACCAGGTCTGCCTGGTCGCACAGGGCCTGAAAGAGACGAGGGTTCTCTAGCGTGATGATGGTCCAGCCAATGCCGGTGCGCGCCGCGCACCATTGCTTTTCCCGGCAAGCGAAGGCGCCCACCGCATTTTCCTCGATCGCCGTCGACAACTCCGCCCGAACGGCAGCCGCCTGTTCCCGATCGAGCGGCGGCATGCTCTTCACTGGCACGTCCCCAGCCGGATAAAGGCCTGGATTTGCGGAGGTCAACATCACCGGCGGCAGGTGCTTTTTCGCCGCGAGAGCCCGTTGCCATTGCGAAAACACGAAGTCCGACGGACGCGACCGGTTCGTTGCTATTGTCCCGTTCGTAACCACCCCGACGAGCCGGCCATCCTCAGCGATCACGATATCCGGCTGGCGACCATCCCCAAACGCCAGGCTGACAAGTCCGGCCACGACCAGCACTGCGCCCGACAATGCAAGCCAGGTGCGCAACACGCAAAGAAGGACGCCGCCAGCGGCGATCAGCACAAAGCCGAGGTGCCCAATACGGCCGGTCACAACCTCTCCGTCGAACGACGTTACGAAGCGAGCAACGTCGAGCATCCGGTCCAGGCCCCACGCCATCGCGACCAAGGGATAATGCTCGAGCCCGAATGGCATCAAGAGCATGGCGAACAAGCCGAACGGCATGACCACAACGCTGATCAGCGGCATGGTGAGAATGTTGGCGAGCAGGCCATAGGCCGGCAACCTGTGAAAATAGGCGATCGAATAGACAGCCGTCGCCAGGCCGCCGATGAGTGAGGTGACGAATACCCCCATTGCCACGCCGGCAACGAGGCGCCCTTTCGTACGCCCTCCTCCGACGTCAGTGTCGCCCGCACGCCGTTCGCGCCAGCGCGCATAGCCGGCAACGAGCGCCAAAGTCGCGGCGAATGACATCTGGAATCCCGGCCCCGCCACAGCCGACGGCGTGAAGGCCACAATGACGAGAGCTGCGAGCGCTACGTTGCGTAGGCTGATCGACATGCGGTCGAAGAACACCGCCACGAGCATGATGGAAATCATGATCCAGGCGCGCAGCGCCGATACCGCGCCACCGGAGATAAGAATATAGAGGCAGACCATCAGCAGCGCGCCGGCCGCGGCGATCTTCTTGATCGGCAAACGGGGGGCGAGGCCCGGAATCATGCTGAGCATCGTGCGGGCGCCGATGAGGAAGGTACCGGCGGCAAGCGCCATGTTGAGGCCGGAGATCGCCAGCACATGCGCAAGCCCAGCCTGCCGCAACACCTCGACCGTTTCCCGGCTGATTGCCCGCTCCTCGGCGGTCACCAGCGCGGCGGCAAGCGCACCCGTATCGCCGCCGATCGCCGCGCGGATCCTCTCGCCGACGGTCTCACGCATGGCAGCTATCTTGGCTGCGACCGCGGAGCGGATTGAAGTCGTGGCACCGCGCCCCTCAGTCGCGGCGTCTTCATATCGCTTGGGCGCGCCATAGAAGAATCCGACGGCGCCGATGCCTTTGAAATAGCTGTCGAAGGCAAAATCGTTAAGGCCGGGCAGCGCCGGTCCGGAGGGCGGAGACAGCCGCGCCCTGCCCTCGATCAGCGCACCGACGGGGAACGGGTCCCCGGAACCCCGCGTCACCAGCGTTACCTTCAACGGCTGGCGACGCAGGTGCGGCCTGCTCGTTTGCTGGACTTCAATCCCGTAGCGCCATCGGCCACGATCGTCCTGTTCGCGGGAAAGCACCGCGCCGCGCACATTTGTCGTCACCGGCGCATCAAGCACGATCGTATCGACCCGCGCCGTCTCGATCGCCATCAGCAGCATGCCGGCTGTAAGCAGCGTCATCGCGATCAGCGGCGCCCTCAGAAGAGCGAGCTTTCCCCTGCACGCCACCGCTGCCATTCCAAAAATGCAAAGCAGCAGTGCAAGTTTGGTGATTCCGGCATCAAACGGCAGGGCCAGCCACGCGAGCACACCGAAGGTCAGAAGCACCGGCACAAGCACGAAACCGTGGCCGAATGCCCGCTCCTCCTCGACTGCTGCGCGGAGCGAAACCATGAGCACCGGCAGCCGTCGGCGGATTGCCAGGCCTCGCGTTGCGCGTCGCAACCGCGCTGCAAACGCGGGGCGCGATGCGTTTGCAGGCAAGGCGGTCGTCGCATCGACAGCAACGGAACCACCCGGCATGAAGCTGCCGCGTTCCACGCCGTGAGACGCCTGCCCCATTTCGGTCTCGCTCATTGCACCCGCATTTTTACTCAGCAAATCTGCGATCGATCATGCAACCAACCTTACGCAACCGCAACCGGAACGCTATCTGCCGAAAAAAGCGGCAAACCTATATAGAATGGTACCGCATCATCGCTCGACGAGCTTATTGATCTGTTTGGACTTATTGCCGTAACATGCCATTGTTGCGTCGCCGTATGCACATTTTCGCATCGCACAATTTGCCTTTCGTACAGCTTGGCAGTCGAAAATAAATCATATAGCAAATTCGCAACGTTCATTTTCGTGGCACGTCTCTGTGCCACGTTGCCATAAGACGGAGGGTCCGATGACTGATAAAACCGCGGTTGTAACACTCGATGGAAAGTCGGCGGATCTTCCGGTGCGATCGGGGTCCATCGGCCCTGACGTTGTCGACATCGGCTCGCTCTACAAGCAGACGAAAATGTTCACCTACGACCCGGGCTTCACGTCCACGGCGTCGTGCGAATCCAAGATCACCTATATCGACGGCGACGAAGGCGTGCTGCTACACCGCGGCTACCCGATCGAGCAGCTCGCCGAACATGGCGACTTCCTGGAAGTCTGCTACCTGCTGCTCTACGGCGAACTTCCGACCAAGGCACAGAAGGCCGACTTCGATTACCGCGTCACGCATCACACCATGGTGCATGAGCAGATGTCGCGCTTCTTCACCGGCTTCCGCCGCGACGCACACCCGATGGCGGTCATGTGCGGCTGCGTCGGCGCGCTTTCGGCGTTCTATCACGACTCGACCGACATCACCGATCCGCACCAGCGCATGGTCGCTTCGTTGCGCATGATCGCCAAGATGCCGACGATCGCAGCGATGGCCTACAAGTACCACATTGGCCAGCCCTTCGTTTACCCGAAGAACGATCTCGACTACGCCTCGAACTTCCTGCGCATGTGCTTTGCCGTTCCGTGCGAAGAGTACGTCGTCAACCCGGTGCTGTCGCGCGCCATGGACCGCATCTTCATCCTGCATGCGGACCACGAGCAGAACGCCTCGACCTCGACGGTTCGCCTTGCTGGTTCGTCGGGCGCAAACCCGTTCGCCTGCATTGCGGCTGGTATCGCCTGCCTCTGGGGTCCGGCTCACGGCGGCGCCAACGAAGCGGCGCTCAACATGCTCGCCGAAATCGGTACGGCTGACCGCATTCCGGAGTTCATTGCCCGCGCCAAGGACAAGAACGATCCGTTCCGCCTGATGGGCTTCGGTCACCGCGTCTACAAGAACTACGACCCGCGCGCCAAGATCATGCAGAAGACCACGCATGAAGTGCTCGCGGAACTCGGCCACAAGGACGATCCGCTGCTTGAAGTCGCCATGGAACTCGAGCGTATCGCGCTGACGGACGAGTACTTCATCGAGAAGAAGCTCTATCCGAACATCGACTTCTACTCCGGCATCACGCTGAAGGCGCTCGGCTTCCCCACCACCATGTTCACGGTGCTGTTCGCGCTCGCGCGGACCGTCGGCTGGATCGCGCAGTGGAACGAGATGATCGAAGATCCGGAACAGCGTATCGGCCGCCCGCGCCAGCTCTATGTCGGCGCTCCGCAGCGCGACTACGTGCCGGTCTCCAAGCGCTGATCGGAACCAACGAAAACAAGAGCCCGGTCAGAAATGACCGGGCTTTTCTTATGGCCGCTGGGAACGACGGCTATGGTGTCCCGCCTCGGCTGTCACTGGCATGCGGTGGGCACCATGGCTTTTTGGCAAACGATTGAATTTGCGCCGAGCGGAACCTCCGCGCGCATGTCGGCAACATCAAATACGGAAGAAAGCCCTGGTGACGGGGCCTATGCCTTTTTCTTTTCGAGATAGCCAAGAACGATTTCAGCCGCCATCTCGCCGGGGGGCCTGTTTGTCGACATACGTTGCTGCACCTGTGCGTAGCCATCGAGCATTGAGGCCCGTTGTGCCGTCGCGCCGGAGAGCCGCTCCACCCAACGCGTCAGTGCGCCGGGACGGATCGCCTCATTGAAATACTCAGGCACGATCGGAAAGTCCGCGATCAGGTTTGGCAATGCGCCGCTCCAGATGCGAATTCGCTTGTGCAACAACTTGACCAGGAAATCAGGGGCATAGGTCGAAACGACAGGCACACCGGCCAGAGCCAATTCCAGAATAACCGTGCCAGAGGCAGCAATTGCCGCATCAGCGCGATCAAAGGCGGCCCATTTCTCCGCGGCGCCGACGGTAATCTCCGGCTGGATCGGCCAGGACGCCGTAATTTCCCGCACCAGCTTCTCCTGGCGCGCGACGGTCGGAAGCAGGAAGCGAATGCCCGGATGGCGACCGGCGAGCTCCTCGACCATCGCCCCGAATATCGGCAGAAGCCGGCCCACCTCGCTCGAGCGCGAACCCGGCAGGAGAAGGCACGTCGAGACGCGGCCGTCGCTTGCACCGGCGAGGCGCTGCTGGCGGCTTGCGCGGACCGCGAGCACATGCGCGTCGCTTGCAAGCCGGTGGCCAACATAGGTCGTCGGAGGACCTTGTAGCCGGTCCATCGCCTGAGGTTCGAAGGGCAAAACCGCGAGCACGTGATCGACATAGCCGCGCATGCGGGGTGCCCGCTCCGGCTTCCATGCCCAGACGCTCGGGCAGACATAGTTGATAACAGGCAGATCCGGCAGCGCCGCGCGGACCTTTCGCGCGACCCGATGGGTGAAATCGGGACTATCGATGATCAGCAATGCATCGGGCCGGGCCGCTATGATCGCGTTCGCCGTCTGGCGTATTCGCATGATCAGCTTCGGCAAACGCGCCAAAACCTGCGTAAAACCCATGATGGACAGTTCGGAATAATCGAAGAGCGAGCGAAGGCCCTCGGCCTCCAGCGCCTCTCCGCCGACACCGACGAGTTCGATGGCCGACGTGCTTTGCGTGCGAAGCGCCCGAACGAGGTCGGCGCCCAGAAGATCTCCGGAGACCTCGCCGGCGATGACGGCAAGCTTAAAACCAGAACCGCTCATTGTCCCGTTCCCTTGGACGAGCGCTCCACCCCGGCGACAAACAACCCTGCGCGGTTGGCGATCTCGATTGCTTCAGCGCGCTCCAGCACCAGAGCGCGACCCGCCTCGATGGCAATGCCGGCGAGCCCGGCCTTTTCGGCAAGCGCAACGGTGGACGGCCCAATCGACGGTAGGTCGGCGCGCAGATCCTGTCCGGGTTTGCAAAGTTTGACGAGAACACCGCGCCGGCGGGAAGAAACGCGTCCCTCCGCCTTCAGAGCGGCGACCCGTTCCAGCATCGCGTCCGTTCCCTCGGCGCCCTCCAGGGCGACAACACGCCCTCCAACCGCCACGGCGCCCTGCCCCACATCCAGCGTGCCGAGCGCGTTGGCAGCGGCAATGCCGACCTCAATGTCACGACGGTCGTCACCATCGGGCGTCACCGCGCCGATCGGCCCTAGCTCTGCCAAAAGATTGGGAACCACCTCGTGGACACCGATCACATGTGCGCCGCTCGCTTCGATCAGCTGCATGGCCATGCGCAGAACCGCATCGTCGCCGCCGGACACCAGCGTCTTCAGCACAGAGGGTATTTTTGCAAGTGTCCTGAGCGTCGGGCGGATGTCGCGCCATTCGGGCCGGCGGCGGACCCAGCCGGACAGGACGACACGGTCGATCCCCTCGTCCTGGAACGTCCGGCTGATGTTGGCGAAATCGCCGATCGCCAGCACCGAGTGATCGAAGTCAACCCAGTCGGCTTCCTCAGCTTCGCGCGACAGAGCAATGATGAAGGGGTTTTCGCCCCGCGCTCTGACGGCTTCGGCAACGTGATGGGGAAGCGCACCACCGCCAGCGATGATTGCGAGCCGGCCGCCGGTCGCCGCGCGGCTCGCAGCAGAAGACATCACGCTCAGGCCTTGCCACGCGATGGCGACGACAGTGCCCGGTCGCTCTCGGCAGTAATGAAGTCGAGAATTTCCACGACCGGTGCGCAATCCGCGTAGTCTTCACGGATGGCCGCAGCATTGGCCCGGATCGATTCAGGACCTTCGAAAATCTGCTTGTAGGCGCGGCGAACCACATGGATGGTGGCGCGATCAATGCCGGCCCGCGTCATGCCGACGACGTTCAGGCCGCTCAGAAGCCCAGGATTGCCGTTGAGCATGCCGTAGGGAATGACGTCATAGCTGACCGCGGACAGGCCGCCGACAAAGGCCTGGCGGCCCACACGTGTAAACTGATGAACGGCACAGCCGCCGCCGAGAATGACGCGGTCTTCGACCGTTACATGGCCCGCCAGCATCACATTGTTCGACAGGATGATGTTGTTGCCGAGCCGGCAATCATGTGCCACGTGCGAATTGGCGAGAAAGAGGTTGTTGTCGCCGACGACAGTCTGACCACCGTGTTCGACGGTCCCCGTGTTCATCGTCACGCCTTCGCGGATCGTGCAATTGGTACCGATGAGCAGCTCGGTATCGACAGCGCTGTGATGCACGCTTTGCGAATCGCCGCCGATTACCGCATTCGGAAAAATCTTCGTTCCCTTGCCGACGCTCGTGCGGCCGGTCACCACGACATGGCTCAGGAGCTCGATATCGTCACCCAGAACGACCTTCGGCCCGATGTAGCAGAACGGGCCGATCTTGACGTTCTCGCCGATCACAGCCCCGCTCTCGACAATCGAGGACGGGTGGATCTTCGCTGATGCTGCAATCATGTTCAGGCGTCTTCCTTGCTGACGATCATCGCGCCGATATCAGCTTCTGCGACAAGTTGCCCGTCAACTTTTGCGTCACAGTGAAATTTCCAGATATTGCCGCGCTGCTTCTGCTTCACGACATGGAATTCGACGCGATCGCCCGGAACGACCGGCTTGCGAAAACGCGCATTGTCGATGGTCATGAAATAGACCAGGTTCGTCCCGGTCCCGACCTTGCGGGCACAGATCGCGCCGGCCGTCTGCGCCATGCCCTCGACAAGCAGAACGCCAGGCATGATCGGCTGTTCGGGAAAGTGACCGGTGAAATGCGGTTCGTTCGCCGAGACGTTTTTGATGCCGATCGCCGAATTGTCGCCGTCGATCTCGATGATGCGATCAACGAGCAGAAATGGATAACGATGCGGAAGCAGCTTCAGGATTTCCTGAATATCTGCCGTACCGAGAACCGTTGCTGCTTCACTCATTCGTGCCGCCCTTCTTCTTTTTCTGTCTGTCGCCTGCCCGCATGGCCATTTCCGCAACGTCGCGCAGGAAATCGCGCATCGGGCGCGCTGGAATACCACCATACCGCTCGCCGGCGGGAACATCGGCCGCTACGCCGCTCATGGCTGCGATCTGCACGCCATCGCCGATCGTAATGTGACCATTCACGCCGCTGCCGCCGCCAATCATCACGCCGTCACCGATCTTGGTGCTGCCGGCAATGCCGACCTGGCTGACGATGCCGCAATAGCGGCCAATGCGTACGTTGTGACCGATCTGGACGAGATTGTCGATCTTGGTACCCTCGCCGATCACCGTGTCGTCCATCGTGCCGCGATCGATGGTCGTATTGGCACCGATCTCCACGTGATCCTGAATGATCACGCGTCCGACCTGAACGATCTTGATCATTCCGCCTTTCGGGCCCGGCGCATAGCCAAAGCCGTCCTGCCCGATACGGGCGCCGGGATGAATGATCACGCTGTTGCCGACCAGAGCACAAAGGATGCTCGCACCGGCTGCGATCGTGCAGTCACGACCGATGCGTACGCCTGGCCCGATGACAGCGCCGGCTGCGATACGTGTACCGCGGCCGATTTCCGCTCCGGCGCCGACAACAGCCGTCGGCTCGACCTCAACATCGTCCTCAAGCCGTGCGGTCGGATCCACGAACGCGCCCGGCGCGATGCCCTTGAGGCTCGTATTGCGCGCGGGACGCATCGCAATCTCGTGCAGCAACGTTCCAGCAAGAGCAAAGGCCGTATGCGGACGCGCTGTCAAAAGCACGGGGATGTGAGAAGGCACAAGAGGAGATATCGTCTTGTCGCAAATGATCGCCGACGCCTGACACGTTTCGAGTTCAGCACGGCTCTTGCGAGACAACATATAGCAGACGTCACCGGGCTTTGCCCGGTAGACCGGTGCTACCGAAAGGACGGCGCGGTCTGCGACCGCGGCATCCACCAATTCCGCCCCAATGCGATCCGCCAGGTCACCCAGGCGAATCCCATCATGGGGCGGAAAAAACCAGTTCTGTTCCATGGACACTCCAGAACGATCTTTTCTGGCAGTTCTGGACTGCTTTTTATCAGAACGACGAGGAAATACCGAACTTCAGGTTCTGAACCCGGTCGAAATCTTCCTTGGCAACCGGCCACGCATAGTCGACACGCAGCGGACCGAACGGCGAAGCCCAGATCAGACCGATACCAACCGAGGCACGCAGCGAAGCGTCGTTGCCCTGTACGGTTTCACCCGGAGCCATCGTGACCTTGTTGCTGTACAGCGTGCCGGCATCGGCAAAGACCGCACCACGGAAGCCGCTGTCACGCGGAATGCCCGGAAGCGGGAACGTCGCTTCGGCCGAAGCCGTGAAGTAGGTCGTGCCGCCAAGCGCATCGCCCGACGCCTGGTCGCGCGGACCGATACCGTTGCGTTCGAAGCCACGAATATCGTTGGTGCCGAGCTGGAACTGGTCAAAGACCTGCAGATCGCTGCCGGTTTCGAAGATATGGCCGGCGCTACCGCTAAGCGAAGCGATGATATCTGCTTCATCGTTGACGGTGTAGTACCACTTGGCCTTACCGGTCATCTTGTAGAAGTCAGAGTCGCCGCCAAGGCCTGCAAACTCGTGCGTAAAGGTCGCCAGAATACCTTCGTGCGGCAGCTGCGCATCGTCAAGCGTGTTATAGGTGATCGACTGCGATACCGACGAACGGAGCCAATCGCCTCCCAAAACTGCGCGCTGGTAGGGCGACGACAGCGCCGCCACATTGCCGCTCTTATAATCGAACTGCGTGAAGTTGTAGCGCAGCGTCGTCGACAGATTTTCGGTGATCGGCGCCGTCACGCGCAGGCTGAAGCCCTGATCTTCATAGCTATAGTTGTCGTCGTCGAAGTCGTTTTCGTTCTTGAAGACGTCAAAGCCGGCGGCCAGACGATAGCCAAGGAAATACGGCTCGGTGAACGACACATTATAGGTACGGCTTTCATCACCGCGACCGGCGGCGACACGAATGTACTGGCCGCGACCGAGGAAGTTCTTTTCTTCGATCGATGCTTCGACGAGGAAACCGCCGCCGCTGCCGGCAGAGTAGCCAGCACCGATACCGAACGACCCGGTCGACTGGTCCTGCACATCAACAATCACGACGACGCGGTCAGCAGCACTGCCCGGTGCGGTCGAGATGTTGACGCTCGCGAAATAGCCGAGGGCCTCGAGACGACGCTTGGCGCGCGCAACCATTTCCTGGTTGAAGGCATCGCCTTCACCCATATCGAACTCGCGACGGATGACGTAATCGCGCGTGCGGGTGTTGCCGCGGATTTCAATGCGCTCGACGTAGGCGCGCTCGCCCTGATCGACGAGGTAGTCGACAGCAATCGTGTGATTGGCGAGATCGCGGCTGCCGCGCGGTGTCACGCGAGCAAACGGGTAACCGGCCGAAGCGACGCGCTTCGAAATCTCGCTCATCGTGTCCTGAACGTCCTTGGCCTTATAGACCGAGCCCTGGCGGCTCTGGATAACGCCCTTGAGTTCTTCAGCATTGACACCTTCAACAGTCGATTCGACGTTAACGGCACCAAAGTCGTAGCGCGGACCTTCTTCAACGGTGATCGTCACCGTGTATTCGTTGGTCGCCTCATTGAGGCTTGCTTCCGACGAAACAACCTGGAAGTCGGCATAGCCGCGGTTGTAGTAGAACTGACGCAGCAGCTCTTCGTCGCCGCGCAGCTTGTCGGGATTGTAGACGTCCTTGCGCGTAATGAAGGAGAAGATGCCCGATTCCTTCGTCGCAATGATGGACTGCAGACGGCCGTCGCTATAGGCTTCGTTGCCGACGAAATTGATCTGGGAAATCTTGGTGCGCTCGCCTTCGTTGATCACGAAAGCAAGGTTGACGCGACCTTCGGCGACCGGAACGACCTGCGTCGTCACCGTGACATCGCCACGACCGATGGCGGCATAGGCATCCTTGATCGACTGAATGTCCGTTTCGACCGTCGCTTCGCTGTAAGGACCAAGCGGCTGCGTGCGCACCGCGCCCTGCAGCTTGTCGTCCTTGATCTTGCGGTTGCCGTTGAAGACGACCTGATTGACCAGCTGATTCTCGCTCACGCTGACGACCAGCGTACCACCGGAAACGTTGATGCTGACGTCGGAGAAGTAGCCGGTGGCATACAGGCGCTTCACCGAAGCGTCGATGTCCGCACTGCTGAAGGACTTGCCGGGAGCGATGGTGATGTTCGCACGAACCGTCTCAGCGCTGACGCGTGTAGCGCCGCGCACTTCGACACGATTGATGACCGCAGCTTCTGCAACGGACGCGCCTGCGAGCAACCCAACACCAGCGCCGGAAACAACAATGCTTGTTGACAGCGCAGCCGCCGACACCGCGTTCAAAAACCTTGAACCAGCTTTCATGTTCAAATCTTACCTTTTCCAAACGTCGCGCGGCAGTTTCGTGCCGACTCCGGTCACGGTTGCCGTTTTAACCGCTTTTCCCATACAAGCAAGCCAGCTCGTTAATTTCTGTTTACTTCAATTCGAACCGTGGCTTAACGGCCACTACAGCCTCGATTTATCGTAAACAAAACCTTGCCGCGCAGGCCGTTGAAAACCAATCGTTCACAGTATCCGTCGAATTCCCCCTCGCCGTTTCCTCGGCCGAACGCTAGCCGAAGAACATCGAAATGTCGTTCCAGGTGGCAAAAACCATGAGCATCAGCACCATGGCAAAGCCGATTCGGTAGGCGACATCCTGCGCGGCCGGGCCCACCGGCCTTCCGCGCAAGGCCTCAACCGCATAGAACATCAAGTGGCCGCCATCAAGCACCGGAACGGGCATGAGGTTAAGCAATCCTATGGAAACTGACAGGATCGCAGCGATATTCAGCACAAACGGAATTCCGAGCGTTGCCATCTGCCCTGAAACCTTGGCGACGCGGATCGGCCCTCCGATCTGGTCCGCCTTCATCCGTCCGGTGATCACATTGGCGAGATAGTCAAAAGTGCCCGTGACGACGTGCCAGCTTTGCAAGACGCCCTGCCCCACGGCCTCGATCGGACCATAGGTGACCGTGCGGAAGTTCCCGGCCTCCTGGTCGGTCAGGATACCGATGACGCCGATTTCCATCTTGTTGCCGAACTGATCCGTTAGCTCTGTTCGCTGGGGCACCATCGGCAGATCGAGCATCGCGCCGTCGCGTTCGATTCGGATCGTGATTTTCAGTTCGGGGCGCACGCTCACATAGCGGCGAACGTCATCGAAGGTGACGACAGGCGTGCCGTCGATCGAGATCAGGCGGTCCCCGGGAAGGACGCCGGCCTGCGCTGCGGCGCTATTTTCGTTCACGCGGGCGACCACCGGGTCGGCGACCTGACGCCCGTAGACAGAAAACAGAACGGCGAAGATGGCAATGGCGAGGATGAAATTCGCAATCGGTCCTGCGGCAACGGTCGCGGCCCGCTTCCACAGTTTGGCGCCAAGGAAGGTCCGGCTGCGCTCTTCCGGCGCAAGCGCTTCCAGCCGCTCGTAATTCGGCACGCTCGCCGCATCCTCGTCGCCGAAGAACTTGACGTAACCACCAAGGGGAATCGCCGACAGCTTCCACCGGGTTCCATGTCTGTCGGTCCATCCGACGAGTTCTGGCCCGAATCCAATCGAGAACGCAAGAATACGGATGCCAGACCAGCGGCCAACGAGGTAGTGCCCCATCTCATGCACGAACACCAGCAGCGTCAGCACCAGCAGGAAGGGGAGGACGTAGCCAGTCAGAATCTGAAGGGCATCGAAGAGGTATGTCATGAACGTTCCTTAAGCACCTGCGGCCAGGGGTCAAGGGCCGTACAGGACTGATCCGAAGGCGATCTGGCGCCCGTCGCTGACGAAATACTGGACCATGACCAGAATCAACGCCGCGACACATGCGAAAATCAACCCGTCGACCCGATCCATGACGCCGCCGTGCCCCGGAATGAGACGGCTGGAATCCTTCACCCCGAAGCGGCGCTTGATGAAGGACTCGAACAAGTCTCCGATCTGGCTGGCGACGGAAAGCACCAGGGCTATGATCGGGATACGGAGATCTTGCTGCGAAAAATAAGCCATAAAAACGGCAACACCAGCGACGATGCCGCAAATTGTGCCGCCAATGGCGCCCGACCATGTCTTACCGGGCGATATGCGCGGCGCAAGCTTGGGACCACCAATCGCACGGCCGGTGAAGTAGGCGAAGATATCGGTCGCCCAGACGACGGCGAAGACGAACAGCGTCGCCATCAGGCCAAGGTCGTCGGCGCCGCGAAGCGCCGCTAGCGAGATGCCGGTCAGTCCGGCGTAGACGACACCGCCCGGCAACCACCAGCTCGTCTTCTGCACAAATACCCACAGCATTGCCGCGACGACGAAGAAAGCCAGAACCGGCAGACTGTATCCGATGTAGCCGGTCACGATAAGGCCGGCGATCGTGGCAAGGGACAGCCACCCAAAGGCGTTACCCTGAAAATCCCGCTCCGCGAGACCCGTAATGGTCGACCACTCATAATAGACGAGCAGCGCGATGAGGGCCGATAGAAGCTGAAACGCGAAACCGCCGACCCAGGTCGCTATCAGAGCGACCGCCGCGAGCACCACTCCCGAAGCGATACGAAGCTTAAGTTCTGTTTGCATCAGGAACCAACCGCCAGCGTGGGCTCGCTCACACCGCCAAAGCGGCGCTCCCGGCAGGCGTATTTCTGGAGAGCAGCCAGAAACGTCTCGCGCGTGAAATCCGGCCACAGTTCGGGGACGAAAATCAGCTCTGAATAGGCGCCCTGCCACAAAAGAAAATTGGAGAGACGCTCTTCGCCGCTGGTGCGGATAATCAGGTCCGGATCCGGAATGCCTGAAGTGTCCAGTGTCGCCGCGATGCGTTCAGGGGTGATGTCTTCCGGCCGCAACCGTCCTTCGGCGACCTCCGTCGCCAGCCGCCGCATGGCTCGCGTCAACTCATCCCGCGCACCGTAGTTGAAGGCGATCACCAGAGTGATGCCGGTATTTCCGCTGGTCGTTTCTTCCGCTTCCACCAGCAGCGGCAGAATATCGCCTCTGAGGTTCGAGCGGTCGCCGATAACGCGGATGCGAACATTCTCGCGGTGCAGATCAGCGAGATCCCGCCGGATAAAGGTTTTCAGCAGCCCCATGAGGTCGCTCACCTCGGCCGCTGGCCTGCTCCAGTTTTCGGAAGAAAAGGCAAAGAGGGTGAGATAGCGAATACCCAGTTCGGTCGCCGTCTTGACGGCGTCGCGAACGGTCTCAACCCCCTTGCGATGCCCCATCGTGCGCGGCAATCCACGCGCGTTCGCCCAACGCCCGTTGCCATCCATGATGATGGCAACATGTTCCGGAACGGTCATGGAGGTGAGGTTTTGCATAAGGTGTCCGCGAAAGGAGACTCAGATCACGAGCAGATCAGACCTGCATGATTTCCTTTTCCTTCTCGACGAGCAAGCGGTCGATCTCGGAAATCGTTTCGTCTGTCATCTTTTGCACGCGCTCGGATTGAGAACGGCTGATATCCTGACCGATGTCGCCATCCTTTTCGGCTTTTTTCAGGTCGTCCATGCCGTCACGACGAACGTGACGCACCGCCACCTTGGCCTTCTCCGCATAGTCGTGTGCCACTTTGACCAGCGACTTGCGGCGCTCCTCGTTGAGCTCCGGTAGCGGAATGCGCAGGTTCTGGCCATCGATGATCGGATTGAGGCCGAGGTTCGATTCGCGAATGCCGCGGTCGACGGCGCCAACCATCTGCTTGTCCCAGACCGAAACAGACAACATGCGCGGCTCGGGAACGGTGATATTGGCGACCTGGTTAAGCGGCACCCGCGAGCCATAGGCTTCGACAGTCACCGGATCCAGAACGTTCGCCGACGCGCGGCCGGTACGAAGCGACGCGATATCACTCTTGAATGCGGAAATGGCGCCATCCATGCGACGCTTCAGTTCCTTCAGGTCAACACCTTCACTCATGGTCAAAACTCCCGTTCTAACATTCGCCGGCCGCAGGGGCCGCTTTGCAGCTTTTCAGTTGTCTGTGACGATGGTCGCGCGACCGCCGCCGGTCAATATTTCCGCGAAGCCACCCTTCTCGTGAATCGAGAAGACAACAATCGGAATGGCATTTTCGCGTGCAAGCGCGACAGCGGCAACATCCATAACCGCAAGACCCTTTTCAAGGACCTCGCTGTGTGTCAGCCGGTCGAAGCGCGTTGCGGTGGGATCCTTCTTCGGATCGGCGGAATAGATGCCGTCGACCTGGGTACCCTTGAAGATGGCCTGAGCGCCCATTTCCGCTGCGCGCAGGGCGGCAGCCGAGTCCGTCGTGAAGAAGGGGTTGCCGGTGCCACCAGCGAAGATCACGACGCGGCCAAGCGACAGGTGATAAAGGGTCGCGCGCTGGGAAAAGCTCTCGCAGATTTCCGGCATTGCGATTGCCGACAGGACGACCGTATCGATGTCGAGCTTGCGCAGCGACGTCGCCAGCGCCAAGGCGTTGATGACGGTCGCCAGCATGCCCATGTGGTCGCCGGTCACCCGATCGCCGCCCTTGGAAGCCACCGCTACGCCGCGGAAGATGTTACCGCCGCCGACAACCACGCCGACTTCGACGCCCATGGCGCGCGCTTCGGCGATGTCGGCAGCTATGCGATCTGCAACCGCCACATCGATGCCAAACCCCTGGCTGCCCATCAGGGCTTCGCCGGAGGCTTTGAGTAGAACGCGTTTGTAGAGTGGCTCGGCCGGCATCATCGCTCCTGAATAGATCGGCGCGCGTGCGCACGACAAGGGCGCACAGCGCATAAGGACACATTGCGCTATCCGGTTTCAACCGCTGCGGAATATTTTCCGGCGGGTCCGGCGCATTGACGAAGCCGGATACACGAAGGGCACCGCGTTGTCACGCGATGCCCCAAGGTTTTCCCAATATGGGTGAAGAAATCAGCCCTTGGCGACGGCTGCAACTTCTGCAGCGAAGTCGGACTCTTCCTTCTCAACGCCTTCGCCGAGCAGCAGGCGAGCCATGCCGGTAACTTCGATCGGCGCGCCAGCAAGCTTTTCAGCGTCCTTGACGGCCTGAGCGACGGTGATTTCCGGGTTCATGACGAAGGCCTGCGACAGCAGGGCAACTTCTTCGAAGAACTTGCGCATGCGGCCTTCCACCATCTTTTCGATGATGTTGTCCGGCTTGCCCGAGGCGCGCGACTGTTCGATGAAGACGTTGCGCTCGCGCTCGGCAACCGCCGCGTCGACTTCTTCGGAGCGGATTGCGAGCGGGTTGGTCGCAGCGATATGCATGGCAACCTGACGGCCGACCGAGTACAGCACTTCCTTGTCGCCGACCGACTTCAGCGCGACGAGAACGCCGAGCTTGCCGATGCCGTCGCCAGCAGCGTTGTGGATATAGGTCGCAACAACGCCGTCTTCGACCTGAAGCAGAGCCGCGCGACGCAGCGTCATGTTTTCGCCGATCGTGGCAATGGCGTCCTTGATCGTCTCGTCGACGGACTTGCCGGTTGCCGGATAGTTGGCCGCAGCAATGGCTTCAACGGTGCCGTCGGTGCCCAGTGCTACATTTGCAACGCCGCGAACCAGTTCCTGGAAAGCTTCGTTGCGGGCAACGAAGTCGGTCTCGGAGTTGATTTCGACGACGACGGCCTTGACGCCACCGCTGACGATGCCGACGAGGCCTTCGGCAGCCGTACGACCCGACTTCTTGTCGGCCTTCGCGATACCCTTGGCGCGCAGCCAGTCAATCGCTGCTTCCATGTCGCCGTTGGTTTCAGCAAGTGCCTTCTTGCAATCCATCATGCCTGCGCCGCTCTTTTCGCGCAGTTCCTTCACCATTGCTGCAGTCACAGTCATCTTTTTTGCCTCTTTGTCTGTTTGGCGGGGCATGCCCGCGCGTGGCGCAATGCCAGGAGGTTTGGCAGGGAATGGCTTTTCAATGTGACACCGTGATGACTGCATCATCGCGGTCGTTGCCCGGATCCAAGGATCCGGACGGATCGGCGCCACCCCTGGCTGAAAAGAACAAGGCCGTTCAGACTTTCATCACAAACGGCCTCGTCCCGACATTTCATTGGGGGCGGCAGAACTTATCTGCCGCCAGAGCCCGATCAGGCGTCGGAGGCCTCGTCGAGCGCCGGCTCGACCGGAGCTTCGGCGGATGCGCCGAGGTCACGGCCCGATGCGCCCTGCTGGCGCGCGATGCCGTCGATGGCTGCGCGAGCGATGAGGTCGCAGTAAAGAGCGATGGCGCGCGAAGCGTCGTCGTTGCCCGGGATCGGGTAGTCGATCTGGTCCGGATCGCAGTTCGAGTCGATGACGGCGACAACCGGGATGCCGAGGCGCTTGGCTTCGTCGATCGCGATCGATTCCTTGTTGGTGTCGATGATGAACATCAGGTCCGGGGTGCCGCCCATATCGCGGATACCGCCGAGAGCACGGTTCAGCTTTTCGCGTTCGCGCTCAAGGTTCAGGCGTTCCTTCTTGGTGAAGCCAGAAGCTTCCGAAGAAAGGATTTCGTCGAGCTTGCGCAGGCGCTGGATCGAGTTCGAAATCGTCTTCCAGTTGGTCATCATGCCGCCGAGCCAGCGAGCGTTGACGTAGTACTGGGCCGAACGCTTGGCAGCGTCAGCAATGATTTCCGAAGCCTGGCGCTTGGTGCCGACGAACAGAACGCGGCCGCCGTTGGCAACGGTATCGCTGACGATCTGCAGGGCGCGCGACAGCATCGGCACGGTCTGAGCGAGGTCGATGATGTGGACGTTGTTGCGATCGCCGAAAATGTACGGCTTCATCTTCGGGTTCCAGCGGTGCGTCTGGTGGCCGAAGTGAACGCCAGCTTCCAGAAGCTGACGCATGCTAAAATCAGGCAATGCCATGCCTTTTTCTCCTTTTCCGGTTGAACCTCCGCGAAGCGTCGAGCGTGGTCTTTCGACTGCCCACCGGCGGAACGATCCGGATTTCTCCCGAAACATCCCTTGCTTCACGTGTGGAATGGGCAGCCCCTTACCGGCAACTGCCCGAGAAATCAAGACGCCGAAGCCGCTTTTTGGCGGTATTGGCTATTTGCAGTCCTCGGATTTGAAGACTTCGAGGTCTGCGAGCTTGCCGCTGAGGACAAAATCGCCGTAGTCCATCGTCAGGTCCCGGGTGATGCCATTGTCGTAAAGCTTGAACGACATACGGTAGATCGGCAGCGCGTCGCCGCTCTTGTCGTCGTTGAAATAGGATATGGTCACCGGCCAGTAGCTTTCGCCGCTCAGCTTGCCCGCCTTGCCGGCATCCGGCTCGTCTGCGGTGGGCTTGCGCGACTTGCCGACGAAGGTCGAAGTGATCAGCGTCTTGTCGCCCGAATCGGAGCCGTCGAATATGCGCGCCTCAAAAAGGCTCTCCCCTTTTTTCGCCCGCGAGATCACTTCCATCATATGCGCTGTCGGGAAGCGGCTGGCCGCAAGCTCCACTTCGCGCTTGTCTGGCGCGGTGAGCTCCACCTTGACGCCGGCCTTTTCCTCATGCGCCGTGCCGCGCACTTCCTTGTCCAGCTTCTCGTCGGTGAACGAACGGGTCAGAAAACGAAAGTTGCCGGTTTTCAGGTCCTCGTAGGTCGTGGTCTGCTGGTCGGTCAGACGCACCTCCTCGCCCGTATCAACCTGGGTCACGAAGCGGAAGCTCACCGTATATCCTTCGCAGGCCGAACCATTGAATTCGTAGACCATGCGACCGTACATTCCGGCAATGCCCGAGCGATCGGAGGCGTCCTTGAGTTCCAAGTCATAGACGGCGCGGTGCGGTACAAGGACATTCGCGCTCGCAGTTGTGGTGCCTGTAGCCGTCACGACGGCGAAACCAACGCTGCCCAGAGTGACGAGGCCGAAGCCTTTGCGAAACATTCGTTTCCTCCTGTTGGACTCGCCGGCAATGCTATAAACAAGCGTTCGGCAGAAGCGAGGCGGCGCTTGCAGGAAAAAGTCGGCGCCCCGCCGCGATCCGGCCTGAATGCAGGATTTTAACACAAAAGACAACAATGGAGCTTTCCATGTCGGCAGAGATCGAAGCGCGCCTCAAGGAACTCGGCGTCACTGTCCCCCAGGCCGCGACCCCGGTCGCGAACTATGTGCCCTACGTTATCAGCGGCTCTATGCTCTACATCTCCGGACAGCTCCCGATGGAGGACGGCAAGGTCGCCGTGACAGGCATTGTCGGCAAGGATGTCGATGTTGCGCGCGCGCAGCGTGCAGCCGAGCTCTGCTCCATCAATATCCTCGCACAGGCCAAATCCGCGCTCGGCGGCGACCTCGGGCGGATCCGCCGACTGGTGAAGATCAACGGCTTCGTTGCTTCGACGCCGGAATTCACTGAGCAGCATCTGGTTATCAACGGCGCGTCCAACCTGCTCGCCACCGTGCTCGGTGAGGCCGGCAAGCACGCGCGCGCAGCGGTCGGCATGGCCTCCCTTCCCTTCAATGCCGCCGTCGAGATCGACGCCGTCATCGAGATCGCCTGATAGAGTGTCCGACATGGCTGATATTTCCTGGCTGAAGGCGCAACCGATCGCCCATCGCGGCTATCACGACATGAACAGAGACGTGTGGGAGAACACGCTTTCGGCCTTCTCCCGCGCGGTCGACGCGGGCTTCGCGATCGAGTGCGACCTGCAGTACACCGCCGACAGCATCCCGGTCGTCTTCCATGACGACGACACCGAGCGGCTCTGCGGCATCAAGGGCGACGTGCGGTCGCGCACCGCCGGCGAGCTCGGCCTGATGGCGATCGGCGGAACGAAGGACAAGGTGCCGACGCTGACGCAGATGCTGCGGCTTGTCGCCGGCAAGGTGCCGCTGGTCATCGAACTCAAGGGCCGCAAGGGTGACGACGAGGGTTTTGCCGCCGCCGTGCTGGAGACGCTCGAAGGCTACAAGGGGCACGTCGCGCTGATGAGCTTCGACCACTGGCTGCTGAAGGACCTGAAGGCGCTCGACGCGCCCTACCCGCTCGGCCTGACCGCGGAAGGTGCCAATCCGGAGACCTTCTTCGTGCACGAGGAAGCCATGCAGCTCGGGCTCGACTTCATCTCCTACCACTACGGCCACCTGCCGAACTCGTTCATTACCAAGGAACGGACACTCGGCAAGACGATCATCACCTGGACCGTGCGCGACCGGCAGGCAGAGGCTTATACTTTCGTCCACGCGGATCAGATGACCTTCGAGGGTTTCGACCCGCGGGAGGCCCTGGTTTCCTAAAGCGATGTCAGACGCTGTCACCATCCGAATAGCGCAATCCTTCGCCGAGATTCCGGCCGCGCGCTGGAACGCGCTTTCCGGCGCGTCGAAGGAACATTCCGGCAGCGTCTACAATCCCTTCCTCTCGCACGCCTATCTCTCCGCGCTTGAGGAGTCCGGATCGGCAACGGCAAAGACCGGCTGGCTCGGCCAGCACCTGCTGCTGGAGGGCGCCGGCGGCCAACTGCGCGGCGGCCTCGTCTGCTACCTGAAGAACCACAGCCAGGGCGAATATGTCTTTGACCACGGCTGGGCCGACGCCTTCGAGCGCGCCGGCGGGCGCTACTATCCGAAACTGCAAAGCTCCATTCCCTTCACACCAGCCACAGGGCCGCGGCTGCTGGTCGCGCCTGAGGAAGCGGAAAGGCCGGTGCAGGATGCGCTTGCCGCCGGCCTCAAGGAGCTTGCGCGCCGGCACGACGTCTCATCGGCCCATGCGACCTTCGTGCCGGAGGCGGAAATGCCAGCCTTCGAACAAGCCGGATTCCTGCACCGCACCGACCAGCAGTTCCATTTCACCAATGAAGGTTATGGCTCACACGCTGATTTCCTCGAGACCCTTGCCTCGCGAAAACGCAAGGCGCTCAAGAAAGAGCGTAGAGCCGCAACCGAAAACGGTATCTCGATCGACTGGCTGACCGGCCGCGACCTGACGGAAGCGGTCTGGGACCAATTCTTCGCCTTCTACATGGACACCGGCGGCCGCAAATGGGGGCGGCCCTATCTGACCCGCGCTTTCTATTCGCTGATCGGCGAACGCATGGCCGATGATGTCCTGTTGGTCATGGCACGACGCAATGGCCGCTATATTGCCGGCGCGATCAATTTCATCGGTGGCGACGCGCTCTATGGTCGGCACTGGGGTTGCATCGAGGATCACCCCTTCCTGCATTTCGAGGTCTGCTATCACCAGGCGATCGACTTTGCGATCGCCAAGGGCCTGAAGAGGGTCGAGGCTGGCGCGCAAGGTGAACACAAGCTCGCACGCGGCTACATGCCGGTAACCACGCACTCGGCGCATTTCATCACGCATCCGGGGCTTGCCCGTGCAGTGTCCGACTATCTCCAGCGCGAGCGCAGGGATGTGGAGGAAACCGGCGAATTTCTTGCCGAACACGGGCCGTTCCGCAAAGGTGAGCGGCAAGACGATTGATGGCCCCACGCCAATATACGAGGAAGACCAATGAGCTACGACGACAACAACATCTTCGCCAAGATCCTGCGCGGCGAAATTCCCTCGCACCGCGTTTACGAGGATGATGCGACGATCGCCTTCATGGATGTCATGCCGCAAGCCGAAGGCCACCTGCTCGTGCTGCCGAAAACCCCTTCTCGCAACCTGCTCGACGCCGATGCTGCGACGCTGCCGGCCCTGATCGCCACCGTGCAGAAGCTGGCGGTTGCTGCCAAGGAAGCCTTCGACGCCGATGGCGTCACGGTCATGCAGTTCAATGAGGCGCCGGCGGGGCAATCGGTCTTCCACCTGCATTTCCATGTCATTCCGCGGCGCGCCGGCGTGCCGCTGAAGCCGCATTCGGGCACCATGGAAGATGGCGCTGTGCTGGCGGCCAATGCGGAAAAGGTGCGTCAGGCGCTTTAGGCGCGCCTCCCTTCCATAGCCGACACGCCCAAGAACCGATTGAGCCGGCGCCATGCCGGCTCTCTTACGAAACGCGCCGGCCCGTTCCAGCTTCGGCTTTGCTCAAAAGCCCAGCCACCAGAGCCCGAGTGCCAGCGCCGCAATGGCGGTCGCAATGCCGACAGCCGGCTTTCGCCCGAAGAGGAAGAAGACGGCAGCGCCCAGTGCGACCGACCCCACGCGCAGCCAGAGGGGTGATTGTTCGAGCACGCCCGTCGGGTAGAGGATGAGCTTTGCGATGACTGCGGCGACCAGGGCCGTTGCGACCGCCCTCACCCAGTTCAGCGCTTCGGAATCTTCGCGCAGCTTGTTGCCGGCGACAACTCCGAGCCAGCGCCAGATGTCGGTTGCCAGCCAGCCGGCAATCGCAATGAAGGCATAGGCCCACCAACCGTCCTGCCAGGTCATGCGCCCACCTCCTTGCGGTGGCGCCAGAGGCGTTCAACGAACCAGGCAAGCGTGCCGCCGACAAGGCCGGCAAGCAGGATGTCGAATTCCGGAAGCAGCCAGTAGAACAGCGGCCCGCCGACAAGGCCAAACAGCAGTGCAACATAGACGACCGGGTGGCGGGCCGAATGCCAGATCGACGCCAGGAAGTAAACGGGCGTCAGGAAGAAGAGGCAACCGGCGGCGATCGGCGGAAAGTCCGCGACGAAATGATAGACGACTGCGACCAGGATCATGTTGGCCGCGACCAGCGTGATGCCGAAGCCCGCAAAGAAAACGACACGCCGCTCGCGCGGTACTTTCGGTACGTTCTCCATCGCAAACACCCAGGCGGTGATCGCGACGAAATGCGACAGGAAGAGGAGCAGCCAGGTCGGCGTGCGCGAAGTGCGCAGTTCCGGGACCAGCGCGGCCACCATCGGCATCAGCCGAACCGATGACAGCGACACCGCAAGAAAGGCCGCCGCGAGGCCTGCGCCACTCATCATCGAACTGACGAGAATGACCTTGGCTGGCAGCGCCCAAACCATGCCGGTCATGAAGACGACCTGTTGCACCGGAATTCCGGCCTGCGCGGTCAGCGAACAGAAGCCGACGAAAGACAGCATCAGGATGAAAGCCGGCAGGCTGAAGATGCCGCACATGCCCTTCCCGAACCAGGCGAGCGAGGATTGCTCGTCGTCTTCCCTATCCATCGGCGATTCCGGATTGTTTCGCTCACAATGATCTCGGATCGAATCGTCCCGAGCTCATTGTGAGCGAATATAGGTCATTAGAGCGGGATGCGGGCGAAAAACCGCGCGCACTTTTTCTCGTCCCGCTTGAGAAAAACGGTGCCGGATGGTTTGCATCCGGCACCGTCGAACGTGTCTTGCGGGGGCTACTTCTTGCGCGGCACCTTCGGCACCGTGCGGCCCTTTCTCGGAGCCGCGTCGCCCGCCCCGGCTTCGCCAACGGACGACGCCTTGGCGGAAGCCTTTTTCGGCTTGGACTTCGGTGCGGGCTCAGCCCCCACCTCTTCCTTGTCCTCGGCCTTCTTCGGTTTTGCCGTCCTCATCGCCGGGCGGGACACTTCCGCCTTCGGCTTGATCGGCGTCGTTTCCGGAACCGCATCCAGCAGCAGGCCCTTGGTGCCATCGGCCTTCATGCCGATCGTCACCCTGACGACGCCGCCCTTCTTGAGCTTGCCGAACAGGATCTCGTCGGCAAGCGGCTTCTTGATGTTCTCCTGGATGACGCGGGCGAGCGGCCGCGCGCCCATCTTCTCGTCGTAACCCTTCTCGGCGAGCCAGGCGATCGCGTCGGGCGCCAGGTCGAAGGTGACGTTGCGCTCTGCAAGCTGGGTCTCGAGCTGCATGACGAACTTCTGCACCACCTGGTGGATAACCGGGGTCGGCAGCGAAGCGAACGGGATCACCGCATCCAGACGGTTGCGGAATTCCGGCGTGAACAGGCGGTTCAGCGCCTCTTCGTCCTCGCCCGTGCGCTTGGAAGAACCGAAGCCGATCGCGGCCCGGGCCATTTCCGATGCGCCCGCATTGGTGGTCATGATCAGGATGACGTTGCGGAAGTCGATCTTCTTGCCGTTGTGATCGGTCAGCGAGCCGTGATCCATGACCTGCAACAGGATGTTGAACAGGTCCGGATGCGCCTTTTCGATCTCATCGAGCAACAGCACGCAATGCGGATGCTGATCGACGCCATCGGTCAAAAGGCCGCCCTGGTCGAAACCGACATAGCCGGGAGGTGCGCCGAGCAGACGCGAAACCGTGTGCCGCTCCATGTATTCCGACATGTCGAAGCGCAGCAGCTCGACGCCGAGCGAAGTCGCAAGCTGCTTGGCGACTTCGGTCTTGCCGACGCCCGTCGGACCGGAGAAGACATAGCAGCCGATCGGCTTGTTCGGTTCACGCAGACCCGCGCGCGCGAGCTTGATCGAGGAGGCGAGCGCCTCGATTGCCAGGTCCTGACCATAGACGACCGAGCGCAGCTCCCTCTCGAGGTTGGCAAGCACTGCCTCGTCGTCCTTCGAAACGGTCTTCGGCGGGATGCGGGCCATTGTCGCGATCGTCGCCTCGATCTCCTTCTCGGTGATCAGCTTGCG
The DNA here is from genome assembly GCF_001695835.1 of Ensifer sp. LC11. Classification (GTDB taxonomy): domain Bacteria; phylum Pseudomonadota; class Alphaproteobacteria; order Rhizobiales; family Rhizobiaceae; genus Ensifer. Next base: position 61,302 of record NZ_MBSO01000045.1, on the reverse strand, counting down.
GCGCTTGCCGGCGGGCAGCAGCATCTGTGCCGCGCCGGACTCGTCGATCACGTCGATCGCCTTGTCAGGCAGCTTGCGGTCGTTGATGTAGCGGGCCGAAAGCTCGACGGCCGCCTTGATCGCCTCGTTCGAATATTTCAGGTGGTGATATTCCTCGAAATAAGGCTTCAACCCCTTCATGATCTCGATCGCATCGGCAATCGTCGGCTCGTTGACGTCGATCTTCTGGAAGCGCCGGACGAGCGCCCGGTCCTTTTCGAAGAACTGGCGGTACTCCTTGTAGGTGGTCGAACCGATGCAGCGGATCGCGCCGGACGAAAGCGCCGGTTTCAGCAGATTGGAGGCGTCCATGGCGCCACCCGACGTGGCGCCAGCGCCGATCACCGTATGGATTTCGTCGATGAACAGCACGGCGCCCGGATAGTCCTCGAGCTCCTTCACCACCTGTTTCAGACGCTCTTCGAAGTCACCGCGGTAGCGTGTACCGGCAAGCAGAGTGCCCATGTCGAGCGAGAAGATGGTCGCATCCTGCAGCGCTTCCGGCACTTTCTTTTCAACAATGCGCTTGGCGAGCCCTTCGGCAATCGCCGTCTTGCCGACACCGGGATCGCCGACGTAAAGCGGATTGTTCTTCGAACGGCGGCAGAGCACCTGAATGGTGCGGTTCACCTCGGCGTGACGACCGATCAGCGGGTCGATCTTACCGGACTTCGCCTTCTCATTGAGATTGACGCAATAGGCCGTGAGCGCGTCCTGCTGCTTCTTGGGGCTGTTTTCCTCGTTGTCGCGCGAGGGCTTCTGCTCGGATTCGTGATCGTCAGCGCCGCGCACCGGTCGCGACTCGGAACTGCCGGGCCGCTTGCCAATGCCGTGCGAAATGAAGTTGACCGCGTCGTAACGGGTCATTTCCTGCTCCTGCAGGAAATAGGCAGCGTGGCTCTCGCGCTCGGCAAAAATCGCAACCAGCACGTTGGCACCGGTCACTTCCTCGCGACCGGATGATTGGACGTGAATAACCGCACGCTGGATGACGCGCTGAAAGCCTGCCGTCGGTTTGGAATCCTCGTCGTAACCGGTCACCAGGTTCGAAAGCTCGTTATCGACGTAATCGGTCACGGTCTTGCGCAGCGTCTCAAGATTGACGTTGCAGGCCCCCATCACGGCCGCCGCGTCGGCATCGTCGATCAATGCCAGAAGCAGATGCTCGAGCGTGGCGTATTCATGGTGGCGCTCGTTGGCAAAAGTCAGTGCCTGATGCAGCGCCTTTTCGAGGCTGGGCGAAAATGTTGGCACGTTAGTTCCTCATTTCTTTTCCATGACGCATTGCAACGGATGCTGGTGCTGCCGGGCAAAATCCATCACCTGTGTCACCTTGGTTTCGGCGACCTCATAGGTGAAGACGCCGCATTCTCCCACGCCATGATTGTGGACGTGAAGCATGATGCGGGTCGCCTCTTCCGGATTCTTCTGAAAGAAGCGCTCCAGAATGTGGATGACAAATTCCATAGGCGTGTAGTCGTCATTCAAAAGCAGAACGCGATACAAACTCGGCTTCTTGGTCTTCGGCTTGGTACGCGTGATGACGGACGTGCTGCGATTGGGGCCGTTTCCTTCGTCATCGCTACCTTGTTGCATCCGGACCGGCATGGCGATCATTCTTGTCAGTTCCTTGTACAGCAGCGGACCCATCGCTCGTGGCCGCGGCCTGCTTGCCCTTTATCTAATGGTTCGTTTTCAGATTTTAAGACCGAACCAACGCACTGCAATCATAATCGCACGAGCGCGCGCAAGATTGATCAACTTTCTTTGGGCTGCGCACAGCTAAAGCGGAAAGCAAAAAGGCCGGCCGCAATTGCTGCGACCGGCCTTCAGAAACGGGTGAACCTTATAATCAGGCTGCTGCGGCAGCGGCCTTGACTGCTGCGGTCGCCTTGGCAACCGGCGCCTCGTAAGGCTTGTACGCATCCTTGGCGAGGTCGGCATACATTTCGGTGATCTTCGTCGCTTCAGCAACGAAACCCTCGTAGCTCGACTTTACAAAGTTGGTCTGCAGTTCGAACGCAGCCTCAACGCTCTTGACGCTGGTCAGCTTTTCAACATGCGCCACGCCTTCTTCGAAGGACTTCTTGGAATAGTCGGCGGCTTCGGTCGCGATAGCCTGGAGACCCTTGGTCCAAGCGGAATAGCTCTTCACAGCCACGTCAATGGCTTCCTTGCTCTTCTTGTTTGCATCATCGAAGTTGAACATCGGGTGTCTCCTTAGTGACGGCCTGATCTGGAGGCTTCAGTTTATGTGCGCTGCACAAAAAGTCAATACGAGTGTGCGCCGCAATAAAACACAACAGATGCAACAACTTGATGAAAAAATGCGCCACTGCGAAAAAATTCTTCCGGCGCAATGAAGAACCAAGATGAGCGGCGCGAGCAATTGCTCAGCGCGATGCATAAATCCTCACCAAAATAATAAACCCCGAAAATCTCAGGGGATTTTCGGGGTTTATTGTTTCCGGACGCTCTCGTCAGACTTAGAGGTCGATGTCGAGGATTGCCATGGAGAAGTTGTAGGAAAGCTCGCCATCTTCCTCATCGCGGAAGACGACACCGAGGAACTCGTCACCGAGATAGACTTCAGCGGACTCGTCCTTCTTCGGGCGAGCCTTAACGACCATCTGCTGATTGAAGGTGCGCTTGAAATAGGCTTCAAGCTTGCGGATTTCTTCGGGCTTCAAAACACGTCTCCGTAGCCGTTTAACTGTGCGGCGCTTCTCGCACGCTGCATCGCCGGGTGTAAACCCCTCGAAAGCGGCTACGCACCGGTTCCCTTCCGTTCAGATATCGAAGCTGCTCAGGATCTGGTCCATCTGACGCGACGGCTCGGAGCAACCGGCCTCGCCCACCACCTTCGCCGGCACACCGGCGACCGTCGTTTTCGGCGGCACCGGTTTCAACACCACCGATCCGGCAGCAATGCGCGAGCAGTGGCCGATATGGATGTTGCCGAGGATCTTGGCGCCAGCCCCGATCAGGACACCGTCGGCGATCTTCGGGTGGCGGTCGCTGCCTTCCTTGCCGGTGCCGCCGAGCGTCACGCCGTGCAGGATCGAAACATTGTCGCCGATCACTGCCGTCTCGCCGACGACAAGGCCCGTGGCATGATCAAGGAAGATGCCGCGGCCGATGCGGGCCGCCGGATTGATGTCCGTCTGGAAGACGCTCGATGCACGGCTCTGCAGATAAAACGCAAAATCCTTGCGGCCGCGCTTCAACAGCCAATGCGCCAATCGATGGGTCTGAATGGCATGGAAACCCTTGAAATAGAGCACCGGCTCGATGAAGCGGGTGCAGGCGGGATCGCGATCGTAGACCGCCTGAATATCGACGCGCAGAATGGTGCCCCATTCCGGCCAATCCTCCAGCATTTCCGAAAAGGTCTGGCGCAGGAGGTTCGCCTGAAGATCGGGATGATCCAGCCTCTCGCAGATGCGATAGATCACGCTTTCTTCGAGGGAGTGCTGGTTGACCACTGTCGAATAAAGGAAGGCTGCAAGCATCGGGTCCTGCTCGGCCGCCACGCGGGCTTCCTCGCGCAGGCTATTCCAGATCGGGTCCATCACCTTTAGTGCATCAGCTTGGCGAAGTTCGGTCTTGGCGACCATCGTCGCTCTCCTTCCTGTCCGTCCTTAAAGATCACTATAGGGGAAATCCCGCGTGACTTAAATGGCCCGACCATGGTTCCATCCTCGGTCGCGGAACGTCGTCACGCGCAATCACGTGCGGCATTTTTTACGACGACGCGAGGTTAGGCGTGGTCGACCTCTGCCAGAAATTCGAGCACGGCCTTCTTGAAAACCCGATCACCGACGGCAAGCATATGGTCGCGGCCCGGAATATCAAGCGCACGCGCATCGGGCATCAGCGCTGCCAATTCCCCAGGCGATCCGGCAATGTCGTCCTTCGTCCCTACGCCGATCAAGGTCGGCACATCGATACGCGCCATATCCTCGGGCGTCAGCAGATCGCGCGACGTCGAAATGCAGGCAGCAAGGGCCTGCCGGTCGCTTTTGGTCTGATCGGCAAAGGCGCGGAACATCCGGCCGCGCGCATGGGTCACGACGTCGAGCGAAGGCGCCACCAGGGCGTCCGCGATCGGGTCCCAATCCCCTACTCCGCTCACCATGCCGATGCCGAGACCGCCGAAGACCAGCGAACGCACGCGATCAGGATGGGCAAGCGCGAGGAAGGCCGAGATGCGCGCGCCCATCGAATAGCCCATGACATGCGCTTCGGCGATACCGAGATGCCCCAGAAGTGCGACGGCGTCACCCGCCATCTGCTGCGGATGGTACAAGGCGGGATCGTAGGGTTTGCTGCTCTTGCCATGGCCGCGATTGTCGAATGCGATCACCCGATAGCCCGCATCGCCCAGCGTTTTCAGCCAGCCGGGAAACACCCAGTTGACGTTGGCGCTGGAGGCAAAGCCGTGGATGAGCAGGATGGGCGCGCCGGACGGGTCGCCCTCGTCGAAAAAGGCGATCTCCAGACCTTCGTGGCTGAAGTGGGAATACGGCGGCGGAGTGAGGTCCATCTTGATCATCCTCGGGCGTCTCGAACGGGCGCAACCTAGTTCGTCGCCATGGCAAGCGAAACCCCGCCGAGGCAAAAACCACAGCTGCGGCGTGTTTGCCGCTACACTTTTGCAGCAAAGCTCACTATGGTGCCGGCAAATTTGAACTTAAGACTTGCATTCATCGGAGCACGACATGGCCGGCCACAGCATCCCGCATTTCCAGAACGACGGCGGACATCAGGCAATCGAAATCGGCGTCAAGGAATTCATGTGCACCGGCGCGTCCGTTCCCTACGATCACCCGCACATTTTCATCGACATGGGCGACGACAGCGAGAAGGTCTGCTCCTACTGCTCCACGCTCTATCGCTATAATCCGAAGCTGAAGGCAACGGAAACCAACCCGCCCGGCTGTCTCTTCGCCCACAAGGCTGCCTGACAAGCCACGATGTCGCGCCCGGTCGCAATCATCGGCGCCGGCATTGGGGGGCTCACCGCTGCCTTGTGCCTCGCCCGGCGGGGTTTCGAAGTCGATATCATCGAGCGGGCAACGGCGCTGACTGAAGTCGGCGCCGGCCTGCAATTGTCGCCAAACGCATCCCGCATTCTCATCGAACTCGGCTTGCTTGCAGAACTCGAGAGCTACTGGAGCGAACCCGAGCGCATTGGGCTCGTCGATGGCCAGACGCTGCGCCCTCTCGCCAGCGTGTCAGCCGGCGCCTTTGCGCGTCGCCGGTGGCAGGCGCCCTATGCCGTCATGCACCGCGCAAGCCTTCAGAAAGTCCTGCTTGCAGCGGTCGAATCGGAAGCTCGCTGCCGGCTCCATCTCGGATGCCCGATCGACGCTCCTGACGAGCAGGTGATCACGGCTGTGACGGAGCGCATCCCGGACATCATCATTGGCGCCGATGGTATCTGGTCGCGCCTGCGAAACAGCGTACCCGGCGCCGGCCGCGTGCGCTTTTCCGGCAATGTCGCCTGGCGCATGACGATTGCGCGCGATACCGCAGCAGGCCTTCTCGAGCCCGACCAGGTTACGGCCTTCCTCGGCCCCCGCGCCCATCTCGTCGCCTATCCTTTGCGTGAAGTCGAAGGCTACAATCTGGTGGCGATCATTGAGGGCAAGGAGACCGACGCGGTCTGGGTCGGCAAGGATTCGGACGAGCGCCGTCACGACTGCCTGAATGCCTTCTCCGGCTGGAACGCCGACATCCGCTCGCTTCTCGACACGGCGACCGCGCCCACCTATTGGCCGCTTTGCACCGTCGCCGACGGTGCCTGGCAGGATGGGAGAAAGATCGTCCTGATCGGCGACGCGGCCCATGCGATGACGCCTTTTGCCGCGCAGGGTGCGGCCATGGCCATCGAAGATGCGTTCGAACTGGCCGATTGCCTGTCAACGAGCATCGATGTCGCGATGGCCTTGAAAAAGTTCGAGACTGCACGCCGGCCGCGCATCGCCCGTGTCCGGCGACGGGCAGCGTTCAATCATTTCGCCTATCACGCTCGCGGCCCTCTTCGCATCGGCCGCGACATCGCTCTGAAGCTCAAGGGACCGGAAGCGCTCGCCGCCGATCTCGATTGGCTCTACGGCTACGGCGCTGCCAACCGCTGATCCATAGCCCCACGCCGCGCTCGCTCTGCGACGCGATAGGGGGCAAGGGCGCCACGGATGGCCGCGGCGCCCCAATTCGTCAGACGGCGTTCGCCGCCGCCAATCCCGCTTCGATGTCACGGCGGATGTCCGGCACATCCTCAAGGCCAATCTGCAGACGGATGACCGGACCTTCCGTCGGGGCCAGCGCCACCTTGCGGTCTGCGAGCCCGACGTGGAGCGCGAGGCTCTCAAAGCCGCCCCAGGAATAGCCGAGCCCGAACAGCTTCAGCGCGTCGAGGAAAGCATGCGCCTTGGCCTTGAAGCGGTCAGGGCTTTCCGCCTTCAAGACGAAGGAGAAGATGCCGCTTGCACCGGTGAAGTCGCGCTTCCAGAGTTCGTGACCAGGGAAGCTCGGCAGCGCCGGATGGAGAACACGGGCGACCTCGTCGCGCGTTTCGAGCCATTTCGCAAGCGTCAGCGCGCTTTCCTGGTGGCGTTCGAGGCGGATGCCCATGGTCCGGAGGCCGCGCAGGATCTGGTAGCTGTCGTCCGGCGAAACGCAGACGCCGAGCGTCACCATCGCCTCGGTCAGGGCCGGCCAGTGGGTAGCGTTCGCCGATACCGTACCCAAGAGAACGTCCGAATGACCGGACGGATACTTGGTGGACGCATGGATAGACACATCGACGCCGTGATCGAGCGGCTTGAAATAGACAGGCGTCGCCCAGGTGTTGTCCATGGTTACGATACAGCCGTGACGATGCGCGACATCGGCGATTGCGCGGATGTCCTGCATTTCGAACGTGTTCGACCCCGGCGCTTCGGTGTGGACCAGACGTGTGTTCGCTCGGATCAGGCTTTCGATGCCGGCACCGATCATCGGATCGTAGTACTCGACGGTGACGCCAAGGCGCTTCAGCATCGTGTCGCAGAAGTGGCGTGTCGGGAAATAGACCGAATCGACGATCAGCGCGTGGTCGCCTGCAGACAGATAGGCGAGGAAAGGCACCGTGACGGCTGCAAGCCCCGAGGGCACGAGAATCGTCCCTGCCGAGCCTTCGAGCTCGTTGATCGCATCGCAAAGCGCGTCTGTCGTCGGCGTTCCGCGCGTGCCATAGGTGTATTTCTGCGCGCGCGTCTCCATCGTCCTGGCGTTCGGGAACAGCACGGTGGACGCATGCACCACCGGTGGATTGACGAAGCCGAAGTAGTCGGAGGGATTGTTGCCGCTATGGGCCAGCCGGGTGTTGATTCCCGCCTTACCGTTCACATTGCCACTGTCTGCCATTGCAAGGTCCGCTTTCAAATTTCGAAAGCGAAACTCTTCGAACGAGCCACAACCGCGGTCAAGTGGCAAAAATCACGAAGCGCCGTTTTGGCCGCCGCCGACAGGCATTTGGCGATTTTTCGCCCATCGCCTGCCCGCCTCTGCCGAAAACTGCCTAACTTTCTGGCTTGTTTCGAGTTTTTCACATGCAAAACCAGAAAATTGGCGGCCTCTCTTGACCCCCATGGAAATTGAGCATGAGATAGCCGGCACTCGCGCCAGGAGGGTGGCGGAGGCTGCACGCGCCAGGAGACGCGCCGATGCAGACGGGAACTAACGACAACAGAAAAAGGTTCTAAAAATGGCAAAAAGAATTCTGACAGCTCTCGTTGGCGCTGCTGTCATGGGGATTGGCACACAGGCGGCTTCTGGCGCTACTCTTGATGACGTGAAAGCCAAGGGCTTCGTCCAGTGCGGCGTCAACACTGGTCTTGCCGGCTTCGCCGCACCGGATGCCTCGGGCAACTGGAGTGGCTTCGACGTCGACTACTGCAAGGCAATCGCCGCCGCGATCTTCGCGGATGGCAGCAAGGTTAAGTACACGCCCACCTCCGCCAAGGAACGCTTCCCGGCGCTGCAGTCGGGCGAAGTCGACGTCCTTGCTCGTAACACCACCTGGACGATCAACCGTGACACCGCGCTCGGCTTCAATTTCCGCCCGGTCAACTACTATGACGGCCAGGGCTTCATGGTTCGCAAGAGCCTGAACGTCAAATCGGCCCTCGAGCTTTCGGGCGCGGCCGTCTGCGTGCAGACCGGCACGACCACCGAACTCAACCTTGCCGACTACTTCAAGTCGAACAACCTGCAATACAACCCGGTTGTCTTCGAGAAGCTCGAAGAGGTCAACGCCGCCTATGACGCCGGCCGTTGCGACGTCTACACGACCGACCAGTCGGGCCTCTATTCCCTGCGCCTGACGCTGTCGAAGCCGGACGATCACATGATCCTGCCGGAAATCATCTCGAAGGAGCCGCTCGGTCCGGCCGTTCGCCAGGGTGACGACCAGTGGTTCGATATCGTCACCTGGGTGCACTATGCGCTGATCCAGGCCGAAGATTTCGGCATCACCCAGGCCAACGTCGAAGAAATGAAGAAGTCCGCCAACCCGGACGTTCAGCGCTTCCTCGGCGTCGAAGCTGACAGCAAGATCGGCACTGACCTCGGCCTCACCAACGAATGGGCCGTGAACATCATCAAGACCGTCGGCAACTACGGCGAAGTCTTTGACCGCAACATCGGCGCTGGCAGCCCGCTCAAGATCGAGCGCGGCCTCAACGCCCTGTGGAGCAAGGGCGGCATCCAGTACGCCCCGCCGGTCCGCTAAGCGTCTATCCAAGACTGGGGAAGCGGGTCACCGCTTCCCCATCCCAACGATAAAAACACCCAAAGGGTGACAAAGGGGAAAGAGGCATTGCATGGCGATTGGCGTCACAACTACGCCTGAAAAAAGCAAACCGTCCGGGTCGATCATCAACGACCCGCAGGTCCGCGGAATCTTTTATCAGGTCATCACCCTCGTCGTTCTCGCGGCGTTCGTTTATTGGGTGGCCGACAATACGATCGAGAACCTCAAACGGGCGAATATCGCTTCCGGTTACGACTTCCTGAATGGGCGCGCCGGTTTCGACGTCGGACAGTCGCTGATCGCTTATACCAGCGATTCGACCTATCAGAGCGCGCTCGTCGTCGGCCTGCTCAATACGCTGCTGGTTGCTGTGTGCGGCATTTTCACCGCCACCATCATCGGCTTTGCGGTCGGCATCGGCCGCCTGTCGCACAACTGGCTGATCGCCAAGCTGTCGCTCGCCTATGTTGAGATCTTCCGCAACATCCCGCCGCTGCTCGTCATCTTCTTTTGGTACAGCGGCGTCCTGGCGATCCTGCCGCAACCGCGCGAATCTGCGGCACTGCCGCTCAACATGTTCCTCAACAACCGCGGCCTTGCCTTTCCCAAGCCAATCTTTGGCGACGGTTCGCTGTATACGGTTCTTGCCTTTGTCCTCGCGATCGTCGCCAGCTTCCTGGTGGCGCGCTATGCGCGCAAGAAGCAGGAGGCCACCGGACAGCGCTTCCCGGTTCTTTGGACGTCCCTCGGCCTGATCATCGGTCTGCCGTTGCTGACCTTCCTCGCCACCGGCTCGCCGATCACCTTCGACGTCCCCATTGCCGGCAAGTTCAACCTCACCGGCGGGTCGGTCATTGGGCCGGAATTCCTGTCGCTGTTCCTGGCGCTCTCGTTCTATACTGCAGCCTTTATCGCCGAGATCGTGCGCGCCGGTATTCGCGGCGTATCCAAGGGGCAGACGGAAGCTGCGCATGCGCTCGGCATCCGGCCCGGTCTGACGACTCGCCTCGTCGTCGTCCCGCAGGCGCTCCGGATCATCATTCCGCCGCTCACGAGCCAATATCTGAACCTGACCAAGAACTCGTCGCTCGCCGTCGCGATCGGTTATGCCGATCTTGTGGCCGTCGGCGGCACGATCCTCAACCAGACGGGTCAGTCGATCGAGATCGTGACGATCTGGATCGTCGTCTACCTGTCCCTCAGCCTGGCGACGTCGCTGTTCATGAACTGGTTCAACGCCCGCATGGCCCTGGTGGAGAGATAAGACGATGAGCACACACCAGGCAACTTTTGTCCGCGCCTCGATGATCGAGGCTTCAGCTCCCCCGGTCGCGGAAGGCGGCATCGTCCATTGGCTGCGCGAGAACCTTTTCGCCACGCCGAAGGATACCGTACTCACAATCATCGGCGCGCTCGCGCTCGCGTGGTTGCTGCCGCCGGCAATCCAGTGGCTGTTCCTCGATGCCGCCTGGACCGGCGGAGGCCGTGGCGTCTGCGCCACGGTTGCACAGGGCGGCTCGCAGCCGGAAGGCTGGAGCGGCGCTTGCTGGGCCTTCGTCAACGCGAAGCTCGACCAGTTCGTCTACGGCCGCTACCCGCTCGATGAACGCTGGAGGCCGACGCTGGTCGGCATCCTCTTCATTCTTTTCCTCGTGCCTATGGCGATACCGAAGGTCCCCTACAAGGGCATCAACGCCATCCTGCTTTTCGCCGTTCTGCCGCTCATCTCCTTGATCCTGCTTCCGGGCGGTTGGTTTGGACTGACATTCGTCGAGACGCCACTCTGGGGCGGCCTGATGGTGACGCTCATTCTCTCGTTCGTCGGCATCGCCGTGTCGCTGCCCCTCGGCATTCTTCTGGCACTCGGCAGGCGATCGCACATGCCGGTGATCAAGATGCTCTGCACCGCCTTCATCGAGCTGGTGCGCGGCATTCCGCTGATCACCGTCCTGTTCATGGCGAGCGTCATGCTGCCCCTGTTCCTGCCGCAGGGCGTCACCTTCGACAAGTTCCTGCGCGCACTGATCGGCGTTTCGCTCTTTGCCTCGGCCTACATGGCCGAAGTGGTGCGCGGCGGTCTGCAGGCCATTCCAAAGGGACAGTATGAAGGAGCCGATTCCCTCGGCCTCAGCTTCTGGCAGAAGATGAACCTCATCGTGCTGCCACAGGCGCTGAAGCTCGTCATCCCGGGCATCGTCAACACCTTCATCGGCCTCTTCAAGGACACGTCGCTGGTTTCGATCATCGGCATGTTCGACCTGCTCGGCATCGTTCGCTTCAACTTTACCGACGCCAACTGGGCCTCCTCGGTCACGCCGATCTCGGGCCTAATTTTCGCTGGCTTCATATTCTGGCTTTTCTGCTTTGGTATGTCGCGCTATTCAGGTTTCATGGAACGCGTGCTCGACACGGCCCATAAACGATAAAATGAGGGGAGGATCGCATGGCAAACGCAGCCACTGCTTCCAAAATGACTGTTTCCGCAACGGACGTCGCAGTCGAAATTACTGGAATGAACAAGTGGTACGGGGACTTCCACGTCCTTCGTGACATCAACCTGAAGGTTATGAAAGGCGAGCGCATCGTCATCGCCGGCCCGTCGGGCTCCGGCAAGTCGACGATGATCCGCTGCATCAATCGCCTCGAAGAGCACCAGAAGGGCAAGATCGTCGTCGACGGCATCGAGCTCACCAACGATCTCAAGAAGATCGATGAGGTGCGCCGCGAGGTCGGGATGGTGTTCCAGCACTTCAACCTCTTCCCGCACCTGACGATCCTCGAAAACTGCACGCTTGCGCCGATCTGGGTTCGTAAGATGCCGAAGAAGCAGGCCGAAGAAATCGCGATGCACTTCCTGAAGCGCGTCAAGATCCCGGAACAGGCAAACAAGTATCCGGGCCAGCTCTCGGGCGGCCAGCAGCAGCGCGTGGCGATTGCCCGCTCGCTGTGCATGAAGCCGAAGATCCTGCTGTTCGATGAGCCGACCTCGGCACTCGACCCGGAAATGGTCAAGGAAGTGCTCGACACCATGGTGTCGCTCGCTGAAGAAGGCATGACCATGCTGTGCGTGACCCATGAAATGGGCTTCGCCCGCCAGGTCGCCAACCGCGTGATCTTCATGGACCAAGGCCAGATCGTCGAGCAGAATTCGCCGGCCGAGTTCTTCGACAATCCGCAGCACGAGCGCACCAAGCTTTTCCTCAGCCAGATCCTCCACTGATCGGCCGACTTCACAAAGAACCCGCCTCACGAGGCGGGTTTTTTGTTGTCACGCAGCCGGCATATCGGCCTATTCGACGCGATAGCGCAGCGTGCCGACGGACCAGCGAATGCCGCGACGGTCAAGATCGTCCGTCCAGGTCTTCTGCAGGCGGGCGACAATGTCGCTTAAGGCTTCCCGTGCATTCAATTCGATCTTCAGGCCCCGGGCCTTCGGCGCGACCTCGCTCAGATCGACCGCGTCGCTGACGACAAGCGCAACGAAGACGCTTTCGCCGTCGCCCGACGCTTCGAAATCGAAGCCATAATAATCGTCCGGCAGTGTCAGCGGCACCCCCGGAGCAAGCGGCGTGATCTTCTGCGCCAAATCGTTCGGGAAGATCTGCATTGCCTTGCCCAGGTTGTTGACGTCGAAGAGCAGCAGAGTACCACCCGTCCGACTGGTGATCGTCAGCTTGAAGACGTCGCCAGCCTTCATCTTCGTTGGCCCATCGATGGAGAGCCTGACGTCGCCCGTCTCGGTTTTTCCGATGATGTCGCTCGCCGCGTTGACTGCGTCGGCATCCTGATAGGCCGGGTGGGCCACATTCTGGTTGCCCACCTTCTGGTACGTCCCCTGCCAGTTGCCGCTAGCATCGCGTTTTTCCGGCAGCACCGCGCTATCGCCGAGCGCTTGCGGCTGGGTCTCCAGCTGCGGATCGAGATTGCCGCACTTGTCCTGCAAAGCACAATAAGCGGCCGATTGCGCCTTCACGTATTCAAGCAATTCGGCATTGCTCGTCAATCCGTTGCCGTTGGCATCCGCGACATTGCCCGCCTGGCCGGCGACGAAAGCAGCCGTAAACACACCGTGCCTTTCGGCGACGGGAAGCCGAGCGTCTTCCCAGGCCACCTGGTAGGGTGCCGCCGCGCTCCATGCGGTGACGCCCGCTTCAACCAGCTTCGGCTTGTCCACGAGAGCGAGATCGATCCTCAGCCCGCGGGTCGACGCCTGGTCAACGGGCCCGGCATTCGGGCGCGGCAGGAAGCGGGCGCCCTCGACGCCTGTGCGAGCATCATCGGACAGCGACCGCGAGATTGTGCCGGAATGGCAGGCGTCGGTCACCATCGTGACGGCCCGTCCCTCCAGACGCTCCAAAACCTGGTCGACTTCATCATCCAGGATCGCTCCCTCCCAATCCGTCGCACCTTCCGCGATATCGAATGGCGCCAGTGCTTCGTCCAAGCCGTCTTCCTCATCGCCGTCGTCATCCTTGACCTGGAGGCCGTGGCCGGAAAAATAGAGGTAGACCCGGTCGCCGGGCCCGGTCGCATCGACAAGCCATGTGTTCAATGATGAGAGTATTTCTGCCCGCGTCGCCTGTTCATCCTCAAGGACGCGGATGGACGACGCGTCGAAGCCGAGCTTGTCGGTCAGCAACGTCTGCATCGCCGAAAGATCATTCTTCGGACCGTTCAGCACAAACTTTGGCGGCAAGCTCTGGTAGCTGCCGACGCCAACGAGCAGAGCCCGATCACCAGCCGACGCCGGCGCGCCAAGCAGTGCCGTGCAAGCCAGTGCAAAAAACGCAGAACACCACGATTTGCGGCGAATGCTCATTGGCCCCGATCCCTCGTGTAGAGCGGCTGGATCGCTACTGTGCTGTCGCTGCCCTCCAAGCGCGCTTCGAGCAAGCGCAAAAGCGCTGCCGGATCGACGCCCCCACTGGAGAAGGCAGCCGCGATGGCATCTACGGGCGCATTTGTCGAAATCACCACCAAATGATCGGCGCCGAAGGGTTTTACCACCTCCAAGTCCCGAAGCTTGAAGGCATGGCTGGCCGTCCCGGAAATCTGCACGTCGAGAAGCTGCGCTTCGCCGGTATTTGCGAGGTTGAACACCAGCATGTTGGCGTAGTCGCCCTGCGAAGCCTCGAAATTCAGGCGATCTCCGGCCGAATAGATATCCCTGACAGGTGTGAGCGATGCGGTACCGGGGCTCTGTGCCGCCATGGCCTTCAGGAAATCAACCAGGATGAACTTGTCGACGACCCCTTGCACCATGTCCGGCGCGATGTGCTCGCCGGCGACATCTCCGTTCGGCGTATGAAAGACGCCTGATGCCGCATCCCATCGATAGGGCACGCCATCGCCACCGACGCTGGCAAGGGTTGGCATCGTACCGGAAACGCTCAGCGCCAACTTACCTGTCCACCCCATTTCACGCGGCGACTTCAGCTTCGGTCCCGCGCCGCCGGTCGCGCCCGCGCCGCCAATACTGGCACTGCGCGGCAGGGACAACACGATCTCCTTGTCGGACCGCGGCAACTGCGGGGTGAAGTTCGGCACCTGCAGGGCTTCCGATTGAAGTTTGACGTTGGAGAAGACGTAGTCCTCGAGTTCGACGCGCGAAATCCGCCCATCGCCGTCACGATCGGCAGCCCCCTCGAGTGCGCGGGCAAAGCTCCAGCTCAAGGCGCCACGCGGCTCGCCGCCGATAACCACTTCCGGCGTCGGCTGGCTCTCGAGCGATGCGGCGAGGATGGTCACTTGAGACAGGTCAACGTCCCTTACCTTGGCGCCAGCAACCGCCTCTTCCGACGGCGGCGGCACCTTCGCACGGACCATCGGCGCAAGCCGCGTCTTACCAGAGATGGATCGGTTCATGCCGCCGGAGTAACAACTGTCGGAGACAAACAGCACCTGCACGCCCTTGGCCTCCGCTTCGGCAAACCAGGCGCTGAGTTCGTTGTCGACGATGATTTCCTTGGCCGTTTGCTCCGCACGGGCGCGGTCGAAGCCCGGCAGTTCCAGGAATTCGTCCAGCCCGTCTTCCTCGTCGCCCGCGACCAATTCCGGCATCTGTGCACCATGCCCGGCATAGGTGAACACGATCGTATCGCCGCGCGTGGCCGCAGCGACCAGCTCGGCCCAGGCGGATCGGATGGCGTCCTTCGTTGCCTGCTCATTGATGAACTGCCGCATCGTGCCGATATCAGCAGCCTTTAGCGCTTGCGTGACATCGAGTGCATCCCGGACCGCGCCGTCGAGGCTCACTTCATGGGGATATTTATCGATCCCGACGACGAGGGCCGCGGTGGCAGCGATCGCGAGAGGCGCGGAAAAGACGAACAAAGCCGTGGAAAGAAGGATCCTGCGCAGCACCGCTAATTCCCCACATCCACTTCGACCCGCCGATCAAGCTGGTGCAGCATCGTCTCGTCATAGGCGCTCGGATCATCCGGCTTGAACGGCTCCTCTTCGCCCCTGCCGACAACAGTCCAGGTGCCCGGGTAACCGGCGCCGACGAGGTAGCGCGCAAGCGCGTCGGCACGCGCTATCGAGAGCGCCATATTGGCCTCGGCGGTACCGACCGGATCCGTGTGGCCGATCAAGGTTATGGTGGGCGGCTTTGCAGATTTCAGGCACTCGAAAAGGTCGTTTGCCGACTGCAGCCCCTCGGGCGTGAATTCCGCAGTGCCGAAGACATAGCGAACCGGCGTCGCCTTCTTCCGGATCGAGACGCCGCGATAGGAGAATTTGCAGGCACCGCGCATCGCGAGTTTGACGGGCGCAGCCGCAGCAAGCCGCATCTCCGATGCCAGCCGGTCCAGCCGCAGGATGTAGTCCTTGTCCGGCGCCATCCAGTCGGGCGTCAACGCTTCGTTGGCGGCATCTTCCAACGCCTGCTGATAGTAGGCCGCGGCTGCTTCGTAGTCCTTGCGCTCCCGGCTGATGTCGCCAAGGGCATCGAGGATTTGCCAGGGACCGCCGGCATCCCTGCTTGCCGCCGTCAAGTCGGGCTCGAAGCTTTCGAGCTTCGCGCCCTGCCCCACGGCCGCCGCGACACGATTGAACGTTGCCAGCGCCACAACGCGTCGCGTCAGCGCGATTTCGCTTGCCGAGCAACCCGTGATCCGTTCTGGGCTAACGGCTGCACGGGCGCCGGCTTCGTCGCCGCGGTTCAGCGCCTCCGACGCCTGACGAAGGCCATCGCAAGCAAAAGCTGGTGTCGAGAGTGCCGCCATGACAGCCGCGGCGAGAAGAAATGTTCGTACCTGAACCATTGCCCGTCAGTTCCTGATCTCGAACGTCACCATCTGAACGCTGCTGGCGCCGGCGTCGGCCTGCGCCTGTTTGGCGAGGTTGACCGCCAATCCCCGGGTCGGAGGCAATTTCGACTTCGCCACATAGTCACGCGCTTTCTCTACCGTCAGCTTCTGATCGCCAAGCCCGCCTGCGCGGCAGAAGGCCAGCATCGTCTCGGCCGGTGCCGGTGTGTCGAAGGTGAGCGTCCCCGTGCCCGGTTGCGGGATCAGGCGCCGCTCACCCGGCTGCAGCGTGGGATTGCCGATCATCACATCGGGAATTACCTCGACATTACCGTTCTCCTCGACATAGAGGATCTGCAGCTCGCAAGCCTGGTTGGCGCTGAGCTCGAAGGAAAGCTCGTCACCGACCTTCGCTGTTGTCGACTTCACATTCAGCGCAAGCTCAAGCCTGTTGCCGGAAGCAGCGTCCTCCTTGCGATACTCGGGCACGGCGGCCGCGATCGACTGTGGCTTCGCGTCCACGGGCTGCTCGGCACCGGCAACGACGATCGCTGCAGTATCCAGCGGGCGACGCTGGAGCAAGGGGTCCAGTAACAGGGCATATTGCTGCTCGACTTCGTTGCGCGGAATGGTTCCACCCGCTTCCAGTGTCGTCACCCAGTCGAGCCCCAGGCGCAGGACATCTGTGTTCGTTACCCGCTTGATCGCATCGGAAAGTTGCTTGGGCGTCATGTCGAACTCGGCTGCCAAGGCGTCAAAGTCGAGCTCGTCCTCGTACTTGTCCGCGAAATAGGTGATGATCTCGGCCTCCCCAGGCGCGTGCTTGCTCTGGAGACCGCCATCCGGCGTCGGCTCGGTGATGCCGAGCGCCTTCAGCGCCTCGACGAAACGCTGGCGGTCCTTGCGATAGGTTTCGTCCAGTTCCTCCTGCTTCACATACATGGCAAGCAGCACGTCCTGCTGGTCCTTGCTGAAGAGCGTCGATGTCTCGATCTGCTCTCGCAACTGATCGCGCTTCGACAGTATGCCGTCGGCATGGCAATCGACGCAGGAGCGCGCGTTGATGATCTCGACCCCCTTGCCGATCGGGCGCTTGCGGAACGACACGATGGTGGTCGGGCCGACGTCAAGCTGCTTGCCCGCGGCGTTCGAGAGGTAGTAGCCCTGCAGGCCGTTGGGGAGCGAGAAGATCATCTCGCCGCCGTCGTGTTCGAAAGGCACCAGTCCGGCGTCGAGCGGTGCCAGCTCCTTCGGCCCGTGCGGGAAGCGCTTTAGGACCTGTTTGCCGACATCGCCACCGAAATCATAGGACTTCCAGTAGTAGCCGCCGAACGGCATGTCGTGCCGTTCCAACATGCGGTTGTGGTCGGAAACGCCCGATGAGCCATCGGCGAAGCCTGCCCGCAGGACGTTGCGGCGGCGTATGTTGTCGGCCACATCGATCTTGAAACGCTTTTCGAGTTCGCTGATCTCCGTCGGCAGCTTCATCAGCCGATTATAGATTTCCGGCCGTGCGCCATTGCTCATGAACCAGTCGATCCGCATGATCGGCAATTGTGTCGCCGTTTCCTTGGACAGAGCCGAAAGCGATGCGTCGCTTTGCGGATCGACGCCATAGAAGTAGCGCTTGATGAGGAAGTCGTAGTCCGCGGCTTCCCATTGCAACTCGCGCAGATCGACGCGCACCAGCAGGCCGTTGGTGCCATCGACTTCCGTCGGCAGAACCAGTTTCGGACCGTAGGAGAGTGAGTTCAGCAACTTCTTGAAGCCACCGGCAAGCACATCCATGCGCTTCATGAAGGTCTGATCGTCTTCGCATCCCATCATGCCGTTGTATTGGTCGCGATAGGAGAAATAGCGCATGAACGGACGATCGAGCGCGTTGACTGTCGCAATGTCCTTGAGCGCGGCCTCGACGAACTGGACATAGGTCAATATCGGGCGCGAGCGGTCCGGCTTTGCCGCGGCCGTTTGCGGCAGGTTCTTCTCGCTCAGCGCATTGATCCAGTCCTCCAGAACCTTGATTTCCTCCGCAGACGGTCGCTTGCCGAGCGGCATGCGACCGCTGACGACTGTCGTGTAGAGGCGCGACTTCGCCGCATCGCCAGGCACCACAAAGTTGGCATCTGCGGCGATCGACGCAAGATCGCCGGCCGGATAGCTTCCCTGCGAGCTTTCCCCCGGTCCGTGGCAATTGCGGCAGTATTTGCCGATGAAGGCATCGGCCTGTTGCGCCAACGCCGCATTGTCCCCGCCGAGCGCTTCCGTCGCGGTGTTTTCCTTGCAGACGGCAGTGACCGATTGCGCCACTGGCGCCGGCGCTTTCACTTCCCGATCGGAAAGGAAGGCATAGATCGCACGGCGATCGTCCTCCGACAGAGCGCTCAGTCCCTTGGCGAGCCGTCGCATGACCGGATCGCTGATCGGCGCACCTGACAGTTTCTTGCCTTCATCGATCAGCCCCTTGGTGAAGACCTCCGGCGAAGCAAGCCCGGCCATCTTCGCCTTGCTGATGTCCGGGGCGACGGCACCCGTCAGATCCTTCTCGCCCTGGTATGCCCGTTCCAGATCGAGCCCGTAGGTGGTGGTGCGCGGAGTGTGGCAGTCGCCGCAGCCGCCGACATTCTCGACCAGATAGCGGCCACGCTCCATCTGCGTGTCTTCGCGCGGCTGGTAGGCGGGCACCGTGAAGTGGCTGCGCTTCCAGAGCGTAATCGTGGTCTGCCGGCTGAAGGGGAAGGCGATCTCGTGGTCCTTCGAGGCGGCATCCGATTGTGGCAACGTCTCGATATAGGCCTTGATGTCGAGCGCATCCTCCGGCTTCATCCCGCCATAGGAGGTGTAGGGCATAACCGGGTAGAGGTTGTTGCCCTCCCGGTCGAGGCCGACCAGCACGGCATTCAGGAACTGCGCATTGCTCCAGCCGCCGATGCCATTTGTGTGCGGCGAAATGTTCGGCGCATAGAAGGTGCCGATCGCCGTATTCATCTCCATGCCGCCGGAAAGCAGTTCCATGTTGTCGCCGGATCCATGGCAAGCGCCGCAACCTGCGGCGTTGAACATGTACTTGCCGTTGTCGACATTTGCCTTGTGGGTCGCAAACGCGTCATCGGCGAAAGCGTCGCGCGCCGAGGCTCCGGTGGGACAGATGCAGATGGCGAGCAACGCCATCAACGAGAATACCGGTGTCCTGCGACCAACGCGGCCCCACGACGAAGCACCCTCTCGTTTTGCCTGCAGACCGCGCATGAAAACCTCTCCCTAAAACAATAGAATTGCTACTGAAAATCTGCTGTTCATCGAAACTGAAACTGCTCGAATTCGACCCGTCGCGGCCCTTTGCCAATGTCTTTCAAGCCCTTCACGATCGCCTCTCTCAGCGCCGGCGGACCGCAGAACCAGAGATCGGCCTCTGCCGGATCGATCGCGCTTCCGGCTGCCAGCTTGGTCGCGTCCAGACGCCCGTCGGCGGAGGAATCATGCAGGACAAAGCTGAAGTTTCCGAGTCTTTCGGCCTGCTTCTGGAAGGTTTCGAGCCCAATGGCCTCGCGCCGATCGCGGACGCAATAGACCATATGAATCTCCTGACCTTCGTCGCCGGTCAGATGCGCGGCCATAGCCAGGAACGGCGTCACGCCGATGCCGCCGGCAAGCCAGATCTGCTTCTTGCCTCCGCGGCGATGATTGAAGCGCCCGTACCCTCCTTCGAGCTTCAGCCGGTCGCCGACAGCGACACCTTCCCGCAGTGCCTGCGTGTAATCGCCAAGTGGCTTGATCGCGAAGCGCACGATACCGTTGGCGTCTATGCCGGCGATCGTAAACGGGTGCGGCTCGCGCAGGCCCGATTTCAGCACGCGCAGGAAACCGAACTGTCCTGGCTTCGCGCGCAGAGGTCGCCCCAGCGGCCGGGCCGCAATCACTGTCGCACCGTCGTGTCTGGCCACATCGAATATTTCGTAGCCGCGCGTTCGCAGCCACGGCAAAAGCTGGGTGTAGGCGTAGCTCAAGATGCCGAGAGCCGCGAAGGCGTTGAGATAGGCGGCCAAAAGTGCCGTGCCATCATAGGGACGCTTGATGAACATCTGATGGAAGGCGACCAGAACGAAGAGCAGGCCGATAAGGCGGTGCGTGTAGCGCCAGAGATGGTAGGGGATCTCGATCTTCGTCCTTGGTACGATTTTGACGATGCTGAGCACGAGCAGGACGACGAAACTATAGAAGGCGTATTTCCCGGCGGAAGCAGCCAGCTGGTTCAAGCCGCTGGTCAGTGCCAGGCCCTTGAAGTCGGGCTTCAGGAAGTAATGGATGAGGATGAGAATCAACACGGAAATGCCGATCCTGCGGTGGAAGTGGTAGACGCGATCGAGACCGCCGAACAGGGTTTCGAGGAACGGTGGACGCGCGGCCATGAACTGCGCGATGCCCATGCCGACGAAGGCAGCGGACGAGGCCATCAGCGAAAATGTCGTCAGTGCATTGGTGTGACTGACCGCCGGCACGGCCAGCAGCGCCGCAATTGCCATCAGCGACCAGACCAGAAACGCGCCCATTCGCATCTTGCGCCCCTCAACGCCGATGTCAGACGGTTGTTACCTCCTGCACGTTGTTCAATCCCAGCCGATTGAGAAAACATGCAACTATTCCAAGTCTTGCACCGGCCCCTGTGCGCCTTGCGACGCACGGCCCTGCAAGGAAGACTGACAAGCGCCTCTGCGTTCGTCAACATCATTCCCGTTAGAAACGTCTCATGAGCTTTCTTTATTCATGCCTTTGAAATTCGTGATTTTTGAGCAACTGCTTATTAAACGTGATCAAGGCTGGTATCAGCTTCACAGGGATAGCGAAACACAGTAATCGCCTTGCTTGCCTCACAGTGAAAAATTGTGCAAGCTACTGATATATCAGAAGCGAAGGAACGGCATGTCATCGCAATCCCAGGCTCATCTCGCCTATCTCGCGCTCGAACGCCTGATCGTCACACTGAAGCTCGAGCCCGGTGCCTTGGTAACCGAGAGACAACTGATCGAGCTTGCGGGCCTCGGCCGAACGCCGGTTCGCGAGGCTATCCAGAAACTCGCCTGGCAGGGCCTCATGGACGTCCGCCCGCGCGTCGGCCTGCAAATCACGACGATCCGTCCCGACGACCAGGTTCACGTCATGCAGACACGGCAGAAACTGGAACCGCTTGCCGCCGCGCTGGTCGCGACGCATGCAAGCGCGGACGCGCGCAACGCCATGAAGACCTGCGCCGATGAGATGACTGCGTGCGCCAGCGCCGACGACATGGAAGGCTTTCTGGTTGCCGACAAGGTGTTCGACGAACTTATGGAGGAAGCTTGTCCAAACCGCTTCCTGACCGCAGCACTCGCACCGCTGCAGACCCATGCCCGCCGTATCTGGTTCGCTTCGGCCTCCATCGAGAAGATGAACGGATCAGTCGGTCGTCATGTCACCGTGATCGACGCGATCGAGAGGGCCGACGCTTCGGCCGCCTCATCGGCAATGGCGGATTTGATGAACTACCTTTCGGACGCCTGAAACCTCCTTGCGACGCGAAGAAATCGCAGCAACTATTTGCTTTTCCTGAGGCATTGCTGCCCTTCGTCGATCCTTACGTGGCGCCTCACATGGCCGGCATCATGCTGCCGGTCGGGGACACGATAGTCCCTGCAGACCTCACGCGGCACGCAGAAGGGGCAGGGCGGGCCTGCCGGAAACGCATGGCTCCGCAATATTCTGGCGCAAACGACGAAGGGCGCACCCAAGGCGCGCCCTTCAAAGGTTAAGACTGCCCAAAAAAGATCAGCCGACGAAGGCCCGCTCGATAACGAATTCGGCCGGCTTGTTGTTGGCGCCTTCGGTCAGGCCGGCGGCCTCGAGGATTTCCTTGGTGTCCTTCAGCATCGCCGTCGAGCCGCAGATCATGCCGCGGTCGATCGCCGGATCAAGTGGCGGCATGCCGAGATCGGAGAAGAACTTGCCGTTGACCATCAGGTCAGTGACACGGCCTTTGAAGGGATAGTCCTCGCGCGTCACCGTCGCATAGTGGCGCAGCTTGTCGCCGACAATCTCGTTCAGGAATTCGTGGTTGCGGATCTCATCCACAAGGTCGAAGCCGTATTTCAGCTCCGCGACGTCGCGGCACGTATGGGTGAGGATCACTTCCTCGAACTTCTCATAGGTCTCGGGATCGCGGATCAGGCTGGCGAAAGGCGCGATGCCCGTGCCGGTCGAGAACATATAGAGCCTGCGGCCGGGAACCAAAGCGTCGAGCACCAGCGTGCCTGTCGGCTTCTTGCGCATCAGCACCTTGTCGCCCGGCTTGATCGCCTGGAGATGCGAGGTCAGCGGGCCATCCGGCACCTTGATCGAGAAGAACTCGAGCTCCTCGTCCCAGGCAGGGCTGGCAATCGAATAGGCGCGATAGACCGGCTTGTCGCCGACCATCAGACCGATCATTGCGAATTCGCCTGAGCGGAAGCGGAATTCCGCCGGGCGGGTCATGCGGAAGCGGAAGAGCCGATCCGTATAGTGCTCAACACTCGTCACCGTCTCGACGTAAACGCCTGCCGGTACCTGGATCGCGAAATCTTCCGTTTTTGCCGGAGCATTCATCTGGCTAAAGTCCTGTAATGATGACCCTGTTTATCAACAATGATCGGATATTCCAAGCCACGCGCATTGGGAAGGAAATCCCTTCCAAATATAGTCGCTTTCGGGGATTTCAGCGTGCTTCACACTGTCGCGGCTGATCCGGCCCAATTCTTGCCCAACGTCAGACGCAAAACCGCTTCACGCTTCTCCTGGCTTTGCTTCACGAGACCCGCCGCCAGCTATAGGACTTGGCATCGGCGGAAGGCTTGGCGGTCGGCTGATAGTGGACGGCGATGCCCGGCAGGCGCCCTTCCGAAAGACGCTTGAGCGCCGTCGCATTGCTGACCGCGAAGCTTTCGACGCCACAGCGCAGCATCAGCGGGATCTGGTCAATCAGCACGTCGCCCACCGCCCTCACCTCGCCGGCAAAGCCAAGGCGCGCACGCAGCAGCGACGCGTGGCTGAAGGCGCGGCCGTCGTTGAAGGCCGGGAACGCCACCGCGACGAGGGCAAGACGGTCAAGATAAGGCGCAAGCTTGGTCACGTCATCCGCCGGAGCAATGACGACGCCCAGGCCGGTCTCGTCGCTCTCCTCGACCTTGGCGAGGAACGCGTTGAGGCCGACAATCGCCTTTTCGTTCGAACCGGCCTTCGTTTCCTCAGTCTCGATGACCCAGGGATCATCGCCCACGAAACCGGTTTCCTTCCAGATTTTCGTCATGTCTGTTCCTTGCGCCTCAGGCAGCTTCCTGCGCGCTGCCGTAGAGCGCATCCTTGAAGGGTTGCGGGCCGACGCGGCGATAGGCTTCGAGGAAAGTCTCTTGCCTGTCGCGGCGCAGTCCCAGATAGGTGTCGACGATTGTCTCGACCGCGTCAGTGACCTTCTCCGGCTCGAAGCCGCGGCCGATGATTTCGCCAATCGACGTGTTCTCATCTCCGGAGCCGCCGAGCGTGATCTGATAGAGTTCTGCACCCTTCTTCTCGACGCCGAGCAGGCCGATATGGCCGACATGGTGGTGGCCGCAGGCATTGATGCAGCCAGAGATCTTGATCTTCAGCTCGCCGATCTCGGCCTGGCGTTCGGGCGCGCCGAAACGGGTCGAGATCTCCTGCGCCACCGGAATGGAGCGCGCATTGGCAAGCGCGCAGTAGTCGAGCCCCGGACAGGCAATGATATCGGTGATCAGGCCGGCATTGGCGGTGGCAAGACCGGCGACAACGAGCGCACGATAGACCGGCTCGACGTCGGCCAGCGCCACATGCGGCAGGATCAGGTTCTGCTCGTGGCTGACGCGGATTTCGTCGAAGGCGTATTCCTCGGCGATATCGGCGACAGCGTCCATCTGCGCGTCGCTGGCATCGCCCGGAATGCCGCCGATCGGCTTCAGCGAGATCGTCACCATGCCGTAGTCCGGGTGCTTGTGAGGCTGTACGTTCTGCTGCACCCAGCGGGCAAAGTCGCTGTCGGTCTTCTTCCACCGTGCCAGGCTCTCCCAGCCTTCAGCCCGGTTTTCGAGAGCGGGCGGTGCGAAATAGGTGGAAATCGCCTGGATATCGGCTTCCGGCAGCTTCAGCTCAGTGTCCTTCAGCGCCGCAAACTCAACCTCGACCTGGCGCGACAGTTCTTCAGCGCCGGTCTCGTGCACGAGGATCTTGATGCGCGCCTTGTACTTGTTGTCGCGGCGGCCATGCAGGTTGTAAACGCGCATGATCGCGGTGGTGTAGGACAGGAGATCCTCCTCCGGCAGGAAGTCGCGGATCTTCTTGGCGATCATCGGCGTGCGGCCCTGGCCACCGCCGACATAGACGGCAAAGCCAATGCGGCCGTTCTCGTCCTTCTTCAGGTGCAGGCCGATGTCGTGCACCTGGATCGCGGCACGGTCACGCTCAGCACCGGTCACGGCAATCTTGAACTTGCGCGGCAGGAACGAAAATTCCGGATGCACGCTCGACCATTGTCTCAAAATCTCGGCGTAAGGCCTTGGATCGGCGACCTCATCGGCGGCGGCCCCTGCGAAATGATCAGCCGTGACGTTGCGAATGCAATTGCCCGACGTCTGCAGCGCGTGCATCTCGACACCAGCCAGTTCCTGCAGAATATCCGGCGTGTCCGACAGGCGCGGCCAATTGTACTGGATGTTCTGACGCGTCGTGAAATGGCCGTAGCCGCGGTCATACTTGCGCGCGATATGGGCAAGCATGCGCATCTGGCGGCTCGACAACGTGCCATAGGGAATGGCAACGCGCAGCATATAGGCATGAAGCTGCAGATAGACGCCATTCATCAGGCGCAGCGGCTTGAACGCGTCTTCGGCGAGTTCACCGCTCAGGCGGCGCTCGACCTGGTCGCGAAACTGTTCGACGCGGGAGGAAACGAAGGCGTGGTCGAATTCATCGTAACGGTACATCGGGTATCGGTTCCTCAGGCAGCGTGTTTCGGGCCGGAAAGGCCATTGTAGCCGGCAGCATAGGGGATCGACGGGCCTTCCGCGCGGATACGCTCGCGCATGCGCAACGGCCGAAGCGTGCCGTTGACCTCCTCGACGTCGACGACGTTGACGTCGACGACCTTGTTGTCCTCAAAAGCCTGTTTGCCCGTGGCTTCGAGCGCCGTCACGGCCTCGGCATGGCGGGCGATGAAGGCGTCCTGAAGCTGCTCGACCCAGTTGCCCGCGGCATCCAGCCAGACGGAAATGCCGTCCGAAAGTCGATTTGCCGTCAAAACCTTGCTCACCATGACCTCTTCCTCAGTTCAAAATCTGTTCGTCACGCCCGAAGGCGACTTCAATGGTTCTGTCGGCCCGGCGCTTGTGGCCGACAACGAGCGGCTCGGAGCGCTCGAAATTGGCGCCGGCAACGGCATCACCGATGATGACCATTACCGGGCCGGAAAGCTCGGTGCGGTTTTCCAGGTCCGGCAGATCCTTCAAGGTGCCGTGCAACAGGCGACGATCCGCGCGGCTGGCATTTTCGATGACGGCAACCGTCGTTTCCGCCGGCAGCCCCGCCTGCATCAAGCGGCCGGCGACGGAGGCCGCAACCGTGCGGCCCATGTAGACGGCGATCGTTGCGCCCGACACCGCAAGCCGCGCCCAATCGGGCAAAACCTCACCGGTCAGATCGTGCCCGGTGGTGAACACCAGCGACGACGCGACGCCACGGAGCGTCAGCGGCAGTTCGAAGTCAGCGGCAGCGGCAAAGGCCGAGGTGATACCCGGGACGATCTCATAGCTCATTCCCGCCTCGCGCAAGGCCGCCATCTCTTCGCCGGCGCGGCCATAGACGAGCGGGTCTCCCGACTTCAGGCGAACAACGCGCTTGCCTTCGGCGGCGAGCGTCACCAGCAATTGATTGATCTCGTCTTGAGACTTCGAGTGGCAGCCCTTGCGCTTGCCGACCGAGAGACGCTCGGCATCGCGGCGGCCCATATCGACGATCGCCTGCGGCACCAGCGCGTCATAGACGATCGCATCGGCTTCCATCATTACGCGCTGAGCGCGAAGCGTCAGCAGATCTTCAGCACCGGGACCGGCACCGACGAGCCAGACGTGGCCGGCTGCCTTTTCGGGCGCGTCCAGCAGGCGCGAGACCTCGCGGCGCGCTGCCGCCAGATCACCGCCGGCGACCTTATCGGCGACCGGGCCCTGAAAGAACCGGCGCCAGAACAGACGGCGCGCCACGCCACGCGGCACCAGGCGATCAACGGCCTCGCGATAGCTCGCGGCAAGCGAGGCGACGACGCCAAGCGAAGGGGAAAGAAGCTGGTCGATCTGGGCGCGGATCATCTGGGCGAGTACCGGCCCTGCGCCTTCCGTGCCGATGGCAACGGCAACCGGCGCGCGGTTGACCAGCGCGGGTGTGAAGAAGTCGCAATAATCGGGTTGATCGACAGCATTGGCTGGGATCTTGCGCTCGCGCGCGGCGATCACGATGCGCTGATCCTCTTCGGCGTTGCCGGTGGCCGCGAACACGAGCACGGCACCTTCGAGCTGCGTAGCAGCAAACGCGGCCCGAACGTTTTCGATAGAACGATCAGCGAGATACCTGGCGAAATCTGCTTCCGGCGCCTCGGCGAAGACGATGATCGACGCTTCCGTGTTCAGCAGCAGCCGCACCTTCGCAAAGGCCTCGTCGCCATTGCCGAACACCGCCACGCGCTTCTGCGCGACGCGAAAGAATGCGGGGAAAACGGCGAGTTGCTGCGTCATGGTCTGGCAAACGGTTCCTTCTACAGGCTGCGGCGAATATCCCTTATGGGGCACAACAATTGAAGGAACAGAAATTTCAATGCCTTTCCGGTCCCGTATTGTTTTGCTCGGCGGTGCATCATTTTGAGCAAATATCTCCGGGCCCGCTAAAACGCCGACCTTTGCGCAGCCATTGCGCCCGAAGGGCAACCTCCGTTAAATGCCGACACCGACCTGCCGGAGACAGATGACATGACCCAAGCGGAACTCGCCGAACGGCTGCTGACCGTGATCGAAAACGATATCCTGCCGCTCACCGAAAAGGGCGTTGCCGCCGGCAACAAGGTGTTCGGCGCCGCGATCCTGCGCAAGTCCGATCTGTCGCTGGTTCTTGCCGAAACCAACAACGAGACGGAAAATCCGCTCTGGCACGGCGAGGTCCACACGCTGAAGCGATTCTACGAAATGGCCGAGAAGCCTGATACGCGCGAACTCATATTCCTGTCGACGCACGAGCCCTGCTCCATGTGTCTTTCGGCTATCACCTGGGCCGGGTTCGATAATTTCTATTATTTCTTCAGCCATGAGGATTCGCGCGACAGCTTCGCCATCCCGCATGACCTGAAGATCCTCAAGGAAGTCTTCCGGCTGGAGCCGGGCGGTTACGCGCAGGACAACGCCTTCTGGCACTCGGCCGCCATCGCCACTCTGACCAAGGGCGCCGATCCCGAAACCCGTGACCGGCTCACCGCCCAGGATGCCCGCATTCGCGCACGCTACCAGAGCCTTTCCGACAGCTACCAGTCCGGCAAGGACGAGAACGCCATTCCGCTGAACTGACACCCATGGAACCTTCAAGCGACATTCAACGCCTGCTCGACATCATGACGGCTCTCCGCCAGCCGGAAACCGGCTGCCCATGGGACGTCGTCCAGACCTTCGAGACGATCAAGCCCTATACGATCGAAGAGGCCTATGAGGTCGCCGACGCCATCGAGCGCGGCGACATGCACGACCTGTGCGACGAGCTCGGCGATCTCTTGCTGCAAGTCGTCTTCCACGCCCGCATGGCGGAGGAAGCCGGTGCGTTCACCTTCGGTGACGTCGTCGAGGCGGTAACGCGCAAGATGATCCGCCGCCATCCGCATGTCTTTGCGCGCTCAGATGCCGATACGCCCGAGGCGGTCAAGCTGCAATGGGACGCGATCAAGCAAGCCGAGAAAGCGGAGCGACAGGCCAGGCGAGCGCACCGCGGTCTTGCAACGGATGCCGCAGCAAACCACCTCGGCTCGGTGCAGCGATCGTTTCCGGCGTTGGTCGAAGCGCTGAAGCTTCAGGAACGCGCTGCGAAGGTGGGCTTTGACTGGTCCGAACCCGAACCGATCCTCGACAAGATCGAAGAAGAGATCGGTGAATTGCGCCAGGCGCTGCGCGAGAAAGATCGCGCCAAGGTCAGCGACGAACTGGGTGACTTGATTTTTGCGGTGGTCAATATCGGTCGTCATGTCGGGACCGATCCGGAGATGGCGCTGCGCGGCACCAACACCAAGTTCCGCCGCCGCTTCGCCCATATCGAGCGCGAGCTCGAGGCCGGCGGCGAGACACTGGATGGCGCAACGCTGGAGCGGATGGAAGAGCTTTGGCAGGCCGCCAAGGCAATCGAACGGCAGCTGGGATGAGGCAAGCAGAGGCGCTGCAACAGCGCCCATCGCATTGCCGAGATCGATAGGCGGCCTCGCTGAGACAAGCTCTGAGGCCTACCAGTCTTCCTCGATCGGCTTTGGTCCGTTTCCGAGACGACGCTCCAGATCGGAGGCTTCGTTTTCGGTCAGCCTGAGATCAAGGCTCACACGCCCGTCCTCCAGATCCTCGCGACCATCAACGATGGCGTGCTGGTAGACCCAGGGCAGAAGCTGCAGTTGGTCGATGCCGAGCACCACGGTGCATTCGGTCAGAACGCCCGAAAGGCGTCGGCCAATCTCCGCAAGCAGTTCGTCAACGCCGTCACCGGTGATCGCGGAAACGGCGACCGTGTTGTCGGATGTTGCCGCCTTGCCGCGCAGTGCTTCGCGTGATTCGCCATCGAGCCGGTCGATCTTGTTCCAGACCTCGATGAGCCGCTCCGAGGCTTCCTTCTCGTCGATCCCGAGATCGGCCAGAATCCGAAGGACGTCGCTTGCCTGTGCCTGGTTGTCCGGATCGGAGAGATCGCGCACATGCAGGATGAGGTCCGCTTCCAGCACCTCTTCAAGCGTCGCGCGGAACGCGGCGACGAGATGCGTCGGCAGGTCGGAAATGAACCCGACGGTGTCGGACAGGATGACCATCCGGCCATGCGGCAGCTTCAGGCGCCGAAGCGTCGGATCGAGCGTCGCAAACAGCATGTCCTCGGCCAGAACCCCTGCCCCGGTCATGCGGTTGAACAGCGTCGACTTTCCGGCATTGGTGTAGCCGACGAGCGCGACGATCGGATGCGGCACCTTCTTGCGCTTGGAGCGATGCAATTGCCGCGTGCGGCGCACCTGCTCCAGCTCGCGCTCGAGCTTGACAATGCGGTCCTGCAGCAGGCGGCGGTCCGCTTCAATCTGGGTTTCGCCCGGACCACCCATGAAGCCACCGCCACCGCGCTGACGCTCAAGGTGGGTCCAGCTTCGGACCAGACGGCCCTTCTGGTAATTGAGATGGGCAAGATCGACCTGCAGCGTGCCTTCCTTGGTGGAGGCGCGGCGACCGAAAATCTCCAGAATGAGGCCGGTTCGGTCGATGACCTTGGCGTTCCATTCCTTTTCGAGGTTGCGTTGCTGCACCGGCGTCAAGGGATGGTCGACGATGACCAGGCCGGCATCGAGCTCAACGAGAATGTGGCCGATTTCCTCGATCTTGCCGCTGCCGAGCAGTGTGCCTGGCTTCGGCTGCGACACCGAAACGATCGCGCCGTGCACGACTTCCAGGTCGATTGCCATCGCCAGGCCGGTCGCCTCTTCGAGGCGGCTTTCATCCGAGCGTGTCGTCGTGGTCGAGAGGATCTCGGCAGACTGCCTTCCGGTCTTCTTCAAGACCGGAACGATGACGACCGCGCGCATGTCGTCGCGGAGCTTCTCGAGCTCCGGAATGATCGACGACGACTTTGAATCTCGCTTGGTAATGTGCCTAACGTCCCGTCAGGATGCAGCTTCTTCGTTCTCGAACATCTGCAGCGGCTGGCCGGGCATGATGGTCGAGATTGCGTGCTTGTAGACCAGTTGCGAATGGCCATCGCGACGCAACAGGACGCAGAAATTATCAAAAGACGTCACGACGCCGGTGAGTTTGACACCGTTGATAAGAAAAATTGTCAATGAAATCTTTTGCTTGCGGACCGTGTTGAGAAAGAGATCCTGCAAGTTTTGAGAACGTTCCGCCATCGCGCCGCTTCTTTCTTATTTGCCGACGTTTCGCGCCGGTGCATTTTTGTCAAATTTCGCAATCAGAGGCGCCATAAGTGCCTTCCCCGACACCTCCTGAGAGTTTGGTATCAAATCAATGTCTTTTCCGCAACGCCGAAAAAGGCTTCGCGAATATTCTGTGCTATGCTTCCGGGATGGCCGTTGGCGATAGGCTTACCATCCACCGAAACGACCGGAAAGCAGATGCTCGTCGCGGCGGTAATGAAGACCTCGCGGGCTGCGAGCATTTCCTCAATCGAGAACGCTCTCTCCTCGATCTTGAGCCCAAGCGGTTCGGCAACGTCGATCAGAGTCGTGCGGGTAATACCTCTTAGAATTCCGTGCTCGGCCGGGCGTGTGCGCAAGGTTCCGTCGCAATCAACGATCCAGACATTGGTCGCGGCGCCCTCCTTCACCGTACCATCTGCATCGACGAAAATCGCCTCCTGTGCGCCCTCCTCCTTCGCCTTCTGGCGGGCGAGCACGTTTGGAAGAAGGCCGACGGATTTGATGTCGACCCGATCCCAGCGGTTCTCCGGCACGGTAATCGCCGCAATTCCATGCGTCGCCTTCCTGGCGATGGCTGCCGTATCGGTGCGTTTCGCGGTCACGACGATCGTCGGCATCGTCCCCTCTGCCGGGAAAACATGGTCCCGGCGCGCGACGCCGCGTGTCACCTGCAGATAGAAAAGGCCGTTTCGGACCCGGTTTCGCCGGAGCACCTCGCGAATCACGTGCACGAGTGCTGCGCGGTTCATCGGCCACCCGATGCGCAGTTCCCCAAGCGAGCGATCGAGACGATCGAGATGGCGATTGAGATCGACAATGTAGCCATGGCGCACCTCGCAGACTTCGTAGACGCCGTCAGCGAACTGGTAGCCGCGATCCTCGACGTGGATGCCGGCGCTCGCGTGCGGCACGTAGGCACCATTGACATAGGCAATTCTGGGCATCGTCTCGGCCTTAGAAATACTGGATGCTGACGCGGAAAAGTTGCTCGACATGCCGCACCGCATCGGCAGCGGCAAACAGCACGACGCGATCCTTCGCCTTGATCTTCGTGCCGCCGTCGGGGCGAATGAACATCTTGTCCCGGTAGAGTGCGCCGATGCGGATGCCATCGGGGAGCTCGAGGTCCCGCAAGGCCTTGCCGACGAGCGGTGAGGTCTCAAGCGCTTCTGCCTCGATGACTTCGGCCATGCCCTTCTGCACGGCGTACACAGAGCGGATACGGCCCTTGCGGACGTGCTGAAGCACCCGCGAAATGGTCACGGCGCGCGGGTTCACATAGGCATCGACCCCGGCGGTGCCGGCAAAATCCTGATAGGACGGCTCGTTGATCAGGACGAGTGTCGATTTCGCGCCCAGCCGCTTGGCCATCATGCTGCCGAGGATGTTGATCTGGTCGTTGTTGGTGAGCGCCACAACGAGATCGGCATCCTGGACATCGGCCTGCGTCAGGATACGCTGGTCCATCGCGGAACCGTTGAGAACGACCGTGCTGCTCAGCTTGTCCGCCATCATCACCGCCCGGTCGCGATCGCTCTCGATCAACTTCACCCGCGTTCTCGGCTGATGCTCCTCGATCGCCTTGGCGACGAAATAGCCGACATTGCCGCCACCGAAGATGATGATGCGCCGTGCTTCCTGCTCCTCATGACCGAAGAGCGCCAGCGTCCGGCGGGCATGATCCCGATCGCAGACAACATAGGCGATGTCGCCGGCCTGCAACTGATCGTCGGAATGGGGCACGATCACCCTGCCATTGCGGAAAATGCCGGTGACGGTCGCAAGCAGATCGGGGAACAGTTCGCTCAGTTGCTGCAGTGGCGTGCCGACCACCGGGCAATCTTCCAGGCATTCGAACGCGACCATCGCAATGCGGTCGTCGGCAAAGCGCACGACGTCGATCGCACCGGGAAAGGAAATGCGCCGCAGCACCAGCCGACCGACCTCGACTTCGGGCGAGATGGTGACGTCGATCGGCACGTTCTCGCGCGAGAACAGGTTCGAGTATTCGGGCGCGAGATAGCTCTGCGCCCGGATGCGCGCGACCTTTGTCGGCACGTTGAAGATCGCATGCGCCACTTCGCAGGCAACGATGTTGACCTCGTCGGACAGCGTGACGGCAATCAGCATGTCGGCCTGATCGGCACCGGCCTTCGCCAGCACATCCGGATGCGCGCCGTGCCCGACGTAGCCGCGCACGTCGAGACTCTCGGTGATGTTGGCGATCAATGCCGCCGAGGTATCGATCACCGAAACGTCGTTGTCTTCCTGTGCCAGCCGCTCGGCGATGCCGTATCCGACCTGGCCCGCGCCACAAATGACTACCTTCATGTCGTACTTTCACCTGTGAGCGCTGCCGCGACGGCCGGGAAAATGGCTCAGACGCCCAGCGACTTCAGCTTGCGATGCAGAGCCGACCGCTCCATGCCGACAAATTCCGCCGTGCGCGAAATGTTGCCGCCGAACCGGTTGATCTGCGCGATCAGATAATCACGCTCGAACATTTCGCGAGCCTCGCGCAATGGCAACGTCATGATGTGCTGATCACCCTGCGCGGAGATCTTTGGCAGGGTATCGCCCACCTCCGTCGGCAGCATGTCGGCGGAAATCGGCGTGTCGGGACCGTCGCTGCGGGCAAGGATCATCAATCGCTCGATGTTGTTGCGAAGCTGGCGGATGTTGCCGGGCCAATCATGCGCCTGAAGCACGGCCAGCGCATCGTCGCCGATCTTGCGCGGGCGGATGCCAGCCTGCTCGCTGACCTGGCGCATGAACATGTCGACGAGAAACGGAATATCCTCGCGCCGTTCAGCAAGCGCCGGTACACGAACCGGGATCACGGCCAGCCGGTGGAACAGGTCTTCGCGGAACAGCCCCTCGGAAATCATATTCTCGAGGTTGTAGGCGGTCGATGAGATGATGCGGACATCGACCTTGACGCGCTTGGTGCCGCCGACACGCTCAAACTGCTGGTCGACGAGGACGCGCAGAATCTTGTTCTGGGTCTCACGCGGCATTTCGCCGATTTCATCAAGGTAGAGAATACCGCCATGGGCCTCTTCCAAAGCACCGGTGCGGCGTGGCTGCCCCGGCGTTCCCTCGGTGCCAAACAGCGCGATCTCCATGCGGTCCGGCGTGATCGCCGCAGCGTTGAGCGCCACGAAGGGGCCGGTCGAGCGGGTCGACTTGCGGTGAATCATCCGCGCGACCAGTTCCTTGCCGGACCCTGACGGACCCTGAATCATGATGCGGCTGTTGGTCGGTGCAACCTTCTCGATCGTCTGACGAAGCTGCGACACGGCCACCGAAGTGCCAATCAATTCAACGGGGTCGCCGGACTTCTTCTTGAGTTCGGAGACCTCGCGCTTGAGCTTCGAGTTTTCCAGCGCCCGCTCGGCGATCAGGATCAGACGGTCCGCCTTGAATGGCTTCTCGATGAAGTCATAGGCGCCGCGCTTGATGGCGTTGACGGCGGTCTCGATGTTGCCGTGACCGGAAATCATGACGACGGGAAGATCGGGATGTCGCCCTTTGATCTCGTCGAGCAGCGCCAGGCCATCGAGACGACTTCCCTGCATCCAGATGTCGAGGAACACCAGACGCGGCACACGATCGCTGATCGCCGCCAGCGCGCTGTCGCTGTCGAAGGCGGTGCGGGTCTCGTGTCCCTCATCGGACAGGATACCCGACACGATCTCGCGGATATCTTCCTCATCGTCCACAACCAGAATATCAGCGGCCATCGCTCGCACCCTTATCCTTCAAACTGTCTTCGCCTGCGGTCTCTCCGGCAGGCGGCAGGATCACGCGGATCATCGCTCCGACACCGCCGTCGTAATCGGCTGGCGCGTCGTGCAATTCCAATTGTCCGCCATGGTCCTCGATGATCTTCTTTACGATGGCGAGACCGAGGCCCGTGCCCTTCTCGCGCATCGTCATGTATGGCTCCAGAATACGGTGCCGGTTTTCCGTCGGCAGGCCCTTGCCGTTGTCGATGATGTCGACGACGAAACGGCCGGTCGTCACA
Source organism: Ensifer sp. LC11 (assembly GCF_001695835.1). Lineage (GTDB taxonomy): Bacteria > Pseudomonadota > Alphaproteobacteria > Rhizobiales > Rhizobiaceae > Ensifer. Next base: position 26,971 of record NZ_MBSO01000045.1, on the reverse strand, counting down.
TCGGTTCGTGCGCGCGCAACCACCATCGGCTGACTGCGAACCGCATCGGCCGGCACTGCCTCGATCGATTCGACGGCGTTCTTGACGATGTTGCCGAAGGCCTGGCCAAGCATGCGCCCGTCAAACAGGCCCTCCAGCGGCTCATCGCCGAGGTCCCGCACGAAATTGATATGGTTGTTGCCCATCTCGCGCAGGAACACCGCATCCTTCAGGATAGCGCGGAGATCTGCCTTCTCCTTCGTCGGCTTCGGCATGCGCGCGAAGGCCGAGAACTCATCGACCATGCGGCCGATATCTTCCACCTGGCGAACAATGGTGTCCGTACATTGGTCAAAGACGGCCTTGTCGTCCTGGTTGATCTGCTTGCCGTAACGCCGCTTCAGGCGCTCTGCAGAAAGCTGGATCGGCGTCAGCGGATTCTTGATCTCATGCGCGATGCGGCGCGCCACATCCGCCCAGGCGGTGGAGCGCTGGGCGATGACGAGGTCGGTGATGTCATCAATGGTGATGACATAGGATTCGTTCGCCTCGCCGCCCTCTTCTCGCGTCACCTGAACGTTCAGCGTCCGTTCGGTTCCGCCGCGCATGACGTTGATCTGCTTGCGGTAGTCGTTGCGATGACGGCTTTCGGCCTCGAGCAGGACCTCTTCGATCTCGGGCGCGACCTTCCTCAAGTCGGCACCGAGAAGGTCGGGCGCCGCCTTCTTCATGAACTCTTCGGAAGACGGGTTCGCGATGGTGATCTGTCGGTCACGACCGACGCCGATGACCGCCGCGGTCACGCCTGAAAGCACCGCTTCGATGAAGCGGCGGCGATGGTCGACTTCGTCCTTGGCCTCCAGGATCTGTTCCTGCTGGCTGCGGATCTCCGAGACCATCTTGTTGAACGTGCGCGACAGGTTGCCGACGTCGCCGTCGACAGCGCGAACCGGCACGACAACATCGAGATTGCCCGAGGCGACGCTGTCGGCAGCGCCGATCAACTGGCGAATAGGCCTTACGATGCGGTCGGCAACGGCAATGGCTGTCCAGATCGCAGCCAGGAGAACGATGAGGGCAAAGCCGATATAGAGGACACCGAAGGCGATCTGGGTGAAGGTTCGCCCTGCCTCAAGCATCTTGTACTCGGCAGTGTTCTCTTCCATCAGCCGGAGCGAGCGCATCACCTCCGGATCGACATTGCGCACCGTGTAAAGGAAGGTGCCGGGAATGTCGTCCAGCGGTATGACGGCTCCGACGAGGTTGGTAATCCCCGGTGGGATCAGGGTCGGCTGACCAGATATCGAACTCTTCAATGCATCCGGCGGGATCGCCGGCAACGGCCGATCGGTCGAGATGTTGGCCTGCACGATGGCGCTGCCATCGGCGCGCACGAGGAAGGCGCCAAGCATGCCGCGCCCACGCGCCTGGCGGGTCATCAGTTCCGCAAAGCCTGTACGGTCAAGGCTGTAAAGCTGGCGGTTGCGCTCCAGGTCGTTCGCCATCGACACGGTCTGACCCTGCAGATAGCTGGCATTCTCGAGCACATAGGCCTGCGCGACGTTGATCGACGAGCGAACGATCGCCTGCGTCCGCAACGAAAACCAGCGGTCAAGGCCGACATCGAGGGTGATACTGGCAAAAATCGCCACGAGAACCGCAGGCGTGATCGCCACGATCGAAAACAGCGCAACGATGCGCACGTGCAGCCGTGCGGCCGCGCGGCCCTTGTGGCGCGCGCGCAGGAGCCGCAGAATTTCACGGGCGATCAGATAGATGAGGCCGACAACGAAGAGGCTGTTGATAGCCGCGCAGGCGATGACGATGTTTCTCTCGAGCCGGATCGGCGTCAACCCGAGAAGCACGAGCAGCGAGACGGTTGCGCAGATCAAGGCGCCGGTCGCCAGCATGAGGCCCGGCAGGGCAAAGGACGCGCGCCGGTCCTGCGCCGCTAGTCCCTCATCTGTGCCCAGCGGCAAGGCCATTGCATCCACCATGAAAAGCGTTCCCCCCACCGGCGCCAGCCGGCGACGGCATCACTTGCTTGCATTCTCTGGTCAAAGGTTGACCTCACCACCCAAATGGGCTGCCGCGTTGCGGACCCAATCAATCGATTGGGTCAAATCGATTGAACGAGCGGGCAACGACGCGCGATTCGGCAGTCGTAACACGTTCAAGCAACGCATTGTGGCGAAAATGCAACGGTGGCGGTGGCCAAGTCAAGCGCTGCGTGAGCTGCGATAGACCGAAACGCCGAGTTCGCGGATCTTCTTGCGCAGCGTGTTGCGGTTGAGCCCGAGCAAATCCGCCGCCTTGATCTGGTTACCACGGGTTGCAGTGAGCGCTGCGAGGATGAGTGGATACTCCATTTCGGCAAGCACCCGATCGTAGAGGCCGGCGGGCGGCAAGGCATCGCCAAAGCTTGCGAAATACTGGCGCATGTTCTCTTCGACGGCCTGGGAAATCGTGAGCGAACCGGGGCGAGCGGCCGCCTTTTCGATTGGGCTGTCCGGTATTTCGGAGCGCAGTTCGTTTTCGATGATTTCGCGGGTGATGACGTCCTGTGGATAAAGTGCCGTGAGACGCCGTACCAGGTTTTCGAGCTCGCGCACGTTGCCGGGCCAGGGATGCGCCTTCATCAGTTCCAGCGCCTCGTGGTCGAAGCGCTTGACGTCAAGCCCCTCCTTTTCCGCCTGCTGGACGAAGTGGCGAACCAGATCCGGAATATCCTCGGCCCTATCGCGCAGCGGCGGCAGGCGCAGTGGCACAACGTTCAGGCGATAATAGAGATCTTCGCGGAACAGGCCCTGATTGATCGACTGCTTCAGATCCTTGTTGGTCGCCGCCACGATGCGCACGTCCGAGCGGATCGGCGTGCGGCCGCCAACAGTCGTGTACTCCCCCTGCTGCAACACCCGCAGCAGGCGGGTCTGCGCATCCATCGGCATATCGCCGATTTCGTCGAGGAAGAGTGTGCCACCCTCGGCCTGCTCGAAACGCCCGGTCGAGCGCATCTGCGCCCCGGTAAAGGCACCCTTCTCGTGGCCGAAGAGCTCCGATTCGATCAGATCGCGCGGGATCGCAGCCATGTTGATCGCAACGAAAGGACCATTGCGGCGCTTGCCGTAGTCGTGCAGCGCCCGGGCAACCAGCTCCTTGCCGGTACCGGATTCACCGGTGATCATCAAGGTCAGGTCCGTCTGCATCAGACGCGCGAGCACCCGGTAGATTTCCTGCATCGCCGCCGAGCGGCCGACCAGCGGCATGCCGTCCTGGGTATCGTCGTCCAGCTTCGCCGGGCGACGTTTGGGCTCGGCAAGCGCCCTGCCGATGATGCCGATCAGTTCGGTCAGGTCGAAGGGTTTCGGCAGGTAGTCGTAGGCGCCTTTCTCGGATGCCTTGATCGCCGTCATGAAGGTGTTCTGCGCGCTCATGACCAGCACCGGCAGGTCCGGGCGGGCCTTCTTGATGCGCGGCAGAAGATCGAAGGCGTTCTCGTCCGGCATCACCACATCGGTTACGACGAGATCGCCGTCACCGGCCGCAATCCAGCGCCACAGCGTCGCGGCATTCGAGGTAATGCGGACATCGTATCCGGCGCGGCTCAGCGCTTGATTGAGCACGGTGCGAATGGCTGCGTCGTCATCCGCGACGAGGATCGTGGCACCCGTCATGCAAGGTTTCCTTTTGTCATCGGCATGTCATCTTCGTCCGCCGCCCGCCCCTTGGAAGCCGGCATCAGGACGCGGAAAGTGGTTCGATTCTGCTGGCTGTCGCACTCGACGATGCCGCCATGGCCGCCGATGATCTTGGCGACCAGGGCAAGACCCAGGCCGGAACCGTTGGTCTTGGTGGTAATGAAGGGATCGAAAAGCAGCGGCAGAAGGTCGGACGGCACACCGGGGCCGTTGTCGTGCACGCAGAATTCCAGTGGCAGCGAGATTTTCTCGCGCGTTCCGGCGACCGACAGGCGAATGCCCGGCCGATAGGCCGTCGTCAGAATGATTTCGCCGTCGCTACGTTCGCCGATCGCTTCGGCCGCGTTCTTGATCAGGTTCAAGAACACCTGAACCAGTTGGTCACGGTTGGCATAAACAGGCGGCAAGGACGGGTCATAGTTTTCCGAAAACTTGATATGTCGGGCAAAACCGGCCTTGGCGATCGCCTTGACGTGATCAAGCACCGAATGGATGTTGAGCGGCACGCGGTCCACGGGGCGCTCGTCGGAAAACACCTCCATGCGATCGACCAGCGAGACGATCCGATCGGTCTCGTCGCAGATCAGCCGCGTCAGCGCCCGGTCTTCGTCATTGGCGGACGCTTCCAGCAATTGCGCTGCCCCGCGGATGCCCGAAAGCGGGTTCTTGATTTCGTGCGCCAGCATCGAGGCAAGCCCGGTCACCGAACGAGCGGCGCCGCGATGGGTGAGCTGCCTGTCGATCTTGTCGGCCATCGAGCGCTCCTGGAAGACGACGACGACGGAGCCTTGCTCGGAAAGTACGGGCGCGACATAGAGATCGACCAGCTTGTCGGCCCCAAGACGCGGCGAACTGAGGTCGACACGATACTCGTTGACCGGCGCCTTGCGTTCACGGACCTGATCGATCAGCGTCAGGAGCGGGCTGCCAAAGGGGATGAAAGCACTGATGTTATGACGCGCCAGATGCGTGGCGCTGGCGCCGAAGAAGGATTCCGCCTCCCAATTGGCAAAGGCCACGAGGCCATTCACATCGACCAGGATCACCGGGTTTTGAATGGCGTTCAGAACCGCCATCGACAAACCGTTGGCGGGCGCATCCGGGAGGCTCGATTTCTCGGTCATGCGGCGATTCCTTCCGCGGTCGCCTCGTTTTCCGTCTCGGCCGGACCTGCTTCGAGCATTGCGGCACGCGCTCTTTCACTGACAAAACGCGGATCGGCCGACGTCAGAATCGCTGCCTTGTCTGCGCCGGGAAGATTGGCGGCAAAACGGTCCAGGTACCAGGCGACATGCTTGCGGGCATGCCGCAAGCCAACCTCGACGCCATAGAATTCGAGCATCATCTCATAGTGCTCCGCGAAGATATCGGCGATCTCCGCCTGCTGTGGATGTTCGACGGCGCCAGCCAGAAACCCGATGTGCCAGGGGCGGCCCTGCGACGAGCGCCCGGCCATGACGGCGTCGGCGCCGGAACGACGGAGGATCTCCTGCGCGTCCGCAATCGTCTCGACGTCGCCATTGGCGACCAGTGGGACGGTGATGACCTCGCGAACGCGGCGAATGGCATCCCAATCGGCTTTGCCGTTGTAGAACTGCATGCGCGTGCGGCCATGCACGGTGATCGCCTTGACGCCGGCCTCTTCGGCACGCCTGGCGATTTGCGGCGCGTTGATCGAGTTTTCGTCCCAGCCGAGCCGCATCTTCAGCGTCACTGGCACATCGACCGCATTCACCGTTGCCTCGACGAGTGACAACGCATGATCGGGATCGCGCATCAGGGCAGAGCCGGAGTAACCGCCCGTCACCTTTTTGGCCGGGCATCCCATGTTGATGTCGATGATATTGGCGCCATTGTCGGCAGCAATCTTCGCCGCCTCCGCCATCCAGTGCGCCTCGCGGCCGGCAAGTTGGACGATATGCGGCTTGATGCCGGAATTCTTCAGCCGCGCCCAGGATTCAGACGCGTTGCCGACCAGCTCCCGGCTGGCAACCATCTCGGTCACAACGAAGCCCGCGCCAAAGCGCCAGGCAAGCCGCCGGAATGGGAGATCGGTGACACCGGACATCGGCGCGAGCGCGACCCTATTGCGGATGTCGACATTTCCGATTCGGAGCGGAGACGAGAGAGCCGGAATTGGCAATTGCATATCTTTCAGGCACATGTTGTTCCTGCATTATTTTTAGACATTGTTCTCAAGCTTGCCAAGCGATTTCGGCGCCCTGCACAAATTTCCCGGCTTACAGCATCGCGCGTCTGTCGAGACGCGGTACGGTCGCTGTAAGATTTTAGACCTGCTGCATAATTTTGCCCCTAGATCGATTCCGATCTAAGGAATTATGCAGTGCTGGCAAAGCACGACCCTTCGCGGTACATCACGGCGAAGATCGGCGAATGCGGGACCTCATACAGAAGATGCAGCCTCAAGAACAGCTTAAGTGCGGCGTGGTGATCGTTGCAGCGGGACGCGGCGAGCGTGCCGGCCAGTCCGCCGAGGGCCCGAAGCAATATCGAACCATCGGCGACCGCCCCGTTATCGCCCATACGCTTGACACTTTCGCGACATGGCCGAACGCCGGCCCGATCGTCGTCGTCATTCATCCGGACGACGAGGCCCTGTTCGACGCCGCACGCAAACGTTCAGCCGCCGGCGATGTAATCGTCGTGCATGGCGGCGCGACGCGGCAGATTTCTGTACTCGCAGGCCTCGAAGCCTTGGCCAATACCGGCGTAGGCCATGTGATGATCCACGACGCGGTGCGTCCCTTTGCCGACCATGCGCTGCTCTCGCGCTGCGCAGCCGCGCTCGGCGGCGACGTCAAGGCGGTATTGCCGGCGGTCGCGGTTGCCGACACACTGAAGCGTGCAGACATGGACGGCGCGGTCCTGGAGACGGTAGCGCGCGAGGGCCTCTACGGCGCACAGACACCCCAGACCTTTGATCTTCAGGCCATTCTTGCCGCGCACCGGGACGCGGCCAGGAGCGGCCGCACCGATTTCACCGACGACGCCTCGATCGCTGAATGGGCCGGCCACAAGGTGGTGCTGGTCGAAGGCACGGTCGACAACGTCAAGCTGACGCTCAGAAGGGATATCGCCATGGCCGATGAGAAATTGAAGCGGACCGCCCTGCCCGACGTGCGTACCGGCAACGGCTACGACGTGCACCAGCTCGTCGAGGGCGACGGCGTCACGCTCTGCGGCGTCTTTATTCCGCACACGAAGAAGCTCTCCGGACATTCTGACGCCGACGTGGCGCTGCATGCGCTGACTGACGCACTGCTTGCCACCTGCGGCGCCGGCGACATCGGCGACCATTTCCCGCCGTCAGACCCGCAGTGGAAGGGCGCACCGTCACGGATCTTCCTTGAGCATGCAGCGCGGATCGTGCGCGAGCGCGGCGGTATCATCACCAATGCGGACGTCTCGTTGATCGCCGAGGCGCCGAAGGTCGGCCCGCACCGCCAGACGATGCGCGAGAACCTTGCGGACATACTGGAAATCTCGCTCGACCGCTGCTCGGTCAAGGCCACCACCAACGAGCGCCTCGGCTTCGTCGGCCGCGATGAGGGCATTGCCGCGATCGCCACGGCGACCGTCGTCTACGGGAACCTTTCGTGATGTGGCCCGCCGAGATCGAAGTTAGAGCCGGCCAGATCATCGCACGGTTCACCGCGAAGGGCTTCAAGGTAACAACGGCGGAATCCTGCACCGGCGGACTGATTGCAGCTGCACTCACAGAGATTTCCGGCTCATCCGCCGTCGTCGATCGCGGCTTCGTCACCTATTCCAACGAGGCGAAGGTCGCGATGCTCGGCGTTGAGACGGCGACGCTCGTCGCCCATGGCGCCGTCTCGCGGCAGACTGCGATCGAGATGGCCCACGGCGCGGTCCAACAGTCGGCGGCGGACTTCGCGGTTGCGGTCACGGGCATAGCCGGGCCGAGCGGTGGATCGATGGAAAAACCCGTCGGTCTCGTGCATCTCGCAGCGGCAGGGCGAAACGGCACGATGCTGCATCGGGAGATGCACTATGGCGATGTCGGTCGCGGCAACATACGTCTCGCTACGGTCAGCACCGCACTCGACATGCTCGTGGAAATCGCTCAAGCCTGATAGATGTTGTCGGCGCGCTTTTCGAAGGCGTCGGAGAACATGCGGAAGGCCCGGTCGAACATCGAGCCCATCAGCGCACCGAGGATCCGGCTCTTGAATTCGTAGTCGATGTAGAAGTGCACGATCGACTGCCCCTCGCCCGAGGGCTCAAAGCGCCAGCGGTTGTCGAGATACTTGAACGGTCCGTCGATGTATTTGACGTCGATCATGCGCTCGGCCTTGTTCAACAGTACCTGCGTGGTGAAGGTCTCTCGGATCGCCTTGTAGCCGACGGTCATGTCGGCAAGCAGCAGAACCTTGCCGTCACGCTCCTTGCGCGAGCGCACTGTCAGCGCTTCGCAGAGCGGCAAGAATTCAGGATAATGCTCGACATCGGCAACGAGATCGAACATCTGCTCGGCGGTATGCTTGACGACGTGATTGGTTTCGAAATGCGGCATGATGGAGAGCTAGTCGTCCCACGGTATCTTCGCAAGTAGTGATGCCGTTTCCTTGTACGATTTCAACACCAGCACTGGCAGCTCCGCATACGAGGCCAACTGGGCCTCGATCTCGACCGCATCCCTGCGTTCGAAGTTCCAGATGTAGCGAAGGAAATCGAGATCGATCCTCTCCGGGCACTCGTCCGCCATGTCCGGGCGGGTCTTTTTCCAGTAGGCAAACCATCGAAAGACGACGCCGCGCAGCGACACCCAGCGAGGTGGCCGCATCCAGATCACCATATGCGCCCGCGGCAGCCTGAGGGCAGCGTCTTCGGGCCCGTGCCGTCCATGATCCATTTCTCGCCGGCCGCCGCCTTCGAGATCAAAGCGAGCATTTCGTGCCGCGGCCGCAGCCGCCATCCCGGCAGCCAGAAGAACTCGCGGTCCATGGCGAGATGCGGCAGGCCAAGCCGCTCGGACAGATTTCGAGAAAGCGTGCTCTTGCCGCTGCCGGAACAACCGATCACCAGCACGCGTTCAGCCGCGCCGAGATGCGACGCCGCCTCGTCCCAATTGTTGATGTATCGCGGCATCAGCGCCCCCGTCATCATGTTGGACATGCGGTAGGCGATCACATCAACGCACACAAGCGCTGCGCGCGTGTCGGGATGTCGTTGTTCGCTGATGCGATACGCATCGCCTGTCGGCCAAACAAAAACTCCGGCGCAAGCGCCGGAGTCGATCGTTTTCAAACGTCGCTTGCCGCTTTAGCCGGCCGCAACCTGCAGCTTCTTTTCGCGCGCCGCCTTGAGACGCGCGAAGTCGTCGCCGGCGTGGTGCGAGGAGCGCGTCAGCGGGCTCGAGGAGACCATCAGGAAGCCCTTGGTGTAGGCGACCGTCTCGTAGGACTTGAACTCCTCCGGGGTCACGTACTTCTCGACCTTGTGGTGCTTGCGGGTCGGCTGCAGGTACTGGCCAATCGTCAGGAAGTCGACGTCGGCCGTGCGCAGGTCGTCCATCAACTGCAGCACTTCGTTGCGCTCTTCGCCGAGGCCAACCATGATGCCGGACTTGGTGAACATCGTCGGGTCGAGCTCCTTCACGCGCTGCAACAGGCGGACGGAGTGGAAGTAGCGCGCACCGGGGCGAACCGTCAGATAGTTGCCGGGCACCGTCTCCATGTTGTGGTTGAAGACGTCGGGCTTGGCGGCGACGACGCGCTCCAGAGCGCCCGGTTTCTTGAGGAAGTCCGGCGTGAGGATCTCGATGGTCGTGGCCGGCGACGCCTCGCGGATCGCCCAAATGACTTTCTCGAAGTGCTCGGCGCCACCGTCTTCCAGATCGTCACGATCGACGGAGGTGATGACCACGTGGCTGAGACCCATCTGCTTGACGGCCTTGGCAACGTTGGCCGGCTCATCGAGATCCAGCGCATTCGGCTTGCCGGTCGCAACATTGCAGAAGGCGCAGGCGCGGGTACAGATCTCGCCCATGATCATGAAGGTGGCGTGCTTCTTGTCCCAGCATTCGCCGATATTCGGGCAGCCGGCTTCCTCGCAGACCGTGACGAGCTTATGCGAACGCACCAGCTCGCGCGTCTCCTGATACCCCTTGGACATCGGCGCCTTGACACGGATCCACTCCGGCTTGCGCATCACTTCCGTATCGGGCTTGTGCGCCTTTTCCGGGTGGCGGACGCGTTGCGCCCGGTCAGAGACGGCATCGAACACCGTTACCATACTGTCTTCCTCGTCGCGGCGGGCCCGGCATCAGGCCGGCTGACCCATTTTCGCTCTATATAGACGGCCCGACTGGAAATGTCAGGCCGTCTTAAGCAGATGCCCGACGGAAGCGCAGATGGCCCGGCAGGCTATCGTTTGACGGCGCGGCCAACGGCAATCAGCAGGCAGGCGCCGATGAAGCCGATGACCAGGTAGGCGACCCAACCGGCAAAGGCCATGCCGAAGGCCGCCAGGATGAAATTCAGCACCACCGCGCCGATGATGCCGAGCAGTATGTTCATGAACAACCCCATCTCGCTGTTCATGAACCTCTCCGCGAGCCACCCGGCCAAACCGCCGATGATGATCGCAGCCAGAATACCGACGCCGTTCACGCTCATTGTGATCTCCGTGCATTGAAAACGAGGCCGTTCTCAATGCCGAAGCCGCGTGAAAAGTTCCGCGACGACGCCACTTACGCGTTGAGCGCGCGGCCGTAAGCGTCGAGCACGCTTTCCTTCATCGTCTCCGAGATCGTCGGATGCGGGAAGATGGTGTGCATCAGGTCTTCCTCTGTCGTCTCGAGGTTCATCGCGACGACAAAGCCCTGGATAAGCTCGGTAACTTCGGCGCCGACCATGTGGGCGCCGAGCAGTTCTCCGGTCTTCTTGTCAAAGATCGTCTTGACCAGGCCCTGGTCTTCGCCAAGCGCGATCGCCTTGCCGTTGGCAACGAAGGGGAAACGGCCGACGCGGATGTCGCGGCCGAGCTCCTTGGCCCTGGCTTCGGTGAGACCAACGGAAGCGACCTGCGGGTGGCAGTACGTGCAGCCCGGGATCTTCAGCTTGTCCATCGGATGCACGTTCGGCAGGCCGGCGATCTTCTCGACGCAGATGACGGCCTCGTGCTCGGCCTTGTGGGCAAGCATCGGCGGACCAGCGACGTCACCGATCGCATAGACGCCGGGCACGTTGGTCTTGCCGTAACCGTCGATGACGATGCAGCCGCGATCGGTCTTCACGCCGAGTGTTTCGAGACCGAGGTTCTCGATATTGCCCTGGACGCCGACGGCCGAGATCATGCGGTCGGCGGTGATCTTCTCAACCTTGCCGTCTTTCATCTCGACATGGGCGGTAATCGAGTTGGCAGCCTTGTCGACCTTCGTCACCTTGGCCTGGAGATGGATCTTCATGCCCTGCTTTTCGAACTGCTTCTTGGCGATAGCAGAGATTTCGGCGTCCTCGACCGGCATGACTGTCGGCATGACTTCGACAACGGTCACGTCGACACCCATGGTGCGGTAGAACGACGCGAACTCGATGCCGATGGCGCCGGAGCCCATGACCAGCAGCGACTTCGGCATTTCCTCAGGCTTCATCGCCTCGAAATAGGTCCAGATCAGCTTGCCATCGGGCTCGATGCCCGGCAGCGCGCGCGGACGGGCGCCGGTCGCGATGATGATGTGCTTGGCGGTGTAGGTGCCCTCGCCCTTGGTATTCTTCGGCAACGGCGCCTGCGGCTGGACGACCGGCTTCGTCGACTTGCCGACGACGATCTCGCCCGGCTTCGTCAGCTTGGCTTCGCCCCAGATCACATCGACCTTGTTCTTCTTCATCAGGAAGCCGACGCCGCCGTTCATGCGCTCGGCAATGCCGCGCGAGCGGGCAACGATCGCCTTCAGGTCCGGCGTCACCATGCCGTCGATCTTGATGCCGTAGGCGCCCGGGTGCTGGGCGTAGTGGAGAACTTCGGCAGAGCGCAGCAACGCCTTGGTCGGGATGCAGCCCCAGTTGGAGCAGATGCCGGCCAGATGCTCGCGTTCGACGACCGCGGTCTTGAGACCCAACTGTGCCGCACGAATGGCGGCGATGTAGCCGCCCGGACCCGAACCGATGACGATGACGTCGTAATTCTCAGCCATGTGTTTCCTGCCTTTGTCTCAAGCGACCTTGCGGGTGAACAGCACCCAGTCGTGTTTCTTGCTTTCCTCAAAGAGCGGAACCGCCTCGACGCGCGCTGCCTCGCCGAAACCGTTTGCCCTGTATAGTGCCTGCGCCCTGTCGTTGTGGCTTTCGGTGATCAGGCTCACCGGCGCCGATCCGGCGCGTTCATATTCCTTTGCCAGAAGCGCCCGGCCGATGCCGCGGCGGCGCTGATGGCGATAGACGCCGAGACTTTCGATGAACCAGTGGCCGACGATCTGCCGTTGCAGCGCCAGCAAGGGCTCGAGAACCGGATGCCTGGCAACGATCTCCGACACGTCCGTGCCGATCGCATAACCGACCGACAGCCCGGCAATCTCGTCATCGACCTCCGCAACCAGAGCGTCCCGCCAGTTTCCAGGCCCCGGCTCTTCGCGCAGCTTGTTGCGGCCACGTTCGAATGCCGTATCCACGACGCCATGCTGGACGGCCCCGTACCAGAGCCAGGAGGCAAGACCATGCGCGGCGATGTCGACGAGGATCGCGAGCTCCGCCGCCTCACGTCTCTCCGCCGGACGAATGGTAACGCCGCCCACCACTTCTAGACCCCGAGCATCATCCGCACGACCGGTTCGAGACCCCGGCCGATCGCGCGCGTATTCTCGGCATCGAGATGCACGCCATCGAGCGGTGTCGTCACCGCCACCGATCCGGCATCGAAGAAGCCGCAATCGAGCTCATCGGCAAGGTCGCGATAGAGCGGCGCCAGCATCGCGGATTGCTCGATGCCGCCGGCAAACATTGCTGCGAACCCGGCATCGGCGGTTTCACATAGCACCGGCGGCGACACGATCAGGATCTCCGGTCCTTCTTCGCTCTCGACCGGCCAGTCGTGCCGGCGAATGAGATTGACCAGGCGCTGCACGCCCTTCACGGCACCGAAGGCAGTGCCATGGATGATCGGCTTCATATCGTTGGAGCCGAGCAGCAGAATGATGAGATCGAGCGGTGCGTGGGTGTGAAGAACCGTCGGCAGCACCTTCGCGCCGTTGCGGTCGCAATCGGCAAGATGATCGTCATAGGCGGTGGTGCGACCGTTCAGCCCTTCGGCGATGACCTGGACATCCGCGCCCAACGCCTTCTGCAGGACACTCGGCCAGCGATCGGCAAGCGCATGACGGCCGCCGTCGGTGGCATCGTAGCCCCAGGTCAGACTGTCGCCGTAGCAGAGAACTGTTTTCATCGTCCGGGCCCGCCTTCGGCTGCGCGACAAGGAACGGACCGGCCCGAAGGCCGGTCCTTATCCAACTCAGACCAGCATGCCCATCGGGTTTTCGATGTAGCGCTTGAAGGCTCCGAGCAGTTCGGCGCCGAGCGCGCCATCGACGCAGCGATGGTCGGTCGACAGCGTGACGGTCATGACATTGGCGATGACCATCTGCTTGTTCTTGACGACGACGCGCTCCTCGCCGGCACCGACCGCAAGGATCGTTGCATGCGGCGGGTTGACGACGGCGGCGAAGTCCTTGACGCCCATCATGCCCATGTTGGAGACCGCCGTGGTGCCGCCCTGGTATTCCTCGGGCTTCAACTTGCGGTCCTTGGCGCGCTTGCCGAGGTCCTTCATCTCGTTGGAGATGGCCGACAGGCTCTTCAGCTCCGCCTGACGAACGATCGGGGTGATCAGGCCGCCCGGAATGGACACGGCAACGCCGACGTCGGCGTGCTTGTGCTTGACCATGTTGCTGTCAGTCCAGGATACGTTTGCATCCGGAACATCGCGCAGAGCCAGCGCCAGCGCCTTGATCACCATGTCGTTGACCGAGAGCTTGTAGACCGGCTTGCCGTCTTTTTCAGGGGATGCAGCGTTGAGCTGTGCCCTGAGCGCCAGGAGCGCGTCGAGTTCGCAATCGACCGAGACGTAGAAGTGCGGGATCGTCTGCTTGGATTCGACGAGCCGCTTGGCAATCGTCTTGCGCATGCCGTCATGCGGCACGAGCTCGTAGGAGCCCGGCTCGAACAGCTTGAGAACGGCGTCTTCCGACATGCCCTTGGCAAGCGGCGCGGCGGCAGGAGCTGCAGCACCGGCAGCCGGAGCGGCGGCAGGCTTCGCCGTACCGCCGGCAACCGCAGTTTCGACGTCCTTCTTCACGACGCGGCCGTGCGGACCGGTACCGGCAATCGCCGACAGGTCGATGCCGGCATCCTTCGCCAGACGGCGAGCGAGCGGCGAGGAGAAGACGCGTGCGCCTCCCTCGGCCTTGGCGGGCTGCGATGCAACCGGAGCCGCCGGTGCAGGGGCAGGAGCGGCAGCCGGAGCGCTCGGCGCTGCCGCCGCGGGCGCTTCTGTCTTGGCGGCCGGAGCCGGGGCGGCTGCGCCATTGCCACCCTTGGCGGCAGCGGCGACATCCTCGCCATCGGCGGCGAGAACGGCGATCAGCGCGTTGACCTTGACGCCTTCGGTGCCGGCAGGAACGACGATCTTGGCGACGGTGCCTTCATCGACGGCCTCGACTTCCATGGTCGCCTTGTCGGTCTCGATCTCGGCAATCACGTCACCGGACTTGACCTTGTCGCCTTCCTTGACCAGCCACTTGGCCAGATTGCCTTCTTCCATTGTCGGAGAGAGGGCAGGCATTGTGATGTTGATAGGCATCGAAGGGCCCTCCCCTTATTTGTAGCAAACGGCTTTCACCGCATCGACAACCTCTGCGACGTTCGGAAGCGCCAGCTTCTCGAGGTTTGCAGCGTAAGGCATCGGCACGTCCTTGCCTGCGATCGTCAGGATCGGGGCGTCAAGGTAGTCGAATGCCTGCTGCATGACGCGGGTCGCGATCTCGGTACCAACGGACGACTGCGGATAGCCTTCTTCGACGGTGACAAGACGGCCGGTCTTCTTGACCGATTCGATGACCGTCGGCAGGTCCATCGGACGGATGGTGCGCAGGTCGATCAGCTCGACGTCGATGCCCTGGGCCTCGAGTTCGGCAACCGCCTTGACCGCATAGGTCATGCCGATGCCGAAGGAAACGACCGTTGCGTCCTTGCCGACCTTGTGGATGCGGGCCTTGCCGATCGGCAGCACGAAATCGTCAAGCTTCGGCACTTCGAAGGACTGACCGTAGAGGATTTCGTTTTCGAGGAAGATGACCGGGTTCGGGTCGCGGATCGCGGCCTTGAGCAGACCCTTGGCGTCGGCAGCCGTGTAGGGCATGACGACTTTCAGGCCGGGGATATGGCTGTACCAGGCGGCGTAGCACTGCGAGTGCTGGGCGGCCACGCGGGCAGCGGCACCGCTCGGGCCACGGAAGACGATCGGCGCGCCCATCTGGCCACCGGACATGTAGAGCGTCTTCGCAGCCGAGTTGATGATCTGGTCGATCGCCTGCATGGCGAAGTTGAAGGTCATGAACTCGACGATCGGGCGAAGGCCGGTCATCGCAGCGCCGACGCCGACGCCGGCAAAGCCGTGCTCAGTGATCGGGGTATCGATGACGCGACGCGAACCGAACTCCTGCAGCAGGCCTTGGGTGATCTTGTAGGCGCCCTGGTATTCGGCGACTTCTTCGCCCATGACGAAGACGTCGTCGCTGGCGCGCATTTCCTCGGCCATGGCGTCACGAAGTGCTTCGCGAACGGTCATCGTCACCATTTCGGTGCCGGTCGGAATTGCCGGGTCGGCCGCGACTTCGACCTTCGGCTGGGCTGCAACCGGTGCCGGCGCGGATGCGGCCGGAGCCTCGGCAGCGGCAGCCTTCGGCGCTTCGGCCTTCGGAGCGGCGATATCGCCCGCACCTTCGCCATCCTGCAGCAGCACGGCGATCGGCGTGTTGACCTTGACGCCTTCGGTGCCGGCGGCGATCAGCAGCTTGCCAATCGTGCCTTCATCGACGGCTTCGACTTCCATCGTCGCCTTGTCGGTTTCGATTTCAGCAATGACGTCGCCGGAGGAGACCTTGTCGCCTTCGTTCTTCAGCCATTTCGACAGCGTGCCTTCCTCCATCGTCGGGGAAAGGGCGGGCATAAGAATTTCTACTGGCATGTTTGTCCCTCCCCGGATCAAAGCAGGATGTCGGTGTAGAGCTCGGATACATCCGGCTCCGGATCGGCCTGGGCGAAATCGGCGCTGTCAGCGACGATATCGCGGACGTCCTTGTCGACCTGCTTCAGCTCGTCCTCGCTCGCCCAACCCTTTTCGGTCAGACGCGCCTTCACCTGCTCGATCGGATCATGCTCCGACCGCATCTTCTGCACTTCATCCTTCGAGCGGTACTTCGCCGGGTCGGACATCGAGTGGCCACGATAACGGTAGGTCTGCATTTCAAGGATAATCGGCCCCTTGCCGGAACGGCAATGCTCGACAGCCTCGTCGCCGGCAGCCTTGACCGCGCGAACATCCATGCCGTCGACCTGGAAGCCCGGAATACCGAAGGAAACGCCGCGCTGCGAGAAATCGGTCTGGGCCGAGGCACGCGACACCGCCGTGCCCATGGCGTAGCGGTTGTTCTCGATCACGTAGATCACCGGCAGCTTCCAAAGCTGCGCCATGTTGAAGCTTTCGTAGACCTGGCCCTGGTTGGCAGCGCCGTCACCGAAGTAGGCAACGCTGACATTGTCATTGCCGCGATAGCGGTTGGCGAAAGCCAGACCGGTGCCGAGCGACACCTGGGCACCGACGATGCCGTGACCGCCGTAGAAGTGCTTTTCCTTGGAGAACATGTGCATCGAGCCGCCCTTCCCCTTGGAAAGACCGCTGCGGCGACCCGTGAGTTCGGCCATGACGCCACGGGCGCTCATGCCGCAGGCCAGCATGTGGCCATGGTCGCGGTAGGCAGTGATGACCTGATCGCCCTCTTTCAGCGCCATCTGCATGCCGACGACGACGGCTTCCTGGCCGATGTAGAGGTGACAGAAGCCGCCGATGAAGCCCATGCCGTAGAGCTGACCGGCCTTTTCCTCGAAACGCCGGATCAGCAGCATTTCGCGGTAAGCCTTCAGATCATCTTCTTTGGAGAAGTCGGCGATGGTGCCGCCGTTGAAATCTTTCTTGGCCGGCTTTGCGGCACTCTTGCGGCTGGAAACGGACGCGGATTTTCGCGGAGCCATTCGTTCCTCCCAATGGTTAGCCTTTTGCGGTTACCATAGGGAAAGAAAGCGGACACAGCAATGCCATATTTGCATGGCTCGCATTCCACGCAAACGCTTGAATTTACTTTACAAATTTCAATTAACTGAATTCAGGTTAATTTGAGGCGCGGTGAAAAATAACGATCTCGTCACTTCGCGACATGTTGAGCGCGAGGCGAGCCTTCTCATCCAGCATGTCCCTTTCCAACGACCCGTCACTCATCAGCTGAACCTCCTTTTCGAGGATCATTCGCCGCTTCGTGAGCTCATCCAGCCGCGCCTGCCGCTCGACGATCTGGCGATCGAATTGCTCGGTCGCCTTCAGGCCATAGCCGCCGTGAATGGAATGATAGCCGAAGTAGGAGAGAAAGGCGACCGCGATCAGCGGCATCACCAGCCGACCCAGTTTCCGTTTCTTATGATGCCGTGTCCACATGCATTCACGCCCTGATACGCAGTACGGAAATCAGATTAGCGGCGATTGATTAACCGACCGTTGACCATGAATAGCAGGAAAATAGAAACCCGCCCACATGGGGATGTGGGCGGGCCCAGAAATCAGATGAGTTGATGCCGACGATCAGCCGCGCAGGATCGAGCGGCCGGCGTACTTGGCCTGCAGGCCGAGCTGCTCTTCAATGCGGATCAGCTGGTTGTACTTGGCGAGCCGGTCCGAACGGGCAAGCGAGCCGGTTTTGATCTGGCCGCAGTTGGTGGCGACCGCGAGATCGGCAATCGTCGCATCCTCGGTTTCGCCGGAGCGGTGCGACATGACGGCGGTGTAGCGTGCCTTGTGTGCGGTCTCGACGGCGTCGAGCGTCTCCGAAAGCGAACCGATCTGGTTGACCTTGACGAGGATCGAGTTGGCAACGCCCATCTTGATGCCGTCGCGCAGGCGCGCGGAGTTGGTGACGAACAGGTCGTCGCCGACGAGCTGGCACTTGTTGCCGATGAGGTCGGTCACAGCCTTCCAGCCGTCCCAATCGTCTTCTGCCATGCCGTCTTCGATCGAGAAGATCGGGTACTTGGCAGCCAGTTCCGCCAGGTATTCGGCCATCGCGCCCGGCTCCAGCGTGCGGCCTTCGCCTTCGAGAACGTACTTGCCGTCCTTGAAGAATTCGGTCGCGGCGCAATCAAGCGCAATGAACATGTCTTCGCCTGGCTTGTAGCCGGCCTTCTCGATCGACTTCATGATGAAGTCGAGCGCTGCCGGAGCGGAAGCGAGACCCGGAGCGAAGCCGCCTTCGTCGCCGACATTGGTGTTATGGCCATCGGCGGCAAGCTGCTTCTTCAGCGTGTGGAAGACTTCCGAACCCATGCGGACAGCGTCACGCATCGTGTCGGCGCCAACCGGAACGATCATGAACTCCTGGAAGTCGATCGGGTTGTCGGCATGGGCGCCGCCGTTGATGATATTCATCATCGGAACCGGAAGCACGTGGGCGTTCGGGCCGCCGACGTAACGGTAGAGCGGCAGACCGGCAGCTTCGGCAGCGGCTTTGGCGACGGCGAGCGAAACGCCGAGGATGGCGTTGGCGCCGAGGCGCGACTTGTTGGCCGTGCCGTCGAGCTCGATCATGGTCTTGTCGATCTGGATCTGGTTCTCGGCATCGAGACCACCGATCGCTTCGAAGATCTCGCCGTTGACGGCCTCGACGGCGCGCTCGACGCCCTTGCCGAGGTAGCGCGTTCCACCATCGCGCAGCTCGACCGCCTCATGCGCACCGGTCGAAGCGCCCGACGGGACTGCCGCACGGCCGAAGCTTCCGTCTTCCAGGTACACGTCGACCTCGACGGTCGGGTTGCCGCGGCTATCCAGAATTTCTCGGCCGATGATGTCGATGATTGCAGTCATGATCTCTTCCCTGCTTGAGGACGGTGGAATGGTCGGGGCCTGTCATACGCCAAGGCCTCGAAATTTCAATGGCGCGCAAGATGCAAAAACTCTCGCGCCATTGCAGTTCATGAAAATTTCACGAAGCGCCGCAGATGGCTTAACCCTTGGCGATCGCGTCAAAAGCGAGCAGCTTTTCGAGCAGCCGCGGCATGTCCTTCAGATGCACCATGTTCGGGCCGTCGGAAGGCGCATTGTCCGGGTCTTCGTGCGTCTCGACGAACAGGCCAGCGATGCCAACGGCGACGGCGGCCCGTGCCAAAGTCTCGACGAACTCACGCTGGCCGCCGGTCGAGCCACCCTGCCCGCCCGGCTGCTGCACGGAATGCGTCGCGTCGAACACGACAGGCGCGCCAAGCGAGGCCATGATCGGCAGCGAGCGCATGTCGGAGACCAGCGTGTTATAGCCGAAGGAGGCGCCGCGCTCGCAGAGCATGACGTTCGGATTGCCGCTGTCGGTGAACTTTGCCAGCACGTTCTTCATGTCCCAAGGCGCCAGGAACTGGCCCTTCTTGACGTTGATCGCCCGGCCGGTCTTGGCGGCTGCGACCAGAAGGTCGGTCTGGCGCGACAGGAAGGCGGGGATCTGCAGGATGTCGACCGTCGGGGCGACCTGAGCGCATTGCTCTTCGGTGTGCACATCGGTCAAAACCGGAAAGCCGAATTCCTTCTTGAGGTCGGCGAAGATTTCCATCGCCTTGTCGAGGCCGATACCGCGTTTGCCCGAAAGCGACGTGCGATTGGCCTTGTCGAACGAGGACTTGTAGACAAGGCCGATACCCAGCTTCTTGCAGAGTTCAGAGAGCGCGCCGGCCATCATGAAGGCGTGCTCGCGGCTTTCCATCTGGCAGGGGCCGGCGATCAGCGACAACTTCTCAGTCTGCGCAAAGGCAACCTGTTGGGCGCCCTCACCGACAACGACTCTGGCATTGGTTTTCATCATCAAGCTCCAAACGCGAAGATCACCCCTTGCCCCGGCATTTCGGGAACAATGAGGCGCCCGCCCATTTCTGCAAATTCAATGTCGTTCTCAGCAAACAGCGCGCGTGTTGCCTCGAGGTCGGCGACGCGGAAGACGATCGCCCGCCCGCGCAGGCCGCGCTCGGCGTTGCGCACGGAACGCCCGAAGAAGGCCTCCATCCCGGCGGCGTTCAGCACCGAGATCTTGGCGTTGGTTGTCGCAACGTCCATGCCGAAGGAGTGGGCCGCGACCTCGCGCTCATCGACCGCCTCTTGCAGGAGGTATTGAAAATCGGTCGGATTGGTTTCCGACAGAACCACCTCGGAGATCCCGATCACGCCGTTTTCATGACGCTCCAGGGCAGCCCGGTCGGTGGGCAAGGCGCGGACGCGCTGACAGCTGAAAAGGAAGAGATCCGGCGCGCGCAAATCGGCGGCAAAGGCAAGGCGGAAGGAGCCCAACCCTTCGCGGCCATCCGGCAGTCTCATCGGCCGGGAAAACTCCAGCATGTCGCCGCCCGAGATGCCGCGGGCACGAAAACGGATATGGTCGCTCGCCGCATCCTCGGTACCGAAGACCAGAGCCGACAGACCTTCGGGGCCCTGGCGGAAACGAAAGGCCTGGTCGCGTGCGACGAAGGCGTTGCCATCGAGCGCGGCAGCCTCGCATTCCTCGCGGGACGCAATTGCAAGCGGCTCTAGATAGATGCCATCGGCAAAGAAGACGCAGGCGTTTTCGGTGCCGAAGGGATGGCGGGCGTCTTCCGCGACCGTGAAGCCGAGATCATCGAGACGTCGCCGTGCCTGGGTAAGCGTATCCACCGGCAGCACGAGGTGATCGAGCGGGCGGGTGGTGCGCTTGGAGAGGCTCATGGCGTGTTCCCTGATGGTTCGCCGCTGTTTGCAACTTTTGGCCGGCGAATGCAAGTCGGGTGGCGGCCATGGCGACGATTGGCCCTTGCGCCCGAACGTCCGCCGCAAGCAAAAACGGTCCGCGCCCGCCGCAGACTCATGCTTGCCGGCAAGCGCCGGACTGTCGGAGCGTCAGTAGTACCCCGGAGCCGTCGTGGCGTTGGCCGTATTCGACGCCCCGAGACCGGGGGCGAATGTCTGCGGCTGCGTGTAGGTCGTATTGCTCGAGGACGTCGTGGTACAGCCCGAAAGCCCCAGTACGGCAATCGCCACAAACAACAAAGCTGTGAAGCGCATACGCATTGACCCTTTCCAGTTTCGCTCTCGAACAGGAAAGTACGAAACCGGTGATTTGGGGAGTACGTAACAGTAACGCGACGTAACAAGATGGCGCGGGGGCAAGCGCAGCGGCAACGTCGGCCGCTGCGCTTGCCCCCCGAACGGCGCGTTCGGGCCCTTCGGGTCAGAGACCAAGATCGCCTTTGATGGCGCAGGTCGCGATAAAGGTCGGCACGAAGCTGTCGATCAGGAAGCGCGGCGCAGGCTGCCAGTCTTCGTGGAAGCCCGCCAGCATGAAGCCGGCCCGCATCTGACCATCGATCTGTGCGACCAGGCTGTGCCCGAACACCAGCGCCTCGCCCCGTTCGACCTTGCTCCGCACCAAGTTGGGTGCGAGATGTTCTGCCTCGACAAAGGGGAGCCTGTAAGCGGGGCGAATGAGGCCCTGCTCAGCGTAGCGCGGGTCCCGATCGCCGACGAAAACGACCGGATTGTAGAAGCTGGCGAGCAGCAGCCCGCCCATCCTCAGCACCCGGTGGCATTCGCGCCAGACCGGCTGGATATCCGGAACATAGAGGTTCGAGATCGGGTGAAAAATGATGTCGAAACTGTCGTCGGGAAAAATCGAGAGGTCGCGCATGTCGCCCTGCACGATCGTCAACGGCAGGTCCTCGCGCTCCGCTACAAGCCGGTCCTGGTCGAGTTGCCGCTCGGAAAGATCAAAGACGGTGACTTCGGCTCCAGCGGCCGCGAGAATGGGCGCCTGTTGCCCGCCGGCGGACGCCAGGCACAGGATTTTCCTGCCCCTGATATCAGGCAGCCAGCCTTTGGGCAGGTCACCGGGCGTCAGCCGCGCCTGCCACTGTCCGGCACGCGCGGCAGCGATCAGTTCCGGCGTTACCGGTCGTGACCACGCGCAACCCTGGCTCGCCTGCCTGTCCCAGGCCTGTCTGTTGTGGTCGATGATATCGAGATCGGAGGGTCTGTCTTGCATAGTCGGTCCCTGGAAACGTGTCCAAATGTGACCGCCCACGAAGGGGAATAGAGATCTATGAGCAAAGAATGCTTCGGCGTCTGTCCGCTTGTTGCGGACCGAGCAATGCCATCGTCCATCCCCTCCGCGAGCGAAGTTGAGGCGAGTTCGGTTTTCACCGGGCATTACTGGCGCATTGAAGGACGCTCCTCTGTTGCCGCTGCAAGCTAGCGGGTGGATACAACCCGGTCAATGTCGACGACAGGGCATGCGCGATCGCAGACAGCGGCGTGACGTCGCATCTCTCTTGCGCGCCGTTCGCTTGCAGTCCGAATATATCGGCGTCCTTGCGCGTCATCCTGTTGGGTTTGATTGCGCGCGCTTGTGAAGCGGACGCAATCGCGTAAAATCGGTAGATACAGCCTGGGGTTACGTCAGGCGGAGGCTGAGGGGCAACGCTTGATCATTTCATTACAGGGCAAGAGACGGAGACAGGCGGGGCGAATCCTGGTGCCGGGCTGCGTATCGAGCGGACGCGCGCCGGCATGATCCACGATTTGATCGCCAAGCTGGCATCGATCGCCATCATGATGTTCGCTCGCGCACTCACGGCCGCCCGCGCAATCTGGCATGAAACAGGCCTGCCGCCGAGGCAGAGCATCTACTTCGCCAACCATTCCAGCCACGGCGACTTCGTGTTGATCTGGGCAGTGCTGCCCCCCTGGCTTCGGGCCCGTGCGCGGCCGGTAGCCGGCGCGGAATATTGGCTGAAATCGAAGCTTTCGACCTTCATCGGCCGCGACGTCTTTGACGCCGTGCTGATCGAGCGCGACCCTGCCGCCCGTACCCAGGATCCCGTCGAACTGATGGCGACCGTTCTCGGTGATGGCGCGTCGCTGATCGTCTTTCCCGAGGGAACGCGCAATCAGACCGAGGCGCGGTTGCTGCCGTTCAAGAGCGGGCTCTACCATCTCGCCTGCAAGCGGCCCGATGTGGCGCTCGTGCCTGTCTGGATCAACAACCTCAACCGCGTGATGCCCAAGGGAGAGTTCGTGCCGATCCCGCTCATCTGCACCGTAACCTTCGGCGAACCGATGCATCTGAAGGCTCAAGAGGCCAAGGACGAATTCATCGCCCGCGCCGAAGCCGCCCTGCTCCTGCTCGCGCCTCCAACGACGGAAGACGACGCATGAGCACCACCGCACTGGACATGCTGAAGCTGCTCCTGGGCGTGGGCGGCATCCTCGTGATCGCTTCGAGCACCGGCTATCTCCTGAAACAGAAGCTTTCGCCTGATGGTTCGAACGGGGCGATCGAAAACCTCAACGCCCGCATCAAGGCGTGGTGGGCGATGGTGTTTCTGATCGCCATTGCCTTTGTCGCCGGCCGCGTCGGCGTACTCGTGCTCTTTGCCTTCTGCTCCTTCGCAGCGCTGCGCGAGTTCATCACGCTCATCAACACGCGCCGCGGTGACCACTGGGCGATTGCCGCTGCATTTTTCGTCGTGCTGCCGATCAACTATTTCCTGTTGTGGGCCGAGCAGTACGGGATCTACTCGATCTTCGTGCCGGTCTATGCCTTCCTGCTGATGCCGATCATCGCGGTCCTGCGTGGCGATCCGCGCGACTTCCTGCTCAGGATCTCAGAGGTGCAGTGGGCACTGATGATCTGCGTCTTCTGCGCGTCACATGTGCCGGCGCTGCTGACGCTGCAGATCCCAGGTTATGAAGGGCGCAATGTGCTTCTCATTGCCTTCCTGGTCATCGTCGTCCAGTCGAGCGACGTGCTCCAATATGTCTGGGGCAAACTCTTCGGGCGGACCAAGATCGCGCCGACTCTGTCGCCGTCCAAGACTGTCGAAGGCTTCGTCGGCGGGGTCGCGAGCGCGACGTTGCTTGGCGCTTCACTCTGGTGGATCACGCCGTTTACGCCGGTCCAGGCGGCACTCATGTCGTTCGTCATCACCATGATGGGTTTCTTCGGCGGCCTTGTGATGTCGGCAATCAAGAGGGACCGCGGGGTGAAGGACTGGGGCCACCTGATCGAAGGCCATGGCGGCCTCATCGATCGGCTCGATTCCGTCGTCTTCTCCGCGCCGATTTTCTTCCATTTGACACGTTATTGGTGGTCACTGACATGACCGCGAAGCTGAAGGGACTGGCCGGCAACAGCGTCGTGCATGTGGCCTTTGCCTTTTTCGCGATGGGCGGCTGGGCGCTCGTCGCCAACCGACATCACCCGATGCCAAAGCCGCTTGTTGCGGCGGTCGTCCAAGGCACGCTTTCAGCCCTGCTGACGCTCTACCTGAAGACGGCGATCGACGCGCTCTCGAAGCGGGTCCGCGGCGCGAGGCGATTGTTCTTACCACCTCTCCTTGCCTGTCTCGGCTCGTCGGCACTCCTTGTCGCGATCCACGCCGCCACGGGCACGCCGGAGATCCTGAGGACGATCGCGGTGCCACTGGCGGTCTCGACCAGCTACGCCGCCCTCTACAACTATTCCATCAGCCGAGGAGAAGCTGGGCATGACCGAGACCGGTGACCGCAGGCCGCTCGCGAGCCGCAACAGCCACTGGGCGCAGGCGATCGCGCGCCGCCTGGCATCGATGAACGTCACGCCCAACCGGATCTCGCAGGCAAGCATGCTGGCGGCGGCCTTTGCCGGGCTTGCCTTCTGGTTGGCAGGAGAAACTGAGGATGGGCTGAGGGTCACGCTGTACATCGCCGCTGCCCTCTTCTGCCAGCTGCGCCTGCTCTGCAATCTCTTCGACGGCATGGTCGCCGTCGAGGGTGGCAAGGGCGAAGCGGACGGCCCTTTCTGGAACGAATTTCCCGACCGCATCGCCGACATTTTCATCTTCGTCGGCGCTGGAATTGCCGTCGGCGTTCCGGCTCTCGGCCTTGCTGCCGCGACTTTCGCGGTGCTGACGGCCTATGTGCGCGAGCTCGGCCGTGCCAACGGTGCCCCCAGCGACTTCTCCGGCCCGATGGCCAAACAGCACCGCATGGCGACAATGACGCTCGCCGCGGTGCTATCCGCCGCTGAAGGTCTTTGGCTTGGCGATGGCGAAGTCCTCTGGATCGCGCTGTTGTTGGTCTCGGTTGGCGCTGCGTTGACAGCCCTTCTGCGCGCCCGCCGGCAGATCGCCTGGCTGAGGCACAGGCCCGCCCGCGAAAGCTGACTTTCCCAACGTCCGAAGACATCCTGTCCAACAGGCTTCGCGACGCGCGAAAAGCCCGCGTCGCCCCTTGACGTTGCGTCATCAGTTATTAGATTGATTACTCTATCTACTAAATACTGCTCCACGGTACCTGGTGGAGCCCAAGCCCAAGCCTTCCAGGCGTCTGCGGCAGCGATCTCTGCAGCGGAGAAGAAATTCTAAATCAATCGGTTAGAGCGCGATCTTTAGGCGCCTGCCGTTACGGAGAACACACATGAACATCCAGGATCGCATCGACGACGTCGACGCACTGCGCGGTTTCGCACTGCTCGGTATCCTGCTCGTCAACAGCATGGCTTTCGCTTCGGCCTTCTATGGCCTTGAAATCGCAGACCCGGCCTTCGCCGGCACCACCGACAGCGCCGTCCACCTGGTGGTCGCGCTGTTCTTCGAAATGAAGTTCTACCTGCTGTTCTCGTTCCTGTTCGGCTACAGCTTCACCCTGCAGATGCGCTCGGCGGAAAAATCCGGCGAAGCCTTCGTGCCGCGGCTACTGCGCCGGCAGGCGGGGCTTTGGCTGATCGGGATCGCCCATGCGGTTCTCCTGTTCCATGGCGATATTCTCACGACCTACGCCGTGCTCGGCATCGTCCTTCTGATGCTGCGCAACCGCAGCGACTCAGCCCTCCTCCGGCTGGCAAGGTGGCTGGTGATTGTCGTCGCCATCGCCTGGGGCGCGCTCGGCATTGTCGCTACGCTGGAGCCAACACCACTGGATCGCCCTGCCATCCTTGCCGCGGCGGAGGCGGCTGAACTGGCGTTTGGAGGCGATTGGCAGGCGATCATCGCCCAGCACCTGGCAGAGCTTTCTTCGGTCTGGGTGATCCTCGGCCTGCTGCAGGCGCCTTGCGCACTGGCCATGTTTCTTCTCGGGCTGGTTGCCGGGCGCCAGAAGATGCTGGCGCGACCGCAGGAGAACCAACGGCTCTTCCGGCGTCTTGTTCGCTCCGGTCTCTGGATCGGCCTGCCCGGCGCGGTCATCTATGCCTATGCCAGCGTCGAGTGGATCGATTCGCCGCTCGCGATCACCGGGCTTGCGGTCGGGCTGATAACCGGGCCTTTCCTCACCGGCGCCTATGTCGGCGGCGTGATGCTGTTCTTCGGCACATCCATCGGCCAGCACCTGCGCAACCTGCTGGCGCCAGCCGGACGCATGGCGCTTTCCAACTACCTGATGCAATCGCTGATCCTAGCCTTCATCTTCCATGGCTATGGACTTGGTCTCATCGGCCAGGCTTCTCCCCTGGCCACCGCGCTGACCTCGCTCGGCATCTTTACGGCCCAGCTATTCCTCAGTCGCTGGTGGATGGCGCGTTTTGCCTACGGACCGCTCGAATGGATCCTGCGCTTCATCACCATCTGGCGGGCGCCGCAATGGCGCAAACCGGTCGAGGCCCGCTAACGGCCGCCGCTTTTAGGCGACGCACCGGCTCGCCGGACTGCCCAGGGATCAGGTTGGCACTGCCGGCACTTGTCATCAGCACCCGTCCGGTGCTTGCCGTAGCAACGATCGCCGCGATGCTGCTGCCGACCACGATCGCGACGCTCTACAGCTATCGCTTCGCCCGCAGGCGTTAACGGCGCAGGCGCACCGACCGCTGTCATACCGACCGCAGGGGACGCACTGACGCAAAAGTCATGACCTCCACCAGAGGTGGAGGTTTGAAACGCTGCGCTTGAACCGCTAGAAGCGGTTTTGCTATAGGTTAGTAGCTACGGTTAAAGAGGTCGGCAAAGTCGGAAGCTTTG
>NZ_MBSO01000044.1 GCF_001695835.1 Ensifer sp. LC11 | reverse complement strand
AGATCATTCGAAAGGGCTCGTGTCATCAGAAGCTGGCCTCCGCCCAGCCAGCATCTTGAATCACAAAACCGACCGGCCGGGAATCCCCCCAGATTCAGACAAGCAATGAAACGCTCTAATCGACGAGGATTAATGAACAAACCTTGCAGTAGTCGCCACAAATATTGCCGGCGGAGGGAGAGGCGGAAATACCGGCAATTTACTTCAAAAGAATATATACCGACCGCAATCATCAACTCCATTGACAAACGGCTGTGGATCAACGAAAAATTAATCGATTTAGATATTTTTCAATCGTTTAAATGATTTAAGCTACTGATTTACAAAGCCTTTACGATGTGAAATTGTCCGCGTTATTAGCGTTCACGAAACCGTCACAGGCCCCGGGAGGATCGGATGCAGACACAAGCGAACAACCAGACCGCATCTCAGCAGTCCAAGGTACCGCAATCCCTGCTCGACCGGTTCGAGAACGAATGGCGCGCCATGCGTGACGCCAAGGACGTTACGCCGAAGCCGATCCAGCCGGCTGAATAAGGGCGCAGCCATGCGCGCTCGCCCAGCGCGCCGTGCCCCTTCCTTCCCCGTACCAGCGCTTGCGCCACCGAAAATCCGCTCCAGGATCGTCCGTCCTACCGCGCGCCGTCGCCAAGCCTGATTGCGGCAGTGACGCGCCCTCGGGTGGATGTCTGCGGCCACCCACATGGTCGTCTACCCCTGACGCCGACGGTTAGCCCTCCGATTTTTGTGGTGATTTTCAGCCTTTTGGCCATTCGGCAAAACCATGTTACTCTTGCCGGATGCTGACCGAAGAGATTGAAAAACTCGCGCTGAGCTTGCCGGGAACGGAGGAAAATGCGCATTTCGGCACCCGGGATTTCCGTGTGGGCAAGCGCATTTTCATGAGCTTGCCGGAAGCGGGCCGCGCCGTCTTCAAGTTCACGCCGGACCAACAGCGCATGCTACTGGAGATGGAGCCAGGCGTCTGCGCCGCAGTCCCCGGCGGCTGGGGAGACCGTGGCTGGACCTCGTTCTATTTCGTTGAGGCGGACGAAGATCTCGTGCGCCAATCAATGGAAACAGCCTGGCGCAACGTCGCGCCCAAAAGCCTGGTCAAGAAGAACGGCGGCGGCCACTAGACGGATCGAACCGAAGGCACGGTTACACAGACCCTGGGCAGGTTCGGCTCGACAGTTGATTTCGCAACAGGCCCAAGCCCTTCTCAATCCACGCTTTCCTCACCCACCTCCAGCGGCCAGGTGACGAGGTAATCTTCGTAATCCTCGATGTCGATGCCGTCTTCGGCGACGGTGCGACCGCGCACCGAAATGCCCGCGGCATGGACTGTCTCCGGATCGCCTGACACCAGCGGATGCCACCAGTAGAGATCGCGGCCCTCAGCAACCAACCGGTAACCGCAGGTCGGGGGCAGCCAGGTGATCTCGCGAACAGCCTTGGGCGTGAGCTGAATGCAGTCGGGCACCGTCGCCTGCCGATTGGCGTAGTCCTTGCAGCGACAGCTCTCGCCATCGAGCAAGGTGCAACGGATCGAAGTCCAGGCGATCTCGCCGGTATCCCAATCCTCGAGCTTGTTCAGACAACAGAGGCCACAGCCGTCGCAGAGGCTTTCCCACTCCGTGTCGGTCATGTCTTCAAGGCTCTTCGCCTTCCAGAAAGGCATTTCGCCCATCGTCACCACACTTTCGTCAAATCGGCCGCGCTACTGCGCGGGCACGTCATATCAGACGTGCAAGGGTCGCAGTAGCAATTTGGGTTTCTGCATGTTTTGTCTTTTGGTCAGCGATGATCAAAGGAAGCATGCAGGAGAGAAATTTCGCAGAAAATTGCCGGTTTTTTAAGGCCGGCAACGCGATATGCAAGTAGATTGGAATTTGACGTCGTGCAAATATTACACGGCGGCGGCATGATGCCGTAGAGCCTTCAGGACGTTGAGACCGTGCGGGAACCGAGGAAAGACGACAATCGGCCGAAGAAACGGCACATCTTTCTGAGAATCGACTCCTGGATCGATTCGACGGTGTGGAATGCCGGTTTCAAGCTGGCGCAATGGTGGGAAGACACCACCATCTTCTTTCGCCGTTTCCGCGTTACCGGCTGGAAAAAGGCCGTCTTCGAGGTGCTCGGCGAAGGCATGAACTGGGGCACCGTCGGCTCGGTTCTGATGTTGGCCCTGGCACTTCCGGCGTTTGAGGAAACCAAGGGCAACTGGCGCGCCCAGAGCGATTTCGCCGTAACCTTCCTCGACCGCTACGGCAACGAGATCGGCCACCGCGGCATCATCCACGAAGATTCCGTGCCGATCGACGAACTGCCCGACCACCTGATCAAGGCGGTGCTGGCGACCGAAGACCGTCGCTTCTTCGACCATTGGGGCATCGACTTCCTCGGCCTTGCCCGCGCCATGACCGAGAACGCACGCGCCGGCGGCGTCGTCCAGGGCGGCTCGACGCTGACCCAGCAGCTTGCCAAGAACCTCTTCCTTTCGAACGAGCGGACGATCGAGCGCAAGATCAAGGAAGCCTTCCTTGCCGTCTGGCTCGAATGCAATCTGTCGAAGAAGGAGATCCTCAGGCTCTATCTCGACCGCGCCTATATGGGCGGCGGCACCTTCGGTGCGGCAGCGGCAGCACAATTCTATTTCGGCAAATCGATCACCGATGTCAGCCTGGCGGAATCAGCGATGCTCGCCGGCCTCTTCAAGGCGCCCGCCCGCTATGCGCCACATGTCAACCTGCCGGCTGCACGCGGCCGCGCCAACGAGGTACTGACCAACCTCGTCCAGGGCGGGCTGATGACCGAAGGCCAGGTGATCGCCGCGCGCCTCAATCCCGCGACCGTGATCGACCGCGCCCAGGTGAAGGCGCCTGACTTCTTCCTCGATTGGGCCTTCGACGAAGTTCAGCGCATCGCCCGCCCCTTCGCACAGCATTCGCTGATCGTGCGCACCACCATCGACATGGGCCTGCAGAACGCCGCCGAGGACTCGGTGGAATCGAGCCTGCGCCAATACGGCGAGAGCTTCCGTGTGAAGCAGGGCGCGCTCGTCATGGTCGAAAACGGCGGCCCAGTCAGAGCCATGGTCGGCGGCCGCGACTACGGCGAAAGCCAGTTCAACCGCGCGACCCGTGCGCTACGCCAGCCAGGCTCCTCCTTCAAGGTCTACACCTATGCGGCGGCGATGGAGAAGGGCATGACACCGGAAACGGTCGTCGTCGATGCGCCTATTACCTGGCGTGGCTGGTCGCCGCAGAACTACGGCCGCAGCTATGCCGGCCGCATCACCATCCTGACGGCGATCGCCAAGTCGATCAACACGATCCCCGTGCGCCTCGCCAAGGACAAGCTCGGTACCGAACTGATCGCCCGGACAGCCAAGGACATGGGCATCGAAACGCCTATCCGCACCGACAAGACCATGCCGCTCGGCACGTCGGAAGTCACCGTGCTCGACCAGGCAACCGCCTATGCGGTGTTTCCAGCCGGCGGCGTGCAGTCACGTCGCCACGGGATCAGCCAGGTCCTCAATTATGACGGCGATATTCTCTACGATTTCGGACGCGACGAACCGCCTGCCCGGCGCATCCTCTCCGAAAGCGCCAGCGCTTCGATGAATTCCATGCTGACGCAGATCCCGATCATCGGCACGGCACGCAAGGCAGCGCTCGACAACGGCATCGTCGTCGGCGGCAAGACCGGCACGACGCAAGCCTATCGCGATGCCTGGTTCGTCGGTTTCACCGGCGACTATACGACCGCCGTCTGGTTCGGCAACGACGACTATACCTCGACCAACGACATGACCGGCGGCTCGCTGCCGGCAATGACCTTCAAGCGGCTGATGGACTATGCCGAGCAAGGCATCGAACACCGTGCAATCCCCGGGATCACCGCCCCGACGGTGCCTGTAAAGCAGCCGGAGGTGGCAACAGTGAAACCGGATGAAAATGCGCTGCCGCCACTTATCCGTCCGCGCTCCTTGTCGACCGACGTCACGCGCCTGTTGCGCAGGATTGGAGAGACCTTCGAAAAGGCACCGGCGCTAAAGGCATCCGAGAAGGTCGGCGGCAAGCTCGCCGCTCTCGGCGCGGCTGAAGAACAACACTCCGGTCAGGCGAACCTCGATGCCGCCAACAACTGAAGGTTCGGGCATGCTCGCTTCGCAGTGGCCTCGGTCCGGCGATGAGCGGTTCATAAACGGGACCGCGCCCACGGTTGCACCGGACAGGGATATCGGCGAGATAGAGGGACAACCCTCAGGTGCCCTGCCGCAGAACCATATCCGATAGAGCCGCCCTTGTTTCGAATTCCCTTCCTCGTCGCTCTCACCCTCGCCATCGCGTTTGGCGGCGGTATTGCGTCGGCCGTTTGGGCGCTAAAGGCGACGGTCGGCTTCGGCTCGATCGCCATCGGCCCCTGGGTCGCCTTTCCCGAGGCGCAGACAGCCAATGCCGACCCTTACGCCAAGGCGCACCGCGCGCGCGCCGGGGAGCTTCTCTATGGCGGCGCGGAAGGGCTGATGTTCAGTGCCCAGGTCGATGACAAGGGCGAAAAACTAGAGGCCGCCTGCTCCTACGACGTCACCGGGCTCACGCCGCAGGCACGCTTCTGGACACTCTACGCGGCGAACGCCGACGGACAACCGCTGCGTCCCGGATCCGATCTGCCATCCGCGCTTAATTCCTGGACGGTATTGCGCGGCGAAAACAGCAACTTCACGGTCCATGTTTCGCCGAACGCACAACCCGACAACTGGCTCGCAGTGCGCCACTCGGGCACTTTCCGGCTGGTGTTGACGCTGCTCGACACGCCGACCGCGGGCTCGTCCGGCCTGATCGACCTCGCTATGCCTGTTATCACCAAGACGGGGTGCGGCGATGCGTAGTGTTCTCTTCGCCACAATCCTCGGCCTGGTCGGCGCGGCCCTGCTGCACATCATCGTCGTTCTGGCGCTGCCACAATTTACCGGCCGCGACGCCTACACCCGCGTACTCGGCCTGTTGGAGATGGACAGCTTCTTTGCACTGACAAGCACGCCAGGCCCGACCGGTCTTGCCAATAGCGACCCCTATCTCAGGACGGCCGTTTGCAGCTTCTCGATCTCGGACGGGCCGGCGCGCTTCCTCGCCAGCGGCAGCGTGCCGTTCTGGTCGCTCGCGGTCTTCGACAGCAATTCAAACGAAGTCTTCAGCATGAACGACCATACGGCGGTCAACGGCAAGCTCGATCTTGTCGTCGCAACGCCGATCCAGCTGGTCGAACTGCGTAAGTCTCCGCCGGAAGCGCTCGCACAATCGATCATGGTCGAGATGAAGGAGCAGGATGGCTTTGCCGTGCTGCGAGCGATGGCGCCGGTCGACAGCTTTGAGGAGCAAGTGCGAAACTTCCTTGCGGAATCGACTTGCGAACCGTTTCGGCGGTGAACTGCGGCACGTTCGGCATGAAGGTGCCTAAGGCATAGGCGACGGCTGGAAAACGGCGGTGACCGTCATGTCGTCGCGTCACTTCAGCGGCTGCTATGGAGATGGCCCGAAACATTGGGCGAGAGGACGCGCGACCATTCGGGTCGCTGACGCCGGATGAGAGCGACGCTTACTGCTTCTTGATGCGGCGGCCGTCTGGCGCCGTCGGCTGCGGGTCGCGGCCGTCGAGGCGCTCGTAACGGATACCGGTGAACAGAAGCACCTTGGCCCCGCCCGAAATGGCCGGAGGTCTGCGTGGCGGTATACGAACCTTACGGTCCTGAATTCTGATCACGTCTGCCATGCTCGTCTCCATAAAGTCTTGAGACGGATGAAGTACCGTACAGATTTCACCCTGCCCGTTCTCGGGCCAGCGCATTTTCCCAGGTCTTGCCTGGACAGGCGCGCCTTTCTCGTTTGCTCCTTCTTCCGGTCGCCCGGATGTTGCTGTTCTGGTCCACACGACGCGGTCGGATGATACCGGGTCCGACTCGATAGAGCCATAGGTTGGTTAACAAGTCCCTAATATAAACACTGCAACCTCAACCTGTATTCATTATGTCCTTGGACGACGCTTCGCGATGTATCCAAGGTAACACCTCGGAACCCGCTTCAGCATCGCGGGCTTCTTCGCTTTTGACACTAGCGGCGGGACAACAGACCGAACAGAAAGGACACGCCCGCAACCGCGACCAGAGATGACAGCGGTTCGTCACGTACCCTTTCGCGAACCCGTTCTGCCAGGAGATCCGCCTCTCCCTGCATGACCGCCTTCGTGCTTGCTCCGATCGCCGCAACCGCTTCCGTCAGTCGGGCGATTTCTGCGCGCAACTCGGCGATCTGCGCATCAACCTCCGCGCGGGCGTCCGTTTCCGCTTCACCCTCGGCAACTTTCTGCACTGTCTGCAATTTCTTCTCGACCATTACAACGCTCCCTTGTCTGCGCGATTTCAACGCGCCGGCCGGCGTTTGGTTCCGCTCGACAGCGGTAAAACCGGGTCGGCAAAAAGCAAACGGGCGGCCAAGGCCGCCCGCTTTCGTCGATTTGCGCTTGGTCGATGTGCAGCGCTTCGGCTCAGTTCTCGCAGTAGGGATCGTCGAATTGGCACCGAACCAATGGGGCCGGGCGGGCGCCTTCGTACAAGGTGCCGTCGTCCTGCCGCACCCGCACACCGTCACTGCGGCGCTCCCAAGTACGCCACTCCTCGCGCTCCGTGCGTTCCGCGCGCTCACGCCGCCATTCGCCATCGCGCCGCCATTCCTCCTCGCGCTGCCGGCGGTCCCAGTCGCCTTGCTCGCTGCGCCGTTCCCAGTCGCGGCGATCACGGCGGTCGTCGACCCAGTCCGGCCCGCGGCGCCAGCGATCGCGCTCGCGATAGAAATCGCGGCCCCGGTAATTGCGGTCCCAATAGCTGTCGAACTGGAAGACCACCGTCGGAATTCCGAGCGGGCGATAGTAACGCGGCTCGACATAGACGCGATTGCGGCGGTAGTCGGCCTGGACATAGCGGCCGGCAACCCAGCCGCGCCCACCGTAGAACGACACGTCGCACCACGGCAGGTCCGCAAGGCAGCCGTGGATTTCCACCGATTCGCCAGCCGGGATCAGCGACACCGCCGGATAACGGGTGCTCGGGCCCGAGCGCATGTTGACATTGGCAGTAGCAAAGCCTTCCGCAGCTGCAGCGATTGCCGGAGCGGCAAGGAGCGCGCAGACCGCCGCCGCGCGCAAGATAAATTTCTTCACAGTTCCGTTTCTCCCGTGGAAGAGGCCCCTCTTCACTGGCCCCCAAACGTCGGCGGGCGTCCGGAGCCCTTCACCGTCGCTGCGATACCTCATGTCCGCATGTGGATTTTTTATGGCTGCTGCGGCGGATGTCCCCGGACAAATACCACCCCGAACTTGCCCCTTTTGATGGGGTCATTTTTAGGCCGACGCTTCGGCCATCTCCGGAGGGCAAGGTTGCCAATCATTTGATGGCCACTCGCTAAATTAGTATAGTGCATAGCAACGAGCTTCTCGGGCGGCACTATTATGGCGAACGTATGGCTTGACGCGACCGCACCTTACGTACTTGTTGCAGCCGTAGGTGCTACTGGCTGGGTTGTGAACACAAGCGTCGACGACCTCAAACAGGCCAACATCATCGAGTTTGAAATCAAAAATGTAACGGCTGAAGGCCAACATTTCAAAAGCATCGATATTTACAATAGATCACTCGCCCATAATCTGGCTTCCGGAAAGTTTAGTTTCCGTTGTGCCGGGGTGACCACGGCAGATTGTTTTGCTGCGCCCGACGTTGGCAGCGTGATCACTTTCATTCCTTTGAGCGGCGTATCTTACAACTCAAATATTGAATCCGACGGCCCTATCTTTAAGGCGGATGCCAGATTGGCTCCGCAATCGGCCGTCAGATATGAGATCCGTGTAAAGTCGGCGCAGGACGAAATCATGCTGCTCTATGAGCCAGAAGGAGACTTAGGCTCGCAGAATCCCGGCATCATTTTCCGAAGGGGGGAATCCTGGGAGGGGTGGCTGATTGCCAACTATTTGGGATATTTGACCCGTACGTTCTTTGGCCTGATATGCCTGCTGGCGCTCTGGTTTGCGGGGGCTTTTGTCGCCATTGGTTTGCAGTGGTATGGACGACGCACTGCGGTACCGCCCCCTAACGAGCCGAAGACTTTGAGAGTCATCATCGAGCAGAGAGGGTCGACAGATGACTAGAGCGATCGTCTCCGCGTTCTGCACACTGTTCTTGGTTCAAGGCGTTGGAGCGGGGGATGTACTCAACGCACAAGATGGTCCGCCCGTAACCATAAAGGTGATAACCGTCACGAAAGATGGGACGCCCATCAGGGCGAGGGTGAGAATTAAGCCATACCCTAATCCAGAAGAAGACGCCTATGTGGTGCAGGTCGACAAGCAGTTTAAAATCATACAGGTCGGCAAGTGCGACGAGTCAGTCTGGATAGGTGTCCGCCCAGAGACGATAGGAATTGTTAGAAAAATTGGTAATTGGCTTCCTTGCAGGCAACCGGAGTTGAAATTCGATGACTTCGAGATTGTGCCTTTAGCCCTTACGAAGCCTTCTGCGCCTCGCCCAGGAAAAGGCTGATCGGCTGCCGGCATCCAATCGCCGCCCGTTACACGAGAGAGCGGCAACCATCATGTGGCTGTCTGACACGGTGTTCCTACCGCGCCCATCATCCACCGGCTCGATCGCGCAGGAACGCGTCAAAGTGCACCCTGCAGCAACCCTCGCAGGCTCTCCATCGAAGCGTTCACCAGCGAAACTGCACCTGCGTTTACAATCAAAAATGGAGACAACAAAGCCACGCACCAAAGGCGCGCGCGAAATATTCAGGATCCCTGAAATAACCCGTTCATGCTCTATTAACCCTGAACCGTTACGCTTTGTTAGCGTCAGCCTAAAGCAAGGTGAAGCGGGTATTGTAGTAGAAGGTACGTAAAAACAAACACTTAGCGACTGAGATGCAGTGTTTGTAAAGGCGCACTGGACTAACGCTTTTCTTTTAGTTTTTGCGACGTGTGCCGTTCCGGATCGCCGGCAATGGCGATCATGTTTTGCGTGTAGGGAATTATCGTGACGGATCGCTTTCGTGAGTTGGAAAGGCCACAGACTGGCCGCCTGAAGGACGTTGTCCTGATGGCGACTGTCACTGGTTTTGAAAGCCTGCGTTTGCCCCGCAAATCCGACATGAAGCAGTTTGCAGAGCTGTTCGAGCCGCTGTTCCTCGGCTCCAGCAACGAAGCGCGCCGACAGGCAGCCGCCGCCCTTTCCCAGTGCCAGCAGATTCCCGAAGCGGTCGCCGTGCTCATCGGCGGCATGCCGATCGCGATCGCCGCGATCTTCCTCACCCGTTCAAAGGCGATTTCGGACCGGACTCTCATTGCGATCATCCGCGAGCGCGGGCCAGAATATGCCGCAGCCATCGCTCGCCGCCCGAACCTCTCTCCTCTTGTCGTCGATGCCCTGGTCGAGCATCACAATCCGCCTGGGCTTGCAGCCCGCAACAGCGCAGCGAACCCGGCCGCAGCCGAGCAAACGAACCTGGAGGCCGAAGCCGCTTCCTTGCGCACAGCGCGCGAAGAAGCGCTACGCCGCGAGATCAAAGCGCTGGCCGGCGCCCGTTCGCACAACGCTGCGCCGGCGGCTTCGTCCGAGGCGATCACCGAGGTCCACGCTGCCCTGCTTGTCCGCTTCGCCCGCAGCGGCGAGATCATCCTGTTTTCGCGCGTCCTCGGTCAGGCACTCGGCACCAAGGACGCCCACGTCGAGAGCATCCTGCTCGATATCTCCGGACAGCGGCTCGCGACGAGCCTCGTCGCGCTCGACGTCGACGCCACCGATGCCGGCTTCGTGCTTCAAGCCCTCTATCCGCATCTTGGCGAACCCTTTGGCGAAACGAGCCATGCCGCAGCGTTGATCGGCGCCATGAACCGCACTGCCTGCCGCAAACAGCTCGATGCCTGGTTCGATGCGGAAGCTGAAGAAGCCGCGCCAACCGCAAGACACGAAGCCTATTTTGCCGAGAATCCCGCCAACGACGCGCGGCAGATCGGCCCGCGCAAGATGGCAGCGGCCTCCGTCAATGTGCAGCCGCAACGACTTTTCGGCCGGCGCCGCGGCTAGACGCTCCGGGTTTTTGAAGAAACTTTCATCTTGAACGCCGCGGCGACGCGGCATGCTCGCGTGCCGGGAGCGGGCCTAGCGAATAGGATGAGCCGGCGGGCCTGCTGCCCCCTTGTCCTAGAACATCCTGCCTCAGGTAGGATGACCCGAGGCAGAAAGATGCCTTGGAATCAGAGGGCTAATGCGTCCCTTGTGCGCTCGCATGAACGCACGGCACTCTAGAAAAGCTGTTTCATCGCGTCGATGATCCAGCTCCATTCGCGACCTGTCGGAGCCTGCGGCCCCTGCCCCTGCAGCACCGCCATCAATTCCTGGTAGCGCGCGGAGCGGGCGTGGTGTTTGCGGTATTGCTCGAGCTGCCAGTCCAGAAAATCCTTGTCCGGAGCCCGCCTCATCGCCTGTGCCGAACGCGCCAACCAGTCAGCAGCGATCTCCCTGCCGACAGTTGATTGAGGACCCAGGCCATTTTCGATGGCGGCCCTGACCCGCGCGAAAGTGGCGTCGGCTGCCTGGGCATAGGCGGCGGCGTCGAACTCCGCGGTCCACAAGGTGGACATGTAGGCGCGCATCTCTGCGGCATAGGCCTTGTCGGACAGCATATCCATCAGTTCCGTCCAGGCGTCGATCTGTTCCGGCGTCGGGTCCTCTGGCAAGTCCGGCGTGCCGGCATCCATCATTTTCCTTTTCCACGCCGCGTCCACCGGCGCGTCGCCGGCGACGTCGTCATAAAAGCGTTTGAGCGCGGCACGAAATTCCGTCTTTGAAAGCCTGGTCACGGTCCATAATCTCCTGAGGTCCATTGGGGAGGGTTCATGGAGTTTCAAAGCCACTCGCAAGGCTGCGGCGATCCGGCGCTTTGACCGGATTTCGGTTTCGAGCGTTCGAAGCCGCAACGCCAGAACGTCAGCAAACGATGTTCGGTTGGCCAGGATCTTCTGGATCTCTGCGAGGCTCACGCCTGCTTCCCGCAGGGCAAGAACGAGGTCCAGCCGTGCCAGTTCGGCTCCGGAATACATGCGGTAGCCACTCTGCGTCCGTGCGGACGGCGGCAACAGCCCTTTGTCCGAATAGAACCGCAGCCGCCTGACCGGTATGCCGCTCAGCTTCGAGAGTTCGCCTATCGAGTAGATTTGATCGTCCATGAGCGTGTCCTACGGCCTCCACCAAGTGGAGAGTCAAGCAGGTCAGCCCGATCCGCAAGACGGCCTAGGGCCGGCTTGTGCCATCCTCTGGAACGACCTCGAACAGATCGCCGTGGTCGTCCAGTTCGATCTCCACGATCCAGCAGTCCGGATCGAACCGGATCTCGCTGGCCAGCGCTGCCTCGACGCGCTCGGCCTCGCTGTCGCGAAGCCGCGCCTCGAACTTGCGGCCAAGATCGACCTCGTGGTCGAAGAAATTCTGCGGCGCCGGCGCAAAGAGCGTCTCGGTGCCGAGCCTCGTCCGCTGGCGGATGAAGATCGCGCCGGCATCCTCCGCTCCCTTGCGCAGCACAGCAGCATAGCCACCGAGCGAAAACGCGCGGCGCAGGAGGGATGAGACGAAGATGTGAGACTTCAGGCGCATGAAAGGCTGATACACGCGCGGGCCAACGGAGGCAAATCGCAGGTTTGCGGAGCGACACGTGCGCCATCGTTTACGGATGCCGGCGCAACCGGTCTCGGATCGCCGGGTTACCGGTGGCGGGTGACCACGCTAAAGCGCGCCGATTTCCTTGAGCTTCTTCAAGACCTGGGCATTCGGCTCGCCGGTCTGTGGTAGCCGGTAGTGCTTCTCGAAATGGCGGATCGCAGCCCGCGTCTGCTCGCCGGCGACGCCGTCAACCGCCACGTCCGCATAGGCGAGATTGCTGAGTCCTTTCTGGATGTTTAGGACCAGCTCGCTCGAAACCGGAATTTCGGCGCGCGGCGTGAACGTACTTTCCTTTTCGGCGGACCTTATCGCCGCAGCGACAGGATCGATCTCCACGCCACTACCTCTAGCTTCCGCAAGAGGTCTTCCTGCCGGTGTGACTTGCGCGATCTTCTGCCCAGGCGCGGCGCGAAGTGCCTGCAACAGCTCGGCACTGGCCGAGCCGGTCTCTGCACGGCCGGCCCGCTCTTCGAAGCGCAGGATCGCTGCCGCCGTTCGCGGACCGCTGCGACCGTCCGGCAAACCGTCGTAAAGACCGATCCGGCTCAATTCCTTCTGGATATCGGCGACAAGTTTCGATGGGGCTGCTTCCGGCACGCTTGCCACACGCTCGGGAGACGGCTTTCCTGAGAGCTGGTCTGACCCCGCGGCGATCACGTCCTCGACGTTTTCCGCCTTGGGCTTCCCTTCGCGCTCAATGACGAAGGTGGTCACGTTTCGCGGCTCGATCTCCTCGCCCTTGGCAATGGCGATCCGTTGCGCCGTCTCGGCGCTGACGAGCGGCACCCGCGTGCGCAACAGTGGCGACGGATGCACGCCGTGCTGATACCACATGGCGTTCGCTGCGACGAAAGAGAAGACAACGAGGAAGGCTGCCGAGCCACCCGAGACCAACGGATGGCGCGCCATCAGGCGCCCGCCAAGCCCAACACCCCGTCCGGCAAGGGCCAGCCCGCGCACGGCCAGGCCGGGCGCTTGCCGCGCGGCCTTCTTCCGTTCAGGCTGTTTTCGCTTGCGCGGCGCCATATCCCCGTTCCTCGTTCAAACCCTTCCCTTCCATTCGCCCCGCGTCAACGGCTGGAGCGGTGTCGCCATCCCTAAGGCGCGGCGGGAACTCAACCGTCACCGGTGCACGCTCTTCCACGCGCTCTGCACAGGCGATACCGGAGCCATCGCGCGAAAGCGTGATGGCGATGACCGTGCCCTCACCCTCGCGGCTGCGGATCGTAAGATCGCCACCGTGGAGCGCGACCAGGCCCTTGACCAGCGACAGGCCGAGGCCGGTGCCTTCGTAGCGGCGGGTATAGTCGTTCTGGATCTGGACAAAAGGTTGACCAAGCAGCGCCAACTTGTCTGCCGCGATCCCGATGCCGGTGTCGCTGACGGAGAGCTTCAGCATCGCGCCGTCCGCCTCCGCGTCGATCGTCACCACACCGCCATGATTGGTGAACTTGACCGCATTGCCGACCAGATTGATGAGAATCTGCTGGAAGGCACGCTGGTCGGCGTTGATTTCGCCGATGCCACGGGTAATGCGGCTCGCCAGCTTGACGCCTTTTTCTGCGGCCTGGTGTGACAGCATGGCCTCGCAGGCCGCAACAGCATCGGCGACGCGGAAAGGCTCGGGCATAAGCTCGTAGCGGCCGGCCTCGATCTTGCTCATGTCGAGCATGGTGTTGACGACGGAGAGCAGGTGCTCGCCCGATTTGTGGATGAGGTCCACATATTCGCGCTGGCGATCGTTCTCAAGCTTGCCGAAGTATTCGCCTGACAGCACGTCGGAAAAACCAAGAATGGCGTTGAGCGGCGTGCGCAGTTCATGGCTGACGGCAGCGAGGAAACGGGTCTTGGCGTCGTTGGCCGATACGGCCTCTGCGGTCCTGGCAGCCGCTTCGGCACGCAAACCCGCCTCCTGAGAAACGTCGCGTGATTGAGCAAGGATCGCCGTCAGGCGGCCATTGGCGTCGCGCAGCGGCGCCAGTTCGCAGGACATATAGACGAACTGCTCGCCTTCGACCGGCAGCGTCCGCCGCTCGATGCGGATATCGACCGTCGCCCGGTCGCCGCCCTGACGAAGGATGTCGATCGCGCTCAGGAAGGTGATGCGATCGGAAACGTGGATCTGCTCGATGAAGCCGCGGCCAGCCGGGTCGCGCATCAACGTCAGGTGCTCGGCCGCATCGCGGCCATGGACCGAAAGGACGTTGCCGCGCAGGTCGTGCACGGTTATCAGACCCGCGAAGAGATCATAGGCCGCCGACAAATCCGGCAGAGCAAGGTCAGTCGAAGCGGGTGCTTCTGCTTGCGGAGCCCGACCGCGTGCGATTGCAACGGCTGCGGCGAGCAGCGCGGTGGAGGCCCAAAGGGCCGTGCCGAGCGGAAGAGCCGACGACAAGGGCATGGCGAGCGAAAGCGCGAGCGGCACCACCGGCAGCGCCGTTAGAGAGACAGCCGCCACAGTACGCACACGCTTGGCATCGCGGTGGCCGGCGGGCGACGACGCCTCGCGACGGGGAAGCCACAGGGCCGCGACCTCGTCCGCACGGGACGCCCATCTGCCAGCCATGTTACGCAATACGCTCACGCTATACCCTGCTACATTTGTTGTTCTTGCGAGGCTGTTCCGGCGAACTCCGCATCCTGCGAACCGGGACTCAAAAGCCACCTCGTGACATGTCGGAATCTCGCATCCCCGGCTTAATGAAAGAATAAACGCAGCCGTGCCGGAACCGCGTGAAACGGCCGAAAAATCCCGTTTTGAGGCAAATCGACCGGCCTTCATTTCTTGTGGTTAACGGGGCGTAAGCAACGGATTTCCGTGCATTTTCCGGGTCACGTTAACGATTGTGGCGTGCTGATTCGGCGCGACCACCGGCGCTTTCGGGGTTCGCCAAGGACGGCCTGCCATGAACCTTAACGGCAAACGCTAAAATGCGACACAAATGCTCGGCAAAGCGCGCAACACCGGCATTTCATTAAAATTTGAAGCAAATGCCGCTCGATTTCGAAAAGCCGTCTTGTGATTCCCGCCCTATTGTCGATCTCAACAAAGGGCCAGGCGCCGCAAGGATGCCGGCGGGTTCCCGAGGAAACAACGGCAGCGTGGACGGGTATCAGGGGATACGACGGCGCTGCGGGATGCCGAAGGTGCAAAAGCCAGCTAGAAGACTGGCGGGCCGCGGCGGCCGAACGAAGGATGGGCAGAACATGTGGTTTCTCATCAAGGCGACTTTCTGGTTTTCGCTGGTGCTGGTGTTGCTGCCGTTCCTCGATCCCTCCAGTTCGCAGAAGCTCGAACATGCGCCCAAGGTGGAGCTTGGCGACACCTTCACCGCGGCCAACGAAGCGTTCCAGTACATCAGCGCCATCTGCATCCAGAAGCCGGACATTTGCGAGAAAGGGGCCGAGACCTTCGTTGCCCTCGGCCACCGGGCTCGCGAAGGCGCCCGTATCGCCTATGAATTCCTGGACACCCAGTTTGCCGAAACCGATGCCGTAAAGCCGGACGCCAAGGTGGTGACCGGTACGGTCACGCCGGCGATGACCGATACGTCGGCAGCCCCGGCCTCCGAAGTCAGTACGCTCGATGCAGAGCCCGTGTTCAAGCGTACGCCGGTTCCCGAGAAGCGCCTCGACCCGAAGGCCACGGTCACCCAGTAACGCTGCACGGCCTTCACACCATTCCTGACTCAACTGCCTGACTTGCCGCATTGTTGCGGCCGCCGCGAGGAGCCCATCCCCTCGCGGCAATTTCTTTTTTCCGGACGCAACCGCTGATCACCCAGAGCCAGCCACGCACAAGCCGTGGCTGCTTATCTCCGCCGCACGGCAAGCGGAGGCACCTTTATGCAGATTTATGGGCTTTTCACGAATGCGGGCGCGATGCGACCGACCGCGCCCGGCACGTCAACCGCCAGTGAAACCGTGAACAGCGAAAACAAGACCCCGGCCTCCGCCGCGCTCCGTCTCGTTTCCGGCAACGAAAGCAATGCCGACCGCGCCGCCGCGGCCAAGAAGAAGCTTGACGAGATCAAGGAGCAGCTTCGGATGCTGCGGTTCTGGGCATCGGATCCGGAAACGCTTGCAAGGCTCGCCAAGCAACTCGCCCAGCAACTGGGAACGGCCGCCCAGCAGTTGGGCGGCGCTGGGGCGACCGGAGGAACGAGCGACGCAACATCCGCTTCCGGGGCCGCCGCTGCGGCCGCCGCGGCGCTGGCAGAAGCCGCCAACGCACAAGCCGGAGATACGGAGATCGCAGAGCAGGCAGTCACCACGCCGGACCAATCAACCTTCGTGGCGCGCGCCTATCGCGAATTCGACGGCGACGACGATCAGTCCGATCTTACAGTGAGAGTGGCGGCCGAACTCAAATCGGTTGCCGAACAACTGAAACAGATACTGCGAAAGGCGGAACAGGATTTGCGCGCCAAGGGATCTGGCCGGGGCGCCGATGCTGCGCGAACGGCCAGCCACGCCTTGTCCGCCGCCGTTGGTCAACTTGGCGGCACCGATGCGACCGCGGCCGCCGCCCTCACCATCCCGACAAGCGTTTCCATCTAACCGCGGCTAAAGCATCGTTCGATTTAATCGACTCGCAGAGATTCCGTTGTGATGGCATCTGTGATTCACGTCTGCGTGGAGGTGTTTCATGGGCAAGTTCCATTCGTTGGATATTCGCGACCGTG
>NZ_MBSO01000043.1 GCF_001695835.1 Ensifer sp. LC11 | reverse complement strand
GAGGCAACGATGCCTGCGCCGACGGTACGGCCGCCTTCGCGGATCGCGAAGCGCAGCTTTTCTTCCATCGCGATCGGAACGATCAGCTCAACGGCAACGGTGACGTTGTCGCCCGGCATGACCATTTCCGTGCCTTCCGGCAGCGTGACGATGCCCGTCACGTCCGTCGTGCGGAAGTAGAACTGCGGACGGTAGTTGGTGAAGAACGGCGTATGACGGCCGCCTTCTTCCTTCGTCAGGATGTAGGCTTCGGCCATGAACTTCTTGTGCGGCTTGACCGAACCCGGCTTGCACAGGATCTGGCCACGCTCAACGCCGTCACGGTTAACACCACGGATCAGCGCGCCGATGTTGTCGCCGGCCTGGCCCTGGTCGAGCAGCTTGCGGAACATTTCAACGCCCGTAACCGTCGTCTTCGACGTGTCGCGGATGCCGACGATTTCAACTTCTTCGCCGACCTTGACGATGCCGCGCTCAACGCGACCGGTCACAACCGTACCACGGCCCGAGATCGAGAACACGTCTTCGATCGGCATCAGGAACGGCTGGTCGATCGGACGCTCAGGCGTCGGGATGTAGGCGTCAACAGCGGCCATCAGCTCGCGGATCGCGTCTTCGCCGATCTTCTTGTCCGAATCTTCAAGCGCAGCAAGTGCCGAGCCCTTGATGATCGGAATGTCGTCGCCCGGGAATTCGTAGGACGACAGAAGTTCGCGAACTTCAAGCTCGACGAGCTCGAGAAGCTCGGCGTCGTCAACCTGGTCGACCTTGTTGAGGAACACGACGATCGCCGGAACGCCAACCTGGCGAGCAAGCAGGATGTGCTCGCGGGTCTGCGGCATCGGGCCGTCAGCAGCCGAGCAAACCAGGATCGCGCCGTCCATCTGCGCCGCACCGGTGATCATGTTCTTGACGTAGTCGGCGTGGCCGGGG
Organism: Ensifer sp. LC11; assembly: GCF_001695835.1. GTDB lineage: Bacteria > Pseudomonadota > Alphaproteobacteria > Rhizobiales > Rhizobiaceae > Ensifer. The sequence continues at coordinate 17,842 of NZ_MBSO01000043.1, read as the reverse complement.
CAGTCAACGTGAGCGTAGTGACGGTTCGGCGTCTCATACTCAACGTGCGCCGTCGAAATCGTGATACCACGAGCCTTCTCTTCCGGAGCGGCGTCGATCTGGTCATACGCCTTGAACTCGCCGAAGTACTTCGTGATCGCTGCAGTCAGCGACGTCTTGCCATGGTCAACGTGGCCAATCGTGCCAATGTTAACGTGCGGCTTGTTGCGCTCAAATTTGCTCTTTGCCATTTCCGGCTCTCCGTTTTCTATCCCCTACCGGGGAAAACTCTTATCTTCTGTCAGCGTATGGGTATTCCGGTCACTTCTGACCGGAATACTTCGCCTGGATTTCCTGTGCGACGTTCGACGGAACCGGCGCGTAGTGATCGAAGGTCATCGTGTACTGCGCGCGGCCCTGAGACATGGAGCGCAGGTTGTCGACGTACTTGAACATGTTCGCCAGCGGGACGTTTGCGGCGATAACGACAGCAACGCCACGCGATTCCTGGCCCTGGATCTGGCCACGGCGAGAGTTCAGGTCGCCGATCACGTCACCGACGTAATCTTCCGGCGTTACGACCTCGACCTTCATCATCGGCTCGAGAAGCTGTGCGCCAGCCTTCTTGGCCGCTTCACGGAAGCAAGCACGCGATGCGATTTCGAAGGCCAGAACCGACGAGTCGACGTCGTGGAAGGCACCGTCGATGAGCGTCGCCTTGACGCCCAGCATCGGGAAGCCGGCGAGCGGACCCGAAGACAGAACGCTTTCGATGCCCTTCTGAACGCCCGGGATGTATTCCTTCGGAACAGCACCACCGACGATCTTGGATTCGAACTTGAAGTCTTCGCCGTCCGGGTTCGGTTCGAAGACGATCTTGACGCGTGCGAACTGACCGGTACCACCGGACTGCTTCTTGTGCGTGTAGTCTTCTTCGTGCTGACGCGTGATGGTTTCGCGGTAAGCAACCTGCGGGGCACCGACGTTTGCTTCAACCTTGAACTCGCGACGCATACGGTCGACGATGATGTCGAGGTGAAGTTCGCCCATGCCGGCGATGATCGTCTGGCCGGATTCCTGATCGGTCTTGACGCGGAACGACGGATCTTCAGCTGCCAGGCGGTTGAGCGCGAGGCCCATCTTTTCCTGGTCGCCCTTGGACTTCGGCTCGATCGCGATCTGGATGACCGGCTCGGGGAACTCCATGCGCTCGAGGATAACCGGCTTCAGCGGGTCGCAGAGCGTGTCACCCGTGGTGGTTTCCTTGAGGCCAGCCAGAGCAACGATGTCGCCTGCAAAGGCTTCTTCGATGTCTTCACGGCTGTTGGAGTGCATCTGCAGCATGCGGCCGACGCGCTCGCGCTTGTCCTTGACCGTGTTCATGACCGACGAGCCCTTTTCGAGCTTGCCCGAGTAGATACGCGCAAAGGTGAGCGAACCGACGAAGGGGTCGTTCATGATCTTGAACGCAAGCATCGAAAGCGGCTCGGCATCATCAGCGTGACGCTCGATCTCGGCTTCGGTCTTGGCGTCGATACCCTTGATCGCCGGAATGTCGAGCGGCGACGGCAGGTAGTCAACAACGGCGTCGAGAAGCGGCTGAACGCCCTTGTTCTTGAACGCGGTACCGCAGAACATCGGGTGGAACTTCACGTCGATGGTGCCGCGGCGAACGAGTTCGCGAATCTTGTCGTTCGAGGGCATGTTGCCTTCGAGGTAGGCTTCCATCGCAGCTTCGTCGATCTCGACAACGGTCTCGATCAGCTTTTCGCGATATTCTTCAGCCTTATCCTTCAGGTCATCAGGGATTTCGACAACGTCCCACTGAGCGCCGAGGGACTCGTCGCGCCAGACGAGAGCGTTCATCTCGATCAGATCGATAACGCCCTTGAATTCGGTTTCAGCGCCGATCGGCAGCTGCATGACAACCGCGGTCGCACCGAGACGGGTCTTGATCATCTCGACCGAGCGGTAGAAGTCCGCGCCGGTCTTGTCCATCTTGTTGCAGAAGATCATGCGCGGAACGTTGTACTTCTCAGCCTGACGCCAGACGGTTTCCGTCTGAGGCTCAACACCAGCGTTGGCGTCGAGAAGCGCAATTGCACCGTCGAGAACGCGCAGCGAACGCTCGACTTCGATGGTGAAGTCAACGTGGCCGGGGGTGTCGATGATGTTGAAGCGGCGGGTCTTGCCGTCACGGCCCTTCCAGAAGGTGGTCGTGGCAGCAGAGGTGATGGTGATGCCGCGTTCCTGCTCCTGCTCCATCCAGTCCATGGTCGCAGCGCCGTCGTGGACTTCGCCGATCTTGTGGGACTTGCCGGTGTAGTAGAGGATGCGCTCGGTCGTCGTGGTCTTGCCAGCGTCGATGTGCGCCATGATACCGAAATTACGGTAATCTTCGATTTTGTATTCGCGTGCCATAGTGGACTGCCTCTCGAGACGTTCGCGCCAGATTACCAGCGATAATGCGAGAACGCACGGTTGGCATCGGCCATCTTGTGCGTGTCTTCGCGCTTCTTCACGGCGCTACCACGGTTGTTCGCTGCGTCCATGAGTTCGCCGCAGAGGCGATCAACCATGGTCGTTTCGTTACGCTTGCGTGCGGCCGCAATCAACCAACGGATGGCGAGGGCCTGGCGACGCTCCGGACGAACATCGACCGGAACCTGGTAAGTAGCACCACCGACGCGGCGCGAACGCACTTCAACATGCGGAGCAATGTTGTCGAGCGCAGAGTGGAACACGGTGATCGGCTCCTGCTTCAGCTTCACCTGAACCGCATCGAATGCGCCGTAAACAATGCTTTCCGCAACGGACTTCTTGCCGTGCAGCATGATGGCGTTCATGAACTTCGTGACAACCAGATCACCGAACTTCGGATCCGGATTGATCTCGCGCTTTTCTGCTTTATGACGTCGGGACATACTTCTCGTCTCTTCAAACTGTTTCAGCGCTTTACCACGCGGAGGACCTCGCGCAGCGCCGGGATTTTCAAAACCGAATTACTTCGGACGCTTTGCACCATACTTCGAACGGCGCTGCTTGCGGTTCTTGACGCCCTGCGTATCGAGAACACCACGGATGATGTGGTAACGAACGCCCGGAAGGTCCTTTACGCGGCCGCCGCGGATCATGACGACGGAGTGCTCCTGAAGGTTGTGGCCTTCACCGGGAATGTAGCCGATGACTTCGAAGCCGTTCGTCAGGCGAATCTTTGCGACCTTACGCAGAGCCGAGTTCGGCTTCTTCGGGGTCGTCGTGTAAACGCGGGTGCAAACGCCACGCTTCTGCGGGTTTTCCTGCAGAGCAGGAACCTTATTGCGCTTAACCTGCGCCTGACGAGGCTTACGGATCAGCTGGTTTACGGTAGGCATATACCCATCCCTTGCAAAATCTTGTCACGTTACCCTTACGGGCGGATCGTTGCCGTCGCCGGCGATGTCGAACGCCTCATGAAATGCGCAAAACAAGGGCCGATCCGCCTTTTCCGCAGATGGCCCCAAATAAAGCAGAGGACGCACTATCGTGCGCGTCATGCGTGCAGCATTGTAGTCGTCGGCGTGCGTTTCGAACCTTGTTTGAGGCGAACTCCAGAACGCGACGTTCCGAACCAGCCAGCCTCACATGGGCTCCGATGCGGCGGGGTGTACTGATTTCAAGGCGAACAGTCAAGGGCAATTAAGAAATATTCTGTCTCGCCCAGCCCTGACATGCCTGAAAAACAAGGCTTTTGCACATGGTTTGGCACCATGCGCTGGCGCGTTTCACCCTTTGAGATCCAGAGTGTCCGACAGAGTTAAGGAATCGGCAACCACTTGCTGCGTGTTTTCCACCGACTTTGAGTCGGGCCCTGGTCGGCATCATCAAGCAGCATTGTATTTCCGTCGCACTCGGTCAAAAAGGGCGCTAAGGTCGCCTTAGCCAATCGAAAGGAAACTAAATGGCCGTCACCCCAGACAACGACAATGCCCCGGACGAACCGATGGTGTTCATCATCATCGGCAAGGCCTATGAGACCGACGGCGACGAAGATGGCGTGGACATTCACGTAATGCTCAAGGCACCCGACGACGACACGGCCGTCCGTGAAGCGCTGAACGCCCTGGCCGAAGAGGGATTTCTGGAGGCCGACCTGGACCAGATCGGCACATTGACCGATATCCCGAGCGACGAACCGCACGCTTCGGCCTATCAGGGTGCGCTTGAAGGCGAAGTGGCGATCATCCGCTTCAGCTGAGCCGCCAGGAGACGATTTCGCCCGCCCCCGGTGGCGCGCAAAGAGGAAAGACGAAGAAGCCGCCGAGATCGCTCTCGGCGGCTTCTTCTTTTTATGGGTTAGAGGGGGCGAGGCTCGCCCTCCCCCAATTACTCGGCTGCCGCGTTCTCGCTGGCGAGGTCGGCAAGCATCGGCGTTGCGACATCCGCACCGGTGCCGCGACGACGCTCTTCCAGGATCATCTCGTCGCGCGCGGTTGCGATGCGACGGATCTGGGTCATCGTGCCACCGGTACCGGCCGGGATCAGACGGCCGACGATGACGTTTTCCTTCAGGCCCTGCAGGCCGTCCGTCTTGCCGGCGATCGCCGCTTCGGTCAGGACCTTGGTGGTTTCCTGGAACGAAGCTGCCGAGATGAACGACGGCGTCTGTAGCGATGCCTTGGTGATACCGAGCAGAACCGGATCGCCGTAAGCCGGCTTCTTGCCTTCGGCAATCAGCGCGTCGTTGACGTCTTCCAGCTCGATCCGGTCGACATTGTCGCCGACGATGTAGGTCGAGTCACCGGCGTCGGTGATTTCAACCTTCTGCAGCATCTGACGGACGATAACCTCGATGTGCTTGTCGTTGATGACAACGCCCTGCAGTCGGTAGACTTCCTGGATTTCGTTCACGAGGTAAGAAGCAAGTGCTTCCACGCCCTTGATCGCCAGAATGTCGTGCGGCGCCGGGTTGCCGTCGAGGATGTAGTCGCCCTTTTCGATGTAGTCGCCATCCTGAAGATGGAAGGGCTTGCCCTTCGGGATCAGGTACTCGACCGGCTCGACACCGTCTTCCGCCGGCTCGATCAGAACGCGACGCTTGTTCTTGTAGTCGCGGCCGAAGCGGACGGTACCATCGATCTCAGCGATGATGGCGTGATCCTTCGGACGACGAGCTTCGAACAGTTCGGCAACGCGCGGCAGACCACCGGTGATGTCCTTGGTCTTGGCGCTTTCCAGCGGCGAACGTGCAAGCACGTCACCCTGAGAAACCTTCGTGCCCGGTTCAACCGACAGAATGGCGTCAACCGAAAGCATGAAGCGGGCGTCACCACCACGCGACAGCTTCATGACTGCGCCGTTCTTGTCCTTGATGACGATCGCCGGCTTCAGGTCGGTACCGCGCGGCGTCGAACGCCAATCGATAACCTGACGCTTGGTGATGCCGGTGGATTCGTCGGTCGCTTCGAGCACGGAGATGCCGTCGACGACGTCTTCGAAGTGAACGGTACCTTCCACTTCCGTCATCATCGGACGGGTGTAGGGGTCCCACTCAGCGAGACGCTGGCCACGCTTCACCTTGTCGCCATCGTCGACGAGGATCTTCGAGCCGTAGGCGACGCGCTGCGAGGAGCGTTCGACGCCACGCTCGTCCAGGATCTGGACGGCCATGTTGCGGCCCATCGCGACGAGAACGCCGTCAGAGTTGCGCAGCATGTTGCGGTTCTTGATCTGGACGGTACCTTCGTACGACGCTTCCAGGAACGATTGGTCAACCACGGTCGCCGTACCACCCAGGTGGAAGGTACGCATGGTGAGCTGGGTGCCCGGTTCACCGATCGACTGTGCGGCGATAACGCCAACCGCTTCGCCCATGTTGACCGGCGTACCACGTGCCAGGTCGCGGCCGTAGCAGACGCCGCAAACGCCCGTCTGGATTTCGCAAGTCAGCGCCGAACGGATGCGGATCGACTGGATACCAGCCTTCTCGATCTCGATGACGTCCGGCTCCAGGATCATCCGGCCGGCATCGACGATGCGAGCGCCCGTGACCGGGTGATCGATGTCGTCCAAAGCCGTACGGCCGAGAATACGAGCGCCAAGCGACGCCACGACCTGACCGGCATCGACGATCGCCGTCATGGTGAGGCCGTTCTCGGTGCCGCAATCGACGGAGTTGACGATGCAATCCTGCGCGACGTCGACGAGACGACGGGTCAGGTAACCGGAGTTCGCGGTCTTCAAGGCGGTGTCGGCCAGACCCTTACGGGCACCGTGGGTCGAGTTGAAGTACTCGTTAACGGTCAGGCCTTCCTTGAAGTTCGAGATGATCGGCGTCTCGATGATTTCGCCCGACGGTTTGGCCATGAGGCCGCGCATGCCGCCCAGCTGGCGCATCTGGTTCGGAGAACCACGAGCACCCGAGTGCGACATCATGTAGATCGAGTTCATCGGCTTCTGACGGCCGTTGTCGTCGAACTCCACCGCCTTAATGCGGGCCATCATCTCGTCGGCGACCTTTTCGGTCGCCTTGCCCCAGGCGTCGACAACCTTGTTGTACTTTTCGCCCTGAGTGATGAGACCGTCGTTGTACTGCTGCTCGTATTCCTTCACCAGCGCTTCGGTATCGCCGACGATCTTCGCCTTGGTGTCCGGAATGACCATGTCGTCCTTGCCGAACGAAATGCCGGCGCGGCAGGCATGAGCAAAGCCGAGCTGCATGATGCGGTCGCAGAAGATGACCGTGTCCTTCTGGCCGCAATGACGGTAGACCGTGTCGATCATCTTGGAGATGTTCTTCTTGGTCATTTCCTGGTTGCAGGTGTCGAACGGCACGTTGACATTGCGCGGCAGCAGTTCGCCGATGATCATGCGGCCTGGTGTCGTTTCATAGATCTTCGAAACCGGGTTGCCCTCGGCATCGACGGTCTTGAAGCGGCCGCGGATCTTGGCGTGCAGCGTCACGGCCTTGGTTTCGAGCGCGTGATGCAGCTCGCCCATGTCCGAGAACGCCATGCCTTCGCCCGGCTCGTTCTGGTTCAGGATCGACAAGTAGTAGAGACCCAGAACCATGTCCTGCGACGGAACGATGATCGGCGCGCCGTTTGCCGGGTGCAGAATGTTGTTCGTCGACATCATCAGCACGCGGGCTTCGAGCTGTGCTTCGAGCGACAGCGGCACGTGAACGGCCATCTGGTCACCGTCGAAGTCGGCGTTGAAGGCCGTGCAGACAAGCGGGTGCAGCTGGATCGCCTTGCCTTCGACCAGCGTCGGTTCGAAGGCCTGGATGCCCAGGCGGTGCAGCGTCGGCGCGCGGTTCAGCAGAACCGGATGCTCGCGAATGACCTCATCGAGGATATCCCAGACTTCCGGCTTTTCCTTTTCGACCAGCTTCTTCGCCTGCTTGACGGTGGACGAGAAGCCCTTGGCGTCAAGACGAGCGTAGATGAACGGCTTGAACAGCTCGAGCGCCATCTTCTTCGGCAGGCCGCACTGGTGCAGCTTCAGTTCCGGACCGGTCACGATGACCGAACGGCCGGAATAGTCGACGCGCTTGCCGAGCAGGTTCTGACGGAAGCGGCCCTGCTTGCCCTTCAGCATGTCGGACAGCGACTTCAGCGGACGCTTGTTGGCACCGGTGATGACGCGGCCACGACGGCCGTTGTCGAACAGCGCATCGACAGATTCCTGCAGCATGCGCTTTTCGTTGCGGATGATGATGCCCGGAGCGCGCAGTTCGATCAGGCGCTTCAGACGGTTGTTACGGTTGATGACGCGGCGATAGAGATCATTCAGATCCGACGTCGCGAAACGGCCGCCATCGAGCGGGACGAGCGGGCGCAGGTCCGGCGGGATGACCGGAACGACCTTCATGATCATCCATTCCGGCCGGTTGCCGGAGTCCATGAAGTTCTCGACGATCTTCAGGCGCTTCATCAGCTTCTTCTGCTTCAGATCCGAGGTCGTCTCTGCAAGCTCGGAACGCAGATCGCCGGCGATCTTTTCCAGGTTCATCGAAGCGAGCATCTCATAGATCGCTTCCGCGCCGATCATGGCGGTGAACTGGTCTTCGCCGAACTCGTCGACGGCGAGCATGTAGTCTTCTTCGCTGAGAAGCTGGTTTTCCTTCAGCGACGTCAGACCGGGCTCGGTGACGATGTAGTTTTCGAAGTAGAGGACGCGCTCGACATCCTTCAGCGTCATGTCGAGCAGCGTAGCGATACGGCTCGGCAGCGACTTCAGGAACCAGATGTGGGCAACCGGAGCTGCGAGCTCGATATGGCCCATGCGCTCACGGCGAACGCGCGACAGCGTGACTTCGACGCCGCACTTTTCGCAGATGATGCCCTTGTACTTCATGCGCTTGTACTTGCCGCACAGGCACTCGTAGTCCTTGATCGGGCCAAAGATGCGCGCGCAGAACAGACCGTCGCGTTCCGGCTTGAACGTGCGGTAGTTGATCGTCTCCGGCTTCTTGATCTCACCGTAAGACCAGGAAAGAATCTTCTCCGGCGAGGCGATCGAAATCCGGATGGAATCGAAGGTCTGTGCAGGCACCTGCGGATTGAAAAGATTCATGACCTCTTGGTTCATGCCTGTCTCCTTTACGGGCTTTACGCCCTGAGCTTGGCGAGGGTGCCGGCAAAATCCCGGGCGCCGGCCCCTGCCCCTTAAACAGCTAAAACCGCATTGGCTGCGGCTCTGTTCCTGCCGAAGACCTCACCGTCTCCAGGCGGAAACGGTGCGCGCCGCATTGCGGCACGCACCTTGGGTCCTGTTACTCGGCTGCGTCCGGCAACTGTGCCGCGCCAGCCTCGTCGACCTTCGAGTTTTCGAGCTCGACCGAAAGGCCCAGCGAGCGCATTTCCTTGACGAGAACGTTGAAGCTCTCCGGAATGCCCGCCTCGAAGGTGTCGTCGCCACGGACGATCGCTTCGTAGACCTTGGTACGACCGGCAACGTCGTCCGACTTGACCGTCAGCATTTCCTGCAGGGTGTAGGCCGCGCCGTAAGCTTCCAGCGCCCAGACCTCCATTTCCCCGAAGCGCTGACCGCCGAACTGCGCCTTACCGCCCAGCGGCTGCTGGGTGACGAGCGAGTACGGGCCGATCGAACGGGCGTGGATCTTGTCGTCGACCAGGTGGTTGAGCTTCAGCATGTAGATGTAGCCCACGGTCACCTGACGGTCGAACTGATCGCCGGTACGGCCGTCGTAAAGCGTCGACTGACCGGTTACCTTCAGGCCCGCCTGCTCCAGCATCTCGTTGACGTCGGCTTCGACAGCACCGTCGAAGACCGGCGTAGCGATCGAGACGCCGCGACGGGTCTGTTCGGCCAGGCGCACGATCGACTCGTCGTCGTACTGCTTGATCGGCTCACCCTTCGGACCCGACCCGATGACGCTGTCGATGGTGTCGCGCAGCGGCTGGATGTCGGCGCCTGCCTTGTAGGCATCGAGCATCGCGCCGATCTTCTTGCCCATGCCGGCGCAAGCCCAGCCAAGATGGGTTTCGAGGATCTGGCCGACGTTCATGCGCGAAGGCACGCCGAGCGGGTTCAGAACGACGTCGACATGCGTGCCGTCTTCCAGGAACGGCATGTCTTCGATCGGCACGATACGCGACACGACACCCTTGTTGCCGTGACGGCCGGCCATCTTGTCGCCCGGCTGGATCTTGCGCTTAACAGCGACGAAGACCTTGACCATTTTCATGACGCCCGGAGGCATTTCGTCGCCGCGCTGGACCTTTTCGACCTTGTCCATGAAGCGCTGTTCAAGGCGCGACTTGGATTCGTCGTACTGGGCGCGCAGAGCTTCGATTTCGCCCTGAGCCTTTTCGTCTTCGACGGCGAACATCCACCACTGCGAGCGGGGGTATTCGCTGACAACGAGGTTCGAAAGCTCGGTGCCCTTCTTGAAGCCCTTCGGGCCGGCAACGGCGGTGTGGCCACGCAGCATGTCCACGAGACGTGCGTAGACGTTGCGGTCGAGGATCGCCTGCTCGTCGTCACGGTCCTTGGCGAGGCGTTCGATTTCCTCGCGCTCGATCGCCATCGCGCGTTCGTCCTTCTCAACGCCGTGGCGGTTGAAGACGCGAACTTCGACGACGGTGCCGAACGTGCCCGGAGGCATACGCATCGAGGTGTCGCGGACGTCGGAGGCCTTCTCGCCGAAGATGGCGCGCAGAAGCTTTTCTTCCGGCGTCATCGGGCTTTCGCCCTTCGGCGTGATCTTGCCGACGAGAATGTCACCCGGCTGAACCTCAGCACCGATATAAACGATACCGGCTTCGTCGAGATTGCGCAGCGCTTCTTCCGAAACGTTCGGAATGTCGCGGGTGATTTCTTCTGGACCCAGCTTCGTGTCACGCGCCATCACTTCGAATTCTTCGATGTGGATGGAGGTGAACACGTCGTCACGCACGATCCGCTCGGAAAGCAGGATCGAGTCTTCGTAGTTGTAGCCGTTCCACGGCATGAACGCGACGAGCGCGTTGCGGCCGAGAGCCAGGTCACCGAGATCGGTCGACGGACCGTCGGCGATGATGTCGCCCTTGTTCAGAACGTCACCGACGGTCACCAGCGGGCGCTGGTTGACGCAGGTGTTCTGGTTCGAACGCTGGAACTTCTGCAGACGGTAGATATCGACGCCCGACTTCGACGGATCGAGGTCTTCGGTGGCGCGGATAACGATACGGGTCGCGTCAACCTGGTCGACGACACCGCCACGACGGGCTGCGATTGCAGCGCCGGAGTCACGGGCAACGACCGGCTCCATGCCGGTGCCGACGAACGGAGCTTCTGCACGCAGCAGCGGCACGGCCTGACGCTGCATGTTCGAGCCCATCAGTGCGCGGTTGGCGTCGTCGTTCTCAAGGAACGGGATGAGCGCCGCGGCGACCGAAACGAGCTGCTTCGGCGAAACGTCCATCAGGTTGATGTTGTCGCGCGGCGCCAGCATAACTTCGCCGGAGTGACGGCAAACAACGAACTCTTCAGCGAACGAACCATCGCTCTCGAGAACCGAGTTTGCCTGCGCGACGTGATACTTCGCTTCTTCCATCGCCGAGAGGTAGACGACGTCGTTCGTCACCTTGCCGTCGACGATCTTGCGGTACGGGCTTTCGATGAAGCCGTACTTGTTGACGCGGGCGAAGGTTGCGAGCGAGTTGATCAGACCGATGTTCGGGCCTTCCGGCGTTTCGATCGGGCAAATACGGCCGTAGTGGGTCGGGTGAACGTCGCGGACTTCGAAGCCGGCGCGCTCGCGGGTCAGACCACCCGGGCCAAGGGCCGAAAGACGGCGCTTGTGGGTGATTTCCGAAAGCGGGTTCACCTGGTCCATGAACTGCGACAGCTGCGAGGAGCCGAAGAATTCGCGAACGGCGGCAGCTGCCGGCTTTGCGTTGATCAGATCTTGCGGCATGACCGTGTCGATCTCGATCGAGGACATGCGTTCCTTGATCGCGCGCTCCATGCGCAGCAGGCCGAGACGGTACTGGTTCTCCATGAGTTCGCCGACCGAACGAACACGGCGGTTGCCGAGGTTGTCGATGTCGTCGATCTCGCCCTTGCCGTCACGCAGCTCGACGAGCATCTTGACGACAGCGAGGATGTCTTCCTTGCGCAGGATACGGACGGTGTCGGCGACCTCGAGGTCGAGGCGCATATTCATCTTGACGCGACCGACGGCGGAAAGGTCGTAACGCTCCGCATCGAAGAACAGCGTGTTGAACATGGCTTCCGCAGAATCCATGGTCGGCGGTTCGCCCGGACGCATGACGCGGTAGATGTCGAACAGGGCGTCCTGACGGTTCTCGTTCTTGTCGGCCGTAAGCGTATTGCGGATGTAGGCACCGACATTGATGTGGTCGATGTCGAGAACCGGGATTTCGTCAAAACCGGCCGAGAGGATGACCGGGAGGGTCTTCTCGTCGATTTCGTCGCCGGCTTCGAGGTAGATCTCACCGGTGCCGTAGTTGACAACGTCTTCGGCGAGGTAGTTGCCGTAGAGATCGTCGTTGGTCGCCTTGAGTGCCTTCAGGCCCTTTTCCTGCAGCTGACGAAGCAGACGCGGGGTCAGCTTCTTGCCGGCCTCGACCACGACTTCGCCGGTATCGGCGTCGACCATTTCGGTGATCGCCTTCTGGCCCTTCAGCGCATCCGGCTGGAACGGCACGCGCCAGCCTTCGCCGTCGCGCTGGTAGAGCGACTTGGTGTAGAAGGTGTCGAGGATTTCCTCGCCGTCCATGCCGAGCGCCATAAGCAGCGACGTCACCGGAATCTTGCGGCGGCGGTCGATACGGGCATGCACGATGTCCTTGGCGTCAAACTCGATGTCGAGCCAGGAACCGCGGTAAGGAATGACACGCGCTGCGAAAAGAAGCTTGCCCGACGAGTGGCTCTTGCCCTTGTCGTGGTCGAAGAAGACGCCCGGCGAACGGTGCATCTGCGAAACGATAACGCGCTCGGTGCCGTTGACGATGAAGGTACCGTTGTCGGTCATGAGCGGCATATCGCCCATGTAGACGTTCTGTTCCTTGATGTCCTTGATCGACTTCGCGCCGGTATCCTCGTCGATATCGAACACGATGAGACGCAGCGTCACCTTGAGCGGCGCTGCGTAGGTCAGATCACGCTGGCGGCATTCCTCGACGTCGAACTTCGGCGGCTCGAATTCGTAGGACACGAATTCCAGCATCGATGCGCCCGAGAAATCCTTGATCGGGAAAACGGACTTGAAAACAGCTTGGAGCCCTTCATCAGGGCGACCGCCCTTGGGCTCTTCAACCATCAGAAACTGGTCGTAGGATGCCTTCTGAACCTCGATGAGGTTCGGCATTTCTGCGACTTCTGGAATTTTACCAAAAAACTTGCGTACGCGCCTGCGACCGTTAAACGAAAGGGTCTGAGCCATCGTCGCTCCTTGTCAATCTTGCATCCGGGCCTGCAACGGACGGGAACCGATGGCCAGTCGACCCCGTCAATCAATGAGTAGTTCAATCTCGTCCAGCTAACGGAAAACGCTCAGCGCGGATTGCTGTGCTGCCTTCCGTTCGAGACCATCCTCTTGAAGAACCCATTACCCAAAAGCCGTTTTTCGACAGGCTTTTGGGTAATATGTTCTAAAAACGGTCAAAGAGAGGCGGCCTGAAAAGGCCACCTCCCCTTGCATGTAGCCGAATTACTTGACGTCAACCTTGGCGCCAGCTTCTTCGAGCTTCTTCTTGAGGTCAGCAGCTTCAGCCTTGGAAACTGCTTCCTTGACCGCCTTCGGAGCGCCTTCGACCAGGTCCTTGGCTTCCTTGAGGCCGAGACCGGTGATAGCGCGGACTTCCTTGATGACGTTGATCTTGTTGGCGCCAGCGTCAACCAGGATAACGTCGAACTCGGTCTTTTCTTCTTCAGCAGCAGCAGCAGCACCGCCGGCAGCGCCGCCAGCAACAGCAACAGCTACCGGAGCAGCAGCCGAAACGCCCCACTTCTCTTCGAGCAGCTTGGAAAGCTCAGCAGCTTCCAGGACGGTCAGCGAGGAGAGGTCTTCAACGATCTTTGCGAGATCAGCCATTTTACTTTTCCTTTTGTTCGGTTCGAACTGGTTTTAAATACAACAGCGAAAATCCGCCTTAGGCGGCTTCGTCCTTCTTGGCATAGGCCGAGAACACGCGAGCAAGCTGGCTTGCCGGTGCTGCAACAACCGTTGCGACGCGGGTTGCCGGGGCATTGAGAAGGCCCAGCAGCTTTGCGCGCAGCTCGTCGAGCGAAGGCAGGGTCGCAAGCGACTTGACTGCTTCGGCGTTGAGCGTGGTTGTGCCCATGGCACCACCGAGAACAACGAGCTTGTCGTTGGTCTTGGCGAAATCCATGACGACCTTAGGAGCCGTGATCGGGTCTTCGCTGTATGCGATCAGCGTCTGACCCTTGAAGAGATTGCTCATCCCTTCCGACTCGGTGCCCTGAAGAGCGATCTTGGCCAGGCGGTTTTTCGCGACTTTGACGGTGCCGCCAGCAGCGCGCATCTTCGAACGGAAGTCGTTCATCTGCGCAACTGTGACACCAGCATAGTGGGCCACGACAACCGAACCGGAAGCCTTGAAGACTTCGTTCAGCTCCGTGACGAATTCGCGTTTTTCCGCTCTTTCCACTGTCTGTCTCCAGTTGACAGGGTTGCAATAATGCAGCCCTGCCGGGTTTGCCTTTGTCACCCGAGATCGAGGCTCGATCCCACGTAACGCTTAAGGATCCTGTCCCTTGGCGTTCCCGGAAGAGCCGGGTCTGACACAAGGCAAGCGAGGTTCGAACCGAATTTCGACGCCTCCGGCGCCATGGTGAAATTCAGATCTTACCCGTCTCATGCAGGCCGAAGTGATTAAGGTAAAACCACCCGCAATCTCGGACAGGAGTTCCGGATCGAAATCCGGATTTCCGGCCCCGAAGAGCCGGAAATTCATTTCCGGGCCGAAGCCCGAAATTCATTAGGCGACGCTGAGCGTAGCCGGGTCGATCTTGAGGCCCGGGCCCATGGTCGACGAAATCGCGACGCGCTTGACGTAGTTGCCCTTGGCACCCGTCGGCTTCGCCTTGATCACCGCATCAGCGAAAGCGCGGATGTTTTCTTCCAGCGCCTTGGCATCGAAGGATGCCTTGCCGATGCCGGCGTGAACGATACCGGCCTTCTCGACGCGGAACTCAACGGCGCCGCCCTTGGATGCCTTGACGGCACCAGCGACATCCATCGTGACCGTGCCGACCTTCGGGTTCGGCATCATGCCACGCGGGCCGAGAACCTTACCGAGACGACCGACGAGCGGCATCATGTCCGGGGTGGCGATGCAGCGATCGAAATCGATCTTGCCGCCCTGAACGATTTCGACCAGCTCTTCTGCGCCAACGACGTCAGCACCGGCAGCCTTGGCTTCATCAGCCTTGGCGCCACGTGCGAAAACAGCGACGCGAACCGAGCGGCCGGTGCCGTTCGGCAGGTTGACGACGCCGCGGACCATCTGGTCGGCGTGACGCGGGTCAACGCCGAGGTTCATCGCAACTTCGATGGTCTCGTCGAACTTGGCAGTCGCACGTTCCTTGACCATCGAGACGGCCTCGGTGAGGCCGTAGATTTTCGTCGGATCAACGCCTTCGCGGGACTTCTGTACACGCTTTGCAATCTTCGCCATGGTCTTAGCCTACCACTTCCAGGCCCATAGCGCGGGCAGAGCCCTCGATCATGGCCATTGCGCCTTCGATATCGGCAGCATTGAGATCCTTCATCTTGGCTTCGGCGATCGACTTGATCTGAGCCTTGGTGAGCTTGCCGGCCGAACCGCCCTTGCCGGGGGTCTTCGAACCGGACTGGATCTTCGCTTCCTTCTTCAGGAAGTAGCTGACCGGCGGCTGCTTCATGACGAAAGTGAAGGACTTGTCCTGGTAATAGGTGATGACGACCGGGATCGGCATACCCTTTTCCATTTCCTGCGTGGCGGCATTGAACGCCTTGCAGAATTCCATGATGTTAATGCCACGCTGACCAAGCGCAGGACCGATCGGCGGGGACGGATTGGCCGACCCAGCCTTCACCTGCAGCTTGAGCTGGCCTGCAACTTTCTTAGCCATTTCTCTCTGCCTTTTCTAAAATCCCCTTGCGACGGATCGCTTCGAGGACCTGTTGCGCCGGTTGCCCGGCCTTTGCCGACCCCAAGGATCGGCGGCTGCGGTTGCGTGGTGCGGGACATCCGACCCGGCTAAGGCCAGCCCCCTTCCACGCGCATGCGGATTTCTCCGCCAGAACGGGCCGTAACCCGCTCTATCTCTTGAGATCTTCTCAGACCTTCTCGACCTGACCGTATTCCAGTTCGACCGGCGTCGCGCGGCCGAAGATCGAAACTTCGACCTTGAGGCGCGAACGCTCTTCGTCGACGTCCTGAACGACGCCATTGAACGAGGCGAACGGACCGTCCGAAACGCGAACCTGCTCGCCGATCTCGAACGAAACCGACGGCTTCGGACGCTCGACGCCGTCCTGAACCTGGCCGAGAATGCGCTCGGCCTCATGGTCCGGAATCGGAACCGGCTTGCTGTCGGTCCCGAGGAAACCCGTTACTTTCGGCGTGTTCTTGATAAGGTGGAATGCCTCATCCGTCAGATTGGCGCGAACCAGAACATAGCCCGGGAAGAACTTGCGCTCGGCGTCGACCTTACGGCCACGACGCACCTCGACAACCTTCTCGGTCGGCACAAGAATTTTCTCGAACAGATGCTCGAGACCCTTCTGCTTGGCCTTTTCCTCGATCGATTCAGCGACCTTCTTTTCGAAGTTCGAATAGGCGTGAACAATATACCAGCGCGCAGCCATACTACCCTCCACCCAATCAAGCGCCAACGTTGAGGATGAGGCCGATCGCCCAACCCATCAACTGGTCCGCAGCAAAGAAGAAGGCAGCGGCAAAAAAGACCATGACAAAGACCATCAGCGTCGAGATCATCGTCTCGCGCCGAGAGGGCCAAGTCACTTTCGACGTCTCGGAGCGAACCTGCTGCAGAAACGTTACCGGATTCGTTTTGGATGCCATGTAATGCTCACGCCATTACGGCGCGTAAAGCCGATGATTCAGCCCCACGCACCGCGTGTCTGTTTGGACCCTACATAAAGACCGATTCTAAAAACCACAAGAGCCAATCAGTCTTTTCTGTGAATTTCGTCGACCGGATAACCGGTCCTTAAGCTTTAATCTGCCGATCTCTCATTCTTTATGCAAGCGCGAGAGACGTGGCAGGGGCAGAGGGGCTCGAACCCCCGACCTGCGGTTTTGGAGACCGCCGCTCTACCAACTGAGCTATACCCCTATTCGGCTGCGTCCTCGTTCAACACGTGTCGCCGCCTCAAGTCAGCGGCTTCATATTCAGTTTGCAGGAGGATGACAAGCACCTTTCACTGAAGATCCGAAAAAATCCTCATCCAAATGCATCCACCCCCTGCCCCACCGGCTTGCGCCTCCCGAACGAGAAGCAAGTCATTGCTACGCAAGCCAGAAATTGCCGCAGTGCCTGTAGCCAAGGACCCGCTATCCTGCCGGCAATTTGCGGGAGCCGAATCATATGTCGTGCATCACATTGGTCGATTACGATTCCTGCTGGCCGTCGCTCTTTGAAGAACGGGCCCCCGCAATCACCGCCCTGCTCTCACCCTTCGTCAACGAGATCCAGCACATCGGCAGCACTGCCGTGCCCGGCCTGGCGGCCAAACCAAAATCGATATCGATGCGGTGATTTCCGATGAGGGAGCGCTGCCGGAACTCAGCGCCCGCCTTTGCAACGCAGGCTTCACCTTTCACGGCGATCCGCACGCAAGCGGCCTCTGGACGTTCACAGCCAGCATGCAACCCTACGGCACGCGGCTTTATCTCTGCGGGGACGGCAACGCCGCCCATGCTGCGCGGCTCCTGTTCCGGGACCGGCTGCGCGAAAGGCCAGACCATGCCTCTCGCTACGAGGCGCTGAAAAGGCGGCTCGCCGAAGAGGCAGGCAACGACTGGGACGCTTACACCAGCGGTAAGCGCATTTTCATCGAAGAGGTCCTATTGGGCGCCTGAACGAAAAAAAGCCCCGCTGTCGCCAGCGGGGCCTTCCTACTGATCTGTAATCAGCAGATTACTCGACGATGGAGGCAACGATGCCTGCGCCGTGTGCAAATCGCGCTTGCGCGCCATTTGCACCTCTTTGCTGCCGTCGGCAGCTTGCGGCATCGCCTTTCCGATCGTTACTCGACGATCGAGGCAACGATGCCTGCGCCGACGGTACGGCCGCCTTCGCGGATCGCGAAGCGCAGCTTTTCTTCCATCGCGATCGGAACGATCAGCTCAACGGCAACGGTGACGTTGTCGCCCGGCAT
>NZ_MBSO01000042.1 GCF_001695835.1 Ensifer sp. LC11 | reverse complement strand
TACGAATGGGTGGAGAAGGACGGCAAGGACGTCTTCGTCATCAACGCGCAGAACTGCGTGCACTGCAAGACCTGCGACATCAAGGACCCGAACCAGAACATCAACTGGGTGCCGCCACAAGGCGGCGAAGGCCCGGTCTATCCGAACATGTAATGTTCGGGAGGCGGGCCGCACGGACCTCCGTGAAGAAGGCCGGCGAAGGCCCGGTCTATCCCAACATGTGATGTTCGGGAGGCGGGCCGCGCGGACCTCCGAGGAGAAATCCGGCGAGGCCCTGTATCTCGGCATTTAGGGCTCAGAGCGAGCCTTTGACCGAATGAAGCAAAGCGGCGCAGGAGTTTCCAGCGCCGCTTCTTTTTTACCAGGTGCGGTCGACGAAATCGGCGATCAGAGGCGCTATCTCGGGCAGGTATTCTTCAAGTGCGAAGTGTCCGGTCTCGAAGAGATGCAGCTCAGCCTCGGGCACGTCGCGCAGAAACGCGCGGGCGCCCGGCTCGGTGAAGAAGGGGTCATTGCGTCCCCAGGTGATCAGGGTTGGCGGTTGATTGCGCTGAAGCCAGTCCTGCCACTCGTCATAGCGCGCAAGGTTGCTCTTGTAGTCGAAGAACAGGTCGTATTGCGGCTGGCG
The DNA here is from genome assembly GCF_001695835.1 of Ensifer sp. LC11. GTDB lineage: Bacteria > Pseudomonadota > Alphaproteobacteria > Rhizobiales > Rhizobiaceae > Ensifer. The sequence goes on along the minus strand of NZ_MBSO01000042.1, from coordinate 19,636 downwards.
CCGTTCCGGCAGATCGAGAAAATGCTGGTCCATCGTCCAGCCGTCAGGTGCGACGCGTTCGGGATCGCTCGTGCCGCCCTCGTACTGGGCGCGTGTCATTTGCAGCGTCAGCAACTGTTCGATCCTGTCGCCGGCGTCGACATCTTCAGGCGTCAGCGCAATGAAACTCCGCGCCGCCTCCGACAGGCCCTCGTGACAGGCATTGCCGTTCTGCACGATCAGGCCGGCGATCAACTCCGGACGGCGGGTGGCGAGCCGAAGGCCGACCGGCGCACCGAAGTCGAAGACGTAGAGCATGAACCGCTCGATTTTCAGTGCGTCGACGAAGCCTTCCATCAGATCCGCCAGCCTGTCGAAGCTGTAGGTGAACTGGCCGCCGGCTGTGCTTGAGGTCGGCGCGTCACTGTGGCCGAAGCCCGGATAGTCGGGCGCGATCAATCGATAATGGCTGCCGAGCGCATCCATCAAACGACGATACTGGTGAGACGAAGAGGGGAAGCCATGCAACAACAGAAGGGTTGGGGCGTCGGCGCCATTCGGCACGCTCTCCCGATAAAACAGGCGGACACCGTCGATTTCGACAAACCGGTGGCGAATGGCAGGAATGTGAGTGACGGGCATTTAACACTCCTAAATATAATAATTATACATTAGAATTGTATCGACGCGACTAATGTGTCAACTGTAAAAATAGACATTAGCAAGGCATGAGGCCGTAAATGGATGTGACGCCGTTCGTGGGTGAGTCCCTGGCCCTGGATCTCGTGAATACGCGGCCGCAGGTTTCGGCGGGCGTCATCGATCTTGTTGCCGATGGCGACGGGCTGAGAGCGTGGGTCGAGCTGGAAAAAGATCGTCTTCAGGATGTGTCTTCGACAGATTTGGCTTCGATCTCTGCCGATGAGCTGCGGCTCATCCATTCGGTTCGCGCGCATCTGGCGACTGCCCTCGATCACCAGATGCGCGGGCTCTCTGTGCCTGCTCATGCGGTCGACGGCCTCAATGCCGCAATGCGCGCAGCCCCCGCCGTCCATCGGCTTGATTGGGGTGATCCGCCCATCCTCGCCCGCCAGAGAGAAGGATCAGCGGCGGCGCGCCTGGCGGCCCTCCTTGCCGAGGATGCTGCAGCGCTGCTGGCGGGGCCCGAGCGCCAGCAGATCCGCAAATGCGAGGCGCAGGATTGCGTCATGCTCTTCGTCGGCAACAATCCCCGGCGACGCTGGTGCTCGGCGGCGCGCTGCGGAAACCGCGTGCGCGTGTCGCGCTACTACCAGCGCAGCAAGTCGCCATGACCGGCGCCCCTGAATACACGTCAACTATGTTCGAATATTAGGAAAGGCACCCACTGGCGCAAATGGGAAAGTCCTTGCCGGAAAACCCCGGTAGCTTTCATGGTGTCGTCGGCTCGTGGCCGATGGCCTGCAGGCCGTTCGGTCACTGTTGTTTGGAGTTGGACCGAGCCTTGCGACGCTGTCGATCCCTGCGGTGCGATCGGCGGCGTGACGGGATGCACCGCCAGAACAAAGGGAACGAAAATGAAGAAGCTTCTTGCAACGACGTGCCTGGCCGCCGGCCTTCTTGGCCTTGCCGGCACCGCCTCGGCGGCCGAATGCGGTGACGTGACGATCGCCAACATGAACTGGCAGAGCGCCGAAGTGCTGGCGAGCGTCGACAAGATTATTCTGGCGGAAGGCTATGGTTGCAACGCCGAGCTGGTGGTCGGCGATACCGTCCCGACAATCACCTCGATGATCGAAAAGGGCCAGCCCGACATCGCGCCGGAAGGCTGGGTGGATCTTCTGCCCGACGTCGTCAATCGCGGGCTCGAGGAAGGCAAGCTGGTTGGCGCCGCCGTCGCGCTTTCCGATGGTGCCGTCCAGGGCTGGTGGGTGCCGAAATACATCGTCGACGCCAATCCCGACATCAAGACGATCGATGACGTGCTGAAGCACAAGGAACTGTTCCCGGATCCGGAGGACGCCAGCAAGGGCGCGGTCTTCAATGGTCCCCAGGGCTGGGGTGGCACGGTCGTGACGACACAGCTCTACAAGGCCTATGGCGCAGAAGCGGCGGGCTTCACGCTGGTCGATACCGGTTCGGCCGCCGGCCTCGATGGCTCGATCGCCAAGGCTTACGAGCGCAAGCAGGGCTGGGTCGGTTATTACTGGGCGCCGACGGCACTTCTCGGCAAATACGAGATGCTAAAGCTCGGTCACGGCGTCGAGGCGGACGCGGCCGAGTGGAAGCGCTGCAACACGGTTGCCGATTGCGCGGACCCGAAGAAGAACGACTGGCCGAAGGACAAGGTGCAGACATTGGTGACCAAGGCCTTTGCCGATCGTGCCGGTCCGGCCATGGACTACCTCAACAAGCGCGCCTGGACCAACGACACGGTCAACAAGCTGATGGCCTGGATGACTGACAACCAGGCAAGCGGCGAGGAGGGCGCCAAGCACTTCCTCCAGGAAAACCCTGATATCTGGACCACATGGGTTTCGCCCGAGGTCGCCGAAAAGGTCAAGGCCGCGCTCTGATCGCGCCGATTTGAGCCAACGGGCGGCGCGGTCACTGGCGCCGTCTCCTAGTTCGACGTCCGGCAAAGCACAACAACAATCGCGGCCGGCGAGATGTGAAGGGGAAATGGAATGGACTGGTTTACCCAGTTTCCGCATATGGATGACGATAGCCTCCGGGCGCTGAAGAAGGCGATCGACGAGGGGTTCCGCGGCTTCACGCGCGCCTATGGCGACGCAATCGAAGGCTTCTTCGAGCCCTTGCAGTTCTTTCTCATCCAGTCGGAGCGCTTCATGACGAAGACGCCCTGGCCGATCATCCTGGTGCTGATCGCGTTCGTCGCCTGGGTCGCAAGCCGCAACTGGAAGATCGTCGCCGGCTGCATCGGCACTCTGCTTCTGATCGGCTACTTCGACATGTGGGACGATACGATGAAGACGATCTCGATGATCTTCGTCTGTACCGTGCTGTCGATCGCGATCGGCATTCCGCTCGGCATCGTCATGTCCCGTTCCGACCGGATCCAGAACATCGTCAATCCTGTTCTCGACGTGATGCAGACCATGCCGAGCTTCGTCTATCTGATCCCGGTCGTGATGCTGCTCGGCATCGGCAAGGTGCCGGGACTGATCGCTGTCGTGATCTATGCGATCCCGCCGATGATCCGGCTCACCAACCTCGGCATTCGCCTGGTCGACAAGGACGTGCTCGAGGCGGCCGATGCCTTCGGCTCTTCCGGCTGGCAGAAACTCAAGAACGTGCAGATGCCGCTTGCGCTGCCGACCATCATGGCTGGCATCAACCAGACGATCATGATGGCGCTGGCGATGGTGGTGATTGCATCGATGATCGGCGTTCAAGGGCTTGGCCAGCCTGTTCTGAAGGCGATCGCCAACCAGTATTTCACGCTCGGCATCTTTAACGGGCTGGCCATCGTCGGCATTGCCATCATCTTCGACCGCGTCAGCCAGGCCTATGGCCATCGTCTGCAGAAACACCGCGAGATCATTCACGGCTGAGCCATCTCGCACGCGATAAAATGAGAGCCCCGGGCGGGAAGCTTTCCGGGGCTCTTCTCGTTTCTGGAGCGTCGTGCGTTCAATTGAGCGGCAAAGGCCGCCCTAGGCGCGGCTCGAAAGGATACCGGTCGAAAGCGCAACGCCAGCGGCCGTGACGGTCGCGGCCATTACTTGGAACGGACCGATCTGTTCGCCGAGCAGGACGGCGCCACCGATCATTGCGAGCACCGGGGTGATCGCCGTGAAGGCGGCCGCCTGCGTGCCGCCGAGGCTCTTCACCGCAAAGCCGTAGGCGACCATGGCAACGAGGCCGGACAGGATGCCCTGGCTGGTGATCTGCAGGGCGATCTCCTCGACCGGAACACTGGCAAGCGTGCTGCCGAAACAGGCGGCAAGGCCCAGATGAATGAGGAAAGACCAGACGGCGATCAGCGCGCTTCCCTGCAATGGGCTGAGGCCCGAGCGGCGGAATGCATGGGTGTAGATTGCCCACAGCGTGGCCGCCGCCGGAAGCAATGCATATCCGATCCAGCCGGTCGGGGCCGAAATCGCCAGGTTTCTTGTCGTCAGGATGGCAACGCCGGCGATGATCGCGGCATAGCCGATCACCCGCATCCGATCCGGCCGCTCGCCAAAGACCGTCATGCCGATCAACGCTGTGGCAAGCGGCATCGAGCCGCCGAGAAGAATGCCGACCGAGGAGGCGGGAACGTTGTGGATTGCGAAGGCGGAGACCTGGAAGAACAGCGCGCCCGAGCCCGCAACCATCAGGGCAAGCAGGACAACCGGCAGCTCGCGAGGCAACAGCCCGGTCTTCAGCCATACCGGCGCAAGCAGTAGCGCCGGCACGCCGTAGCGGATCAGCCCGAGGTCGATGGTCCCGAGTGCGGTGCCGGCAGAGTGACGCGTTGCCAGGATCCAGCCGGCCCAGATGAGGACGGTGACGAAGGCGCCGGCATAACCAGCGGCAACAGGCGTCGTATTGCCGCGATCGAGTGTGAGCGCAACCATTTGAAATTCCTTCCCGATTTGGCTATCCCCTGGGGCTTTGGGGTCTGGAAGGAAGATTAAGTCCGAATGACAGGGCATGTCCTTGCGATTTGTGGCTGAAATCGGCTATCGTCAGCAACAAAATGCCAATTGTTACCTGTAAAGTTTGCGATCATGCCAAATCTTGATAAATTCGATTTCGCCATTCTCAAGATCCTTCAGGAGGATGCGCGTGCGACCAACGTCGAGATTGCCGAAAAGGTCAATCTCTCGCCTTCGCCCTGCTTGCGACGCATCCGCAATCTGGAGAAATCCGGCATCCTGCGCGGCTACCGCGCCGATATCGATCGCAAGGAGGCGGGTCTCGGGCTCACCGTCTTCGTGGAGATCAAGGTGGGGCGCCACAGCCGCGAGAACGCGCAGCTGCAGCAGGAGGCGTTGCTCGCCATTCCCGAGGTGGTCTCGTGTTTTCTGATCTCCGGCAACGCCGATTTCCTTGCCGAGGTCGTAGTCGAGGATCTTCCGGCCTACGAAAAACTCTTGACCGAGACCCTGCTGGCCTTGCCTGGCGTGACGGACATCCGCTCCAATTTCGCCATCCGTTCGATCAAGACAGGTGGCCCGCTGAAATTGCCCGAACCGCGCTGACGTCGCGGTGACCGATGATGCGAACTCTCTCTCGGCAGACGATTGCCGGCCCGGTTGTCGCACTCAAGGCCCCATTGGCCGCCCTCGACTCCCGTTAAGTTTTCGTAAGGTGGTGGAAACGGCGGCAATCACACTTATCTGATCGCGGTGAGCCGCTAGTTGCGGCGGTGGAGCCAGTGACGCGTTCATGAAAATCAAGGCAATCTTCAATCGTGACGGCGGAACCTTCCGCACGACAGATATGGCAGCGTATGGCCGGATGGTCGAGGAGATCTTTCGCAACGCAGGCCATCAGATCGAGATTGCGGTGGTTTCCGGCAGCGAGATGCAGGCGACCCTGGAACGGACGTGTCGCCGCGACGATCTCGACGCCATCCTTGCCGGCGGTGGAGACGGCACAATTTCGGGCGCCGCCGGTGTTGCCTGGAAGAACCGCATGCCGCTTGGCGTCGTCCCGGCCGGGACGATGAACCTCTTTGCCCGCACGCTGAAGCTGCCGCTCGATATCTGGAAGGTGCCGGAGGTGCTCGCAAACGGGGTGATCATCGACGGCGACATCGGCAGTGCCGACGGCCGAGCCTTCGTGCACCAGTTCTCCATGGGCCTGCATGCGCGCATGGTGCGCTACCGCGAATCCTATAGTTTTCGTTCAAGGGTCGGCAAGATCGCCGCAAGCACCCGTGCGGCGGTTGGGGTGATGCTCAATCCCCCAGATTTCGAAGTCGAGTTCGATGTCGATGGCCATCAGGAGCGCCGGCATGTCTCGGCGGTTTCGGTGTCGAACAACCCGTTCGGGCGCGATACCCTGATGTATGCCGATGACGTGACCGCCGGCCATCTCGGCTTCTACACGGCGCCGCCCTTGAGCCCGCCGGGTGTCGCCAAGCTCGCCTTTGACGTGATGCGCGGCAAATTTCGTGATAGTCCGTTGATCACCGCCATGAGCGGTCATGCACTCGATCTGCACTTTCCCAAGGTAGAGCGCCGGATCAACTGCGTGATCGACGGTGAACTCCTGCCGATGGGGCGCGACGTCGCGCTTCGCATTCACCCAGGTGAACTTAAGCTGCTCGTCGGCGCCGACCGCGACGGGTCGTCGATCCATCGCGACGGGTCGTCGATCCAGAAGTAACCGAAGCTGTAGCGATCCTGTTGCTTGCCATGGAGATAGGGCAGGGCAAGCCGCTGCGGCTTCCCCGTCTCCGACAACCCGAACGAATTCAAGGCATTGACAAGCTGCTCCGGTGGCAGAGAGCCGAGCTTGCCATCATCGCTCCAGACGACGAGAAGCGGCCCGGCGAGACGATCGATCGGGCTGTTGACGTTCCCGGGCACGAGGACTTTGGCGCCGTGCAGTCGCGTGCGGAGATTGCCGGCCATCTGCTTGTCCGTCGTCAGAACCATGGCCGGTTCGCGGCCCTCCTGTTGAACCACGGTGTCAATGAGAGTGCTGTAGGGAATGCTCAATCTTGAAAGCTTGCCGAACCAGGGTCGGACGGCCGCGCGCGTCGAAACGACCACCAGCGTGGTGACAATGATAAAGCCAACGGTGAGCAGGAAAGGCCGGACGCTAAGCGTGGTATCGACGCCGGATGCCTCGACCTTGAGGGCAAGGTAAAGCGGCAGCAGGACGAGAAAGAGAACGAGCCACTTTTCCCGCATATGGGTCGCGCCAACGGCGAGCATGATCACCAGTACGGTTGCAATACATATCACCAGCATGCGTCCGACGACGCGGGCCCAGCGGCTCTCGGCGCGCCAGATCGCCGGCAGATCCTTGCGGAAGACAACACCGAAAATAACCAGGATGATCGCGGTGCCGCGAAGCGTCGAGGCGACCAGCGCGATCACGGCCTTCAACGCCTTCGAGGCGAAGCTCGCATCCTGCCCCGTTCCCATCTCCTTGAAGGTATTGTTGGAAGCAGCGCCGATATTCTGCAGGATCCAGTAGCCGTGCGGCAATGCAATCAGCGCGCAGACGGCGATCGCTAGCAGGATGCGCCAGTCGAAGAGCCGGGAGCGGAGCTTCGGCTCCGGCAGGATCGCGAGGATTGCCGCGCCAGGAACGAGCACAAAATTGTACTTCGAGATGACGCCGAGCCCGACGGCCATGCCCGTGAGCCCATAGGCGAAGAGGCTCGGCCGGGTCATCGTCCGCAGGAATGCATAGAGAAACAGCGAAACGGCCAACAGGGCTGCGACCGTGTGCGAGAGGTCACGTTGGGCGAGCAGGAAGACCGGCGGAAACGTCAAGACGCCGAGCGCGGTGATCGCCGCCAGGCGCCGGTCGTTGAGGACCTCGCGCCCCGCGAGGCCGATAAAGAGACAACAGAGGAACAGGAGTGTGTTCTTGAGCAACGTCATCGTTGCCAGCGATGGTCCGAGCAGCGAGGTCAGCCCGTATTGCAGCCAGTTGTAGAAAGGCGGTTGCGAGCCGTAGCCGAGCATCAGGAACTGCGAGACGAAGGCCTGCTCGGACTCGTCGATCTCAAGCGATGTGGAAGCGGAAAGGCGCAGGCTGATGCAAAGCAGGAAGTAGCCGGCAATCAGCGCAATGACGAGGTTCGGGCGGCGATTGACAACTTCAAGCATCTGTCTGGTCCCGGACGAAGACCTGACGCACGACGTAGTTTGTCGTGCCGTCGTCGCTGAAGTAAGTGCGTGCCATCATTTCCGCGAGAATGCCCGTGGTTATGAGCTGCAAGGATGACAAGAACAGCATGACACCGACGATCAGCATCGGTCGTGTTCCGATGTCATTGCCGAGGATGAACTTGTCGAAGCCGAGATAGGCGAGGATGAGGGCGCTGAGCGCGCCGCTCGCCAGCCCGATCGAGCCGAAGAAATGGCCCGGGCGAGCCTTGTAGCGCATGAAGAAAAGCACCGACAGCAGGTCGAGAATGACCCGGAACGTTCTGGAGATCCCGTACTTGGACTGGCCATGCTGGCGCGCGTGATGGGTAACGGGCATCTCGCCGATGCGGCTGCTCGGTACAACGCCGGCCACCCAGGCGGGGATGAACCGGTGCATTTCGCCCATCAGCTTCACCTGCTTGATGATCGCGGCCCGATAGACCTTCAGGCTGCAGCCATAATCATGCAGCCTCACGCCGGTGATCTTGCCGATCAGGCGGTTGGCGCACCAGGACGGAATTTTCCTGAGCAAAAGACCATCCTGCCTATTCTTGCGCCAGCCGACGAGCAGGTCGAGCTGGCGATCTTCGATCGCCCTGACCATCTCAGGAATATCGGCCGGGTCGTTCTGCAGGTCGCCGTCGAGCGTGGCGATCAGTCGGCCGGATGCTGCGTCGATACCGGCCTGCATCGCCGCCGTCTGGCCGAAGTTCTTCTGCAGTTCGACGATCTTGAGGTCGAGGCCGGGGTTGGAAAGTGCTTGCCGTGCGTTCGCAAGCGTGCGGTCGGTGCTGCCATCGTCGATGAGGATGAGTTCCCACGGCAGCGGAAAGCCTGAAAGGGCGTCGCAGACACGCGTGATCAGTGGCTGGATGCTGTCCTCTTCGTTGAACACCGGGATCACGACGGATAACTCGATTGTGTGCATAATACCACTCGTGCAAGCGCCGCTCGCGCGGCCGCAAGAATTGGACTGTGCTTATATAATCATTTTTTTGCATAGATATCGGTGATAACCAACGTTCAATCTGGCGTTCCAACACGGGAAATCGAGGCCTGATGACATCGGATTGCGAGTCCGACCGGCGATCCTGGTTCGCCCGCAACCGGATGACAATGCTGTCGGCCGTTGCCATTGCGGTCTACGCGGCCTTTGTCGAATGGTTCTGGGGCTGGCCGGCGCTGCTGGCGCAATGGTCCGAAATCGGCCTCGGCGCAGCATTCTCAGCCCTCGTGCTGCTCATTGCGACCTATTTCGTTCGCTGCTATCGCATCTACGATTACTTCCCGAACGAGACGACCGGGCGCTTCCTGCCGCTGTTTCGCGTCACCCAGGTTCACAATCTCCTGAACATCATGCTGCCGTTTCGGGCCGGCGAAACGAGTTTTCCGCTGCTGATGCGGTCGGAATTCTCAGTGCCCTTGGCCCGCGGTACGGCCGCCCTCCTGGTGATGCGCCTGCTCGACCTGCACGCACTTCTGGTCGTCGCGGCAATCGGGCTTGTCATCGGCCATGGCTCGGCCGCCCTGTGGGGGCTATGGCTTGCCGCCTTCGTCTCGCCGCTGCTTTTCTTTCTCTTGAAGGATCATGCGGTTGCGCTCTCGCGCCGGCTCCTGCCGGTAAAGCTCGATGCGCTTGTCGATGAGCTGGAGGCCGGCCTGCCGCTGAACGCCCCTGCCTTTCTGCGTGCCTGGGGCATGACCATCCTCAACTGGGCGGTCAAGGTGATCGTACTTGCCTGGGTGCTGGCGGTCATGGGTGTTGCGCCGCTTGCGGCCTGTTTCGGCGGCGCGCTTGGAGGGGAGCTTTCTTCGGTGCTGCCGATGCATGCACCCGCCGGCGTCGGCACCTACCCGGCGGCGATTGCGGCGGGCGCCATTTCCTTCGGTGCTCCCGCTGGCCGAGCGGGCCTCGAACAGCTCGCCACCGCGGGCGTCAACGCACATCTGCTGATCATCGTGTCCGCGGTCGCGGGCACGATGCTGTCGATGGTCCTGGGACGACGTCGCTAAGCAATTCCAGTAAAGCTATGACGCGGTTCTCCGACGGAATTGCGCCGTCCCAAAGATTATTGGAACGACGTTTCGTAGAAGCTCCGAAGCTTGCGCGAATGCAGTTTTTCCGGCGGCATCGCCGCGAGTTTCTGCAGCGCGAGGATGCCGATCTTCAGATGCTGGCTGACCTGCGTGCGGTAGAAAGCGGTCGCCATGCCCGGCAGCTTCAGTTCGCCGTGCAGCGGTTTGTCGGATACGCAAAGCAGCGTCCCATAGGGAACGCGGAAGCGGAAGCCGTTGGCGGCGATCGTTGCCGACTCCATGTCGAGCGCTATGGCGCGCGCCTGGGACAGACGCTTGACCGGACCGCGCTGGTCGCGAAGCTCCCAGTTGCGGTTGTCGATGGTCGCGACGGTCCCGGTGCGCATGATCTGCTTCAAATCATAATCACGGTAGCCGGTCACTTCGGCAACGGCGTCCTGCAACGCCACCTGCACCTCGGCAAGTGCGGGTAGCGGGATCCAGACCGGAAGGTCGTCGTCAAGCACGTGATCTTCGCGCATATAGGCATGCGCAAGCACATAGTCGCCGAGGCGCTGGCTGTTCCTCAAGCCCGCGCAGTGGCCGAGCATCAGCCAGACATGTGGGCGCAACACGGCGATATGGTCGGTAATTGTCTTGGCGTTGGAGGGGCCGACACCGATATTGACCATGGTGATGCCGCCGTGGCCCTTCTTCTTTAGGTGGTAGGCAGGCATCTGCGGCAGGCGGGCAAGCGTGAAGTCGGTCTCCGGCTTGTCGGCGCCGGCGGGCGTGATGATGTTGCCGGGCTCGACGAAGGCGGTGTAGCCGTTGCCGCCTTCGGCCATCTGCTGGCGGGCCCAGGCGCAGAACTCATCGATATAGAACTGGTAGTTGGTAAAGAGCACGAAGTTCTGGAAATGTGTCGCGCTCGTCGCTGTGTAGTGGCTGAGGCGCGCCAGAGAATAATCGATACGCTGGGCTGTAAAAGGGGCAAGCGGAGAGGGCTCGCCGGGACCCGGTTCATAGGACCCGTTGGCGATCTCGTCGTCCGTGGTCGTCAGGTCAGGTGCATCGAACAGATCGCGCAGCGGAATGTCGATGGTGCTTGCCGCCGACGCTTCCACATGGGCCCCTTCGCCAAAGGCGAAATGCAGCGGGATCGGGGTCGCGGATTCGGACACGGTGACGCCGAGCCCGTGATTCCGCGTCAATAGCCCGAGCTGTTCCTTCAGATAGTGCCGGAAGAGTTTCGGCCGGGTGATCGTGGTCGTGTAGACGCCGGGCGCACTGACATAACCATAGGAAAGCCGGGAATCGACGTGCCCGAAGCTACTCGTCTCGATGCTGACCTGCGGGTAGCAGGCGCGGTAGCGGGTCAACGGCTCGTCGGTTTTGCCCAGCCTCTCGAAAGCGTCGCAGAGGAACCGGGTGTTGCGCTCGTAAAGTGCCTCGAGGCAATCGACGGCAGCAACAGGATCATCGAAATACTGCGGCTCGAAAGGCTCGGGCGTTGCGGTCGAAAGGACGGAGTGTGAAGAGATTCGCTTGTTCATGTCGCATTATAGGCTGCAGCTTCTGACAAGCAAACGACAAGATGCCGGCGTTCACAACCACGCGGCGATCTTTGGCCGACCCTTCAGCGCGGGCCCGCAAGGATGATCGCGCTGCCGATCAGGGCAACGGTCATGCCGGCCAGATCCCAGCGATCCGGCCTGACGCCTTCGGCAAGTCAGAGCCAGAGCAGCGACGCGGCAATGTAGACGCCACCATAGGCCGCATAGGCACGGCCTGCGGCTTGGCTGTCGATCAGGGTGAGGAGCCAGGCAAAGAGCGCCAGCGATCCCATGCCGGGTATGAGCCAGATGATGGATTTATCGAGTTTCAGCCAGGCCCAGAAGGCAAAACAACCGGCGATTTCGGCCAGAGCGGCGAAGATGTAGACGAGATAGACGGGCATCGGGGCTGGCATCGGCTTGTTGTGGCGAATCCTCAAGCCCGAGATGACCGTAAGGCGACGGCAAGCGCAACCCGGATAAAACAAAGGGGCGCCGCGCGCCCCTTGCAATCCTCCGGGGAGGGCGCCTCAGGTCATCGCCTGACGCTGCAGAGTGACGAAGAGGACAAGGCCGGCGCCCTGCTTGCCGATGCCTGAGCCGCTGGCCTTCGAATAGGCGAGCGCCCCGACCGGCGCCATCAACAGGCTGGCGAGCGCCAGCACGCGCAGCGACAGAAACGCGGAAGTCGAAAGTGCGGCCAGCATGTTCGTCTCTCCATCAGATCACAAAGTGATCGGTTTCAGTTTGGGGCGAGGTTGGAAGCAACGTCCGCCTGCCTGTCCCGATTACAGTTTCGCCTGGCAGTATTGCGCGGTGTGCGCGGTGCAATCGGTCAGCGAACCAAGGTAGGTGTTGCTGCGGCGACGTTCGGTGTCGGCACTGACCGCGGCGGCGAGTGTTACGGCGAAAACGACCATCAGAAGGCTGATGATGGTGAGGCGCCGAGCGAGGATATCCATGGTTCCGTCCGTTGTTTGGAGGCAGGTTCAAATCGATTGAGTGTGTTTTCGCACACCCAAACTGAATTGTTGCTGAGATGCCCGTTCATCTGGCGTTCATCTTCGGTTGCGCTGGGGTGCAAGATGCACCCCGCTAGTGAAAGCCCCTGATCGTCGGCAGAAACATGTGACCATGCGAAAAGGGCGGCCAGTGGCCGCCCTTCTAACTTCCGCGTCTGTCCGCGCTGCGCGCGACTAGAGACGCGTCCAGGTCTGCGACTTGCACAGCACCTTCAGCACGCAGCCCTTCATCTTCAGCGAATTACCGTTGACCGCGCCCGAGCCGCTATAGGTCTTGTCGTTATCTGGGTCGGTGATTTCGCCCGAATAGAAGCCGCCGGTACCAGCGAGGTTGCCGATGCGCTTGCCGGCATGTTTGCCGGTCTTGAGCGTCACGCAGAACGCGCCGCCGCAAGGCGCAATCTCTGCCGTAGCGCCACTTGCCGTCTTCCAGTTGCCGACGATCGGTTCTGCCGCGGTGGCTGCTCCGGCAATACCAAATGCGAGCGTCGCGGTGATGAGCAGGGTGCGTAACATTGTAGTCCTCCAGATAGAGGCTGCCGGCGTGGTCCGCTTCGCCGGCAGCTCTTATGTCCTCGTATGAAAGGCAGTCTCCTCACCGCCGCGGGCAAGATAGCTTACGCGCACGTAAAGGTAAACAAGCCCAATGGCGGCTTTTGCTGCTTTTTCCTGAGCGATTTCGGCCGGTCTTCGCGGAAGGATTTGCGCGGGCTTTGGCGGCGCCGATTGTTTCGTGGTTAGCGTTTGGTTGAAATCGCGGATTGAATATTTCGTAAATTTTGAGGCAAATGCGCCGGATTTCCGGACTTCCGATGTTTAACAAAAACTCAAGTTTACCAAGCGTTTGAACTTTGTTTGTTGCAAATTAAGCATGCATTTTAAGCGCGCATTGAAGCCCGTGCTGCATAGTGAAGCCATAAGACGAGCGGAGAAAAAACCGCTCCGACAAACCACCGAAGACGACGCCGCAAAAAGACGGGGCGCTTCGGAAAGGCCCGCAAAGAGGCAAGGTCGAACAGGGACCAAAACAAGTGCTGATCTGGAGCATGGTCCGCCCCAAACGGGCGGGCCGCTTCGGAAAAACCAACCAGGCAAGACAGGGACACGACAATGGCACGCTTTGATATGCAGATTGCTTCGGATGCCGCGATGGGTGGTGACAACCAGGCGGAAGTCTTTTGCGATATGGGTCTGGCCTACGCGACGGGCCATGGACGCCCGGTCGACCTCGTCGCCGCCCATAAGTGGCTGAATATCGCAGCGATCAAGGGTTGCGACCGCGCGGTTGATCTGCGCGCCGATCTGGCAATGACGATGAGCAAGTCGGATCTCGCTGCAGCGTTGCGCGCCGCCCGCGAATGGATGACGATACACTGACGGAATAGGGCGGCGGCACCCTGAAGAGATAGCCGCCCATTGCCCTCGTGTGATTGGCCGAACCTGAAGACCGGGTCAGGCCAGCTTCTTTAGAACTTCTGGCAGAGCGGCTTCGAACAGGGCCATCTCTGCTTCCGGTCCGGTGCTGACGCGGATGCAGCGATTGAGCGGCGCGACCCCGGGCATCCGGATGAAGATGCCATGATCGCTCATCAACGTATCGACGATAGCGCGGGCGTGGGTGGCATCCTGGCCACAATCGATCGCCACGAAATTGGTGGCGGAAGCGAGCGGCGTGAGGCCGTTCCCGGTGGCGATTGCCGCGATACGCTGGCGGGACTCCGTGATCTTTGCCGTCACCTCCTTCAGATAATTCTGATCCGCAAGTGCTGCGACCGCTGCAGCAACTCCAATCCGGTTCATGCCGAAGTGGTTTCGGATTTTGTCGAATGCCTGGGCCGTGCCCGGCGTGGCGATGACGTAGCCGACGCGCGAACCGGCAAGCCCATAGGCTTTTGAAAAGGTGCGCGTGCGCACCACGTTCGGCATGTCGACCAGGGCGTCGATGGCCGGCAGCGCATCCGCCGGCGCCGTTTCGCAATAGGCTTCGTCCAGAATGAAGAGCGTCGTCTCCGGCAAGGCCTTGGCGAATTCGACGATGCGTTCGGCCGGCCACCAGCTTCCCATCGGATTGTCAGGATTGGCGAAATAGACGAGGGGAGCGTTCTCCCGCTTCACGGCCGCCAGCAATCCGTCGAGGTCTTCCCGATCGCCGGCATAGGGTACGGCGATCAGCCGGCCGCCGTGGCCGACGACGTGATAGTTGAAGGTGGGATAGGCTCCGAGCGAAGTGACGACAGGCATGCCGGGCTCAATCACCATGCGGACGATCTGGCCGAGCAACCCGTCGATGCCTTCACCAATCGCGATGTTGGCCGGGGTGGTGCCGAGATGTGCGGCAAGCGCCTGCTTCAGGTCGTGGTTTTCCGGGTCGGCGTATTTCCAGGTCCCGCCGGCTGCTTCCCTGATCGCGGAAAGCACGCTCTCAGCCGGACCGAAGCCGCTTTCGTTCGCACCGATCCGCGCCGCGATCGCTCGCCCGCGCTGGCGTTCGATCGCCTCCGGCCCGACAAACGGGATCGTTGATGGCAGGGATTGGATGAGCGGCGTGAAGCGAGAAAATGCGGACATGCTGAATGATGAACCCCGTTCGGATGAAGTGCCGGGGAACTTACCGCATGCTTTGGCAATTCGGAATCATCCCGGCAAGAAAAGCAGCCGGAAATCTGTTGTGCCGCGTTATGCCGCGATTTGGACTATCGGCGGGGCTTCGTCCCCTTGCCGTTTTGTCCAGTGAAGAAATCCTGCCGGATGATCTCGCGCAGCAAGGTCTGCTCGATCGGCTTGATGAACTGGACGCCGATGCGTTCGCCGTTTCGGTAGACCTCGGCGCAGCCGATCCGGAGCGACGTGCCCACGATATGCAGATAATAATGCTGCGGCAGGCCGATATTGGTGTCGACTGCAAAGCTGGCGCCGCCGCGAGATATGTCGATCATTCGGCAAGATCGCACCGAGACGCTGCCGAGACCCGGCTGCACCGCTGTCAGCGTGCCCGCATGCCCGATGGAGAATCGTTCATAGCGTCGCTCGTAAAAGGGCGAGGGGACGCAGGAATACATTGTCTGGTTCTGCATGCGTCATTCTCCGCCAGTGCCGGGTCGGTCGGCGCGATCAGGTACTGCGCGCATCGCTCGACCCCGGACAATTCATTTGTCCCACATCGTATCGGTGGGCGATTTCCACCGATGCTAGAATCAGTTTTACAGGAGAAACTTGCAATCCCCTGAAATCGATCACTAAAAATCTAATGTCGCGCATATTGCAGTGACGGATCAGAGCCCGCCGCTTGAAAATTGCATTCGGATGAGGCGCCGCAGGAAATCCGTGGAAAGCAGCATGTTGAAGCGCACCCCGAGTTCAGGGCCTTCCCGGTGAACCGCAGAGCAGCCGATCTCTTCGTTGAAGCCTTCGATCTCCAGGAAGAAATGCTTGGGTAATAGGATCGCGGCGTTGAAATCCAGCATCGCGCCGGCAACCGAGATATGGCGCAGGAGGCATTGATACTTGGTCTTGGCTTTCAAGTGCTGGCCAATGACGAGAATCCGGCAGGGCCGCTCGATGAAATAGTGCTGATGGGTTGTTGCGAGCTGGCCGGGCTTTCCTTCGGCGACATGCATTTTCATGGACATGGCAAGCTCCGTATCTCTACGGCCTTTCAAAACCCTGCAGATCTAACGCTCTCGACGGAATCGTCGGTATATCGATGTGGTGTCTGAGCTAAGCATGCCGACTTGCTTCGACCTTGCGCCGTCGCGAAGTGCGCCGGCGCTAAATTATGGCGCGTGCGCACATTGAAAGCCCCCACCTCATACGTAATACTTTCGTCAGGCATGACCGGGGCGCGCACCGCACGCTCCGAGGGCAAACGGGCGAGGGCGCTCCGTCGTTGAAGTCGAGGCAAGGCGGAAAACGATGGTCGGCGCCGGAGGGAAGGGCATGTTCATGGGGTTTTCGCGGCGGTGGCTGTCGCTCTCTGTTATCTGTGTGGCGCTGATTGTGTCGATGCCCGCCGGGGCATGGGCGGCCAAGCGCGTCGCACTGCTGATCGGCAACGAGAAATACGAGGAGACCTCGCCACTCAATAATCCCGCCAATGACGTGGAACTGATGAAGGCCTCCTTCGAGGAGGCCGGCTTCGATTCCGTCACGACGGTGCATGACGTCAGCCGCCAGGACATGGTCAAGGCACTGCGCGACTTCGAGGATCTCGCAACCGGAGCCGAGGTCGCCATCGTCTACTATTCCGGCCACGGAATGGAGATGAACGGCGAGAACTATCTGCTGCCTGTCGACGTGCAACTGAAGACGGACAAGGACGTTGAGGACGAGGCGATCGGCCTCGACCGGGTTCAGCGTTCGCTGGAAGGTGCCACCAAGCTCAAACTGGTCATCCTTGATGCCTGCCGCAACAATCCATTCGAACAGAGCATGACGCGCTCGATCTCGACCCGGGCGGTTTCGCGCGGGTTGGCGCGTGTCGAACCCGAATCGGCCGACCTTCTCGTCGCCTTCGCCTCCAAGGCGGGCACCGTGGCGCTCGACGGGGAAGGCAAGAACAGCCCGTTCGCCACAGCGCTTGCCAAGTACCTGACGGAACCGGGCGTCGATGTCCGCATTGCGCTCGGCAAGGTGCGCGACGAAGTGGTATCGGTGACCAACCGCGGCCAGGAGCCATTCGTCTACGGGTCGCTCGGCGGTGCCCAGATCTTCCTCAACATCAAAGAGGTGAACATCAGCGTCACCAACAATGGCGGACAGCTGTCGCCGAACAGCCAGTCGCAGGCGGCCGCCGACTGGCAGAACATCCGCGACCTTGCCGACAAGGATCTGCTAACCGCCTTCCTGGCAAAGCACGGATCGGACCCGGTCTATAAGATGCTGGCCGAGAAGAAATTGAAGCTTCTGACTGAAGCCGAGCAGACGTCGACCGTGACGCCTGACGAGATTGCCTGGGAGGCGCTGAAGCAGTCGACGGACGCCGCGGCGCTGACGCGGTTCATCGAACGCTATCCTGATAGCAAACACAAGGTGGAGGCCGAACAGCAGATCGCAGCGCTCGAGCCGCAAAAAGGTCTCAACGTCTCGCCGACCGGCAAGGACACGCAGGCTTCGCGCGATTGCTATCTGCTTGCCGGCGAGCCGCAGTCGATGCCTGGCTTCCTCGGGGTCAATTTCCTGAAGCTCGACGCCGAGCGGGCGTTGACCGCCTGTGCGCAGGCCGTCAACGAGAACCCCGACGACATGATGCTGGTCAACATGTTGGGCCGCGCCCAGGACGCCGGACGCAATTATGTCGAGGCGCGGCGCAACTACCAGAAGGCGGCTGACGGCGGCAACATGTATGCGCTGACGAATCTCGGTTGGTTTTCGATCTACGGCACCGACGGGCCGGTGGACATCGACCAGGGCAAGCGCATGTTCGAGCAGGCCGCCCGCGGCGGAAATGCCTATGGGCAGGCGTCGCTCGGCTGGCTCTATCGCGAGGGCTATGGCGGTCTTGCGCAGGATTATGCCGAAGCCGCCAGATGGTATCAGCTTGCCGCCAATCAGGGCTATGCCAACGCCATGGCGACGATGGGCTGGTTCTATCGGGAAGGTCTCGGTCTGCCGAAGGATCTGGCGCAGTCACTCTCCTGGTATAAGAAAGCGGCCGAAAGCGGCGACACCAATGCCATGTCCTCGCTTGGCTGGGCCTATCAGAACGGGCTTGGAACCGAGCAGAGCTATCCCGAGGCCAAGGTCTGGTACGAGAAGGCGGCCAACATGGGCGATTCCTATTCCATGGCCCTGCTTGGCTGGTTCTATGATATCGGCAACGGCGTCGCTCAGGACTACGTGCAGGCGCGCACCTGGTACGAGATGGCTGCCAACGCCGGTAGTGCCTACGCCATGGGCAATCTCAGTCGCCTTTACGATTACGGCCTTGGCACCAAGGCGGACGCCAAGGAGGCGGTTCGCTGGGCAGCGGCCAGCATCGAGGGAGGTGATCCGGCCAAGCTCGAAGAGGTAAAGACACAGCCCAACAACTTTACGCCGGCCTTCCGTAAGGAAATGCAGAGCCTGCTTAAGGATCGTGGTTATTATGGCGGCCCGATCGACGGCGACTTCGGCGCCGCGACACAGCAGGCGATCGAACGTCTCGCGCGCAAATCTTAAGGCCCGCGGCACATGTCGACACAAAAAGCACCGGGAGATCCCGACGCTTTTGCGTTGGGGTGGCGAGAGCAAACGGGACGCGTCGGCTTTGTGTCATCGGTCGGCCCACACGAAAATGCGAGGAATTCCCGCAAACCGACAAAAAAATCTTGCATTGGCCGCGGAGTGACACTAGTCAGGCGCTAACGGAGAGGTGGCCGAGTGGTCGAAGGCGCTCCCCTGCTAAGGGAGTATACCCGGAAGGGTATCGAGGGTTCGAATCCCTTCTTCTCCGCCATTCTTCCCTGGTCGTCCTAATCCGCCTGCTCCGTGTCCTTGTGACGCCGATCCGTGGTTTTGACGAACCACTCTCTTCCGTCAGCACTCAACTTTGCCATCCGCCCTCGTCGGCAGCTGTCGCCTTTGCGGCTTATGTCCTGTGAACGCTGTGGCGGTGACTGCGGTCTATCCCCAGGTGCAGAATCGCACGCACACATGGTTTGCGATTCTCGGCATTGATTCTGATGATTCTTCCGGCCCTGAGCTTTCTTCGTGAAGCGCTTTCTTGAAGGGAACGCTGTTTTAGGTGTTCGGTGCCCGGGTGAAATTGAAGTTTGCGCCCGGCTTTTCCCCTGTTTTGGGCGGGTTTCTGCCTCTTTCTGAAACAGGCGATGGGTATTCCCCTTACGCTAAACCCCCGTCGCCAAAGGGTTTTCTTAATGCTTTGTTAATTTTCTCCGGGGGTCTGCGGCGATTTTGTGTCGTTTCAGCAACAGGGTTCGGTGAAGGGCGATGCAAAGGGCATGATCTCGCCAGTTGGACGTTGCGCCGATGATCCGGTCTTGTATTTTCAACTCCGGAAGCAAGGGCGGTTGATCGTCCGACTTCTTGAACGTTGGGGATGGGGCAGGGAAAGCTGTCCTTCAGCAAAATACCCAGACCCGTTTGAAACTTTTGACTGGAGGTCAGAAATGAACATCAAGAGCCTTCTTCTCGGCTCCGCTGCTGCTCTCGCAGCAGTATCCGGCGCACAGGCAGCCGACGCCATCGTCGCAGCCGAGCCGGAGCCCATGGAATACGTTCGCGTTTGCGACGCTTTCGG
>NZ_MBSO01000041.1 GCF_001695835.1 Ensifer sp. LC11 | reverse complement strand
GGCTCACGTCTGCGTATTGGTTAAATATGTTCGCTTGCACTCAAAGTAAAAAACGATAGGATGGTGTCGCGTTTCTAAGTTGACTACTTTGTCTCATCTTTAAATAGCTTTGACATCGTGTGTAGCCGGGTGGGTTCAAGGATGAAGTGCGACTTGCGATAGCTACCAATGGGTTGTCACTCACTCGCAGGGAATGGCTCATGAGACGCACCTACTCCCAAATCGATATGGATGAACGTCGTAGGATCGCCCGCTGGCGAGCGGCTGGCTTGAGTGCCACTGTCATCGCCGAGAAGCTTGGGCGGCATCGCTCGACGATTTTCCGTGAACTCAGCCGCAATGCTTTTGAGGATAAGCAAATGCCGGAGCTCAGCGGCTACTACTGCGTCACCGCCAACGAGATGGCGCGTGAGCGCAGAGCCAAGCTGCGCAAGCTTGCTCGGTTTGCGCATGTTCGTCGATCGGTGATCGAGCGGATCATGTATGGTTGGTCGCCGCACCGCTTCGACCGGCATGCCGGGAATAAGCCAGTGCTTTCCCAGTTTCGCCTTCTCTGCGACCGGGACCTGAATGCGAACCCCGCCCTTCCCCCTACAAGAGCGGCACGAGAGGTAAGCATAGCGATATCCTACCGTGTCGCCCGGCCGCGCCAGCGAGATGAGACGGCTCCGGGATAAAGCCGAGGGCTCACCCTTCCAGATCGGCCTTGAGCCTATCGAGGATGCTGATCGCATGTGAGGCATAGCCGCTGATCCAGCGATCGTGGATGCGCTTGATCGGCAGCGCGTTGAGGTGATTCCAGCGCTCGCGCCCGTCGCGCTTTGCGATGATCAGCTCGGCCTCCTCCAGCACTTTCAGGTGCTGCATCACGGTGCAGCGGTCCATCTCGGCAAAGGCCTCGCAGAGCATGCCCGTGGTGCGCGGCTCTTCCTTGAGGTGATCGAGCATGGCGCGCCGACGCGGGTGGGCCAGGGCCTTAAAAACCAGGTCTTCTTCGTGCATGCTTGACATGTTATGTTTTTATAACATATTTGAGACGCAGGCAACGGGTAAGCCGACGAAACCGGAATCCAGGCTCCCACGCGGATCGCCAAACCGGTTCGCGAAGACTTCGATGCGGCCGACAATGCCGACAAGCGCCACGCCGACTTCGCCTCGGATCCGTGGCACCTGACCGAACGCGTGCTGAGGCGAAGGCGGACAATGGCGCCGTGCCTAACACGACCCGCATTGAGTTTAGCGTCGAGACAACGAAAGGAAGTGATTGATAATGCTACCTGAAATCGTTTCAATGGATGAGTGGCTGTCGGCGCTTGAGCAACAAGTCGACAGAGAGAAAGCCTTCACCCGTGCGCGGGATGAATTGAATGCGCGACGACGACGCTTGCCGATGGTCAGGATTGAAAAGGAGTATTCGTTTGTCGGCCCGACGGGCAAGGTGAAGCTGATCGATCTGTTCGACGGACGCCGGCAGCTGATTGTTTATCATTTCATGTTCGCACCCGAATGGCAGGCGGGTTGCGACGGCTGCTCATGGGTCGTCGATGCGATGACCCACCCGGCACATCTCAACGCGCGCGACACTTCTATCGTTCTGATTTCGCGCGCCCCGCTGGACAAGCTGCAAAGGTACCAGGAACGCATGGAGTGGCAGCATCCGAAGTGGTACTCCTCACATGGCAGCGATTTCAATCGCGACATGGGTGCCACGGTCAGTTACCCGCACGATCCGGCCAGAACGACGGAACGCCACGGCGTCAGCGTTTTCCTGCGCGATGGCGATAGCATCTACCGCACCTATTTTAATGGAGCACG
The DNA here is from genome assembly GCF_001695835.1 of Ensifer sp. LC11. GTDB lineage: Bacteria > Pseudomonadota > Alphaproteobacteria > Rhizobiales > Rhizobiaceae > Ensifer. Next base: position 22,092 of record NZ_MBSO01000041.1, on the reverse strand, counting down.
CGGCGTTGAATATCTCGGCAGTCTTTGGACCTATCTGGACCTGACCCCGTATGGACGCCAGGAGTTCTGGGAAGACTCGCCCGCCGGATGGCCACAGACCGAGCCCTACATCTGGAACCGACGACACGACGAATACGAGGCCTAGCCCGCGATAACGGATGGGCCACGACCGATTGGACCGAGCGAGCGGGAGGCACCCCTGGCCTTTTGCTTCTCGGCATGAACCACGAATGCCCGTGGCTCACGCATGGAACCCACGAACAGGTCGTTCGGGTTGCCGTACATATTGATGGAATGAGGTCGTGATCCGGTGCTGCCGCCGACGCCGGAAGAAGCGGTTCAACAGCGGCGTGGCATCACCAGCCGCCTAGCGCCGTGTCCCGGCGCTACCGGTTCTCCTGCGTGCCAGCCGCATTGAAAACGCAGTGCCAAGTGGCCGCTTCCGCGCTATAATTGAGCGTAGGGCAGAAAAAGAGGTGAAGCCATGAAGAGGCTAGCAATCTTTGCCTTGTCGCTGGCAACGGCGCTGACGAATATCACGCCGGTCCTGGCGTTTCCCACGATGGGAACGGTGACGATTGAGACACCGCAGGCACAACCGGTGCAGTACAGACGACATTATGGCGGATATGGCGGCGGCTACAACCGCGGGCATCATCACAACGGTGATGACGATTGGGCGTGGGCGCTTGGGGGCCTTGCTGCCGGCGCCATCATCGGCGGCCTGCTGGCGCAGCCGCGCTACTACGAGCCGAGCTACTATGACGAAGGCTACTACGGCCCGACCTACTACCGCCCGCGTTATTATGCGCCGCGTTACTACCGCCAAACCTATTATGGAGGCGGCGCGCACACACGCTGGTGTTATGCCCGCTATCGTTCCTACAGGGTCTACGACAACACGTTCCAGCCCTATTACGGTCCGCGTCAGGCCTGCGTTTCCCCCTATTATTGAGATGGCATGCAGTTCGATAGGCTCGCACTGCACGGTCCTGAGCGGGTTGTCCGCGCGTTGGATCTAAGGCCGGCCAGATCCGCCCGCATGTCAGCCGCCCTGATTACCTGGTTCGGCCGGAAGCGTCTCGCGAACCCGGTCGACACGAGATCCGGCCGCGAGGCTTTGCTTCAAGTGCGCGCCGCTGGTCCACCGAGCATCCGTTGTCGGTGCCGCCGGTCCAAACAAGATCATCACGCCGGTGCGACGGCGGCCATGCTGGCCAGCAGGTCTCAGCGTCCGCAAGCGCTGCATCCTAGTCAAACCAGGCAAACCAAAAAGTTTTGCGTCCCTAATATACGCAATGGTAGAGTGGCTGATAGCGTTTCTCGCGCGGCACGGGCCTTGAGGTGTGCCGGGCAGTGCTGTCTCACAGAGACAAGAACCCGGGTTATCAGCATGCTGAACCTGCCTCGCCTGCCCTTGCTTGCCAACCTTGAGGGGTACCAGGCGACCTGGCTACGCAACGACATCTCCGCCGGCGTGGCGATTGCGGCCGTGGGACTGCCGAGCGCCATCGCCTATCCGGCGATCGCCGGCCTGCCACCGGAGACGGGGCTCTATGCCAGCATTACGCCCCTGGTCGCCTACGCGTTGTTCGGACCTTCGCGGCAACTGATCGTCGGGCCGGATGCCGCAACGATGACGGTGCTGGCGGCTGTGTTGATGACGGTGTTCGCCACGCCCGCTCAGGCCGCGGACCGCGTCGCGGCGGCGGCGCTCTTGGCCCTCATCGTCGGCATCCTCTGCCTGATCGCCCGCCTGGTACGGCTCGGCGTGCTTGCGACCTTTCTCTCCCGCCCGATCCTCATAGGCTTCTTTGCCGGCATCTCGCTGTCGATCCTGATCGGGCAGATCAAGCGCTTCACCGGGGTCGAAATCGAGTCCGAGGGGCTCGTTGGCCCTCTGTTCGAACTTCTACGCCAGGTCGGTTCCATCCACTGGCCGACATTGGCATTCGCCCTGGCGTGTTTTGCGCTGCTGCAGGTGGCCCGCATCTATCGGTCACCGGTGCCGGGCCCCGTCATCGTCGTCTTCCTGGCCGTGCTGCTTTCGTTTCTCTTCGATTTCGAGGGGCGCGGCCTGGCCGTCGTCGGCGACATACCCGATGGACTGCCGTCGCTCGCCATACCGCGCATTGGGGATCTCCCGATCGATGCATTGCTGACGGGCGGTGCGGCCATTTTCCTGGTCAGCTTCGGTTCCGGCGTCATCGCCGCCCGAAGCTTCGCAACGCGCGGCGGCTATCGCGTCGATACGAACCGAGAATTGACAGGCTTCGGCGCCGCCAATCTGGCAGCTGGCCTGTTCGGGACCTTTCCGGTGACGGCGTCCGACTCGCGTACCGCAGTGAATTTCGCTGTCGGCGGGCGGTCGCAAATCGCGAGCCTCGTTGCGGCCGCGACCTTGATGGCTGTGGTGCTGTTTCTCGGCAACGTCCTGCGTGTCTTGCCGGTCGCTGCGCTCGGCGCAATCCTCGCGGCAACCGCGCTAAGCCTGATCGACATCGGAGGCCTCAGGCGGATCTGGCACGTCAACCGCATCGAGTTCGTTTTTGCGCTGATTGCCCTGTGGGGACCGATCGGTCTCGGTGTGCTGAACGGCGTGGTCATCGCCATCGCGGCAACACTCATCTATCTGCTTCTGCAGGCCATGTATCCACACGACGCCCTGCTTGGCAGAATTCCCGGGCGCGACGGCTTCTACAAGCTGCACCGCATGCCGAACGCTCGCCCGATCCCTGGCTTCGGCGTCTGCATGATTCAGGACAGCCTGCTTTTCTACAATGCCGATTACGTTCGCGAGAGATTGGCTGCCATTGCCGAGGAGTTGCCGCCGCCGGCCCGCTGGCTGGTGATCGACGCGAGCGCAATCCCCCAAATCGACAGCACTGCGGCGGATATGCTCGCAGAACTGCAAGGTGATTTGGAGGAACGCGGCATCGCGCTTGGCCTTGCCGAATTGCACACGGACGCGCGCGCGCTGCTCGACCGGGCGGGCGTCGTCGAAAAGATCGGGCCGGGCATGATCTTCGAGGGGATGGAGGATGCGCTCGATGCCTATGAGGCAAGGTACGGCAGAACCGAGCCAAACGGAAAGCCGGCTGCCAGGTCTCTCGATAATGAGCCACGCGACGATCGTCTTGAAACGGGAGGGAAAAATGGCCAAGCACGACGGAAAGAAGAAGAATAAAGGCAAGAACGGCAGTGAAAAGACCGCAGAAGAAGCGGTATCCGAGGAGCAGCCGTCAAGCGGCTACGCCAAAGAGCTCGCGCGGCTCCAGGAGGAGATCGCCCAGCTACAGGCCTGGGTGAAGAAATCTGGCGCACGCATCGTCATTGTCTTCGAAGGCCGCGATGCGGCCGGCAAGGGTGGCGTCATCAAGCGGCTTACAGAGCGCGTGAGCCCGCGCGTCTTCCGGGTGACTGCTCTGCCCGCACCAACGGACCGTGAGAAGTCCCAGATCTATATGCAGCGCTACATCCAGCATCTGCCGGCGGCCGGCGAGATCGTGATCTTTGACCGGTCCTGGTACAATCGCCCCGGCGTAGAACGTGTCATGGGCTTCTGTTCGGATGATTCTGCCCGGCGTTTCCTCGAGCTTGCGCCTCGTTTCGAAGCGGCAATGGTCGAAAGCGGCATCATCCTGCTGAAATACTTCCTCGACGTCAGCGAGAAGGAACAGGAAAAGCGTTTCCGACAACGGATTGCCGATCCCCTAAGGCAATGGAAGCTCAGCCCGATGGACGTCGAATCCTATCGCCGCTGGTGGGATTACACGCGCGCCTACAACGAGATGTTGCGGATGACCGATACGGAATACGCTCCGTGGTGGGTCGTTCCCTCGGATGACAAGAAACGGGCGCGCATCAACTGCATCTCGCACATCCTCGCGTCGATCCCCTACGAACACGTGAAGTTCACCGAACCCGACCTCGGCAAGCGCCAGAAGCGTCCCGACGATTTCGTCGACGACAACAGGACACGCCGAACCGTGCCGGGCGTGTTTTAGGACAGAAGGCTGGGCAGCTGACCGCACAGTTCTATGCGGCGCGCGCCATAGGCGACACATGCGGCCGCGCCGCCGCAGCCCATTGCCCAGGCGCCTCCCGGCCGGACGCCTCACCGGAGCAGCTTTCAAGCCTTGTCGGGCGCCCAATTCAGGAAAAAGCCGACGTCGCCGGGCACCCCACCGGGGAAGTTGATGATCATCGCCTTCAACTTATAGCCGCTTGGCTTGCCAAAGGTCTGGTAGCGCTCGAAAAACTCTTTCGCCTTCCCCTGCAGTGTGTTCGGCCAATCCCGGTCGCCGCTGTTGATGGCACGACCGCTGTCGGTGCAAAGGTCGGAAGGGAAGCTGTAGACCATGGCCTCGAATTTTCCGGCCTTGACGGCGTTCGCGACGAGGCGGCGAACGATGGCGATTTCCTCTTCGGTCACGTGTTTTTTGAGGAAATCTGCGGCAAAGTCGGCGTGTTTCTGCTCCTCTACCGCCTTTAGCCGCCGCTCCTTGTCCATCTCCTCCATCTCACGCTGGAGCATCTGCATACGGAGGTCCTGCGCGCTCACCGGTTTCGCCCTGGCAATATCGTCTTTGTTCTCAGGCATCGCGTTGATCCACTTCAAGGAAAGGGGAACGCTGTTGCCCCGCAACGCACAATGACTGTGCATCATACGGGCCAACGACGCCCCGCAGGTACATTCAAGGGAACCCGATGGACATCGTTGCACCAATTCGGGGACGAACAACTTTCGAATGCGAGCCCCTGCGATCCAGAGCGGCTCTTCTGCCTATCGGTATTACTCGGTGGCTAGCATGCGGTCGGGCGCACAATCAGCATTCCCAAACAAGGCCCGGCTAAAATACTACAACTGCGAGGGAACGATGACAACTCGCGAGGAATGCTGGAATCGGCCGGTTCATCCCCTCGATCAGCAACAGGAAAGGCGAACTAAAGCGCGGAGCGCTCCTGCGTGGCGCCAAGGGTCTCCAGCGTTTCGGGTTGAGGCGGAGCACCAAATATCGCGTGGAGCTTCGGGTCGTTCTCATCGAGACGATCGTCAATCCACGCTTTTGCCCAGAGATAGGCCTCCGCAAACAATTCGGAATGCCGGCTCCAGTCCATAAAGCTGATTGCCGGCGGGACCGGTGGAGAGATCAGGATATCTCCTTCGCCGAGCGCGACCTCATGCGGCCTATGCGCCAGCATGCTCGCCGTAATCACCTGGATCATGTTCGGGACCTTCGGCAGGCCAACACGGCCGAAGGGGTTTAGCAGCCGCACCGTCAGCTCGGACGCGCCGGGGATGCTGTCATAGTCGATATGGTGCTTTCGCGGACCGCCGGCCCCCAGGCTGACAACGACATTCGGCCCTGTCTTCAGTTCCTTCATCTGATCGAGCGGCAGGTTGTTCATGATCGCGCCGTCGACCAGCATGTCGCCGTCGGCCGTGAAAAATGGTGGCAACACGCCCGGGATCGAGCCGGACGCTCTTACGGCTTGCCAGAGCTTACCGCGACGATGGACATGTGCCTGACCGCTGCTGAGATTGGTCGAAAGCGCAAAGAACGGCAACCAGAGGTCCTCGATGAGCACGTCGCCGTATTCGGCCCGGAGGGTGCGGTCGAGCACCTTGTGGTCCAGAAGCGCATATTGCGGCAGGGTGAGCCGGCGAAACGCACGGCTCTTGACGAAAATCTGGTGGGTCCCGCGGTTGATCTGGTCTGCGTCCAATCCTCTGGCAAAGCCGGCCATCATCGCCGCCCCGGAACTGGTACCCCCGAGATAGTCGAAGCTGGCGCCAGCTGCCGCAAACGCCTTGTAAACACCGAGATGAGCGCAACCAAGCGAGCCTCCACCCGCCGCGACGAAGCCCCTCGCCTCGCCGGAAACAAACCTGACCAGCCGCTCGACGTCCAGCGCGTCGTCCAATGCGACGTGGTGATGCTGTCGGATATCGGGGCGCGCATCGAGCCACGCGGCCGTTCCGACGACCGTAGAGGTCCGTTTGCCGTGCACGAGCGCAAGTCGAAGGCTGGACGGGGAATGGATCGACAGCGCCAACGCCTCGCAAGTGCTGACCTCCGGCGAACCGGTAGCCTCGGCGACCAGCAGGACGCTATCGGCCTGGCGTATGCACACATGCGTCCAATCGCTCGGCCCGTCATCGGCCACGTAGACGATGATTTCGGCCCTCGTTTCCAGTTGATTGAGCCAATCCAGAACCGGCTGGTCGTCTAGCGGGATGCCGGCGAACCGGCTTTGGATGTCGGCCTTTGTCAGAAATGCAGCCTGCTTGTTGGCTGCAAACGCCTCGCGCAGATGATGGAGGAAGAGCGGCGGAATATGGCTACCGCCGGCGGGAACGACCGCAAGCGTCCGCAACCGGCAAGCCTGCTTGCCGCGCGGATTCGCTGGCGCTTGCATCGCGAAACGTCGCGCCAGAAACGTCGTGACTGACTGGCGTAAGCTGGGCAGAGCCCTGGCGGCCCTTTCGAACTGCTCATCGCGAATTTCCAGGACGATGGAATCGCGCGCGGCAACGACCGTGGCGATACGCGGCAAGCCGGCGAAAAAGCCGACTTCCCCGACGAGCTCGCCGTGACCGATCTCGGCAATGGGTTCGTCGGCGCCATCCCGGTGAACTGCGAAACGCCCCGACAGCACGACGAAGAAGCGGTCCGACTGGTCCCCTTCGTGAACGAGAACTTCACCACGGCGCAGCAGCCTGCGGTCGGAATTCGCCGCAAGTGCCTCCAATGCGGCCACCGATGTCCGGTCGAACATCAGCGTCGCCGACAGCAGCTTGGCAGCAAGAGAACGGGTGGCTTCCATTGAGCTTCCTTGGAATATGCAGCTCTAAAGCTTAGCCGTTTCGTAACGGATTGCCGAACGGATTCCTTAGCAACGTTCAGCCGAACCATGTGGTACGGGAGGAGGCAAAACAGCTCTACGGCCGAGCCGGGACGGCTTCGGCCAGAAAGCCGATTACGAGAAAGGCGATCTCCTGGTGGATCTCGTCCCGTCCACGGCGCCCGCCATCCCTGCAGACGACGCCGTCGCCGGGTGTTTCCTCGTCGATCAACGCTTCTGCGCCCGGCTTGCAGAGCTGCATGAAGCTGAAGTGCATCGCATCGGGGATCTCCACGTAGGTGGAGGTGTCTTCGGACAGATGCTCGGCAAGATAGCCGGACTCGAGCGCTGCAGGCATGTCGCCGAGATCAGTGCCTGCACCGATGACCAGCGATCGAGCATGAAGGCGCGCCAGGCTCTCAGGACTGAACCCGCGCGCCAGGCCCAGATCGAGAGACACGAATGCGTCGAGACGCCGGTCACCGAGGTCCCCCTGAACTTCGGCTCTGCCAAGACCGAGCTCGGCACTGAGGCTGCACGCACGCGGGCTCGAATTTGTCTCACAGTCGACTCTGAAACGCTCGCGGTCAAACGTCGCACCCGCCAGCGCACTTACCGTCCATCCGCCGAGCGAATGGCCTATTGCCGCTATCCGGGTCTCGTCGATCTGGCCGCCGAGTGTCGGATCGGCAACTAGGGCGTCGATGACACGACTCAGGTCGCGCGGACGCTCCCATAACATCGCCGCCTGCTCCGCATCCCTGTTGAACGTTGTCGTGCCGGGGTGGTCGGGAGCCGCGACGACATAGCCTTGTTTGACCAATCTGCCGGCCAACCAGCTCAGATTGCGCCAACTGCCGCCGTAGCCGTGCGACAGCACCACCAGCGGCCGCGCCTTGTCCGAGGTTGCAGCGTTTGTGACGGCCGCGACGCCAAGGAAAGCCGGACTTTCTCCGACAGTCGCGGTGGCCGCCGGATCCGGCGAGGGATACCAGAGCGCGGCGTGAAGCGGCCTGGCGCTGCCGACATACAGATCGACTTCCCGAAAGCCGATTGAATCTGCGCCATAGGCAAGCGACACGACGGACAGCCATAAACTGCTGACAAGAATGGAAAATCGAAACATCAGGGAGGCCTTTCGGTTCGGAAACCAGGCCTCAATCGACTGCAATCGGCTGCTGCGCGACCTCAAACGCGATCGAGGTCGTCGGTCCGTCAAAAAGACCGGGATGGGAAGACCATCGCTGCGCTAAGGTTTGTTTTTCTTCTTGTGCAGCTCGCTCTGCCTGTCGTCCGGCGGCAGCTCGGATTTTTCGCCCGGCGCGAGCTTTCGCTCAAGATAGCCGATAATGGCAAGTACCGAGAATGCGGAGCCGGCAGCAAGAGCGGCAACGATCCAATGGCCGAAGCCGACCGACAGGCCTATTGCGCCGGCGAGCCAGAGGCTGGCTCCGGTGGTTATTCCCTGGACCTCGCCGCGCGACAGCACGATCGTGCCGGCGGCGAGGAACGCGACGCCCGCAGTCACCGCCTCCACGACCCGCAGGGGATCAATCCGTACCCGATCGTCGAAGAAGCCCGCGAGGCGCACGCTTTCAAGCGAAATGATGCCGAATGTGCAGGCTGCCAGACTGACCAGCATATGGGTCTTGAGACCGGCGGGCCGGGCCTTCGCCTCACGCTCAAAACCGATAACGGCACCCATCAGCAATGCACCGATGATACGCGCAAAAATGACCGGATAGGCTATCTGCGAGGGCGGGAACAATTCGGCGAGGATCTGATTCATGCGGAACCAACGCGAAGCTTTCGCATTGGTTCCGCATGATGGCGCCGCGCCTCACCCAGTGCGCGGACGCCGGGAGCGGCCTGCCCCCACCCCGCTCCGAAGCACGTCGAAGTTTAGTTTCCGAGTGCGGCGAGCGCGGCGTCCAGACGTTCCTGCGCCTTTTTCGGGTTCTTGGCCGCCTTCACGGCTTCCAGGTTGGCAGGCGTATCGCCGACCTGAACGACGCCGACCATGCCCATGCCGTAATGCGGCGTGCACTTGACCCCGTAAAGGCCGGGCGCGGTGAAGGTCACCTTGTAGTTTTCATTGATCTTGCTCTTGAACGCCTCGGCGCCATCCGGGATCATGCCCTTGATGGTTTCGACGTTATGGCCCTTGTCGGTCGGGATGAAGGTAATTGTGTCGCCGGGCGCAACCTTCAGCGACGCCGGCTCGAATACCATCGCGCCATCCTTGCCCTTGTTCAACATGTGCACTTCGAAGTCCGCGGCGGCTGCCGGTGCGGCGACCAGCATTGCTGCGATCGCGATACCAAATCCGCTCTTAATTGCATTCAACATCGTCTTCTCCATTTGAGCGACCAGCCCGTGCTCGGGTTGTTCGAAGAGAGACTTAAGCCTGCGACGCACCCTCCACTTTGATGCGCATCAAATTCGAAGCGCATTTCAAAGCCGCGTTGACATTAAATAGGATTCCTATATAAATGCCGCATGAGCAACGAACCTGCGACGACACCTCCCCTGATTGATCGGATCGGCGATGGCCTATCCCGTGTGGCAACAGCCATGCGCACCGAGGCTTGGACGGCCGCCGACGCTATCGGCCTCAATCCGACGCAGTTGCAGATCCTCACCTTTCTTGTCGCCCGCGGTCGAGCTGGAATGCGGGTGAAGCAAATTGCCGCCTATCTCGGGGTCAGCCAACCGACGACGACGGATTCGATCAATGCGTTGCTGCGCAAGGGGCTGGTCGAAAAGCGGACCGACCCGAGCGATGCGCGCGCGCTCTCGGTCGCCGCGACGCCAGCCGGTGAAACCGCCGTGCGGCAGGCGGGGCAGCTTGCCTCCGCGACAGAGGACGCCATCGCCTCGCTTTCCAAACTGGAGCAGCAGGATCTGCTCATGCATCTCGTCAAGATTATCCGCAATCTGCAGACGGCGGGCGCCATTCCGGAACAGCGCATGTGCGTCAACTGTCGGTATTTCCAACCACACGTCCACGACGACCCGAAGGCGCCGCATCATTGCGCATTTGTCGATGCGGCCTTCGGACCGGCGCAGCTGCGGGTCGATTGTGCTGAATATGACGGCGCTGAGCCGGAGGCCCAACGGACCGCCTGGCACGTCTTTAATCGCGCGGCGAGCTGAGCGCGTGCCGATGAAAGGCAACGCCAAGGCCAGGCCAAAAGCCGAGGACGCAAAAGAAATAAGGGAGTTGCAGCGGCAACTTCCCACAAAACTTCAATATCGGAACCCGCAAGCACTGTGTCTTGTGCCGCAAGCGGGCAGCCGGTGATGTCGGCGCCGGCCCGACGACTGCCATCGTCGGACCGGCAATTTTCTCCCTCCACGCAAACAGAAAGAGAAAACCGTGAGCAGAGTTAATCTAATTGACCCCAATTCGGCAACCGGCGCCAGCGCTGAACTGCTTGGCGAAATCCGATCCGCCTTCGGTGTCGCACCCAACATGTTCAAGGCGGTCGCCAATTCTCCGGCAGCCCTTGCCAGCATGTGGGCCTCCTTCGGCGCGCTCGGCAAGGGGCGTCTCGGCGCCAAGCTCGGCGAGCAGATCGCCGTTGCCGTCGCGGACCGCAATGATTGCCACTATTGCCTGGCGGCTCATACGGCACTCGGCCGCAAGGCCGGTGCGTCCGCCGAGGAAATGGCAAATGCCCAGCGTGCCAGATCCTCTGACCCGAAGACGGCGGCGGCCCTCGCCTTCGCGCAGACACTTGTCGAGGCGCGCGGGCAAATCTCCGACGCTGATGTGCTTGCCCTGCGGGATGCCGGTTTCGATGATCAGGACATCGTCGAGATCATTGCCCATGTCGCGCTCAATCTGTTCACGAACTACGTCAACGTCGCGCTTGCGGTGCCGGTAGACTTCCCCGGCGTGAAGCTCGTTCGCGAAGCGGCCTGAGGCACGCCTTCACACCAAGGGAGTTCGAAGGGACGGCCAGTATGCTCCCCTCCTCCCGTTTCAGCCGGTCGGCAGCCAGCCGTCCGGCGCTTCCCGGAGACGAGGACGATGAACAGCAATTTTCGCATGAAAGCGCCCGAACTCGCCGTTTCGGCCTGGTTCAATACCCCGGCGCCTCTCAGCCTCGAACGGCTGCGGGGTCGTGTCGTATTTCTGCACGCCTTTCAAATGCTCTGCCCGGCCTGTGTCTCGCACGGCCTGCCGCAGACCCAGCGTGTCCAGAGCATTTTTCGCGACACTGACCTGCAGGTCATCGGACTGCACTCGGTGTTCGAGCATCACGCCGCCATGACGCCGGACGCGCTCAAGGCCTTCATGCACGAATACCGACTAACCTTCCCTATTGCCGTCGATCAACCGTCCGACACCGGTCCGATACCGCAAACGATGGACCGCTACGGCATGCGCGGGACGCCAACTGCGATCATCATCGGCCGGGACGGGCATGTTGAATACCATCGCTTCGGGATCGAAGAGGATATGATCATCGGCGCGCGCCTGGCCACCCTTCTCGCCGCCCCGATGCCGGCCCCTGTCGCGGCTGGCCCCGAACCCGCCGGATGCACGAGCGACGGCTGCACACTCGATCCGCACGTCGGCTAAATGGCAAATCACCAACAGGAAGAATGCGAAAGAATGACAAAAAGGAAGGCGATCGCCGTCAGGCACGTCCACTTTGAAGACCTTGGAAACTTAGCAAATCCGCTGCGTTCCGCCGGCTTCGACATCGAGTACCGTGACGTCGGAAATGAAGGCTACCTGTCCTTCGATCCGTCAGAGCCGGATCTCCTCGTGGTGCTCGGCGGGCCGATCGGTGTCTACGAGGACGAAGCCTATCCCTTTGTCGGACAGGAAATCGCCATGCTGCAGGCCCGCCTTGCCGCCGATCGACCGACGCTCGGCATCTGCCTCGGCGCCCAATTGATTGCCCGCGCACTCGGCGCCCGGGTCTATTCGTCCGGCATCAAGGAAATCGGCTTTTCGCCACTAAGCCTTTCTGCCGCCGGTCGCACGTCGTGCCTCCGTCATCTCGAAGACGTTCCCGTCCTTCATTGGCACGGCGACACTTACGACCTGCCGGGCGGAGCAAGCCTGCTGGCTTCGACCCGACAGGTGGCACAGCAAGCCTTCGCAGGCGGAAACAACGTGCTCGGGCTACAGTTTCATCTGGAAGCCGAGACGGGAGCCGCGTTCGAACGCTGGCTCGTCGGCCATGCTTGCGAACTGGCGGCGGCCGGACTGAGCGTGTCGGATCTACGCGCCGACGCCCGGCGCTTCGGCCCTCGGCTGACTTCGGCAGCCGCCTCGGTGCTTGGCGAATGGCTGGAGCATATCGATGATTGACCGGCAAACGATCGTGCTCGACACTTTGCTTGTCGGCGTCCTTTCTCCGATCGACGACCGGGGGACCTTAAGCGGTATCGACAAGCAGCCAGCCATCGGTCCGGTACATCTCGGCGCCACGGGTTTCTCAGGCGACCACCAGGGTGACCTCAAAAGACATGGCGGCATCGACAAGGCCGTGCATCACTATCCGCGGGATCATTATCGGGTCTGGACAGGTGAGATCGGCCCCGTTGCGCGTCTCAAACAGCCGGGTGCTTTCGGCGAAAATCTTTCTGTCGTAGGCCTGATCGAAAGCGATGTGGCCGTCGGCGACCGGTTTCGCCTCGGCGGCGCACTTCTGGAGGTGAGCCAGGGTCGCCAGCCCTGCTGGAAGCTGAACCGCCGTTTCGAGATTGCGGATATGGCGCGCCGCGTCCAGCAATCGGGTCGCACCGGATGGTATTACCGGGTCATCGAAGAGGGCATGATTTCGGCCGGAGACCGGATGCAACGCGTCGAGCGCCGCCACCCGGAATGGACAATCGCCCGGCTCTGGCACTATCTCTATGTCGACACGCTCAACCGGGACGCGCTCGCTGAAATCGCCAGCCTTGCCATTCTGCCGTCGAGTTGGCGAGACTATGCGACCAAGCGCCTGCAGACCCACTCGGTCGAGGACTGGAGCCGGCGCCTCGATGGCGGGACCAAGCCTGTCAACGGGTAACGCTACCGCCCGCTGTTGCGACCGTCCGTCGACGGACCTGTGACGCAGCCGCGCGGCGGCGGCCGGCCGCTCTGCCTTCGCGTGCCAGCATCTCGGCTATCTGATCAGCGACGAAGATCGCATGATCGTTGACCTGCGGCAGGCCCATCAGCTCGCCGAATGTTCCCCGCGCCAGTGGTCCGGCAACGATCAGCGATTTCTCCGGCATCCCATCCAGGCCGATTGCACGGCTCGTTTCGTCGCAGGCAAGTCCAAGGCCAACATCGTCCAACCGCAGCCACCCTTGTGACGAAAGATCCGCAAGCCAGCTCTGGCTCGTAAGGATGCCTGTGTGGGCCGGGCCCGTCGTCACCACGCAGGCGTCGAACAATAGACGTTCCTTAGCGCGCATCTGACGATGGCGGATATCGACGGCGATGACCTGGCCATGTCTCTCGACGCCTTCGATCGAGGCACCGAGGATGCGCAACTGTCCCGCGTCGATCGCCTGCCGGATCGCGCCGTCGACCTGCGGGGCGACGCGGAACCGGTGGGCATCCCAGAAGGGGCGCAGGCGCTTCACGAGACGGCTTCGCTCCGCCACAGGCAGCGTCCGCCAGATCTGCCCGCCCTGGCTGCGCAGCGCGTCAATAACAGCATGCCAACTGGCGCCAACCGCAGCGGCGTCGCGCACGGCGCGGCGCACGCGCCGCAGCAGGTCGAGCGCGCTTCGCACAGGTTCGCTGACAAAATCGCCAAATGGATCCTGCGCCTGTCCGGCGTGGCCGCGTGATCGAAGGCCGCGGCGCGACAGCGCGACGATCGGGCCGCGATGGTCGGCGAGCCGCAGTGAGGCAATCACATCCGCCGCCGTCAGGCCATTGCCGAGCACCAGAACATGGTCATCAGGCCGAATGCTGGCCAAAGCACCGGCTGCCGTGGAGTCGGGCACATAGCGCGGGTGGTCGCACAGCGCCTCGCCCACACACCTCGGCGCACACGGGGACGGGTGCGTGGTGGCAATAACGACGATATCGGCCAGCAGCTCCGTGCCAGGACCAGAGCTGAGGCGCCACTGCTTCCCGCGCCGCTCGACGTGCTGGACGCGTTCGCGTCGATGCACCACCTTGCCGCTCTTTACGAATGGGGCGATGAATTCGCCGACATAACGACCGAAGACGACCCGCCGCACATAGAGATTGCCGTCGGCAGCCAGAGCCTCGGCGTCGTTACGCGGCTCTCTCTTGGCTGCCAGCCAGTTGAGAAAGTCATCAGGATCATCCGGAACGAGGCTCATGCGCGCCGCCGGTACATTGATGCGATGAGCAGGGTTGGCGGTATCGTAAGCGAGGCCCGCGCCGAGACGGGTTCGGGGCTCGAAGATGACGATGGACGCCCCGTCGCTCGCAGCGTTGCGCGCCAGGTTTGCTGCAACCATTGCCCCGGTGAAGCCACCACCGACGATAGCGACGACCGGTCGACGCACGCCCGTCACGATTGCGAAACCTTCAGCTTCGGGCGGTGATCGCCGGCGATCGTTTCACCGAACGGCCCGGTATTGATCGACGCCTCGCGAGAAGGAACGGGATGGGCAAGCGGCAGGTTTGGCAGGACCAGCTCGCCGAAGCGGTAGGCCTCCTCCAAATGCGGGTAGCCGGACAGGATGAAGCTGTCGATGCCCGCTTGCCGGTATTCGTCCATGCGCGCCCTCACCTGATCGGGATCGCCGACCAATGCCGTGCCTGCGCCACCGCGCACCAGGCCGACGCCGGCCCAGAGATTGGGAGCGATTTCGAGCTTATCACGGCGACCGCCATGCAGGCGGCTCATGCGGCTCTGACCAACCGAATCCATGCGCTCGAACACCTTCTGTGCGGCGGCAATCGTGTCGTCATCCACATACTGTATCAGTTCGTCGGCTGCCTGCCACGCTTCCTTTGCCGTTTCGCGGACAATGACGTGAAGACGGATGCCGAAAGTGACGTCCCGGCCCTCGGCACCAGCCAAGGCGCGGACCTCGGCGATCTTCCCCGCAACGTCCTCCACCGGCTCGCCCCAGGTCAGATATTTGTCGATCGTGCGCGCGGCGACCTCCTGCCCCTTTCCCGACGAGCCGCCGAAATAGAGCGGAGGATGAGGCTTCTGAACGCATTGGAACAGGAGCTTGCCACCCTCGATATCGAAGTGGCTTCCCTTGAAATCCACCTCTTCGCCGCGAAGCACGGCCTTGTAGACATTGAGGAACTCCTCGGTGACCTCGTAACGTTCCGTATGCGAGAGGTGAATGCCGTCGCCCTTGTTTTCGATCGGGTCACCGCCGGTGACGACGTTGATCAAAAGCCGCCCGCCCGAAAGTCGGTCCAGCGTTGCGGTCATGCGTGCCGCCAGCGTCGGTGACAGCAGGCCCGGCCGCACTGCGATCAGGAAGCGCAGCTTTTCGGTGAGCGGCGCCAAGGCTGAAGCCACCACCCAGCTGTCCTCGCAACTGCGGCCCGTCGGGATGAGGACGCCGTAGTAACCGAGCTGGTCGGCGGCTTGCGCCACCTGCTTGAGGTAGTTGAGATCGACATTGCGGCCGCCGCGGGTGGTGCCGAGATAGCGGCTTTCGCCGTGCGTCGGCAGAAACCAGAGCACATTGATCTTCTCGGGGACCTTTTCCGGCACAATTCCCATTTGGCGACAGCCTCCTCATAGCCTCGTTCGATGGCAGCCCAGCTACGCATCTCGATAGGAAAAACATAAACTCTATAAAATTTATTGACAATTAAAAATCAGACGATCATCTTTGACAAGAGGAAAATTTTTCCCGCATCGACAGTTTGCGGCCGGGAATTAGGTGAAATTTTTCGAGGGTTTACCCATGACAATCGCGCTTGCCGCTTCTCCAGCATTCAACGCCATCGTTCAGACCGCCAACGGCTACGCGCCGATCAGCCCCCCGGCGCTGAAAGCAGCAATGCGCAACCTGTCGGGCGGCGTTTCCGTCATCACCGCAGGTGTCGGCGACGAGCGGACCGGCGCCACCGTGACCTCAGCGACGGCGCTTTCGATCGATCCGCCGACCATGGTCGTCAACGTCAACAGGACGTCCTCGACGTGGCCGGTCATAGAGCGTTACCGGCATTTCTGCGTGAACGTGCTTTCTCGCGAGCAGCAGAAGGTTGCCGAACGCTTCTCCGGCTTGGACGGCGCGAAAGGTGCCGCGCGCTACGACGGCGCCGACTGGATCCGGCTCGCCAGCGGCGCTTCGGCATTGATCGGTGCGCTCGCCGCCATCGACTGCGAGGTCGAAGAAATCATCGAACGCCATAGCCATGCGATCATCCTCGGCAGGGTCGTGGCGATCACGACCGCTTCCGGCGATCCGATCGTTTATCACAACGGCCTTTATGGCGGCGTGCAGCTTTGAGACTGATGCTGGAAGCACACGGCATGATGTACCGAAGAGGCGCCCCAACTTTGGAATGGGCTCGCATCGAGCCAACGAAATGCGGAATAATTTGTCTCCATAAAATCGATCTTTTTAATCAATATATCTGCGAGGCTCCGTGAGTGGGCCACAACCCGACCATTGAGGAGCACCCCATGACGATCCGCAGACGCACCCTTCTCGCTACCAGCGCCACCTTACTGGCTGCAACCCAGTTCTGGCTCCCGGCCCATGCGGATGAAACGCCCCTGGTGATCGGTTACCAGCCGATCGTTGAGCCGTCGCGCGTGCCGCAGGCCGACGGAACCTACGAAAAGATTACCGGCGCCAAGATCACCTGGCAGAAATTCGACGGCGGTGCAGACGTGATCGCAGCACTCGCTTCCGGCTCGATCGACATCGGCTATGTCGGCTCGTCACCGCTTGCAGCCGCCGCCAGCCGGCAACTCCCCTTTGAAACCATTTTCGTCGTCGGCCTGATCAGCGACGCCGAAGCGCTGGCCGTCAAGGGCATCGACAAGCCGGAGCAGCTTGCCGGCAAGAAGATCGCCACCCCCTTCGTTTCGACCGCACACTACAGCCTGCTCACGGCGCTGAAGCACTGGAACATCGATCCAAAGTCGGTTGAGATCCTCAACCTCCGGCCGCCGGAAATTGCAGCTGCCTGGACCCGCGGCGATATCGACGGCGCCTATGTCTGGGATCCGGTGCTGTCCGAAATCAAGAAGACATCCACCGTGCTGGCCACCTCGGCAGACGTGGCAAAGTGGGGTGGCGCCACCTTCGACGCCTGGATCGTCAGCAAGAAATTTGCCGAGGAACATCCAGATATCGTCACCGGCTTTGTCAAGGTGACCGGCGACGCCTATGCGGACTACCGCAAGAATCCGGACTCCTGGAATGCCGGCTCGCCGCAGGCGGAAAAGATCGCGCGTCTGACCGGCGCAAAGCCTGAGGATGTGCCGAGCCTGCTCAAGGGATACTACTTCCCTTCGCTTGAAGAGCAGGCGAGCGGCGATCTTCTTGGCGGCGCAACCGCCAAAGCCGTCGCGCAGACCGCGGCCTTCCTGCTTGAGCAGGGCAAGATCCCCGCGGTATTGACCGACTACGCGCCCTATGTCTCGGCCCGCTGGGCGCAGGAGGCTGCGAAACTCTCGTTCTGAAGACGCTTCTTCACGCTCGCCCGGCGACAAAGTCGGGCGGGCGCATCGCGTCGCGCGCCCCGCATCCGGAAAAGCTGCATGTCCACGCTCTCCCTCGATAATGTCACGCTGCGTTATGCGGCCGACCACGGAAGCTCCCCTCCGGTGCTGGCGGCGATCGACCTGACGCTTGAGCACGGCGAGTTTGTCGTTGTCATCGGTCGCTCCGGGTCGGGCAAAACCAGTCTTCTCAGTCTGGCGGCCGGTTTCGTGGCGCCGAGTAGCGGTCGCATCGCGATCGACGGCAAACCGGTGTCCGGCCCCGGATCCGATCGCGCCGTCGTCTTCCAGGACGATGCCCTTTATCCGTGGCTGACGGCGCTTGACAATGTGGCATTCCCGATGCGTTTGCGTGGTGTTCCAACCGCCGAGCGGCTGGAAAAAGCACGACAGCTCCTCGTGCGCGTCGGTCTGCCCGATGCCGCAGATCGCCACGTCTGGGAGCTCTCCGGGGGCATGCGCCAAAGGGTCGGGATTGCCAGAGCGCTTGCCTCCGATCCGACGTTTCTGCTGATGGATGAGCCGCTTGGCGCGCTCGATGCGCTGACGCGCGGCCGCATGCAGGGATTTATTCTCGACGTCTGGCAGACGAGCGGCGTTGGCGCGCTGCTGATCACACACAGCATCGAGGAAGCGCTCCTGCTCGCAACCCGCGTCATTGTGCTGGCGCCCAACCCCGGCCGGATTGTCAGCGAAATCAGGACGACATTCGGCCGCGATCATCTTGCCGGGGCGCCGCTCTCCGAAATCCGCAGTTCGGCCGCGTTTCGCCGCCTGCATGACGAACTGACGGCACTCATCCATGCCGAAGACGAAGGGATTGCCGCATGAGTCTTTCTCTGGAAAGTCCGCCTTCAGTGCTTCACGCGCCCCGCGACATCGCTGGCGGGCCGGAAAACAAACGGCCGCGCTCGCCGATGCCGCTTGCCTGGATTTCGCTGGCGACGATCGTCGCCCTGCTTTTCCTTTGGAGCCTTGCCGCCAGCTATGGCCTGGTCTCGCCGCTGTTTCTCCCCTCGCCGCTCGCCGTCTACCGCGCCCTGCAAGGCCTGGCCGTGACCGGTTTTGTCGACGCAACGCTTGCCCAGCACGCGATTGCCAGCCTTGTCAGGATTTTCGGCGCATTGGCCGTTGCGATCGCCCTCGGCGTGCCCGTCGGCCTTGCCATCGGAACCAGCCGGCTGGGCAAGGGCATTCTCGACCCGATTGTCGAGTTCCTGCGCCCCTTGCCGCCGCTTGCCTACCTGCCCCTGGTGATCATCTGGCTCGGCATCGGCGAAGCATCGAAGATCGCCGTCATCGCGTTGGCGATGCTGCCGCCGATCATCCTGTCGACCGCAACGGGCGTCAGGTCGGCCTCCCGCGATCACGTCAATGCGGCCCGTGCATTCGGTGCCTCAAGATTGCAGGTCTTGCGCCATGTTATCCTGCCGAGCGCCCTGCCGTCGATCCTGACGGGAACCCGGATCGCGCTCGGAGCAGGTTGGTCGACGCTGGTGGCAGCAGAACTGGTCGCAGCGACCCGCGGGCTTGGCTTCATGATCCAGTCCGCCGCGCAGTTTCTGGTGACCGACGTGGTGATCGCCGGGATTATCGTGATCGCCGCCGTCGCTTTCGTCTTCGAGATGACGGCGCGTTTGCTAGAGCGCTGGCTGGTGCCCTGGTCGACCCGGCGCTGATAGGCGCGACGAAACCCGTCAAGCGGTCTTCAGCGTCACCCGATGCCGGGTGGCGATCAGCCGCGCCGCGGCATAGGTCTGCGTCACGATTTCCGGCACGAGGTCGATGTCGGGCAGGCTGCCGACCCCGAGTGGTCCGATCGCGTAGAGATCACGGATGGGCTGCCCTCCAGACAGAACCTCGCCAGCCGGGCTGACGGCGATGCCGAGGCCGAGTTCGTCAGGCTCCGCGAGGCCGCCGGCGAAAAGGCTCTGCATCAACGGAGCGCGAAGGTCAGGAGCAGAACAGCGACAGTCGATCACCTGATCGGCCTGAAGCAACGTCTCCTCGGGTGCGCCGGCAAAGCGGGCCATCAGCCCCTCGGGACGGCGCCGACCCGCCCAGCCCTTGCGCAGGACGGTCCGCTCGCTCGCAAGTTCCTGCTGCAGCCGCAGATGCAAGGGCGCTGGCAGTCGATTGCGATGACTGTCATAGATTGATCGCAGGTGCCGGTTGAACCGCTGTTTTTCCTCTTGAGGCAACGCCTGCCACAGGGACCGGGCGCGCCGGCGCAGGCCGTTCATCGCCGCTTGCCAGCCAAGTCCAGCCGCTTCCGCCTCCGCACAGGCCTGCCGGACAAAATGGACGATATCGCCGAGCCGCGTCGGCATCGGTTCGACCGGAAAGGTCGGCGCAGCAGCCAGGCGCGTGTGCGGCTGCGGCAGAAAGCCATGTCGCGAAAGAATGGTGATCTCACCGACAAAGCCGTTGTCGCGAAGCTGCAGCAGGCGGTCAACGACCCGCACGCCGCTGCCGAGCAGGACCGTGTGGCGCGGCACGACGAGGCGACGGGCCCGCACCAATGGCTTCTCCTCGTCCGCGACCTGCATCTCGCCCTCACGCAAGCCGAAACCGGTCGCAAGCACGATGGCATCGCATTCCACCGCAGCCCCCTCCTGGATCACGGCGAAACGCCCATTCGCTTGCTTGCGAAGGCCTTGCACCGCCTGGCAGGACAGCTGCATCGAGATATCGGGCCGACGCGTTAGCGCCTCGGAGAAACGCTGATAGACATAGTCGCTAAAGATGCTCTTCGGCACGAAAATCTGCTGAAAGCCGGGAATGGCCGCAGAAACCGCCGCACGAAACTCGGCATTGGCAGAAAGCCAGTCGTTGAAGTCTTCCGGTTGACCGGCCGCAACCGAGAGGTCGCGAACGCGACTGTTGAGGATTTCACCGCTTTGAGGCGCCGCCAGCACTTGCCCGCCGCTGATCGTCGGCTGCGGGTCAAAGAGATGGACATGGAATGCGGTGCGAACCGACTTCATCAACGCGATCGCCATCATCACGCCTGAAAAACCACGGCCGACAATGGCGATATGTGGTTTGGCTCTTGCACCAGTTCCCACCGGAGAAACGTTGGCGAACAATCCATGGACAGTCATGTGCACTCTCCTATGGCCGGCTCCAACCGGCAAAGTTTGAAATGCATGGCTGTTTCGGTCCTCAACGCAGACACCGACCGCATCGCAAGACATGGACCCTGCCGGCGCGCTCGTGTCTTTCTGCGCCATGTATTGCGGGGTCGGAAGAACATATCGTCGACCGCAACAGCGGTCGAGCCCGTATCCGTTGTCATGGTTGGCCTGGCACCTCGGCGCATGGTCATCCCTAGACGGTATACTCTATAAACTTTGTGCGTTATTAGAGCGCGAAATGGCGCCGACATCAAGGGCCGTGTTAAACCACCGCCGTCGCCACCTGCGGCCGTCAGGCAATGCCGCCCGGCAACGGCAACCGTTCCCGTAGTTCGCTCGGCTGTATCAGCGGCTCTCGACGCGCAATCCCGTTCAATACCTTCAACAGGTCATAGCCATGGGACCAGCGGCCGAAACCGCTGGCGATGTTGATGTGGCCGGCATGGCCAAGATCGACGAGGCGGCTACCCCAACGCGTCGAGAAATGGCGCAGGCGATCAAACGGCATATAGGGATCGTTCAGGCTGCCGACGACCAGGCTGGAGAAGGGCAACGGAAGTTCTGGCATCTGCCCGAAATCGACGGCGCCTGGATGAAGCCGATCGGTTGCGCCGAGATCGCACGGCGCGACAAGCAGCGCTCTGCGGACATGCCGGGCCAGCGGGCGCTGCGCCAGACTGGCAACGAGCAGGCATCCGAGACTATGGGCCACCAGGTCGACGTTCCCATACCGGAGAATCTCGCGTTCCAGACTGTCGCGCCAGGTTTCAAGCTTCGGGTGGTCCCAATCGGCTTGCTCGACCAGGACAGCCTGCGGATCATCGTTAAGCCAATGGCGTTGCCAATGACCCGTATCCGATCCAAAAAGCCCGGGGACAATGAGCGTTTTTGCCATGACATCAACCGTTTGCAAGGACGCCTCAAGGTTGGGCGGCGCAGATTCACCCGCCCATTTCATCGCCCGATTATGGGAGAGCCGGCTGAGGTCCGTAAGCAAGGAACATCCAATATCTATAAAATCTATAGCATAACTTTTTCAGAAGGACGGCGACCCCTCTGTATTTTAGATGAGGGACATGGAACAATATACGGAGGAGAGTGTTTCTTTCGACGCGGCTCAAAAGCGAAATCAGTTTCCTTGGAAGCCGTGCAAGCGTCAAAATTTTGCGTTGTTGGAGCCCATGAAATTGGTAGTTTGGCGCCGAAATACACCGGCGCTCGAACAAGCCGGCCAACCGGCGATTTGAAGATCGGTTTGGATGAGGGGATATGCGGCCACATGCGGCTGCAGGGCTTATGAGGTGACGGGAAGTTGACGGAGCGACGCAATGGAAGCCGCTGGCGGTTTCGCCAGCCGAGTGTTTTGCCTGGGTTTGGCTTGTCGCTCGGGATCACGCTGAGCTGGCTGGTGCTGATCGTGTTGATCCCGTTGTCGGGACTGGTGTTTCGGGCCAGCG
>NZ_MBSO01000040.1 GCF_001695835.1 Ensifer sp. LC11 | reverse complement strand
TCGATCTTCTGGTGCTGTGCGGCCGGCTCCAGGCAGGCGGCATCGGTCTTGCCGTGCTTCAGCGTGCCGAAGAAGGAGAAGCCGAAGAGCTGGTTGGTCCACATGTCGAGACCGCCGAGCGCCACGCCGATCGCGGTGCCGAACTTCGACCACAGCGGCTTGACATTCCTCACCCGCTTCAGGTCCTGGCCGATGGCGCTGTCGCGCCAGCCACGTTCGATCTCGATCGGCTCGTCATTGGCGCGACCCGCTTCGATCGCCGCCGCCAGCTTCTCGGCCGCAAGAATGCCCGACAGCACCGCGTTGTGGCTGCCCTTGATGCGCGGCACGTTGACGAGACCGGCCGAACAGCCGATCAGCGCGCCGCCGGGGAAGGACAGCTTCGGCACCGACTGGTAGCCGCCCTCGGTGATCGCGCGCGCGCCATAGGACAGCCGCTTGCCGCCTTCGAAGGTGCCGCGGATCGCCGGGTGGGTCTTGAAGCGCTGGAACTCCTCGAACGGATAGAGATAGGGGTTCTTGTAGTTCAAGTGCACGACGAAGCCGACGGCGACCATGTTGTCTTCGAGGTGGTAGAGGAACGAGCCGCCACCGGTCTTCATGCCGAGCGGCCAGCCGAAGGAGTGCTGCACCAGGCCGGGCTTGTGGTTCTCCGGCTTCACCTGCCAGAGCTCCTTGAGCCCGATGCCGAATTTCTGGACGTCGCGATCCCTGGAGAGATCGAATTTGGCAATCAGCTGCTTGGCGAGCGAACCGCGCACCCCCTCGCCGATCAGGGTGTATTTGCCCAAGAGCGCCATGCCGCGGGCGAAGTTGGGGCCCGGCTCGCCGTTGCGCTCGATGCCCATGTCGCCGGTGGCGACACCGATGACGGCACCCTCGTCGTTGTAGAGCACTTCGGTGGCGGCAAAACCCGGATAGATCTCGACGCCGAGCGCTTCCGCATGGCTTGCCAGCCAGCGACAGACATTGCCGAGCGAGACGATGTAGTTGCCGTGATTGTTCATCAGCGGCGGCATCAGGAAGTTCGGCAGGCGGATCGAGCCGGCCGGGCCCAAGAACAGGAAGTGGTCGTCTTTGACCTCGGTCTTGAACGGATGGTCGGCTTCCTCGCGCCAGCCCGGCAGCAGCCGGTCGATGCCGATCGGATCGACGACCGCGCCTGAGAGGATATGCGCGCCGACCTCGGCGCCCTTCTCCAGAACCACGACAGACAGATCCGGATTGACCTGCTTCAGTCGGATTGCGGCCGCAAGACCCGCCGGTCCCGCGCCGACGATCACGACGTCGAACTCCATACTCTCGCGCTCGGGCAGATCTTGCTCGGTCATACCGTCTCTCCAGTCTCACCGGTCTTCTGCCGGCTCAGTTCCCAGGATATCTCATCCGTCATGGCAAATGCAGTTTGGCTTGTCGAGCCGGGATGCGACAGACGATGCCCGCTTTTGCGCATGAGGTCATGAGTTTAGGGCAAATATCTATATGACGTGTACGTAAACGTAAATACATCATTTTGTCGCGTACAGACGCTATTGGCCAACTGGCCTTGCTTTTGCCGAAGAGCCGTGCGACGAGGCCGCCACCCTTCCGGCGCACGCGCCGGCACATCCCATTCGCAATCGGCACGCGGCAAGGCGCCCTCTGGCGCCGGGACGGCGTGTCTTTTGTCGGTTTTGGGGCCGGCCGCCTGCGCACGCGAAGGCGGCCCTACAGATTTCATGTTGCGTTGCGCGCCGCCGGCTTCACCCCGGGTGGCGAAGCGACGCCAGACGCAAGGAGCGACACCCATGGTCAAGGCGCTTGGCTTTGATTTCGGCACCACCAATTCCGTTCTGGCGGTCGCCGCCGGCGACACGACTCATTCGATGCAGTTCGACAGTCTGGCCGGCACGACGGATGCCATGCGGACCGCCCTCTCCTTCATGAAGGACGCCAACCTCGGCGCCCAGGCGCTGAAGGTCGAGGCCGGCCAGGCTGCAATCCGCGCCTTCATCGACAACCCGGGCGACTGTCGCTTCCTGCAGTCCATTAAGACCTTTGCCGCAAGCCCGCTCTTCCAGGGCACGCAGGTCTTCGCCAAGCGCCACAGCTTCGAGGATCTGATGCGGGTGTTCCTGACAAAGCTGCGCGACTATGCGGGGGACGGCTGGACCGAGCAATACAGCCGCATCGTCGTCGGCCGGCCGGTTCACTTCGCTGGCTCCAATCCCGATCCGACGCTGGCGCTTGAACGCTATGGCGCAGCACTGTCCGAATTCGGCTTCCCGGAGGTGCACTATGTCTACGAGCCCGTGGCAGCCGCCTTCTACTTCGCCCAGAACCTGAAACAGGACGCGACGGTGCTTGTCGCCGATTTCGGCGGCGGCACCACCGACTACTCGCTGATCCGCTTCGAGACGAAGGCCGGCCGTCTGACGGCAAAGCCAATCGGGCATTCGGGCGTCGGAATTGCCGGCGACCATTTCGACTTCCGCATCATCGACAATGTCGTCTCGCCGCTGATTGGAAAGGGGAGTCTCTTCAAGAGCTTCGACAAGCTGCTTGAAGTGCCCTCCAACTACTATGCGAATTTCGGCCGCTGGAATCAGCTTTCGATCTTCAAGACCTTGAAAGATTTCACGGATCTGAAGAAGCTCGTGCGCCAGAGCCTGGAACCGGAAAAGCTCGAGGCTTTCGTCGACCTGATCGAGCACGACGAGGGTTATCCGCTCTACAACGCGATCTCGGCAACGAAGATGCGGCTGTCGCAACAAGACGAAACGGAATTCTACTTCCCTCCACTCGGAGAGATGTCGCGCCGCACTGTTCGCCGCAGCGAGTTCGAAGGCTGGATCGCGCCGGAACTGGCGCGCATCGAAGGTGCGCTCGACGACGTGCTGCAGTCGACCTCGACGCCGCCAGAGACGATCGACAAGGTCTTCCTCACCGGTGGCACCTCCTTCGTGCCCGCCGTACGCTCGATCTTCGAGCGCCGCTTCGACGCCGCACGCATCGAGAGCGGCGGCGAACTGCTGTCGATCGCCCATGGCCTGGCGCTGATCGGCGAGCACGACGACATCGCCCACTGGACGGCGAATGCGGCCTGAGCCGGCTGTCTCATCCATGACCTTGGATAGGAAGGCCAAGGGCCGGAAAAGCGGTTCCGGTCCGGCGGCTTATGGGTTAGGTTGGCGGCCATGATTTCCGCCCACGACCTCTCCCCGGCTGAGCTTGCCGCCCTCCTCGCCTTCCATGCGGATGCGGGTGTCGAATGGCTGCTGGAAGAGGAGCCTGTCGACCGTTTCGCCGAATTCGAGGCAATGAAGGCGGCGCGCGGCAACGCGCGGGCACCGGCGGCCAACAACCGCGCGGAGATACCCACTGCGCAACCGGCGGCACGCCAGACTGCCGCGGCTGCTGCCCCCGCTTCCGCCCCATCCCGCGAAAGCCGTGCGCCGGCTCCAACCGCGAGCGCTCCTGCCGTTGCCATTCCCGACGCGCAGGCCATCGAAGAGGCGCGCTTTGCCGCCGAATCGGCGCGATCACTCGCCGAGCTCAGGCTTGCGATGGAGGGCTTTGCCGGCTGCAATCTCAGAAACAGCGCCCGCAATCTGGTCTTTGCCGAGGGCGACGCCGCAACCGGCATCATGATCGTCGGCCCGATGCCCTATGCCGATGACGATCGCGACGGCCAGCCCTTTGCCGGGCGGCTCGGAGAAATGCTGACGCGGATGCTGGCCGGCATCGGCCTTACCCGCGAAACGGTTTTCCTAAGCAACGTCGTGCCCTGGCGGCCGCCGGGCAACCGCGTGCCGACGGCGCGCGAGGCCGATATCTGCCGCCCGTTCATCGAACGCCAGATCGCGCTTGCCGAACCCAAGCACCTGCTTCTGCTTGGCAATTTCACCGCCCGCTTCTTCTTTGGCGGCAGCGACACCATCCATCAGCTTCGCGGCGAATGGCGAGACCTTCAGATCGGCGGCATCACAGTGCCGACCCTTGCGACCCTGCACCCACAGGATCTGGTGACGGCGCCAGTCAACAAGCGCTTCGCCTGGCAGGACCTGCTCGCCTTCAACGCCCGGATCCGGGGCTGACCCTTGCCGCGGCGCTATGAGCGCGTAACG
This sequence comes from Ensifer sp. LC11, assembly GCF_001695835.1. Taxonomy (GTDB): domain Bacteria; phylum Pseudomonadota; class Alphaproteobacteria; order Rhizobiales; family Rhizobiaceae; genus Ensifer. Next base: position 23,978 of record NZ_MBSO01000040.1, on the reverse strand, counting down.
CCCCGGCCCGGCTGCCCGATTTATGAACAAAGAATGAAGAAGCCATGCGGCCTGCGCATATCAGCGGCGCATTTTGACGCATTGCAAAATGCGATGTTGCAGCGCAATATATTGACACGGGAGGAATGGAATTAAGGAATTGAACCATGACTGCCCGCTTTCGTCCGATCCACAGCAGCTTTGAGACGCTCCGCCACACTGGCGCTGCTTACCGGACGCCGTTCAACCGTTTCGGCACGGCAGCCAACGAGCAGATGACCGCGATCGGTCTCGCCCGGACCACGCGTCCGGCCCAGATTTTCGCCGACTTCATTCAGCGCTGATCCCCACGCGATACGCTTTACGGCGTGTCGCGTGCCGCATCGCCTAAAGAACCGACGACGAAAGGAACGAAACCATGACCAAGCCCATCGCCAGCCTCAAGATCCTGCTCGATTCGATCTCCGACATCGGCATCGCGGTCCGCGCTTCGCGTGAATATACGGCTCTCAGCACCAAGAAAGATGCACGCCGCGCCCATCGCGTGGCCGTGAGCCCGCTGCTGCCGAACTGATCGCTGTCTGACAAGCGGCGTACCGCCTTTTTTTGTCATCGCCTGTCGCAATCGACAGGGCCTGAAAAACCCGATAGAGCCACACTCCCTTTGACCCTTGGAGTGTCAGGCCGTCCGGTATCCGCCAGAATCCTCGCTCCACCCGCGCCTGCTCGTCATCTTGATGGCGAAGCGCCACGTTTTCAGGAGCGCCGATGCTGGCCAGCCTCGCTTCCGTCTTCAGCCTGATGGTGTCGACCCTGCTCATGATGGTCGCCTTCGGCCTTCAGAGCTATGTCATCCCCGTGCGCTCGGTCGCCGAGAACTGGTCGACGCTGACAGTCTCGGTCATTGCCACCGGCTATACGGTCGGCTTCACGCTGTCCTGCATCGTCACGCCGAAATTCGTTCTGCGCGTCGGCCATGTGCGCGTCTTCACGGCGCTGATCACGCTGCTTTCCATTGCGATCCTGCTCTGCGGCCTGATCGTCGACTGGCGCGCGTGGATTGTCTTTCGCGCCATCGCCGGCTTTGCCATATCCGGCAGCTATCTCGTCATCGAAAGCTGGCTCAACGAACGCGTCACCAATGAAAACCGCGGTCTGCTGTTCTCGCTCTACCTGATCACGACAATGGTCGGCACCATCGGCGGGCAATATATGGTGCCGCTCGGCGATCCGACCAACACCTCGCTGTTCATGCTCTGCAGCGTGCTGTTCTCGCTGGCGCTTCTGCCGACGGCGCTTTCCTCCTCGCCTATGCCGGCGCCGCCCGCGCAGGCGAAGTTCGATATCCCCGCGCTCTTCCGACGCTCGCCGGTCGCCGTTGTCGGCGGCTTTCTCGCCGGCGCGCTTTCCGGGGCATGGCTGAACCTTGGCGGCGTCTTCACGCAGAAGATCGGCCTTTCGACCGCCGAGGGCGCGACGCTGCTCGCGGCGCTTCTGACCGGCAGCGCGATCTCGCAAATCCCGATTGGCCGCCTCTCCGACAAGATCGACCGCCGTATCGTCATGGTCGGCTGCGGCGCCGTCGGCGTAGTCTCCTGCCTCGTCATGTCGGCGTCGATCGGCAGCCAACCGGCGGTGCTCTATGGCATCGCCGCCTCCATCGGCTCGGTGCTCTTTCCGATCTATGCGCTCAACGTCGCGCACGCGAACGATCTCGCCAAACCCAATGAGTATGTCGAAACATCGTCCGGCCTGATGATCACCTACGGTCTCGGTACGATCTCCGGCCCGCTGATGGTCGGCCCCGTGATGGACCGGTTCGGCCCGGCCGCTCTGTTCCTGGTGCTCGCCGTCTACTTCGCCCTCTATGGTGGCTATGCCGCCTGGCGAATCCTGCAGCGCGAACAGCACAAGGGCCTGGTCGCCAAGACCGACTTCCAGGCAACCAGCGTCATGCCGACGCCGGGTCCGGACGTCACGAGCCCGATGGCCCAGCAGATGGCGCAGGAACCGCTGATTGACGACGACACGGTACCGGCTTGGGAGAACCCTCGGCCGTAGTCATATCCGGCGTGCACGGAACCGTGTGAAGCCGTTCCCGTCCGGGCTTGGTCGCTTCGAAAAGCAAGAGCCGAAGACGCTTCGCCCCGAACGTGTGGTCAACCCTGCGGCGTCATGTGCTTGCGCGCGCCCTTGCGCTCGAGGCCGAGGCGATGTTCCCGGAAGATGATGAAGATGCCTGCGCCGACCACGATTGCGGTGCCGATCAGCATCGTTGCCGTCGGGATATCGTCAAAAAGGACGTAGCCGATGATCAGGCCAAGCACGATCGAGGTGTATTCGAAGGGCGCGATTGTCGACATGTCGGCGTGGCGGTAGCTTTCGGTCAGCAGGATCTGCGCGACACCGCCGCAGAAGCCCGCGACCATCAGAAGCAGGAAGGCCTCGCGGGAGATCGACGGCCAGCCGAAGGGCAGCGTCGCCAGAGAGAAGACCGAGGCCGACAGCGAGAAATAGAGCACGATCGTATGGGTTCGCTCGTTCTTGACGAGCTTGCGCACCAGCACCATCGCCACGGCCCCGAGCGCGGCGGAGACCAGCACTGCGGCGGCACCCAACGCCTCGAGCGAACCGAAACCGCCCTCGCGAAACAGCGTCAGGCGCGGCCACGTGATGATCATCACTCCAACCAGTCCGACGACGACCGCCGACCAGCGATAAAGCCGCACAGTCTCACTGAGGAAAACCGCTGCAAAGACAACGGCGATCAGCGGCATGGCGTAGCCAATCGCGATCGCTTCGGGAAGTGGCAGATGCACGAGCCCGTAAAAGCCGAAGCTCATTGCCAGGATACCGACAAAGCCGCGCGCGATATGACCGGTGAGATCCTTGGTCTTGAAGGCATCGCGCAATTGTCCGCGGAAGGCGAGATAGCCGAGAATCGGCACCATCGCGAAGGCCGAGCGATAGAAAGTGATCTGGCCCGTCGCGATCTCGCTTCCGGCCGCCTTGATCAGCGTCGACATGCAAACGAAAATGACGACGGAAAGGACCTTGAGCAGGATCCCCTTCATCGGGCTTTCGACTTCCGCATCCATTGAGGGCACTTTTCAAACAGCCTCGACCGGCCAATGGCAGGCGCGACGACTGGCTTGGGGATTTTTCGGCGGTGAGAACCACCGCAGGATTGCCCTCACCTTAGCGACGCTTGGCAAGAATGTCGGATCAAACTTCGTGATGAACGACGTTTTTTCTTGATCGATCGATGCTCGACTAAGTGACCGTCCGCTCTTCTTTAGCCAACCCGAAAAAAACCTTTCCAATTCATGTCTTGTTAGTCCCACTTCGATACACATCGATCCGATAAGGGAGCGGGAAGAACATCGGACGCCATGTCTTTTTCTGCCGGAAGTGCGGTCGCCGGCATCACAATCGTGTGGCATTATCCGGCTTTTTCGCCCCTTGGCCTTTTCACCTTCACAGGCGCCCACTACAAATTCTCCAGTAGAACGGCGCAAGCGGGACTGACCATGCGGACAAATACTGGCCAGATCATTCATCTGGAAGACTACCGGCCGACCGACTTCGTTCTGGAGAGAGTGGATCTTACCTTCGAGCTCGACCCGAAGGAAACCAAGGTCGAAGCACGGTTGATCTTCCATCGCCGCGAAGGGGTCGACACGTCAGCGCCGCTGCTGCTCGACGGTGACGAACTGAAGATGACGGGCCTTCTGCTCGACCAGGAAGAACTCGCGACGTCGCTCTACGATCTCGCTGACGACACGCTGACGATCCGCGGCCTTCCAGAGACCGCCCCGTTTGAAATCACCATCACCACGCTGCTTTCGCCGGAAACCAACACGCAGTTGATGGGGCTCTACCGCACCAACGGCGTCTATAGCACCCAGTGCGAGGCCGAAGGTTTCCGCCGCATCACTTACTTCCCCGATCGCCCGGATGTACTTGCCGTCTACACGGTCAACATCATCGCCGACAAGGCGTCCGCACCGCTGCTGCTCTCCAACGGCAACTACCTCGGCGGCGCCGACATGGGCGACGGTCGACATTTTGCCGCCTGGTTCGATCCGCACCCGAAGCCCAGCTATCTCTTTGCGCTCGTTGCCGGTGACCTCGGCGTCGTCGAGGACACGTTCACGACGATGTCGGGCCGCGACGTGGCGCTCAAGATCTACGTCGAACACGGCAAGGAAGCGCGCGCCTCCTACGCCATGGATGCGCTCAAGCGTTCGATGAAGTGGGACGAAGAGGTCTTTGGCCGCGAGTACGATCTCGACATCTTCATGATCGTCGCCGTCTCCGACTTCAACATGGGCGCGATGGAGAACAAGGGCCTCAACATCTTCAACGACAAGTATGTACTGGCCGACCCGGAAACGGCAACGGACGCCGACTACGCCAATATCGAAGCGATCATCGCACACGAGTACTTCCACAACTGGACAGGCAACCGCATCACCTGCCGCGACTGGTTTCAGCTCTGCCTCAAGGAAGGCCTGACGGTCTATCGCGATCACGAATTCTCGGCCGATATGCGCTCGCGCGCCGTCAAGCGGATCGCCGAGGTGCGGCATCTGAAGTCAGAACAGTTTCCCGAGGATGCCGGTCCCCTCGCCCATCCGGTGCGGCCGACAAAGTACCGGGAAATCAACAATTTTTACACGACGACCGTCTACGAAAAGGGCTCGGAAGTCACCCGCATGATCGCGACCATCCTTGGCCGCGACCTGTTCAAGAAGGGCATGGACCTCTATTTCGACCGCCACGACGGCCAGGCCGTGACGATCGAGGATTTTGTCGCCTGCTTCGAAGAGGCCAGCGGACGCGATCTCAGGCAGTTCGCCCTCTGGTATCACCAGGCCGGAACGCCGCTGGTTACCGCGTCCGGCGCCTATGACTCCGCCAAGCAGACCTTCACCCTGTCGCTTGAACAGACCGTGCCGCCGACACCCGGCCAGGGCGCCAAAGAGGCGATGCACATTCCGCTGAAGATGGGCCTGCTGCTGGAAGGCGGCGGTGAAGCCGACCTTTCGGCTGTCTCCGGCGCAGACATGACCGCCGACGTGCTGCACCTGACCGAGCGCAAACAGACGGTCGTGTTCTCAGGCATTCCGTCGCGCCCGGTGCCGTCGTTCAACCGCGGCTTCTCTGCACCGATCAATCTGCATATCGAGCAGAGCGCCGACGACTTGGCGCTGATTGCGCATCATGAAAGCGACCTCTTTGCCCGCTGGCAGGCGCTCAATGCCATTGCGCTTACCAATCTGGTCGAGGCGACGGCGAATGTCCGCGCCGGCAAGCCGGTCACCTGCGATCAGGCGCTCGTCGACGGCCTGATCCGCGCTGCCGCCGATGCATCGCTGGAGCCCGCCTTCCGCTCACAGGCGCTCGCCCTTCCGAGCGAGTCCGATATCGCCCGCGAAATCGGCACCAACAACGATCCGGACGCCATCCATGCGGCCCGCCAGCAGATCCTGACGGCGGTCGCTGCCGCCGGCCGCAGCACGTTCTCGCGGCTCGCCGACGAACTGATTTCCGCCAGCGCCTTCAGCCCGGACGCTGCAAGCGCCGGCCGTCGGGCGCTGCGCAACAGCGCGCTGACCTATCTGGTCCAGGCGGACGAAGGACCGGAGCGTGCGGCGAAGGCGTTTGCAGCCGCCAACAACATGACCGACCTAAGCCATGCGCTGGCGCTGCTTGCACACCGGTTCCCGGATGCCACTGAAACCGCAGAGGCGCTCGCAACCTTCCGCAAGCGTTTCGCCGACAACGCGCTTGTCATCGACAAGTGGTTCGCCGTTCAGGCGACGATCCCCGGCGCCGCAACCCTTGACCGTGTCAAGGCGCTGATGGCCGAGCCGCTATTCAATGGCAATAATCCGAACCGCGTGCGCTCGCTGGTGGGCACCTATGCCTTCGCCAACCCGACCGGCTTCAACCGGGCCGATGGCGAGGGGTATCGGTTCCTGGCCCGCCAGATCCTCGACATCGATCCGCGCAATCCGCAACTTGCTGCCCGCATCCTCACCGCGATGCGCTCCTGGCGCTCGCTTGAGGACAAGCGCGCCGGGCACGCCCGCAAGGCCTTGAAGGAGATTGCGGCCGCATCGAAGCTTTCAGCCGATGTCGGCGACATCGTTGAACGCATGCTTAAAGCCTGACAGCTCAACTCCTTGATTTTTCTGTGGGCCGGGCCGCGTGATCGACCCGGCCTATTATTTTCCAACGATAAGAAATGGTTAAGAAATCTTTACCGGCGCCTCTGGACAAGGCGAATCGCCCTGTGATTCATTGAGGCAGATTCGGGCGAGCGGCGCGCCGAATCATCAGAGGGTTTCGGATTGGGAAAGATGGCGGACGCGCGACAAGCGAGCGCAGCCGACGGGCGGTTGCGACTCAAGCTTCCGGGCCTTGCGGGCCTGGAGCAGGAGTTTATCTCGCAGGCGAAGATCTTTGCCGAGCCGGCGTCGCAGCGCCTGGCAAACGCCGAGCCCGTTCTGAAACGCTCCATCCCTATCCTGATTATCGCTTTCCTGATCATCGTTGCGGTCTCGCGCATGTCCAGCATCATGGACGAGCATGCCCGTATGGAAGAAAGCTCGCGCCAGACCGTCGGGCTTGCAGCCGCAACCGCGGTTGCCGCCTTCCAGACAGATGGCGCGGCCCTGTTTGACGAAGGTCGCCGCCCGGAGACCGAGCAGCGCTTCAGCCAGTATCTGCCGACCGGGTTGCTCGATCCAGGCACGTTCATCCTTGCGGTTCGCAAGGATGGGCGGATCTTCGCCAGCACCGATGGGGGCGGCCCGCTCATTGGCCGGACGCTTGCCGCGGCCGCGCCCGACATCGCGACGCTGCAGTATTTCGGCGAACATTCCAGCATCATGAAGACGCCGATCGGCGGCGTCGACCATATCGTGGCGCTGGCGCAATTGCCGGATGCCGCCGGAGTGGTCTTGGCCGCAACCCCGGTCGCAGCACTCGAAACGACCTGGCGCGACGAAGTCTCGCTCAATGTGACGCTCTTTGCCGGCATCTCGGCCATCCTGCTGATGGTGCTCTACGCCTACTACATTCAGGCCAAGCGGGCCCGCGATGCCGATTCGGTCTTTGCCGAATCCAACCTGCGGGTTGAGACCGCGCTTTCGCGCGGCCGCTGCGGCCTGTGGGACTTCGACCTCGCCAACCGCCGGCTGTTCTGGTCGCGATCAATGTATGAGATGCTCGGAATGCCGGGCGAAAGCAGCGTGCTCTCCTTCGGCGACGCCGCGCGGCTGATGCATCCTGATGATCACGGAATCTACAGCGTTGCGCGCACAATCGCGCGTGGCGACGCGCGCCAGATCGACCAGGTTTTCCGCATGCGCCATGCGGACGGCCACTACGTGTGGCTGCGTGCGCGCGCAGAAATCATCCGCACCGCCTCTGGCCGGGCGCATCTGATCGGCATTGCCATGGACGTCACCGAGCAGCACCGACTTGCCCAGCGTTACGCCGAAGCGGACCAGCGGCTCGCCGATGCGATCGAATGCACCTCGGAAGCTTTCGTGCTCTGGGACAAGCACGACCGTCTCGTCATGTGCAACACCCACTTCCAGGAAGCCTACAAGCTTCCCGATCATGTCCTCGTTCCCGGAACGGAGCGGACCGCGGTTCAAACGGCCGCGGCGCGGCCCGTGGTCGAACGGCGGATCGCCGATCCAGATCACAGCAACCAATCGCAGACGAGCGAGGTCCAGCTTGCCGACGAACGCTGGCTGCAGATCAACGAGCGGCGCACGCGTGACGGCGGCCTCGTCTCTGTCGGCACCGATATCACGCTCCTGAAGCGTCATCAGGTGCGCTTGCGTGAATCCGAGCGGCGGCTGATGGCGACGATCGGCGACCTCTCGGCCTCGCGCATGACGCTGGAGCGGCAAAAGACCGAACTTTCGGTCGCCAACTCCAACTATCAGGCGGAAAAGGACCGCGCCGAAGCGGCCAACCGCGCCAAGTCGGAGTTCCTGGCAAACATGTCGCATGAGCTTAGAACCCCGCTCAACGCCATTCTCGGCTTTTCGGAAATCCTGCAGAACCAGATGTTCGGGCCGCTCGGTTCGGAGAAGTACAACGAGTATTCGCGTGACATCCACGAGAGCGGCAAGCACCTCCTGAACGTCATCAACGACATCCTCGACATGTCGAAGATCGAGGCGGGGCACATGCGCATCAGCCGCGAGACGATCGATCTTGCGCCGCTGATCGAAGAGACACTGCGCTTCACGACGATCCCGGCGGAGCAGAAGAACATCCACGTCGTGCAACAGATCTCGTCGGGCCTCACCATGGTCGCCGATCGGCGCGCGATGAAGCAGGTGCTGCTCAACCTGCTTTCAAACGCAGTCAAGTTCACCAACAATGGCGGGCGTATTTCGCTGAGAGCGCGAAAGGTCACCGGCGCCGTGACGCTGACGATTGCCGATTCCGGCATCGGCATACCGCGCGACGCGCTTCAAAAGATCGGCCAACCCTTCGAGCAGGTGCAAAGCCAATATGCCAAGAGCAAGGGCGGATCGGGCCTCGGACTTGCCATATCGCGCTCACTCACCCGGCTGCACGGCGGCAGCATGAAGATTCACTCGACGGAAAACGTTGGCACCATCATCTCGGTGCGAATCCCCGACCGGTCCTGACGCGTCGGCAAAGGACGCTTATCCCGAAACCACCGATTGGAAGACGCGGCGCACGGCCTTCGACAGCCGGCGAATGTCCCCCTCCAAGGTCTTCAGGTCCGGATAGTCCCCGGCCCGGCAGACGAGATCGATGAGCCCGGCCGGTGCCTCCTTCGGTTCGAACTCGCCTTCGATGCATAGCCGCACGATCTGCGACAGCTCGGTAAAGAGGTGCAGCGCCTCCAGAGCGACATCGAGATCGTTCGGGTTCATCAAGGCGTTGCCCAACAGCTTCAAGGCATCGGCGGTATTGGTGCCCGCCGGGAGCGGCGCAACACCCTTCGCCGGCGCAACAAGCGCCAGAAACTGCGTGATGAACTCGATATCGACCAGGCCGCCGGGAATGAGCTTGAAATCCCAAATGTCGCTCGGCGGCTTCTCGCTGTCGATCATCTCGCGCATCGAGATAACGTCAGCGCTGATCTTGGCAACCTCGCGCTTGCGGCCGAGGATCTCCGCAAAGATCGCATTGGCCTCATCGATCAGCTTGTCGTCACCACAGAGGCAGCGCGCCCGCGTCAGCGCCAGATGCTCCCAGGTCCAGGCCTCCTCGCGCTGATACTTGGCAAATGCGTTGATCCTGGTCGCGACCGGTCCCTTGTTGCCCGACGGACGAAGCCGCATGTCGACCTCATAGAGCACCCCTTCGGCCGTCGGCGCCGAAAGTGCGGCAATCAGGCGCTGCGTCACCCTGGTGAAGTAGCGCGTCGGATCGAGCGGCTTGGCGCCATCGGATTCAGTTGCCGTCTCGTCGTAGTCATAGAGCAGGATCAGATCGACGTCGGACCCGGCGGTCAGTTCGTGACTGCCGAGCTTGCCCATGCCGACGACGGCGATACGGCCGCCGGGAAAATCACCATGTGCGGAGCGCACTTCGTCCTGTACCGCCTTGACCGCCGCCGCAATGATCAGGTCGGCGAGATCGGTAAAGGCGCGGCCGGCCTGGGCACCCGAGATGGCGCCGGTCAACAGCCGGATGCCGATCAGAAAGCGCTGCTCGGCGGCGATGATGCGCAAGCGATCGAGTACGTCCTCATAATGGCGCGCACCACCGACGAAGTTGGTGATACGCGGCGCGAGGTATTCCCTTGTCGGCAGTTCGGCAAGCAAACCCGGATCGAGCATGCCATCGAAGACATGCGGACGCGCGGCAATGATTTCGGCGAGCCTTGGGGCCGACGACATGACGTTGACGATCAGCGACAGGAGGCCGGGATTGTTGCCGAGCAGCGAAAAAAGCTGGATGCCCGCCGGCAGGCCGGAAATGAAATTGTCGAAGCGCAAGAGCGCTTCATCGGCGCGGCGGCTCTCGCCGAAGACGCGTAGCAGTTCCGGCGTCAACTCGGTCAACCGTTCACGCGCTTCGACCGATTGCGTCGCCCGGTAGCGGCCATAGTGCCAGGTGCGGATGGTATGCGCGATATCCGACGGCCGCTGGAAGCCGAGCTTCTTCAGCGTCTCCAGCGTATCAGGATCGTCGCGCTGACCGGTGAAGACGAGGTTCCCTGTCTCGGTTGAGAGCTTTGCCTCCTGCTCGAAGAGCTGGGCGTAGCGGCGTTCGACCGTTTTCAGGACACGTGACAGGCCCTTGGAGAAGGAAGCCGTATCCTCGAAGCCGAGCATATAGGCGATGCGCTTCAGTTCCGCCTCGGTCTCGGGCAGCACATGGGTCTGCTCGTCGCGCACCATCTGGATGCGGTGCTCGACATCACGCAGGAACCAATAGGCCTCGACGAGTTCATCGGCCGTCTCCTCATCGATCCAGCCGGCCTTGACCAGAGCCCGCAGCATTGGTTCGGTCGCGCGCTGGCGAAGCTCCGGCATGCGGCCACCGGCAATCAACTGCTGCGTCTGTACGAAGAATTCGATCTCGCGGATGCCGCCGCGGCCGAGCTTGATGTTGTGTCCCTTGACCGCGATCTCGCCGTGCCCCTTGTGGGCGTGGATCTGGCGCTTGATCGAATGAATGTCGGCGATCGCCGCATAGTCGAGATACTTGCGGAACACGAAGGGGACCAGCTCCCTGAGGAACCGCTCGCCGGCCTCGATATCGCCCGCCACGGGCCGCGCCTTGATGAAGGCGGCCCGTTCCCAATTCTGCCCGCGGCCTTCGTAGTAGAGCATCGCTGCCTCGACCGGGATGGCAAGCGGCGTGGAGCCCGGATCGGGTCGCAGCCTGAGGTCGGTGCGGAAGACATAGCCGTCGCCGGTTCGTTCCTGCAGGATGCGGATCAGGCGGCGCAGCAGGCGACCGAAGGTTTCCGAGGCATCGTCGCGGTCGACGATGATGCCGGACTGCGGATCGTAGAAGACGACGAGGTCGATATCGGAGGAGTAATTGAGCTCGAAGGCGCCGAGCTTGCCCATGCCGAGCACGAGAACGCCCGAACCGACGCTTGGGCAGGCAACGTCCTTGACAACCAGCTTGCCGCTCTCATGGGCGCTGAGCAGCAGATGATCGATGGTCGCCGAGACCGCGGCACCGGCAAATTCACTGAGCCAGCGCGTGGTTTCACGTCCGTCAAAATGGCGAGAGAGATCGGCGAGCGCCACCGCGAAGGCGAGCTCGCGCTTGGCTTTCCTCAGCCGTGTCATGATTTCCGTGTCCGGCAAAGCGCCGCCTGAGCCGTTCGGTTTCCAGGCGTCGCGGGCACGCTGCACCCGCTCGGTCAGGAAGGTCAGCAAATCCGTGGACAGCAGTTCTTCGAGAATGGCGGGCTGGCTGCCGCCGGTATCGCGAAGGAAGGGCGACAGCGCAAAGGCGGAAACGACGAAGGTCTTGAACGGGGCTTCGGAGGCAAGGAGTTTTGCGACCCCGTCGTGGCCCTTGGCCATGTCCTTCAGCACCGAAAGCGCCGCCTTGGCATCGGCCTGGGTTGCCGGACGGATCGGCGCCGTCTCGATCTCCCAGCACTGCTGCACCTTCTCCTGCATGCCTTCTCCCTTCAGCCAGGGCGGGTGCGGACGGAAAGACCGCCCACCTTCCCCTCTTGCCGCCCTCGTTCTCCGGGAACTGGTCTATCAGGTTGCGGCCACTGGGAAAACCATCTGTACCGTCAACCCTTTGCCGCCGTCGCTGCCTGCCGGAACGGTATCAGCCAGGCGCAGCGAGCCGTGATGCATTTCCATGACCGCTTCGACCAGCGATAGGCCGAGGCCCGTTCCCGGCTTGGAGCGACTTTCGTCCAGACGGACGAAGCGCTTGATCACCTCGTCGCGCATTGCTCCCGGAATGCCCGCCCCATGATCGGCCACGGAAAGCAGCACGTGGCCGTCGCGCCTTTCGAGGCAGACCTTGATCAACGGGTTGTCCGAGCCGTCCGCATATTTGATGGCGTTGTCGATGAGGTTGCCAAGCGCCTGGCCGACCAGTTCGCGGTTGCCCGAGATCGTGATGTTCTCGGCCACCTCGGCTTCAAGCTTCAGGCCAGCATCTTCTGCGACCGGCTCGTAAAGCTCGACGCAATCGGCAACGATCCGCGAAAGGTCGATGTCGCTCATCTCGGCAGCCGAGGAGCCGGCCTCCACGCGCGAAATCATCAGGAGCGCATTGAAGGTCCGGATCAGTTGATCGGATTCGCCGATGATTTCCTCAAGCGCGCCACGCTGGCTGGTGCCCTTGCGGGCAAGTGCTGCTTCGGCCTTGTTGCGCAGCCGTGTCAGCGGCGTCTTCAGGTCGTGGGCTATGTTGTCCGAGACCTGCCGCAACCCTTCGTCCAGTTTCTCGATGCGCCCGAGCATGGCATTCAGGGATTCCGACAGCCGATCGAATTCGTCACCGGAGCCGCTCATCGGCAAGCGCTGGGAGAGATCGCCCGCCATGATCTTGGTGCTCGCCTCCGACATGCGGTCGATGCGTTTCAGCGCATTGCGACCGATGCCGAACCAGATGACGAGCGCACCAAGCCCCATGACGCCAAGCGCAACCATCAACGCCTGACGCACCAGGGCGCGGAACTTCTGCGGCTCCTGCAGGTCGCGACCGACGAGGATGCGCAGACCGTTGTCGAGGACCAGCACATGGGCGAGCGCCACATGGCTGTCCTTCTTCGTCTCATCCGTATAGCGCTGATAGGCGAAGGGGCGTTCGGTCCAGCCTTCACTGTCGAGCAGCCCCGGCTCGAGGCTGGCGACGTTGCCGGCGAGGATCTCACCGCTCGGCCCAGCGATAACATAGAGGTTGGCGCCCGGTTGGCGGGCGCGGCGCTCGAGCGAGCGCAGCAGACCGTTCATGCCGGCGCGGTTATAGACCTGCTCGATCTGCGTCACCTCGGCGGTAATCGCATCGCGGGTCTGCTGCTGCAGCAACCGCTCCGACATGCCGGTGACGTAGAAGACCAGGAAGGCCGCACAGAGCGAAAAAAGGATGAGGTAGAGGGCGGAAAGCCGGACCGCAGTCGTTCTGAAGAGAACGCGAAGCTTGCTCATGCGGTCGCCCGGTCATCCTTGATCATGTAACCGGCGCCGCGAACGGTGCGCAGCAGCGGCACCTCGAAGTCCTTTTCGATCTTCGAGCGCAGCCGCGACACGTGCACGTCGATGACATTGGTCTGCGGATCGAAGTGATAATCCCAGACGTTTTCGAGCAGCATGGTGCGGGTGACGACCTGGCCGGCATTCTTCATGAGATATTCCAGCAGGCGAAACTCGCGCGGCTGCAGGGGAATTTCCTTCCCCTGCCGCCGCACCGAATGCGACAGGCGGTCAAGCTCTAAGTCTCCAACACGGTAGACCATGTCCTGCTCGGGCGTGCCCTTGCGGCGGCCGAGGACTTCGACGCGCGCCAGAAGTTCGTTGAAAGCGTAGGGTTTCGGCAGGTAGTCGTCGCCACCGGCGCGCAGGCCCGTGACCCGGTCATCGACCTGCCCGAGCGCTGACAGGATCAGCACTGGCGTGTGGATATCCTTGCGCCTGAGTTCGGTGATGACGGACAGGCCGTCGCGACGCGGTAGCATGCGGTCGATCACCAGGACGTCGTAGCTGTTCTCGCTGGCCATGAACAATCCGCTCTCGCCGTCGCTGGCGTGATCGGAGACGATGCCCGCCTCACGGAAGGCCTTCGCCAGATAGGCTGCCGCCTCCAGATCGTCTTCAATGATAAGAATCTTCATACGCGCGACCATAGTCCCGGACCCCTGTCTGTCTCAACCGGTTTCGACTTTCGACAACCGGCCCAACCGCCGGCCCAACTACCGGATTGGCGAGTGCTTCAAACGGAGAGCGCCGCGAAATCACCAGGAAATCGCGGCGCTCCGGTCATTCATTTGACTGCCGCGATCAGCCCTGATCGATCGGGAGGGCCACGAAGCGGCTACCGTTCTCGGCCTCTATCTGGAAGAGCGCCTTGCTACGGCCGTCCTTCTTGGCGGCGTTGATGACCTTGAGGATATCGTCGGCGGACTTCACTTCCTGATTATTGACGGAGACGATCTTCTCGCCCGCCTTCAGGCCACGGTCGCTGGCATCGGAGTCCTCATCGACCGAGGCGATGGTGACGCCCTTGCCGTCGTCGGACGGAACGACGGTGACACCGAGGTCAGCCAATGCCTGTTCGCTTGAAGGCTGCGATTCTTCGGACTGGTTGTCCTGGCTCTTGGCTGCTTCCTTGTCGTCCTTCGGCAGGGTGCCGATCTCCAGCTTGACGCTTTCGGACTTGCCGTTGCGCCACAGGCTGAGGTCAACGGTCGTGCCTGGGCGGATGGCAGCAACCTTGCGAGCGAGGTCACGCGGATCCTTGACGGTGTCGCCGTTGAGCGCAGTCACCACGTCTCCCTTCTTGATGCCGGCCTTTTCACCCGGTGAGCCGGCCTGCGGCTCGACGACCAATGCGCCGCTTGCTTCCGCAAGGCCGAGCGATTCGGCGATGTCCTTGGTCACCGGCTGGATCTGGACGCCCAGCCAGCCACGGGAAACCGAGCCATCCTTGATCAGGTCGGCAACCACGTCCTTGGCAACGGCCGCGGGAATGGCAAAGGCGATGCCGACATTGCCGCCCGACGGCGAGAAGATCGCGGTATTGATGCCAACCACTTCGCCGGAGAGGTTGAAGGTCGGACCACCCGAATTGCCGCGGTTCACGGCGGCGTCAACCTGCAGGTAGTCGTCATAGGGGCCGGAGCCGATGTCGCGACCACGGGCAGAGATGATACCCGAGGTCACCGTACCGCCGAGACCGAACGGGTTGCCGACAGCGACCACCCAGTCACCAACGCGCACCTTGGCGTCATCCGCCCAGGCGACATAGGTGAACTTGCGCTTGTCATCGACCTTGAGCACGGCGAGATCGGTACGGCTGTCCTTGCCGATCAGCTTGGCATCGAGTTCGGTGCCATCATTGAGGATAACGGTGAAGGCCGAGCCGTCGGAAACGACATGGTTGTTGGTGACGAGGTAGCCGTCCTCGGAGATGAAGAAGCCGGACCCTTGCGAGGTCGGACGCAGGCGGCCTTCGCCATGCGGACCACGGCGACCAGGGCCGCGTTCGGCACGGTCACCATCGCGCGGGCCGAATTCCTTGAAGAAGCGCTTCAGCGGGTGATCGTCCGGCAGCTCGTCCAGGCCGCGGCCGCCGAAGTCGAAGGTGAAGCCGTTTCCGTCCTCGGAGACCGGATTGGCGCGCGACTGGACGCGGACGGAGACGACGGCCGGCGAGACCGCATCAACAACATTGGCAAAGCTCGGCACCGACGGCGCTTCCACCTTAACGGCTTCGGCAAAGGACTGGGAAATGCTTGCCGGCAGACCGGAGGTCAGCATCACGGCGGCAAGGCCGGCAACCGTCGAGGCTTTCAGAACGGTCTTGAGGGAGGGACGCAGGGATTTGGTCGTAATCATCCGTTTTGCCTTTTCTCTTCCTTGGTGCCGCCCGAGACGGCACCGAAACCTGGTTGCGAGACCGCCCTCAGGGAAGGACGGGCTCGGCTGGCTGACTACAGCGCCACGCGTCTTTGACGCGTGAAGGTCGCTGTAGCTCCCTGATCCCGGAGCATCTTCGCCAATTTTCGTAGTCTACCGAAAGTGGGATGCTCTGGGCGGGAACAGCCGATGACGAAAGATGTAACGGATGGGACCTTACTGAGTTCTGTCCGGAAGATGAATTTTTGGTAATGTTTCGGGAGATCACTGAGCGGCGCCTGCAAATCCGGCGGCAAAGGCAACCTGCCGCACGATCTTCGTTTACGGCTTCGGATAGTTTCCAGCAATTTCAGTATATTAACGCGTAGCGGTTGAGCGCAGCGCAGCAGACACAGCGCTCGCCGTCCGATCCGCAGGCGAGGCGTCAGGGCTGAAGCAGTTTCTTCAGCTTTTCCTTTTCATCTTCGGTAAGCGGCGTTCCCTTCGTCTGGCCAGCGCGGCGGCGGGCAGCCACGATGAGGGTGATCGCCCCGACGAGCAACAATGCCGCAGGCATGCCCCACAGGATCAAGGTCTTCGTCTCGAAACGCGGCTTCAGCAGCACGAACTCGCCGTAGCGCGACACGACGTAGTCGATGACCGCTTCGTCGCTGTCGCCATTGGCAAGCCGCTCGCGCACCAGAACGCGCAGATCCTTGGCGAGCTCGGCGTTGGAATCGTCGATCGACTGGTTCTGGCAGACCATACAGCGCAGTTCGGCCGAGATCGCCCGCGCGCGCGCTTCGAGTGCCGGATCGGCGAGCACCTCGTCGGGATTGACCGCGAAGGCCGGGCCAATCGGCAAGACGAACAGCAGAAGTGCCAGCAACAGACGGATCATTCGGCAGCTCCCACGGGCACCGTCTTCGGCCGCTTGGCCCTGGCCGGCGCGCCGACGCGCAGGCGGCGGTCGCTCAGAGACACGAAGCCACCCGCCATCATGAACAGGGTTCCGCCCCAGATGGACAAAATCATCGGCTTCCACCAGATGCGAACGACGATGCCGCCTTCGCTGATCTGATCGCCGAGCGAGACATAGAGCTGGCTCAAGCCGAAGGTGCGGATACCGGCCTCGGTCGTCGGCATGCGGCGCGCCTGGTAGAGGCGCTTCGAGGACCACACCTCGTCAATCGCAACGCCGCCGCGGCTGATGGTGAAGTGCCCGGACTCCTCGGAATAATTCGGCCCGCTGCCATTGCGCATGCCATCGAAGCGCAGGGTGTAGCCACCGGCCTCGACCGTCATGCCCGGTTTCATCTCGACCACGGTTTCGGTCTCGAAGGCCGTGACGGCGACGACGCCGATCAGGGTGACGCCAAGGCCGATATGCGCCAGCGCCGTGCCGAAGGCCGAGCGCGGCAGGCCGGAAAAGCGTTTCCAGGCGACATTGCCCGCGACCTTGCCGAGACCGGAGCGCAGCGCCAGGTCCGTCAGCGAACCGCCAATCAGGTAGACGCCAAGGGCAATGCCGAAGAGCGCCAGAACCGGACCACCATTCATGAAGTAGTAGTAGGCGGTCCCGAAGAGCAGGCCGATTGCGACCGCGGCGAAGAGGCGCTGCGAAACGCCGGCGAGGTCGCCGCGCTTCCACGCCAGCAAGGGGCCGAACGGCACCGCAAACAGCAGCGGCAGCATCAACAGCCCGAAGGTCATGTTGAAGAAGGGCGGGCCGACAGAAATCTTGTCGCCGGTCAGTGCCTCCAGCACCAGCGGATAGAGCGTGCCGGTGAGCACCGTCACGGTCGCCGTCGTTAAAATGAGGTTGTTGAAGACCAGCGCGCCTTCACGCGAAATCGGCGCGAAGATGCCACCGGCCTTCAGATGCGAGGCACGCAGGGCAAACAGGAAGAAAGCGCCACCGATGAAGAAGACGAGGATGGCGAGAATAAAGACGCCACGGGTCGGGTCGGTGGCGAAGGCATGGACGGAGGTCAGCACACCGGAGCGCACCAGGAATGTGCCGAGCAGCGACAGCGAGAAGGTCATGATCGCCAGAAGCACCGTCCAGATCTTCAGCGCCTCGCGCTTCTCCATGACGAGCGCCGAATGCAGGAGCGCAGTGCCGGCAAGCCAGGGCATGAAGGAGGCGTTTTCGACCGGATCCCAGAACCACCAGCCGCCCCAGCCGAGTTCGTAGTAGGCCCAGTAGGAGCCCATGGAAATGCCGGCAGTAAGAAACGTCCAGGCGGCAAGCGTCCACGGGCGCACCCAGCGCGCCCAGGCGGCATCGATCCGGCCCTCGATCAAAGCGGCAATCGCAAAGGAGAAGCAGACGGAGAAGCCGACATAGCCGAGGTAAAGCAGCGGCGGATGGATGGCGAGACCGACATCCTGGAGGATCGGGTTCAGGTCCTTGCCTTCGCCGGGCGCCGGGATGAGGCGCGCAAACGGGTTCGACGTCAGGAGAATGAAAAGGGCAAAGGCCGAAGCGATCCAGGCCTGGACCGCGAGCACGTTCGCTTTCAGCGTCTCCGGCAGGTTGCGCCCGAAGGCGGCGACCAGCGCCGAGAAGAACGTGAGGATCAGCAGCCAGAGCAGCATCGAGCCTTCATGGTTTCCCCAGACGCCGGAGATCTTGTAAATCAGCGGCTTCAGCGAATGGGAATTTTCCCAGACGTTGCGCACCGAAAAGTCCGAGGTCACATAGGCGAAGGTGAGGACGGCAAAGGCGAAGGCGACAAGCAGGAAGCAGGCGACTGCAGCGCTCGACGCCAGTTCCATCAGCCCGCGATCGTTCAGCCGCGCACCGAGGATCGGCAAGGCCGCCTGGATGACCGCCGTCGCCAGCGCCAGAACCAGCGCATAGTGTCCGAGCTCGATGATCATCGAATGGTTTCCTTCCCGCTGAGCTCGACGCCCTGGGCTTTCAAGCGATCGGCGACATCCTTGGGCATATAGGTCTCATCATGCTTGGCGAGCACTGAATCGGCCACGAAGACCGAGCTCCCGGCGACGAAGGTCCCTTCGGTCACCACGCCCTGCCCTTCCCGGAAGAGATCAGGCAGAATGCCGGTATAGGTGACCGGCACGCCGCTCAGCGTATCGGTCACGGTGAAAGTGACGGTCTTGCCGTCGCCGCGCTTGACCGAACCGGCCTCGACCACACCGCCAAGGCGGATGCGGGTCCCCGGGGGGACATCCGCTTTAGCCAGATCGCTCGGCACGTAGAAATAGGCGATCGCCTGGCTGAAGGCGAACATGACAAGGAAAGCCGCCAGAACGAGGAAACCGACACCGCCGCCGATGATCGCCAGTCTTTTCTGTTTGCGCGTCATTGCGTCACTCCGTCGGTCGCAATCCCCAGTTCATGCGCAAGCGCCAACAACTGCTTGCCGCCATCGCCGTTGGCCGGGAACGCCTTCAGACCTTCCTTTAGCGCCGCTGCGGCCTTGTCTCGTTGATCGAGGACAACATGGGAACGGATCAGGCGCGCCCAGCCTTCGAGGTTGTCAGGGTTTTCCTTCAGCCGGCTTTCCAGGCTTTCGACCATGCCGCGGATCATTTCCTGGCGGTCGCCAGCGCTCATGCTGTCTGCGGCTGCGACATCCTCGGCACTGGGATTGCCGGGCGCTGCACCGCTGCCGGCGCCGCCACCCGTCAGTTCGGCGACGTGCTGCTTGACCAGCGGCAGCCAGGGCGCGTCCGCGGGAGATGTTGCGGCCAGCCTGTTGAACGCCGTCAGCGCCTCCGCCTTCTTGCCCTCCTGCTTGAGCCCAAGCGCAAGGTAGAATTCCGAGCGTGGATCATTGGGATCGAGCGACAGTGCCTGCCGAAGCGCCTCCTGTGCCTTCGTCGTGACAAGCCCGTCGGACTGCACGACCAGCGCCTCGGCATATCCGCCAAGGCGTGCCGGTGTCGGCCCAAGCAGGCGGATCGCGCGGTCATAGGCATCGACCGCATCCTCTACGCGACCGGTGCGCATGTAGATCGGTGCGAGCAGATCCCAGCCGGCGCCGTCATCCGGTTTCACGGCCAGATGGTTTTCGGCCTTGGCGATCAGGATGTTGATGTCGGTATTGGGATCGGCAAGCCTGGCTGCGAGCGGTTGCGCCGGCACGCCCGGGCTCCCCGTCAGCAAGTAAAGACAGAGCCCGACGGCGGGAAGACAGAGCAGCACGAAGACCTGAGCCACGCGGTTGACGCCGCGCCGTGGCGAACCGGCCGGCGCGACGTTGCGGTCGCTCTCTCCCGCCGCCAACAGCCGGCGCGCCACTTCAGCGCGCGCGAGCTCGGCGTCGTCGCTGCCGATTAGGCCACTGTCCTGGTCACGCTTGAGCTCGTCGAGCTGATCGCGATAGACCTCGACGTCGTGGCTGTGAGGAGACGATGGAACTTCCCCTGCCCGCAGCAGCGGGAGGATAAGCACGGCGGCGACAGCCGCCGTCAGGATGGCAACGAGGATCCAGAACAACATGGACGCTCAATACTATGGCCCCCATGCCATTCCAACTCGAAAACCCGTCATGACGGAGATTTGAGGCGTTTCGCCGCAACGGCTACTTGAGCCGTAACGACGCGCCTCAGACGCCCCGAAAGACCACGCTCAGGTCAGAGCGGCGTCCAACTGCCGTCCGAATTGCGGCAGGCCGCACCTCGGGCCGTCTTTGGTTGCCCCTTGACGGTCACGGTGTGGCTGTACTGGCGGCAGTTTTGCGACCCGACCTGATAGGGAGCAGCAGCGACGACGGAACCGCTGACGCCGCGTCCGTCCCACGTCACCGGCTGACCACCGGGAGCTGCTTCGAGCGCGCGGTACTCTGCCTCCAGAGCCCGCTGGCGATCGGAGGTGCCGATGTCGAGATCAGCGAGGCGCCCGATCACGCCGCCCTGGAGTGCTGCGATATAGGCCGTCGACGAGGCACCGCGCGTGGCCGTCGAACCGAGGCTTGCAACGGCGCCCTTGCTGCCCGTCGTGCCGCATCCGGCAAGGGCGACGGCCGACGCGATCACCGCGATCCTGCCGCCGGCAACAAAAGCCCGTGTCATTTCTGCCTGGTTCCTCATGATCCGCGACACTCAACCATCCTATCCGAAGCCGCATTCCCGAGCCCGTTCCATTCGGGCCAAATGACGACTTGTCTTTGATTTTCTTTTGGCATCCCCCGCCTGCCGAGGCAACGGCGGGCCCCTGCCCGTGTGACATTTTCAAGCATGGGTGTGACACCTAAATCACGATAATTTTGGGTCCGCTTTCCTCATCCCGACCTAAACAGCGGCCGGCAAAACGAGTTCCGCGCGCAAGCCTCCTTCGTCCCGTCGCGACAGGGTGAGGCTGCCTTGATACTCGCGCACGATCTCGCTGACGATCGAGAGCCCAAGCCCGGTCCCGGGCTTGCTTTCGTCGAGCCGTTTGCCGCGCTTCATCGCCAGCGCAATCTGGTCGGGATTAAGCCCCGGACCGTCGTCATCGACATCAAGCACGATCCATTGCCGGCCGGGCTCCTTGGCATGAACCTCGTTCGGCGCTGGCCGGACGTTCAGCCACACTTCGCCACGGGCGTGGCGGGCGGCATTTTCAAGCAGGTTGCCGACGGTCTCCTCGACATCCTGCAGCTCCATGGCAAGAACCAATCCCGGCGGGTTGATGGAGAGATGAACCTGCTTTTCCGGATTGAGCTTGCGCATGACGCGGACAAGGCGCTCCAGCGCCGGCTGGGCCTCCGTCCTTGCCAAGACCGATTCCCGCTGCGCTGCTATGCGCGCGCGGCTGAGATAGGATTGAACCTGCGTCTGCATGGCATCAACCTGGGTGCGTACCAGCTCGCCGTGCGATGCCTCCAGAACTCGGGCTTCGTTGAGCAGCACGGCGATCGGCGTCTTAAGCGAATGCGCGAGATTACCGACCTGCATGCGGGCACGCTCGATGATACGACGGTTGCTGTCGATCAGGGCGTTGACCTCGTTGGCAAGCGGCTGGATCTCGCGCGGAAAGGCACCGTCGAGGCGTTCGCTCTCGCCGGCGCGGATCTTCTCCAGCGAACGGCGCACCTCGTCGAGCGGCCTCAGGCCGAAGAGGATCGTCAACGCGTTCACTCCAAGGCCGCCGAGACCGAAAATCGAGAGCGCAATCGTGAGGTTGCGGGTAAAGCGGTTGATGTCGGCTTCCAACACGTCGCGGTTGCCGGCCACACGAAACCGCGCCGTGTGCCCCTGGATATCGAGCACGACCTCGGTTTCGGAGACTTCGACCTCGTTATCGAATGGATCCTTGGTGGTGTAGAACCGGACATAGCCGGTATCGAAGGGCACCTCGTCGACGCTGGCAATCGGCAGCTTTCCGTTGCCGAGCGAGGTCGAGATCAGGGGTGGCGTGTCGAACTCGCCAATCGGATCGACGATCCAGTACCAGCCGGTCTGCGGCTGCGAGAAGCGAAGGTCGCCAAGCTGAGGACTGCCTGACAGCACCGTCTTCTCGTTGACGGAGATCGAGTTGACGACGTTGAAAAGTTGCGCCCGCAGCAGATCCTTGAAACCGCGCTCGGAGCCCTGGCGGTAAAGCTCGGAAATGACCACGCCGATCACGACCAGGGCGACGACCGCCCAGACGGTGGAAACCGCCAATACGCGGGCTGTGAGCGATCTAATTGCCATTGCCCGGCGCTTGCATTCGGTACCCGAGACCGCGCACCGTTTCGATCAGGTCATTGCCGATCTTCTTGCGCAGCCGGCCGATGAACACCTCGATCGTGTTGGAATCGCGATCGAAATCCTGGTCGTACATATGCTCGACCAGCTCGGTGCGTGAAACGACCTGACCCATGTGATGCATGAGATAGGACAGAAGCCGGAACTCGTGCGAGGTGAGCTTCAGCGCCACGCCGTCGACGGTCGCCTTGGACCCCTTGGTATCCAGGCGCACAGGTCCGCAGACGATTTCCGAGCTCGCGTGGCCGGCGGCGCGCCGGATCAGGGCGCGGATGCGGGCCAAAACTTCTTCGACGTGGAAAGGCTTGGCAACATAATCGTCGGCACCCGCATCGATGCCAGCGACCTTGTCGCTCCAGCGGTCGCGTGCTGTCAGGATCAGCACTGGCATGGTCTTGCCGTCGCCACGCCATTTTTCGAGAACGGTGATGCCGTCCATCGCCGGCAGGCCGATGTCGAGGATCACGGCGTCATAGGGCTCGGCATCGCCGAGATAGTGCCCTTCCTCGCCATCATAGGCCTGGTCGACGACATAGCCGGCCTCCTTCAGCACCTCGGCGAGCTGCCGGTTCAAGTTGGCGTCGTCCTCGACAATCAGAATGCGCATTCGTCTTTTCTTCCTCTCGCGGCCATCCCTGCTGCATATTCGTTAGATCCTAGCCCATGTCAGGATAAAACATGCAGCCATTCAAAGCGCTACAGCAACCCTTGCCCGTCTGGTCAAGACGCGCGGCGCCATAGGGATAGCTTACATCGGTACCTTGACGGTCACCTTTTTCGGTCTCCCGCCATTGCCAGGAACGAGCACAGTGATCACGCACTGACCATCGGACGTCGGCTGCGCCGACAGCAGTTCGCCGCCGGTGTCGGCAACGACCTGTGCAGCGGCAGCGCTGCAATCGCCGGCCACACGAACGACAATATCCGACGGCACGCTGATCGCAGGCGGGCTGAAGCCCGCAAGGCCTGCAGCAAGCGCGGCTATGATCACTGGTGAAGACATGAACGCACTTTCGACTTGGGAAGCATCATGGCAGAAGCAATAACCGAACGAGGCTGAATGGCAAATGAATGTCGGACTTTCGAACCGACAGGCAACCATCGGGGAATGCACCGAGCCCACACGAATCCGACCGTAGATTGCAGCGATTCCGGCTTGAACGGAACCCGCACAGTGGATTGTTGCCCAAGAATAGCGACGCCATGCGACGGCTGCATGGCCGCAAGGCGAGCCGCGACGCCATGACGGGCTTCGGAAACAAGCGAGGCAGCCTTTTGTTAAGCTTATCTCGCTAGACTAAAGCTGTCGGCAAAGGCTCAAGCGCACGTTAGACCGCCCGCCGGCAATACCGCCTCACGTGGGATAATTCGCGAGTCGTTTGAATCCTTTGGCGGTGATCGTTCGGAGCTTGAGTAAGCCTCCTGCAAAGGTGATTCAAGGCGATCGCATTTTGATTCCGGTAACCGATCTAAGTCACTGACCGGCTTCAACGTTAGCGCAAGGCATTCGCCCGGGTGCGCCCCACTTTCCCTGCATTCCCCCCACGACGCTGCGCATCTCATCAGAAGCGTAAAGGTCGTTGAAGTACTTTGAACTACTTCATGTATTTCTCCACTAGAGCGTTTCATGTTTTGACGGAAGCGTAGCCGGCGTTTGCGAAGTAATTGCTGCATTCGCCGGGTTGGATGGTTGCGACGAGCGAGCCGATGTGTCGCCAGGTGTCTTCGATCGTT